>NZ_JAMGBG010000040.1 GCF_023516595.1 Streptomyces neyagawaensis | reverse complement strand
CGAACGCTTCAACCGCACCCTGCAAACCGAATGGGCCTACCGCCAGGTGTTCACCAGCAACACCGAACGCGACCACGCGCTGGCGCCGTGGCTGACCTTCTACAACACTCGACGCCGACACACCGCGCTCGCAGGCCAGCCCCCGATCAGCCGCCTGTCACCAAAGTCATGACCGAGTACAGCTAGGGCCTGTCGTTCTCACGCCTGGGCGTCGTCGTTCCGTGTGTCGTCCGGGCGGACCGCGATGTGGTCGGGCTCCAGTTCCAGGGCGACCCGGTCGCGCATCCCGAGGGCGCGGGTGTACTCGGCGGGGAGCTGGAGGCGGCCGGCCCGGTCGAGCATGGCGTACTCGCGGGCGACCACGTTCTCCTGGCCGGTGGCGGAGTCGACCTCGCTGTGACGGAGGACCTCCGTCGAGGTGCGGCCGTCCCTGATGGCAACCGTCCGGCGGACCTCACTGGCGACGGACTGGTCGTGGGTGACGATGACGATCGTGGTCCCCAGTTCCTCGTTGGCGGTACGGAACGCGGCGAAGACCTGTTCGGCGGTGTGGGAGTCGAGTTCACCGGTCGGCTCGTCGGCGAGCAGGACCGCGGGGTCGTTGGCGAGGGCGACCGCGAGGGCGACGCGCTGCTGCTGGCCGCCGGACATCTGGTGCGGTCGGCGGTCGCCGCACTCGGCGACGTCGAGCAGGTCGAGGAGTTCCTTGGCGCGGTCGGCCCGGGCGCGGCGCCCGCCTCGGGTGCCCGCGAGCTGCAGGGGCAGGGCGATGTTCTGCGCGGCGGTGAGGTAGGGCAGGAGGTTGCGGGAGGTCTGCTGCCAGACGAAGCCGACGGTCGTGCGACGGTACGCGAGGCGTTCCTTCGCGGACATGGTGACCAGGTCGTGGTCGGCGACGCGGGCCGCGCCGGCGGTGGGCTTGTCCAGTCCGGCCAGGATGTTCATGAGGGTCGACTTGCCGCTGCCGGAGGCGCCGACCAGCGCCATGAGCTCTCCCTTCCGCACGAGGAGGTCGAGGCCCTGCAGTGCCTGGACCTCCACGCCGTCGGCGGAGAAGATCCGTACGACCCGGTCGCAGGTGATCAGGGCGTCGTGACCGTAGGCGGCGGCGTTGCGCGCGGCGAGGGCGCGGTCGGCGAGCTCGTGGAAGGTGGGAGTGGTGGTCATCGGCTGCTCCTGGGCGGACGGAAGGACACGGGCCGGTACCGGAGGGGGCGGACAGCCGCCGTTCGGATGACACCGGGACAGGGACCGGCGTGATCCGGATGGCAGGGTCTGGCTGCGTTCGAAGGAGGGCTCACTGTCTAGTGGTCACCCAGCCTCAGTTCGCTCACCGAGCCGCGTCGGCCGGTCCACCAGGCCTGGGCGGCCGGCACGCCGACGGCCAGCAGCAGCACGGTCAGCGCCGGAACCGCCAGCGACAGCGGATCCGTGCGCAGCGCGGCCCCTTCGAGGCCGGACGGGGAGGCCAGGGCGATGGTGGCGAGGTCGATGCCGGGTGACAGCAGGTGGATGCCGGCCCAGCCGGTCAACACGCCGCCCGCCGCGGCCAGGAAAGCCTGCGGGAGCGCCATGAGGATCAGCAGCCGTCGGCCCTGGGAGCGGCTCATGCCCATCGTGCGCAACCGGGCGAGCAGGGCGCGGCGTTCGGGCGCGGTGCGCAGCACGGTCAGCAGGAGGGCGAGGACCGCGTACCCGGCACCCGCGGCGACCGCGACGACGTAGAGGCGTTCCGCGCCGGACTGCAGCGGTGAGTCGACGTGCCGCGCGCGTTCCTCCGCGCGCAGCCGGACGGACGCGCCCGTGCCGTCCGCCGCCGAACGCAGCGCCCGCCCGTTGAGGGAGTCACCGGTCAGCAGCAGGGTCGTCGCGTGCGCCGCGGCGCGGGGAAGGCCGGCACGGTCCACGATCAGGAAGTCGTCGCCGATCACGGCCGGGGTGTGTGCCCGGACGAGGACGACCTGGACGGTGACGGAGGTGCCGTCCGGGAGCAGGACGACGTAGGGGTCGGTGCCGTACTCCTCCGCCACATGGGGGGAGGCCAGCGCGGGCAGCGGCCGGTCGGCGCCGTCCCCCGCACCGGTGTCCTCGCTCCCGTTCCGGCTCTGTCCCTCGCCCCCGCCTCGGAGGCTCGCCGCGTCGAACGACCCCAGTCCCGTGCGGTGCGACAGGCGCGCGTAGGCGGCGGGGTCCACGCCGGCCAGCGGGACGGGCTGGCCGTTCTGCTGCGGTTTCGCCTCGCGGGTGACGCTCGCCGCCGTCACGTCCCGTACGCCGGGCAGCCCGCGCACGCGGTCGGGCAGGGCCTTCGGGAGTCGCCCGGTGGTGGTCTCGACGCGGCCGTCGGCGCCGACATCGAGGAGCGCGGCCTGGTCGCGGGCCGCCGTGACCCCCGCCAGGACGGAGCCGCCGAACGCGGCCGTGGTCAGGGCGCTGAGCAGGGCGAGCAGCGGCAGCACGGCGAAGCCGGGCGTGCGGGCCACCTGGGCCAGCGACAGCGGGATCACCAGGCCGCGCAGGCGTGCGGCGGCCTTGCTGAGCGCGCGCAGCGGCAGGGGGTGCAGACGGGCCAGCAGCAGAGCCGCGACCACGCCGGTGAGCAGGGGGGCGGCGGCCACCAGGCCGGTGCCGCCGGATCCCTGGCGGCGCAGGGCGGCGACCGCGCCCGCCGCGATCACCAGCACCGTCGCTTCCACGACCGTGCGTCGCCGGGACGGCCCGTTCGCCGTGAGGTCCTCCCGGCCGTCGTGCATCCGCACCGTACGGTGCGCCGCCACGGCCCGCAGGGGCAGCGCGAGGCAGGCGAACAGGGTGACGGCGAGTGCGGCGGTGACGGCGGGCGCGGTGCGGGCGCCGGGCAGGAGGAGCAGTGCGGCCGTGAGTCCGAGGGCGCCGGCCGGCACCGCCACCGCCGCCGTCTCGGCCAGCAGCCGGGCGGCGAGGCCGGGCAGGGAGGCGCCGCGGGCCCGCAGCAGGGCCAGTTCGGCGCGGCGGCGATCGGCCGCGACTCCGCCGGCCATGGCCAGGACGATGACGGCGAGGCTACCGGTCCCGACGGCGGCGATGACGAGCAGCGGCTCGATCCCGGAGCGCAGTCGGGCGTGGTCGGCGAGGACCTCGTCGAGATTCGTCTGGGCCTCCAGCTCGTCGTCGACAGCCGCCCGCAGGCGCTGCACTCCCGGGCCCGACTCGAGGGCGGCGACGGAGGACGCCAGCCGGTCGAGATCGTGGCCGCGCAGGGTGGCGAGGTCGGGGGCCACGTTCCAGTACCGTTCCGGGCGGCCGGGTGTGCCCAGGAGGGCCGGGCCGGCGTCGGGGGCGAGGAGCAGGCCGCCGAGCCAGTAGACCTCGGCGAGCTGGCTGCCGGGCACACGGCTCAGTGCGGGGGTGCGCAGCACCGGCAGTGCCGACCAGTAGGCGCCGTCGGGGCTGCGGGGGACGACGATCCCGGTGATCCGGACGGCGAGCGGGCCGCGTCCAGAGCCCGGTACGCGGATCACGGAGCCGACCTTGATGTGGAGGGTGCGGGCGGTGTCCGCGGTGACGGCGGCCTCGACGCTCTCGGTCGTCGCGGTCACCGGTTCGCCCGTGGTGCGGGGCAGCCGGCCCGCGGAGAGGCGGGAGTGGGAGGCGAGGTCCTGCTGGGCGGCGAGCACCACCTGGGCGGGCAGCCCGGCGGGCTGGGCCAGCCAGGGTTCGGACGTCTCCAGGGGGACGGTCGTGCGGACGCCGTACGCCGACTGCGCGCGGTCGGGAACGAGCGGCGCCTCCGCCGCGGCCAGCGCCTCGGCACGGGCCTTGGCCAGCGGACCGACGCGCAGGAGGGACTCCATCTGCTGGAGCGAGGCCATCCAGGGCGGCGCTGCCTGGATCTGCACACTCGTCCGGTCGGGGCGGGCCTGCTCGATGGCCCGGCGCAGCCCCGCGTCCCCGTACCGGTCGACGGCACGCGGGTACGCGGCGGCGAGCGCGGCCGTCACGGCCACCAGCAGCGCGAGGGCCACGGAGGTGCCGGCGAAGGCCCTCAGCCGTGTCCGCAACCCGGCCCCCGCGTGCGGCGGCGCCGCCCCCGTCCCTTTGCCCTGCGGGGGCACCGGTGGCGCGCTCACTGCGTCACCTCGTCCCTGAGAGTCGTCGTCACGGGTTTCGCCCGCCGGAGCGCGAGGGCCACCGTCACCAGGGTGGGGCCCGCCGCGAGTGCCGCCAGCAGCGCGGCGAGCCGCAGGAGCGGGAGTTCGACGAGCACCGGTGGGAGTGGCCGGGTGGCCTGCCCGGTCAGGACGACGAGGGGCACCAGCGCGTACGTCAGCACGGCGCCCAGGGCCGTGCCGACCAGCAGCGCCAGGGCCACCAGCACGCCGTGCTCCGCGGCGACCAGCCGGGCGAGCCGGCGCCGCCGTGTCCCGAGGGCGCGCAGCACGGCGAACTCGCCGTCCCTGGCGCGGATCGCGCCCGCCGCGCTCACCGCGAAGCCGAGCGAGGCGAAGAGGACCGTCACGGCGGCCGCCGCGACGAGCGCGGCTTCCGGGGCCGCCCCGAACGGGTCGTCGCTCAGCTCCGACGCCGTCTCGTCGCGCACCATGACCTGCTCCGGGCCGATGTCGGGCAGGGCCCGTAGGGCGGCCGCCGTGGCAGCGGGGGCGCTCGTGCGCAGCCACCATTCGGTGGGCTTCAGGCTGGTTCCGTGGCGGGCCTGCAGTACCTGGTTGACGGCGCGGAGATCGACCATCAGAGCCCCGCCGTCCAGCGCGGTGGTCTCCGTCGTGGGCAGGGCGCTCGCGGTGCGGACGACGCGTACGGGCACGGAGTGGCCTTCGAAGGAGACCTCCAGGCGCTGGCCCTCGCGGGTACCGGAGGCGGTGAGGTAACGGTCGGTGGCGACCGCGACGATCTCGGGCTCGGCGGGCTGGGTGACCTTCAGCCGGACCTCCAGCGGCGGGGCGGGCGGTGATATGTCCGGCGGCTGGTATCCGGTGCTGTACGTCATGGTGACGGGCGCCGTGGAGGTGATCCGAGGGTGCGAAGCGAGGGCGTCGTCGTCGGGGACGGAGGGCGTGTCGGCCTCGATCGCGGTCGTCCACTTCGTGGGCAGGGTCAACTTCTGTTCGTCGCCGCCGTCGCCCGCCGCGGTCAGCGTGTCGAGGACCAGGCGGTGCCGGTGGGGGCGGTTGAACGGCTGCGGTGTGGTCAGTTCGAGTCCGGACAGCGTCAACGGGCCGCGGGCGCCGTTCAGTTCGGGGATCAGCTGGTGGGGGCGGCCGTCGGCGGGGAGACGGCCGGACGGTATCTCGTAGGAGGTGCCGTGGCGGTCCAGCAGCGTGAGGGTGACGTCCGCGCCCTGCCCACGCGGGGTGCTGTGGAGGGTGGCGGTCAGTGTGAGCCGGGTCGTGCCCTCGGGGATCTCCACGCCGGCGGGCGGCGCTCCGCGCGGGGCGAGCCCGGCGAGCAGCGGGCCGTCCGACAGGTCCCGCCGCGCCCGCACAACCCCGGACGCCCGGGCCGTGTCCAGAGCGACCACGGTCGCGGTACGGCTGCCGGAGAGAGCCACCGTGCCACGGGCCGCGGGGACGATCCCGTCGACGTGCGGGAGGTCCGTGTAGACGTCCGTACGGCCGAGACCGTCGCCGCCGGAGACCAGGACGCGTACGTCGGCGCCCACGCGGAAGTCGGCCTGGTCGGCCTGGGAACGGTGCCAGGACGCGCCCTGCCCGATCGCCATGACACCGAGCGCCACGGAGATGACCAGGAGCAGCACAGGGCCCGCCCCGCGCATGGGCCGGCGGCTGAACTGCCAGCCGACCATGGCGGCGGTCAGGCCGCGCCCGCGGGTCAGCAGCCGTTCACCGATCCGCGCCAGGAGAGGCAGCAACCGCAGTACCAGGACCGTTCCGGCCAGGAGCACCAGGGCGGGCGCCACGACCAGCAGCGGGTCGACGTCGAGGACGCCCTCGCGGTCGGCGGTGACGGCGCCGGAGTCCCGGCCGGAGAGCATCCAGAAGGCGACACCGGCCACGGCGACCAGTCCGAGGTCCGCGCCGGCGCGCAGCGGTGCGGGCAGGGCGGTGGCGCGTGCCGTGGCGAGGGACGCCCGCCACGCGGGGACGGCCACCGCGAGCGCGCACAGCGCGGCCACGCTCGCGGAGACCACCCACACCTCGGGCCGGCCGGCGGCCGGCAGGTCGACGCGCACGCCGGTCCTGCCGAGCGCGCC
>NZ_JAMGBG010000004.1 GCF_023516595.1 Streptomyces neyagawaensis | reverse complement strand
GCATGCCCGATGTTCGACTTCAACGACCCCAGCCAGAGCGGCCGTTCGGCTGGCCGCTCCCGCCCATACGTCGCAAGCAACGCCTGCGCCTCGATCGGATCACCCAACCGCGTCCCCGTGCCATGCGCCTCCACCACATCCACCTCGGCAGCGGTCACACCCGCCGACGACAACGCCGCACGGATCACCCGCTCCTGCGCCCGACCACTCGGCGCCGTCAACCCATTGCTCGCACCGTCCTGATTGACAGCACTCCCCCGCACCACCGCCAACACCCGATGCCCATGGCGCCGCGCATCCGACAACCGCTCCAACACCAGCAGACCGACCCCCTCGGCCCACCCCGTCCCACCGGCAGACGCCGCGAACGACCGACACCGCCCATCCACCGACAGACCCCGCTGCCGCGAAAACTCCACAAACGTCCCCGGCGACGACATCACCGTCACCCCACCCGCCAACGCCAGCGAACACTCCCCCGCCCGCAACGCCGACACCGCCAGATGCACCGCCACCAACGACGACGAACACGCCGTATCCACCGTCACCGCAGGACCCTCAAGCCCCAACGAAAACGCCACCCGACCCGACAGGACGCT
>NZ_JAMGBG010000039.1 GCF_023516595.1 Streptomyces neyagawaensis | reverse complement strand
CACACCTCGGGCCGGCCGGCGGCCGGCAGGTCGACGCGCACGCCGGTCCTGCCGAGCGCGCCCTGCGCGGCCAGCAGCCGCGTCAGCGGTCCCGACAGCAGCGGCGCCGTCACCACCGCCGGTACGGAGATCAGCACGGCCTCCAACGCGGCGAGGCCCGCCAGGCGGGCCCGGGTGGCGCCGCGTGCTCGCAGCAACCGGGTCTCGGCCATGCGTTCGGAGCTGAGCAGTCCCGCGACGAGCAGCAGGGCGCAGGCCGCGAGCAGTCCGAGCTGGGCGGCGACGATGAGCATGCTGGAGCGGGTGACGAGCAGGGAGCGTTCGACGCGGTCCAGTACCTCGGGCAGGGCGGTCGCCGCCGTGGTGGCGCCGCTGAGCGCGGGCCGCTTGCGCAGCTCCGCGCTCCCCGAGCGGACGCCCTCGCGCAGCGCGCCGATCCTCTCCGTGGTCAGCGAGGAGTAGTCGGCCGCCACCAGCCAGCCCGACGCGCCGACGCTCACCCTGCCGGACGTCGGCACGCCGGTGGCGGTGAGGAGGGGGCCGTAGGTCGTGAAGCTCGACGCCTTCACGCCCCGGCCGCCCAAGTCGTCCAGCTGCCAGTACGGTGCCCCGGCGTCGACCGGCCGGTACACGCCGGTGACGAGTACACGCACGGCCGGGCCGTCCAGCTGGTCGGTGACGGTCAGCCGGTCGCCGGGCTCGACCCGAAGCTGTCGGGCGGCGCTCTGCGGGAGGGCGACCTCCAGGGGCCCCGAGGTCGCTCCCTCCCGGGGGAGCCGTCCGGCGACGGCCCGCACCTGGGTGCGGTCCAGGGCCGCGAAGTGGGTGAGGTCCGGGTTGCCGCCCCGTTCGGAGGCCGGCCGCAGGGTGGGCGGCAAAGCGTAGGGGCCGGATCGCAGCAGGGTGCGCACCTTGACGGGCAGTCCGGCGAAGATGGTGCGGGAGTCGGCCCGCACGGCGTCGTCGGCCGCCTGCCTCTGGTCGGCCGACACGTTGGCCTTGATCACCAGGGCGGCCTCGGCGGCGGTGCGCTCCTCGGCGAGTGACCGGCGCAGCGCCGCGTCGCCGATGGCACTCGCGTAGGCGGTGAGCGCGGCCAGGACGGCCGTCGTCAACAACACGGTCAGCAGTACGGCGCCGAGAAGCGCGCGATGCACCCAGGCCCGCAGCGCGATGAACCGCAACATGCCTGCCGGCACGGCTCGTTCCCCCACCAAATCCCCCCGTTTCCAACCGCACGGACCGGACCGCTTCGCGGCGTCGGTGGCATGCGGGTGACAAGAAGGCATTCTACGACCGACTTTGGTCGCCAGGTGATCGGTTGCGATCCCTCCTCTTCTCCAACTCGCCTCTCTCAGAGGGTGCTTGGCACGCCCTGACTTCTCCGGTCTCCTCTCGGACCGCGCGGGAGGGCGTTCTCCGGCGACCTGCGCGGCGTCGAGACCGGGGGCGTGGGCGCCGGTCGCCGCAGTTCTCCGCCACGATGCGGTATCCACGTACGCCGTACGGGTGACCAGTGTGCAGGCCCTGGCCCGCCTCGCACCGCGGCGCTGCCCGCCATGCGCCTCGTGCTCGTCGGTGCCCCGGAAGCCACCCCTCGCGGTCCGCGACGGATCCTGTCGAAGCGCCGGGGAGCGTGAGCGGATCTAGTGTGGAGACAAGGGCCGGCACAACCGGCCCTGGCGGGCGCGGCTGTCCGGACGGAGGCGTGACGCGTGGAGATGGCCGGCAAGCAGGACGCCCCCACTGCCGCCGTGGTGGTCGACGCGGACGGCGTGGTGAGCGGCTGGAGCGAGGGAGCCACACTGCTGCTGGGCTGGACGGCGGCGGACACCGTCGGGCGCCCCGTCGCCGAGCTGCTGGCCGATCCCGTACCGCCCGGCTTCCCGGAGGACTATGGCGTCGGCCCCGACCCCACGGGGTTCGTCCCCCTCCGCCACCGGGACGGTTCCACGGTGGACGCCGTGCTGACGGCCCACCCTCTGCGCGGCACCGACAACCGGGCACTGGGCCACGTCCTGACCGTGCAACGCTGGGGGCGCCGCCCGGTGATCGCCGACCGGGCCTTCGAGCAGTGCCCCTTCGCGCTGGGCGTCTACGACCCCGAGCTGCGGTTCCTGTGGATCAACGCCTCCTCCGGCCGGGTGATCGCGCACACCGAGGAGCAGGTGCTCGGCAAGAAGTACCGCGAGCTGTTTCCCGAGTTCGACCGTTCTCTGTTCCCCGAACGGGACGACAAGCCCTACACCGACGCGCTCGCCGAAGTGGCGAGTACGGGCAAGGCCACGCGTCTCATCACCGTCTTCCACCCGCGCGGCAGTGACTACGCGAATGCCTGGGCCACCAGCATCTGGCCCGTCCGGGACGCCGACGGCAAGGTCCGCGCGGTCGCCAACTGGGGATTCGACATGAGCGCCGAGTACTGGGCCCGGCAGCGTCTTCTCATCCTCAACGAGGCCAGCGGCGGCATCGGCCGGACACTCGACGTGATCGGCACCGCCGAGGAGCTGGCCAGGACCCCCGTGCCGGGGTTCGTCGACCTTGTCACCGTGGACCTCTTCGACGAGGTGCTGCGCGGGGAGGAGCCGCCCTCGCCACCCACGTTCAACCCCCGCGAGGCCCTCACGCTCAGCCGCGCCGCCCGGCACAGCGCGAGGGACGACGGCTCCTCCCTCCCCGAGCGGCCCAAGCCGGTCAGCCACGCCGCCGGTTCCGTCGCCGCCCGCTGCATGGCCACCGGCAGGTCCACGGTAGAGCTGACCGCGGAGTCCGGGCAGGGCGGCGAATGGGCGTTCGGGCCGGGGCTCGCCGCCGACCCGGCCCACTGGCCGCCGGGCAACCCGGTGATCGACGAGTCGCTCGCCGAGGACGGACTGACCGGCCGGATCACCGTGCCGCTACGGGCGCGCGGCGCGCTGCTCGGCGTCGTCGTGTTCTCCCGCCGGGACCGGCCCGAGGCGTTCACCGCCGACGATCTGATCCTCGCCGAGGAGCTGACCGCGAAGGCGGCCGTCGCCATCGACAACGCCCGCCGCTACTCACGCGAGCGCACGACCGCGCTGACCCTGCAGCGCAGTCTGCTGCCGCAGCGGCTGCCGAGCCAGGAGGCGGTCGAGGTAGCCTCCCGCTATCTGCCCGCCGGGACAGGGTCGGAGGTGGGCGGTGACTGGTTCGACGTCATTCCGCTGTCCGGCGCCCGTGTCGCCCTGGTCGTCGGCGATGTCGTCGGGCACGGCCTGCACGCGTCGGCCAGCATGGGCCGGCTGCGCACGGCGGTACGCACCCTCGCCGACGTGGACCTGCCGCCGGACGAGCTGCTCACCCATCTGGACGATCTGGTCCTGCACCTCGCCAGCGACCACCATCCCGGCGGGCACTTCCAGCCGACCGGCGAGTCAGGGGCCACCTGCCTGTACGCCGTCTACGACCCGGTCTCGCGCCGTTTCACGGTGGCGAGCGCCGGCCATCCACTGCCGCTGGTCGTCTTCCCGGACGGCACCAGCATGCCCGTACCGGCGCAGCCGGGGCCGCCGCTCGGCATCGGCGGGCTGCCCTTCGAGGCGACCGAGGTGGAGCTCCCCGAGGGCAGTCTGCTCGCCCTGTACACCGACGGCCTGGTGGAGAGCCGCGAACGCGACGTCGACCAGCGGATCGCCGAACTGCTGCGGGTCCTGCGGCCTTCCGCGACGTCACTGGAGACCCTCTGCGACACGGTGATGGACGCCATGCTCCTGCCCGATCGCCGTACCGACGACGCGGCCCTGCTGCTCGCCCGCACGCACGCGCTGGACCCCCACCATGTCGCCGACTGGGACGTCGAGGCCGACTTCGCGCAGGTGCAGCAGGCCCGGCAGGCGGCCGTCGACCAGGTGGAGGCGTGGGGTCTGGCCGAGGCGGCGTTCATCACCGAACTGGTCGTCAGCGAACTGGTCACCAACGCCATCAGGTACGGCGAGCCACCGATCCGGCTGCGGCTGATCCGTGACACCTCCCTGATCTGCGAGGTGTCCGACGGCAGCAACACCGCCCCCCATCTGCGCCGGGCGCGCGCCTTCGACGAGGGCGGCCGGGGTCTGCTGCTCGTCGCCCAGCTCACCCAGGGCTGGGGCACCCGGCACAGCAGCGACGGCAAGACGATCTGGTGCGCGCAGGCCCTTCCGCTCAGTAGCCCTGGGTGATCGTCTTCTCGCGCATCATCCTTTCCAGTTCCTTGTCCGACAGCGGGTGCAGGGTGTCCAGGAGACGGCGCAGGCCGGGCTCGTCGAGGAACTGGCTGGAGACCTCGACCTCCGCGCCGTGGTGCCGGCGGAAGAGGCTGATGTCGCGGCCCCCGCCGGGGAGTTCGCGGATCACGCGCATGTCGCCGCGCGCGTCCATGGTGCAGGTCACTCCGTCGGTGACGAGCTGGGCGCAGGTCGCCGACGGAGTGAGCGGCGAGCGGACCGTCAGCCCCACGTACCCACTGACGTCCGGGGCGGCGGGGCGGTACTCGACACCAAGGGCGGCGGGCTCGACCACGGCGCGGGCCAGCCGCATCCCGGCGGGGGCGTCGCCCAGGTACAGCAGCTCCCGATGCTCCCGGTACCGCGCGACCTCGGCGGCGTGCCGACGCCGCTCCGCCTGGGCGGGACCGACGAAGCCGCCGTAGACCACACCGAGCACCAGCACGGCCACCGCCCCCAGCCGCACCCACCGGTCCGGCACGAGGAACGCGGCGGCCACGGCGTACGGCACCCCCGTCAGCGCGATCCGGGTGCCGGCGCTCCCCAGGTCGACGTCCCCACCGTAGGCGGCCACCCCCGCCAGGACGCCGAGCGTGCCGAGCACGAACACCAGGACGGCCCAGCCGAGGCGTCGCCGCGCGGAGTCGCACAGCGGCACGACGGTCCGCGCGGGCAGGCCCGCCGTGGCCAGCAGCAACACCGTCAGCGGCACCCCGAGCACGAGGGCCGTCGCGGCCGCGCCCATGCCCCCGCCCCACCCCGCCATCAGCATCCCGACGCCGAGCGTCGGCACCGCGGCCGCCATCGTCGCCCAGACCAGAAGGAGGTGCAGGACCGTCAACGTCCCTCTGCCACTCGTCATGCCCCGCAGCCTGCCAGCGGACGACCAGGGGAACATGAGTTCTCGTACTCAGGTGTACAACCTCGGCGTACTGATTGTCCTGCCACGGCTGCGGGCGCACTCATGGCCTTCGAGGGTGCGGTCCCGAACGGAGGATCTTCCGGCACCCGGCGGTGACGAGGGCGTCGAGCAGGCGCTCGGGTCGCTGCCCCGTCACCCTGGCGGGCCGCTTCAGCTCGCTGGCCTCCATGGCATGCGCCGACCACCCGATGGCCGTCCTCACGGGTACTTGTCATCGGCGTCCTCGGCGGCATCCTGGCCGCGCAGCGGGCGCAGGCCATGGCCTACAGGACATCGACGACGACGCCTGGCGAGAACGTGGCGGAGAACAGGTCGGTGCCCCGGTACCTCAGCCACCACGAACCGTCCCGCGTGACCGGTTCGGACGTGCCGGTGATCCCGGAGGCGCCGGTGGTCAGCGACCGTACGGACTCGACCGCCCGGCAGGGGCTGGCGCAGAACTCGAGGGCGACGGACTGACCGGAACGGCCCGTGTAGGCGTCCGTCTCCCAGTCGGCCACGGTGAGCCGGCCGAGCATCCCGACGTCGCGCCCCGCGGCCACGGGGTTGGGAGAGGCGACGAAGGTCAGCTTGGACCTGCGCTGCACCTTGAGCGCGTCGGGAAAACTCCGCGTGGTGATGCTGCTGTCGGGATCCTCGTCGATGGTGTTGCTCGCCACCAGGGCCCACACGCGCCAGCTGCCCGCCCAGTCGTTGGTCACCTGCGCGCTGCCGGTGTCGATACGGAACCACTCGGTGCACACCGCGGTGGTCGCGCCGGTGGGCGAGCAACCAGGCGCGGGCTCCGAGAGGCCGTCCAGCGTCTGCCCGCCCGGACCGAACAGGTTGATCTCGACGCCGTGGCGGTGGATGCCGACGTCGGCCCTCGCGGTGACCGTGGCCTGGAAGGTCACCGACTGACCGGGGCCGAGCACGAGGGGCCGACCGCCGTTGACGGAAACACCGAGGATCTCGGGCGGTGTCGGGGCATGGCCGTCGGCCCGGGCCGACGGCACCATCGCGCACACCATCAACAGGGCGCCGCACAGCGCCGCGAGCGTCGCCCGCCGGGCGGGCACCGCCGCGACCTCGTCCTTGGCCATGGCCCTGGCCTGGGCCGCGGCTCTGGTTCCGGCTGCGGCTGCGGCTCTGGCTCTGGCTCTGGCTCTGGCTGTCGCTCTCACACGCATGAACGCCTCCCCCGTGACTCGTCGTCAGTGGGCAGAGGGTAGGGAGCGCCCGCGTCACCCGGCACCACTCGAGCCCGCTCCGGTACACGGTCATGACATTCGTGACAGCCACGGCGATACGCACCCCGGTCGGGCGTTGCGGAGCGCGTTACAGAACAGGGACAACTCGGTGCAACCGTGTACCACCCGTCCGCGTCTCCGACCGTGCCCGACGGAAGGGCCGGGCCATGGCGCGACGGAGAGTGACGAGTGAACCGATCCAGGGGTTGTGCGAGACGGGTGTCCCAGATGGCCGCCGCGGGGCTGATCGCGGGGCTGGTGGTGGCCTGCGGGCCCAAGGACCTGGCTCCGGGCGAGGCGGGCGGGAGCGGGAAGCCGGGCAAGGGGTCGAAGTCCGCGACCCCCACGGCGACGAAGACGCCCGGCAGCAAGAAGACACCCGGGACCCCCACCAAGACCCCGTCCTCGAAGCCGAGTGGTACGGCAGCCGGTGGCGCCAAGGCCCTGACATGCGCGCAGTTGCAGAACGCGTCCCTGGACGGCGGAGGCCTGGAGGGGTACGGCATCGCGGGGGCCTCCCTCAGCGCGGGCCGCTGGGAGGGTCCGGACGGTGTGGTGATCGAGCTGCAACCCCAGTGCGCCATCGGTGACCTCACCGGGGACAGCGCGGCCGACGCCGTGGGCGCGCTGAAGATCTCCACCGGTGGAACGGGCAAGTTCTACACGCTGGTCACCTGGCGCAACGACGGCGGCACCCCCGTCCCCGCGGCCGCCGCCGAACTGGGCGACCGCACCCCGGTGGTCTCCATCGACTTCCCGTCCGCCGGGCCGCCGCGCCAGGTGACCGTCGTCTACCGGACGCGCGGCGACGACGATCCGGCGGCCGTCGTCACCCTCACCCGCACCGCGGTGTACGAGGTCAGCGGCGCCTCCATGGTGGAACTGCACCACAGCGACGCCCCCTACACGCCGTAGCGCCAGGAGGAGTCGCGGTTCAGGAGGCAGGTCGGGGGTCGATCCACAGCGACTCGGAGGTGGCGCACAGCTCGCCCTCGGGTGTGGTGAGCGCGACGCCCATCGTGTGCTTGCGGCCGGACTCCGAGAGCAGCCAGGCGTACAGCAGGTGCGGCTCGCCCGCGGCGACCGGCCGGAGGACCGTGCCGGTGAGGGAGGCGGTGACCGCGCCGGCGCGCAGGGTGCCGAGGAAGCGGCCCGCCCAGTGTCCCGGGCAGTCCAGGGCGCCCCAGACCAGGCGGGTCGGGAGCAGGCCGTCCGGGTCGGCGAAGACCGGCGACGGGGTCCAGGCGGTGGCCACGACGTCCTGGCCCGGCACCGGTCCGCAGTAGACGCGCAGGCCGCGGTCGGCGGTACGCAGGCCGCAGCCGAAGCAGTCGACGACCCCCGGGGGTGGTGTCGCGCGGAACCTCTCCGCTGCGGCGGCCGCCTCGTCCCAGGAGGGCGCGGCCGGCACATCGAGCGGCAGTTCGGCGGGGTGGGCGGCGGCGAGGGGCCGTTCGGCCTCGCCCAACTCGACGCCCCCGTCAGCCGTTTCGGCGATCCGTACGGGCACCTCGACCGGCACCGGCCCACGGAAGTCCACCCGTACCGACTTCGCCCCGGACCGCTCCGCCAGGGTGCCGGCGACATAGCCCCCGAAGGCCACTCCGGGGTAGCCGACGTACAGCTCCGGCACCACGATCGTGTCACGCGTCGTCATGATCCCCACTTCACCACATCCCGGGGACCGCGCCTGACCGACCGGCTGGACGCGGTGTCGCCCGGTCGGGGCCTGTCGTACCGGTCGGCGCCTGTCGGGCCGGTCAGGGCTCGCGTCGGGTCACGCGTCGAGGCTCGCGTCGGATTACGCGTCGGGGCTCGCCGCGGGTCACGCGCGCCGGTCGGCTCCGCCCGGTGTGAGGGCCGGCTGGAACTCCGCCTGCTGGAGTTCCGCGAGCAACTCGCTCTGGCCGGCGAGTAATTCGGTCAGGATGCGGCGAGCGGCGCGCAGCAGGTCGGCCACGTCGCCGCCGGCGAGCGCGTAGCTGACCGTGGAGCCCTCCCGGATGGAGACGACGATCCCCGAACGGCGCAGGACACCCAGTTGTTGGGAAAGGCTGGACGGTTCGATCTCGATCTCACTGAGCAGGTCGCGCACGGCGAGTGGGCCGCTCTGCAGCAGTTCCAGAACCCGGATGCGCACCGGGTGTCCGAGCATGCGGAAGAACTCGGCCTTGGCCTGGTAGAGGGGGACCTGCATGAGAATCGCTCGCTCCCTGCCGTGTTCGACGGGCTTTCTCTGGCGCCTTCTCTGGGCTTTCTCTCGACGCCGGCCCAGATGCCACCACGGACGGTTCGACGGGGGCCGGCGCCGTGTGCTGCGCCAATCCTCGCTGATCCGGCCCCGCACACCCATGGCTTTGACCTCATCTGGATATTCCCAGTTGAAGAAGTCTTCAAGTCATGGGCATGCGAGGGCGCGCATCACGGCATTGCTATACGTGGAGATCCAGTCCGACGCGCTTGAGTTGGTGGCGGGCCATGGCGAGGTTCGACTTGCCCTTGTCGAGCACGAGGTAGAGGAACAGGCCGTTGCCGCTGCGACCCTTGAGCGGCTGGATGATGTGGTACTGGCTGCCGAGCGTGATCAGCACGTCCTCGATCTCGCCCGTGAGCCCCAGGTGCTCCATGGTGCGGGTCTTGGCGCGGATCACATCCGTGTTGCCCGCCGCCGCGACGGTCAGGTCGAGGTCCTTCCCACCCCCGAGCGTGCCCAGCGCCATCCCGCTCGTGTAGTCGACCAGCGCGGTCCCTAAAGCGCCTTCGATCGACGTCATGATCTCCTTCAGCGAGATCTCCACATTGCTCATCCCGAAATCTCCTCCACGTCACGGTGCGGACGGGGCATCGCCCTCTCCGCCGATGTAAGGACCCTACGAAGTGCCCGCGCCGGACAGCGCTGATGTTCGGTTGTCGTTCGGTACTGAACACATAAGCCGTGAATTGCCGGATGCCGCAGCGCTTTTGACCGTCGTGCGCGGAAGTCCGGTGACCTTGTCGATCCCGGGTCCCGGGGATTTCTCACGGGAAACGGCGCACGTGCCTGCGACGTGGCTGCGCCCTGCGGCGCCGCAGGGCGCCGGCCGTCGGGTCGGCCGGGACCGAATGACGGGTCTCCGTGTCGACGCAGGTCACGATACGTCTGACGAGGAACGGACGGCCGAAGGTGGGCACCGGACCGCCTCCTGTGCGCACACGGCAGCCGGCTGCATCCGACCGGCATCGGGGGCGACCACGTGGCCTGGTGCTCCGAGGCGTACTACCACCGGATGCTGCGGGTGAACACCAGCGCGTCGCCATCGCCCGCACGTTGCTCGCCCGCCCCGCGCTGCTCCTGCTGGACGAGCCCACGTCCCATCTGGACGCGATCAACGAATCGGCGCTCACCTCCGTGATGAAGGACGTCGCCCAGGAGTGCGCCCTGCTGGTCATCGCGCACCGGCTGTCCACCGTGCAGCACGCCGACCACATCGTCCTCCTGCACGAAGGCCACACGGCCGACGGCGGACGCCACGAGGAGCTGCTGGCCGGCAGTCCCCTCTACCGCGAGCTGGCCGCGAGCCAGATGCTCCGGCCGGGCACGCCCCCGGGGGGCGTCGACGGCGCACGGACCTCACGCTGAAGCCGCCGGGAGGCCGCCGGGGAGCCGCTAGGTCGGGCGCCTGGTGATCCGCCCCGGCGGCCGACGCGCGGTCACCGCCGGCGACCGGCAAGGCACGGCGGGGCGTCCCCCTCGCGGGACCGGTGCCCCGCCCCGCCCCGGTCGGCTGCCGGTCGACTCCTGGCCGACTCCCGGTCACCGTCGTCGGCGACCGGCAGAGGCACGGCGCGGCGTCCCCCTCGCGGGCACCCGTCCCTCGCCCCTCCTCCCCCTCCCGCGGCGCCCGGTCCACTCGTCCGGCGCACTCCTTAACGCGGTCTTGACGCCGCCGGGCCCCATTCGCCATGGCCTCGGCATCACTCCCTGCTTACGCTGATGCGGCGGTCTTCCGATGGCCGGAACTGTTCGTATCACCGCACGTCTGGAGTTCCTGCATGGCTGCCACGGAGGCCACCCGTTCCACCCGCCTGCGCGCGTGGATGCTGGAGGGCCTGTCCGACATGGGCAAGGGCGGCGACCGCACCGCGCCGGGCCGCGAGCCTGAGCCGGGGCCCGGATCCGGGTCCGCGCACCGGGGTCAGCCCTGGTGGCGGGTGATGTGCCTGACCGGCGTCGACTACTTCTCCACGCTCGGCTACCAGCCCGGCATCGCGGCGCTGGCAGCGGGACTGCTCTCCCCCGTGGCGACCGTCGTGCTGGTGATCGTCACCCTGGCCGGGGCGCTCCCCGTGTACCGGCGGGTGGCCGAAGAGAGCCCCCACGGCGAGGGCTCCATCGCCATGCTGGAACGGCTGCTGACCTTCTGGAAGGGCAAGCTGTTCGTCCTGACCCTGCTGGGGTTCGCGGCGACCGACTTCCTCATCACGATCACGCTGTCGGCGGCGGACGCCTCGACGCACCTGGTCGAGAACCCCCACCTGGCCGACGCGCTGCACGACAAGCAGGTCCTGATCACGCTCGTGCTCATCGCCCTGCTCGGCGCGGTGTTCCTCAAGGGCTTCCTGGAGGCCATCGGTGTCGCGGTGGCACTGGTGGGGATCTATCTGGCGCTGAACGCCGTGGTCGTGGTGACCGGCCTGTGGCACGTCGTGACCGCGGGCCATGTCGTCACGGACTGGTCGACCGCCCTCACCGCCGAACACGGCAACGTCTTCGTCATGATCGGTGTGGCGCTGATCGTCTTCCCGAAGCTCGCGCTCGGCCTCTCCGGCTTCGAGACCGGCGTCGCGGTCATGCCGCATGTGCAGGGTGACCCGGGCGACACGGAGGCGAACCCGAAGGGACGGATCCGGGAGACCAAGCGGCTGCTGACGGCCGCTGCCGTGATCATGAGCGTCTTCCTGATCTGCACGAGCTTCATCACCACCCTCCTCATCCCGGAGAAGGAGTTCGAGCCGGGCGGCAGCGCCAACGGGCGCGCGCTGGCCTATCTCGCGCACGACTATCTGGGCAACACCTTCGGCACGGTCTACGACGTCTCCACCATCGCCATCCTCTGGTTCGCGGGCGCCTCCGCCATGGCGGGCCTGCTCAACCTGATGCCGCGCTACCTCCCCCGGTACGGCATGGCCCCGCACTGGGCCCGCGCCGTCCGCCCCATGGTGATCGTCTTCACCCTGGTCGGCTTCCTGGTCACCTGGATCTTCGACGCGGACGTGGACGCGCAGGGCGGCGCGTACGCGACCGGTGTCCTGGTCCTCATCTCCTCCGCGGCGATCGCGGTGACCATCGCGGCCCGCAAGGCCGGTCAGCGCAACTGGACGATCGCCTTCGCGATCATCTCCGTCGTCTTCCTCTACACCACCGTCCTGAACGTCGTCGAACGCCCCGACGGTGTGAAGATCGGCGCCTGCTTCATCGCGGGCATCGTCCTCGTCTCCCTGCTGTCCCGGCTGGCCCGCGCCTTCGAACTGCGCGTGACCAGCGTGGAGCTGGACGACGTGGCGGAGCGCTTCGTACGGGACATCGCCCACCGCAGGATCCGCTTCGTCGCCAACGAGCCGGACAGCCGGGACAGCACCGAGTACCGGGAGAAGATCGAGCAGATCCGTCACGACAACGACGTCCCCCTGTCCGAGGACGTCGTCTTCGTGGAGGTCACGGTGACGGACCCCTCCGAGTTCGAGGCGGGCCTCACCGTCCGGGGCGAGGTGCTGCACGACCGTTACCGGGTGCTGACGCTGGAGTCCTCCTCGGTCCCGAACGCCCTGGCGGCGCTGCTCCTGCACGTCCGTGACATGACCGGGGGCATCCCCCACATCTACTTCGAGTGGACGGAGGGCACTCCCTTCGCCAACTTCCTCCGGTTCTTCCTCTTCGGCCATGGCGAGGTCGCCCCGGTCACACGTGAGGTCCTCCGCGAGGCGGAACCGGACCGGGCCCGGCGCCCCCGCGTCCACGTGGGCTGACGCCGGTCCACGCGGAAGGGGCGGCCGCGTCGGCGCGACCGCCCCCGGGTGTCGGGCTCAGGCGTCAGGCGCCGGTGAGCATTCCTTCGCGCAGGCGGGCCAGGAGGCGGGAGATGAGTCGGGAGACCTGCATCTGGGAGATGCCGAGACGCTCGCCGATCTCGGCCTGGGTGAGTTCCTCCACGAATCGCCAGTGGATGATCTTGCGATGGCGTTCGTCGAGTTCGGCGATCATCGGGGCGAGGGCGTGGAAGTCCTCGATGAGACCGAACGAGGCGTCCTCGTCCCCGATGAAGTCGGCCAGCGCGGACTCGCCGTCCTCGCTGCCGGTGATCGCCGCGTCCAGGGAGGCCGACTTGTAGCCGTTGGAGGCCAGCTGGGCCTCCACGACCTCGTCCTCCGGCAGGCTCATCAGCTCGGAGAGCTCCTGCGTCGTCGGGGTCCGGCCGAGACGGCTCTGCAGTTCCTCGTTGGCGCGGGCGAGCTGCGCACGGGCCTCCTGGAGCCTGCGGGGCACATGGACGGCCCAGGAGGTGTCGCGGAAGAACCGCTTGATCTCGCCGACGATGTAGGGGACGGCGAAGGAGGTGAACTCGACCTCGCGGGACAGCTCGAACCGGTCGATCGCCTTGATCAGTCCGATCATGCCGACCTGGACGATGTCCTCCATCTCCTCAGGCCCGCGGCTGCGGAAACGCCCGGCCGCGTAGCGGACGAGGGACATGTTCATCTCGATCAGTGTGTTCCTGGCGTACTGGTACTCGGGGGTGCCCTCCTCCAGTACCGCCAGCTGATCGAAGAAGAGCTTCGACAGCTCTCGTGCGTCCTTCGGCGCGACCTTGGAAGGGTCCGCGATCTCCGGAACGTCCGCCGTCCGTCCAGTGGTCTGTACGGCCGTCGCCATCATCCGCCCCTCCCAGTCGATCGCCTTGTCCTCGCCGGCCCTTGGTCCGGCAAGCACGCGCATACCCCGGCCTCCGACGCGCATTCCTCCGACCTCAGAATTTTTTTCTCGGTCCGGTGCGGACGGGGAACCCGCGGGACGGTGGAGTCCTCCAGGTCAGACGGTGAAGCGGTCCGGGTCCGCGGCCCGCCCGTCGGCCGCCCAGGAGGCGGGCGGCTCGGCCGGCAGCTGTCCCGGCGCGAGCCACTCGTTCAGCTCCGCGTAGGACCGCTCGGTACAGGCGTCGACGCGTCGGCGGAGCATGTGCGGGCGCAGCTGACGCGGGTCGGTGACCCCCATGGCCGCCATGATCTGCAGGGCGCCGGCCACGGTGGCCTCCTGGTGGCGCCGGACGCGCGCCGTCCTGTCGGTGACGTCGAGGGCGCGGGCCCGGCGGGGTCCTGGGTCGTGACGCCCGTGGGGCAGGTGTTGGTGTGGCACCGCTGTGCCTGGACGCATCCGACGGCGAACATCATCGCCCGCGCGGCGTTGCCGTAGTCCGCGCCCTGGACCATGCGTTCGACCAGGTCGGTGCCGGTGGCGATCTTGCCGCTCGCGCCGATCCTGACCCGGTCGCGCAGGCCCACCCCGACGAGGGCGTTGTGCACGATGTGCACGCCCTCCGTCAGGGGGGTGCCGACATGGTCGACGAACTCCAGGGGCGCCGCGCCGGTCCCGCCCTCGGCGCCGTCGACCACGATGAAGTCGGGTGCCGTGCCCTCCTCCAGCATGGCCTTGCACACGGCCAGGAACTGCCGGCGTGAACCCTCGCACAGCTTGAACCCGGCGGGCTTGCCCCCGGACAGCTCACGCATACGGGCGATGAAGCGCACCAGTTCACGTGGCGTGGAGAACACGCGATGGTACGGCGGTGAGACGACCGTCCGCCCCACGGGCACGTCGCGGACCCGGGCGATCTCGGCGTTCACCTTGGCGCCCGGCAGCACCCCGCCGATACCGGGCTTGGCGCCCTGCGACAGCTTCAGGGACACGCACTTGACGTGGTCGTGGGCGGCCTTGTCGGCGAACTCGGCGGCGTCGAAACCGCCGTCCTCGGTGCGGCAGCCGAAGTAGCCGGTGCCGATCTCCCGGACGAGGTCGCCACCCGGACGCAGGTGGTACTCGGACAGGCCGCCCTCACCGGTGTCGTGGGCGAACCCGCCCGCCGCCGCGCCCCCGTTGAGCACGAGGACCGCGTTGGCGGACAGCGAGCCGAAGCTCATCGCCGACACGTTGAGCAGGGCCATGTCGTACGGGCGGCCGCAGTCGGGGCCGCCGATCCGTACGCGCGGCGGGTCGTCCGGCACCGGGCACGGCGCCATCGACGGGACCAGGAACTCGTGGCCGGGCCGGTACACGTCGCGTTCGGTGCCGAACGGCTCCTCCGCGTCGGTGCCCTTGGCCCTCTCGTAGACGATGCTGCGGACGTCCCGGTCGAAGGGGCGCCCGTCGAAGTTCCGCTCGACGAAGTACTGCTGGAGTTCCGGGCGTACGCGCTCCAGGAGGTAGCAGGCGTGGCCGAGGACGGGGTAGTCGCGCAGCACGGAGTGCCGGCGCTGGGTGAGGTCCCACGCGCCCAGCACACCCGTGCAGATGAGCGGGAACGCGGCGATCCACCAGCAGGGCGAGATCCCGACCGCCGCCGCCGTGGCCAGGCAGGCGGTCACCAGGGTCAGTACGACGATTCCGAGACGTGTCACGTCTGCCGCGTTGCCCGGTCGCCGGCGGCCATGCACGCGGCCGGGCGGGAACTGGTCGCTCCGGGTGAGGGACGGCGGCGGTTGCCGTGCCAGTCGAGCACCACGACCGTGGCGTCGTCCGTGAGGTTGCCCCGGCAGGCGTCGAGGACCGCGCCGGTCAGCCGGCGTACTACTTCTCTCGGGTGCAGGGCGCGGGTCTCGTGGACGAGGGCGATCAGGTCGACGGCCGCGGCGCCGCGGTCCTGCATGCCGTCGGTGAGCAGGATCAGCCGGTCCTTCGGGCGCAGGCGCAGCTCTTGGGCGCGGTAGGGGATGGGCGCGGCGACGCCGAACGGCAGGTTGACGGCGAGTGGGACCTCCTCGGCGGTGCCGTCGCGCAGCCGCAGGGGCCAGGGGTGGCCGGCGTTGACCAGTTCGCAGACGCCCGTGTCGAGGTCGACGCACAGCAACTGGCCGGTCGCCAGGCCGCAGTTGTGGCGCAGCAGTGCCTGGTGGGCCTGTTCGGCCTGCTTGACGGCGTCGCAGCCGCCACGACGCGCCCGCCGGAGCGCGCCGATCAGCAGGGTGGCCAGCAGGGCGGAGTCCGTGTCGTGGCCCATGGCGTCGGTGATGGACAGATGCAGGGTGTCGCGGTCGAGGGTGTAGTCGTAGGTGTCGCCGCCGATGTCGTCGGCCGGGACCAGCCCGGCGGCGAGGGTGAACTGGTCGGCCTCGCAGCAGGGCGCCGAGGGGAGCAGCTGGTGCTGGATCTCGGCGGCGAGGCTGGTCTCGGTGGTGCGCCGGCCCAGGTGGTAGAGATCGGTGAAGCGGCGGTCCGTGACGATGATGTAGGCGAGCGCGTGGGCCGCGTCGCGTACCTGGCGCAGCGCGGTGTCGTCGGCGGACTGGAGGGTCACTTCCAGCAGCCCGATGCAGTCGCCCCGGTTGGTGACCGGCGTGACGACGCGCAGTCCGTCCTGGCCGTCCGGCTCCACGTGTTGGCGCTGGCCGCGGAGCACGCCGTCGTAGACGCTGCCGTGCAGGGCGATCGGCTCGCTGTGGTCCGTGATGTCACCGCCGGGCGCGGCGAGGCGTACCAGCCGCCGGCCGATGAGGTCGGCGAACAGGAAGGAGACCCGCTCCGCACCGAACCGCTTCTGCAGATCGCGAGCCACCACGTCGACGGACTCCCCGGGCGGGGCCGCCTCCGCGGCGGCCAGCAACTCGCCCAGTTCAAGATCTCCACACTCCACGACAACCTCCTGTCGGTTGCCGCAACTTTTTCCCCGAGTTTGCGCGACATCACCCGATGTGCGACACGGCACGCGGTCCGAGGATCCGACGCGGCGCGGGATTCGAGCGGATTTTCACCTACGGAGTGTCACGGCCGGTGACGTCGGCGGCGGGGTCGTCGGGCAGGGCGATGCGGACGGTGATGCGCTTGCCGACCGGTTCGCGCCGCGCCTCGAAGCCGTGCGCGACGGCCATGACGATCTCCAGGCCGTGCTGCCCGACCCGGCCCGGGTCGGCGGCCCGGGCCACCGGGAGGACGGGATCGCTGTCCCAGACGGCCACCTCGACCATCGCGCCGGAGACACGCAGCTCCATCAGCACCGGACCGGGGGCGTATTTGCGCGCGTTGGTGACGAGTTCGCTGACCACCAGCTGGGTCAGTTCCATCGCGCGGGCGGACACCGGCACGCCGTGCTCGACCTGGACACGGGTGAGGAAGTCGACGGCGCTGTGCCGCGCCTGGGCGATGCAGGACCCGTCGCCGTCCAGGGCGACGGTGTCCTGGATCGGAGTGATGTCGGGCATCACACCGCCCTCGCCGTCAGGGACTGATTCCGCCGGGTCCACTTTGATCCCCCGTTCACCTGCCTGCGCGTACCCCGCACCATGACTCACATGCTCCCTGAGATCGACCCAGGCATTGAACACCTGTTCGCCGTACCATCGTGGCAGGGTGTCGAAGTACATCCTGTCGGAACCCCGAGCAGCCACCAGCCGAGCAGTCGAGGACACGAGCGGTGACAGACACCCATGGAGCAGCCCGTCCCGGTCGGCTGTCGATCGGTCTCACCTCCGTCGACGGCGTCCGGGTGGTGACGCTGCGCGGCGAGATCGACCATACGGTCAGGGAGCGGTTCACCGAAGCCCTGCTGCCCGACGGGGACGCGGGCGCGCGGACCGTGGTCGATCTCAGCGAGGTGACCTTCATGGACTCCAGCGGCGTCAACGTCCTCGTCGCCGCCCACCACGAGGTGAGCGGCGCACAGGGCTGGCTCCGCATCGCCGGCGCCCGGGACCCGGTGCGGCGGCTCCTGCACCTGGTCGCCCTGGACCAGGTCATCGCCTGTCATCCCACCGTCGAGGAGGCCCTCGCCGCGTGAGTCGCGGGTGCGTCCGGGACGACGGTCTGCCCCACGGGGCTGTGCCCTGGATGGCCAGGGGAAGGCGTTCGCTACCGCGAGCCTCCCTCCGGTCCCCGGCCGTTTCCGGGCTTCCGGCCCCAGGCGGTCAGCATGCCGGCCGAGAGCGCGGCGCATTCCTCGGAGCCCAGGTAGCGGACCGCCTCGTCGACGGCCGTGTCGTCGACGAGACCCGTGGCGAGCATCGCGGCTCTGCTCCGCTCCCACGTGTCCGCCCAGAAGCGGCTGATGGGGCTGCCCGGTAGCAAGGGCGGCACATGGATCTCGGCGGCCACGGGCCCGAGCCCCGCCTCCCGCAGCAGGTGCGGATACGACGGCACCCGCGAGACATCGGTCCCGATGGTGGCCCGCAGCCCCTGCCACATCGCCCGCATCACCCGGCTGTAGGGGGTGTCGGGCATCCGGTCGCCGGTCAGGTCGACCGCGTCGCTGAGGACCAGCACGCCACCCGGTTCGACGAGGTCGGCCAACGCCGGGATCAGGCGGTCGCGCTCGGGCAGGTGCATCAGTACGAAGCGCGCGTGGACGAGCCGGAACCGGCCGGACACGAAGTCGGGGGCGGTGATGTCGGCTTCCCGCACGTCGAGTCCCGGCACGGTACGGGCGCCGAGGAAACGGACGTCGCGGTCCACGGCGAGCACGCTCGCCACCCGGGCCTCCTCCAGGAGCCGCCGGGACACCGTGCCCGTGCCGGCGCCGACGTCCAGGCAGCGCCAGCCGGGGCCGACGCCGAGCGCCCGCAGCCGCGCCATGGTGATGTCGTCGTAGGCGAGCGCGCCGAAGTCGATGCGCTCGCCCTCGCCCGCCCGCCCCGGAGGGAAGACGGCCTCGCCGTAGCGGCCGGCGCCCGACAGCGGGTCGTCGCTGGGTTCCATGGTGCCGGGCCCCTTCGCACGGGAGGTGAGGACGTGCGGCCGTACCGAGGCCGCCGGTGCACCGATCCTCCCCGGGCGGCGGCGTGCGCGGCCGAGGCGCGCCCGCGCCTGAGCCGATCGGACCCGGACGGTGCCGGTCCCGCACCGTATGGAAATCGGTTGTACGGCGTGCGGGTCGGCGTCTAGGTTCTGCGGTCATCGACGTGTAGCTCAGCAGTAGAGCGCCGGGCTCGGGACCCGGAGGGCGCGGGGGCGGAACCTGCCACGTCGGCTTATGAACGACAACGCTGAGCAGCAGCACCTCATCGCGGCGCCGTCCTATGCGGCGGCCCAGCTGGCCAGGGCCTTCACCACCCGGCTGACCCACGAGGACGCCGACACCCGGCGCCGGGCCGAGGTGCGGGGGCAGCGCTGGCGGCAGGTCCTCGCGGGGATGGCCGCGGGCCGGCTGACGATCGGTTCACGCAACCCGGTCGCGGACCTCCCCGCCTGGGCGACCCCCGAGGTCGTGCGGGGCGGCTTCGCGACCGGGACCGCGAGCGCGGGCGGCCCGCTCCAGCCGTACGAGATCGAGGCCGCGCGGAGGTTCGGGGCGCCCGCCGAGCGGCGCGCGCTCTTCGCCCACTGCCTCACCGAGCCCGGACTGGCCTGGCTGTGGGGCCTGTTGGACAGCGGCCACTACGAGATCGGCGTCCCGGAGGAGGCGGCGCTGCTCACCATGGCGTGGCTGGTGCGGCACGAGGAAGTGGACGCGGCTCTCGACCTCGCGGCGGAACTGGAACCGTTCGCCGGCAGGCTGCGGTTCCTGCCCCGCCCGGCGGACGGCCCCGCACCGGACGCCACGGCGGTCCACCGGTACACCGTCTCCGACACCGTCGACACCCTGATCCGGCGGCGGCCAAACGCGGCCGTCGAGACCCAGCGCGAGGCGCTCGCCGTGTGGCAGCCGTTCGGCGACGAACTCCTCGCCCACTGGCTGCGCACCGCACAGGACGGCCGGGTCCTCGAAGCCACCCCGGACGATGACTGGCTGGCGGCCGGTGCGACGCTGCTCGACCGCTACCGGCGGCTCGCCGCGGAGCACACCCGCTGCACCAAGCACCGCAACGCCAAGTCGAACCTGGGCGTGCTGCGGGGCGCCCTGGAGGAGGTCGTCGCCGGTCGGCCGCTGGACGTGCGCAGGCTCGGCCTGCTGCGGCACGCGGTGGAGTCGATGGTGCGGCGACGCGGTCTGCCCGGGTCCCCCGCCCACACGGCGCTGCGCCGCGGCCAGGCGGGGCAGGCGGCCCTCCCCTCCCACCATGCCCTGGCCCAGTTGATGCTGCGCCGCCTCGCCGTACTCCCCCAGGACACCGGGGTCACCGATGTCGTCCCGCTCCTGCGCGCGGTGACCGAGGAGGAGGGCCGGGAGACGGGGCTGCCCGTCGGCGCCGCCGTGCCGCCCGTGATCGGCCGGGTCGTCGAGTCCGCGCTGAGTGCGCCGATCGGCACCCTCGTGGAGCGGGGCGTGGTCCCGTCCGCCGAGGTACTGGCCGAACTGGTACCGCAGTTGGTCGCGGCGACCACCGCGCGGTCGTACCGGGACGAGGCGCTGCGGGCGCTGATGACGGCGCACTACCGGGCGTTCCGCAACCGCCGCTCCCTGCTGCTGCTCAACCTGGAGCGGCAGGTGCGCGTGGAGGAACTGCCCTGGGTACGGGCGGTGTCGGGGCAGCGGTCCGCGGTGGTGGGCAGGGCGGACGGCGAGGGCACGCTCACCGTGCTGCGGCAGCTGGGCGAACTGGCCGTGCAGGCGTTCCCGGGGACCCTTCTGCCCAACCCCCTGGTCCGTGAGCTGGGTGAGCTGGGACGCGGGTGCGACCTGGGCGCCCCGTTCGTGGAGGAGTTGGCGGCGGACATCTTCATGGGGGCGTTCAGCCCGAAGTTCCTCACGGCGGCGCGGATCGCGGGCGACCTGCTGGGCGGGGGCTCGCTGTACGAGCGCTACTACGGCGTCGACTACGCGGCGATCCGCGATCTGGCGATCGCGGAGTCCGGCCCGGCCCCGGCCCGCTCCTCCGGCGCCCGAACGTCCCCCGGTTTCGCGCTCCTGTGCGCCGAGCGCGCGGGGACACCGCCCGGGTTCTGGTCGGTCGCCGCGAACGGCACGGTGATCGAGCAGGCGCAGATCCTCACCACGCACAACCTGGCCACGCTGGTCGGGCCGGTGGGCATCACCCCGCGGCCGGGCTGGGCCGACCTGGCGCGGCGCTGCTTCGTGACGGTGTGCCGGCTGACAGCGCGCGTCCATCACAATCCGCGCCCCCTGGGCACCCTCAAGGACGCGGCGTACGCCTGGCGCCAGATGCTGTTCCACCTGTCCCTCTGCCCGCCCGGGGAGCAGCGGCGGGTGATCGCCGGGCTGCCCGAGGAGACGACCCGTCACCCGGCCCATGTCGCGGCCCGGTTGGCACCGGCCCTGGCGGGCCTGACCCTGATCGCAGAGGGTGGCGCCTTCGACGCCGACGGGACGGCGGACGAGGGCCGGGCCCGACGCCTGCTGGGGTGGAGCGCCGATGGTCATTGGATGCGGAACGAGCCCCATACATAGGATGTCAATGAGTCAGCGGGCGGCGGAATAGGCGGCGTAGAGCACCAGTTGGGCTCAGCCATCCTCAATTTGCCTGTAACCATGGGATGTCATGGACGTAATCGCGTGGTATCCATACGTCCCATGAGACGGTCCTGGATTCTTCCCCTGATCACGCTGGTCGCCGCCACGTTCGGAGTGACAGCGGCGGGTGTGACCCCGGCCTCCGCCGCCCCGACCACCCCCTTGCGGGTCATGCCGTTGGGCGACTCCATCACCTGGGGCGTCGGAAGCAGTACGGGCAACGGCTACCGGGCCCCGTTGTGGAACAGGCTCGCCGCTGACGGCCACCCGCTGGACTTCGTGGGCACCGGGCGCGCCGGGTCGATGTCCGACCCCGACAACGAAGGCCACTCCGGATTCAAGATCCACCAGATCACCGCACTCACCGACGCCGCGCTGACCCGTTACCGCCCCAACGTCGTCACCCTGCACATCGGCACCAACGACCTCAACGAGAGCTACCAGGTCTCCACGGCCACGGCCCGACTGCGGTCGCTGGTCGACCGGATCACCGCCGCCGCCCCCGACGCGACCGTCCTCGTGGCCTCCCTGGTGGTGTCCACCAGCGGCTCGGAGGAGCAGTACCGGGCCGCGTACAACCAGGCCGTCCCCACGATCGTGCGGGACGCGCAGGCGGCGGGCAAGCACGTCGCGTACGTGGACATGAGCGCCCTCACCACGGCCGACCTGGTCGACGCCCTGCACCCCAACGACTCGGGCTACCAGAAGATGGCGGACGCCTTCCACCGCGGCGTGCGGACCGCGGACAGCGCCGGGTGGCTGAGGAACCCGGCTCCCGCGCCCGCGCGGGTGGAGTCGGGCATGGCCGGCAAGTGTCTCGACGTCAGCGGCGCGAGCACCGCCGACGGGACCGCCGTGCAGATCTGGAGCTGCGGCGGCGGCGCCAACCAGGTCTGGTCCGCGTACACCGACGGCACTCTGCGCTCCCTGGGCAAGTGCCTCGACGTGTCCGGCAGTGGGACGGCCAACGGCACCAAGGTGCAGCTGTGGACCTGCCACGGCGGCGCCAACCAGGTCTGGCAGCCCTACGACGGCGGCTACCGCAACCCCGCCTCCGGGCGCTGCCTGGACGTCCCGGGCTTCTCCACGACCGACGGCACCCAGCTCCACCTGTGGGACTGCCACGGCGGCAGCAACCAGAAGTGGACCACGCTGACCGCCGGCTGACCTTCCGTCGCACCGGCCGGACCGGGGTGGCGTACGCCCGGCACGCCACCCCGCCTCATCCGAACCGGCCTCCTCAGGGCCCGTCGTGGCCCGCGCCGGGAACCTCGATCGTCACGGGCCCCCGGGGTGGGGCCCGGCCCGCCGCCGTGGGCGGATGCCGTCACCGGACGTGCCGTGCGACGCCGGTCGCCTTCGCCATCAGCCACTCCAGCGGGCCGCGGGAGGCGTACCGCGACCAGACGGTCGCGAAGACCATCACCGCCGCGATGAAGCCGAGGAGGACGTGCAGCGGGGACCCCGGCAGTTCCTCGATGCCCAGGAGCTGGATGCCGACGATGTGGAGAACGTACGCCGTCAGCGACATCGAGCCGACCGCGACGACCGGCCGCGCCAGACGGCCCAGACGGGGAAAGGCGTCCATCGCGGACAGGCAGCCGGCCACGACGGCGATCGCCACCCCGGTGCTGGCGACGATCGACAGGGTCGTCTCACTGTGCGGGGAGGCGACCAGCAGCGCGTGGGCGCTGTCAAAGGGGTAGCCGCCCGTGTCGGACCACCACAGGTCACCGGGGTCACCGCCCCAGGTGGACGCGCCGATCGCCGCGTACGCGCCGGGCACGAGATGGATCGCCAGCCACGAGCCCCCGTAGCCGACGACCGCCAGCGCGACACCCGCCAGCGCAAGCCGTGCGCGGACGGCAGTGGCGGTGAGGTCGAGGCGGGCGACGGCCATACCGGCGATGACGAACGGAATCCAGGTCAGCGCGGGGTAGCTTCCGGTGAAGAGCAGCGAGACGGGCCCGTCGTAGCCGCCCTCCGGGCCGACCCCGCTGTCCAGGACCGTCTGCCGCAGCACGTACAACACCTGCGGCAGCACCAGCGCCGTGCCCGCCGCGATCACCGCGAGCGGACCCGCGCCGAGCCGGTACAGCGGCAGGACGAGGAGGAAGTACACGCCGTAGAAGGCGAGGATCACCTCGACCGGGGTGCCGGACATCGTCAGCGCCGTGCCCACGGCCAGCAGGATCACCGCCCGGATGACCACCTTGGCGACGGCCTGGCGGCCCGCCCGGCCCGTCTTCGGCACGCTGCGCCCAGTGATGAGCACGACGGCGAACCCGGCCAGGAACGCGAACAGGGCGGAGGAGCGGCCGTGGGCCAGCTCCATCAGGAAGCCGGTCACCCCGCCCTCACTGGGGTCGGGGCCGACATGGGCCGCGTACATGCCGAAGACGGCGAGGCCACGAGCCAGGTCCAGGCCGATCAGCCGGCCCACGCCGGGCGCACCGGGCTCGCCGCGCTCGCCGGGCGAGGGGTCGGCCGAGCGGGGTATCGGCGACGTGCCGTCTGCCGGGGGCGGCGTCATGCTCGGGGGCGGCTTGGTGGCTGAGTGCTGTGTCATGGCGCCAAGCCTGGAAAGAACGCGGGCCGTGGAGTATCCGGCGACCGGCCGTGCCACCCCTGCCGACCGGAGGGCGCTTCCCCACCGGTTGGCGGGAGGCGTCCTTCGTGAGAGTGACGAGGACATGACTCAGGAAGGCATGGAGCGACCGCCCGGTACACCGCTCCGCGGACCGCCCGACGCACCGCTCCGCACCACGGACCGCCGTCCGGCGGCCCGGCTCACTGCTCCTTCGGCGGAGCCGTGCTCTCCCGGAGGGTCAGGGTGGTCGCGAGCTCCAGTCCCACCTGCGGCACTTCCTCCCCGCGGCCGAGGGCGAGCGCCAGTTCCGTGGCGGCGGTCGCCATCTCGGCGAGGGGCTGGTGGACGGTGGTCAGGGGCGGATCCATCCATGCCACGGCCGGTACGTCGTCGAAGCCCACCACGCTGAGATCGTCCGGGATGCGCAACCCGAGTTCACGGGCGGCCTGGTAGACGCCGACCGCCTGCATGTCGTTCGCGGTGAACACGGCGGTGGGCCGGTCGGGCCGGGACAGCAACTCCCGTGCGGTCGTGTACCCGTGCTCACGGGTGAGCTGGGTCCTGACCACCAGGCGGGGTTCCGCCGGCAGGCCGGCCTCCGCGAGTGCGGACGTGTAGCCGGACAGCCGGGCGAGGCAGAAGGCGTGGTCGGGCCCACTGATCATCGCGATGCGCCGGTGTCCGAGTCCGATGAGGTGCCGGGTCGCGGCCTGACCGCCCCTCCAGTTCGTGGCGCCCACGAACGGCACGTCGTCGGGCAGTTCGTCGATCGGGTCAAAGACGACGAACGGAATGCCCCGCGCCCTCAGTTGCTCGCGCTCCGCCTCGGAGAGCTGGGCCACCGACAGGACGCAGCGGGGGCGTCGGCCGACGGTGTCGTCGATGGTCATGCCGGAGGTGTCATGGAGCCCGAACTCCGACACCAGCACACCGATCCGGTTCTTCCGGGCGACCCGTTCGACGCCGCGAATGATCTCCACGGCCCACATGCTCTCCAGTTCGCGGAACACCAGCTCCACGAGATTGCTGCGGTTCTTGGGCAGCTTGCGGTAGCCGTGCTGGTGGATCAGCTGCTCCACGCGGGCCCGTGTCTCGTCCGACACCCCGGACCGGCCGTTGAGCACCTTCGACACGGTGGGTACAGAGACGCCCGCGGACTCGGCGATGTACGCGATCGTCACCGATGCCGGTCCCTCGCCGCGCGCCCCGTGGTCCTCCGTCGAAGGTTGATCCGCTCGGTTGTCCGGCACGGTCGCCCTCTCCCCTCCCCTGGCCTGCTGCCCCGCCATTCTGGCACCTGGGGCCCGGGAACCGGCGATCGTCCGGCGCGCAGCGGCCGCGCCCCGCCGACGGCCGGCAGCCGGCAGCCGGCAGCCGACGGTCAGCGGCCGGCGGTCAACGGCCGGCGGTCAGCGGTCGAGGTGGAAGCGGACGGTGGTGCCGTCGGGTGCCGTGTGGAGGCGGACGAGGTCGGTGATGTGGTGGACCAGCAGCAGACCGCGTCCGCCCAGTTGGTCGCGTGCCGGGGGTCTGCGGCCGGCCAGGGGGTCGGTCAGCCGCCCGAAGTCGTGGACCTCGCAGACGATCTGCTCGCCCTCGGCCCAGATCCGCAGCGTCCCCGATCCACCGCCGTGCACCACGGAGTTGGTGGTCAGCTCCGCGACCGCCAGCGTCAGATCCTGCATCCGCGCCTCCGCCAGGCCGAGCCGGCGGGCCTCCCGCACCGCGAACGCGCGGGCCCACGGCAGCGCTTCCGCGTCGAACGGCAGAGCCGCCGCTCCGGGCGGGCCGGTGAGGGGCTCGTTGTAGCGGGCGACGACCTGCTCGGGCGCGTAGGCGGCGCTGGGCCGTTCGACACCGGAGTCGATGACGACGGGATGCGTGGCGCGGGCGTCGTCGAGCACCGCCGGGGTCAGGGCGTCCGCGTCGTACGGGCAGAGGATCGTCACCGCACGGCCCTCGAAGGCCGCGTTGATGAGGGCCTCGTGCTGGACGCACGCCGGGTACTCCGCCGCCGAGCGGCCGGCCCAGATCGGCTCCCCGATGATCCTCACCCGGCCGCCCGGGTGGGCGTCGGCGAAGGCACGCAGGACGCCGGGGATGATCCGCCCGGGGTTGCGGCCCGCCCGCGTCATGTCGAGGAACTCGACACCGGCGGCGTCGGCGCCCAGCCCGGCCTCGACGAGGGCGAGGCGGGGGCCCGGTACGGCGACCGCGACGGCCTCCCCGGCGGCCAGACCGTCCCGGAGGAACGGCACGGTGCCCGCCAGGTACTGCTCCTCACCGCGGTAGAACAGCGCCGGGTGCGCGAAAGGTCCTCTGTGGGCGGTCGTGGTCATCGCTCCGCCACCTCGATCGTCGCGAGGCCGGGCCAGAACAGCTCGAGGATGCGCGTCAGCTCCGGCGGCGGACGGTGCACGACGATACGGCCGGTGGTCAGTCGCTGCGCGGTGACCGCCAGCACCGCCGCGCCGCCCACGTCGATGGACATCAGCCCCGACAACTCCACGTGGGAGATGTCGCCATGGGTGCTCGCCACCTTCTTCAGGGCCTGTTCCCAGGATGAACGGGTGATCACGTTGATCTCTCCAGCGGCACGGATACCGGGGCGGCCGGACAGCGAACGGATCTCCAGCGCGGAGCCCCCGGGCCGCGGTGCCGGTGCCCTCTCGTCCTCGCCGTCGGCGGCATCCACGATCCCTCCCTGTGTCGGGTACCGGGGGGCGACGCTCCCCTGTCGCCGCTCACCGCGTCCCCGGAAACGACTGACCTCAAGACACGTCATCGTATAACCCGCCCGTCGGCCGGACCTGCTGGCGTGTCCGGCGTTTACGGGTGGGCTTTCGGGACAGTCCAGCGCCTGTCATGGACACAGGGGTTCGAGCGCCCGGTGGGACGGTCGACCGGCGGAGGGGGAACAACCGTGCTCCCGCACAGGACGGTGGCGCCGCTTACTCGGCGCCCTGACGGGCGTGGCCGTCGCGCTCGGACTCACCGCGGAGGTGGCGCAGCCCGCCGCGGCGGCCGACGGTACGCCCTGGGCCGTGACCGCCTACCACCACACCAGCGAGGCCGGTGACTGGATCGGACAGGGCTCCGCCGTCGCGTACACCCCGTCCACGGCGAGCATCACCGTCGAAAAGAGTCGGACCACGGTGCACCCACCGCTCCGCGCGAGTGCCGGCGCGCAGCTGGGCGAGCAGTTCGGCCGGAGCGCCCGGCGCTGGGGCGTACGGTGTGACGGGCGCGCGGTCTGACGTCACCAGCAGACCAGGCGTGATCAACGTGGTGAACGCGCTGCCGCAGGTCGCGGCGCCCGCCCTGCGCCGATCGTGACGTACCTAGGCGGCTACCGGGTGCTGCACCTGGTGGTGGCCGGGCGCAGTGATCGTCACAGGGCTCCGGCGTCCCGGGCCGTCCAGACGCTCGGGTAGATCGGCCGGAAGCCGAGCTCCCGGCGGATCCGCTGGTTGGACATGATCCCGAACCACGGGTCGGGGTCCGTGAGCTCCTGGAGCCCGGCGGGCGCCTCGACGCCGTTGAGCTGGTACAGCTCGACCGTCGTGACGGGGGCGTCATCGGCGATGTTGTAGATCCGGCCGGCGATGCCCGGCGCGTACAACAGACGCATCAGGCCCTGGGCGACGTCCGCGTGGTGGGCCATCTGCAGGCGCTGGTGCGGCGCCCAACGGGCGGCCCAATGCAAGGAGTTGGCGAGGTGCGGGTCGCCCTCGCCATAGACGAAGGGGAGCCGTCCGATGCGTACGTCCAGGCCCTCGAGGGCGAGCAGTTCGCGCTCGGCCTCGGCCTTGGACTCGGGGTAGGCGCCCCACATCTCGCCGCCCGGTCGGCTCTCGTCCGCCTCGGTCAGCGGGCGGCCCCGTCCGACGCCGTACACATTGCCCGTGCTGACCTGCACGAACCGCTCCACGCCGGAGGCCTGCGCGGCGCGGCCGAGGGCCACCGCGGCGTCCCGGTTGACGGCCCACGCCTCCTCGTCCGGCACCCCGCGGAAGGAGGCGGCGACGTTCACGACGGCGTCCACGCCGGCGAGCGCCTTGCCGAGTGTCTCCTCATCGCGCATGTCTCCTACGGCGACCTGGGCGCCCAGCTCCGCGAAGCGCTCGCCGCGGGCCGCGTCCCGCACCAGGACTCGCACCTGCTCGCCCGGCTGCCGCTGGACCAGCAGCCTCGGCACGAAGCGGCGTCCGATCTGTCCCGTCGTACCGGTCACCAAAGTCAGCATGATGTGCTCCTCACGCACTGTGTCGCTGTCGTCGGTGACCAGCCTCGGTGGACGCGGGGACGACCGGGAGAGACCTCCTCATCAGGGGATCGCAAGTCCCTGGATAAGCCGGCCGGCCTCCCGCACCCTGGAGAGGTGAACCGAGCCGACCTCGCCGACTTCCTGCGCCGCGCTCGCGCCCGCCTGGGCCCCTCCGACGTGGGTCTCACGGCCGGAGCCCGCCGCCGTACGCCGGGGCTGCGCCGCGAGGAGGTGGCCCAGCTGGCCGGCATGTCCGTGGACTACTACACGCGGCTGGAACAGTCCCGGGGCCCGCGCCCGTCCCGCCAGATGCTCACCGCGCTGGCCCGCGCCCTGCGCCTGACGGAGGACGAACGCGACCACCTCTTCCACCTCACCGGTGAAGAGCCGCCGCGCCGGGAGGCGACCAGCACGCACGTGCGCCCGGGCCTGCTCCTGGTGCTGGACCGGCTGCACGACACCCCGGCGATGGTGGTGACCGACTGCGGCGAGGTCCTGGCCCAGAACGCGCTGTCGCGGGCGCTGAGCGGAGACGTCCTCGCCCGCCCGCCCCGAGGACGCAACATGATCCGTCGCTTCTTCCTGGACCCGGCGGTCCAGGAGCTGTTCCCGCCCGAGGACCGCCCGGAGCGCGCCCGCGAGCAGGTCGCCGGCCTGCGAGCGGTGGCCTCGGCCCGCCCCACGGACCCCGAACCCGCCGCCCTCGTCGCCGAACTACGCGCCGCGAGCGAGGAATTCGCCCGCCTCTGGGACGAACACGAGGTCGCCGTACGCCGCGCCACCACAAAGCGCTTCCGGCACCCTGCGATCGGCATCCTCGAACTCGACTGCGAGGTCCTCCTCAACTCCGACCACAACCAGCAACTCGTCATCCACACGGCCCGCCCGGGCACGGAGTCGTCCGAGCGCTTGCAGTTGCTGCGGGTGGTGGGCTTGCAGGACCTGACGCCGACGAGCTCCTGACCGCGTGCGCGCGTTTTGACCGCGGGTACGGCCGAGACGCACGCCGACGCGCTGCGGGAGCTGTACCCGCGGGTCCGCCGACGACCGCGGTACGTCGCGGGTGCGCAACCGGCCGGCCGCGTGGCGGACCATCCGGTGCACAAGGACGTGTGATCATGCAGCCTGCGGACCTGGTGGCCGCGCCAGTCGGACCAGGATTCGTCCTCGTCCTTGGTGAGCGGATCATTGGTGAACCGCCCGCCGGCGCCGTCCTCGTAGGTGTACGAGGTGGTCAGATGCCGAGGAATCGTTCGCCTACTTGGAGGAGATCAGCGACCCCCTCACCCGTGACCAGGAGACCCAGCCCGACATGGCACCGGTCGGCGAAGCCGCGGACGGCATGCGGGCCGTACGCCTCGCCGGGGACCTGCGCCCCGACGTCGTCCTCATGGACGTCCGGAACCCCGGGACCGACGGGATCCAGGCAACCCGAAAGGTCATCCGGATCTCCCCGCAGAGCGAGAGGACTGCTCCTCACCACCTTCGACCTAGTCCACCCGGACGCCCACGACGCAGGTGTCGTCGTCCGTGTCCGACTTGCTGTAGGTGAGCAGGCGGTCCAGTTGCTGGTCGAGCGTGGGCGGGACCGTGCTCGCGGCCGTCAGCAGCTGGGCCAGGGACTCCTCCACGGAACGGTCACGGCGTTCGATCAGACCGTCCGTGTACATCAACAAGGTGTCGTCGACGGCCAGTTGGAGTTCGTGCTCCTCGTACGTCGCCTCGGGCACGGCGCCGAGCAGCAGGCCCTTGAGCAGGGGCAGCGGTGCCGCCTCGCCGTCGCGCACCAGGACGGGTGGCAGATGGCCGGCCCTCGCCCAGCGCAGGGTGCGGACCTCGGGGTCGTACAGGCCGCAGACCGCCGTGGCGGTGACGGCGCCGTTGAGATGGTGGGCCACCATGTTGAGCCAGGACAGCAGTTGGGCCGGTCCCGCTCCCGTCACGGCGAGGCCGCGCAGCGCGTTGCGCAGGACGACCATGCTGGTGGCCGCCTCGATGCCGTGTCCGGCGACGTCCCCCACGCACAGCAGCACCAGCCGGGACGGCAGCACGACCGCGTCGTACCAGTCGCCGCCGACCAGGTTCTGCGTCTCCGCGGGCCGGTAGCGGACGGCCACCCGCAGCCCGGGGGCCTCAAGGGGGGCCTGCGCGGGAGGCATGATCGCGTGCTGGAGCTGGAGGGTCAGCCGGTTGCGTTCGCTCGCCTGCTGCTCGGTGTGGGCGAGCTGGTCGCGGGTCGCGGCGAGGGCGACCTCCGTCCAGTGGTGGGCGGAGATGTCCTGGTAGGCGCCCCGTACGACGAACAGCCGGCCGTCGGAGTCGAGGACCGGTTCGGCCACCACGCGGATGTGCCGGGTGACTCCGTCGGGCCGCTGGAGCCGGAACGCCGTGGACGCGGGGCGGCGATGGTGCAGCAACGTGCGCAGGAACCTGCCGATGGCGACGGCGTCGTCGGGGTGGGCATGGGCGGGCAGCTCCTCCAGCGGGACCGGGCCGCCGACGGCGGGCTTGCCGTAGAGGCTGTAGAGCTGCCCGTTCCAGGTGATCTCGCCGGTGAGGAGGTTCTCCTCGAAGCCGCCGATGCGGCCGAGGCGCTGGGCGTGCTGGAGCAGACTCGCCAGACGGGCCGTCTCGTCCTCTATCCGCCAGATGAGCAGGACGCAGCCCCCGTGGCGGCTGATGTTGACGTCGGCGACCGCGGCCAGCGGCACGTCGTCCACGAGCGCGGTGAGCCGCATGCGGTGGGCGCGGAACGGCTCGCCCGTGGCGTAGACCCGTTCGACCTGGCCGAAGAGTTCGCTGTCCCCGGCGGCCATCGGGTAGGCCTCCAGCAGCAGGGCCCCGTTGACGACGCCGCGGGGCCGGCCGGCAGGGTCGAGGAAGCGCCGGTTGACGTGGTGGATGCGGAAGTCGACCAGTTCCCCGTCGGCGTCCAGGTGCGGGACGAGCACCAGCGCGGGGTCGTGGAGGCCGTCGGCCAGGTCCATCAGTTCGGCGACGGCCGGCAGGACGCCGGGCCGGGTGTCGCCGTCGGGCCGGCGCGGGACGTATGTCTCCAGCGTGTGTGCGCACAGCTCGGCCAGCGCCTCCACCTGGCGGACGATCTGCGGGGGCTGGGGCTCCAGCGGTGTGGGCCAGACGATCTCCAGCACACCGTGGATACGGCCGCCGGTGCCCGCGGGGAGGGCTACGCGGCCTCCGTCGGGGTGGTGGTGCCGGCCGATGGACGGCAGCCCGGTCTCCGACAGACAGCCGATCCACTGGCCCGTCCGCTCGCCGAGCCCGCGGCGTGCCACGGTCGCCACGCCCGGCGGCACATACCGCCAGCGGCCGGCCTCCGCCGCCGAGAACCCGGCGCTGCCCGCCAGGGTGAGGGAGCCGTCGGCGTCCAGCGCCCAGATGGCGACGGCCTCCGCGCCGAGCGGTGTCAGGGCGTGTTCGAGCAGGGAGTCGGCCACGGCCTGCGCGTCGTCCGCGGCCAGCGCCCCGCTCTCGGCGGTCCGCAGCCGTACGGCGAAGGAGTCGCGCCCCGCCTCGGTGGTGTCGTCGCGGTGCGCCGTGGTCGCGAGGAACGCGGTCGTCATCTCCGAGAGCCGGTCGCGCGAGGCCTGGTTGATGACCTCGACGGCGAACTCCAGGGGGGTCACGCCCGCCTGTTCGGTCAGTTCGGCGAGCTGCCGTGCCGCCTGGGCCGGCCCGCAGTGCAGGCGTTCGACGAGGATGCCCTTGGCCAGCTCGACCAGGGCGCGGCCGTCGGCTTCAGCCTGGGCGGCCTGCACCTCGCGGCGCAGGCGCTCGACGGTCGCGGCGAGCCGTCCGACCGGGGAGGACTGTCCTGTGCCGTCCTCTTCGCCTTCGCCCGGGCCGGTGACGGCCACCGCGTCACCGTCCGGGGCCGGGTCGGCGGGGGTCCGGGCGACGGTCGTCCCGGCGGTCCGGCCGACGGCGAGCAGATCGGTGCCCGCCGCCCGGTCGTCGGCTGACGGCTCGCTCGTCGGGGCGCCGAGGTCCGGCGGGTCTGTGGGCTGCTGGAGGTTGCTCACGGTTGGCCTGTTCCTGGGCTCGGGCGTCCGGGGACGCCAGGCGGTCGGCTGGTGCGCGCGGCGGGGCGGTTGCCCGTCACGTGGACAGCCAGCGTCGGACGCGGCCGATGAGGTCGTTGGTGTCGACGGGCTTGGTGACGTAGTCGTTGGCGCCCGACGCGAGACTCTTCTCCTGGTCGCCGGGCATGGCCTTGGCGGTGACGGCGATGATGGGCAGTTCGGCGTACCGGTCCATCGCGCGGATCTCCGCGGTCGCGGTGTACCCGTCCATCTCCGGCATCATCACGTCCATCAGGACGAGCGAGATCTCGGGGTGGGCGAGCAGCATCTCGATGCCCGTGCGGCCGTTGTCGGCGTGCAGGACCTGGAAGCCGTGCAGTTCGAGGACCCCGCTGAGGGCGAAGAGGTTGCGCGCGTCGTCGTCGACCACGAGCACGGTACGGCCGAGGAAGGCGTCGTCGACGACCTCGGCGGCCGGGCGCTGGAGGTCGTCGCCCCGGACCAGGGAGAGCACGTCGCCCGGCTCCTCGGCGGACAGGTGCAGGGTGATCCGTTCGCGCAGTTCGTCGAGGCTGGACAGGAAGTCCAGCGGGCGGCTCTCCGCGCGGGAGCGCAGCGTCTGCTCCTGCGCGAGGTCCACACGGTGTCCGGTGTGCACGAGGACGGGCACGCTGGCGAGCGCCGAGTCGCCCTCCATGGCCTCCAGCAGCCGGGCGCCCTCGCCGTCGGGCATGCCGAGTTCCAGGACGACGCAGTGGCAGGGGTCGGCGGCCAGGGTGCTCGCCGCTTCCTGCGCTCCCACCGCCGTGATGATGTCGATGGCGCCGAGCGGGTCGTCGGGGTCGGGCGCGATGTCCGCGACGGCGCGTTCGGCGACGAGGGTCAGCAGCCCGCGCGGCCGTTCCTCGACGACGAGGAGGCGCCGCCTGCGCCGTTCCGCCGTCACGGTGGGAGTGGTGTCCGGGCGGGTGGCCGGCGGGAGTTCGGCGGTGTCCGACTGCTCCACGGGCCGGGCGCCGCCCGCGAGCACGTCCTCGAAGTCGTCGCGCGCCACGGGGAGGTAGAGCGTGAAGGTGCTGCCCTGACCGGGTGTGCTGTCGACCGTGACGGCGCCGCCCAGCAGATGGGCGATCTCCCGGGTGATCGACAGGCCGAGACCGGTGCCGCCGTACTTGCGGCTGGTGGTGCCGTCGGCCTGCTGGAACGCGCCGAAGATCGCCTCCAGTTGCTGCTGGGGGATGCCGATGCCGGTGTCCTTCACCCGGAAGGCCACGACGGGGCCGCCGCGGAGGACGCCGAGGGGCACCTCCCGGTCGGCGGCGGGCTCGATGCGCAGTTCGACCCCGCCCTGTTCGGTGAACTTCACCGCGTTGGAGAGCAGGTTGCGCAGGATCTGCCGCAGCCGGGAGTCGTCGGTGAGCAGGTCGGCCGGTGTGCCGGGGGCGGTGGCCACCGTGAAGTCGAGGCTCTTCTGCGTCGTCATCGGCCGGAACGTCGCCTCGACGTACTCCAGCAGCTTGCGCAGCGGGACCCGTTCGGGGGTGACGTCCATCTTGCCGGCCTCGACCTTCGACAGGTCGAGGATGTCGTTGATCAGCTGGAGCAGGTCCGAGCCGGCCGAGTGGATGATGCCCGCGTACTCGACCTGCTTGGGGGTGAGGTTGCGGGAGGGGTTCTGTGCGAGCAGCTGGGCGAGGATCAGCAGGCTGTTGAGCGGGGTGCGCAGTTCGTGGCTCATGTTGGCCAGGAACTCCGACTTGTACTTGGACGCGAGCGCCAGTTCCTGGGCGCGGGTCTCCAGTTCCTGCCGGGCCTGTTCGATCTCCAGGTTCTTGGCCTCGATGTCGCGGTTCTGCGAGGCGAGCAGCGACGCCTTCTCCTCCAGTTCGGCGTTGGAGCGCTGGAGTTCGTCCTGCTGCACCTGCAGCTCGGCGGAGCGGGCCTGGAGTTCCGCGGTGAGCCGCTGGGACTCGTCCAGCAGTTCGTCGGTGCGGGCGTTGGCCACGATGGTGTTGAGGTTCACGCCGATGGTGGGCATCAGCTGGGCGAGGAAGTCCTGGTGGATCTGGGTGAAGCGGGTGACGGAGCCCAGTTCGATGACGCCGAGGACCTGGTCCTCGACCACGATGGGCAGCACCACCAGGGCGCTGGGCTCGGCCTGTCCGAGGCCGGAGGAGATGGTGACGTAGCCCGGCGGCAGTTCCTCGACGCTGATGGGCCGGCGGTTGCGCGCGGCCTGCCCGACGAGGGAGCGCCCGACGGGGATGCGGTCGGGCCGGTCGGTGTCGTCGGGGTAGCCGTACGAGCCGACGAGCCGCAGCTCGGGGCCGCGCTCGGTGTCCTCGGCGAGGTAGAAGGCGCCGTACTGCGCCGAGACCAGCGGCGAGAGTTCGTCCATGATGAGTTCGGCGACGACGGGCAGCTCGCGGTGGCCCTGCATGAGGCCGGAGATCCGGGCGAGGTTGGTCTTCAGCCAGTCCTGCTCCTGGTTGGCCCGCGTGGTCTCCCGCAGGGACTCCACCATGGAGTTGATGTTGTCCTTGAGGTCGGCGACCTCGCCCGACGCCTCGACCGTGATGGACCGGGTCAGGTCGCCCTCGGCGACGGCGCTGGTGACCTCGGCGATCGCGCGGACCTGGCGGGTGAGGTTCCCGGCGAGTTCGTTCACGTTCTCCGTCAGCCGCTTCCAGGTGCCCTCGACGCCCTCGACCTCGGCCTGCCCGCCGAGCCGGCCCTCGCTGCCGACCTCGCGGGCGACGCGGGTGACCTCGGCGGCGAACGACGACAGCTGGTCGACCATCGTGTTGATGGTGGTCTTCAGCTCCAGGATCTCCCCGCGCGCGTCGACATCGATCTTCTTCGACAGGTCGCCGTTGGCGACGGCGGTGGTCACGAGGGCGATGTTGCGGACCTGGCCGGTGAGGTTGTTGGCCATCGAGTTGACGTTGTCGGTGAGGTCCTTCCAGGTGCCGGCGACGTTCGGCACGTGCGCCTGGCCCCCGAGGCGTCCCTCGGTGCCGACCTCGCGCGCGACGCGGGTGACCTCGTCGGCGAACGCGGAGAGGGTGTCGACCATCGTGTTGATGACGTCCGCGAGGGCGGCGACCTCGCCCTTGGCCTCGACCGTGATCTTCTGCGAGAGGTCGCCGCGTGCGACGGCGGTGGCGACCTGGGCGATGGAGCGGACCTGGCCGGTCAGGTTGGACGCCATCACGTTGACGTTGTCCGTGAGGTCCTTCCAGGTCCCCGAGACGCCCCGGACGATCGCCTGGCCGCCGAGGTTGCCCTCGGTGCCGACCTCGCGGGCGACGCGGGTGACCTCGTCGGCGAACGCGGAGAGCTGGTCGACCATCGTGTTGATGGTGTTCTTCAGCTCCAGGATCTCCCCGCGCGCGTCCACGGTGATCTTCTGCGACAGATCGCCCTGTGCCACCGCGGTGGCGACCTGGGCGACGTTGCGGACCTGCGCGGTGAGGTTGCCCGCCATGAAGTTCACGGAGTCCGTGAGGTCACGCCAGGTGCCCTTGACGCCCTTGACGTCGGCCTGCCCGCCGAGGCGCCCCTCGGTTCCGACCTCGCGCGCGACGCGGGTCACCTCGTCGGCGAAGCCGGAGAGCTGGTCGACCATCGTGTTGATGGTGTTCTTCAGCTCCAGGATCTCGCCCCGCGCGTCCACGGTGATCTTCTGCGAGAGGTCGCCCTGGGCCACCGCCGTGGTCACCTGGGCGACGTTGCGGACCTGCGAGGTCAGGTTGCCCGCCATGAAGTTGACCGAGTCGGTCAGGTCGCGCCAGACGCCGGCGACACCGGGCACCTGGGCCTGGCCGCCGAGGCGGCCCTCGCTGCCGACCTCCCGGGCGACCCGGGTGACCTCGTCGGCGAACGACGACAGCTGGTCGACCATCGTGTTGACGGTCTCCTTCAGCTGGAGGATCTCGCCGCGCGCGGGAACGTCGATCTTCTGCGACAGGTCGCCCTTGGCGACCGCCGTCGCCACCTGGGCGATGTCGCGCACCTGGGTGGTCAGGTTGCCGGCCATGGCGTTGACCGAGTCGGTCAGGTCCGCCCAGGTGCCCGAGACCCCCGGCACCTCGGCCTGACCGCCGAGCGTGCCCTCGGTGCCGACCTCGCGCGCGACGCGGGTGACCTCCGAGGTGAACACGGACAGCTGGTCCACCATGCCGTTGAAGACCGTGGCGATGTCACCCAGCAGACCGTCGCCGTCGGACGGCAGCCGGGTGCCGAAGTCTCCGTCCCGTACGGCGGTCAGTCCGGCCAGCAACTGGCGCAGTTCCTGCTCGCCCGGGGCCCGGTCGGTGGCCTCGATCGTCTTGCCGCTCATGCGCACCCTCGTTCCGCTCCCCAAGAGCCCTCACCCCGAGGACTCGGAACCCGCGCCGGGCCCCTGGCGAGGCCCGCTCCTCCTCGGCATTTCCGCAGTTCACGGATGAGCCGGATGGGAAAATCCGGTGAAGGTTAACTCAATGGTCGCGCCACGGCCAAAGCCTCCTACGGAGATCTCGGCCGTCACGAAAAGACCCCGCACCGAGGGGCATACATCGAAGAACAAGGGGCACTCGGGGTGGTTAGGCCCGGCCGTCCGGTCGGCGCCATGGGCGCGCCGCCGGCGGCCTCGGGGCGCTATTTGACCGACCCGGCCATGACCCCCTGCACGAAGTGCCGCTGGAAGGCGAAGAACACGACCACCGGCACGATCAGCGACAGGAACGCGCCCGGCGCCAGCACGTCGATGTTGCTGCCGAACTGACGGATCTGCGACTGGAGCTCCACCGTCAGCGGCTGGGAGGCGCTGTCGGCGAACAGCAGCGCCACCAGCATGTCGTTCCACACCCACAGGAACTGGAAGATGGCGAGGCTCGCGATCGCCGGCCGTCCCACCGGCAGGACGAGCCGGGTGAAGATGCGCCATTCGGTTCCCCCGTCCATCCGGGCCGCCTCCAGCATCTCCTTCGGGATCTCCGCGAAGTAGTTGCGCAGCAGGAACACGGCGAACGGCAGCCCGTAGGAGACATGGAAGAGGACGACACCCGGGATCGTGCCGAACAGCCCGAGCTGGCCGAAGAGTTTCGCCACCGGCAGCAGACCGATCTGCACCGGCACCACCAGCAGAGCGACCACCAGCAGGAACAGCGTGTCACGGCCGGGGAAGTCCAGCCAGGCGAAGGCGTACCCGGCGAGCGCGGCGATCACCACCACGAGCACCGTCGTGGGGACGGAGATCAGCACGGTGTTCCAGAACGCCTTGGTGATGCCCGCGTTCTCCAGCAGCGCCGCGTAGTTGTCGAAGGACAGCTGCCCGGGACTGGTGAACGTCGTCCACCAGCCGCCCCTGGCGGTGTCCTCGGCGGACCGCAGGGACGACAGGAGCAGTCCGGCCAGCGGGGTGAGCCAGATCAGCCCGATGACCACCAGGAAGGCCTGGACCAGGCTGTTGCCCAGTCCGCGCCGGAGCGCGCCGAGATTCATCGCTGACTCCCTCGGAATCGACGGACGTTGAAGACCATGGCCGGGATCACCAGCAGCAGGAGCAGGACCCCGAGGGCGCTGCCCAGGCCCTGGTTGTTGCCGCCGCCGAAGGACACCAGCCACATCTGGGTGGCCAGCACGGTCGCGTCCTCCTGCACGGGTCCGGGCGCGATGATGTAGACGAGGTCGAACACCTTCATCACGTTGATGACGAGGGTGACGAAGACCACGGTCAGCACGGGCGCCAGCAGGGGCACGGTGATCCGCCGGAACACCTGCCACTCGTTGGCGCCGTCCATCCGCGCCGCCTCCAGCGTGTCCCGCGGCAGTGTGGACAGGCCCGCCCCGATGAGCACCATGGCGAAGCCGGTCCAGATCCACAGGTAGGCGCCGATGATCGCGGGGGTGACGAGCGCCGGGCCGAGCCAGGAGACGCCGTCGTAGGGCGGGGCGAAGTTGGAGCCGGGCAGCGCGACGGTGTACGTGCCGTCGGCGAGGCCGGCGAAGCGGAAGGAGCCGTCGGCCGCGGTGGTCGTGCTCGCGATGGTCTTCCCGTCGCGCACCGCCTGGACGGTCATCCGGGGCAGTCCGCTCTCCTCGGGGTCGACCCGGCCGGGCTCTCCGCCCCCGCCGCGGGTGAAGTCGAGGTAGACGACACCGCGCAGCTCGCCGGGGGCGGCCTCACGGGCGGCCGCCGTACGGGCCGGTCGGGCGCCCTCGGGCAGGTCCTTGGGCGCGACGCCGACCAGGCCGAGGGAGACCGTGTCGCCGGGTGACACCGTGGTGCTGGTGCGGTAGGAGCCGTCGGCGCCCGCGCTGAGGCCCTGTCCGTCACGGGCGCGGGCCGTCGGGTACGACGAGGAGCCCCGGAAGGCGTCGTGGACGCCGACCACCGCCGCGTTCAGGACGCCCTTGTCGGGGTCCTCGTCGTAGGCGAGCCGGAAGATGATGCCGGCGGCGAGGAAGGAGACGGCCATCGGCATGAAGAGGAGCAGCTTGAAGGCGGTGGCCCAGCGGACCTTCTCGACGAGCACCGCGAGGATCAGCCCGAGCCCGGTCAGCAGGGCCGGCGCCACGACGACCCAGATCGCGGTGTTGCGGACCGCCTTGAGGGTGGCCGGGTCGCGGAACATCTCGGTGTAGTTCTCGCCGCCGACGAACCGGGTGCCGCTGGCGTCGAAGAGGCTGCGGCCCACGGAGAACAGCACGGGGTAGACGACGAGCGCGCCGAGCAGGAGCAGGGCGGGGAAGACGAAGAGGAGGGCGACGATCCGGCCCCGCCGCCGGGCGCGCCGTTGACGCACGGCGGGCTCGGCGGCGGGGGGAACGGCCACCTTCGTGGCAGTGGCGGTCATCGCGGTCAGCCCTTGTACGCCTTGGCCGCGGCGGCCTCCAGCTGTGCGGCGGTCCCCTTCGGGTCGGACGGGTCGCGCAGGAAGTCCTGGAGGATCTTCCACTCGCCGGCGCCCTTGGTCCCGCCGAAGGCGGCCGGGGCCTGGTCGGACATGTCGAAGCGGACGGAGTCGCCAGCGGCTATGAGGGACTTGGCGGTGGTGCGGGTGACGTCGTCGCCGTAGGCGGCGGGGTCGACCTTCTTGTTCGGGGAGAGGAAGCCTCCGGCCTCCGCCCACACGGCGGCGGCCTCGGGCGTGGCCAGGTACTCCAGCAGGGCCATGCCGGCCTTGGTGTTCTTGCCGTCCTTGAGGACGACGGCCGCGTCACCGCCGCTGACCACGGGTGCCTTCCCGCCGCCGACCGGCGGGAAGGGGAAGAAGTTCGCGTCCTCGCCGATCTTCCGGCCGAACTGGTCCTTGGCGACGCCGGCGACGAAGTCGCCCTCGTAGACCATGCCGGCCTCGGGCTCGGGGCCGAAGACCTTCTCGACGGAGCCGGGGAAGTCGGTGTTGAGGGCGCCCTTCTGCCCGCCCTGGAGCAGCTGCTTGTCGCCGAACAGCTCGCCGAGCGTGGTGAGCGCGTCGACCACGCTGCCGTCCGTCCACTTCAGCTTGTGGGCGGCGAGGGCGTCGTACTTCTCGGGGCCGGCCTGGGAGAGGTAGACGTTCTCGAACCAGTCGGTGAGCGTCCAGCCGTCCTGGCCGGCGACGGAGAAGGCGGCGAGACCCGAGTCGGAGACGGTCCGCCCGGCCTTCAGCATGTCGTCGTAGGACTTCGGCGGCTTGACGCCGGCGGTGTCGAGGGCGTCGGGGCTGTACCAGACGGTCGACTTGTGGGCGGCCTTGAAGTACAGGCCGTAGAGGGTGCCGTCGACGCTGCCGTAGTCCTTCCAGACGGTGGCGTAGTTGGCGTCGACGGACTTGCGCGTGGTGCCGGACAGCGGCTTGAGCCAGCCGTTCTGTGCGAACTGCTGGAGCACGCCGACCTGCGGGACCATCACCACGTCGGGGGCGTTGCCGCCCTCGATCTTGCTGCCGACGACGGTGGAGACGTTGTCACCGGTGGAGACGAACTGGGTCTTGGCGCCGGTCTTCTCGGTGAAGGCGTCCAGCACCTTCTGGAAGTTCTTCTGCTCGCTGCCGGACCAGACGCCGGCGACGGTGACGGTCTGGCCGTTCAGCGCCTTGTCGCCGCCGCCCGCGGCGACGGGGCCGCCGCCTCCGCAGGCGGTGGCGCCGAGCGCCAGGGCTAGGGCGGTGCAGCCGGTGAGCAGGGTGGTACGTCGTCGCATCATCGTTGATGTCCCTTCGGAGCGGGGGAATGGACGGTGTGAGGGGTGTGGGGGCTCAGGAACCGGCGTCGTCGCCGATCCACCAGGCGGCCGTGGAGCCGGGGAGGACCCCGGCCGGGCAGGGGCCGCTGGACAGCAGGGGGGTGCCGGCGACGGGCGCGGGCGAGGGGGCGGTGCCGAAGTTGACGGCGCAGACCAGGCCGTCGCCGCGGACGAAGCCGAGGACGCCGGGCTGGGTGTCCAGCCAGCGCATGTCGCCCTCGCCGAGCTGGGGCAGGGCGGCGCGCAGCTGGAGTCCGTCGCGGTAGAGGTGCCAGAAGGAGCGGGTGTCGGCGAGCGCGCGGTCGGTGGCGTACTCGGCGAAGTACTCGGGCTGCGGCAGCCAGGGCTTGGCGCCCTCGACCCCGGAGGTGAAGCCGAACGGCGAGGCCTGGCCGGACCACGGCAGCGGCACCCGGCAGCCGTCGCGGATCCGGGCGCGGCTGCCGGTGCGGCGGAAGATCGGGTCGGTGAGCACGTCGTCGGGCAGGTCGACGACCTCGGGCAGGCCCAGCTCCTCGCCCTGGTAGATGTACGCGGCTCCAGGGAGCGCCAGCATCAGCAGGGCGGCGGCGCGGGCGCGGGCGGCGCCGAGGCCGCTGCCCTCGACGGGCTCTCCGTAGCGGGTGACCGTGCGGACCTGGTCGTGGTTGTTGAGGACCCAGGTGACGGTCGAGCCCGTTCCCGCGATGTCCTGCATGGCCTCTGTGATGACCTTGCGGAAGGCGTCGGCGTCCCAGGAGGCGCTCAGCAGGTCGAAGAAGAACGCCTGGTGGAGTTCGTCGGGGCGGACGTACAGGGCGTGCTCGCGTGCCGTGGGGACGGAGACCTCTCCGACGAGGAGCCGCTCACGGCCGTCCCGCTCGGTGTACTCCTCGCACACCGCCCGCCAGTGCCGCCACACGTCGTGGACCTCGGGCTGGTTCCAGGCGAGCGGGTTGACCGAGTCACGGGTGCGGGCGTCGGCCTCGGGGTCCGGCGAGTCCGGCAGCTCGGGGTGTTTGAAGAGGCCGGCGGCGACGTCGATGCGGAAGCCGTCGACGCCCCGGTCGAGCCAGAAGCGCAGGACGCGGTCGAAGTGGGCGCCGACCTCGGCGTCACGCCAGTTCCAGTCGGGCTGCTCGGGCGTGAACATGTGCAGGTACCACTGGCCGGGCCGGCCGTCGGCCTCGGTGACGCGGGACCAGGCGGGGCCGCCGAACATGGCGTGCCAGTTGTTGGGCGGCTCGGCTCCGTCCGCTCCCCGCCCGTCGGCGAAGTGGAAGCGGGCGCGGGCCTCGCTGCCCGGCGCGGAGGCCAGGGCCTCGCGGAACCACGGGTGATCGCTGGAGCAGTGGTTGGGCACGATGTCGAGGAGCACCTTGACGCCGAGCCGCCGGGCGGCGGCCACCAGCAGGTCGAACTCGGCGAGGTCGCCGAAGAGCGGGTCGACGTCGCAGTAGTCGGCGACGTCGTAGCCGTGGTCGTGCTGCGGGGAGGGATAGAAGGGGCTCAGCCAGATGCCGTCGACGCCCAGCTTCTTGAGGTACGGCAGTCCGGCCCGGACCCCGGCGAGATCGCCGACGCCGTCGCCGGTGCTGTCCAGGAAGCTGCGGACGTACACCTGGTAGATCACTGCGTCACGCCACCAGTGACGCGATTCGATGCGCTTGGAGCTCACCCCGTTGGCCTGTCTGTGCGAGCTGACGGTTATGCATGCATGTTATGTAGGCGTTTCACGGGGGTGTCAACGAATGAACAACAGGTATCTGGAAGCTGGGCCTTTATATACGGATATTCCATCCCAGACAGAGGCAGGTCGATACGCGGGCGTTACCTAACATGTAAGTAGGAAGGTGGTGTGCGACGGGGAGAGGGTCAGCCGCGGCGGGAGATGTCGGCCAGCTCCCGGGTGAGCCGGCGCACCGCGGCCTCGGGCGTCGAGTGGCCCGTCATCGCGTCGTGGACGACCGCCTGCACGACCATGCTGACCTGGTCGTAGCGCGGGCTCTTGGGGCGCGGCGCGGCCGCGAGAACGCTTCGGCGCAGCGTCGGCAGATAGGGGAACTCCCGGATCAGTTCCGGGTCCCGGTAGAGGTCCGCGCGCACGGGGGGCAGCGCACCCCGGGTGAGGACCTGCCGCTGGACACGCTCACTGGTGAGGTACGTGATCAGGCGTGCGGCGGTGTCGGCGTGATCGGCGTGCGCGTTGACGGCGAGGTTGGAGCCGCCGAGCACACTGGTGCCGGGCCCGTCGGGGCCGGGCAGCGGTGCGGCGCCGATCTTCCCGGCGACCGCGGAGCCGGGGGCGGAGGCGCCGACGTAGGCGTAGGGCCAGTTGCGCAGGAAGAGCAGCCGGCCGTCCTGGAAGGCCTGCTTGGACTCCTCCTCCTTGTACTCCAGCGCCTCCCGGGGTATCCACCCGTCGCGTACGCCGCGGGCGAGGAACCCGATGCCCTCGCGGGCCGCCGAGCCCACCGTGACGCGTTCGCCCTCGTCGCCGAGGATCGTGCCGCCCGCCGAGTAGACGGCCTCGGCCGCGTTGACGGTGAGGCCCTCGTAGGGCAGGAACTGGCCGGCGTAGCCGTCGAGGCCGTGCTCGGGAGCGATGGTCCGCGCGTAGTGCTCCAGCTCGGCCCAGGTGCGGGGCGGCGGGACGCCCTCCTCGGCGAGGACGTCCTTGCGGTAGAGGAGCAGACCGGCGTTGGTGACGTAGGGGACGGCGTAGAGGCGTCCGTCGTATGTCGCCGTGTCCACGACCGGCCGGAGGAAGCTGCCCAGCGGGAAGCGGTTGCGCGGCAGCGGGCGGATCCAGCCGGCGGCGGCGAACTCCGAGGTCCAGGTGACGTCGATGTTGAGCACGTCGAAACGGCCGCGGTCGCCGCCGCGCAGATCGGTGATCATCTGGGCGCGGGTCTCGTCCGCGGAGTCCGGCAGTTCGACGAGGGTGACCCGCTCCCCGGGGTGGGCGCGGTTCCAGCCCTCCAGGAGGGGGCCGAGGTAGCCGGTGAGGTCGCCCGCGGTGGCCAGGGTCAGCGGACCGCGGCCCCGGAGTCCGCCCTGGGCCTGCGCGCCGGAGGCGCCGTAACCGGCCAGGACGACCGCGAGAACAAGCAGGCCCCTACCGGCGGCGCGTATCCACCGCATAGGTTCCTCCCTGTGCACCCGGCACCGGGCACCTTCGCCCGGAGTCAGAGGCTATGTATACCCGTTAGGTATGGGCGATACTAGGGCCTGGAACACAATACGAGGCTGCGAGGAGGACAGCTCGAGTGCGCCTGCCCCTCCTGGCCTTGCTGGCGCGCGGCCCGGCCCACGGCTACGAGCTCAAGCAGGACCTTGAGCAACTCCTGGGTGCCGCGTACCCTCAGCCGAACATCGGCCAGATCTACGTCACCCTCGGCCGCCTCGAGAAGTCGGGTCTGATCGAGGGCGAGGAGGTCGAGCAGTCGAGCAGGCCCAACAAGAAGATCTACCGCCTCACCGCTGCCGGGCAGGAGGCGCTGAGCGCCTGGTACGAGGAGACGTCGGACGAGCCGCGGGTCCGGGACGAGTTCTTCATGAAGCTCGCGCTCGCCCCGCAGACCGGTCTCGCCGACCAGATCGTCCTGATCAACCGACAACGGCGCCACTACCTGAACACCATGCGCAATCTGTCGAAACTCGCCACGGCCGACCACCGGGACAACCGCATCGCCCAGCTGCTCATCGAGGGCGCGATGCTGCATCTCCAGGCCGATCTGGACTGGCTGGAGCGCTGCCAGGAGGAACTGGAGAAGCCGGAATGAGCGACGCGCACACTGCTGTGCTGCGGGCCGAGGGCCTCGTCAAGACCCACCGCGGGGAGGGCGCGCCCGCCCACGCCGTGCGCGGGGTGGACCTGTGTGTGCGGCGCGGCGAGTTCGTGGCCGTCACCGGCCCGTCCGGCGCGGGCAAGTCGACGCTGCTGCATCTGCTCGGCGGACTCCAGCGCCCGGACAGCGGCAGCATCTGGCTGGACGGCGAGCGCACGGACGCCTACAGCGAGGCCCGCTGGGCCGTGGAGCGCCGCCGCCGTATCGGCATCGTCTTCCAGTTCTTCAACCTGGTCTCCAATCTGTCGGTCGCGGACAACGTGGAACTCCCCGCGCTGCTGGCCGGGGTCCCCGCCAAGCGGGCCCGCGCCGAGCGGGCGGAGCTGCTGGCCGAGCTGGGGCTCGCCGGCAAGGAGCGCAGCATGCCGGGTGAGCTGTCGGGCGGCGAGCAGCAGCGCGTCGCACTGGCCCGCGCCCTGGTCAACCGCCCTCCCCTGCTGCTGGCCGACGAGCCCGCGGGCAGCCTGGACAGCAAGGGCACCCGTGAGGTGATGCGGCTGCTGTCGCGTTTCCACCAGCGCGGCCAGACGATCCTGCTCGTCACCCACGACGCCCGGCTGGCGAGCGCCGCGGACCGGGTGATCAGCTTCTTCGACGGCCGCATCGCCGACGACGTCGAGCTGGACGGCGCCCCGTCGCCCGGCGCGGGAGTGCCCGCCGTGCTGGAGCTGAGGGACTGACGGATGCGAGCCATGTTGCGCTGGGCGCACTCGGATCTGCGCAGCCACCGGGGCGAGGCACTGTTCCTGGTGCTGGCCACCGTCGGCATCGTGACGTCCCTGCTGCTGGCGACGGCGCTCTTCGGGTACGCGACGAACCCCTGGCAGCGTCTCTTCACACAGTCCCGCGGCGCCCATGTGTGGATCCACACCGCCCCCTCCGCCGAGGTGTCCGAGCTGGCCCGGCTGGCGGGCGTCGAGGCCGCGGCCGGCCCCTACCGGACCGCAGACACCACGGTCACCTCCCGCGGCACACGCGCCTCCGTCGAACTGCGCGGCACCTCCGAGCGGCCCGAGGTGGGCCGGCCGCTCCTCACCTCGGGCCGGTGGCTGGATCCCGGCCGCCCCGACGGTGTGGTGCTGGAGAGCAGCCTCGCCCGGACCCTGCTCGCCGGCCCCGGTGACGTGCTGTCCCTGCCCGGCGGCACCGGGAAACTGACCGTGCTGGGCGTCGCCGACAGCGCCGAGCCGCGCTACCGCAAGGGCGAGCGGCCGGGCCTGGTCTGGGCCCCGCCGGCCGCCCTGCCCCGCACCGCCGCCGAGCAGGGCCAGGTCATCGGGCTGCGCCTGACGGACCCCGACGACACCGACTACGCCGTCCAGCGGGCCGTCACCCTGCTCGGCGCCGGTGCCGTCAGCGAGGTCTCCGCCTGGCAGCAGGCGCGGGCCGAGGCGGAGGGCGACAACCGGCTGCTCGGTCTGGTGCTGGGGCTGTTCGGGCTGGGCGCGCTGGTCGCCGCCGGTCTGGCCGTGCACGGGGCGATCGGCACCCGTATCCGGGGTCATCTGCGGGACATCTCGATCCTGAAGGCGATCGGGTTCACGCCGGGCCAGGTGGTGCGGATCTTCCTGCTCCAGCATCTGGCGTACGCGCTGCTGGGTGCCGTGGTCGCGGCGACGCTCACCCAGGTGCTGGGCCCGCTGCTGCCCGGACGGCTCGGGGACGCGGTCGGCCTGTGGCAGGGCATGCCGGGGCACACCGCCGCCCTCGTCGCGGTGCCGGTGGGAGTGGTGCTGTTCATCGGGGCGACGACCGGGCTCGCGGCCTGGCGGGCGGGACGCGTGCCCCCGGTCCCGGTGCCGCGGACCGCCGTACCCGCCGGCGGACGACTGTCGGGGGTGGCGCGGCGGGCGCTCGGTCACGGGCTGCCGCCCGCGCTGGTCCTCGGCGGGCACCGCGCGTTCACCCGCCGCGCGCGGTCCCTGGCCACCATCGCCCGTCTCGCGCTGCCGCTGACGCTGATCGTGGTCGCGATGAGCGCGTGGACGACCATCGACCGCTTCCACAGCGAGCCGGAGCGGATGGGTCTGGCGGCCGCGCTCACCGTCCGCGCCGGCGACGGCCTCGGCGACGCGAAGGCTCGGGCGCTCCTCGCGCGCAACCCGGAGGTGGCCGCGGCGCATCCGGGTGTCGAGGTGGCGGCCCTGGTGGCGGGCCAGACGGCCACGATCGCGTTGCGGGGCCTCGGCACGGAGGCGGAGCCGTACCCGTTCACGCTGGCCGAGGGCCGTCCCGCCCGCGGTCCCGACGAGGCGGTGGCCGGGCAGGGGCTGCTCGACCTGCTGGACGTGGCGGTCGGCGACTGGGTGCGGCTGACCGTGGCCGGCCGGCCCCAGATCCTGCACATCGTGGGCCGCAGCATCGAGCCGGACAACGCGGGCCGGACCATCTCCACCTCGCTCGACACCCTGCGGGAGAACGACCCCGGGCTGCGGCCGACGCTCTACCAGGTACGGCTGCGCGACGGGGCGGATGCCCAGCGGGTGGCCGCCGAACTGACCGCGGCGGCCGGACCGGGTCGGCTGGACGTGCACACGGTGACGAACCCCGCCGACGGTCTGTCGCCGCTGCGCGGTGTCGTCGTGGGCCTGCTGGGGGTCCTCGCGCTCATCGGGCTCGTCGAGCTGCTGACAGTCATCGGCGGCACGGTCCGCGAGAGTGAACGGGATCTGCTGGCGTTGAAGGCGATCGGGCTGTCGCCGCGGCAGATCACCGGTATCACCGTCACCGCCACCGGGTGCACCGCCCTCGCCGCGACGGCGGTCGCCCTGGCGCTGGGACTGCCGCTCGCCCACTGGCTGATCGACGCGCAGGGCAGCTCCAGCGGCCTCGGGGCCGGGATCGCCCGGGGCCCCTCCCCCGCCGTTCTGTCGCTGTTCGGCGCGGCGGCGGTGCTGGGCGCCCTGGCACTCGCGGTCCTGCCCGCCCTCCGCGCCGCCCGCCGCCGCCTCGCGGACACGCTGGGCGCGGTGGCGTAGCGCGCGGGCTCCCGGCCGGGGGTCACCCGCCCGCGCGGCGGCCCGGTACGGGTTGCCGGGACCTCACCGGCCGACGGGGTCCGCGCTGTTGCCGTCGGTTCAGCCGGGGTCCGCGCTGCGCCGTCGGCTCGCGGGTGCGGCGATCTCACCCGTCGGCGGGATCCCCGCTGTTGCCGTCGGTTCAGCCGGGGTCCGCGCTGCGCCGTCGGCTCGCGGGTGCGGCGATCTCACCCGTCGGCGGGATCCCCGCTGTTGCCGTCGGTCCGCGGTGCGGCGGTCTCACCCGTCGGCGGGATCCGCGCTCTCCGGTCGGTCCGCGGGCCTCACCGGCCGGCGGGCGGTGTCCGTACGCTTCCGTCGGCTCGCGGGTGCGCGGGCCGCGAGGGCCTCCAGGAGGAGGTCAACGGCGTCCTCGAAGGCGCTGTCGGCCATGCCGGGCAGTGCGCCGCGCGCGGCGGTCAGCGCCGGGAACTCCTCGGGGTCGAGATCCTGGTAGACGTCGCGCCAGGCCCGCTGGTCGGCCTCCCGCTGCTGTCGGGGCAGCGCCGCGAACGCCGCGTCCGTGGCCGCGTGGCTGAGCACGGTGTCGATGAAGGCCAGGTAGAGCCGGACGGCCGTGGCGGTCTCGAAACCGGCGGACATCAGCAGGCCGATGCCGGTCTCCACGGCCCGGATCTCGTTCTTCCGCCGGGTCACCCGGTGGGCGGCCAGGGCTGCCGCCCTGGGATGCGCGAGATATCCGGCGCGGACCCGCAGGGCCGTCTCGCGCAGGGAGGCCACCCAGTCGCCGCCGGGCTCGAACCCGTCCATCGCGTCGCCGATGAGCCGGTCGGCGATGGCGAGCACCAGGTCGTCGGTGTCGTGGAAGTAGCGGTAGAGGGCGGAGGGGTCGCAGCCGAGGGCCGCACCGAGCCGCCGGACGCTCAGCGCCTCGGGCCCGTGCTCACCGATCAGCCGCAGAGCGGTCTCGACGATCAGGTCCTCTGAGAGCAGGACCCCGGAGCGGGTGGGTCGGCGGCGGCTGCGCTCCTGCGGGACACGGCTCGGCATGCCGGTCGTCCTCTCCACGGGGTCGGGCACGGTGTGCCCGCAGTGAACGGCCGTCGACCCCCTTATGTCAACAGCATTGACGCAAGAGGTCGGTCGGTTGTTCCATCGCATTCCCGCGCGGCCCTTCCTTCCTCCGTCTCCCTCCCGCGAGGAGCCTGCCATGTCATCCGTGCCGTCCCCGGCCTCCCCGCCCCGGCCCGTCCCGCCCCACTCCGGCGCCCCCGCCCCGGCACCCGCTCTGAAGCGTTCCCTCGGCGTCGTCGACGGTGTCGCCATCGCCGCCTCCAGCACCGCGGCCACCACCAGCATCGCCATCGGCATGGGCACGATCGGCTCCATCGTGGGCCTCCAAGCGCCCGCGCTCCTGCTGCTCGCGTTCCTGCCCGTGCTCGGCATCGCCACCGCCTACGCCCGGTTGAACCGTTCGGAGCCCAACTGCGGCAACGGCTATGTGTGGGTCGGCAAGTCCCTCGGACCGTGGCCGGGCTTCCTGACCGGCTGGGTCACCCTGGTCGGCTCGATCATCTTCTGCGCCTACACCAGCGCGATCATGGGTTCCGTCGTGCTGATCCTCGCGGGCAAGGCGGGGCTGCGGAGCGTCGCCGGGGTCGCTCTCGATCCCACGTCGACGGGGGTGACGACGGCGGTCGGGCTGGTCATCCTGCTCGCCCTCGCGGCCCTGGCCGTCACGGGGCTGCGCGCCGCGGCCCGCTTCCAGTTCGCCCTGCTCGTCTTCGAGTACGCGGTGCTGCTGGGGTTCTGCGGCTGGGCCCTGGTCACCGGCGGCCAGGACTTCTCCCTGTCCTGGTTCAATCCCCTCGAGATCCCCGACGGCACCGCCTTCGCCCAGGGGCTGGTCCTCGCGGTGTTCTTCTTCTGGGGCTGGGACGCGGCGTTCAGCGTCACCGAGGAGACGAAGAACCCGGGCGACTCGGCGCGCGGCGGCTTCATCGCGCTGTTCGCGATGCTGGGTCTGTTCCTCTTCGCCTCGGTCGCCTTCCAGCGGGAGATGAGCCTGGCCGAACTCATCCGCAACGGCCCACAGGCGCTGCCCTATCTGGGCGCCAGGCTCGCCGCCGAGCCGTGGGCCACGCTGCCCGTGCTGGCGTTGATGTTCTCCGCGATGGCCTCCGTCCAGGCCACCCTGATCCCGACGGCACGTGGGCTGCTCGCCATGGGCCGCGACCGGACCATGGGTCCCGTGTGGACCCGTGTCCACCCCCGGTACGGCACCCCGGCCGCCGCGACGGCCGTCGTCCTCGGCGTCGCCACCGTGATCGCGCTGCTCGCCGTGGCGATCCCCAAGCTGAGCGACATGCTCCTGGCCGCCGTCAACGCCAGCGGTCTGCTCGTCGCCCTGTACTACGGCCTCACCGCGCTCGCCTGCGCGGTCCGCTTCCGTTCCTCCCTGCGCTCGGGCCCGCGTGAGGCGCTGCTCGGCGTCGGGGTGCCCGCCGCGTCCGGGCTGGTCCTGCTCGGCCTCGGCTGCTACCTCGGGTCCTCGTACGTGACGATGAGCGACCACTTCGAACTCAGCCCGGACAACGGGTGGTTCATGTTCTCGCTGCCGGCCGCCATCGTCCTCGCCGGCCTCGCCATGGCCGCGGTCGCCAAGTACGTGCGCCGGTCGTCGTACTTCACCACCGGGCGCGGCACCGACGCCGAGGCGATCACCCTGCCCATGGACCGCCAGGCCGTCTGATCCCGGGTCCGTTGCCCCGCGCCTCCCCTCCCCTCCCCCCACACACACCTTCTCCTCCCCCCTCCCTGCTCCCCCTCCTGTTCCCCCTCGTTCACCTCGCCCGAACACCGTCGTCTCTCCTGGAGTTCCCGCCTTGTCGCAGTCCCGTGTCCCGGCCGCCGCCGATCTGGTCCTCACCGGCGGCCCCGTCCACACCGTCGACCCCGCCCGCAGCCGCGCCTCCGCGGTGGCCGTGCACGAGGGGCGGATCATTGCCGTCGGCCACGACGAGGTGCACGCCCTGATCGGGCCGCGCACGGAGGTCGTCGACCTCGCCGGGAAGCTGCTGCTGCCAGGCTTCCAGGACGCCCATGTGCACCCGCAGGGCGCGGGCCTGGAACTCGGCCTGTGCCATCTCGGCGACACCGTCGATCCCGCCGAGTATCTGCGCAGGATCGCGGAGTACGCCGACCGGCACCCGAACGCCGAGTGGATCACCGGCGGGGGCTGGTCGCTGGAGGCGTTCCCCGGCGGCGCCCCGACGGCGGCGGCCCTCGACGCGATCGTCCCCGACCGGCCGGTGTTCCTGCCCAACCGGGACCATCACGGCGCCTGGGTGAACAGTGTGGCGCTGGAGCGGGCCGGCATCGACGCCCGTACCCCGGACCCCGTCGACGGCCGGATCGAACGTGACGGCGACGGCCGGCCGACCGGCATGCTCCAGGAGGGTGCCGTCCACCTCGTGGGCCGGCTGGTGCCCGCCCCCACCGCGGAGGAGCAACTGGCCGCGCTGCTGCGGGCCCAGAGTGTGCTGCACTCCCACGGTGTCACCGCCTGGCAGGACGCGATCGTCGGCGCGTACGCCAACATGACGGACCCGGCGCCCTCGTACCGGACGGCTCTGGACCGGGGGCTCCTCACCGCCCGGGTGGTCGGCGCGCTGTGGTGGGACCGGGAGCGGGGTGCCGAGCAGATACCCGAACTCGTCGCGCGGCGGGAGGAGTTGAGCGGGGACCGGTTCCGCGCCGGCACGGTGAAGATCATGCAGGACGGCATCGCCGAGAACCACACGGCGGCCATGCTCGACCCGTACCTCACCGGCTGCGGCTGCGCGTCGGGCACCAGCGGCATCAGCTTCGTGGAACCCGGCGAACTCAAGAAGTACGTCACGGAACTCGACGCGCTCGACTTCCAGGTCCACTTCCACGCGCTCGGCGACCGCGCGGTGCGTGAGGCGCTCGACGCGGTGGAGGCCGCCCGGGCCGCCAACGGCAACCGGGACACCCGCCATCACCTGGCGCACCTCCAGGTCGTCCACCCCGACGACGTCCGGCGTTTCCGGGCGCTGGGCGCGGCCGGGAACCTGCAGATGCTGTGGGCCGCCCACGAACCGCAGATGGACGAACTCACCCTGCCGTTCCTGGGGGCCGAACGCGGTGCCCGCCAGTACCCGTTCGGGGATCTGCTGCGCGCGGGGGCGACCCTCGCCGCGGGCAGCGACTGGCCGGTCAGCAGCCCGGACCCGTTGCAGGCCGTCCATGTCGCCGTCAACCGCGTCTCCCCCGACGCGCCCGACGGCACGCCCGAGTTCCTGCCCGGGCAGCGTCTCGACCTGGGCACCGCCCTCGCCGCCTACACGGCGGGCAGCGCCCATGTGAACCACCTGGACACCCTCACCGGCAGCATCACCGTCGGCAAGGCAGCCGACCTGGTCGTCCTCGACCGGGACCCGTTCGCGGGCCCGCCGGAGGAGATCGCGGCCACCCGGGTCCTGGAGACGTTCGTGGACGGCCGCCGGGTCCACGCGGCGCCCGACGCCTGACGGCCGGCCGGGAACCGGGCTTCAGGGCATCGAACCGTCGGAGTTCCAGGCGATCATGAGAAAGACGGCGAAGGCGGCGAACACGGCGAGGAAGAGCACGGCACCGCAGGTGGTCGCGGCGAGCTTAGCCCGGGCCGGAGGCTTCGCCGTGGCGTGCTCCGGCCGCTCGGGCAGATAGTGCACGGTGACGATGTCGCCCTCGACGGTGGTCGAGGGACCGTCTTCCTCGTCGAAGCGGATGAGGCGCCCGTCGCGGGTGGTGAACTCGTAGACGTGGTGCAGCGTCGTATGCACCGTGTTGTTCCCGCCGCCGCTCGTCGTCGTGTAGGTCCTGACGCAGCGCGCCTGGGCGGTGATTCCTCTGGTCCAGGCGTCGTTGACGCGGCGGGAGCGGCGGACCAGAGCGACGGCCGCGCCCACCGCGAAGACGATCAGGAGGATGGGTACGAGGTTGAACAGAGCTTCCATGGGGTCCCCAGGAGGACGTACGCCGACTCGATGACGGGCATACGGGAACATACCGGGACGATTCATGAACACTTCCGCACACCGGCCGGGAAGCCGCCGTGTTCACCCGCCCATACACCCTGAGCGCGGTGACGGACCCGCGGCCCCGGCACCAACCAGCAGGCCAAGCGCGGCAGCCGACTCCGTGCCGCGGGCGCGCCCCGCTGCGTCGCCATGCCGTCCGTGGGCGGCGTGAGGATGAGCGGCGGGGATCCGCCGATCGGGTGCCATTGCCCCACGGGAGCCAGGGGCGGCATGGACACCATGCCAAGCGCAACGCCCCGACACCGACCATGAATTGGGGGCCGGGTCGGCGGGTCCGCGCAATTCCGCGCACGCGGCGTGCCGATGAGTTCCTCCAGGGTCAAAGGCCCCAAGGCGCCGGGACGGCCTCCGCACGTCCCGCGGAGTGCTGGAACGGTCCGGACCGAACCCTTCACCGGTCAGGCACACCCCATGCCCGCGCACCGCTTCGCGCACCGGCGGCACGGCGCCCGGCGCCGAGGAAGCGCAGGAGGCTCATGAGTACGGCTGTCGTGGTGGGCAGCGGGCCGAACGGTCTCGCCGCCGCGGTGTTCCTCGCCCGGGAGGGTGTCGAGGTCACCGTCCTGGAGGCCGCCGACACCATCGGGGGCGGCACCCGCACCAGCGAACCGACCCCGGGGCTGCTGCACGACCACTGCTCCGCCACGCACCCCATGGCCGTGGGCTCGCCGTTCCTGAGTGGCCTCGACCTCGGCAGGCACGGCCTCACCTGGTGTCTGCCGGAGATCGACTGCGCGCACCCGCCGGCCTCCGGCGCGGCCGGGGTCCTGCACCGCTCCGTGGAGGAGACGGCCGAAGGTCTCGGCGGTGCCGACGGACGCCGCTGGCTGAAGGTCTTCCGGCCGCTCGCGGACGGCTACGACGCGCTGGCCGAGGATCTGATGCGGCCTCTGCTCCATGTGCCGCGGCATCCGCTGCGCCTGGCCGCGTTCGGGCCGCGGGCCCTGCTGCCGGCGGCCGCTGTGGCCCGCCGGTGGCGGTCGGAGCCGGCCCGCGCTCTCTTCGCCGGGGTGGCCGCCCACGCGTCGAGTAGCCCGCGGGGAGGCTGCCGGTGAGACGCGGCGCCGGTGTGGGCCTCAGTCGGCCGGGCCCGGGAGGTGGTCGTCGGGGACGATGTGCACGGCGGCCTCCTCCGCGCCCGCCGCTCCGCCGTCGATGCCCTCGTCCTCGGCGACGAGTTCCTTCGTGGTGTCGGGGTGCGCGCCCTCGTCCGGTGCCACGAGGCGACCGGCACGGTCCGCGCCGGCCTCCGGGTCGACGGGTTCGCCCTCGCCGCCGGGAAGGTCGCCGACCCCGTCGCCGGGCGGGACCGTCACATCGGGGACCTCCTGACGCAGTCGTTCGTCGAGGGACTCGCCCTCGTGCTGCTCGGCGGCCGTGGTGCCGGTCTTGGAGACGCCCAGTGGCCTCTCGGGCGGGGAGTAGCCCTCGTCCAGCATGTCGTCGTAGGTGCGCTCGTCGACCGCGTCCTGGAGATCCAGCGGGGCGGCGTCCTCCTGCTCCTCGTTGCCGCCGGTGGGCTGGTAGGCGTCGGTCGCCGGGTTCTCTTCGCTCATGGTCGCCTCCCGTTGGCGGTGACTGGTTCCTGTCCCCGTGCGGAGTACCGAGGAGCGGCGGTGTGACACCCCCGTCTCAGCTGTTTGGCCGGGTGTACCGGGGAAACCCGGACCTCGTCCTCCCCGCCCCTCACGAGGATGAGGACGGCGGGTGAGGGAAGTGACAGGGCGAGCGGGAGGAGGGTCTGCCATGACGAGCCCTGACCCCGAGCCGAACCGGACCACCGGCCTCGAACCGGGTGGCGGAGTACCCCCGGGCGAGACGCCGCCCGCCGAGGGCGGGACCTCCGGCGTCGCCCGTCCCGACCCGCCCGCCGTGCGGCGCAAGGGATGGGGTGCCCTGCCTCTGGTCCTGATCATCCTGCTCGCGGCGGTGATCGCGATCGGTCTGATCGGCATGGCGGTATCACTGATCGTCCAGTGAGGCGCGGCCCGTTCCCGTCCGCGGCCCGCAACGTTTCCACGGGCCGCGGACGGGGACCCGCACGCTGTGGTGGCCTATGGAGCAGAGGAACGGGTGCGGATGCCCGTTCTGCGGGCCGGATGGTCGACGCAGGCATTCGTGCACTGGCCGTTCCGTCCCGACCAGGTACAGGCCCTCCTGCCGGAGGGCCTTGAGGTGGACACGTACGAGGACACAGCGTGGGTGAGTCTCACGCCGTTCGTCATGGCCGACGTCCGCACCCCCGGCCTGCCCGCGTCGGCACGGGGGCTCCCTACGTTCGCGGAGACCAATCTGCGGACCTATGTGCGGACGCCGGACGGGCGGGACGGGCTGTGGTTCCTCTCCATGGAGGTGGGCAGCCCGCTCATGCTGGCGGCCCGCGCCGTCGGCGCCCCGTACCGGCTGGGCCGGCTGCGGACCTCGCGGGACCTGACGGCCGTGTCGTACGCCGGTACCCGGTGGAGCGGCGGGGCCTCGTACCGTCTGGTGGTCCGGCCCGGTGAGCCGATCAGACCGGCCGAGCGGGACGTGTGGCTGACCTCGCGCTGGCGGGCGTACACCAGCCGGTTCGGCCGGATCTGGGAGACGCCCGTGGAGCACGAGCCGTGGCCGTTGTGCGAAGCCACCGTGGACGCGGTCGAGGAGACCCTCACGACGGCGGCGGGGCTTCCCGCGCCGGGCGCCGAGCCCCTCGCGCACTTCTCACCGGGGGTCAGGCACGTACGGCTCGGGATGTCCCGGCCCCGCCCCAGCACGGAGGACGCCGAGGGCCGCGGCACGCGCGAGCGGAGCCGGTGACCGTGCGCCGCCGTGGCTCCGGGCGGCTGGACTTCGCCTGGGGCTCCGGGCGGCTGGACTTCGGCTGGGGCTCCGGGCGGGTGGTCTTCGAAGGGTGGATCGCGGGCCTCGGCACGTCGTCAGGGACCCGTGTCGTGGTGGGGCTCTGGGAGGTGTCACCGTTCGGGCCGTTCGGGGACGTGATGGTCGAGCGGGCGGACGGACACCGGCTGCTGCTGGCGCCGACCCGGCGGACGGCGGACTTCATCGCCGGCACCTACCGCTTCGACGAGGTGCGGATCGTGCCGGTCGACGTGCGCCGCAGCCGGGAAGCCTGGACGGTCCGGGCCGGGCCGCTGGATCTGAGGTTCGCCCTCGGCCGGAGCGGTCCGCTGGGGCTGCTGCTGCGCGCCGTACCGGGCGCTCTTGCGCGGCGGCCGACGTGGAGCGCCCTGACCGACCTCCCCGCCCGGCTGCTGCTGCGGGGCGTGCGGACACGCGGCAGCGCCGGCTCGGGGCGCCGCGAGTGGTACGGCGCCAGGGATCTGCGGCCGGTCCGTACGCTGTCGGCGGCCTTCGCGGGGGACGACCTCGGGACACCGGCGCCCGTCGATCCCCCGGTGCGGTTCGGGTTCGGTTCGGTGCCCCGGAACTCCGGCGTCACCCGCGTCGTCACGACGGTGGCACCGGTCCGGGAGCGCCGACCGGCCCGCACCGACCTGCCCGCGCCGACCGGCGGACAGCCGGGGGCGGATGACGTGGGCCGGCTGTCCCCCGGAGGGCGACGCGGCGTTACCGGCGGCGCCGAGCGGGCACTCGCGCCGCATGAATCCAAGTCGCCCCCCGCTCGGGGACAGCTCGCTCGCGGCACTCGTCAAGGGATACAACTGGCTGCCCGACCTCAGGAGCCGCACCGCCGGACCGCTGGTGCGCGTCCGTGTCATGGGTCAGCACGCCGTCGCCCTGTGCGGCCCGGAAGCCGTGCGGTTCTTCTACGACGAACGCCATGTGGAACGCGCGACGGCGCTCCCCGGACCGGTGCTGAGCACCCTGTTCGGCCGCGGAGCCGTGCACACGCTGGACGGGACGGCCCACCGGGTCCGCAAGGACATGTTCCTGTCGCTGCTCACCGGCCGGGAGGCGGTCGCCGGCCTGGTGGACGAGGTCACGTCCGCCTGGGACGAGGCCGTGGACGCGTGGTCCGGGCAGCCGTCGGTGGTCCTGTTCGACGAGGCGAGCCGGGTCCTCACCCAGGGTGTCTGCCGGTGGGCCGGCATCCCCCTCGACGACGCCGGGGAGACGGCCCGCGACCTGGTCGCCATGGTCGACGGCTTCGCCACCGCCGGGCCCCGGCACTGGCGGGCCCGCCGCGCCCGGAGCCGCAGCGAGGCATGGCTCGCCCGCCTGGTGGAGGACGTACGGGAGGGTGCCGCCCCGGCGCCGGCCGGATCGCCGCTGGAGGCGGTGGCACGGCACCGGGACGCCGACGGCCGGACACTCGACCCGCACACCGCCGCGGTCGAACTGCTCAACGTCGTCCGCCCCACGGCCGCCGTGTGCTGGTTCGTCACCTACGCGGGACACGCGCTGCACTTCCGGCCGGAGATCCGCCAGCGCCTCGCCGAGGACGACCCCGCGTACGCCGTGGCGTTCGCCCACGAGCTGCGCCGCTTCTACCCGTTCGCGCCCTTCATCGGCGGGCGCGCCGTCGCCGACCTGGAGTGGCAGGGGGAACGGATCCCCGCGGGCACGCTGATCCTGCTCGACCTGTACGGGCAGAACCACGACCCCGACCTCTGGGACCGTCCCCTCGTCCTCGACCCCAGGCGCTTCCTGAAGGGGCCGCCCGACCGCGACACACTCGTCCCGCAGGGCGGCGGCGACCGCGCCACCGGTCACCGGTGCCCCGGTGAGGACGCCACGATCGCGCTGCTCGCGGCACTCGGGCCACGGCTGGCCCGGTTGGAGTACGACGTGTCGGCCCAGGACCTCAGGATCCCGCTGACCCGCATCCCGGCGCGGGTGCGCAGCGGCTTCGTGATGGAGCGCGTCCACGTACCGATGCGGCCCCTCGCCACGAGCCGGGCGGCGGGGTAGGGCGTCGTCGAGGACCTCGGAAGGAAGGGACGCAGGCCGATGATCACCGCGAGCCATGTGCGTGAACTGTTGGAGCGTGAGGACGACGCCACACTGGTGCTCTCGCGGGGACGCGCCGAGGTACTCTCCGCCCGGGAGCCGGCCGCGGCGGGCGAACAGGACGTCCTGCGGGTCATCTCCGGCGGCGAGTTGAGGGAACGCCTGGCGGCCGACCGGTCGGCGCCGGACGACCTCCACGCGGTGGCGGCGACGCTCGACGCGATCGTGACGGAGCAGGGCGGCTGAACGGAGCGCGGCGGCGACGGTGGGGACCCACCGGGGCGTAGACCCACCGGGGCGTCGCCGCACCTCGTGCCGGCCGCACCTCGTGCCGTGGGCCGGGAGCGGCGAACCCGCCGCTCCCGGCCCCCCGTGTGTCAGGCGGTCCGGCCGATCCGGCGGCCGGCGGCGGCCACCCCCGCTCCGACGAGCGCGACGGTGGCCGTGCGGCGCAGCGCGGTGCGGCGCCGGCCGCCCCAGCCGCCGTGCACCGCGCCCTCTCCGGATGCCGGGACGTGCAGCGCGCCGTGGGTGGCCGGGGCCGCCTCGTCGTGGGAGAGATGGGTCTTGTCGGTCTGCCGCGCCATCGCCCGCTCCGCGACGGCCGGAGACCTCCGCGCCTGCCGTACCAGGGCCTTGCCCGCAGGTCCGACGACGACCTCGCGCCGGGGGTGCCGGACCAGGTCGACGACGGCGTGGGCGACCCGCTCGGGGCTGTACACGGGCGGCATGGCGAGCACCCTGCGCCCGGTGAAGTTGGCCGCCTGCTCGAAGTGCGGGGTGTCGATGGTCGCCGGCATCACCGTGCACACGTGGATGCCTTTCACGCCCTCCACCCGCAGTTGCTGCCGCAGACTCGACCCGAGGCCCTGCACGGCGTGCTTCGACATGCTGTACGGGTGGCTGTACGGCTGGGCGACGGCGCCCGCCACGGACGAGATGTTGATCAGCGTGCCCCGGCCCTGCGCGCGCATCACCGGCAGCGCCGCCCGCGCCCCGTACACATAGCCCATCACGTTGACGTCGAGGACCTTGCGGAAGTCCTCGATCGGTACGTCCTCGAAGCGGCCGAAGGCGTTGACGGCCGCGTTGTTGACCCAGACGTCGATCCGGCCGAACTCCCGCACGGCACGCGCGGCCAGTTCCTCGACCGCGCCGACGTCCGTGGTGTCGGTCGGCACGACCAGGGTCCGGGCCCCGCGGTGCTTCCCGCACTCCTGTGCCGTCGCCTCCAGCGCCTCCTCGCGCCGCGCGGCCAGCACCACCGCGCACCCCTTGCGGGCGAACGCCTCGGCCGTGGCCCTGCCGATCCCGCTGGACGCCCCCGTCACCACCACCACGTGATCCCGCAGTCGCATCGCGTACCTCCTCGTACATCGCTGTATCCGGCTGTATGAGCTGTTCGGCTGTGTGCCGCTCTTCCGTATCCGGTGCAGCCGGCCGTCTCGGGCGGACGCGCCCTTCGTGGCCGCCGCCGGCGCACGGGTACCCGAAACCACGCGGTCACCTCCGCCGGCCGACGACCGGGCATGGCCGCCGCCGCGCCGGCCGCGCGCGGCAGCCGTCATCGCCGCCGCCCGGCTGATTCACGCCGGGGGCGGCCGGGTACCCGGCACGCTCACGCGCGGATCCCGCTGCGCCGAGACGGGTCTAGGTGGTGCCGCCATGACCGAGTACGAACGTTCCCGCACGATGCCCGCACAGCCCGAGCACGTGTTCGACCAGGCTGCCAATGTCGACCAGCTGGACGCCTGGTTGCCGGACGCCCTGCATGTGGAGGCCGCCGGTCTGCCCGCCGTCACCGTGCACGAGGACCGCACGGACGAGGACATGGCCGCGCTGCTGCGCGCCCGGCGCGAGCAGATGCGGCTGGAGTGGGGCACGCGGGGGCGGTCGAGCTACACGGGGTGGCTCCAGGTCGCCGGTATCGACGGCGGGGCGAGCGAGGTGACGGTCCATCTGTCCTTCTTCGACAACAGCCACGATCCGGGCGAGCAGGCCGTGGCCGACGCCCTCGACACCAGCCTGCGGCGCCTGGAGGAGCAGGTGCGGCTGCGCGTCGAGCACACGGCGGGCTGACACCGGGACACGGCCACAGCCCTCGCCCAAGCCATGCCCCCGCCCTCCCCGTCGACACGGCCCACCCCTCCCCGTCGACACGGCCCACCTCGCCCCGGCCCCCTACCCTGGACCCGCCCCGGGCCCCACCGCGGACCCGCCGCGGACCCGCCCCGGGCCCACCCTGACCCGCCCCGCCCCTCGCCGGAAACCCCGTCTCCACCCGTGGGTGGAGAGGACACCTCCACCCACGATCCTCCCTGCCTCCGATCCCCTGACCTGCGCTTCCGCCTAACTTGACGGGTACAGGACTTCCCCGTTCCCCGGAGGCGACCATGTCCGAGTCCGTCAACGCGCTGGTGATCGTCGCGGTCGTCGGGTGGGTGGTCGTACGGCAGTTCCTGGCGCAGCGGATCGACCTGGACCGGCGGTGGTGGGTGCTGCCCGTCGCGCTGGCCGTGCTGGCGGTGCGGGAACCGGGGCTGCTCGACGGACGGCATCCGGTCGCCGCCGCCACGCTGCTCGGCGCGGAGGTGGTGGTGGGGCTGCTGACGGGCCTCGGCTGGGCGGTGACCCCGCGTGTGTGGCGGGCCGCGGACGGCTCGGTGTGGGCCAAGGGCACCGGGGCCACCGCACTGGTGTGGCTCGGCGGGGTCGCCGCGCGGGCCGGGCTGTACGGCGCCGGGGCGGCGGCCGGCGTGGAGCAGGGCGGCGGCGCCCTGCTGCTCGGGCTCGCGGTGACCCTGCTGGCCCGCGGCGGGGTGCTCAAGTGGCGGGCCTGCGGCCTGGAGCCGACGTACCGTGATGCCGGCCGAGTCGTCATCTCCCCCGCCGCCGCCCGGAAGGACCGTGTGTGAGTCGTCGTACGACCTGGACGAGCTGGCCCTCTCGGGAGGCGCTCTCCCGGGAGGGCGCCACGCGGTACGGGCGGCTGCGCGCCTGGACCGGACGGGTCTTCGTGACCGGGCTGCTGCTGTGGCGCGGGATCTCGGAGCACCCGGTCCTGTCCTGGCGGACGCTGTTCGACGTGGTCGCCGTGATGGGCTGCGTGCTGGGTGTGTGGGCGTTCTTCCGGCTCACCCTCGCCCGGCGGGTGTGGACCTCCCTGCTGATACTCCTCGCGGCGGCGGGCCTCGCCGTGGCGGCGCGGGCCGTGGGCTTCGACGTGCTGGCGGTCGTCGTGTGGTGCGGTGTGGTCGTCGTGGCGCTGCGGCGGCTGCCGTGGGCCGCCGCGGTTCCCGTGGCCGCCGGTGCGCTCGCCGGCTACGCCGTGACGGCGGACGACCCATGGCCCACGACGGCCGCGACCGCGGCCGGGCTCTTCCTCCTCGGCCACGTCCTGCGCCTGGACGCCGAGGCGCGCGGGAACGCCCTGCGGCTCCGACTCCGTGAACGGGCCGCGCTGGAGGCCCAGGCGGAGGCCGCCGCCCTCACCGAACGGGCCAGGATCGCCCGCGAGATGCACGACGTCCTCGCCCACAGCCTCTCCGCCCAGTTGGTCCACCTGGAGGCGGCCCGGCTGCTGATCGAGCGTGACGCCGAGCGGGAGCGGATCCTCGAACGGGTCGTCGCCGCCCGGGCCATGGCCCGTGAGGGCCTGGCGGAGACCCGTCAGGCGCTGTCCGCGCTGCGGGGCGAGACGGCTCCGGTGGAGGAGTACCTGCGTGATCTGGCCGCCCTCACCGAGGCGACCGCCGTGGAGGTCGGCGGTGAACGCCGCGCGCTGTCGGCGGAGGCCGCGCAGACGGTGCGCCGGGTGGCCCAGGAGGCCCTGACCAATGTGCGCCGCCACGCGCCCGGCGCCCGGGTGCGGCTGCGGCTCGCCTACGAGGACGCGCATGTCGCCCTGGAGGTACGGGACTTCGGCGCCGTGCGCGATCCGGGCCGCGACGGCGGCGGTCCGGTCCCGGCCGGCTCCGGGTACGGTCTGATCGGGATGCGGGAGCGGGCCGAACTGCTCGGCGGCACCCTGGAGGCGGGACCGGACGAGGAGGGCTTCGTGGTGCGGCTGCGGGTGCCGGCGTGAACGAGGGGGCCGGGAACGCCAGAAGCAACGACGCGACGACGGGGAGCGGCCGGACGGCGCGGGTGGTGGTCGCCGACGACCAGACCGTGGTGCGCGAGGGCATCGTGATGATCCTCGGGCTGCTGCCCGGCATCGAGGTGGTCGGTTCGGCGGGCGACGGCGAGGAGGCCGTACGGCTCGTCGCCGAACTCGCCCCGGACGTCGTGCTGATGGATCTGCGCATGCCCCGCTGCGACGGCGTCGAGGCGACCCGTCGTGTCCGCGCCGACCACCCCGGTACCGAGGTCGTCGTGCTCACCACGTACGCCGACGACGACTGGCTCTTCCCGGCGCTGCGGGCCGGGGCGCGCGGCTATCTGACCAAGGACGCCGACGGCGACGAGATCGTACGGGCGGTCCATGCCGTACTGGACGGGGACGCCGGTCTGTCCCCACGGATCCAGCGGCGTCTGCTGGAGCAACTGGCCCACCCGGCGCCGGATCCTGCGCCCGCCGCGCTCCCCGACGGGCTGACCGCCCGTGAGGCCGAGGTGCTGGCCCGTATCGCCGACGGGCTCAGCAACACGGAGATCGCCCGCGCCCTCCATGTCTCCCCGGCCACCGTCAAGACGCACATCAACAACCTCTTCGCCAAGACGGGCGTCAAGGACCGGGCGCAGGCGGTGCGTTACGCGTACCAGAAGGGCCTGACGCGTCCGCCTCAGGCGTAGTCGGCGCCCGGCCGACTTCCGCCGGATGGGCGGACCGTCGCGGTGGTCCGGCGCGTGACGGATGTCGACCTGAGGGGTTGACGGGGTGGTGGGGGGCGGTCACCTTCGAAAGCACATGGCCTGGGAGCGCTCCCACACTCCGCACCCGTCCGTCCGCGTGTCGAAGGGATGTCACATGTACGTGTCTCGCCCCTTGCCCCCACCGTCCCACCTCTCCCGCAGGACCCTGGTCGCGGCCGCCGCCGCGGGGCTCGTCACCGCGGCCCTCCCCTCCCCCGCGCGGGCGGCCGCCGACGCACGGGCCGTGTTCCACACCGTGGGCCGGGTGAAGGAGGCCGCCGACGGGATGGTGCAGTACACCTGGCCCGGCGTGTACTTCGAGGCGCGGTTCCGGGGCACGGGCATCGGGATCGTCCTCGACGACACGAACAACGACTACGACGTCCGGATCGACGGGACGACCGCCGCGACGCTGGTCACGCCGGGCCGCACCGTGTCCTGGCTGCGCGGCCTGTCCGACACCGAGCACACGGTGCGGCTGGTCAAGCGCACGGAGAGCCCGTGGGCGGTGGGACGGTTCGGCGGGTTCACGGCGGCCCCAGGCGGGGCGATCCTCGGCGCGCCCCGGGCGCGGACCCGGCAGATCGAGTTCATCGGCGACTCGTTCACCGCCGGCTACGGCAATGTCTCGCAGACACGGGACTGTTCGGGCAACGGCGGCGTCAACCGGAACAGCAACGCCGATCTCGCGTTCGGCTCGCTGATCGCGCGCAGGCTCGACGCGGACCACCAGCTCAACGCGATCTCCGGTCGCGGCATGGTCCGCAACTACAACGGCGGCGACCCGGGCGTCAGCTACCGCACGTTCTACGAGCGGGCCCTGCTGAACGTGGACGGCGACGTGTGGAGCAAGCCCGACAGCTGGCGCCCCCAGGTCGTCGTGATCGGGCTCGGCATCAACGACTTCTCCACCCCCTTGCGTCCCGGTGAGCGCTGGGCCACCCAGGAGGCGCTGGTCGCCGACTACGAGAGCGCCTACCACGGGTTCCTGGACCGGCTGCGGGCGCGCTACGGCCCCGGCACGTTCCTGGTGGTGTCGGCCACCCGGCCGTTCGCCGACGCGACCACGAGGATCGTGCGGGAGCGCAACCGGCGGGGCGACGACCGGGTCCGCCACTTCTTCTTCGGCGACGCGGCCCTGGACCTCCTCGGCTGCGACTGGCACCCGTCGCTCAACGACCACCGGACCCTCGCGAACCTGCTCACCGAGTTCGTGGCGCGCCTTCCGCTGCGCTGGTAGCGGGCGGCCGGGCCCCTTCGCGGCCGGGGTTCACGCCGGCAGGGCCTGCCCCGGCCGCAGTGCGTCGAGGAGACCCGCGTGGTGGAGTCCGGCCACGGGGGCGAGGAGATCGGGGTGGCGCAGCAGCGCGGCGGCCCGGCGGTCCTGGACGTCCGGATCGAGCAGCCGGCGGAAGGCCACGGGGGAACCGGCGGTGTGGTGGGTGCCGGCGAGGGCGGTCACCGCGGCGCCGGCCAGGGCGGGGTCGGTGAGCAGGCAGGCCGCCCAGCTGGCGACGACCTCGTCCACCCAACTCCGCCAGGCGTGCTCGTCCTCCGCCGCGGGGTCCGTCTCGTCGGCCGTGTCATCGGCCGTCTCGTAGCCGGTGATCCAGTCGAGCCGGGCCGAGCCGCCGGGTCCGGACATGCCGACGAGGCCCGCGTCCATCGGCGTGGGGTAGCGCAGCCAGGCGGCCACGGTCACCGCCTGCCGGGCCTGGGCCTCGCAGAGGGCGGAGTCGATCGCGCCGCCGCCCGCCGGATAGGCGCGGGTCAGCCACTGGGCGGTCGCGGCGATGAGGGGGGAGAGATCTGCGTGCACTGGGCCGTCCGGGGTACTGGGGAGCGCGCACCGAAGAACGTAGCCGGGGAGCGCCGCGACGGAAATGGCGCAGGCCACGCAGCGGACGTGTCCTCGGCCACAGAGGCCGGCCCACCTGACCACCAAGGGATCAATACGTCGATACCGGACACGAAAGGGGTTCACTGGCCCCCTTCGGGCCCGCCCGCGGCAGACGGCCGGGACAGGCGGAAAGGAGCGAGTCATGGGACACGGCGGAAACGTCGTCGAGGAACTCAAGACCGACCACCGCGAGGTGGAGGAGCTCTTCGGCAAGATCGAACAGCTGCCCTCGGGGCACGCCAAACGCAAGGTGTACGCGGACCAGGTCACCATCGAGCTGATCCGGCACTCGGTCGCCGAGGAGGCGTACCTCTACCCTGCGGTCCGTGAGCACGTGCCCGACGGGGACGCGATCGCCGACCGTGAGCTGCAGGACCACGCCGAGGCCGAGCGCCTCATGAAGGACCTGGAGCGGTGCGAGGCCGACGACCCCGAGTTCGACCGGCTGATCACCCAGCTCATGACGGAGATCAGGAGCCATGTCCGGGACGAGGAGAGCAATCTCTTGCCCCGGATGACCCGGTCCTGTCCGGCGGAGATGCTGGACCGGCTGGGCGACAAGGTGCGGACGGCCAAGAAGACCGCGCCGACCCGGCCGCACCCGTCCGCGCCGGACAAGCCCCCGGCCAACAAGATGCTGGCGCCGGGCATGGGTTTCGTCGACCGGCTGCGCGACGCGATGACCGGCCGCGGCAAGGAGTCCTGAGGCACCGGACGGCGGCCGGTACGGACTCGGGGGCCCGGGGCGGATGTCCGCCCCGGGCCCCCTTGTCATCGGCCTGAGGCGATGCCGGCCATGGCCTCGACGGTCAGGTCGAGTTCGGCCTCGGTGTTGTAGTAGTGCGGGGAGAGGCGCACCAGCGGGTGGACACCCCGGTGTTCGGTGTCGAACTGGGTGTGCTCGGGGACGGTGTACGTGACGTTGATGCCGTGCCCCGCCAGGGTGGCGGCGACCTCGGCGGCGGGCACGCCGTCGACCTTGGCGGTCACGATGGCGCAGCGGTGCGCGCCGAGGTCGTGGGTGGTGACGCCGGGCAGGGCGTCGAGGCGGTCGCGCAGATACGCGCCGAGGGCGAGGGCCCGTTCGCCGATCCGGTCCAGGCCCAGGTCGAGGGCCTGGCGTACGGCGGATTCGAGGCCCAGCACATTGGCGTAGCCGGTCTCCCAGCTCTCGAAGCGCCGGGCGCCCGGCTGCCAGGTGAAGCCCCGCTCGCCGTCCCAGGTGGCGGCCTGGATCTCGATGACGTGCGGCTCCAGGTACTCCAGTGCCTCGGGCCGCACCCACAGGAAGCCGGTGCCGCGCGGACCGCGCAGGAACTTGCGGCCGGTGGCGGTGAGCAGGTCGCAGCCGATCTCGGTGACGTCGACCGGGAACTGCCCCACGGACTGGGTCGCGTCGAGCAGGAACGGCACCCCGGCGGCACGGGTGATCCGGCCGATCTCGGCGGCCGGGTTGATCAGGCCGCCGCTGGTCGGCACATGGGTGACGCCGACGAGCCTGGTCCGCTCGTCGATGAGGTCGGCGAGGGCGGCCGTGTCGAGCTGCCCGTGCTCGTCGTCGGGGACGACGACGATCTCCGCGCCGGTGCGGCGGGCGATCTGGAGGTAGGCGAGGACGCTGCTGCCGTACTCGTCGCGGCCGGTGAGGATGCGGTCCCCGGGCTTGAACGTCAGGGAGTAGAAGGCGGCGTTCCAGGCATGGGTGGAGTTGTCGAAGAGGGCGACCTCCTCGGGCCGCCCTCCCAGCAGTCGGGCGATGTGGGTGTAGGTGGCGTCGATCCGTTCCCTCTCCCGTGCCGCGGCCTCGTAGCCGCCGATGGCGGCCTCGAGTTCCAGGTGGGAGGTGACGGCCGTCAGGGTCTGCCGGGAGAGCAGGCCGGCTCCGGCGTTGTTGAGGTGGATCCGGTGGGCGGTGCCCGGGGTGTCCCGGCGCAGTGCGTCGACATCCATGGGGCCCATCCTTCCCGGCCGTCACCGCCGGGTGAACTCTGCGCGCCCCGGTTCCTGGACCGGTCGTTGTCACCCGGGGAGCAACTCCGGGCCCGGGGGACTCAACTCCCGCAAACGAAACGGCGATCACGCCGGACCTCCGCCGTCGCGCTGCCATATTCGGAAGCCACTTCGGAGGTGGCTGTGACGCTAGAGGTGACGACATCCCGGACGAGGCGGCCCGCGGAACGCACGCCGACCCGCCTGCCCGAACCCACCGCCGGCCCGGTCGGCGTCCCCACCGCCGGCCCGGTCGGCGTCCCCACCGTCGGGCGGGTCCCGGACCGCACCGCAGACCGTGTGCGCGAGCTGGCGGAGCGCCGGGCGCTGGCGACGGCTCCGGGCGGGCCCAGGAGACGCGGTGAGTACGGCGCCCGGGAGCGGATCGATCTGCTGCTGGACGCGGGCTCGTTCACCGAGACCGGCCTGTTCGTACGGGCTCGGCCCACCGGCGACGGCGCCCACCGCCCCCACGGTGACGGGGTGGTCACCGGGCACGGCACGATCGACGGCCGCCCGGTCTGTGTGTTCGCCCAGGACTCGACGGTGTTCGGCGGCAGCATGGGCGAGGCGTTCGGGGAGAAGACCCTCGCCCTGATGGACCTCGCCCTGAAGACGGGCTGCCCGGTCGTCGGGCTCAACGACGGCGGCGGCGCCCGCATCCAGGAGGGCGTCACCTCGCTCGCCCTCTACGCCGAGCTGGTCCGCCGCAACGTACGGGCGTCCGGGGTGATCCCGCAGATCTCGGTCGTCCTCGGGCCGTGTGCGGGCGGGGCCGCCTACTCCCCCGCGATCACCGACTTCACGGTGATGGTGGACGGCGCCTCGCACATGTTCGTCACCGGGCCCGACGTCATCGAGACCGTCACCGGTGAACGCACCAGCGCCGAGGAACTGGGGGGCGCCCGCACCAGCAACACCGTGAACGGCAACGCCCACTTCCTGGCCGCCGGCGAGGTGGACGCCCTCGACACCGTACGGGACCTGCTGTCGTACCTGCCCGCCAACAACCTGGAGCGGCCTCCGCGGTACGCGCCGGGGGCCGCGCCCGACGGGGCGGTCCTGGACACGGTGGTGCCGGACCGGCTCGGGCAGGCCTACGACATGCGGGACGTGCTCCGCGCGGTCGTCGACGACGGTGAACTGCTGGAGGTGCAGGAGCTGTTCGCGCCGAACATCGTCTGCGCCCTCGCGCTCGTCGAGGGCGCCCCCGTCGGGGTGGTCGCGAACCAGCCGCTGCACGCCGCCGGGGTCCTCGACATCGACGCCTCCGAGAAGGCGGCGCGGTTCGTGCGGTTCTGCGACGCGTTCGGCATGCCGCTGCTGACCTTCGCCGACGTCCCCGGCTATCTCTCCGGCGTCCGGCAGGAGCAGGCGGGCATCATCCGCCGGGGCGCCAAACTGCTGTACGCGTACGCCGAGGCGACCGTCCCGAAGGTCACGGTGGTGGTGCGCAAGGCGTACGGCGGCGGCTACGCGGTGATGGGCTCCAAGCACCTCGGCGCCGACATCAACCTGGCCTGGCCCACCGCGCGCATCGCCGTCATGGGCGCCGAGGGCGCGGTGGGCGTCCTGCACCGCCGTGAACTCGCCGCGTCGGCCGACCCGGAGGCGCTGCGGGCCCGCCTCGTCGCCGCGTACGAGACGACGCACGGCACGCCGTACCTCGCCGCCGAGCGGGGGTACGTCGACGCCGTCATCGCTCCCCGCGACACCCGCTCCCACATCTGCCGCGCGCTGCGCGCCCTCGGCGGCAAACGTGCCGCGACGCCCGAGCGGCGCCACGGCAACATCCCCCTCTGACCGGCCCGTCCGCCCCCGCAAGCACCGCCCCGCGACGTGAGGAGCCACGCCCGATGGACAGCCGCCGTCCCCCGTCCGCACCCCCGATCCGGAGTCTGCCGGAGTACGTGGGGCACTGGGCCACGACCACTCCCGACCGTCGGGCGTTCACGTTCGTCGACCATCCGGCCCCGCACTCACGGGGCGTCCACCGCACGCTGACCTGGCGGCGGCTGGACCTGCGGGTGCGGGCGGTGGCCGCCCGGCTCGCCGAGGAGGCCGCGCCCGGGGAGCGGGTCGCGGTGCTGTGCCCGCAGGGGACGGACTACGTCACCGCGTTCCTCGCGGCGCTCACCGCCGGGCTGGTCGCCGTACCGCTGTACCCGCCCGGTCTGCCCGGCCACGGCGACCGGCTCGCTGCCGTGCTGGCCGACGCGGACCCGGCCGTCGTCGTGACGACGGGCCGTCTCCGGGACGAGGTACGGGAGTTCCGCGGCGACCGGGCCCCGCGGATCGTCGCCGCCGATCAGGTGCCCGACGCCGCCGCCGGCGGGTGGCGGCCCGAGCCGCCGGACCCCACGGCGGTCGCGTACCTCCAGTACACCTCCGGCTCGACCCGCACCCCGGCCGGTGTGGAGATCACCCATGCCAATGTCGTCGCCAACGCCCGCCAGGCGCTCACCGCCTACGGGGCCGACGCCCAGCCGGTGACCTGTGTGGGCTGGCTGCCGCTGTACCACGACATGGGGCTCGTGCTGAGTGTCGCGGCGCCGGTGGTGCGGGGGGTGCTGTCGGTGCTCATGGACCCGGTGGCGTTCCTGCACGAGCCCGTGCGCTGGCTGCGGTTGCTCGCCGCGCATCCGCGGGCGCTGAGCGCGGCCCCCAACTTCGCCTACGACTACTGCGCGTCGGCCGTCACCGAGGCGCAGAAGGCGGGGCTGCGGCTGGACGGGGTGGCCGCGCTGATCAACGGCAGCGAGCCGGTGCGGCCCGGTACGGCCGACCGTTTCCACGCCGCGTTCGCCGCGCAGGGGCTCCCGGCCGGGACGCACTGCCCGTCGTACGGGCTGGCCGAGGCGACCGTCTTCGTCAGCGCGGCCCGGCCGGGCGAGCCGGTGCGCGGTATCGCGCTCGACCGTGACGCCCTCGCCACCGGCAAGGCGCTGCCCGCCCGGCCCGACGATCCGCGGGCGGTGCTGCTGGCCGGCTGCGGCACCCCGGCGGGCCAGCGGGTCCGGATCGCCGACCCGGTGTCCCGTACCGCGCTGGCGGAGGGGGAGATCGGCGAGATCTGGGTGCGGGGCCCCAACGTGGGGCGCGGCTACCGGAACCAGGAGCGGCAGACGCGGCGGGTGTTCGGCGCCCTGTTCGCCGACTCCGCCGACGGTCCCGGCGCATGGCTGCGCACCGGTGATCTGGGGACGGTCCTGGACGGGCAGTTGGTCGTCACCGGGCGGCTGAAGGACCTCATCGTCGTCGACGGCCGCAACCACTACCCGCAGGACGTGGAGGCCACCGCCCAGGACGCGCACCCGGCGCTGCGACGCGACCGGCTCGCCGCCCTCGGTGTCCCCGGCGACGCGGGCGAGCGGGTGGTGGTCGTCGCGGAGCACGTCCGGACCACGACCCTCGCCGACCTGGACGTCCCGGCCGTGACCCGCGCGGTGCGCGCCGCCGTCTCCGCCCGCCACGGGCTGCGCCTCGCCGACGTCGTGCTGGTGCCGCCGGGCACCGTGCCCCGAACGTCCAGCGGCAAGGTGGCGCGGGCCCGCACCCGCGAGCGGTATCTGGCGGGTGCCTGGGCGGAGGTCTCCCCGTGAGGGCCGTCCGGGACGTCGACGAGGGCGAGTTGCGGCGGCTGGTCGCCGAGCGGGTGGCCGCCTGGACCGGTGCGGCCGCGGCGGACGTACCGATGGACCGGCCGCTCGCCGACCTCGGCATGTCCTCACGGGACGCGGTCGTCCTCGCCGGGGACCTGTCGCGGGCGACGGGCCGGGACCTGCCGGTCACCCTGGTCTGGGAGGCGTCGACCGGCGACGCCCTGGTGGCCCGGCTGTGCGGTACGGCGACGGGGGTAAGGCCGCCGGTCGTACGAGCCCCGGTGCCGGCCGCGCCGGGCGAGCCGATCGCGGTCGTCGGGGTGGGCTGCCGGCTGCCGGGCGGTGTGCGCGGGCCCGGCGACTACTGGCGGCTGCTGACCGAGGGCGTCGACACGGTCCGCCGGGTCCCGGAGGACCGCTGGCGTGACTTCACCGCGTTCCCGCCCGCCGACGCCCAGCCGTACGGCGGGTTCCTCGACGACATCGCCGGGTTCGACGCGGACTTCTTCCGGATCACCCCGCGCGAGGCGGCGGTCATGGACCCGCAGCAGCGGATCCTCCTGGAGGTCGTCCAGGAGACCCTCGACCACGCCGCCGTCCCGGCCGCGTCCCTCGCGGGCACCGCCACCGGGGTCTTCGTCGGGATCTCCGCGCCCGAGTACGGGCAGCTGACCGGCGCCGACCCGGCGGCCGTCGACCCCTGGGCGCCGGCGGGCGGGGCGCTGAGCGTCGCGGCGGGCCGGCTCGCGTACGTCCTCGACACCCGTGGGCCCAGCATGGCCGTCGACACGGCCTGTTCGTCGTCGCTGGTCGCCGTGCACCACGCGTGTGTCAGCCTGCGCACCGGCGAGAGCGACACGGCGATCGCCGCCGGGGTGAACCTGCTGCTGTCCCCCGCGGTCACCGTCGCCTTCCGGCGGGCGGGCGCCCTCGCGCCGGACGGGCGCTGCAAGCCGTTCTCGACGGCGGCCGACGGCATCGGGCGCGGCGAGGGATGCGCCGCCGTGCTGCTGAAACGGCTGTCCGACGCCGAACGGGACGGCGACCGCGTCCTCGCCGTCATCCGCGCCACCGCCGTCAACTCCGACGGCCGCTCCAACGGCCTGCTGGCGCCCAACCCGGCCGCCCAACGGGACCTGCTGGCCACCGCGTACGCGCGCGCCGGCCTCGCCCCGGCGCGCGTCGACCATGTCGAGGCGCACGGCACCGGCACCCCGCTCGGCGACCCGATCGAGGCGGGCGCGCTCGCCGCGGTGCTCGGCGCGGACCGTGACCCCGACCAGCCGCTGCTCCTGGGCTCCGTCAAGGGCAACCTCGGGCATCTGGAGTCGGCCGCCGGGATCGCCGGCCTGGTGAAGACCGTGCTCGCCCTGCACCACGACCTCGTCCCGCCGTCGCTGCACTGTCTCGCCGAGGGCAGTTCCCTCGACGACGTACGGCTGCGGGTCGTGACCGAGCCCGAGCCGTGGCCCCGGTACGGCGGTACGGCCACCGCGGGGGTGTCGGGGTTCGGGTTCGGCGGCACCAACGCCCATGCCGTGCTGGAGGAGTGGCGGCCCGGCGCGCTGCTGCCGCCCCCGGCCGACGCGCCGACGGCCCGCCTCCACGTCCTCTCCGACACCGACCCCGCGCGCCTGCGGGACACGGCGGCCCGGCTCGCCGACTGGCTCGGGACGCCCGAGGGCGACGCCACACACCTGGCGGACGTGGCCCGCACACTCGCCGGACGCGCCGGCCGGGGGCCCGTCCGCGCCGCGATCGTCGCCCGCGACCGGAACGAACTGGTGGACGGCCTGCGGACGTTGGAGCAGGGGCGGCCCCGCCCGCAGGTCGTGACGGGCGACCGTGACCTCGTCGGGCGTGGACCGGTGTGGGTGTTCTCCGGGTACGGCAGTCAGTGGGCCGGGATGGGGCGCCGGCTGCTGGCGGAGGAGCCCGCCTTCGCGACCGCCGTGGAGAAACTCGACGGACAACTCGCCCCGGAGTGCGGCCTGTCCCTCCACGACCACCTCGCCTCCGGTGACCCGCTCGATCGCCTGGACGTCGCCCAACCCGTGTTGTTCGGTCTTCAGCTGGCGCTCGCGGAGCTGTGGCGCGCGTACGGCGTCGAACCGGTCGCCGTCATCGGCCACTCCCTGGGCGAGGTGGCCGCCGCGGTGTGCGCGGGGGCGCTGGACGTGGCGGACGCGGCCCGCGTGGTCGCCGTACGGGCCCGGCTGCTCGGCGGACTGCACGGCGGGGCCATGGCGGTCACCGACCTCGCCGACGACGAACTCGACGCGCTGGAGCGGGACTTCCCCGGCGTCCATGTCGCCGTGCACTCCTCGCCCACGCAGAAGGTGGTCACGGGCGAGGACGCGGCGGTGGCCCGGCTCGTCCGGTCCCTGGAACGGGAGGGGCGCGCCGTACGGGCCATGCGGGTGACCGGGGCCGGGCACTCCCCCCAAGTGGAGCCGCTGCTACCCGAGTTGACGGACGCCTTGGCCGACATCCGGGGCGGGCGGCCCCTGATCCCCGTCCACTCCACCGTCCTCGACGACCCGCGCGGCGACTGCCGCTTCGACGCCGCGCACTGGGCGGCCAACCTGCGGCGCCCGGTCCGGCTCGACCGCGCCGTCGCCTCCGCCGCCGCCGACGGCCACACGGCGTTCGTCGAGATCTCCCCGCACCCGGTCCTCACCGGAGCCCTCACCGACACCGCGCCGGGGGCCCTGGCCGTGGGCTCCCTCCACCGCGACGCCGACGGCTCCGCCGGTTTCCTCGCCCGTCTGGCCACGCTGCACACAGCCGGCCTGCGCCTACCGCTGCCACCGGGCCGGGTCACCGACCTCCCGGGGCCACGCTGGCGCCATGTACGGCACTGGTGGACTGACGGACGGGGCGGGAGCGGCGCGGCCGGGCCGAGCGGGGGGTCGGCGGACTCCACACCGACGGCTGCCGGGTGTGCGGAGAAAATGCCCGGCGCGAGGGCGATACGTGTCGGCGAGGAGGCGCGGGGCGCAGACAAGGTGGGCAACACGGAGGAGGCGGGTGGCGGGGAAGAAGTGGGCGGCGCTGTGGAGGCGCGGGGCGCGGAGGGCGCCTCGGTCGTCGCTCGGCTGTGCCACCACATCTCCGTCGTGACGGGACACCCGCCGACCCGTGTCACACCGGCCACCGCCTTCGCCGACCTCGGCCTCGACTCCTTGATGGCCGTCCGCATCCGGGCCGGCCTGCAACGCGACTTCGGCAGGGAACTGCCCCTGCGGGACCTGCTGGGCGCCGCGACTGTCGAGGAGACGGCGGTACGCATCCAACGGGCCCTGACCGGGACCGAAGAGGCCGGGGCGGTGCCGCACCCGGCCCTCATCGGGGCGCCGACGCCTCCGCCGCCACCCGCAGAAGGGCCGCTCTTCACCGCACCGGGGGCGCTGAAGGCTCCGCGTCCGGCCGTACCGGCGACTCACCGGCCGGACGGGCAACCGACGCCGCAGCCCACCCGACCAACACCGCAGCCCGCCCAACCGGTGCCGTCGGTCGTCGCGATGGCCGCCGGGCAACCGCGTCAGGCGGCCCCGGCGGCCGGCTGCGGCCTTCCCTCCCCCACCCGGCCGACCGTCGTCGCGGGCGTCCCCATCCGGGCCCTTCACCGCACCGGCTCCCGGCCGCCGCTGTTCCTCGTCCACGCCGCCGGCGGCACCACCGACGTCTACCGGGGGCTCGCCGAGCGGCTCGGCGCGGTGCGGCCGGTGTACGGGCTGGAGCGGATCGAGGAGGCGCGGACGGTGGTCGAGAAGGCGCGCCGTTACGTCGAGGCGGTGACGGCCGTGCAGCCCGACGGGCCCTGCCTGCTGGGCGGTTGGTCGTTCGGCGGCTTCGTCGCCCAGGAGGCCGCCCGGCAGCTGACGGCCTCCGGCCGGGACGTCGGGCTGGTCGCGCTCATCGACTCCGTACGCCCCCTCCCGGAACCGCTCGGGCAGACACCCGCCGACCGGGTCCGCAGCCACTTCGCCGGCTTCGCCCGGCATGTCGCCGAGACGTACGGGGTGCGGCTGCGGCTGCCGTACGACGAGTTGGCGGCGACGGACGACGACGGTGAGCGCGTCGACACCGTGCTGCGGGCGCTGCGCGAGTCCGCCGACGTGCCCTCGGCCGCCCTGGAGCACCAGCGCGCCTCCTACCTGGACCTGCGGATCGGGGAGGCACACCGGCCGGGCCGCCACGACGGGCGGGTGGTGCTGTACCGGGCCACCGAACCCGCCCCGCACACCGTGCGCGACCCCGCGTACGAGCGGGACGACGAGGCGCTCGGCTGGGACGAGGTGTGCCCGCGGCTCAAGGTCGTCCCCGTCGCGGGCCACCACCTGTCGCTGCTGGACCCGCCGTACGTCGACGAGATCGCCGCCCATCTGCGGCGCGAACTCGACGAGGAGACCCGCTGATCCCGAACGAGGAGAGCCGCCATGCCCCACCATGACACCGGGACACCCCCACAACCCGCCGGAGCCCCGCCCCGGGCGACCGCCGTCCCCGACCGGGCCCCGGGCCGCGCGCCCAGCCGCGCCCCCGACCGCTCCGCCGCACCGTCCCGCCGTGCCGTGACCCGAGCGTCCGCCGCCGGCGGTCTGGCCGCCCTCCTCGGCGCGGCGGGCACGGCCACCGCCGAGGCCGCCACGGGCCGTTCGGCCGGCAGCCACGCCACCACCGCCCGCGCCGCCGCCCGAGTCACCTCCCCCACCCCCACCCCGCGAACCGTCACCACCTCCTCCGGAGCGGCCGCCACCCGCCTCGGCCCCCGCACCCTCGACGTCTCGCTGCCCTCCGCCGCGCTCGGCCGCAGCGCGCCGGTGCGGCTGATCCTGCCGTCCTCGTTCGGTACGAGGCCCGACCGGACGTACCCCGTGCTGTACCTTCTGCACGGCGCCCACGACGACTACACGTCCTGGACCCGGGAGACGGACATCGAGGCGTTCACGGCGGGCCGGGAGCTGATCGTGGCGATGCCGGACGCGGGGCCCACCGGCATCCCGACGGCTTGGCGCAGCGGCGCCGATTACGAGAGGTTCCAGCTGGTCGAGGTGCCGGCGCTGCTGGCCCGTGACTACCGGGCCTCCGGTGTCCGTGTCGTCGCCGGGGTCTCGACCGGCGGTTACGGGGCGATGGCGCACGCGGCCCGGCATCCGGGGATGTTCACCGCGGCGGCGTCCTACAGCGGCATCCTCGACACGACGGCCCCCGGTGTGCCCACGCTGATGGACGCCATCGTGGCCCGCGAGAACCTGGCGCCCCTGTCCCTGTGGGGCAACCCCTTCCTGAACGCGCTGACCTGGCGGGACTTCAACCCGCGCTCCCGTGCGGCGGGGCTGCGGGGCACCGCCCTGTATGTGTCGGGCGGCAGTGGGGTGGTCGGCGGCGTCGGCGACTGGCTGCCGGAGGCGCTGGAGAGCGCGCTGTGGCCGTCCGCGCACGCCTTCACCGACACGCTCGCCCGGCTCAGGGTCCCGGTGACGACCCACTTCTACGCGGGAGGAGGGCACAGCTGGGCCTACTGGAAGCGGGAGTTCACCGCGTCGTGGCCGATGCTCGCCGGTGCGCTGGGGGTGCCGGCGTGAGGGCGGTGCCGTCGGGGCACGGAACGGAGCGCAGGGGACATCCGTCCAACCCGGGACTTGTCCCTCGCCCCACGGGCACCGGCCCGCGAGTGAGCCGCTTCCGGGTGAAAGGAGGGCCGGCCGTGGCTGCCCCCACCCCGCCGCACGGCCCCGCCGCCACCCCCGTACCCCCCGATCTGGCCACACTGCTGCGCGACCACTTGGAGGCCGTCGCCGACGAGGTGGAGGCGGAGGTGCGCAGACAGGTCCCGGAGTACGCCCGGCCGGCGGACGGGACGCACCGCGCGCACCTCAGGGCGGGTGTCGTGCAGGCGCTGACCCTGTTCGTCGACCACATCGCCGATCCCCTCGGCCAGGGGGCGGCGATCACCGCGACGTACTACGAACTGGGGCGCGGCGAGGCGCTGGAGGGCCGCGGTCTGGAGGCGTTGCAGTCCGCGCTGCGGGTCGGCGGTCTGCACGCGTGGCGGCTGATGGGCCGTACGGCGGAGAACCTGGGCCTGGACTCGGGGGTCGTGGCGGCGCTGGGCGAGCTGGCGTTCCGGACCGTGCACGAGGTCGCCGAGGCGGCCGCCGCCGGTTACGCGGAAGCCCGGCCGCACAGCGCGGAGGAGGTGGAGCGGCGCCGCAAGCGGCTGCTCGACCTGCTGCTGGGCGGGGGCCCAGTGTCACCGGAGGCCGTGCAGGACCTGGCGCACGGGGCCCGCTGGTCGGTGCCGCGGCAGGTCGCCGTGGTGGCACTCGCGGCGACCCCGGAGCAGCGGGAGGCGGACCGTCCGCTGGCGGCGGCCGGGGCGCTGGTCGACATGGATTCCCGGCCGCCCCGCATGCTGGTGCCCGACCCGGACGGTTCCGGACGCTTCGGGGGGCGGGCGTTCACCCTGGCGCTGCGCGGCAGGCCGGCGGCGATCGGTCCGACGGTGCCCGTGACGGAGGCCGCCCGTTCGCTGCACTGCGCGACCCGGGCCCTCGGTCTGATGGGGCGCGGCATCCTGCCCCGGCAGGGCGTGGTGCGCTGCGCCGACCATCTGTCGACGCTGCTGCTGTACGGCGACGAGGCGATGCTCGGGCACCTGCGGGCGCGAGCGCTGGCCCCGCTGGACACGGTGTCGGAGGGGCAGCGCTCACGGCTCGCGGAGACGCTGCTCGCGTGGCTGCTCGGCGGCAGCAACGTGCCCGAGGTCGCCGCCCGTCTCCACATCCACCCGCAGACGGTCCGCTACCGCCTGCGGCAGCTGGAGAAGCTCTTCGGTGACGCCCTGCACGACCCCGACGCGCGGCTGGATCTCATCCTGGCCCTGCGCGCCGAGTCGCTCGGCGACCAGGACGCCACAGCCGCGCCATGACCGCGGCGACGCCCGCGGCCCGCGCTCGTATGCGACCGCACTCACCGTGCCACAAAAAGCCGGGGAAATTCTGAATTCCCGGCCATAACAGAGGAACTGGCAGAGCGAATACGTTCGGGGACGTCCTTTCCCACGGCGCGTAAAGCGCCCCACCCGCAAAGGATCCCCATGCGTATCCGCTTGTGTCTCGCCGCGCTCTCACTCGTCGGCGGGGCCGGACTCGTCACCCTCTCGGCACCCGCGGCGACGGCCGCGGCCTGCACGGACCTCGATGTCGTGTCAGCACGCGGCACGTTCGAGCCGGGCACGCTCGGCTTCATCGTCGGCGACCCGGTGTATTCCGCGCTGCGGCAGAAAATCAGCGGCAAAAGCCTCTCCAGCTACAAGGTGAACTATCCCGCCGACCTTTCCCCCACGTCGGCCGCACAGGGCAACGCGGATCTGGTGAACCACGTGAGGAGTCAGGCCGCCTCCTGCCCGAATCAGCGTTTCGTTCTCGTCGGCTATTCGCAGGGCGCGAACGTCGTCGACAATTCGATCGGGATCAGCAGTGCCGGCGCGGTCGTCGGAAGTCCCATCGTGGCCACCATCCCGGCCGCGCTCGAACCGAGGGTGGCGGCGGTGCTGTTGTTCGGCAACCCGATCCGGGCCATCGGCAAGAGCGTCACCGGCGTCTACCAGAGCCGCACCATCGACTTCTGCGCCGCCGGCGACCCGATCTGCGAGAGCGGCGGCGGTGACGTGGGCGCACACCTGAGCTACCGGAACAACGCCGACGCGGCGGCCGCCTTCGCCGCGGGCAGGGTCTGAGACCGCCTCCGGCCCGGTTCCCCGCGTCCGGGCCGGACGGGCGGCCGTACGGGCCGTACCGGCCGGTGACAGGGCAAAGGGCCCGGGAGGAGCTTCCTCCCGGGCCCTCCTCCCATGCCGGCGACGCGTAGTTGGGCTCGCGGGCGAACGCCGCGAGGCTCGTGGAAACGGGTTCGGGCCGCCGCCCGTCGTTCTGGACGGGCGCGACGGTCAGGACGTCGAGGTGCTGGTAGCCGGGCGCGATGACGGGGTCGAGGTCGGCGGGGACGCGGCCCGCGAGGAGTCCGTCGCCGGCGAGGACGGTGAGGGTCGGGTCGGCGGTGAGACCGTCGGGGTGGACGATCAGCCGCTCCACCTGGGGCGAGCCGGAGAGTTGGAGGTCGGTGACCAGCTTGGTGGGGAAGTACTGCTCAATGAAGTCCAGCGGCTGCTCGGCCAGGCTGCGGGCGAGTTCCTGGATGTCGGTGACCTCCTTGCCGGCGTCGGTGAACGGCGTTCCGTCGGCGGACCGGTATCCGGGGTCGTCGGGGTCGCCGACCCGGTCGTCATTGCGCCAGGTGTAGAGGGGCCCGCCGGGACGGTCGGGGATGGCCTTGTACTCGCCGCCGAACAGGCCCGGTCGGCTCGCACCGCCGTTGGCCACGGGGAAGCTCTTGTCGACGACGGGGCCGCCGTCGAAGAAGCCGACGCTGCTCCGGAGGAAGGCGAGTGGTACGGAGTGGTCGTCCATCAGGGCGCCGAGGACCGCCTGGTTGGTGAGCCGGAAGTCCCGCACGGCGGGCGTGCCGGTGAGGAAGGCGGCGGTGTCGCTGCGACTCGTGTTCATGGGTGGGACGGTAGGACCGCGAGTACCTTCCGCCCCGCCCGTGCTCACAAGAACGCAGCGGCCGGTGGCGCCTTTGTCGTCCGGCACCAGCTCCCGCCACGCCGCGGTTCCGTCGGCTCGTTCAATGCCGCCCTCCGTCTTGACGTGTTCATTTCCGTCATCAAGCATGCCCAGAGCGCGATTCCTTCTGATCGGTTCTGTTCAGCTCTGTGTTCTGGAAGGGAGTGCCGTGTCCCAACGGCATCGCATCGTCCGGGCCTTGGCGCCCATGCTTCCCCTGGTGCTGGGCGCGGGCCTGGTGGCCGCGCCGCCGGTGGTCGCGGACACACCGGCCCCGGCGGCGCGGAGCGGAGTCACGGTACGGATCGATCCCTCGTACCGGCAGCAGGAGTTCGAGGGCTGGGGCACGAGCCTCGTCTGGTTCGCCAACGCGACGGGCCGCTATCCGGAGCCCATCCGAAGACGACTCGTGGACATGCTGTTCGACGACGACGGACTCGCCCTCAACATCGCGCGCTACAACATCGGCGGCGGCAACGCCCCGGACGTCCGCAAGGACTACATGAAGACGGGCGCGACCATGGAGGGCTTCTGGAAGGCCCCCGAGGGAACCACCCGGCAGGACATGGAGTGGTGGGACCCCGTGAACCCCGACCACTGGAACTGGGACGCCGACGCCGGCCAGCGCTGGTGGGTGGACCAGGTCAAGGACAAGGTCACCAAGTGGGAGGCGTTCAGCAACTCCCCGCCCTGGTTCCAGACCGTCAGCGGCTATGTCTCCGGCGGCTTCGACGCGAACACGGACCAGATCCGCGCGGACCGCGTCGACGAGTTCGCCGCCTATCTCGTGCGCGTCACGGAGGAGTTGGAGAAGGCGCACGGCATCGACTTCGACACGATCGCCCCCCTCAACGAGCCCAACACCAACTACTGGGGCACCCAGATCGGCGCGAACGGCCAGCCCACCGGAGGCCGCCAGGAGGGAGCGCACGCGGGCCCGGCGCTCCAGCAGAAGGTCGTCCGCGCGCTCGACAAGGCGCTCGACGGGGCGAGGACCGACGCCGAGATCTCGGCGATGGACGAGACCAACCCCACGATCTTCACCCAGAACTGGAACGCCTACGACGCCTCCACGCGGGCGGCCCTCCCCCAACTGAACGTGCACACCTACGGCACCGGGATGCGCACCAGCGCCCGCGACATCGCCAAGGGCGCCGACAAGAAGCTCTGGATGAGCGAGGTCGAGGGCACCTGGGGGACGGGCACCGACTTCACGGGCATGGAGCCGGGGCTCGGCATCGCCACGCGCATGGTCGACGACATGCGGGAACTGGAGCCGTCCGCCTGGGTGTTCTGGCAGCCGATCGAGGACGCGATCCCGCAGGCCGCGGCGGGCAAGAACTGGGGCAGCGTCCACGTCCCGTTCAACTGCACCGCCGACGACACCCTGGAGACCTGCCCGATCCGGGCCAACTCCAAGTTCCACACCATCCGCAACTTCACCCATCACATCCGCCCCGGCGACCGGTTCGTCAAGGTCGACGACCCGTCGAGCGTCGCCGCGGTGAAGAAGTCCGGCCGTGCGGCGACCGTGGTCCACGTCAACAGCGGCACCACCGGCCGCTCCGTCACCCTCGACCTCTCACGCTTCGGCACGGTCTCCCCCGGAGCCACCGTCACGCCCGTGGTGACCAGCGCCGACGGCGCTCTCGTGCACGGCACCCCGGCCGGGGTGACCGACCGTTCGGCGACGCTCGACGTCCCCGCCAAGTCGGTGACCACGTTCCTGGTCAAGGGCGTCAGCGGGGTGGCGAAGGACGCCGCCCTGGTGCGGCCCGGTCATGTCTACCGGCTCCAGGGCGCCCAGAGCGGCAGGTCGCTGACCGCGTCGCAGGACGGCACCGGCGTCGTCCAGCGCACGAACGACCCCGGCAGCGCTCGGCAGTTGTGGTCGGTGCGGCAGCTGACGCCGGGCACCGGCAACCGTGAGCGGTACACCCTCGTCAACGCCGCCACCGGCACGCGCCTCGCCGTGCGCGACAACCAGGCCGTGCTGGAGGACACGGCGGCCGGCGAGGTCCCCGACGCCGCTCAGTGGATCATGTCGACGACCGGCGACGGCACCTGGACCTTCGTCAACGCCGCCACCGGCCGTCTGATCGACGTCACGGGTCAGTCGTCCGCGGACGGCGCCAAGGTGTCGACGTACACACCGACCTCGGCGGCCAACCAGCGCTGGGCCGTGACCGACGAGACGGTGCTGCGCACCGAGCGGGCCGAGGTGTTCACCGTGCCGGGGCTGCGGCCGACGATGCCGGAGACGGTGACGCCGGTGTTCCGGGACGGTGCCCGCGGCTCCCTGCCGGTGGTGTGGGACCTGCCCTCGGACCGGCGCTGGAAGAAGCCCGGCACGGTGCGCGTCGAGGGCGAGGCGACCGACGCGCTGGGCCGCACGCTCCGGGCGAAGGCGCTCGTCACCGTCGACACGATCGCCTCGACACTGCCGGGCCGCGCCAAGACCCATGCCGGCGGTACGCCGGAACTCCCGGCCACGGTCATCGGCGTAGGCCGGCACGACGGCCGCACCCGTCTCCCCGTGACCTGGGAGGAGGCCCCCGCCGGGGCCTACGCCAAGGCCGGTGTCGTGACGCTCTCCGGTACCGCCCGGGTCGTCGGCGGCGATGAGGTCGACGCGACCGTGCGCGTCCAGGTCACCGAGGCCACGCAGACCAACATCGCTCCCGACCCCGAGGTCTCCGTCGACGCCACGTTCACCGAGAGCGGCTACTCGGCGGAGCGGCTGCGCAACGGCGACCGGTCCGAGAAGGCCTGGTCCAACTGGAGATCGGGCACCAAGAACCCCTCCGACACCCTCACCTTCACCCTGCCGAGGACCCACGACCTGACGCGCGTCGTCGCCCACTTCCACCGCGACGGCGGCAACGTCTCCTTCCCGGAGAGCCTCAAGGTCCAGGTGCGCGCCTCCTCCGACGGGCCCTGGACCGACGCGAGCGACTCAGTCCCGGTCGGCACCGAGGGCACCCCGGTGATCGACGTGCCCCTGGACGCGGGACCGGCCACCGCCGTCCGCGTGGTCATGACGGCCCGCCCGGGCGGCTACATCACGATGAGCGAGATCGAGGTGTACGCCAAGGGCCCCGGCCGCTCCGCGGACCCCGCCGCGGCCTCGATCGAGGTGGCGGGCGAGCCGATCGCGCCCTTCGACCCGGACACGACGGCCTACCGCGTCACCACGGCCCACCCGCACCGGGCGGTGGTCACGGCCACGGCCCGCGACCCGTACGCGACCGTCACCGTGGACCGCACGGGCACGGGCGACCGGACGTCGGCCGTCGTCACGGTGACCTCCGAGGACGGCTCCCGGACCCGCGGGTACCGGATCGACCTCGTACGCCGCTGAGGCCCACCCCCCGCAAGGGGCCGCGTCGACCGGACCGCTCGCCACCTTCCCGCCCGCCCCCTCGTGGACGACGGGCGGGAAGATGTCGCAGCGCCCAGTGGGACTCCTCTAGCGGGACTCCTCCAGGAAGGTGCGGGCCACGTCGCCGGCGCGGGTGAACCAGTCGGTGAGCACGGCGAGTTCGTCGGGGGTGTAGCCGCCGAAGAGTTCCGCGAGACGCTCGTAGAACGGGCCGTAGAGGGTCATCGCCTGCTCGACGGCGGTCGGCTGGGCGACCACCAGGACGCGGCGCCGGTCGGCCGGGTCCGGCTTGCGGGCGACGAATCCCCGGCCCTCCAGGCGGTTGAGGACGCCGGTGATCGCACCGGTCGTGACATGCGCACGAGTGGCCAGGTCACCGGCGGTGACCGGGGTGTTCCCGGCCTCCAGGACATAGGCGAAGCAGACCAGGTCGGTGACGCTCAGGCCGAACCGGCGCGCGAACTCCTGCTGTCCCACGATCATCGTCGCGATCATGCGGTCCATGGCCCCGATGGCGTCCGGGACGGTGGGGTGACGCTCGGCCTCCATTGAAATGTGCCTCCGGGACAGGCTAGATTCCTTAGCTACTAAGACATTACCGTCCGGCGCCGTAGGCGTGGCCACGGCGCGCCGTGGCGCGCCCCGGCGCGCGAGGGGAGCAGACACATGAGTCTCTACGACGAGGGCCACACCGTGGCCGGCTGGACGGGTACCGCGATCGGCACGGCCGGTTCCGTGGCGCTCGGCATGGGTGTCTGCGGCTGGGCTCCGGGCATCCCTCTGGGCATCGCCGTCTCGGTCGCCGCGCTCCTGGTCACCTGGGTCCTGCACCTCGCGGGCTGGGGCAAGCCGCCGGGGCCGCGGCCGAGGGACCAGTGGGCTCTCGGCGTCCGTGACCGCTCCGTCCGCGGCGGCCACCCGGGCTGCCTCGGCTGCCGTATGGCCGGCCGCCGGGGCCTTCGGACGGCCGGCCTCCCCGAGCCCGCCACGTCGAGCACGGCCGCGTCGGCCGCCACCGGCACGGCCGCGGTCTCCACGGCCGACTCGTCATCCTGAACCACCCCGGTCACGGCCTCCGGGGGTTCGACTGTGGTCGGCACCGGTAGCGCAGGCCCTTGCCCACGATCCGGAACCGCTCACGGCCTGCCACCGAGAACGGCTCGGGCAGGTCGAACGCCTAACGCGGCTCCGGGTCCAGCGCGGACGTGACCAGCGGGATCCGGCAGCGGCCGCCCCGCGCGCGACTGCGGGCGGCCTCCACCTCGGACGGCCGAGCGTGAACTCCACGCGCGCGTGCCCCGACCGCCGGCGCACCTCCGCGCAGTGCCGCTGGAGCCACATCCGCGCCGCGACCTCGCCGACCAGGCCGGCCCTCCGCCGGCCCGAATTGTCAGAGGTCGTTGCTAATGGCGTGCGACACAAGCTGTTTGACGAGACGTCATCTCACCGGCCACCACACGATCACCATCAGGTCATCTGTCCCGGACTATTGACTCGCATCACCACAGTGGCGATTCTCGTCACATCGCTTGTGCCAGCCATGACAAAACCGGGCCATGGCGTCGTGGTGTGCGCGCGTCCCGCAGGGTCTGGCCGATCGACCGCGCTTCCCTCGACCAAGGACGTGACCGATGACCTGGACCCGACGCGCCCACCACAGACGCAGACCCCTCATGGTGCTGACGCTGTTCCTGACCGCGATGGGCATGCTGCTCAGCCCGTCGGCCAGTTCGGCGGCCACCGGCGACTGGTGGCAGCCCACCGCGCGGCCGACGCCCGACTCCCAGATCAACGTCACGGGCGAACCGTTCAAGGGCACGAACGCGGCGGGCGAGGTGCGCGGCTTCGTGGACGCGCACAACCACCTGTTCTCCAACGAGGCGTTCGGCGGTCGGCTGATCTGCGGCAAGGTCTTCTCGACGTCCGGCATCGCCGACGCCCTGAAGGACTGTCCCGAGCACTACCCCGACGGCACCCTCGCGATCTTCGACTACATCACCCACGGCGGCGACGGCAAGCACGACCCGGTCGGCTACCCGACGTTCAAGGACTGGCCGGCCTACGACTCGATGACCCACCAGGCCAACTACTACGCCTGGGTCGAGCGCGCCTGGCGCAGCGGTCAGCGCGTCCTCGTCAACGACCTCGTCACCAACGGGATGATCTGCTCGGTCTACCCGTTCAAGGACCGAAGCTGCGACGAGATGACCTCGATCCGGCTCCAGGCGAAGCTGAGCTACGACCTCCAGGCCTACATCGACGCCCAGTACGGCGGCACCGGCAAGGGCTGGTTCCGGATCGTCACGGACAGCGCACAGGCCCGTGAGGTCGTCGCGCAGGGCAAGCTGGCGGTCGTGCTGGGCGTCGAGACGTCCGAGCCGTTCGGCTGCAAGCAGATCCTCGACATCCCACAGTGCAGCAAGTCGGACATCGACAAGGGCCTCGACGAGCTGTACGACCTGGGTGTGCGCAGCATGTTCCTGTGCCACAAGTTCGACAACGCGCTGTGCGGCGTCCGCTTCGACGAGCACGGTCTCGGCACCGCCATCAACGTCGGCCAGTTCCTGTCGACCGGCACGTTCTGGCAGACCGAGAAGTGCAAGGGCCCGCAGAAGGACAACCCGATCGGCGACGCCGCGTCGAAGGCCGAGGCGGACCTGCCCTCGGGCACCGAGGTCCCGGAGTACGACGACAACGCCCAGTGCAACGTGCGCGGCCTCACCGACCTCGGTGAGTACGCCCTGCGCGGCATCATGAAGCGCAAGATGATGGTCGAGATCGACCACATGAGCGTCAAGGCCACCGGCCGCGTCCTCGACATCTTCGAGGCCGAGTCGTACCCGGGCGTGCTGTCCTCGCACAGCTGGATGGACCTGAACTGGACCGAGCGGGTCTACTCCCTCGGCGGTTTCGTCGCCCAGTACATGCACGGCTCGGAGGAGTTCAGCGAGGAGGCCGCGCGCACGGACGCCCTGCGGGCCAAGTACGACGTGGGGTACGGCTTCGGCACCGACTTCAACGGCATCGGCGACCACCCCGCGCCGCGCGGCGCGAACGCCTCGAACCCCGTGAAGTACCCCTTCAAGAGCGCCGACGGCGGCTCGACCATCGACAAGCAGACCACCGGGCAGCGCACCTTCGACTTCAACACCGACGGCGCCGCCCACGTCGGCATGGTCCCGGACTGGATCGAGGACATCCGGCTCGTCGGCGGCAAGGGCGTCGTGGACGACCTGTTCCGGGGGGCCGAGTCGTACCTCGACACCTGGGGCGCGTCCGAGGCGCACAAGGCGGGCGTGAACCTCGCCAAGGGCGCCACGGCCACGGCGAGCGCGTCGGAGTCGAACCCCTTCACCAGCTACCAGCCCGGCCGGGCCGTGGACGGTGACGGCGGCACCCGCTGGGCGAGCGACTGGAACGACGACCAGTGGTGGAAGGTGGACCTCGGCTCCACCCACACCGTCAAGCGGGTCACCCTCGACTGGGAGCGCGCCTACGGCCGGTCGTACCGGATCGACGTCTCCACCGACGGCTCGAACTGGAAGACCGTGTGGTCCACGACCTCGGGTGACGGCGGCCTCGACACGGCCACGTTCTCCGCGGTCCCCGCCCGCTATGTTCGAATGCAGGGGGTCGACCGGGGCACCGACTGGGGCTACTCGCTCTACGAGGTCGGCGTCCACGGCGGCTGACCGCACGCACGGGGGAAAGGGAACCACATGGCACGCCTGCCGTCGGCCGAACGCCGCAGACAGCTGACCGAAGCGGCGATCCGCGCGATGACCCGGGACGGCGTCCCCAGGACGACGACCCGGTCCATCGCGGCCGAGGCAGGCGTGTCCCTGAGCGTCTTCCACTACTGCTTCGCCTCGAAGCAGGAGCTGATCGAGTCCGTCATCACCACCATCACCGGCCACTACGTGGCGCTGGTGCGGGAGGCGATCCGTCCTCGGGAGACGCTCAGGGAGACCGTCCGGGCCGGTTTCCAGGCGTACTGGGACCATGTGTCCGCCCACCCGGGCGAGCACATGCTCACCTACGAGCTGACCCAGTACGCCCTGCGGGAGCCCGGGTTCGAGCACCTGGCGCGGCGCCAGTACGAGATGTACTGCGACACGTACACCGAACTGATCGACCACCTGCGCCGCACGATGGACTTCGAACTGACCGTCCCCGTCCCGGTCCTGGCCCGCTATCTGGCCGCCATGACGGACGGCCTCACCCTCAACTTCCTGGTCCTGGGCGACGACACGACCTGGACGAACATCCTGGACACCATCACCGACCACGTCTCCGGCCTCGTCCGCGAGAAGGCCCGACCCTGAGGGGCCGCCGCGCATTTTTGCCCAACCCCTGCACGGATAGCCTGATTTGGATAGAATGACCTGATCGACATGGCCGTCGTCCAAGGGGGAGCGCACATGGCCGGTCAGTTCGAGTATCGCCAGACGGGGAGCCGCACCACGTGGCGACAGTCGGCGGAGCGCACACCCACCTCACCCCAGGCCAGGGCCACCGAGCGCACACCCACCTCACCCCAGGCCAGGGCGACCGAGCGCACACCCACCTCGACCTACCCGGCGGCCCCCGTCGTGCCACCGGCGGAGCCGACCCAGCTCCACCACCACTTCGTCGTCTTCAAGAAGGCCGTCTCGGGTAGTCAGATCGCCGTCAACAACGGGAGCGTCCACCAGCATCAGGTGATCCATCAGGTCGTCCAGGCTCCGAACGTCACCCCGGACCAGGTGCGGGCCGTGGCGGACGCCGTCGGTGCGCTGGTGGTCGGTGCGCGGACGCTCGACCCCGTGCGGCAGGCCGCGCGGGAGCTCACGGCGGAGCTGGACCGGCCCGTGCCGGACCTGGACCGGCTGCGGCGGGCCATCACGCGCTTCGTCGCCGTGACCGTGGCCGCACTGGACTCGACCGGTGGCGGTCGCGCCTCCCGGACCAGGGCGCTGGCGAACGTCCTGCGCCCGCTGCTGCCCGCCGCCTCCGCGGAGGGCGGCCTCCATGGCTGACGCAGGCGGGCCGGTGTTCCACGGGCCGGTGCACAACAGCCAGATCGCCTGGGGGAGCCAGGAGGTCACACAGACCCAGCACATCGCCGCGGGACCGGCCGCCCTCGACGACCTCCAGGCTGCCGTGCGAACCCTCCTGGACAGGATCGGCGAACTCGGCCTCTCCCCGGCGGACGCCGTGACCCTGCGCGCGGACGCGGGCGAACTGCTGGACGAGGCCGCGGCCGACGAGCCCGACCCGGGCCGCCTGCGCCGGCTCCACGCACGCGTCAGGGCGGTGCTCGCCGCCCTCGCGACGGGAGCGGTCACCGGCGCGGGCGCGGGCGCCGCCCAACTCGCCCAGAGCATGCTCGTCGACGTGCAGCGGGCCCTCCCCTAGCCCGCGCGGCCGCCGACGGCCGACCGCCGCAGACGTCCCGTGGCCGCCCTCGTTCAGCGGGCCGACGTCGCGATCAGTTGGTCCAGGAGGCCGATCAACACGTCTCGGCAGGAGGCGCGTTCGCGGGCGTCGAAGAGGAGGACCGGGGTGTGCTCGGGCAGGGCCAGCGCTTCGCGGATCTCGTCCGGTTCGTAGGGGTGCTCGCCGTAGAAACCGTTGACGCCGATGACGAAGGGGATCTTCCGGCGTTCGAAGAAGTCGATCGCCGCGAAGCTCGACTCCGGTCTGCGGACGTCCACGAGGACCACCGCACCGAGCGCGCCGATCGCCAGGTCGTTCCACATGAACCAGAACCGCTGCTGCCCGGGCGTACCGAACAGATACAGCACGAGGTCGTCCCCGATGCTGATCCGCCCGAAGTCCAGGGCGACCGTGGTGGCCTGCTTGTCGGGGATGCCGTCGAGGTCGTCGACGCCGAGTCCCGCCGTGGTGAGGGGTTCCTCGGTGCGCAGCGGGACGATCTCGCTGACCGACCCGACCATGGTCGTCTTGCCGACGCCGAATCCGCCGGCGATGAGTATCTTCACCGCGTCGGGAGCCGGCATCCCCTGTGGGGTGGGGTCAGAGGCGGCCAAGGCCGTCCCTCACTTTCTTCAGCAGGTCCAGGTCGGGAGTGCGGGAGATCAGCCGCGGCTGCCGTACGGTGATCCGGCCCGCCTCCAGCAGGTCGCAGAGCATGATCGCCACCACGCTCACCGGAAGGTCGAGCCCGGTGGCCAGCTCCGCCACCACGATCGGCTTGGCGCAGAGTCTGAGAATCCGGGTGTGCTCGGGCTGCGGCCGGGCCGCGCCGACGGGCTGCGGGTCCACCGCCGTCACCGTGGTGAGGAGGGTGAAGTCGCTCCGACTCGGTCTGGTCCGGCCGCCGGTCAGGGTGAACGGGCGGACCAGCCGGCCCGCCGCGTCGCCTCCGTTCACCTCACTCGCCGCTGTCCGCGACGACCACGCCCGCGCGCGGGGCCGCGCTGAGGTGCTCGCCGATCTTCTTCACCAGCATGTTCATCTGATACGCCACCACTCCGACGTCCGCGCCCTGCCGGGTGAGGACGGCGAGGTTGGCGCCGGGCCCGGCGTTGGTGAGGATGAGGAAGGCGTTGCCCATCTCTATGAGCAGCTGACGCACGGGACCGCCGCGGAAGTCCATGCTGACGCCCTTGCTGAGGCTCATCAGCCCGGAAGCGGTCGCCGCCAGCCGCTCGGCGTCGTCGCGCAGGAACGCGGTGGACTTGCTGACGACCAGCCCGTCCTCGGAGAGCACGACGGCGTGGTCGACCTCGGCGACCCGGTCCACCAGTCCGGTGAGCAGCTGGTCGAGCTGGCTGTGGGTGGCGGGGATGGGGCGTGTCATCTGTGTGTCCTTCATGAGCGGGCTGCGACGGGGGAGTCGATGGGGACGTCAGGTGCCGGAGGCGGGGATCCGGTCTCCCGGGTCGACGGAAGCGGAATCCTCCCCCAGTACGTACTCGGGTTCCGCCTCGTCGTCACGTGCCTGAAGTGTTCCGCGCTGGAAACCGGCGAGCGAGGAGGCGGCTCGCTCGGCCGTGAAGTCGTCGCCGTCGCCGTCGGGGCAGGGCGCCGTCTCCTCCTTCAGCTCGGCCGCCAGGCTGGTCTGCGGCACCCGCCGGGGCAGCGGGATCCGGCCGCCGTTCGTCCGGGCCGAGGACTCGCGGGCCGCGCTCCTGGTGCCGTTCGCGGCCGGGGCCCCGGGGGTCCGGGTGGGCGCGGCGGGACGGTCCTCCGGCTCTGGCTCGGGCTCGGTCCGTACGGGTTCGGGCTCGGCGGCGGCGACCCGCCGGGCCACGAGGGAGGACCGCACGGGCGGCTCGTCCTCGTCGGTGCCGTCCCTCTCGGGTTCGGGGGCCTCGTGGACGACGATGTCGTGCGGGATCAGCACGATCGCGGTGGTGCCCCCGTACGGCGAGGCCCGCAGGGTGACGGCGATGCCGTGCCGGGTGGCGAGCCGGGCGATGACGAACATGCCGAGCCGGAGGTCGTCGGCGAGGGCCACCACGTCGAACTGCGGGGGCACCGCCAGCTGGGCGTTGAACGCCTCGTAGTCCTCCTCGGACATGCCGAGCCCGCGGTCCTCGACCTCCAGGACGAGGCCCTTCGCCACGATCGCGGCGCGCACGCTCACGGGGCTGGGGGCCGGCGAGTACGAGGTGGCGTTGTCGATCAGCTCGGCGAGGAGGTGGATCACGTCGGCCACGGCCGGCGGGGCGATCCACACGTCGTCCTCGGTGTGCACCTCGACGCGCTGGTACTGGGCGACCTCGCCGACGGCGCTGCGCAGGATGTCGATCAGCGCGACGGGCTCGGTCCAGGTACGGCCGGGCCGCTCACCGCTGATGATGACGAGGTTCTCCTCGTATCGGCGCAGCTGGCTCGCGGTGGAGTCCAGCTCGTACAGGCCCTTGAGGATCTCCGGGTCCTGGTGCTGGCGCTCCAGCTTGTCGAGCTTGGTGAGCTGGAGGTTGACCAGGTTCTGGCTCTGCCGGGCGATGCCGAGGATGACGCGCTGGAAGCCGCGCCGGGTGTCGGCGAGTTCGACGGCGGTGTGCACGGCGGTGCGCTGGGCGGCGTTGAACGCCTTGGCGACCTGGCCGAGCTCGTCGGTGCCGTAGTCCAGCGGGGCCGCCGCCGTGTCGACGTCGACCTTCTCGCCGCGCTCCAGGCGGGCGACGACGTCGGGCAGCCGCTCCTGGGCGAGGCTGAGCGTGGCGGTCCTCAGGCCGCGCAGCCGCAGCGACAGGGAACGGGTGATGCGCCACGACATCACGACGCACAGCAGCAGCGCGGCGAGCCCGGCGGCGCTGAGCGAGCCGGCCTTGATGAGCAGTCCACGGGCCTCCTCGCCACTGCGGTCCAGCAGGGCGCTGGTCTGCTCCCGGATCAGCTTCTCGTACTGGAGGGAGAGGCTGTTCATGGTGGTGTCCCAGCGGTCCTGGGAGTCGGGCAGCGCGGTCCTGTGGTTCTTGCCGGTGGCGTGGGCGGAGAGGATCTGGTCCTCCACCGCCAGGAGGTTCTGCCAGTCCTTGTCCTGGACGATGCGCTCGACCTCGCTCTTCACCTCCCCTTCGAGGGAGGGCACGAGCTGGTTGTCGACCAGCCAGCGCCGGGCGTTGACCACCTGCGCGAAACGCTCACGGGAGGCGTCGTCGAGTTCCCCGGCGGGCCAGTTCAGGGTGAGGAGGGCGTCCTCCTGGGAGACCAGCTCCGCGGCCTGTTCGAGGGTGACGAGCGGGCCGGCCTGGGAGGTGAGGTCGCCGTCGTCGACCTGGGACAGCTCCTGGAAGGCGTGGATCTGGCCGTCGATGATCTCGGTGTACTGGTCCAGGATCTGCTCGGGGGTGATGTCGGTGGGGTTGTCCACCTGGCCCCGGTAGTACTCCAGGCTGCCGGAGCCGGCCATCACCGAGTACAGCCGCTCGCCGACGCGGTCGGGGGCGTCCTCGATGGCGTCCGCCTTCGCGGCGAGCCGGGTGACCGCCGCGTCCGTCTTCCCGCGCTGTTCCTCCAGGGCCGCCCTGGAGCTGCCGGGGGCGGCCATGTAGGCGGCGGAGAGGACCCGCTCCCGCTGGAGGGCCAGGGTGGCCTCGGTGCCCATGGCGCCGGTGGACTTGCTCAGCCCCGTCTGTGCCCGCAGCCGCAGCCCCTCGGAGAACATCTGCGTCGTCGTCATGGCCCAGCTCGCGGTGAGCGTGACGCTGGGTATGAGAGCCAGCAGGATCAGCGAGAGACGTATGGAGCCGAGACGGCGCCGGGCGCCGGTCCTTGAGGGCATCGTCGTCCTTGGGCGGTTGCGGGGAGCGGAAGGGGTTCGGGGGCGGGCCTTCGGCGGCCGAGGGTGGTGGGTGGTCACCCGTCAGCACGGTGCACAGGGGATGCGCAGGATGTTATCCGCACAAGTGAACGCGTGCGTCCGGGGAGGTCGAAAGCTTGGTGCCGCCGTTACCGGACCGTTCCGGATGGTTGGGATCCGTGGTGAACCCGTGTCCGAACGGAGGGTTCCGTTTGGTGTTCGCGGCGGCCGCGTGAGGGCTGTGCGCCCGGTGTGCGGGCGTGCCGTTCGTATCGTGTCCGGGCGGGGCGTCGGCATCGCGTCAGCGGGTGCCGTTCGCGGCGAATTTCTCGATCCCGGCGATGTTCTTCCTGGTCACGAAGGCGGGGCCGGTGAGCACCGGCTCCACACCGCCGCCGCTGATGTTGCCGTTGGTGCGGTAGAGCCAGAGCCCGTCGACCGCGAGGTAGCCCTGGAGGTAGGGCTGCTGGTCCACGGCGAACTGCACGGCACCGCTCCTGACGGCCTTCACCAGGTCCGCGTTGAGGTCGAAGGTGGCGACGTCGGCCCGGCCCCCGGCGTCCTTGACGGACTCGACGGCGGCGAGCGCGTACTGCGCCCCGAGGGTCACGACCTCGTCGATCGAGCGGTCCTGGCGGAGCCTCGCGGCGATCACGCCGGTCACCTGGTCCATGTCGGCGCCGTCGACGTAGAGGTTCTCGGTCTGTCCGCCGAAGGTCTTGCGGACGCCGGCGCAGCGGGCCTCCAGGGCGACGTTGCCGCGTTCGTGGATGACGCAGACGGCGTGCCGGGCGCCACGGGCGTCCAGTTCCTTGCCGAGCGCCCGTCCGGCGACGGACTCGTCCTGGCCGTAGAAGCCCAGCAGGCCCTGTGACCGCCAGGCGTCGATACCGGAGTTGAGGGCGACGACGGGGATGCCGGCCGCGCGGGCCTCGGCGACCGCGCCGCGCATGGCCCCGGGTTTGGCGAGGGTCACCGCGATGCCGTCGACCTTGTCGGCTATCGCGTTCCGCACCAGCTTCGCCTGGCCCGCGGCGTCGGGGTCGCTGACGAAGGTCAGGTCGATGCCGTCCTTGGCCGCCGCGGCCTCCGCTCCCTTGCGCACCCGGTCCCAGAAGGCGTCCCCCTCCGCCCCGTGGGTGATGAGGGCGACCTTCATCCCGCTTCCGCCCGACCCGCCCGACGCCCCGTCACCCTCGTCGGAGTCGGCGCCCGTGAGGACGGAGCATCCGGCGACGGTGAGACAGACGGCGGCGGCGAGGGCCGCGGCGCGGAACAGGAGGGAGGAACGGCGGGCGGCGGGGGCTGGGTTCATGAGGGTGCGGCACCTCGCTGTGCGGCCAAGGCGGGACGTCGGGGGGCGAAAACGCCGCGATCACCGCGCTGACGTGCGGTGACTGGCTGACTTTCGCTGGGCGGAGCCAATCGCGTGTGACGCCCGGTAGTCAAGTGACCAACGAAATCGATGTATTGCTGTGACAGGTCGGACGCGACCGGTGCACACGTGTCACCCATCGGGAATCCCGCAAATCCGGCACCGCTCGGATCCGGCCAACTTCCCATCCTGTCGAGGAGGAGTGACGGGGCCGCGCGCAACGTCCTCGCAACCTGACGGGGCGTTGACTGCGGCCATGGATGTGGTCCCGCGTGTAGAGCTGACCCCCGCGGCCGCCGACCTGCTCCGGCGGCTGCGGGTGGCCCACGGCCCGCTGATGTTCCACCAGTCGGGCGGCTGCTGCGACGGCAGCGCCCCCATGTGCTACCCCGACGGCGAGTTCCGTACGGGCGACTCGGACGTCCTCCTCGCGGAACTGGAGGTCGACGGCGTCGACGAGGCGGTGGGCTTCTGGATGTCCCGCGGTCAGTACGAGGTGTGGAGCCACACCCGGCTCATCGTCGACGTCGTCCCCGGCCGGGGCAGCGGCTTCTCCCTGGAGGCACCCGAAGGAGTGCGTTTCCTGATCCGTTCCCGCGTCGTCGGCCCGGAGCCGCCGCCCGGCCGGTAGTCGTCTGGTGCACTTCCCCTGGGTCCTGGGACGGTTGACGAGACATCAGGGGGCACCGTGACACGTCGTGGCGGACGGTTCAGGGCGGTACTGACGGTTCTCTCGGCGTGGAGTGTGCTCACCGGCGCGGCCCTCGTGGGCGCGGCGCCGGTCACCGCCGCGCCCCGGGCCGCCGACCTCGCGCCGGGCGTCGCGTACATCGAGTTCGATGTGACGGGCGCGCAGGGTGTGGCGCACGCCCATGTGCTGAGCGTCGACCTGCGCGATCGCCGGGTGGGTGTCGGCCTGCTGTACCCGGGCGCGGTTGCCGCACGGCAGACGGTGTCCCGGATGGCGACCGCCGCGGGTGCCGTGGCCGGGGTGAACGGCGACTTCTTCAACATCACCGAGGTCCAGCACCCGGGTGTCACGGCCACGGGCGCCTCCGTGGGCCCGGCGATCGCCCGCGGACAAGCCCTGAAGGCCGCCGTACCGGACGGCCAGCGCTTCGGCCCTGCCCTGCCGCCCGGCACCAGCACCAAGGACGTGCTCGGCGTGACGGCCGACGGCGTGGCCCGCCTCGACAGCATCGCCCTCGACGGTTCCGTCACCACCGCCGGGGACGTCCTCCCGCTCGGCGGCCTCAACCAGTACGCCCTGCCGGTCGGTTCCGTCGGCGCGTTCACCTCCGACTGGGGCACCGTCTCCCGGATGCGGGCCGTGTGCGGCACCGACACCGACCGGGCGGCACCGTGCAGCACCGACGTCCACGAGGTGCTGGTCGCCGACGGCCGGGTGGTCTCCGTCGCGCCCGCGCCCGGCGGCGGTGCCGTCGCGCCCGGCGCCACGGTCCTCGTCGGCCGTGAGGCGGGCGCCCGGTGGCTGCGCAAGCTCTCCCCCGGCGACCCGGTCCAGGTGCGCCACCGCCTGGTGGCGGCGACGACGGGCACCGCCTACGCCTTCGCGCTCGGCGGCTACCCGGTCCTGCGGTCGGGCCGGCCGCTGCCGGGCCTCGACGACACGGTCTCGGCGGTGCGCACGGCCGCCGGTGTCGCCGAGGACGGCCACCGGCTGCTGCTGCTCGCCCTGGACGGCGCCCCCGCCCACCGGTCCGGCCTCACCATCGCCGAGGTCGCGGAGGTGATGCGGGGACTGGGCTCGGACGACGCGTTCAGCCTGGACGGCGGCGGCTCCTCCACCCTGGTCGCCCGTGCCGCCGGCGAGAGCGCCGTGACCGTACGGAACCACCCCAGCGCCGGCGAGGAACGACCCGTGCCGAACGGGATCGGGGTGTTCACCCAGCCGTGACGGCGGAGGAACGGGTGGGGGCCCGGCTCAGGGTTTGAGGCTGCTGACGATGTCCGCCGTGGCCGTGATGCCGTTGTGGATGGTCGGCGCGAGGCTCGTGCTCGCCATGGAGAACCCGAGCAGCACACAGACGGCGGCGTGCGAGAGCTTCAGCGCGCCGTTGCGCATGAAGACCACCGCCAGGATCACGAGCAGCAGCACCACAGAGATGGAAATGGCCATCGTCAACCTCCTCCGCCACGTCCACTTCGCGGCATTCGGCCGCAAGTGTGGCGTAGCGGAGGGTTGGTCCGTGCGGCTGACGTGTCCGCCGAACGTGTGGTGTCGGCCGTGTCGCGCCCCCGTGGCCCGGGCGCGGTCCGAACGACGGGCCCTACAGAGCCCGGTGGGTGTCCAGGAAGGCTTCGAGGCCCGCGAGGTCGTCGGTGTTGAGGTGGTCCACGCCCGCGGCGAGGAGTTCGCCCCAGACCGCGTCCCGGTCCGGACCCGCGACGTCGGGCGTGGCCCAGAACCGGACCCGCTGTCCGCGCCCGTGCGCCGTGGAGACGAGGGCGCGCAGCTTGGTCCGCTCGGCCTTCGGGAACGAACCGGCGCCCCGCCAGGTGAAGTTCAGCGACCAGTTGTCGGAGATCAACGGGATGAGGGAGGCGGGCGCGGGTGTCGCGCCCACCAGGTCGGCGAGCCGCCCGTCGTAGAAGGCGTGCCGCACGGTCTGCGCCTCCATGGGGACGCGGGCGGCCCGGTCCCCGGAGATCACGGCCGTCACCGGTCCGGGATGCACCCGGCCGTGCGCGTAGGTCGTGAAGAGATGCCGGTGGCGCCGCAGTTGCCGGTCGAGTTCCCGATAGGTCGCGGCGCCCTCGGTCTTGATGTCGATGAGGAGTTGCAGTGGCCCGCGGTGTCCCCGGTACACGGAGCCGTGGTGGGCGCGGACCCGGGCGGCGAGCGGCGCCAGGTAGAGGGATTCCAGGGTGCGGGCGGGGTCGAGGTCCTCGGGGTCGTGGGCGACGAGGAGTCGGCCGTCGACGAGGAAGATGTCGGCCTCGACGCTGCCGAAGCGGTGGTCGAGGGCGTCGAGGAGGGGGCGCGGGTGCTCGTAGTCGTTGTGCGCGTGGGCCCGCCACAGCGGTCGGGGGCGGCGCCGGCGGTCCTCCGCCGCGAGGGCCTCGGCGGCGGGGAGGGCGAGTGGTCCGGCGAGGGCGGCGCCGAGGGTGGTGAGGGCTCTGCGGCGGGTGGTGAGGGCCATGCTCTGCCTCCCTTGAGGTGGCGTACGGGACCCCAGCGAGTATGGGGTCCCTTACCGCGCAAAGAGCATGTACGGGCCAGGAGTTGGCCGGACCGCCGTCGTGTGTTCACCCCGTCCGTGCGGGGCGCGCGGAAAAGCCCGCCCCAGGTGGGACGGGCTCTCCGCGCTCTTCCGCGCGCTTCCGCGTGCTTCCACGTGCTGCCGCGTGCATCCGCTTGCTGCCGTGGCGCCTTCCGTCGATGGCTGACCGGGGCCGGCGGCGGCTGACGGCGGCTCAGGGGGCGCGCAGGTCGACCAGTTCGGCCAGTGCCTCCCGGTGGGCGCCCGCGGTGCCGTACGCGATCGCGTCGGCCTTGGCCCGCTTGAGATACAGGTGGACCGGGTGCTCCCAGGTCATGCCGATGCCGCCGTGGAGTTGCAGCGCCTCCTCGGCCGCGTGGACGGCCACGGGCGCGGCGAACGCCTGGGCGACGGCCACCGCCACGTCGATGTCGTCGCTGCCGGTGGCGAGCGCGTCGGCCGCGTTGCGGGCGGCCGCCCGCAGGTTGACGACCTCCAGCCACAGCTGCGCCAGCCGGTGCTTGAGCGCCTGGAAGCCACCGACGGGCCGGTTGAACTGCTTGCGTTCCTTGAGGTACCGGACCGTCTCGGTCAGCGTCCAGTCGGCGAGCCCGAGCTGCTCGGAGGCAAGCAGCCCGGCCCCGGCGCGCAGGGCCCGGCGTACGGCGGGCTCGGCGTCGCCGAGGAGGCGGCCGGGCGCCCCGTCGAGGGCGACCGTCGCCAGGGGCCGGGTCAGGTCCAGGGACGGCTGCGGGGTGACGGTCGCGGCGGAGGCGTCGACCGCGTACAGCCCGCCGTCGTCGGCGGGGACGAGCAGCACGTCGGCGACGGCCGCGTCCGCGATGCCGGTCAGCTCGCCGTGCAGGGCGCCGCCCTCGAACCGTACGACCTTGTAGGCACCGCCGGCGGGGACGTTCAGCGCGACCGCGAGGGCGCCGATCCTGCGGCCGGAGGCCAGTTCGGCGAGCAGGTCGTCGGCGGCGCAGGCCAGCAGGGCCTCGGTGGCGACGACGGCGCTCGTGAGGTACGGCAGGGGGGCGACGGCACGCCCCAGCTCCTCCAGGACGACGGCGGCCTCGCGGTGGGTGGCGCCCTGGCCGCCCCGGTCCTCGGGCACGAGGAGTCCGGCGAGGCCCATGCCCTCGGCGAGCGCCTTCCAGGCCGCCGTGTCGTGCGGGGCGTCCGTCTCGACGCGGGCGATGACACCGGCCGCGTCGCAGTGGTCGGCGAGCAGGTCGCGGACGGCCGCGCGGAGGGCCTCTTCCTCCTCCGTGTACAGAAGGTCGGTCATCGGGCGAGGTCCTTCCAGGCGACGTCCTTGTCGGTGCGCGGCTCCGAGGGCAGGCCCAGGACGCGCTCGGCGACGATGTTCAGCAGGACCTCGGTGGTCCCGCCCTCGATGCTGTTGCCCTTGGAGCGGAGGTAGCGGTAGCCGGCGTCGCGGCCGACGAAGTCGACCAGCTCGGGGCGGCGCATGGTCCAGTCGTCGTACAGCAGGCCCTCCTCGCCGCGGAGTTCGACTTCCAGGCCGCTGATCTCCTGGTTGAGGCGGGCGAAGGCGAGCTTCATGCCGGCGCCCTCGGGGCCGGGCTGACCGGCGACCAGCTGCTGGCGCAGCCGCTCGGCGGTGAGGCGGGCGGCCTCGGCCTCGACCCACAGCTTGAGCAGCCGCTGGTGGAGGTCGTGGGTGCGCAGTTCGGGGCGTTCGCGCCATGTCTTGGAGACGGGGCCGATCATGCCGCCCTCGCGGGGCAGCCGCATACCGCCGATGGCGACGCGTTCGTTGTTGAGGGTGGTCTGGGCGACCTTCCAGCCGTCGCCGACGTCGCCGAGGCGGCGGGAGTCGGGGATGCGGACGTCGGTGATGAAGACCTCGTTGAACTCGGCCTCGCCGGTGATCTGCCGCAGCGGCCGGACCTCGATGCCGGGGTCGGTCATGTCGCAGATGAAGTAGGTGATGCCCCGGTGCTTGGGCACGTCCGGGTCGGTGCGGGCGATGAGGATGGCCCAGCGGGCGACATGGGCGCTGGACGTCCACACCTTCTGCCCGTTGACGACCCAGTCTCCCCCGTCCTCGCGGACGGCGCGGGTGCCGAGCGCGGCGAGGTCGGATCCGGCGCCGGGCTCGCTGAACAGCTGGCACCAGACCTCCTCCCCGGTCCACAGGGGCCGCAGATAGCGCCGCTTCTGCTCCTCGGTGCCGTAGGCGAGGATCGTGGGCGCGGCCATGCCGAGGCCGATGCCGATCCGCCGGGGGTCGTTGTCGGGGGCGCCCTCCGCCGCCAGGTCCGCGTCCACGACGGCCTGGAGGGAGCGGGGGGCGCCGAGGCCGCCGAGGCCCTCCGGGTAGTGCACCCAGGCGAGCCCGGCGTCGAAGCGGGCGCGCAGGAAGTCCAACCGGTCGGTGGTGGCGGGCGGGTGCGCGGCCAGCAACTCGGCGGTGCGGCGCCTCAGTTCGGCTGCGTCGGTCATGCGGCGGCTCCGTTCTCCGGTGCGGGCACCACGACGACCCGGCCGGTGGTGACACCGTCCGCGACGCGCTGGACGGCGGCCGCGGCCCCGTCGAGCGGCACCCGCTCGCTCACCAGGGGCTTGACGACGCCACGCGCCGCCAGTTCGGTGAGCTGTTCGTGGCAGTGCTGGACCAGCTTCGGGTTCTTGGTGTTGTACAGGCCCCAGTGCAGGCCGAGGATCGAGTAGTTCTTGACGAGGGCGTGGTTGAGGCCGGGGCTCGGGATGGTGCCACTGGCGAAGCCGACGACCACGATCCGGCCCTCGAAGGCGACGACCTTGGTCGACTGCGTGTAGGCCTCGCCGCCCACCGGGTCGTAGATCACGTCGGCACCCCGGCCCCCGGTGGCGTCCTTCACGGCGGAGACGACGTCCTCGCTGCGCCGGTCCACCACCACGTCGCAGCCCAGCTCCCGGGCGACGGCGGCCTTGTCGGCGCCGCCGACGACCCCGATGACCGTGGCGCCGGCCGCCTTCCCGAGCTGCACGGCCGCGCTGCCGACCCCTCCTGCGGCAGCGTGGACGAGCAGGGTCTCCCCCGCTTCGAGGCGGGCCCGGCGGTGGAGGCCGAACCAGCCCGTCTGGTAGCCGATGTGCAGGGCGGCGGCCTCCGCGTCGTCCAGCGCGTCGGGCGCCGGCAGCAGGGCCGCGGCGTCCGCCACGGCGTACTCGGCGAAACCGCCGTACGGCAGCGCCGGGGTGGCGATGACCCGGCGGCCGTCCTCGGTCTCGCCACAGATCTCCACGCCGGGCGTGAACGGCAGCGGCGGACGGACCTGGTAGTGGCCGCGGGCCATCAGGACGTCCGGGAAGTTGATGTTCGCTGCGCGCACCTTCAGCAGGACCTGGCCGTCGCCGGGCGTGGGCCGCTCCACGTCCTGGAGCCGCATCACCTCGCTCGGCTCGCCGTTCTCGTGCACTTGCCATGCCTGCATGCGGTGCCTCCACGGGACAGCTTCGTCGGACCGGGGTCGACTGACATCCGCATACTAAGCGGTCGCTTGCCCTCCGGGGAACAGTCGGCGGACAGTAGCGTGCGTCACGGGCGGGCGGGCTTGGCCCGGACGTGCATCCGCTCCCCCTGCGGCCCGAACAGGCTGAGGAACTCCGCGGGCGCCTCGCCCGCCGCCCCGAACCAGTGGGGCACCCGGGTGTCGAACTCGGCGGCCTCCCCGGCGGTCAGCACCACGTCGTGCTCGCCGAGCACCACCCGGAGCTTCCCCGAGAGCACGTACAGCCACTCGTACCCCTCATGGGTGCGGGGGTCGGGGACCTGGGGCCCCTCCGGCTCGACGCGCACCTTGAAGGCCTGGAGGCCGCCCGGCTGGCGGGTGAGCGGCCAGTACGTGCGCCCGTGCCGCACGATCGGCTTGGACCGGACCCGCGGATCACCGACGGGCGGCTCCCCGATCAGTTCGTCGAGCGGGACCTGGTGGGCCCGCGCGATCGGCAGCAGCAGCTCCAGGCTGGGCTTGCGCAGCCCCGACTCCAGCCGGGAGAGGGTGCTCACGGAGATCCCGGTCGCCTCCGACAGGGCCGCGAGCGTCACCTCGCGCTCCTTCCGCAGGGCCCGCAGTCTCGGCCCGACCCCGGCGAGCACCTCGTCCGTGCCGCTCGCCCCGTCACTCTTCTCGCTCATGCGGCCATTGCAGTTTCAGCAAAGGGGTTTGTCAATGCAGCAGCTCTCGGGGGACCTTCTCCGTGGAGGTGGTCACCATGACCCAGCAGTACGAAGTGATCGTGATCGGCGGCGGCGCGGCCGGACTGTCCGCGGCCCTGGTCCTCGGCCGGGCCCGCCGCCGGACCCTGGTCGTCGACGCCGGGGAGCCCCGCAACGCGCCCGCCGCCCACATGCAGGGCTACCTCTCGCGGGACGGCATGCCGCCGCAGGAGTTCCTCGCCGTGGGCCGTGAGGAGATCGCCCGGTACGGCGTCGACCTCGTCCGGGGCCGGGCGGTCGACGTCACCCGCGACGAGGACGCGGACGACGCCGCCTTCGCGGTGACCCTGACCGACGGCCGGACCTTCCACGCCCGGCGCCTGGTCGTCGCCACCGGCCTCCAGGACGAACTCCCGCCGATCCCCGGCCTCGCCGAGCGCTTCGGACGGGACGTGCTGCACTGCCCGTACTGCCACGGCTGGGAGGTGCGGGACCAGGCGTTCGGCGTGCTGGCCACGACCCCCATGAGCGTGCACCAGGCCCTGATGGTCTCCCAGTGGTCCAAGGACGTCACCCTGTTCCTGCACACCGTCCCCGAGACCGACCTCTCCGACGACGACCTCCGCCGGCTCGCCGCGGCCGGTGTCCAGGTCGTCCCCGGCGAGGTGGCGACACTGCTGACCGAGGCCGACCGCCTCACCGGCGTCCGCCTCACCGACGGCACCACCCACCCCCGCCAGGTCCTCTTCGCCGCCCCCCGCCCCCTCCCCCAGACCGCCCTCCTCGAACACCTGGGCGCCGACCTCCACGAGACCCCCTTCGGCTCCTACCCCGTGGTCGACGCGACCGGCCAGACCTCGATCCCCGGCATCTGGGCGGCGGGCAACGCCATGGCCTTCTCCGAACAGGTCATCAACGCGGCCTCCTCCGGCTACCGGGCGGGAGCCACGATCAACGGAGACCTCCTGATGACGGACCTGGACAGGCAGAGTCCGGCGTAAGTGACAAGGCCCCTCGGGGTGGCTGAGCGGGCAACCCGCAGGGCCATCGCGGGCCGCACCGCGAACGACGGACCGCAGCCCTCTCCCTCAGGGGCGCGGGGAACTGCGCGAACGATCGGCCCGAAGGGCCATCGAGGGGCGCGGGGAACTGCGCGACCAGCCCCCACCCACCCGCACCCGCCGTCGCACCCCCGCGCCCCCACCCAGTAGGCACCCGCCCAAACTCCGTAGGACCATGGCTGCATGCTGTTCGCCCAGCTAGCCCACCTGTCCCACCAGGTAGCCGCCACCTCGGCCCGCTCCCGCAAGACCGCTCTGCTCGCCGAGCTGTTCCGGGAGGCGGACGCCGAGGACGTGCCGATCGTCATCCCGTACCTCGCGGGACGTCTCCCCCAGGGCCGTCTCGGCATCGGCTGGAAGGTCCTCGACCAGGACATCGCCCCCGCCGCCGAGCCCACTCTGGCCGTACGCGACGTCGACGCCCGTCTCACGGAGATCGGCGGCGTCACGGGCACCGGCTCGCAGGCGGAACGCCGGCGCCTCGTGGGCGAGTTGCTCGCCGCGGCCACCGATGTCGAGCAGCGCTTTCTGTTCGGGCTGCTCACGGGCGAGGTCCGGCAGGGCGCGCTGGACGCGGTGGCCGTCGAGGGCCTGGCCTCGGCGACGGGCGCGCCCCCCGCCGACGTCCGCCGGGCGGTGATGCTCGCCGGCTCGCTCCAGACGGTGGCGCAGGGGCTGCTCGCGGACGGCCCGTCGGCCCTGGAGAGGTTCCGGCTCACGGTGGGGCGGCCCGTCCTGCCGATGCTGGCGCACAGCGCCTCCTCGGTCGCGGGGGCCGTGGAGAAGCTGGGCGCCTGTGCGGTCGAGGAGAAGCTGGACGGCATCCGCGTCCAGGTCCACCGTGACGGCCCCGACGTACGCCTGTACACGCGGACCCTCGACGACATCACCGACCGCCTCCCCGAACTGACGGCGGCGGCGCTGGAGTTGCGGGGCGAGCGGTTCATCCTCGACGGGGAGGTGATCGCGTTCGACGAGGCGGGGCGGCCGCGTTCCTTCCAGGAGACCGCCGGGCGGGTCGGTTCGCGGCTGGACGTGGCGACGGCGGCCGAGCAGGTGCCGGTGTCGCCGGTCTTCTTCGACGCGCTCTCCATGGACGGCCGGGACCTCCTCGACCTGCCGTTCACCGAACGCCACACCGAGCTGGCCCGGCTCGTGCCGGAGCCGATGCGGGTCCGGCGCACCCTCGTGCACGGCCCCGACGACCTCGCCGAGGCGGAGCGCTTCCTCGCGGACACGCTCGCGCGGGGCCACGAAGGGGTCGTGCTGAAGGGCCTGGACGCCGCCTACAGCGCGGGGCGCCGCGGTGCCTCCTGGCTGAAGGTGAAGCCCGTGCACACCCTCGACCTGGTGGTGCTGGCCGCCGAGTGGGGCCACGGGCGGCGCACCGGCAAGCTCTCCAACCTCCACCTCGGCGCGCGCACCGCCGACGGCGGCTTCGCGATGCTCGGCAAGACCTTCAAGGGCATGACGGACGCGATGCTGACCTGGCAGACCGAGCGGCTGCGGGAGTTGGCCGTCGAGGAGAAACGCTGGGGTGTGACCGTCCGCCCCGAACTCGTCGTCGAGATCGCCTACGACGGCCTGCAGCGCTCGACCCGCTATCCGGCCGGTGTCACCCTCCGTTTCGCGCGCGTGATCCGCTATCGCAAGGACAAGACCCCCGCCGAAGCCGATACGGTCGAGACCCTGCTCGCCGCACACCCGGAGGTCACCCGGTGACGACGCCCAAGCGCAGTGCCGGTCTGCTGCTGTACCGCCGCACCGAGCGCGGCGTCGAGGTGCTGCTGGGCCACATGGGCGGCCCGTACTTCGAGCGCAAGGACGCGGGCGCGTGGTCGGTGCCGAAGGGCGAGTACGAACCCGACGAGCCCGCCTGGGAGGCGGCGCGCCGCGAGTTCCGTGAGGAGCTGGGGCTGGAGCCGCCCGACGGGGAGGCCGTACCCCTGGGCGAGGTGCGGCAGACCAACGGCAAGATCGTCACGGTGTGGGCGATCGAGGCCGACCTGGACCCGGCGACCGTGGTGCCGGGGACGTTCCGGATGGAGTGGCCGCCGAGGTCGGGGCGGATCCAGGAGTTCCCCGAACTGGACCGGGTGGAGTGGTGTGACCTGGAGCGGGCCCGCGCGGTGCTCGTGAAGGCGCAGACCGAGTTTCTCGACCGGCTCTCTGAGCACTCGGGCTGAGCCCGCGTTGCGGCGCGCGTCGCCGCGCGGGAAGGTCGAGGGACAGCCCACGCAGGAGGTCAGGCATGCCCATCGCGACGGTGAATCCGGCGAACGGCGAGACGCTCAAGACGTACGAGGCCCTGGGCGAGGAGGAGATCGAGCGTCGGCTCGCGACGGCCGACCGCACGTTCCACACGTACCGGACGACGTCGTTCGCGGAACGCGCCCGACTGCTCCGCGGGGCCGCCGACCTCCTGGAGGAGGACGCGGAGGACGTCGCCCGCGTCATGACGACCGAGATGGGCAAGCCGGTCAAGCAGGCCCGCGCCGAGGTGGCCAAGTGCGCGAAGGCGATGCGCTGGTTCGCCGAGCACGCGGAGGTCCTGCTCACCGATGTGGAGCCCTCCGACGCGGACGTGAAGGACTCCGGTGCCTCCCGCGTCCTGGTCCGCTACCGCCCGCTCGGCCCGGTCCTCGCGGTGATGCCGTGGAACTTCCCGCTGTGGCAGGTGATCCGCTTCGCCGCGCCCGCCCTGATGGCCGGCAACGTGGGTCTGCTCAAGCACGCCTCGAACGTGCCGCAGACCGCCCTCTACCTGGAGGACCTGTTCCGCCGGGCCGGCTTCCCCGAGGGCTGCTTCCAGACCCTGCTCATCAGGTCCGGCGCCGTCGAGGGCGTCCTGCGCGACCCCCGGGTCCGGGCGGCCACCCTGACCGGCAGCGAACCCGCGGGCCGGTCCGTGGCCTCCGTCTGCGGTGACGAGATCAAGAAGACGGTGCTGGAGCTGGGCGGCAGCGACCCGTACATCGTGATGCCGTCCGCGGACGTCGACCGCGCGGCGCGCACCGCGGTGACGGCGCGTGCGCAGAACGCCGGTCAGTCCTGTATCGCCGCCAAGCGGTTCATCGTGCACGCCGATGTGTACGACGCCTTCACCGAGCGTTTCGTCGAGGGCATGAGGGCGCTGAAGGTCGGCGACCCGCTGGACGAGGACACCGATGTCGGGCCGCTCTCCAGCGAGCAGGGCCGCGAGGACCTGGAGGGCCTGGTCGACGAGGCCGTGGAGAGCGGTGCCACGGTGCTGTGCGGCGCGGAGCGCCCGGACGGGCCCGGCTGGTACTACCCGCCGACCGTCCTCGCCGACATCACCCCCGAGATGCGCGTCCACCGCGAGGAGACCTTCGGTCCGGTCGCCACCCTGTACCGGGTCGCCGACCTCGACGAAGCGATCGCAATCGCCAACGACACGCCCTTCGGACTCAGCTCGAACGTATGGACACAGGACGCGGCCGAGGTCGACCACTGTGTGCGGGACCTCGAGGCGGGAGGGGTCTTCGTCAACGGAATGACCGCCTCACACCCGGCTTTCCCGTTCGGCGGGGTCAAGCGGTCGGGTTACGGACGTGAGCTGTCCGGACACGGAATCCGGGAGTTCTGCAACATCACCACCGTGTGGCACGGGGCGTGAGCGTTCCGCGGTTACCATCCCCGTTGTGAACCGCGAAGTGACTCTGCCTCTGATCGTCGACGACCGCGGGACCCTTCAGGTGGCCGCCGCCGATGTCAGCAAGCTGCTGCGAACGGTGGGCGGACGGTGGCTGCACCTGGTGGAGGCGGGCGCGGACGATCTGGACGAGGACACGGTGGCCGCGCTGACGATCGAGCTGGCGAAGCTGGCCGACCGTATCGACGTGGCGTGCATCGCGCACAGCAGTGGTGCCGTGTCCGGCTGAGCCGGCCCCCTTCCGCCCCTGTCACAGGCGGGCGAGTGTGCTCCAGAACATGGATTCGTAGCTCTGCAGCAGTCGGCCGTGGCGCTGGGCGAGCCTCTCGTCGAGCCGGCCCGCTTCCCGGCCCTCCTCCACGGCCGTCCGTGCGCTCTTGTCCAGGTCGGGGGACGGCTCGGCGAAGAAGTCGAAGAACGCGCACGTCTCGTCGGTGAGGTCGTAGTGGTGGCGCAGGGCTCGCGCGATCGTGGCGCAGTAGCCGCCCCAGGAGGCGAAGTTGGCGGTCAGGGCGAGGACCGCGTCGGCCGGCGCGGCCTCCAGCGCCAGGCGTGCGACGTACGACGGGTAGGCCTGGCAGCCCGGCAGCGGTTCATGGGCCGCGGCCCGTTCCTCGTCCACGCCGCAGGCCCGCGCGAACACCGTGAGGTGGCCGGCCGCGACGGCCTCGCCGTCCGCGAGCAGCCGGAAGAACGCGGCGCTCGCGGGGGCCTCGGTCGCCGCCCGCTGGGCCAGACGGGCGAAGGAGCGGTGGTCGGAGGCGATCACCAGGTGCTGTTCCATGGCCAGCACGGCGAGGGTGGCACGGTCGGCCGTCCCGGCGGCGATGAGCGGCAGCAGGGGGTTGTCGTCGGGGGCCGGGGCCAGTTTCGCGGTGAGGGTGTCCAGCAGGTGCCCTGCCGTGCGCGTCATGGCGTACTCCCGTCGGTTCCGGCGGTGGCGCTGTGCCTCTTCGACCATGGCACGGCCGCCCGGTCCGGAGTAGGGGGCGGTGCTCCGTGCGGCTTCGCCGGTCCGGAGTAGTCCGGCGCGAGATCGCCGGGCCGACGGGTGATCGTGGGTACTCCACCGCATCACCGCGTGCCCGGGCCGAGGGCCCCTTCCGGACAGCGAAAGCAGGCGTTCCCCATGCGTGGCGACACATGACGACGAGCGAAGAGACCCTGGGCGCCCCGCCGGTACGGCACTGGCCCGTCCTGAGGCTGAGCGGGGTCGACTTCGACCCCGTGCTGGCAGAGCTGATGCGGGAGGGCCCGATCAACCGGATCCAGCTGCCCAACGGCGAGGGCTGGGCATGGCTGCTGACCCGTCACGACGACGTACGGCTGGTGACGGACGACCCCCGGTTCAGCCGAGCGGAGGTGGCCGGCCGTCAGGTCACCCGGTGGGAGCCGCACTTCGCCCCGCGGCCCGGTGCGATGACCTTGGCCGACACGCCGGACCACGCCCGGCTGCGCCGTGCGCTCGCCCCGGCCTTCGACGCCCCGGGCATCGCCCGACTGCGGGCGACGGCGCGGCGGAAGCTGGAGGCGACGGTGGACGCGATGCTGCGCGACGGCCCGCCCGCGGACCTCGTCGCGCGGGTGCTGGAGCCGTTCGCGGTCACTGTGGTCTGCGACCTGATGGGGGTCCCCGAGGCGGACCGCGAGGAGATGCGGGTACGGAACCGGCGGATCCTGTCCCTGACGGACGGTGCCGAGGCCGGTGAACGGGCCGAGCGGGACATGAGGGCGTACTTCGCGACGGCCGTCACCGAGCACCGGGACTCCGGCGGGGAGGACGTCGTCTCCCTGCTCGGCGCGGCCGTGGGCCGGGGGGACATCACCCAGGAGGAGGCGTCGGCGCTGGCCGTTTCCCTGCAGATCGGCGGTGAGGCCCTCATCCACAACACGGGTCGGATGTGTTTCGTCCTGCTGAGCCGCCCCGACCTGCTCGCCCGGCTGCGCGAGGAGCCCGGGCTGCGGCCGCGCGCCGTCGAGGAACTGCTGCGGTACGTCCCGCACCGCAACGCCGTCGGCCTGTCCCGGATCGCTCTGGAGGACGTGGTCCTCCACGGTGTCCGCATCCGGGCCGGCGAGCCGGTCTATGTGTCGTACCTGGCCGCCAACCGTGACCCGGAGGTCTTCCCCGACCCCGAGCGCATCGACTTCGACCGCGACCCGAACCCCCATCTGGCCTTCGGGCACGGCGCCCATGCGTGCGTGGGCGCCGGCCTGGCCCGGCTGGAGGCCGAACTGGTCGTGGACGCGCTCCTGGACCGGGTGCCGGGCCTGCGGCCGGCGGTGCCGCCCGCCGAGGTCCGCTGGCGGCGCGGCGCCCTGATCCGCGGCCCCGAGGCCCTCCCGGTCACCTGGTGACCGTCACCCCGGGAGCGCGGCGCGTCTCATCGGTCCCGGGGTGCTATCGGATGGACATCCCCGAGACGGTGCGGGCGATCACCAGCCGCTGGATCTCGCTCGTCCCCTCGAAGATCGTGTAGATGGCTGCGTCCCGGTGCATGCGCTCCACCGGGTACTCGCGGGTGTAGCCGTTGCCGCCGAGGATCTGCAGGGCCTGCGCCGTCACCTTCTTCGCCGTCTCGCTCGCGAACAGCTTCGACTGCGAGCCCTCGGCGGCGGTGAACGGCTTGCCGTTGATCGCCATCCAGGAGGCCCGCCACACCAGCAGCCGGGCCGCGTCCACGGACGTCCGCATGTCCGCCAGCTGGAACGCGACGCCCTGGTTGTCGATGATCGGCCGCCCGAACTGCTCACGGGTCTTGGCGTACTCCAGAGCGACCTCGTAGGCGGCGCGGGCGGTGCCCACGGCCATCGCCCCGACGGCGGGCCGGCTCGCCTCGAACGTGGCCATCGCCGCGTTCTTCACCCGCTCGCCGCCGGCCTTGGCCCGCTCGCGGGCCCGCGCCAGGCGCTCGTCGAGCTTCTCCTTGCCGCCGAGGAGGCAGGAGCCGGGGACGCGCACGTCCTCCAGGACGACCTCGGCGGTGTGGGAGGCACGGATGCCGTGCTTCTTGAACTTCTGGCCCTGGGACAGGCCGGGCGTGTTCGGCGGGACGATGAAGGACGCGTGGCCCTTGGAGCCGAGTTCGGCGTCGACCACGGCCACCACGACGTGGACGTTGGCGATGCCGCCGTTGGTCGCCCAGGTCTTCGTGCCGTTGAGGACCCACTCGTCCTTGGCCTCGTCGTAGACCGCGCGGGTGCGCATGGAGGCGACGTCGGAGCCGGCGTCGGGCTCGGAGGAGCAGAAGGCGGCCACCTTGACGTCGTTGGCGTCGCCGTACATCTGGGGGATCCAGGTGCCGATCTGCTCCTCGGTGCCGTTGGCGAGGACGCCGACCGCCGCGAGGCCGGTGCCGACGATGGAGAGCGCGATGCCGGCGTCACCCCAGAACAGTTCCTCCATGGCCATGGGGATGCCGAGGCCGGTGGGGTCGAAGTACTGCTGGGCGTAGAAGTCGAGGGAGTAGATGCCGACCTTGGCGGCCTCCTGGATGACCGGCCAGGGCGTCTCCTCGCGCTCGTCCCACTCGGCGGCCGCGGGCCGGATCACATCGGCGGCGAATCCGTGCAGCCAGTCGCGGACCTCTCGCTGTTCCTCGTTGAGTTCCATCGTGAACTCGGCCATGACGCCTCCAGCACTGCACTAAGATGTTACCTGCGGTAACGCGAGTCTGTTACCGGTCGGTAGGAAAAGTCAACTCCCGGGTCGCCCTCGGTAGCCCGTTCGATCGTGACGTGTCCGTCAGTGCTACTTTGCGCAGGCGTCACCGAAATCTGTACTGGGGGAGAGACATGGACACCACGCAGTCGACCGACCAGGAACGGTCCGCCGACCGCCGTCGGCGCGAGCTGCTGGAGGCCGCGGACCGTGTGGTGCTCCGCGACGGCCCCGGGGCGTCGATGAACGCCATCGCCGCCGAGGCGGGCATCACCAAACCCATCCTTTACCGCCACTTCGGCGACAAGGGCGGACTCTACGCCGCGCTCGCCCAGCGTCACACCGATGCCCTCCTGGACTCCCTGCGGGCCGCCCTGGACGCCCCGGCGGAGCGCCGGGAACGCGTCGAGGCGACCCTCGACACCTATCTCGCGGCCATCGAGGCCCGCCCTCAGGTCTACCGCTTCCTGATGCATCCCGCCGAGGGCGGCCAGCCGGGGGGCGACCAGGGCTTCGACGTCGGCAAGCTCTCCGCGCCCCTGCTGCGGCGCATGGGCGAGGAACTGGGCACGGTCATAGAAGAGCGCCTCGACCTCGGCCCGGACAGCCGCCGGCTCGCACGGATCTGGGGCCATGGCATCGTGGGCATGATGCACGCCGCGGGCGACTGGTGGCTCGGCGAACGCCCCTGCACCAGGGCCGAGTTGGTCCGCAGCATGGCCGACCTCCTGTGGGGCCGCCTGGCGGCCGCGGGCGACAGGGTGGGCGGCCCGGGCTTCTGACCCCGGCCGCTTCGGAACCGGCGTGGGGCGCCGCGCGACCAGCGACGACGCACCCGCGCCCTGGCCCGCGCCCCCGCCCGCGCCCGCGCCCGCAGGCATGTCAGCCGCCCCACGGCGCCTTGGCGATCTTCCGCCGCACCACGGAACGGCGCCACCCCGAGAGGTGGTCCACATACACCCGGCCGTCGAGGTGATCGCACTCGTGCTGGAGGCACCGCGCGAAGAACCCGGTCCCCGGCACCCGTACACGGTCCCCGTCGACCGTGTACCCCTCCACCACGGCCTCGTCGTACCGTTCCACCCCCGCCTCCAGCCCCGGCAGCGACAGACAGCCCTCCGGCCCGCGCAGCAGGATCCCGTCCGCCGACACCAGCCGCGGGTTCACCACATGGCCGAGGTGGCGCTCGTCCTCGTCGTCCGGGCAGTCGTACACGAACACCCTCAGCGCCCGGCCCACCTGGTTCGCGGCCAGACCCACGCCGCGCGCCGCGTACATCGTCGCGAACATGTCCTCCACGAGCCGCTCGAGTTCGGGACCGAACTCCGTGACTTCCTCACACGGGGCGTGCAGGACGGGGTCCCCGAGCAGTGTGATGGGGAGAACGCGCCCTCGGGCGCCGGGAATCGAGCCGCTTCGCATGGGCGCAAGAGTACGTTCGGACCCGATATCGCCGGTCCCGTAGGTGCTACCGGCCCGGCGAGATTCGGGCGCGTGAGTGGATCTCGATAGGCTTTGGTCCACACGTTGCCGGGACTGGGCGCGGCGCTGTACGCAAGGAGGATCGAGAACTGATGGCAGGCAACTCGGACCCGCTGACGCCGCGGGCCAAGCTGGCCGTGACGGCGGGCAAGGCGGTCGCGGCGGCATCTCGTGCCGCGGGACGCGGTAGCGGATCGGTGATCGGCGGCCGGGTGGCCCTCAAACTCGACCCCGATCTGCTCGCACGACTGGCGCAGAACCTGGACGTCGTCCTGGTCTCCGCCACCAACGGCAAGACGACCACGACCCGGCTGATCGCTGAGGCGCTGCGCGCCGCGGGCCCCGTCGTGTCGAACGCGCTGGGCGCGAACATGCCCGCGGGCATCACCTCGGCGCTCGCCGGCAACTCCGACTCCAAGTTCGGTGTCATCGAGGTCGACGAGAAGTACCTCGCCGGTGTGGCACGGGACACGGACCCCAAGTGCATCGCGCTGCTCAACCTCTCGCGCGACCAGCTGGACCGGGCCGCCGAGACCCGCATGATGGCGGAGGCCTGGCGCGAGGGCCTGGCCGGCACCAAGTCCGTCGTCGTCGCCAACTGCGACGACCCGCTGGTGGTGTGGGCGGCGTCGTCCTCCCCCAACGTGGTCTGGGTCGCCGTCGGCCAGATGTGGAAGGACGACGCCTGGTCGTGCCCGGCGTGCGGCGGTGTGATGCAGCGCCCGGGCGACGACTGGTTCTGCGGTGAGTGCGGTTTCCGCCGGCCCACCCCGAGCTGGGCGCTCTCCGGCGACCACGTCCTCGACCCGCACGGCTCGGCCTGGCCGATCCACCTCCAGCTGCCGGGCCGCGCCAACAAGGCGAACGCCGCCTCGTCGGCCGCCGTCGCCGCGGTCTTCGGGGTTCCCCCGCAGGTCGCCCTGGAACGGATGTACCAGGTACAGGCCGTCGCCGGACGCTATGACGTGGTGCAGTTCATGCAGCGCGATCTGCGGCTGCTGCTCGCCAAGAACCCGGCGGGCTGGCTGGAGACGTTCTCGCTGATCGACCCGCCGCCGTCGCCGGTGATCCTGTCGGTGAACGCGCGCGGCGCCGACGGCACCGACACCTCCTGGCTGTGGGACGTCGACTACACGCGGCTGACCGGTCACCCGATCTTCGTGCTGGGCGACCGGAAGCTCGACCTCGCGGTGCGTCTGGAAGTGGCGAACCAGCACTTCCAGGTGTGCGACAGCCTCGACCAGGCGGTGCAGATGTGTCCGCCGGGCCGGATCGAGGTCATCGCGAACTACACCGCGTTCCAGGACCTTCGCCGCCGCGTCGGCAACTGACCACGAGGACTCGAGGGGAACTCATGAGTGACAACAGCCTGCGGGTCGTCTGGGTCTACCCGGACCTGCTCAGCACGTACGGCGACCAGGGCAACGTGCTGGTCGTGGAGCGCCGGGCGCGTCAGCGCGGCCTGGACGTGGCCCGGCTGGACGTGCGCAGCGACCAGCCGATCCCGACCTCCGGCGACATCTACCTGATCGGCGGCGGCGAGGACCGTCCGCAGCGGCTCGCGGCCGAGCGGCTGCGCCGCGACGGGCATCTCTACCAGGCGGTGAACAACGGCGCGATCGTGTTCGCGGTGTGCGCCGGCTACCAGATCCTCGGCCACGAGTTCGTCAACGACCTCGGTCAGCGCGAGCCGGGCCTCGGTCTGCTCGACGTGACCACGGTCCGCGGCGAGGGCGAGCGGTGCGTCGGCGACGTCCTCGCGGACATCGACCCGCGTCTCGGGCTGCCCCAGCTGACCGGGTTCGAGAACCACCAGGGCGTCACCCACCTCGGCCCCACCGCCCGCCCGTTCGCGAACGTGCGGCTCGGCAAGGGCAACGGCACGGGCGACGGCACGGAGGGCGCGTACAACGACACCGTGTTCGGCACCTACATGCACGGTCCGGTGCTCGCCCGGAACCCGCTGATCGCCGATCTGCTGCTGAAGTTGGCGCTCGACGTCAACGCGCTGCCGCCGACCGACGACCGCTGGTTCGAGGCCCTGCGCAACGAGCGGATCGCGGCGGCCACCGAGCCGGCATAACGGGTCCGCGCGGACCGGCCCGGACGGCGTCGGCCGAGGTCCGCGCACCTTCGGCGAGGTGGGCCGAGGAGCTTGAGAAACGGTTCCTCAGTGCCCGTACCGAAGCCCGTCTGACACCGCCCCCGCTCAGGTGTGACAGCCCGTCTGACCAGGCGTGCGCTCACCTGTGCGGGGGCGTCCAGCAGGCGGACGCCCGCTACGGTCCGGCCCCCCGGCGCCGGTAGGGTGGCGGGGATTCCGCCGGACAGCGTGGTCCGGATCCTGCCCACGTTGAGAAGGTAATTCGGGCTATGCGCATTGGTGTCCTCACGTCCGGCGGCGACTGCCCCGGGCTGAACGCCGTCATCCGGTCCGTCGTGCACCGCGCCGTCGTCGACCACGGCGACGAGGTCATCGGCTTCCGGGACGGTTGGAAAGGCCTCCTGGAGTGCGACTACCTCAAGCTCGACCTCGACGCGGTGAGCGGCATCCTGGCTCGCGGCGGCACGATCCTCGGTTCCTCCCGGGTCCAGCCCTCGCATCTGCGGGACGGTGTGGAGCGGGCGAAGGGCCATCTCGCGGAGCTCGGCCTCGACGCGATCATCCCGATCGGCGGTGAGGGCACGCTCAAGGCGGCCCGGCTGATGTCGGACAACGGCCTGCCCGTCGTGGGCGTGCCGAAGACCATCGACAACGACATCGCGGTCACCGATGTGACGTTCGGGTTCGACACGGCCGTCGGTGTCGCCACCGAGGCCCTGGACCGTCTGAAGACCACCGCCGAGTCCCACCAGCGCGTCCTGGTCGTGGAGGTCATGGGCCGCCACACCGGCTGGATCGCCCTCCACTCCGGCATGGCGGCCGGCGCGCACGCCATCGTCGTACCGGAACGGCCCTTCGACATCGAGGAGCTGGCCGCGCGGGTCGGCGAGCGCTTCGAGGCGGGCAAGCGCTTCGCGATCGTCGTGGCCGCCGAGGGCGCCAAGCCGAAGGCCGGGTCCATGGACTTCGACGAGGGCGGCAAGGACATCTACGGCCACGAGCGGTTCGCCGGCATCGCCCGGCAGCTCTCCGTCGAGCTGGAGGCGCGGCTCGGCAAGGAGGCGCGGCCGGTCATCCTCGGGCATGTGCAGCGGGGCGGTACGCCGACCGCGTACGACCGGGTGCTGGCGACGCGCTTCGGGTGGCACGCGGTGGAGGCCGTGCACCGCGGGGAGTTCGGCAGGATGACCGCGCTGCGGGGCACGGACATCGTGATGGTGCCGCTCGCCGAGGCGGTGGAGACGCTGAAGACCGTTCCGGAGGAGCGGTACGACGAAGCCGAGTGCGTGCTCTGAGTGACGCGAGCGCTGTACCGCCCCCGGTCGCCGACGCGGCCGGGGGCGGTTCTAGTCTGGTGCCGGACAGACAGCGCTCAACCCCCACGAATCAGGAGCCGGCGTAATGGATCACAGCGGGCACGGCACGGATCTCCTGCCCTTCACCCTGGGGCGGGGGCTCGGGTGGTCGGCGGACCCGTTCTTCCTGGTCGGCTGTCTGCTGGCGCTCGCGCTGTACGCGTGGGGCGTCGTCCGGCTCGTCCGGCGCGGGGACAAGTGGCCGGTGGGGCGGACCGTCGCGTTCGTCGCGGGTGTGCTGATGATCATGCTGGTGATGTGCACCCGGCTGAACGACTACGGGATGGTCATGTTCAGCGTGCACATGGTGCAGCACATGGTGATCAGCATGCTGGCGCCGATCCTGCTGCTGCTGGGCGCGCCGATCACCCTGGCGCTGCGGGCGCTGCCGACGGCGGGCAAGGGCCGCAAGGGGCCCCGCGAGCTGCTGCTGATGTTCCTGCACAGCTGGTACATGCGGATCGTCACGCACCCTGCGTTCACGATCCCGATGTTCATCGCGAGCCTGTACGCGCTGTACTTCACCCCGCTGTTCGACTTCCTGATGGGGTCCAGGCCGGGGCACATCGCGATGATGGTGCACTTCCTCGCCGTGGGCCTGTTCTTCTTCTGGCCGATCATGGGCGTGGACCCGGGCCCGCACCGGCCGGGCTATCTGATGCGGATGCTGGAGTTGTTCGCGGGGATGCCGTTCCACGCGTTCTTCGGCATCGCCCTGATGATGGCGTCCACGCCGATGGTGAAGTCGTACGAGAACCCGCCCGCGTCGCTGGGCATCGACGCGCTCGCCGACCAGAACGCCGCCGGCGGCATCGCGTGGGCGTTCAGCGAGATCCCGTCCGTGCTGGTGCTGCTCGCGCTGCTCTTCCAGTGGTACGGCTCCGAACAGCGCCAGGCACGGCGCCAGGACCGGGCGGCCGACCGGGACGGCGACAAGGAACTCGAGGCGTACAACGCCTATCTGGCCTCACTCAACGCACGCGGCCGCTGAGCCCTTCTCGTGGCCTCGGGGTCACTCCCCCTTTCCGTGACCCCTATTCTTTTGTTCGACCCCACGACCGCACATTCATATTTTTCTTGACTGAAGGGCTTTTCCCTTCAGTAGCATGATGCGTGAGCCCCGCTTCCGCCCTGCGGGGTGACGGGGGAAACCGCCGGGGGGAGCGGTCATGACAATTCACGTATGCCTGCGAACGTGTTTGCGAAATGCCGGGAAATCGGCCGTCCGTAGGATAGCCGTTCTCCTGGTGGGCGCAGTGGTCCTCAGCGGATGCGCTGACTCCGGTCCGGCGCTGCTCCCGGTGCGGGCGGTCGCCGCGGGCGTGGCCTCCCTCGCCCCCTTCTTCGACGAGGACGCCGGGCTGGGGCGGGACCAGAAGAACCTCACGTCCCGTGAGCCGCACAGCGGACTCCAGCAGGGGAACGCGCCCGGCCTCTACGGCGGAACGCGGAAGCGCCCGAAGATCTGCGACATCGCCAAACTCGAGCGTTTTCTGACGGATCCCGAAAACCGGAATAAGGCTCAGGTCTGGGCCGACATCGTGGGCGTGAAGGTCGACGGAATCAGCGATTATCTCGACGACCTCACTCCCGTTCTCCTGCGCCACGACACGCTCGTGAAGAACCACGACTACAAGAAGGGCGAAGGCGTCCCCTTCGACGCGCTGTTGGAAGCGGGCATCGCCGTATTGGTGAACGAACAGGGGCTGCCTGCTGTGAAGTGCAGCTGCGGAAATCCCCTGCGGACGTTCGACGACGACCCCGAGCGCATCGATGTGAAGTTCGACGACCGCAACGACGAGTGGGAGAGCTACGACGAGTCCTCGACGGTCGTGGTGAAGCCCGCGCCCGAGCAGCTGAAGGAGATCAAGCTCGTCGACGTCGAGGACCCCGGCCAGGGCATCAGCCGGGACGTCGGTACCGCGGGAGAGTCGGACGAGACGTTCGACGCACGTGAACGGCGGACGGTGCCGGAGGTTGCGGGGAAGTCCTTCGGTGAGGCGAGCGCGGCCCTGGCCGACGACGGCCTCGCGGTGGTCGTCGAGGGGGACGAGATGCCGCCGAGCGACGCTCCCGTGACGGGGTCCAGTCCGGGAGCGGGTGCGAAGCGGGAGTTCGGCGACGCGGTGACGCTGACGGTGGACTGGAAGCCGACGGATGTGCCGCCGACGGACGGCGGCACAGGGACCGGGACCGGGACCGACACGGGTGCGGCTTCGGAGGGTTCAGGATCCGACTCCGGCTCCGGATCGGGGAGCACGGACAGCGGCTCCGACTCCGGCTCCGGATCAGGCAGCACGGACAGCGGCTCCGACTCCGGCTCCGGATCAGGCAGCACGGACAGCGGCTCCGACTCCGGCTCCGGATCAGGCAGCACGGACAGCGGCTCCGACTCCGGCTCCGGATCAGGCAGCACGGACAGCGGCTCCGACTCCGGCTCCGGATCAGGCAGCACGGACAGCGGCTCCGACTCCGGCTCCGGATCAGGCAGCACGGACAGCGGCTCCGACTCCGGCTCCGGATCAGGCAGCACGGACAGCGGCTCCGACTCCGGCTCCGGATCAGGCAGCACGGACAGCGGCTCCGACTCCGGCTCCGGATCAGGCAGCACGGACAGCGGCTCCGACTCCGGCTCCGGATCAGGCAGCACGGACAGCGGCTCCGACTCCGGCTCCGGATCAGGCAGCACGGACAGCGGCTCCGACTCCGGCTCCGGATCAGGCAGCACAGACAGCGGCTCCGACTCCGGCTCCGGATCAGGCAGCACAGACAGCGGCTCCGACTCCGGATCGGATTCGGGATCCGGTTCAGGGTCGGGTTCGGGTTCGGGGTCGGGTTCGGGTTCGGGTTCGGTGGGGTCTACCGACGGCGGGATCCCCTCGCCGAGCGAATCCACGCCCACGCCCGAACCGACCACCCCGACGCCCACGCCGGAGCCGACCACTCCAACCCCGACACCCACCACGTCGAGTGCGGCCCCACCGGACCCCACCCAGTCGGAGGAGAGCGATCCGCCCGTCGACCCGCCGGTCGATCCGCCGGTGGATCCGACGAGCAGTGATCCCGAGCCGTCCGGGGACACCCCGTCCGAGGACCGCGGTGGCCCGGGAGGTCCCGGCGGCGACACCGGAGACCCCGTCGAGGACCCGGCCCAGCCCGTATGGATCTGAACCCTGGGGAGTGACCGATGCAGTCCGAAGCACCGGAGTCGGGAGTCGGCCGCGTCATCGCCGACCGCTACCTGTTACTGAACCGCCTGGGCAGCGGCGGAATGGGCCATGTCTGGCTCGCCCACGACCAGCAGCTGGACTGCGAGGTGGCGCTCAAGGAAATCGTGTTCCGCGACCCGGACGAGGAGGAGCAGGACCGCGCCACCCGGGTCGCGCGGGCCCGCGCGGAGGCCCGGCACGCCGCCGGGCTGCGCGACCACCCCCACGTCGTCACCGTGCACGACGTCCTCGAACACGACGAGCTGCCGTGGATCGTCATGGAATACGTACCCGGCGCCCTGGACCTGAAGGCACTCGTCACCCAACGCGGCCCGCTCGCGCCCGCCGAGTGTGCCCGGATAGGGCTCGCCGTCCTGGACGCGCTGACCGCCGGGCACGAGCGCGGCATCATGCACCGGGACGTCAAACCGGCCAACATCCTGCTCGCCCCCGACCGCACCGGATCGCCGTACGCGCGCGTCCTGCTCACCGACTACGGCATCTCCGTGCAGCCCGACACCCAGGAGACCCGGTACACCCGCTCCAACATGCTGGTCGGGACCACCGGGTATCTGGCGCCCGAACGGGCCCAGGGCGGGCCGCCGACCGCCGCTGCCGACCTGTTCTCGCTGGGCTGCACGCTGTACTACGCCGTGGAGGGCTTCGGCCCCTTCGACCGGGACTCCGGGATCGCCGCCCTGACCGCCGTCGTCCTGGAGGAGCCGCGTCCGGTGCTGCGCGCGGGCGCCCTGGAGCCGCTGCTGGCCGCGATGCTGGCCAAGGACCCGGTGCACCGGATCACCGCGGCCGACACCGAGGTGGCCCTCGCGGCGATCGTGACCCCGCGGGCCCACCCCCGCACCGATCCGGACCTGGGGTCCCAGCCGCAGTGGGCGAGCGGGGCCCTGCACACCGTGGAGCCGGAGGTGCTCGCCTCCCGGCACCCGCACGAGGCGCCCTGGCCCGCGCCCACCGCGACGCCGGAGAACCACTCCGACTGGGCCTCCCCCTCCTCCGACCACGGCCCCGCCCACCCCTCCCGCCGCTCCCCCGGCGCCCGCACCGACGGTCGACGCCGTCATCACCGGGCGAAGGCCCTGCTGGCCGGCATGGCGACCACCCTCGGTCTGGCCCTGCTGGTGAGCGGGATCATGTACGGGCTGGAGAACCTGCCGGACCTCCGCACACTCGGCGGTGGCACCGGAAGCGGCGCGAGGCCCTACGGAGACGCCATCGGGCTGACGCGGGCGCTCAGGAACGGCGACTGCGTCGACGCCGACTGGTCGGGCGTCCCCTTCACGGACCAGCCCCGGCTCACCGTCGTGGACTGCGGCGAGGGCACGGACGGGCAGGTCATGGCCGTGTACGAGGCCGGATCCGCCGAGGACGCCCGCAGCGGCGGGGCCGCCCAGTGCGACCGGCTCACCAAGGAGGCCGACGGCCTGCTCGCCGACACCCGCGGCTACGCGGTGGTGCCGACCGCCGACGGCTTCGACACCGCCGGACAGCGCGTCGCCTGCCTGCTGCTGGGCACCCACGGACCGGTGCACGGCCCGATCGGGGAGCACCGGCCGATGGGCATGGTGTTCACGGACACGGCCACCATGCAGAAGCGGGACTGCCTCGACGAGCTCTCCCTCGACCGCGCCAAGCTGGTCCCGTGCGACGGGCCGCACGACCAGCAGGTGCTCGCGTTCCTCCAGGTGCCCTCCGATCTGAAGCTGAAGGACGCGAAGCGCGAGGGAGCCGACATCTGCCAGAAAGAGGTCCCGCCCAAGGAGTACGGCTACCCCCACGACACCTATGAAGCCGCTGTCTGGGTGGGAGACAGTGGATGGCATTCGGACTCACATTTCGTCGTCTGCACCGCGATGCGCCAGGACAGGCGCACCATGGAGAAGGACGAACCATGAGGAGGGTGTCGCGATGCCCAGTTCGACTAAGGCCATGGGGGTGCTCACCGTGGGTGGGCTGGTCGCGGTGACGGCCTACACCGTGGCTCTCGGAAGCAATGGCTGGCTGTGGTTCGGATGGGTCGTCCTCGGCCTGCTGACGCTGGGGATGGTGGCATCGCGCACCTGAGACGAGCGCACCTGACACGCACGCACGCTGGGGCGCACACTGTGTGATCCTCAGGCTCGGGGTATTCCCCCGTCCGGGTGTACGCCCGGCTGGTATTTCGGCAGCCGGGCGGTGATCTTCATGCCTGCGCCGACCGCGGTCTCGATGACGAGGCCGTGGTCGTCGCCGTACACCTGGCGGAGCCGTTCGTCGACGTTGCTCAGGCCTATGCCGCCCGAGGGGCTCGTCTCGCCGGAGAGGATGCGGCGCAGTACCTCGGGGTCCATGCCGACGCCGTCGTCCTCGATGACGACGAGTGCCTCCGCGCCCGCGTCCTGGGCGGTGATGCTGATGTGGCTCTTGTCGAGCCGGCCCTCCAGACCGTGCTTCACCGCGTTCTCCACCAGGGGCTGGAGGCAGAGGAAGGGCAGGGTGACGGGCAGGACCTCCGGGGCTATCTGCAGGGTGACGGAGAGGCGGTCGCCGAAGCGGGCCCGGACCAGGGCCAGGTAGTGGTCTATGGCGTGGAGTTCGTCGGCGAGGGTGGTGAAGTCGCCGTGCCTGCGGAACGAGTAGCGGGTGAAGTCGGCGAACTCCAGCAGCAGTTCGCGGGCGCGCTCGGGGTCGGTTCGGACGAACGAGGCGATCACGGCGAGCGAGTTGAAGATGAAGTGCGGGGAGATCTGGGCGCGCAGGGCCTTGATCTCGGCCTCGATGAGCCGGGTGCGGGACTGGTCGAGGTCGGCGAGTTCCAGCTGGACGGAGACCCAGCGGGCGACCTCGCCGGCCGCGCGGACGAGGACGGCGGACTCCAGAGGGGCGCAGGCGACGAGCGTGCCGTGGACGCGGTCGTCGACCGTGAGGGGGGCGACGACCGCCCAGCGGACCGGGCAGTCGAGGATGTCGCAGGTCAGACGGAACGCCTCGCCCCGGCCGGTCTCCAGGGGACCGGCGAGACGCTCCATGATCTCGGCGCGGTGGTGCTCCCCCACGCCCTCCCAGACGAGGACCGACTCGTGGTCGGTGAGGCACAGCGCGTCCGTGCCGAGCAGGGTGCGCAGCCGCTTGGCGGATCTGCGGGCCGTCTCCTCGGTGAGGCCGGCACGCAGCGGGGGCGCGGCGAGCGTCGCGGTGTGCAGGGTCTGGAACGTGGCGTGCTCCACGGGCGTACCGAGGCCGCCCAGGCTTCTGCCCGGCCGGGCCGTCCGGCGACCGAGCCAGAAGCCGGCCGCGAGGAACGGCAGCACCGCGACCAGGAACCCGGCCAGGAATCCGCTGACTTCACCGCTCATCGTTCACCTCCTGCAACTGGTACACCGCCCACGGCTCGCGGGTTCCCGGTCCACCGCGCAAGGGCTTCCGGCCCACCGCGGCGGGTTCCGTTCACCGGCGCCACAGTTCGATCTCCTTCGAGGCCGCTCCGGGCTGGCCGCCGACCAGTTCCTCCGGCAGATGGAAGCGGGCCAGGATCGACGAGGTCTCGGCCGGGACCCTGCTCGGTGTGGCGAGGGAGACCAGGACCATCGTCAGGAAGCCGAGCGGGACCGACCAGAGGGCGGGCCAGGCGAGCAAGGCGTGGAACGCGCCGGTGCCGGGGTAGCCGGCCATGGTCGCCGCGACCGCGAGCAGCGCCGCTCCGCCGCCGGCGAGCATGCCCGCGGCGGCCCCCGGCGGGGTCAGGCGCCGCCACCAGATGCCGAGGACGAGCAGCGGGCAGAAGGACGAGGCGGACACGGCGAAGGCGAGGCCGACCGCGTCGGCGACGGGTAGTCCGCCCACCAGGACGCTCGCCGCGAGGGGGACGGCCATGGCGAGGACCGTGCCGAGCCGGAAGTGCCGTACCCCGCGCGCGGGCAGCACGTCCTGGGTGAGGACGCCGGCGATGGCCAGGGTGAGGCCGGACGCGGTGGACAGGAACGCCGCGAACGCGCCGCCCGCGACGAGCGCGCCCAGCAGATCGCCGCCGAGTCCGCCGATCATGCGGTCCGGCAGGAGGAGTACGGCCGCGTCGGCGTCCCCGGTGAGGGTGAGTTCGGGGGCGTAGAGCCGGCCGAGGGCCCCGTAGACCGGGGGAAGGAGATAGAAGGCGCCGATGAGGCCGAGGACGACGACCGTGGTGCGGCGGGCGGCGACACCGTGGGGGCTGGTGTAGAAGCGGACGACGACATGGGGCAGGCCCATGGTGCCGAGGAACGTGGCGAGGATCAGCCCGTAGGTGGCGTAGAGGGGGCGTTCCTCGCGGCCCTCGGCGAGGGAGGTGGACATGCCGCCGTTGCTGCCTCGGTCGGCGACGGGCACGGGGTCGCCCTCGGTGAAGGTCAGCCGGGTGCCCCGCTCGACGCGGTGGGTGCCGGCGGGCAGGTCGATCCGTTTCTCGTCGTGGCGGCGGCCGTCGATCGTGCCGGACACCGTGACGATCAGCGGCTCGGCGAGCTTCAGGTCGAGGGTCGCGTCGACGCGGACGACCCGCTGCTCGCGGAAGGACGCCGGTTCGTCGAAGGCGTGGCGGGGAGCGCCGTCGCCCTTCCAGGCGAGGACGAGGAAGAGCGCGGGGACCAGCAGGGCGGTGAGTTTCAGCCAGTACTGGAACGCCTGCACGAAGGTGATGCTGCGCATGCCGCCCGCGGCGACGGTCGCGGCGACGACAACGGCGACGATGACCCCGCCGAGCCACTGGGGCGCGTCGGTGAGCACGTTCAGGGTCAGTCCGGCGCCCTGGAGCTGGGGCAGCAGGTAGAGCCAGCCGACGCCGACGACGAAGGCGCCCGCGAGCCGCCGTACGGTCTTGGAGGCGAGCCGGGCCTCCGCGAAGTCGGGCAGGGTGTAGGCGCCCGAGCGGCGCAGCGGGGCGGCGACGAACAGCAGCAGCACGAGGTATCCGGCGGTGTAGCCGACCGGGTACCAGAGCATGTCGGGGCCCTGGACGAGGACGAGGCCCGCGATGCCGAGGAAGGAGGCGGCGGACAGGTACTCGCCGCTGATCGCGGCCGCGTTGAGGCGAGGGCCGACGGTGCGGGAGGCGACGTAGAAGTCGGAGGTCGTGCGGGAGATGCGCAGACCGAACGCGCCGACGAGGACGGTCGCCACGACGACGAGGGCGACCGCGGGGACGGCGTAGTTCTCGTTCATGCGGGCTTCTCGCTCACGGGCTTCACGTTCATACGGGCGTTTCGTTCATGCGGGCTTCTCGATCATGCTGGGTTGTCGTTCATGCTGGGCTTCCGGTCGGCTCGGGCAGGGGGGTCTCAGCGGTCCTCGACGAGGCGTACGAGGTCCTGTTCGTTGCGTTCGGCGCGCCGTACGTGCCAGCGGGCGAGGAGGACCAGCGGGGGGTAGATGCCGAAGCCGAGGACGGCCCACTCCAGGCCGGCGCCGTCCGGCATGGCGGCGAAGACCAGCGGCAGCGGGGCGACCAGCAGGACCAGGACCGCGAACACCCCGAGCGCGGCCCGGAGTTGGCTGCGCATGAGGGAGCGGACGTAGGTGTGGCCGAGGGTGGTCTGTTCGTCGATCTCGGTGCGCGGGCGGTGGTGGCCGGAGCGGAGCGGGTGTCTCCCGCCCGGGCGCCGGGGGTGCGGGAGCGTGCGGCGGGGCACGCCGGTGACGACGACGCGCCGTTCGGTGGGGTCCTGGGGCATGCCGTCTCCTCAGCCCGTGGTCCGGCGCATCAGCAGATCGCGCAGTTCGCGGGCGTGGCGGCGGCTGACCTGGAGTTCCACGGAGCCGACGAGGACGCTGACCGTGCCCGCGTCGAGGCGGAGTTCGCCGATGTGGCGCAGGGCGACGAGGTGGCGGCGGTGGATGCGGACGAAGCCGCGGGCGCGCCAGCGTTCCTCGAGGGTGGAGAGCGGGATGCGGACGAGATGGCTGCCCTGCGAGGTGTGCAGTCGGGCGTAGTCGCCCTGGGCCTCGACATGGGTGATGTCGTCGACGGCGACGAAGCGGGTCACTCCGCCGAGCTCGACGGGTATCTGGTCGGGGTCGGGTTCGTGGACCGGTATCGGCGGGGCGGCGCCGCGCATCTGGGCGGCTCGGCGTATCGCCTCGGCGAGCCGTTCCCGGCGGACGGGCTTGAGGACGTAGTCGACGGCCTTGAGGTCGAAGGCCTGCACGGCGAAGCCCTCGTGGGCGGTGACGAAGACGACGAGCGGGGGCCGGGCGAAGCCGGTGAGGAGCCGGGCGAGGTCGAGGCCGTCGAGTCCGGCCATGTGGATGTCGAGGAAGACCACGTCGATCGCCTCGGGTCCGGCGGGCCCGGACTCCAGGGCGCGGTTGATCCGGCGCAGGGCTTCGGTGGCGTCGCCGGCGCCCTCGGCGCTGCTGATCCGCGGATCCGCGTTCAGCAGATACAGCAGCTCCTCGAGGGAGGGTTTCTCGTCATCGACGGCGAGCGCGCGCAGCATGAACCCGGAGTGTAGGAGTAATTCGTACGACTGCACACGTCCGCGCGCCGGAGGCCTTCCGGGTACGCGCCGCGGGCACGGGTCGCTGGATACAGTGCCCGCATGAACAGCAAGTCAGCGGCGTTCGACGAGCTCGATCGCAAGATCATCACGGCGCTGATGGCGAACGCGAGGACCAGCTTCGCCGAGATCGGCTCGGCCATCGGGCTGTCGGCCACCGCGGTCAAGCGGCGGGTGGACCGGCTGCGGGAGACCGGGGTGATCACGGGGTTCACGGCCACGGTGAAGCCGGCGGCGCTCGGATGGCGCACGGAGGCGTACGTGGAGGTGTACTGCGAGGGCGCGGCGCCGCCCCGGCGGCTGGCGGAGGTGGTGCGCAACCATCCGGAGATCACGGCGGCGATGACGGTGACCGGGGGCGCGGACGCGCTGCTGCATGTGCGGGCCGTCGATGTGGAGCACTTCGAGGAGGTGCTGGAGCGGATCCGCACCGAGCCGTTCATCCGGAAGACGATCAGTTACATGGTGCTGTCGCACCTCCTGCCCGAGGCTCCGGAGGCCGCCGCCACCCACGACGCACCGAACGTGCGCTGAGCGGCTTCCATACGCAGCATCACTGCGTGAACACGCAGCGCTTGTCGCTTGTCGGGCGTCTGTCCTGATTCCTACCGTGGTGTCATCCCCAGCCGACACCGCAGGAAGCGGAGAGACCCTCTGTGCCCGACAGCCGTGTGCCGCGCCTTCGGCGCTTTCTCGTCTGCGAACCCAGACACTTCGCCGTGCAGTACTCGATCAATCCCTGGATGCATCCGGACACCCCCGTGGACGTCGACCTCGCCCGTGAGCAGTGGCAGGCGCTGATCCGCGCCTACCGGGACCACGGCCACACCGTGGAGACCGTGGAGCCGGTGGCGGCGCTGCCCGACATGGTCTTCGCGGCCAACTGCGCGCTCGTCCTCGGCGGCCGTGTCCTCGGCTCGCTGTTCCACGCGCCGGAGCGGCGCCCGGAGTCCACCGCGTACGACGCGTGGTTCGAGGGCGCCGGGTACGAGGTGCACCGGGCCGAGTCGGTGTGCGAGGGGGAGGGCGATCTGGTGCCGGCCGGTCGCTTCCTCCTCGCCGGGACGGGTTTCCGGACCACGCGTGAGGCCCACCGTCAGGCGCAGGAGTTCTTCGGCGTCCCGGTGATCAGCCTCCAGCTGGTGGATCCGCGGTTCTACCACATGGACACCGCCCTGTTCGTGCTCGACGACGGGGAGGACGGCAACATCGCGTACTACCCGGAGGCGTTCTCCCCCGGCAGCCGCGCGGTCCTCGCCCGGCTGTACCCGGACGCGGTGATCGCCACCCGGGAGGACGCGCTGGCCTTCGGGCTCAACTCGGTGTCCGACGGCCGCCATGTGTTCATCTCGTCCCGCGCCAAGGAACTCGCCGACCAGCTCGACCGGCAGGGCTACGTGCCCGTCCCGCTCGACCTGTCGGAGTTCCAGAAGGCCGGCGGCGGCATCAAGTGCTGCACGCAGGAGCTCCGCCCGTGAAGCTGGAGACCCGGCCCCCGTTCCACCGCCCGCCGCGGGCGTTTCGACCCATGACCCAGGAGGCCCGCTCATGACCGCTCCCGTCCGTACGCGTTCGTCGGCCGACCTCATCCGTGCCGAGGAGCCCGTCCTCGCGCACAACTACCATCCACTTCCCGTCGTCGTCGCCCGTGCCGAGGGCAGCTGGGTCGAGGACGTGGAGGGCCGCCGCTATCTGGACATGCTGGCCGGCTACTCCGCCCTCAACTTCGGTCACCGCCATCCGGCGCTGATCGAGGCCGCGCACCGCCAGCTGGACACGCTGACGCTCACGTCGCGGGCCTTCCACAACGACCGGCTGGCGGAGTTCGCGGAGTCCCTGGCCGAGCTGACGGGCCTGGACATGGTGCTGCCGATGAACACGGGCGCCGAGGCCGTGGAGAGCGGCATCAAGGTGGCCCGCAAGTGGGCGTACGAGGTGAAGGGCGTCCCCGCGGACCGGGCGACGATCGTGGTGGCCGCGGGCAACTTCCACGGCCGTACGACGACGATCGTCAGCTTCTCCACCGACCCGGAGGCGCGGGGCGGCTTCGGGCCGTTCACCCCGGGCTTCCGGGTGGTGCCGTACAACGACCTGGCCGCGCTGGAGGCGGCCGTCGACGAGACGACGGCGGCCGTGCTGATCGAGCCCATCCAGGGCGAGGCGGGTGTGCTCATCCCCGACGAGGGCTATCTGCGCGGGGTGCGGGAGGTGACCCGGCGGGCCGGGTGCCTGTTCATCGCGGACGAGATCCAGTCGGGTCTGGGCCGTACCGGCCGTACGCTCGCGGTCGACCACGAGGACGTGGTGCCCGACGCCGTGCTGCTCGGCAAGGCGCTCGGCGGTGGCATCGTCCCGGTGTCGGCGGTGGTGGCGCGCCGGGAGGTGCTGTCCGTTCTGCGGCCGGGCGAGCACGGGTCGACGTTCGGTGGGAATCCGCTGGCCGCGGCGGTGGGCTCGGCGGTGGTCGAGTTGCTGCGGACCGGGGAGTTCCAGCAGCGGGCGGCCGAGCTGGGCGTCGTCCTGCGGGACGGGCTGACGGCACTGGTCGGCCGGGGCGTGGTCGGCTTCCGGGCGCGGGGCCTGTGGGCGGGCGTCGACATCGACCCGGCGATCGGCACGGGCCGTGAGATCAGCCGACGGCTCATGGACCGGGGGATCCTCGTCAAGGACACCCATGGCTCGACGATCCGCCTGGCACCGCCGCTGACGGTCACGGCCGCGGAACTCCGCGCGGCGCTGGAGACGCTGGGGGAGGTGCTGCGGGCGGGTTCCTGATCCGGGGCCCGTCCCGCTTCGGCACCCCGCCTCCCTGCGGACAGCCGCTCCCCTTGTGGGGAGCGGCTTCTGCCGGTCGGTGGGTCCGGTGAGCTGGTCGGCGGCGAAGAAGGGTCGTCCGAGGCCGCCGGCCCGCCCATGCGGGTGGGGACCCAGCCGGGGTCGACCGCGTGGCTGGAGGTTCCCTCCCAGCGGGTCGCGCTGTCCAACACCGAACGATCCCGGCTGATCGTCTTTGCCGTTTGTGGCAGGTCGGGGCCCTCCTTACCGCCGGTACTACGGGCTACGATCAATCCTCGGCACCGCAGGACGAGGCTCACCAGCGCGCAAGCGCCTGACGCAACGTCAGTACAGTCAGCGAGGAGTCGGATGAGGCCGATCGGACCTGCCCTCACTTGGCGACGGGCTCAGTACGGTCGCGTCCGCGGATGTGCGCTGTGACCTGGCGGAACACGTCCATAGAGCCGATCCGGTAGAGCGAAGGGGACGCCGTGTTCTATTACCTGCTCAAGTATGTGCTTCTGGGTCCGCTGCTGAGGCTGGTCTTCCGGCCCCGCATCGAGGGTCTCGAACACGTGCCGTCGTCGGGCGCGGCCATCGTCGCCGGAAACCACCTGTCCTTCTCGGACCACTTCCTGATGCCGGCGATCCTCAAGCGGCGCATCACCTTCCTGGCGAAGGCCGAGTACTTCACCGGGCCGGGCGTGAAGGGCCGGCTGACGGCGTTCTTCTTCCGCAGCGCGGGTCAGATCCCCGTCGACCGCTCCGGGAAGGAGGCCGGTCAGGCCGCGATCCGCGAGGGGCTCGGGGTGCTCAGCAAGGACGAGCTGCTCGGTATCTACCCGGAGGGCACGCGCTCGCACGACGGCCGCCTCTACAAGGGCAAGGTCGGCGTGGCGGTCATGGCGCTGAAGGCCAAGGTGCCGGTGATCCCGTGCGCGATGATCGGCACGTTCGAGGCGCAGCCGCCGGGCAAGGTCATCCCGAACATCCACCCCGTCGTGATCCGCTTCGGCAAGCCCCTCGACTTCTCCCGCTACGAAGGCATGGAGAACGAGAAGGCCGTCCTGCGGGCCATCACCGACGAGATCATGTACGCGATCCTCTCGCTCTCCGAGCAGGAGTACGTGGACCAGTACGCGGCCGTCGTGAAGGCCCAGGAGGCCGAGGCCGCGGCGAAGGAACGCAAGGAGCGGAGGGAACGCAAGTTCCCGCGTCTGCCGCTGAGTTGACGCGGGTGGCGCGGGCGATGCGGGCGGTGCGGGGGACGCCGGTGGGCCGACGGCGAGGCGTGGGTGCCGCTATGTCACCGCGTACACGATGCCGTTGCCGCTGCTGAGGTAGAGCACCCCCTCGGCGAAGGCGGGTGCCGCGTTCACGGGGCTGCCGGTGGGGAACGTCCACCGCTTCCCGCCGGTCTCGGCGTCCACGGCGTACAGGTTGCCGTCACCGCTGCCCGTGTAGGCCACCCCGTCGACGACCGTCGGCGCGCCCACGAACGGTTCCTTGCTGACGCGGGTCCTCCACCGCCGCTTGCCCGTGCGCGCGTCCACGGCGGTCAACTCGCCGACCCCGCCGCCCAGGTAGACCGTCCCGTCGACGACGGTCGGCGCGCTCACGAATCTCTCGGCCGCGAACCTCCACCGCCGGTCGCCGGTCCCGGCGTCCAGCGCGTAGAGATACCCGTCCTCGCTGCTGAGGTACACCGCTCCGTCAGCGACCGCCACGACTGAGTCGAGCAGACCTCCGGTGGTGAATTCCCACCGCCGCTTGCCGGTGGCGGCGTCCAGCGCGTACGCGGTACCCCGCAGAGCGCACGCGTAGACAGTCCCGTCGGCGACGGTCGGCGCCTCCTCCACTCGGCTGCTGGTGGTGGATTTCCACCGCTGTGCACCGGTGCCGCTGTCGACGGCGTACACGTGGCCGTCCTGGTCGTCGCGGTATGTTGCGCCGATGCCCTTCGGGAGCCTGCCCCCGCCGCCGACGTACACCAGGCCCTCGGCGACCGTCGGCGGTGAGCTTCTGCCCTTGCCGGTGCGGAACTTCCACCGTTGTCTGCCCGTGTCCGCGTCCACCGCGTACAGGTTGCCGTCCTCACTGCCCACGTAGACCGTTCCGTCGGCGACCGCCGGCGCCGCGTTCACGTTCCCGCCGGTTTTGAACGCCCAGCGCATTTCGCCGGTGCCGGCGTCCAGCGCGTACAGGAAGTCGGTCTCGGTGCCGACGTACACAACGCCGTCGGCGACGATCGGCGACGCGTAGACGAGGCCGCCGGTGATGAATCTCCACTTCTCGGCGCCGGACGGGGCCGCGGGTGAGGGCGATGGTGTGGGTGTGGGGGAGGCGTCGGTCCTTCGGCTGGGGCCGGGTGAGCCCATGGGTTCCTTGGCGGAATCCCGGTCGCTGAGCTTCCAGCCGGCGAAGCCGAGCCCTGCGGCGGCGGCAGCGCCGAGGCCACCGACCAGGGCCCGCCGACGGGTCGGGCCGGCGGCGCGCGGCGCCGGGGACGGGGACGGGGTCGGGGTCGGGGTCGCGCCGGATGCCACCGCTTCCGGGTTCTCGGAAGGGGGCTGGGACGGGGCTGGATCCGGAGTTGGTGCTGGTGTCGGTGCGAGGGGTACCGCCGGTGGAGGGGGGAGTGCGGGGCTCTGCACGGTGGTGCGGGCGTGCACGCTCGCGGCGACCGGAGCGGGCAGCCAGCCGGGCCGGGTGGGCGGATGCGTGCCCGCCTCCCCCGCGACGTGACCTCCGGCGACCACCTCTCCCGTGACCCCTCCGGCGTCGGCCTCTGCGACAGTGCCCCTGTCGGCCGTCTCGGTCTCCCCCGGCGTCTCGGCGGCAGCCTCAGCCAGTTGTGCGAGCAGTGTCGCCACCGTGGGGCGGCGATGGGGCTGCTTGGCCAGACAGCTCGCCACCAAGGGCCGTAGCCGGGGCGGCAGTCGGCTCAGATCCGGTTCCTCGTAGACGACACGGAAGCCCAGGGCATGCCCCGAGCCCGCCCCGAACGGCCCCGATCCCGTCGCGGCGAACGTCAGCACCGCCCCCAAGGAGAAGACATCACTGGCAGGCCCGATCGGCTTCCCGGTCAACTGCTCGGGCGACATGAACCCCGGTGTGCCCACCACCATGCCGGTACGGGTCAACGCACTGGCCTCATGAGCCACCGAGATCCCGAAGTCGATCACCCGAGGGCCGTCCGTGGCGAGGAGGATGTTGGACGGTTTGAGGTCCCGGTGGACCACGTCCACCGCATGGATCGCCTCCAGCGCCTCGGCTAGACCGGCACCGAGCGCCAGCACCGGCCCCTGCGGCCAGGGCCCGTGCGCGGTGACGGCCTCGCTCAGCGCGACGCCCGGTACGTACGCCGTCGCCAGCCACGGCGGCGACCCCTCCGGGTCGGCGTCCACGACCCCGGCGGTGAACACCCCGTTGACGCGTCGGGCCGCGGCCACCTCCCGGGCGAACCGGCGCCGGAACTCGGCGTCCTCGGCCAAATCCGCGCGCACCACCTTCACCGCCACCGCCCTGCCACCGGGCGAGCGCCCCAGATAGACCCGGCCCATTCCGCCCGCGCCCAGCCGCGCGACGATCCGGTACCGCCCGATCCGCTCCGGGTCCCCCGACTCCAGCGCCTCGTACGCCTCCACCCGCAACCCCCTGCCCCGCCCGGTCCCCCGCCGCCGGCCACCCGCCCCGCGCCCTGACTCCTTGAGCCCTTGAGCCCTTGAGCCCTTGGCACCTTGAGCCCTGCCGAAGGCCCCACATCATCCCCGACTCACCCGTCCCGCACTACTGCCCCTCCCCTGCCGATGTCCACGGGGCGACCGAGGCGCCCACCGCTGAACAAGCGGTGCGGCAACCGGAGTCGGCGGGCCGGCTGCCGGGCGGCCGGGCTCTGCCCAGAGCAGATCCTCCTCCTGGGGCAGCGCCACCGCCGTACGGTCGGAGCATGAGACGTGCTGTGGTGATCGGGGCGACGGGACAGATCGGGCGTGTGGCCGTGGGCGTGCTGGCGAGGGACGGCTGGGAGGTGACGGCCCTGTCGCGGGGAGGCGGGCGGGACGACGGCTGGCCCGAGGAGGTGCGGGTCGGACGCGTGGACCGCGCGGACGACACGGCGCTGGCGGCGGCGATCGGCGACAGCTGCGACGTCGTGGTGGACATGGTCGCGTACGGGCCCGAACACGCACGGCAGTTGACCGCGTTGGCCGACCGGATCGGCTCGGCGGTCGTCGTCTCCAGTGTGTCGGTGTACGAGGACGACAAGGGCCGCAACTTCGACACCCAGACCGAGCCGGACGGCTTCCCCGAGTACCCCCTCCCCCTCACCGAGGAGCAGCGGACGATCCAGCCCGGCGAAACGTCGTACAGCACCCGCAAGGCGGGGCTCGAACGGGAACTCCTCGCCGCCGGCGACCGGTTGCCGACGACGCTGCTGCGCGCGGGCGCCATCCACGGGCCGCACTGCCGTACGCCCCGTGAGCTGTACTTCGTGAAGCGCAACCTCGACCGGCGGCCCCGGCGGATCCTCGCGTACGGCGGGCGGAGCCGCTTCCATCCGGCGAGCGTCACCAACATCGCCGAACTGATCCGCCTGGCCGCCGCCCGGCCGGGTTCCCGGGCACTCAACGCGGTCGACCCCGACGCGCCCACGGTCGAGGAGATCGCCGCCGCGATCGACGCCGTGATGGGCGTCACGGTGGAGGACGTGCTCGTCGACGGGCCCGCCCCCTCGCCCACGGTGGGCGACACCCCATGGTCCGTGCCCACGGACGTGGTGTGCGACATGTCGGCGGCCGAGCGGGAGGTGGGCTACCGCCCGGTGGTCCGGTACGCCGAGACCCTGCCGGAGACCGTCGCGTGGATCGAGAGCCGGCTGGTGGGCGGCCGGGACTGGCGGGAGGCGTACCCCAAGATGGCCGCGGCGTACGGCGACCTCTTCGACTACGCGGCGGAGGACGCCTGGTTGGCGGAACACCGGCCGTGAGCGGCCGAGTCCCCTGACACAGGGTCGGACCAGGCACATGATCGGGCCTGACACATGAAGGAAGGGCGACCGGTCGGCCCGGTCGCCCTTCACGCACTCAGTTCCCTACGGTGCCGGCGTGGCGTGCGGGGTGCACTTCACGTCGGACTTGCCCACCTTGCCGGTGAGCAGGTAGGAGTCCACGCGCTCGTTGACACACGCGTTGACCAGGCCGGTGACTCCGTGGGAGCCGGCCTTCGTCTCCGTGATCAGACGCGAGCCCTTGAACCGCTTGTGCAGCTCGACGGCACCCTCGTACGGGGTGGCCGCGTCACGCTCGGACTGGACGATCAGGACGGGCGGCAGGCCCTTCTTCGTCTTGACCTCCACCGGCGTGTACTGCTTCGACGGCCAGGTCGCGCACGGCAGGTTCATCCAGGCGTTGGCCCAGGTCATGAACGGGTAGTTCTTGTGCAGCCGGGTGTTGTCGCGGTCCCACGTCTTCCAGCTGGTGGGCCACTTGGCGTCGGTGCACTCGACCGCGGTGTAGACGGCGTTGCCGTTCTCCGACGCCGCGTTGCCCGCGGTGTCGCTGAGGTCCGGGGCGGCCGCGTCGACCAGCGCCTGGGTGTCACCGGCGGCGTACTTGCTCCACACCTGCGCGGTGGGCACCCACGCGGAGTCGTAGTACGGGGCGCTCTGGAAGAAGGAGATCAGCTCGGCCGGGCCGACGAGCCCGCCGATCGGGTTCTTCTTCGCGGTGGCGCGCAGCTCCAGCCACTTCGCCTGCACCTTGGCGCGGGTGTCACCGAGGTGGAACGTCGCGTCGTTCTGCGCGACCCACTTCGTCCAGTCCTTCCAGCGCCCCTCGAAGGCGACGTCCTGGTCCAGGTTGGCCTGGTACCAGATCTTCTCGCGCGAGGGGTTCACCACGCTGTCGACGACCAGGCGGCGCACGTGGGTCGGGAAGAGGGTGCCGTAGACCGCGCCGAGGTAGGTGCCGTACGAGACGCCGAGGAAGTTGAGCTTCTTCTCCCCGAGGGCGGCACGGATGACGTCCAGGTCACGCGCCGTGTTCGCCGTGGTCATGTACGGCAGCATCGCGCCGCTGCGCTCCTTGCAGCCGGCCGCGTAGGCGGCGGCGAGCTTGCGCTGCTTGCGCTTGTCGGCCTCGGTGTCGGGCACCGGGTCCATCTTGGGCGCCTTCACGAACTCCTGCGGGTCGACACAGGAGATGGGCGCCGACTTGCCGACACCGCGCGGGTCGAAGCCCACGAAGTCGTACGCCTTGGAGACGTTCACCCACAGCGGGTTCTTGGTGGTGACCCGGCGCGGGAAGCGCAGACCCGAGCCGCCGGGGCCGCCCGGGTTGTAGACGAGGGCGCCCTGGCGCTCCTCCTTCGTGCCCGTGCTGCCGATGTGGTCCACGGCGAGCTTGATCTGCTTGCCGTTCGGCTTGGCGTAGTTCAGCGGCACGGTGACCCAGCCGCACTGGATGGGCTTCTCCAGCCCCCATGCCTCGGGGCAGTCCTGCCACGTGACGCCCTTCTTCGCCGCCTTGGCGGCGGCGACGGCGACACCCTTGGCCTCCAGGTCCTTGCCACCGCCGCCGGCCGCGGCGTTGGCCACGGGGGCGGTGACGGCGCCGGCTATCAGGGTCGCCGTGACGAGCAGTCCGGCGGAGCCGAACGCTGCCGCCCTTCTCGTCGGCCTCATACCTCTCAAGAGGGAACTCCCCGTACATCGTTTCGAAGTTTCGAATGGTCACGGGGATCCTCGTACTTGTGAGGCATCGGGGAACAGGGGGGCGGAACGTTCTTTACTAATCCGATAACCGGTGAGGAACGTTCCGTTGAGCGGGCTGCGGGTCAGCCGTCGAGCCCGGCCAACGCCTCCTCCAACACCCGCCGCAGCAGCAACGCGTCGGGCGCCAGGGCACTGACGAGGACGGCGGGCCCGGCCAACGGAGTGAGCGTGGCCGCCTCCCCCAGCACCCGGGGTTCAGGCGCCCGCTCCGCGAACTCCGGTCGTACGACGACGAGTTGCCCGAGCGCACGATACCCGCCCAGCACGGCGGGACCGTCCCAGCCGCCGGGTGCGCCCGGACCGCAGGACACCTCCTGGTCGAGCAGCGCCCGCCCGTCCAGCCGCACGGTGAGCCGGCTGCTCAACCGCCCGGGCTCCTCCCCGGCCCGCCCCAGCACCTGCTCCTCCCGGAACACGAGCCGGGCACCGGACGCGAGATCCAGTGAGGTCGACACCCGCAGGTCGCTGCCGCAGGCCGAGATCAACTGCTCGGGCAGCCACCGCAGTTCGCCCCCGGCGGCGACCCGGACCCGCACGTCGTAGCGGGCGTCCTCCTTGCCCTGCCCCGGCAGCGCGATGGTCGCCGCCGCGGACCCCAGGTGCAGCCGGGCGCCCTCCCCGACCTCCGCCTCCACGGCAAGACGGTCGCCCCCGAGCGGGCCGCTCATGGCGCCGACCAGCATGACCCGGGCCTCGTCACCACTCCCCCGGGTGCGCCGCAGCGCGAGCGGCCCATGGCTCTCCAGCACGGGCAGAGCGGTATCGCCGCGCCCGTCGGCACGGGCGGTGAGCCGTGCGGTGGCGCGGACACCGGTCGTACTCATGGCGGGCGTACGAGCGGGACCCGCGTCCCGCGGCTTCGTCGCGCCCGTACCCCGCGGCCCAGCACCTCCCGCCGCCGTCATGCGGTCCACGCCGCGAGCCGTTCCCGTACCCAGGCGGCGACGTCGGTGACACCGGCCTCGCTCCTGAGCGACTGGAAAACGACCGGCAGTTCGGCGCGCTGCGCCTTCGCGTCTGCGGCCATCCGGCCGAGGTCCGACCCGACGTACGGCGCGAGGTCCGTCTTGTTGACCACGAGCAGATCGGCGGTGGTGACGCCGGGACCGCCCTTGCGGGGGATGTCGTCGCCGCCGGCCACGTCGATCACGAAGATCTGCGCGTCCACGAGGCCCTTGGAGAACGTGGCGGTGAGGTTGTCGCCGCCGGACTCGACGAGGACGAGATCGAGCGGGCCGACCTCGTCCTCCAGGTCCTCGACGGCTTCCAGGTTCGCCGAGATGTCGTCCCGGATCGCCGTGTGCGGGCATGCGCCCGTCTCCACGGCCGTGATCCGCTCGGGCGGCAGCACGGCCTCGCGCAGCAGGAACTCGGCGTCCTCCCGCGTGTAGATGTCGTTGGTCACGACGGCCAGGGCGAGCTCGTCCCGCAGCGCACGGCACAGCGCCGCAACGGTCGCCGTCTTGCCGGACCCCACGGGTCCGCCGAGACCGATCCGCAGCGCGCGGCGACGCCCGTCGGGCCGATACGCGTCCGCGCTCACCGCGGAGGGACCGTCATGGAGATGGTCATGGTCGAGATGCATGAAGCGGCTCCTTTGTTATTGGGCTGGCCGAAGAGTTCGGAGGCGTGGTGATCAGGCGGGTGCGGCGCGTGGGTGGTTGCTCGCGCAGTTCCCCGCGCCCCTGAAAAGCAGGGGGCACACCCGAGTCTTTTAGGGGCGCGGGGAACTGCGCGATCAGCCCACGACAACCCGCACCCGCCGACGAATCACACGCCCCCGAGCTCGAACGCGGGGGTCGAAGGGGCGCAGCCCCTGGGGATGGGACGGGTAGGGGCGGCGGGGGCGACCCCCTCCTACGAGGCGAACAACCGCACGGCCCAAGCCGCATGCACCTCCGCCCCGATCTCCAGCAACGGCCCGGAAGCCGCCGGCAGCACATCCACCCCTCCCCCGACGGCCTCCCGCCCCGCCTCGACGGCCGACCGCACCACACGGTCCATCTCGGGAGCCAACCGCGCCACCACCCCCGTCGCGTCGAACGGATCCAGGCTCAGCAACCGCACGGTCGCACCGGCCGGCCCGCTCACGCTCTCGTACACGGAGCAGTACGCGGCGTCCTCGGGCCCGAGCCCGGCCGCCCGCGCCGTGACCCCCAACACCACCGGCTGGTGCGCCCCCTTGGGGAACTCCCGTGCCAGCACGTCCAGTTCACCGGACGGCCAGGTCGCCCGGGCCGCCCGCATCAACTGCCGCCCCAGCTTGCGGGAGGCGCCCCGCAGAGCGAGCGACGGTGTCCGGGCGTCGGCCGCCGCGTCCAGTGCGACCGGGTCCACCCCGAGCGCCGCAGCCGCGGCCAGCGCCGCCGACACCAGCCCCACCGTGTGCAACCGACCCCGGCAGAACGCCTCCAGCCCTTCCGCCCCGCGGATCAGCCCGGCCTTGACGGCCGCCTCGGCCCCGCCGGAGTGCGCGTGCCCCCCGGCGGGAAAGCGGCCGTCGGCCAGTACGAGAAGAGTCGCCCTGGACATCAGAAGAGGAAGTACCGCTGAGCCATGGGCAGTTCGGAGGCCGGTGTCGCCTCCACCAGCTCGCCGTCGATGTGCACGGCGAAGCTGTCGGGGTCGATCCGCACCTCGGGCCGCGCGTCGTTCTCCCGCATGTCGGCCTTGGTGACCCCGCGCGTCGACTCGATGGCGACGAACCGCTTCCCGAGCGAGAGCCGCTCCGGCAGTCCGTCCTCGATGGCGAGCGGCGCCACGAAGTTGAACGAGTTGGAGGCCGGCGCCCGCCCGATCGCCCCGTACATCGGGCGCGGGAGGATCGGCTGCGGTGTCGGGATGGACGCGTTGGCGTCGCCCATCTGCGCGTACGCGATCTGCCCGCCCTTGATCACGAGCTGCGGCTTCACCCCGAAGAACGCGGGCTCCCACACCACCAGGTCGGCGAGCTTGCCGCTCTCCACGGACCCGATCTCACGGGCGAGGCCCTGCGCGAGCGCGGGGTTGATCGTGTATTTGGCGACATAGCGACGTACACGGTGGTTGTCGGCGCGGTCGTCACCCGGCAGGGCGCCCCGTCGCCGCTTCATCACGTGCGCGGTCTGCCAGGTGCGCAGGACGACCTCGCCCACACGGCCCATGGCCTGCGCGTCGGACGAGATGATCGAGATGGCGCCCAGGTCGTGCAGTATGTCCTCGGCCCCGATGGTCGACGGCCGGATCCGCGACTCGGCGAACGCCAGGTCCTCCGGCACCGCCGCGTTCAGGTGGTGGCAGACCATCAGCATGTCGAGGTGTTCCTCGGCGGTGTTGACGGTGTAGGGCCGGGTCGGGTTGGTGGAGCTGGGCAGCACGTGCGGCTGCGAGACCACGCTCATGATGTCGGGCGCGTGCCCGCCGCCCGCGCCCTCGGTGTGGTACGCGTGGATGCCCCGTCCGGCGATGGCGGCCAGCGTGTCGCCGACGAACCCGGCCTCGTTGAGGGTGTCCGTGTGGATGGCGACCTGGATGCCGGTCCGGTCGGCGACGGTCAGGGACGCGTCGATGACGGCGGGCGTCGACCCCCAGTCCTCGTGCAGCTTCAGGCCGAGCGCCCCGCCCCGGATCTGGGACAGCATCGCCTCGTGGGAGACGGTGTTGCCCTTGCCGAGGAATCCGATGTTCAGCGGGTACTGCTCCATCGCCTCCAGCATCCGGGCGAGATGCCAGGGGCCGGGGGTGACGGTGGTCGCCTTGGAGCCCTCCGCCGGTCCGGTGCCGCCGCCGACCAGAGTGGTCACTCCGGAGGCCAGCGCCTCGTCGGCGATCTGCGGGCAGATGAAGTGGACGTGCGCGTCGATGGCACCGGCGGTCACGATCCGCCCGTTGCCCGCGATGATCTCCGTCTCGGGCCCGATGACGAGGTCGGGGTGGACGCCGTCCATGGTGTCGGGGTTGCCGGCCTTGCCGATGCCGGTGATACGGCCGTCGCGGATGCCGATGTCGGCCTTGACGATGCCCCAGTGGTCGATGATCACCGCGCCGGTGATGACCGTGTCCGGGGTGCCGTCTGCGCGCGTAGCGCGAGCCTGGCCCATGGATTCACGGATGACCTTGCCACCGCCGAACACGGCCTCGTCACCGGCGAGTCCGGGACCGCCGGAACGGTCCTCCTCGATCTCGACGAGCAGATCGGTGTCGGCGAGCCGGATGCGGTCACCGGTGGTCGGTCCGAACAGGTCGGCGTACGCGGCACGCGAGATCTCAGGCATCGAGGGCACCTCCGGTCTCCCCGCGCAGTCCCGGCACGACACGGGCGCCGGTGAGCGGGACGAGTTCGACGTCGACGGGGATCCCGGGCTCGAACCGCACGGCGGTGCCGGCGGCGACGTTCAGCCGCTTGCCGCGCGCGGCGGCACGGTCGAACTCCAGGCCGGGGTTGGCCTCGGCGAAGTGGTAGTGGGAGCCGACCTGGACGGGCCGGTCGGCGGCGTTGAGGACGGTCAGGCGGGTGACCTCACGGCCCTCGTTGTACACGATCGGGCCCTCGGCGAAGAGGATCTCTCCGGGAATCACGGCAGCCCCCTTCAGACGATCGGGTCGTGGACGGTGACGAGCTTGGTGCCGTCCGGGAACGTCGCCTCGACCTGGACGTCGTGGATCATCTCGGGAATGCCCTCCATCACGTCGTCGCGGGTGAGCAGCTTCCGCCCGGACGCCATGAGTTCGGCCACCGTACGGCCGTCCCGCGCGCCTTCCAGGATGTGCGCGGTGATCAGGGCGACGGCTTCGGGGTGGTTCAGCTTCAGGCCCCGGGCCCTGCGCTTCTCGGCCACGTCCGCCGCCACATGGATCAGCAGCCTCTCCTGCTCGTGCGGGGTCAGTTGCACGGCGTCCCACCTCACATCCTCGCTCCGGACCGTGCGGGGTCCGGTTGCCTCGCCACCGCGCAACATCGCAGGTGGCGTGGCCGCAGGCTAATTGGGCGTCGTTTCGGTGACGTTAACCGACCGATGTTGCCCGCACATCGCCCCACGCCGATCCAGCCACCGCCGACACGGCCCGCCCCACCGGCCCGGGGCCGACGCCGGGCAACTCGGGCCTGCGCCGGGGGCCGGGGCGCGAATCCGGTCGGCTCGGGCCGACGCGACGGGCCGACGCGACGGGCTGGGGCCCACGGGCAGTACGACACCGACGGGGCCCGTCCGGAGTCACGCGGCGCGGCGCGGCGCGGGCGCGGCGTGGCGTGGGCGCGGCGTGGCATCGACGCGGCGTGGCGTCGACGCGGCGTGGCGTGGGCGCGGCGTGGCGTCGACGCGGCGTCGCGCGGCCGGCTCAGCTGCGGGCGGCCGGGTGCTCCATGCCCATCAGAGCCTTCAGCCCCAGCTCGACCACCTGGACCGGCATGTCCCCGAAGAGCGCGTACTGGGCCGCGAAACCCTGGGCGAGCGCGATCAACGTCCGCGCCACGCTGAGCGCCGGGATGTCGGCCCGCATCATCCCCGCGTCCTGGTACGCCTCGACGATCTCGATCCACGGCTGCCGCACCTGCGCGAAACCGTCGTTGAGCATGTTCTGCAACTCCGGGTTGCGGATGGTCTCGGCCCACACCTGCACCATCAACCGGGGGTAGAGGGACCCGCCACTCGGCCCCAGCGTCGTCTCCTTGCCGAGGATCTGCCGGATGACCATGCCGATGAGGATGTCCGGGGACGGCAGCGGCCGCTGGGCAGCGGCTTCCTGGAACGCGCCCCGGATCTCACTGATCACCTCCGCGACGATCGCGGAGATCAGCTCTTCCTTGCCGCTGAAGTAGCGGTAGACGGCCCCGGCGGAGAGGTCCGCCTCCTTCAGTACGTCCTGCATCGACGTGGCATGGAACCCGTTGCGGGCGAAGCAGCGGGCCGCGGCGTCGAGGATCTGGCGGCGGCGGGCGTCTAGACGCTCCTGCGATACGCGAGGCATGCCCCAAAAGTAAAACGAACGTTCCTTCTTGACAAGGCGCGCCTCGGCGAGCATGGTGAAGACAAGAAAAACGAACGCTCCTTCTTTTTAGTGGCCGGGAGCGCGCCGAGGCCGACCGAGACCCGGCACACCACCGCTCCCCACCCACCCCATCGGTATGGAGGGAAACCATGTCCGCCACGTCCACCGCACCCTCGGCGGCCGAGCCCGCCGCCCCGGCCACACCGGCCGTTCCGACCGGCTCCGGGGCGCACGTGATACCGCCGAGTCGCCGGATGGTCGCGGTCATCGTGCTGATCCCCGTCATCGCGGCACTCGCGCTCTGGGCCTTCGCCTGGCCCAACGCCCGTATCGCCCCGCGCGATCTGCCGCTCGGCGTGGCGGGGCCCGCGACCGCCGCCGCGCAGGTCGAGCAGCGCCTGGAGCAGCGGGACGGCGCTTTCGAGGTGCACCGTTACGCCGACGAGGCAGCCGCGCGGGACGCGATCGAGGACCGGACCGTGTACGGCGCGGTCGTGGTCACCGAGGCGGGGCCGAAGCTGCTGACGGCGTCGGCGGCGAGCCCGATGGTCGCGCAGTTGCTCCAGCAGGCGGTGGGCGAGCAGGCCGCTCAGGAGGGCGCCCGGGTGGAGGTCACCGATGTGGTGGCGACCCCGGCAAAGGACCCGCGCGGGTCGGTCTTCGGTTCGAGTGTGCTGCCGCTGGCGCTGGCCGGTACCGCCTCCGGCGCGGTGGTGACGCTGCTCGGGTTGCGCGGGGCGCGTGCGGCCGGCGCACTGGCCGGGGCGGCCGTCCTGGTCGGTCTCGCCGCCGCGGCCCTGGCGCACACCTGGCTGGGCGTGCTCACCGGTGACTGGTGGGCGGAGGCCGGCGTACTGAGCCTCACCACGCTCGCCGTGGGTGCCACCGTGGCCGGCCTGGCCGCGCTGCTGGGCCGGGCGGGCCTCGGTCTGGGCGCGCTGCTGATCGTGTTCCTCGGCAACCCGTTCTCGGGCGCCGCCTCGGCACCCCGGATGCTGCCCGAGCCCGCCGGGACGCTCGGTCAGTGGCTGCCGCCGGGCGCGGGCGCGACCTTGCTGCGCTCCGTCTCGTTCTTCGACGGCGCCGCCGCCCTCAGCCCGGCACTCGTCCTGACCTGGTGGGCCGTACTCGGCCTGGGCGCGGTCCTCCTGGGCCCCCTGCTCAAGCGGCCAAAGAAGCCCAACACGTCACAGCCCGCCGCACCCACCACCGGCCGCACTCCGGCCCCCACGCCCGCGTACTGACCGCGAGCGGCTCCGGGCCAGAACCGGCGTCGGATCCGGAGCCGACGCCACACGAGAAGCGGCCCCACAGACAGGCCGTGCGCCCCCGCTGTAGCGGACGGGGGCGCACGGCCTGCTCGTATATGTGGCAAGTGACGCGCCCGCGCGCCCCTAGGAGGCGCCCGACCCCCGGTGCTCCGCCGTGATGCCGAACCGCTGCTGGTCCCGGGGAGGCGACGCCACCTCTCGGACGCCGGAGACCGCGCTGATCACGGGTTCCTCCGCGGGATCCTGGAGCGCTTCGAGCTGCTCCAGATCGGCGGCGGAGACCAGGGCGACGAGGGGCTTGCCGTGCCGCGTCACGACGACGCGCTCGCCGCCGTAGACCACTCGGTTGATCAGATCGGCGAGCTCAGCCCTGGCTTGCGTCACCGGAATCTCGTAGGCCATGGGGTCCAGCTTAGACCGGGTCCCCCCGCCTCCCCGGAGCGGAAGATCCCATTCTGCCCCATGACGCTCCGTACGTTCGTACGATCACAATGACCTCCACCGGGAGGCGTTCATGACAATCAATCGGGGAGATCGATCATGTCCAGCCTTTCCAGGCGCACACTGCTCGGATACACGGGGACAGCGGCGGCGGGGACAGCGGCGGCGGGTCCCGCGCTGTTCGCCGGCGGACCGGCCCGCGCGGCCGAGAACGGGAGCGCGGACGAAAACCCGACGCCGGTGCAGGCCCAGGCCCAGGCCCAGGAGAACGCGACGGCCGACTTCCCGGAGGGCACCAAGTTCAGCGGGTACGTCCGCATGCCCGGTACCGAGATGACGGAGCTCACGGTCAGCTTCACCGTGAGCACGACGGAGGCGCCGGCGGCCCAGCGGATCTCGGCGCTCGAGGTGGCGAACGCCCTCAACGAACTCGCCGCCACCCGCGGCTGGCCCCCCATCACCTTCTACGGAACCCCCGCCCCCGCCCCGCTCAACTGACCCGACGTCCCACCCGCGCGCCCCACCCGACACCCCACCGCTTACCCGGGCCCGAGACCGATCCCCGTGGAGTCACGCTCCGCGGGGATTTTCGCTGTCGGCCAAGTCTTACCCCGAAGCGACGTACGTCCTGTACATTTTTGACAGAAGTCGATCAGAGGAGACTCCCATGCCCGCCAACCGCCCGTCGGCCCGCCATGTGCTCCCCGAATTCACCGAACGCACAAGTACGGGTCACCGAACGATGGATCCGTATGCCAAGTTGCTGGAGGAGCGGATCGTGTTCCTCGGGACGCAGATCGACGACACGTCGGCGAACGACGTGATGGCGCAGTTCATGCACCTGGAGTACCAGTCCCCTGAGCGGGACATCTCTCTCTACATCAACTCCCCCGGCGGCTCGTTCAGCGCGATGACGGCGATCTACGACACGATCCGGTTCGTCACCTGCGACGTGGAGACCGTCTGCCTCGGCCGGGCGGGAGCCTCCGCCGCGGTACTGCTGGCGGCGGGCACCCCGGGCAAGCGATCCGTGTTGCAGGGCGCGCAGGTGGTGATCCATCAGCCGGCGCTGGCCGAGCCGGTCACCGGGCAGGCGAGCGATCTGGCGATCCAGGCCGAGGAGCTGCTGCGCAACCGCCGACGGCTGGAGGAGCTGCTCGTACGGCACACCGGGCAGAGCCACGAGCGGATCAGCGGCGACATCGAGCGGGACAAGATCCTCGACGCGCACGGAGCCGTGGAGTACGGCCTGGCCGACCGGGTCGTGCCGAGCCGCAAGGGCTCGCGGGCGCTCCCCGGCGCGAGGTGAGCCGCCGATGCTCCCACCCGAGCTGCCGCCGTTGCCCGCGCTGACGCGCGCCGAGGCGGAGTTGATCGACCGTTATCTGGACGTGGTCGACCTGCTGGGCCGGATCAACCCGGCCCGCCCCGGCGACACGTATCGCGGGCTGCGGGCCGCACAGGCCCTCGTCAGCCGGGCGACGGCGCTGCGCGACGCGCTCGAACTCATGCACGCGCGTGGTGAGAACGAACTGCACGCCCCCACCCTGGCCCGTGCCCTGCGGGTCCTGGACGGGGAGCGACGGGCGGCCCGGGTCACCCTTCCGCCGGAACCCGAGGACTCCCCCGCCTGACCCCGAGGACTCACCCGCCTGAACCGATCGGGCGTCGCGCGCCGTACTACTGACGGGCCCTCCGGTCCGGGTCTCGACCCTCCGGACGGCCTACGCGGAACAACCCATCGGCCCATCCGTCCCCGAAACCGCCGGAGTTGCGCATCATGCCTGCAAGAGTGCCGGAAGCTGCCATTCCGATGCTGGTACGGACGTCCTCGACTCTGTGGACAGAACAGCTGAAAAAGGTCTGTCCACCCGAACGGGCGAGTGGTGAGTAACACCACAAATCCCTGATTCCGTTGGGATTTTCGGACTTCAGTGCGTCAAGATCCCTTCCTGACGACAAGCCCCCGCCGCAGCGGCGGGGCGATCCGGGCGGACGCCGAGTCCTGCCGCCGTCCGGATGACCGGTCGACAGGAGTGGATCGGCAGGAGTGGAGGACCCAAGCACGACGGGTCGCCGGGACGGTCACGCCATGACCGGGCCGAGCAGCCCTTGGGGTGAAGCCGCGTCAGCGGCCGGGCAACTTCGCCAGCCCGAATCCGACAGGTCATCCTTCACAGGCGGCTGACGAAGGGTTGCGCATGTCTGCGCTCAATCGTGTCCCGTCGCTGTTGACCCGGGCCGGCACGGCCTCGGCTCTCACCATCGCCGCCGTCGGCGGCAGCATCGTGGTCCCGGGCGTCGCATCGGACGCCGAGGCCGCCACAGTGGCGTCGAAGGCACTTCAGGTCGCGGCTTCCAAGAAGGGCTCCCCCTACCGGTACGGCGCGACGGGCCCCGGCAGGTTCGACTGCTCAGGGCTGACGCTCTACTCGTTCAAGAAGGCGGGCAAGAAGCTGCCCCGTACTGCCCAGCAGCAGTACAACAAGACGAAGCACGTCTCCGCGAGCAGCCGCAAGCTCGGAGACCTCGTCTTCTTCCACTCGGGATCGAACGTGTACCACGTCGGGATCTACGCGGGGAAGGGAAAGATCTGGCACTCGCCGAAGACGGGTGACGTCGTGCGACTGCAGAAGATCTGGACGAAGAGCGTCTGGTACGGCCGGGTCCGCTGACCCGCCGGGGGGCGGCCGGAGCACCGGCCGCCCCCTCGGTCGCCCCGGGGCCGCCCTCTCGGTCACCCCTGCCGCGGCCTCGTCGTCCCCGGCCGCCCTTTGTGCCTCCGGCCGCTCCCAGGTCGGTACCCAGGTCCCCCAGTGCCTCAGAACCCTCTTTCGCCCCCTCCTCGGCAGGCGTGACACGGGCCCGGATGGTTACTCGCACAGCTATGGCCGACGAACGCATCAGCCCCGCTCGCAACGAGACGCCTCTCGAGCGGGCCGACCGCAACTTCTCCGAGTTGCTGCAGGAGCTGCGGGTCACCCAGACGGGGGTGCAGATCCTCTTCGCGTTCCTGCTGACGCTGGCCTTCACCCCGCGTTTTCCGGACCTGGACTCGTTCCAGCGCGGCACCTACGTCACCACACTGCTGCTGGCGGTCCTCGCGGCGGCCCTCTTCACCGCCCCGGCCGCCCTGCACCGCTCGCTGTTCCAGCAGAACGCCAAGCCCACCATCGTCCGGGTCTCGTCCAGGCTGGCCGGCGTCGGCCTGGGAGTGCTCATGCCGGCCTTCGCGGGATCGGTCCTGCTCGTCGTGGACGTGACACTCGGCCGGGCCGCGGGCCTCACCGCCGGCGGTGGCACGCTCGTGGGCTGTCTGCTGCTGTGGGGCCTGCTGCCGAGGCTGGTGGGACGCTCCGTCCGCGGGAACCGCACACCGCCCGCGCCGCGCCCCAGCGGGACGGTCCCCGCTCCTCAGGGGCGGGACTCCGTCAGGGCTCCTGCGAACCGCCTGCCCTGACCGGCTGCACGGGGACGGCCCACGGAAGCTCGATCGCCACCGTCTTGCCGCCCTCCCGCGTGGGTCTGACGCTCAGCCGCCCACCGCACTCGGCGGTCAGCCAGCGGATGATGACCATGCCCCGCCCGTTGTCCTGCTGGACGGCGGCGGGCAGACGTTTCGGGAAGCGCGGATGACTGTCGGTGACGCCGATGTGCAGATGCTCGTCACGGTCGAGGACGAGGTCCACGGTGAACGTGGGTGACTGACCGAAGGTGTGCTGAACGGCGTTGGTGGCGAGTTCGGACACGATCAGGCGCACGGTGTCCGCGATGTCCGTGTCCCTCGGCAGGCCCCATTCGGCCAGCACGGTGGCGACGTATCTCCGGGCCGCGGACACCGAGGCGGGATCGCTCGGCAGAGTGACGGATGCTTCCTGGTGATCTGCCATGGCGGTGCGTCCCTTTCCCACGGGACCGATGTCCGACTGGGAGCGGATGACTCGAGTACGGTCCCGGACTGGTGCTTCGCGCCAGACTGCCACTACCTGGGCCGTCACGGGTGGCGATCCACCAAGATATGCATATATCTGTCGCTCGAAGCGGTGAACTCTCCGACGGCCGACCGTATTCGAGGGGCCCCTCGGGCCATCCTCTACCGTCACCCGACTTCCCGCGCCGGGCGGAAGGAGACACCCATGCAATACGGTCCGGCGGTGCGCCGCCGCAAGCTCGGCGCCGAGTTGCGCCTCCTGCGCACCCGCGTCGGCATCACCAGCATCGAGGCCGCCCGTCTCGTGGGCTGGCACCAGTCGAAGGTGAGCCGCATCGAGACGGGCGCCAGCGGGGTGAAGCCCGCGGACGTCCACCGGCTGCTGGACGCCTACGCGATCGACGACACGGAGTTACGGGAACTGCTGATGGCGCTGGCGGGCTCCGAGGACGGGGGCGGACGGCACAACTGGTGGCACGCGTACCGAGGGGTGCTGCCGCCGACGTACCGGGACTTCATCAGCCTGGAGTCGCAGGCGAGCGGGATGCGCACCCTGGAGACCTCGGTCGTGCCGGGCCTGCTGCAGACCCCCGAGTACGCACGGGCGGTGACGCGGGCCGCGGTGGAGGGGCTGGAAGACGACAAAATCGACGCGCTCGTGGAAGTGCGGCTCGCGCGGCAGGACGTTCTGCGCGGGCGTCCCCCGATGGAGCTGAGCGCCGTGCTCGACGAGGGCGTTCTGCGACGTGAGGTGGGCGGACCCGAGGTCATGGCCCATCAGCTGGAGCGGTTGATCGAAGCGGCGCGTCTGCCTCAAGTGAGGCTGCAGGTGCTGCCGTTCACTGCCGGGGCGCACATCGGCATCACCGGTCCTTTCGTAATCTTCTCATTTCGAAGCACTTCCGATCTGGACGTGGTTGTTCTGGACCACTTGACGAGTAGCCTCTACCTCGAACGGAAAGAAGACCTCAGGGCTTATGTCGAGGCCTTCAACACCCTTCAGATCCACGCCCTTTCGCCCGAGGACTCGTTGGATTACATCGCCGGACTGGCTCAGGGCTAGCTTCCGGCGCGTAAGGAGGCACCATGTCAGCTCTGCCTCGGAACGTACCCACCAGTACCGCGCTACACGGTGTGCGCTGGCTGCGCAGCAGCCGCAGCACGGGGATGAACAACTGTGTGGAAACGGCCCGTCCCGGGTCCGGCCGACTGGCCGGACTGGTGGCCGTGCGCGACTCGAAGAACACGGCCGGGCCCGCCCTGCTGTTCACCCCCGAGGCATGGGAGGGATTCGTCACCACACTTCGGTGAGCACCACCGACCGCACCACCGGTTCCGCTTCTGGCGACACACGGCCGCGACGCCGACTCACGGTCGCGTATCGCCGATGATGCCCACGGCTCGGTCGATCTGCGCCTCGGTGAGATCCGCCCGGGCGGTCAACCGCAGCCTGGAGATGCCGTCGGGCACGGACGGTGGGCGGAAACAGCCGACGGCGAGACCCGCCGCCCGGCAGTCCGCCGCCCACCGCACCGCCTGATCCGGAGACGGCGCCCGCACGGACACCACGGCGGCGTCGGGCCGCACCGCTTCATGGCCCGACGCCGTCAGCCGTGTGTGCAGCGCCCGAGCCACCTCACGGGCCCGGGCGGCCCGCTCCGGCTCACGGCGCAGCAGTCTGAGCGCGGCGAGGGCGGCGCCCGTCGCAGCCGGGGCGAGCCCTGTGTCGAAGATGAACGTCCGGGCCGCGTTGACCAGGTGGTCGATCACCTTCGCCGGTCCGAGGACGGCACCGCCCTGGCTGCCCAGCGACTTCGACAGGGTGACCGTCACGACGACGTCCGGCGCCCCGGCCAGCCCCGCCGCATACGGCGCGCCCCGGCCGCCGTCGCCCAGCACGCCGAGCCCGTGGGCGTCGTCCACGACGAGCCCGGCGCCGTACGCGCGGCACGCGGCGGCCAGTCCGGCCAGCGGGGCGGCGTCGCCGTCCACCGAGAACACCGTGTCGGAGACCGCGATCGCGGGTCCCTTGGCCGTGCCGAGCGCCTTGCGGACCGCGTCCGGGTCGGCGTGCTCGACGACCTGCGTGGTCCCGCGTGCGAGTCGGCAGCCGTCGATCAGGGAGGCGTGGTTGCCCGCGTCGGACACGACCAGCGAGCCGTGCGGGGCGAGCGCGGTGACGGCGGCGAGGTTGGCGGCGTAGCCGGAGGAGAAGACGAGGGCGGCCTCGAAGCCGCAGAAGGCGGCCAGTTCGCGCTCCAGCTCGCCGTGGAGTTCGGTGGTGCCGGTGACGAGCCGGGAGCCGGTCGCCCCGCCGCCCCAGGTGCGTGCCGCGTCGGCCGCGCCCTCGATGATCTCGGGGTGGTGGGCCAGCCCCAGGTAGTCGTTGCTCGCGAGGTCGAGCAGGGGCGAGTCGGCGGGGCGGGGGCGCAGGGTCCGTACGAGCCCGGCGCGGCGGCGCGCCGACGCCTGCTCGTCGATCCAGCCGAACGCCATGAGTCCTCCGGGGGTCGCGTGGGCAGCCCTCGGCGCCGGTGCTGTCATCGGGCAGCGCGGCGGGGGCTTTTGTAGGCAGTGCACAGACACTAACGGGACGGCCGGTCGCCCACGATGTGGCGATACCCACACGTCGATCCGACTCTGTTGTCCGAAGTCTCCTTGGCCGGGAGCGGTCCGGTAGGACAGGATCGGCTCTCATGGACCTGCTGAACACGCTGGTGGACAAGGGGCTCCGGCGCGAGCCGCTGAGCCGTGCCGAGGCGCTCGCCGTTCTCGGCACCTCCGACGACGACCTGCTCGACGTGGTGGCCGCGGCCGGAAAGGTGCGCAGGCACTGGTTCGGGCGACGGGTGAAACTGAACTATCTCGTCAACCTGAAGTCCGGGCTGTGTCCCGAGGACTGCTCGTACTGCTCCCAGCGGCTCGGCTCGACGGCCGGGATCCTCAAGTACACCTGGCTGAAGCCCGACGAGGCGTCGAAGGCCGCCGCGGCCGGTCTCGCCGGCGGTGCCAAGCGGGTGTGTCTGGTGGCGTCCGGGCGCGGCCCGACGGACCGTGACGTCGACCGGGTCGCGGGCACCATCAAGGCCATCAAGGAGGAGAACGAGGGCGTCGAGGTGTGCGCCTGTCTGGGTCTGCTCTCCGACGGTCAGGCCGAACGGCTGCGCGAGGCGGGCGCGGACGCCTACAACCACAACCTCAACACGTCGGAGTCGACGTACGGGGAGATCACGACCACCCACACGTACGCCGACCGGGTGGACACCGTGCAGAAGGCGCACGCGGCGGGTCTGTCGGCGTGCTCGGGTCTGATCGCGGGCATGGGCGAGACCGACGAGGACCTCGTCGACGTCGTCTTCTCGCTGCGTGAACTGGACCCGGACTCGGTGCCGGTCAACTTCCTGATCCCGTTCGAGGGCACCCCGCTGGCCAAGGAGTGGAACCTCACGCCCCAGCGGTGCCTGCGGATCCTCGCCATGGTGCGGTTCGTCTGCCCGGACGTCGAGGTGCGCATCGCGGGTGGCCGCGAGGTGCATCTGCGGACGATGCAGCCGCTCGCGCTGCACCTGGCCAACTCGATCTTCCTCGGCGACTACCTCACCAGCGAGGGCCAGGCCGGCAAGGCCGACCTGGAGATGATCGCGGACGCCGGGTTCGAGGTGGAGGGCGCCGACCAGGTCACGCTGCCGGAGCACCGGGCGGCCGGGGGCGGCTGCGGGTCCCACGAGAGCGCCGGGTGCGGTGCCCACGAGGGCGGCGGCTGCGGGTCCCACGACAGCGGTGGCGGGTGCGGGTCGCACGAGGGGGGCGGCGTCTGCGGGTCCGCGGCCACCACCTCCTCCACGGCGGCCCCGCAGGCGGGCGAGGCCCGGACGGATCTGGTCGCCGTGCGGCGTCGGGGTGCCGGAACGGATCTCGCGCCCAATGCCTGAGGGGCCCGACCCGAGCGTGGCCGAGCTGCTGGACCTCGACCGGCGGCATGTGTGGCATCCGTACGGTCCGATGCCGGGCCGGGTGGACCCGCTCGTCGTGGAGTCGGCGAGCGGGGTCCGGCTGCGGCTCGCCGACGGCTCGGGCGAACTCGTCGACGGCATGTCGTCCTGGTGGTCTGCCATCCACGGCTACAACCACCCGGTGCTCAACGAGGCCGCGCGCGAGCAGCTCGGCCGGATGAGCCATGTGATGTTCGGCGGGCTCACCCATGAGCCCGCCGTACGACTGGCGAAGCGCCTTGTCGACATGTCGCCCGATGGTCTGGAGCATGTGTTCCTCGCCGACTCGGGTTCGGTGTCGGTCGAGGTCGCCGTCAAGATGTGCCTGCAGTACTGGCGTTCGCTCGGCCGTCCCGGCAAGCAGCGCCTGCTCACCTGGCGCGGCGGCTACCACGGGGACACCTGGCAGCCCATGTCGGTGTGTGACCCCGAGGGCGGGATGCACGAGCTGTGGCAGGGCGTGCTGCCGCGGCAGGTGTTCGTCGAGGCGCCGCCGGCGGAGTACGACGAGGCGTACGCGGAGCGGTTGCGCTCGGCGATCGAGCGGTACGCCGACGAACTGGCCGCGGTGATCGTGGAGCCGGTGGTGCAGGGCGCGGGCGGGATGCGGTTCCACTCCCCCGCGTATCTGCGGGTGCTGCGCGAGGCGTGCGACGCGCACGACGTGCTGCTGGTGTTCGACGAGATCGCGACCGGGTTCGGCCGGACGGGCGCGCTGTTCGCGGCGGAGCACGCGGCGGTGACGCCGGACGTGATGTGCGTGGGCAAGGCGCTGACTGGCGGATATCTGACGATGGCCGCGACGCTGTGCACGGCACGGGTGGCCGACGGGATCTCGCGGGGCGAGGTGCCCGTGCTCGCCCACGGGCCGACGTTCATGGGCAATCCGCTGGCCGCGTCCGTGGCGCTCGCCTCGATCGAGCTGCTGCTGGGGCAGGACTGGCTCGCGGAGGTCCGGCGGATCGAGGCGGGACTGCGGGAGGGGCTGGCCCCGGCGCTCGACGTGCCGGGGGTGAAGGACGTCCGGGTCCTCGGCGCCATCGGTGTCGTCCAGCTCGACCACGCGGTGGACATGAGGGCGGCGACGGCGGCCGCGGTGCGCGAGGGCGTGTGGCTGCGGCCGTTCCGCGACCTCGTGTACACGATGCCGCCGTACGTCACCGGTGACGAGGACGTGGCACGGATCGCGCGCGCGGTGTGCGCGGCGGCACGGGAGGGATGACATGGCGATCCTGGTGGTGACGGGGACGGGCACGGAGGTCGGCAAGACGGTCGGCACGGCGGCCGTCGCAGCGGTGGCGGCGGCCGCCGGCCGGTCCGTGGCGGTGCTCAAGCCCGCGCAGACCGGGGTACGGCCGGACGAGCGCGGCGACGCGGACGAGGTGGTGCGGCTCGCCGGGGACTCCGTCGCCGCGCACGAACTCGCCCGCTACCCGGAGCCGCTGGCCCCCGCGACGGCCGCCCGGCGGTCCGGGCTGGCCCCGGTCCACCCCGAGGAGGTCGCCGAGGCGGCGGCGAAGCTGGAGACCGACCACGACCTGGTCCTGGTCGAGGGCGCGGGCGGCCTCCTGGTCCGCTTCGACGAGGCGGGCGGCACGCTGGCGGACACGGCGCGGCTGCTCGGCGCGCCGGTACTGCTGGTCGCCTCGGCCGGGCTGGGCACGCTCAACACGACCGAGCTGACGGCCCGCGAACTCGCCACGCGGGAGGTTCGGCTGATGGGCGTCGTCATCGGCAGCTGGCCGAAGGCACCGGATCTGGCGTCCCGTTGCAATGTGGCGGACCTGCCGGTGGTGGCGGGAGCGCCGCTGCTGGGGGCGGTGCCGGAGGGCGCGGGCGCGCTGTACCCGGCCGAGTTCCGGGCGGGGGCGGGCGGTTGGCTGGCGCCGGCGTTGGGCGGCACGTGGGACGCGGCGGCCTTCGCGGCGCGGGAGACCGTGTAACGGTCGGCCCTCTTGGAATGGCCCCCGGCGCTGTCGGCTGTGCCCACCCGTTCCGCCCTGCGGAACGACTGCCCACAGCGGTGACAGGAGGTCACGGCAGCGGTGGCTCGGTATGACGATGGCGGCTCGGTGCGACGGTGGCGGGGTTCAGTTCGCCGTTTCTCCCAGCAGGCGCACCAGTTCGATGCGGGATCTGATGCCCAGGCGGGCGAAGACGCCGCGGAGGTGGTGGTCGATCGTACGGGGGCTCAGGAGGAGGCGGGCGGCGATCTCCCGGTTCGTGGCGCCGTCCGCGGCCATGCGGGCGATGGTCAGTTGCTGGGCCGTGAGCCGGCCGGTGAGGTCGTCGGGGCCCTGGGCGGCGGGTGCCCTCTCGCCGAGGGCGCGGAGTTCGGCGCGGGCCTGGTCGGCGCAGTGGGGCGAGCCGAAGTGGTCGAAGGCCTCCAGCGCGCTGTGCAGCCGGTCGCGGGCCTCGGTGCGGTTGCGGAGTCGCCGCAGCGCGCTGCCGAACAACAGTTCCGTGCGGGCCCGTTCGAAGTCACGGGTGCCGGAGGCGTGCAGATCGAGCGCGGCCCGGTAGTGCTCCACGGCCTCCTCCCCCGTCGCGAGCAGCGCCCGGCAGCGGGCGCTGAGGGCGAGGTCGTCGGCGCTGCGGACGGTGCGGGCCCAGTGGTCGTAGTCGGCGTGCGCGGAGCGGGCCACTCGGGTGTCGCCGGTGCGGACGGCGGCCTCGACGTAGTGCGGGGTGGCGAGGTGGCGGATGGCCCGGTGCCCGTGCCCGGGGCCGAATCCGGCGAGCGCGCGCAGGCGGGCCGCCGAGGCGGCGTAGCGGCCGGCGGCGAGGTCGAGGAAGGCGAGGGCGTACCTGGCGAGCGCGGCCGGGAGTCCGAGGCCCCGTTCCAGCGCGTGGGCGCGGGCGGACTCGGCGCGCTCCCGGCACACCTGCTCGTCCCCCGTGACGGCCGCGAACATCGCGAGGGCGGCCTGAAGATGGCAGGCCCCGTTGTCCTGCCCGGTGGCGTACGCCTGCCGCAGGGCCTCCACGGCGGCGGCCTCGGCGGCCCTGGGGCGCCCGGTCCAGAACTCGGCGTACGCCCGGAACTCCATGGCCTGCGGCACGGTCACCGTCTCGCCCCTGGCGCGGGCGGAGGCGGCGGCGCGGGCGGTGGCGGTGAACGCGCGGGTGTGGTCGCCGAGCAGCAGGGCGGCGATCCCCGCGTGGATCAGCGCGGTGGGGTCGCCGCCGGGGCCGCAGCGGCCCGCCGCGGCTTCGAGGACGTCGCGGGCGTCGTCGTAGCGTCCCTCGAACGCGGCGGCCAGCGCGCCGAGGGTGCTCGGCGGCAGGATGCCGAGCCGGTCGGCGACGGCGGCGGCCTCCCGGCAGCGGCGCAGGTCCCCGGTGTAGATGGCGGCCTCGGTGGCCCGTGCCAGCAGATGGGCGGCCGTGTCCGGGTCGTGGTCGCCGCCGTGCCGGACGGTGGCGGTGAGCAGGGCGTCGAAGGCCTCGGAGGCGTTGCCGGAGCGGAGGGCGAGGAGGCCGGCGAGGGCGTCGTCGTCGGTGGCGGCGACGAGTCGGCGGGCCCGGTCGCCGTCGCCCGACTGCCAGGCCTCCGCCGCCGCCCGCGCGAGCAGGGGCATGCGTTCGGCGGGGTCGGGGGTGAGGGCGGCGGCGCGTTCGGCGAGGGCGGAGGCCAGCGCGGGCTCCCCGATGGCACGTGCCACCTTCGCCGCGAGCCGGAGTTCGGCGGCGAGCCGGCGGCTGGGGCCGAGGGCGGTGGCGGCCCGGTGCCAGGAGCGTCCGGGTCTCTCGCCCTCGCCGCTGAGGACTCCGGCGAGCAGGCGGTGGGCCGCGCGGCGGTCGGCCGTGGAGGCGGACTCGTAGACGGCGATACGGGTCCAGGCGTCCCGGAAGACGACGCCCTGGGCCGTGGTGTCCGCGATGCCCGCCGCCTCGGCCGCGTCGAGGAGCCGGGTGTTGAGTCCGGCGGCCGTGACGGCCCGCTCGTAGGCGTGGGTCGGGATCGGGTACTGGTCGGCCGCGGCGAGGAGCAGCAGGAAGCGGGTGTCGTCGGGCAGGGCCCGTACGTCCCGCCGGTGGGCCCGTAGCAGGGCCGGGGCGAGCGCGAACGGCTCGGCGGGCAGCGGGTCGAGCCCGATGGCCTGGCGCGGGGTCAGGGCGGCGGCGAGTTCGGCGGCGGCGCGCGGATCGCCGTGGGCGGCGTGCAGCAGACGTACGCGCACGCCTTCGGACAGCAGTGGCGCGGGCACGCCTTCGGGTGGCGTCGGCGCGGCGGCCGATGCCGTGTTCGGGCTCGGCCGCGTGGTCCTGGGGGGCGGTGGCGAGCGATGCGGAAGTCGTGGGGGGTTCACCGGAGTCACCACACTCATCACGTTACTTGCGAGTTAACCGACCAGTAAAGACCGGCGATTTCACCGATGCGGCGCGCGTAGACCCCGCTGACACTCCTGACGAACCCCACCCGTTTCAGGAGGCTCCATGCATCGCCGCATGCGCCGTATCGCCACGGCCCTCGCGACCGTGACCAGCACGCTCCTGCTGTCCCTGACCTTCTCCGCGGCCCCCGCCCGGGCCGCGACCCACAACCCGGTCGTCTTCGTGCACGGTCTGAGCAGTTCGTCCAGCAGCTGGGACGACTGGATCGCGTACTTCAAGGCGGACGGTTACGCCGCCTCGGAGCTCCACTCCTGGTCGTACGACTGGGGCCAGTCGAACGCCACGACGGCGGCGCAGCTGAAGACGAAGATCCAGAGCGTGCTCGCCTCGACGGGCGCCTCCAAGGTCGACGTGGTCGTCCACTCGATGGGCGCGCTCAGCTCCCGCTACTACCTGAAGAACCTCGGCGGGACGGCGTACGTCGACGACTTCGTCTCCACGGCCGGCGTCAACCACGGGACGACCGTGGCGGGTTGGTGTCGCTGGCTGTACACCTCGTGTGCCGAGATGTACACCGGCAGCTCGTTCCTGACCTCGCTCAACTCAGGTGACGAGACGCCGGGCAGTGTGTCGTACGCCAGCTACTGGTCGAACTGCGACGACGCGCTCACCCCGGACACCACCGCGATCCTGAACGGGGCCACGAACGTCGAGGTCGGCTGTATCTCGCACGACGAGATGAACAACGACCACGGCGTCTACGAGCAGGTGCGGAACTTCATCGCCTGACGGCCGGCATCGCGGAACACCGCCCGCCGTACGACCGGTGCCCGTCGCGCGACCTCCTCCCCAGGGCCGCGCGGCGGGCGCCGTCGTGTCCGCCTCTCGGCGCGGGACGGGTGAGCCGGTCCCCGACGGGGGACAATCCGGGTATCTGTCGTCCTCCTCGGGAGGTCCGTCATGGTCCGTGCCGGCCTGGACGCCGTGCGCCATCCCCTGTTCGCCCGGTTCTACGCCCGGCTGAGTGTGTCGGCGGAGCCGATGGTCGGCCCGTTGCGCGACGAGTTGCTCGCCGGGCTCTCGGGGCGGGTCATCGAGATCGGCGCCGGCAACGGCCTGAACTTCGCGCACTACCCGCGTACGGTCGCGGAGGTCGTGGCGATCGAACCGGAGCGCTCCCTGCGGAAGTTGGCCCTGGAGGCGGCGCTGCGCGCCGATGTGCCGGTGGATGTCGTGCCGGGCGCGGCGGAGGCCCTGCCGGTCAAGAGTGAGGCGTTCGACGCTGCCGTGGTGTCGTTGGTGCTGTGCAGCGTGCGGGATGTGGAGCGTGCGCTGCGGGAGATCCGGCGGGTCCTGCGTCCCGGCGGTGAGCTGAGGTTCTTCGAGCACGGCGGGGGCGGCGGCCGGGTGATGCGCACGACCCGGCGGGCGCTGGACCACACGGTGTGGCCCCTGCTGTTCGGCGGCTGCCATGTGTCCCGCGACCCGTTGGGCGCGATCGGCGCCGCGGCGTTCGAGATCGAGTCGGTCAAGGAGCTGTCCCTGCCGCCGCGGGGCCCGCGCCTGCCCAGCTCGCACCACGTACTGGGCCGGGCCCGGCGCTCCGGCCCGGACGAGGAGGTCGCGGGTTAGGGCCGGCCTACGGAATCCGCTCGGCGGCGTGGCGGCGGGCGGTCGGTCACCGGCTCCACTGGCGCAGTTCCTGGGCGATGTCCTGCACCGTGGCCTCGCCGCTCTTGACGAGTCTGGCCAGTTCACGCACCTGCTCGGCGGAGGTGACGACCTTGACGCCGCTGGCGACGAGGTAGCCGTAGGCGACGGCGGAGGCGAACAGCGCGTTGGAGCGCTCCAGGGCCGGGACGTGCATCAGCAGCTGCAGGAGGGAGGCGGCGCGGGCGTGCGGGGTGTCGTAGACGGGGACGTCGAAGATCTGCGCGTCGTGCCGGGCGACGGCCGCGACGAGGGCGCCCCAGTCGCTGACCTGGGGATCTCCGGGCGTCTTCTGTTCAGCGACCATCAGCAGCCAGGCGAGGTCGATTCTGAGCTGACTCAAGGGATCAGTGACGTCCCTCGCGCCCGCCCCCGGGTTCCCCCGTCGTTTTCGGCGTCGTCCGAGTGGAGGCGCCGTCGAACTCCTCGGCGAAGACCGCCTCGTACTGCTTCATGAAATCGGCCGCGGACTCCACGAAGGTGTGGCCCACCTCTCCGGTGTCCTGTCTGACCAGCTCCTCGATGTACCGGTTGACACTCATCCCGCGCTCCAGGGCTCGCTCCCGGGCGGCTCGCGCCGTGTCCTCGTCCACCCGTACGTTCAGCTGGGTCTTGGCCATGCCTCGACGCTAGCGCCGGAGTGCTAGCACGGCAAGGGCCCTTAGGCGCGCGACACCCATGCCCCTTACACCGACATCGGGTGCCCGACCTGCGACGGAGGCCGCGTCGGACCTGGGAGGGATACCCCGTGTGGACTGGATCACATTAGGCTCGTCCGGGAACGTCTGGAATGCGAACTCGTTCGAGCAGGGAGGCCGTTTTGTCCACTGCTGCCGCTGAGCACTCCCTCGGCCGCGCGGAAGCCGACGGTGTCGCCGCCCGCGCCCGGGGCCTGACGAAGGCGTACGGCTCGGGTGAGACGGCGGTGCTCGCCCTCGACTCGGTCGACGTGGACATCACGCGCGGCCGCTTCACCGCGGTGATGGGCCCCTCGGGCTCGGGGAAGTCCACGCTGATGCACTGTCTGGCCGGGCTCGACACCGTGTCGGCCGGGCAGGTGTGGCTCGGGGACACCGAGATCACCGGGCTGAAGGACCGTGAGCTGACCCGGCTGCGCCGGGACCGCATCGGCTTCATGTTCCAGTCGTTCAATCTGATCCCGACGCTGAACGCGGCCGAGAACATCACCCTGCCGATGGACATCGCGGGCCGGAAGCCCGACGAGAAGTGGCTGGACCAGGTCATCGACACGCTCGGACTGCGGAACCGGCTGGGGCACCGGCCGTCGCAGCTGTCCGGCGGCCAGCAGCAGCGGGTCGCCTGCGCCCGCGCCCTCGCCTCCCGGCCCGAGCTGATCTTCGCTGACGAGCCGACCGGCAACCTCGACTCGCGGGCCGGGCTGGAGGTGCTGGGCTTCCTGCGCGAGGCCGTCGACCAGCTGGGCCAGACCGTCGTCATGGTCACCCACGACCCCGGGGCCGCCGCCCACTCCGACCTGGTGCTCTATCTCGCCGACGGACGGATCGTGGACCGGATGGAGCACCCCACGGCCGAGGCGGTCCTCGAACGCATGCGCCTCTTCAGCGGGAGCGGCGCCCAGCCCTCCGGGCTCGACCCGCGCGCCACGGCCGACGGGGCCGGCGCCCCCGCCGACGCCCGCACTGCCGGGACCACCGACCTCGACAAGGACTGAGACCGTGCTGAAGGCGACCCTGCGGAGTTTCCTGGCGCACAAGGGGCGGCTGGTGCTCTCGGCGCTGGCCATCGTCCTGTCCGTGGCGTTCGTCGCGGGCAGTCTGATCTTCTCGGACACGGTCACCCGTACCTTCGACCGCCTCTTCGCCTCCACCTCGGCCGATGTCACCGTCGGCCCGAAGGACGACGACCTGGAGGGGCAGATGCCGTCCGGGGCCGTGGACACCGTTCCCGCCTCGCTCGCGGAGCGGGTCGCGAAGGTCGACGGCGTCGCGGACACCCATGTCGACGCGGCCGTGGAGAACATCACCGTCGTCGACCGGGACAACGAGTCCGTGGGCCCGACGACGGGCGCCCCCACCATCGCGACCAACTGGTACCCCACCGACCGCAGCCCCGTGGAGCTGACCAGCGGCCACGCGCCCGAGGGCCCCGGTCAGGCGCTGCTGGACGCCGACACCGCGAAGAAGAAGAACGTGGCGATCGGTGACACGCTCACCGTGCTCGCCGCACCCGGCTCCTTCAAGGTGAAGATCGTCGGCATCGCCACCTTCACCACCACCAACCCCGGCGCCGCGCTGGTCTTCCTCGACACCCCGACCGCGCAGACCCGGCTGCTGGGCGACCCGGACGCCGCCACGAGCATCTCGGTGACCGCGGCTCCCGGTGTCGGCGACACCCAACTGAAGGAACGGATCGCCGCCGCGCTCGGGCCGGGCACCTACGAGTACCAGACCGCCGACGAGCAGGCCGATTCGGCGGCCGCCTCGCTGGGCGGGTTCCTCGACGTCATCAAGTACGTGATGCTGGGCTTCGCGGGCATCGCGACGCTCGTCGGGGTCTTTCTCATCGTCAACACCTTCTCGATGCTCATCGCCCAGCGCACCCGTGAGCTGGGCCTGCTGCGCGCCCTCGGCGCCGACCGGCGGCAGGTGCGCCGGTCCGTGCTCACCGAGGCGGCGCTCCTCGGCCTCGTCGGGTCGACGCTCGGCCTCGCCGCGGGCATCGCGCTGGCCTTCGGGCTGATCGAGCTCATGGGCGCCTTCGGGATGAACCTCAAGTCCACCGAGATGGTGGTCGGCGTGGGCACGCCGATCGCGGCGTACGTCGTCGGGCTCGGGGTGACCTTCGTGGCGGCGTACCTGCCGGCGCGGCGCGCGGCGACCGTGTCGCCGATGGCGGCGCTCACGGACGCCGAGATCGCCGGGATGGGCCGGCCGCTGCGGACGCGGGCGGTGGTCGGCGCGGTCGTCGGCGCGGCCGGCGCCGCCGCACTCGTCGGGTGCGCGCTGTCGTCGGACACCGGCTCGGCGGCCTCGCTCCTCGGTCTCGGCGTCGTTCTCACCCTGATCGCGACCGTCATCGCGGGCCCGCTCCTGGTGAGGCCCGTGATCCGGGTCCTCGGCGGCGCGTTCCCGGCGCTGTTCGGCTCCGTCGGCCGGATGAGCCAGCGCAACGCCCTGCGCAACCCGCGCCGTACGGGAGCCACGGCCGCCGCGCTGATGGTGGGGCTCGCGCTGGTCGCCGGGATGTCCGTGGCGAGCGCGTCGATGACCAAGTCGTTCGACAATGAGATCGACAAGACGCTGGGCGCGGACTTCGTCGTCCAGAGCCAGAACTTCCGCCCGTTCCCCCAGGAGGTCACCGACAAGGTCCGTGACACCGAGGGTGCCGGCCTCGTCGTACGGCAGCGGTTCGCGCCCGTCGCCGTACGGCTGCCGGACGGCAAGCGGATCGAGACCACCGCCGCCGCCTACGACCCCCGGCTCGACGAGGTCGCGAACGTCACCTACGCCGAGGGCGACAGCGGCGCCGCGCTCGCCGACGGCGCCCTCGGCATGGACGTGGACTTCGCCCGCGAGCACGACGTGACGATCGGCGACACGGTCCCGGTGCGGTTCCCGGGCGGGAAGGACGCCGAGCTGAAGGTCGCCGCGCTCACCGACCAGGACACCGCCGACGGCTTCGGGATGCAGGGCGGCCTCTTCTTCGGGACGGGCACCGTCGAGCGGTACGTGCCCGAGGGCCAGGACTCGGCGCTGTACGTGAACGCCGCCTCCGGGGTCGGCGCCGACCAGCTGCGCGCGAACCTGGAGCGGACGCTGGACGCGTACCCCCAGGTCCAGGTGCGGGACCAGGCCGACTACAAGGAGCTGGTCCGCGGCCAGATCGCCGTGCTGCTGTACCTGGTGTACGCGCTGCTCGGCCTCGCGATCGTGATCGCCGTGCTCGGCGTGGTGAACACCCTCGCCCTGTCGGTGGTCGAGCGCACCCGGGAGATCGGGCTGCTGCGCGCGATCGGCCTGGGCCGGCGGCAGTTGCGGCGGATGATCCGGCTGGAGTCGGTGGTGATCGCCGTGTTCGGCGCTGTCCTCGGGCTGGCGCTGGGACTGGTGTGGGGGGTGTGCGTGCAGCAGGTGCTGGCGCTCCAGGGCATGAAGGCACTGGCGATCCCGTGGGGCACGGTCGTCGCCGTGGTGATCGGCTCGGCGGTGGTGGGGGTGGTGGCCGCCCTGCTGCCGGCGCTGCGGGCGTCGCGCATGAATGTGCTGGCGGCGATCGCGCACGAGTGACCGTCCGGAGGGGCCGCGGGCCGGGCGGCCAGGCGGCCAGGCGGCCAGGCGAGCCTATGCCGCGGCCGAGCGTGCGGGGGCCCGCAGGCCAGGCTTGCGAGGGTCCGCAGGCCGGGCGTGCTGGCAGCGAGCGCGCCCGGGTGGTGTACTCGCCGGGACACACAGGCTCAAATCCCCTGTCGGTGAGGAGAGTTCATGCCGCGCCCGTTCCGTTTCGGAGTCAACCTGCTCAATCCGACCTCGGCCGAGGAGTGGCGCGCGAAGTGCCGCAGGGCCGAGCGGCTCGGCTACGACGTGATCCTCGTCCCCGACCATCTGGGCATGCCGGCCCCGTTCCCGGCGCTGGTCGCCGCGGCGGAGGCGACCGAACGGCCGCGGGTCGGCACCTTCGTGCTCAACGCGGGCTTCTGGAACCCGGTGCTCCTCGCCCGCGAGGTGGCCACCACGGACGCGCTGACCGACGGACGCCTGGAGCTGGGGCTGGGCACCGGGTACGTGCCGGCCGAGCACGAGAAGGCGGGCCTGCCGTGGGGGTCGCCGCGCGAGCGCGTCGACCATCTCTCCCGGACCATCGCGGAGTTACGGCGGCTCCTCGACTCGGAGGCGCACCAACCGCGCCCCGTGCAGCGGACCGTACCGCTGCTCGTCGGCGCCAACGGCGACCGGATGCTGCGGGTCACCGCCGAGCACGCGGACATCGCGGCGTTCACGGGCGCCCGGCCGGGGGCGGGCGGCACGCTGGAGGCGCTGACGGCGGAGGAGCTGGACGAACGGGTCGGCCGGTACCACGAGTTCGCCGCCGGCCGGGAGGAGCCGGCCGAGCTCAACCTGCTGATCCAGATCGTGGAGTTCACCGAGGACCGCGGCGCCGCCGTACGGCCGTGGCTCGGGCACATCCCGCATCTGAGTGAGGAGCAGGTCCTGCGGCTGCCGCTGGTCCTCGTGGGGACGCTGGACGAGATCGTCGAACAGGTACTGGCGCAACGGAAGCGGTACGGCTTCACGTATCTCACGGTCCTGGAGCCGAACATGGAGGCGTTCGCCCGCGTCATCGAGGCGCTGCGCGGCAGGTGAGGGGAAGGGGACCCTCGCCAGAACGAGGGGCGCGGTGGCGGAAAATCCGTTCGCCGGACAGGCGAGCGCTCTGCTTGGCTCGTCCTATGAGTGATCTTCGCATTCGCTGCGCCGCCCCCTCGGACATCGACACCGTGCTGCGGTTCTGGCGCGACGCCGCGGAAGGAACGAGCATCAGCGACGACCACGACGGAGTGACCCGGCTCCTCACTCGGGACCCCGAGGCGCTGATCCTCGCGGAGCGCGACGGCGTCCTCGTGGGAACCGTCATCGCCGGCTTCGACGGTTGGCGGTGCTCGGCCTACCGGCTGGCGGTGCACCCGGACCGCCGTCGGCAGGGCATCGCCACCGCGCTGCTGGAAGCGGTGGAGCAGCGGTTCGTCGCCCTCGGCGGGCGGCGCGTGGACGCCATGGTCCTGGAGGCCAACGAACAGGCCCACCACACCTGGGCGGCCACCGGGTACCACCGCGAGGACCACTGGCGACGCTGGGTCAAGCCCCTGTAGACACCCGGACGCCCCGGAAGCCCCTGACGCCGCGCGGCGGTGCGCACGGAGCGGCGATGCGCGCCGGCGCGGCAGACGGCTCATGCGCGGCGATCGCCTGGGTACCTGCTCAGGAGGATCGGGGGCGGTGGGTGAACCGCCGCTCGGGCCGAGGAGGCCGACGCGACCGGGACGGCGAGCGCCACTTTGCCGACCCTTTACCATAGGTGGATCAGTGAACCTCTACGGAAAGGTCGTGAGCGTCCGCCCATGGGCGAGCCTCCCAGCAGCCGGCCCGGCGCCCGGCGCGCCCGAGCCGGTGCACGACATCGCGCGATCATCCTGCCCCTGCCGGATCATGGGACGGGGGTGACCCGATGACCGAAGTGCTCCTCCTCCTGGTGGCGGTGCTGCTGTCGCTGGTCTGCGGCGCGTTCGTGGCCGCCGAGTTCTCGCTGACCACCGTCGACCGCGGCCGGCTGGAGCAGGCCGTGGAGCGCGGCGAGCGTGGTGCCGCCGGCGCCCTGAAGGCCGTACGGAACCTGACGTTCCAGCTCTCCGGCGCGCAGCTCGGCATCACCGTCACCAATCTGGTCGTCGGCATGCTCGCCGAGCCGTCCATCGCCAAGCTCATCGCGGGCCCGCTGGAGGCGGTGGGCGTGCCCGCCTCGGCGTCGATTTCCGTCGCCCTGGTGATCGGTACGGCCCTGTCCACGATCGTGCTGATGGTCGTGGGCGAGCTGGTGCCGAAGAACTGGGCGATCTCCTCGCCGCTGTCGGTGGCGAAGAAGGTCGCGAACCCGCAGCGCTGGTTCAGCGCGGCGTTCCGCCCGTTCATCACCCACCTCAACAACTCCGCCAACCGTCTCGTCCGCCTGTTCGGGATCGAGCCCGCCGAGGAGCTGGCCTCCGCGCGTGGCCCCCAGGAGCTGGCAGCCCTCGCCCGGCACTCCGCCAAGGAGGGCGCGCTGGAGCCGGACACCGCCGAGCTGTTCGTGCGGACGCTGAACCTGGCCGACCTGACCGCGCAGAACGTGATGACGCCGCGCGTGCAGGTCATCGCCCTCGACGCCCAGGCGACCTGCGAGGACGTGGCGAACGCCACCCGGGCGACCGGTCTGTCCCGCTTCCCCGTCTATCGGGGCAGCCTCGACTCCGTGGTCGGCACCGTGCACATCAAGGACGTCCTCGCCGTGCCCGCCGAGCGTCGCCTGCGCACCTCCGTGGCGGAGCTGCTGCGCGAGCCGCTGCTCGTCCCCGAGTCACTGACCGTCGACCGGCTCCTCGACCGGCTCTCCGGCAAGCGCACGATGGCCGTCGTGATCGACGAGTACGGCGGCACCGCGGGCGTGGTGACGCTGGAGGACATCGTCGAGGAGGTCGTCGGTGAGGTCCGCGACGAGCACGACCCGCACGAGACACCCGACCTGGCCCCCGTCGGCACCGACGAGGACGGCCGTGAGCTGTACTCGGCGGACGGCGCCGCCCGCACCGACCAGCTCGCCCGCGTCGGGCTCAAGGTGCCGGAGGGGCCGTACGAGACGCTCGCCGGCCTCGTCGCCACCGAGCTGGGTCGTATCCCGGCCGTCGGCGACACCGTCGAGGTCGCCGGCTGGCGGCTCGACGTCGTGGACGCCTCCGGTCGGCGGGCCGCCCGGGTGCTGCTGCACGCACCGGTCGACGCCGGCGACGAGCACGAGGAGGAGACGCGATGACCGCCGTCCAGCTGCTGATCGGCTTCGCGACCCTCGTCGTCAACGCCTTCTTCGTCGGCGCCGAGTTCGCGCTGATCTCGGTCCGCCGCAGCCAGATCGAACCGTACGCCGAACAGGGCGACCGCCGGGCCCGCAGCGTGCTGTGGGGGCTGCGGCACGTGTCGGCGCTGATGGCGGCCGCGCAGCTCGGCATCACCCTGTGCACCCTGGTCCTCGGTGTGGTCGCGGAGCCCGCGATCGAGCATCTGCTGGAGCCCGTATTCCACGCGGTGGGCGTGCCGGAGGGCGCGGGACACCTCATCTCCTTCGTGATCGCGCTGACCCTCGCCACCTATCTGCACATGCTGCTCGGCGAGATGGTGCCGAAGAACATCGCGCTGGCGGAGCCGGTGCGCTCCGCCCTGCTGCTCGGCCCGCCGCTGGTGACACTGTCCCGGGCGCTGCGGCCGGTGATCTTCACGGTCAACGCCTTCGCGAACGCGCTTCTGAAGCTGATGCGCATCGAGACGAAGGACGAGGTGGCGGCGACCTTCTCGGACACGGAGCTGGCCCGGCTGGTCCGCGACTCCACCGAGGCCGGTCTGCTCGACGACCGTGCCCGGGAGCGGCTGCACGACGCGCTCGAACTGGGCCGCAGGCCCGTCCGGGACGTCGTGCTCCCGCTGGAACGCGTCGTCTACGCGCGCGTGGGCGTCACCCCGGAGGAGCTGGAGCGGCTGTCGGCGGAGTCCGGGTTCTCCCGCTTCCCCGTGGTGGACGAGGGGCGCCGGATCGTGGGCTACCTCCACGTGAAGGACGCGCTCGACGCGGCCCCGCGCGACGTGCCCTTCACGATCCGGGACATGCGGCCCATCGCCCGCGTCCGGGAGACGACACCCCTCGACGACGTGCTCACCGCGATGCGCCGCAGCCGTACGCACCTGGCGGCCGTGCTGGGCGCGGACGGACGGCTCGGCGGGATCGTGACCATGGAGGACGTCCTGCGGGAGCTGTTCGGACAGCCGGCGGCCTGACACCGGCGTGGCGCACGGCCTGACACCGCTGCGGGGAGAGGCTGACCGACCGCTGGGTATGTGAAGGCGATAGCATCGGGTACGCCATGCAGACGAACGCCACACACACCCACGACACCCCTCCCCCGTACTCCAGCCTCGTCGCGGTCGGCGACTCCTTCACCGAGGGCATGTCGGACCGGCTGCCCGACGGTTCCTACCGCGGCTGGGCGGATCTCCTCGCGAGCCGGATGGCCGCACGGTCGCCCGGCTTCCGGTACGCCAACCTCGCGGTGCGCGGCAAGCTCATCGGCCAGATCGTCGACGAGCAGGTCGATGTGGCGGCCGCCATGGGCGCGGATGTGATCACGCTGGTCGGCGGTCTGAACGACACCCTGCGCCCGAAGTGCGACATGGGCCGGGTGCGCGGGCTGCTGGAGGAAGCCGTGGAGCGTCTCGCGCCCGCCTGCAAGCAGCTCGTCCTGATGCGCAGCCCCGGCCGCCAGGGCCCGGTGCTGGAGCGGTTCCGGCCGCGCATGGAGGAGCTGTTCGCCTGCGTCGACGACCTGGCCGCCCGGCACGGCGCGCTCGTCGTCGACCTGTACGGCGCGCCCTCGCTGTCCGACCCGCGCCTGTGGGACGTGGACCGGCTGCACCTGACCGCCGAGGGGCACCGCCGGGTCGCCGAGGCCGTGTGGCAGGCCCTCGGACATCCGGCGGAGGACGCCGAGTGGCGTACGCCGATGGCCGCGACTCCGCCGCCCGCCTGGGTCGCCCGGCAGATGGCGCACGCGCGGTTCGCCCGGCAGTACCTGCTGCCGTGGATCGGACGCCGGCTGACGGGCCGCTCGTCGGGCGACGGGCTGCCGGCGAAGCGCCCCGAGTTGCTGCCGTACGAGGGCCCGGCAGCCTAGAGTCGACGGGGGTCCGACGAGGGTCCGGACCGAAGGGAACCGAACGTGACCACGACCGTGATCAACCTGAAGGGCCGTATCCAGGACTTCGGGCCGCGGTTGGAGAAGGCCCCCGACGACGTCGTGTACATCGGCCGCCGCTGGACCATGGGCCACTGGGACCTGCCGCAGCACCCGCTGTACAACCCGTTCCAGCCCGACACGGACAAGAAGAAGCGGGACGGGACACGGGCCGAGGTCATGGCGAAGTACCGGGAGTACCTGTCGGCCCGGCCCGAGCTGCTGGAGCTGGTCCGGGAGCTGCGAGGCAAGACGCTGGCCTGCTGGTGCGCGCCGGAGCTGTGCCACGGGAACGTCCTGGCCGAGCTCGCCGACGAGCGCTGAGGCAGCCCTCCGGACCCGTCGCCGAGCTTGCCGACGAGCGCTGAGGCGACCCTCAGGACCCGTGCCGACCAGTGCCGAGACCGCCCTCCGCGCCCGTGCCGGGCGGGGCGGCCCCAGCCGCCCCGGGGCTGTGACCGGGCTCTCGTAGGTTCCGACGAGCAGGGCCGCGGCGCTCACCTGCATGAATCGCCAGTAGAATCCGTACACGTGACTTCTGCGCCAGCCAAGCCCCGCATCCCGAACGTCCTCGCCGGACGTTACGCCTCCACCGAGCTCGCCACGCTCTGGTCGCCCGAGCAGAAGGTGAGGTTGGAGCGACAGCTCTGGCTGGCCGTGCTGCGGGCCCAGAAGGACCTCGGCATCGAGGTGCCGGACGAGGCGCTCGCCGACTACGAGCGGGTCCTCGACACCGTCGACCTGGCCTCCATCGCCGAGCGCGAGAAGGTCACGCGGCACGACGTGAAGGCGCGGATCGAGGAGTTCAACGACCTCGCCGGGCACGAGCACGTCCACAAGGGCATGACCTCCCGCGACCTCACCGAGAACGTCGAGCAGCTCCAGATCCGGCTCTCCCTGGAGCTGATGCGCGACCGTACGGTGGCGGTCCTCGCCCGCCTCGGCAAGCTGGCCGGCGAGTACGGCGAGCTGGTCATGGCCGGCCGTTCGCACAACGTGGCCGCGCAGGCCACCACCCTCGGCAAGCGTTTCGCGACCGCCACCGACGAGCTTCTCGTGGCGTACGGCCGGGTCGAGGAGCTGCTCGGCCGCTACCCGCTGCGCGGCATCAAGGGCCCCGTGGGCACCGCCCAGGACATGCTGGACCTGCTGGGCGGGGACGCCACGAAGCTGGCCGAGCTGGAGGACCGGATCGCCCGGCACCTGGGCTTCTCCCAAGCCTTCACCTCCGTCGGCCAGGTGTACCCCCGCTCCCTCGACTACGAGGTCGTGACGGCGCTGGTGCAGCTGGCTTCGGCCCCGTCGTCGCTGGCGAAGACGATCCGGCTGATGGCCGGGCACGAGCTGGTCACCGAGGGCTTCAAGCCGGGCCAGGTCGGCTCCTCGGCGATGCCGCACAAGATGAACACCCGCTCCTGCGAGCGCGTCAACGGCCTCATGGTCATCCTGCGCGGCTACGCGTCGATGACCGGCGAGCTGGCGGGCGACCAGTGGAACGAGGGCGACGTGTCCTGCTCGGTGGTGCGCCGGGTCGCGCTGCCGGACGCGTTCTTCGCGCTGGACGGTCTGCTGGAGACGTTCCTGACGGTGCTCGACGAGTTCGGCGCCTTCCCGGCCGTCGTCGCGCGGGAGCTGGACCGCTACCTGCCGTTCCTCGCGACGACCAAGGTGCTGATGGGCGCCGTGCGCGCGGGTGTCGGCCGCGAGGTCGCCCACGAGGCGATCAAGGAGAACGCCGTCGCCTCGGCCCTCGCGATGCGCGAGCAGGGCGCCGAGCGCAACGAACTGCTCGACAAGCTGGCGGCGGACGAGCGCATCCCGCTGGACCGGGAGCAGCTCGACGCGCTGATGGCGGACAAGCTGTCCTTCACGGGCGCCGCGGCCGACCAGGTCGCCGCCGTCGTCGGCCGGGTCGAGGAGATCGTCAAGCAGCGCCCGGAGGCGGCCGGTTACACGCCGGGAGCGATCCTCTGACGCGCTTCACCCCGCAGGAGCTGGAGGCCGCCCGCGACCGGCTGGTGCCGGACGTGGTCGCGGACGGCCTCCGGGTGCTGTTCTGCGGCATCAACCCGGGGCTGATGACGGCCGCGACCGGCCATCACTTCGCCCGGCCCGGCAATCGCTTCTGGCCGGTCCTGCACCTGTCCGGTTTCACGCCGCGGCTGTTGAAGCCGTCCGAGCAGGGCGAGTTGCCGTCGTACGGGCTCGGCATCACGAACGTGGTCGCCCGGGCGACGGCGCGTGCCGACGAGTTGACGGCGGAGGAGTACGTCGAGGGCGGCCGTCTGCTCACCACGAAGGTGGAGCGGCTGCGGCCGCGGTGGCTCGCGGTGGTCGGTGTGACCGCGTACCGGGCCGCGTTCGGTGACCGCAAGGCCGTGGTCGGTCCGCAAGAGCGGACGATCGGCACGTCCCGGGTGTGGGTCCTGCCCAACCCCAGCGGCCTGAACGCGCATTGGACGGCGGCGACGATGGCCGAGGAGTTCGCCCGGCTGCGGGTGGCGGCGGAGCACTGAGCCGAGGGGATGGCGGCAGAGGACTGAGCGGAGGGCCGCGCGGCCTGCCGGTCGTGGGGTCCGGGACCCGCCAAGCGTGGGACCCGTCACGCGTGGGACCCGCTCGGTCAGGGAGGGTCCGTCTCCGTTATCAGGGCGACCAGTTGGAACGGCAGCTCCTTGTCCCACTGGGAGACGCCGAGGGCGACCCAGCGGCCGTCCACCTGCCACAGGTGCACATCGGGGACGTGCGAGCTGAGCACCGCCCACGGCTCCGGTATGTCCTCCCCCTCCATCGAACGGTCCTGAACGCTCCAGAGGCTGATCACGTCCGGTGCTCCCCAGCGGTCGGCGAGCCGCTCCGACAGGGCGTCCCGGTCCGCCTCGTACTGCTCCTCGGTCTCCTCCCGGCGGGTGCCGTCGTCCTCCCAGAAGTCGGCGCTCGTCTGTAATTCGGCGATGTGGTAGCCGGGACCGCCCGTGCCGGCGTCCGACCGGCCGGGCTCCGCAGGGAACTCGGCGGAGCACAGCCTCTCGATGAGGGCGAGGTGCCGGGTGATGCTCATGCGTCCAGTAAAGCGGGCACCACTGACAATTGGCGTCCCGTCAGTGGCCCGCCCCCGCGGCCCGACGCCGGACAGGACGGTCGGGGAGGGGAGCGGGACCCGAGGCCGGGCGGCTGCTCGGTGGGGCTCGCGTCCGGCGCGGGGTCCGACCGGCGCGGGGTCCGACCGGCACGGGGTCCGACCGGCGGGGCGACCGGCCGAGCGGGGCGACCGTCGGCCGACGACGGCGGGGGCGGCGACCGTCGGCCGAGGGCCCGAGGGGCGACGGCCGACGAAGTAGCGACGGCGGGCAGGCGGCGCGGCGACGGTGGGCCCGTGGGGCGGCGACAGTGGCATGTAGGCGCGGCAGCGGGGGGCCTGCGGGGTGCTCGGCAGGTCGGGGGCGGTGGGCACTCGCCGGGGTCCCCCTTGGCGAGTACCATCCGGCAGACACGCGTGCTAGCTGGGAGGACGGACGTTGGGGCAGCTGACCGGCGGGGATCCTTCTCTGCTCCGGAGAATCAACTCGGCGGTGGTGCTGCACGCGCTGCGCGCCACGGATCACGCCACGCTCACGGAGATCACCCGGGTCACCGGGCTGTCCCGGCCCACGGTCGAGGGCGTCGTCGAAGGGCTGGTCGAGGCCGGGCTGGTGGTCGAGCGGGCCGCCGAGGAAGGGGCCGCCAGGCGCCAGGGCCGACCGGCGCGCCGGTACCGGTTCCGGGCGGAGGCGGGGCACCTGCTCGGACTGGAGGTGGGCTCGCACGGCGTCACCGCGCTGCTCGCGGACCTCGACGGGCGGGTGCTGGGCTCGCTGGCCAAGGACGTGGCCGAAACCGCGCCGGCCGACGAACGGCTGGAACGGCTGCGCTCGATCGTCGCGGAGCTGCTCCGCAGGTCCGGTGTCGCGCGGGACTCGCTGCGCGCGGTCGGCGTGGGCACCCCCGGCATCGTCGAGGCGGACGGCACCGTACGGCTGGGTACGGCCCTGCCGGAGTGGACGGGGCTGAACCTGGGCGAGCGGCTGAGCCGTTCCTTCAAGTGCCCGGTCCTGGTGGAGAACGACGCCAACGCCGCCGCGGTCGCCGAGCACTGGAAGGGCGCGGCCACCGAGTCGGACGACCTGGTGTTCGTGCTGGCCGGGCTGAGCCCCGGCGCGGGTTCGCTGATCGGCGGGCGGCTGCACCGGGGCTACGGGGGCGCGGCCGGGGAGATCGGCGCGCTGCATCTGCTGGGCCGGGAGGCCACCCCGGAGGCGCTGCTGTCGACCACCGGCGAGCCGCTGCACCCGCTCGACGAACAGGCCGTCGCAGAAGTGTTCCGGCACGCGCGCGAGGGCGACGAGCGGGCCCGCGCCGCCGTGCAGCGCTTCATACAGCGGCTGGTGCACGACGTGGCCGCGCTGGTGCTGGCGCTCGACCCCGAGCTGGTCGTCGTCGGCGGCTGGGCGACCGGCATCGACGACGTCCTCGAACCCCTGCGGCAGGAACTCGCCCGCTACTGCCTGCGCCCGCCCCGGGTGGACCTGTCCCGGCTGGGTGAGACGGCCGTCGCCATGGGCGCGCTGCGGCTCGCGCTCGACCATGTCGAGGAGCAGCTGTTCGCGGTCGAGGGCACGGTCACGGCCCGGCGCTGAGCCTTCTCGACACTTGACGCACCCTTCACCCCATGTGAAACGCCGTGCCCCGGAGTGTCCGGGGCACGGCGGATGCGGCTCGTGGAGCCGGTGTCCTCAGGACGCGCGGCGTTCCGGGCCGTGGTGGATCTCGACGTCGCCCGAGGCGCCGAAGGTCAGGCGGCAGGTGTCGGCACGGTAGGTGGCCAGGGAGACCGCGGCGGCACGTCCCTCGGCGAAGAAGCGGGTCGTGACGACGAGGACGGGCGCCCCCGGCAGCCGGTCCAGTTCCTTCGCGTCCTCCGCGCGCGCGGAGCCCAGCTCCACCGAGCGGTCCTGCCCCTCCAGTTCCAGCCGCTGCAACTCGCGCAGCACCGCACGCGCGCGTGCCGCGCCGGAGGGCGCGTCTATGGCGGAGAGGGCGGGCACGGAGGCCGCCGGGATGTAGAGCAGCTCGGCGGCCACGGGCTGGCCGTGGGAGACGCGGGAGCGGCGTACGACATGGACCTGCTCGCCGTGGAGGGTGTCCAGGATCTCGGCAACCGCGGTGGGCGGCGCCGCCTCCGCACAGTCCACGGCCTGCCAGGCGTCCCCGGCCGTGCCCGGCCAGGCGTGCTGCTCGCCGCCGACGGAGACGCCCACGCGCGGCGGGGCCACCGTGGTGCCGACGCCGCGCCGGCGCTGGAGCCGGCCTTCCAGTTCGAGCTGTTCCAGTGCCTGGCGGAGCGTGGCCCGGGCGACGCCGAAGCGGGCCGCCAGGTCGCGCTCGTTGGGCAGGATCTCGCCCACCGAGAACTCGGAGTCCAATGCCTCACTGAGCACGGTCTTCAGGTGCCAGTACTTCGGTTCCGGCACCGATTCGAGCTGCTGGGTCCCCACCCTGTCCTCCGCTGCTTCGCCGTGTCCCGGCGGCGTTTTTAGCGCCCTTGTTTATTAAAGGTTGTTGCACTTTCTTGCGACCATAGGCCCGCCCCCACCCTTGGTCAAGACCAATCCTCGAAGCCTCGGGCATCCGCCGCGCGGGGCGTGGCACAGCGTTCACGGAGCCTTCATGAGGGCATGCCGAACCGCCGTACGACCGGTCATCTGACGGGTCGTACGGCGGTTGACGGGCGGATGCCCGACGGCCCACCGGCTACTGGTCGAGCGGCAGGGCGAGCAGCTTCTCCGGGTTGCGGACGATGTGGATGCACTGAATTCGTCCGTCGGCGACGTCGAGCTGGAACACGGCGTCGGGCTTGCCTCCGGTGAGGACGACCAGCGCGAAGCCGCCGTTGATCTCCATGAAGCGGAACGAGGCGTCCGCGACGCCCTGGCCGGACACTCCGTGCAGGAAGCGCCCCACCTTGTCGGCGGACTCGATGATCCGCACCGGGGCCTTGGCGAGGCCACCGCTGTCGGCGACGAGGCGGACGTCCGGGGCGAGCAGCGCCATGAGCCCGTCGAGGTCGCCGCCGGCCGCCGCGGCGAGGAACCGCTCGGTGAGCTCCCGGCGTTCGGCCGGGTCGACCTCGTAGCGAGGGCGCCGCTCGTCGACGTGCCGACGGGCCCGTCCGGCGAGTTGGCGCACGGCGGGCTCGGTGCGGTCGAGCATGCCGGCGATCTCGGCGTACGGGTAGCCGAAGGCCTCCCGGAGCACGAACACCGCGCGTTCCAGGGGGGAGAGGGACTCCAGGACGACGAGGACGGCGAGGGAGACGGTGTCGGTGAGCACGGCGCGTTCCGCGGTGTCCGGGACGGTGGCCTCGTAGTCGGTGACGTACGGCTCGGGCAGCCACGGGCCGGGATAGGCCTCGTTGCGCGACTGCACCTGGCGGAGCCGGTCGATGGCGAGGCGGGTCGTCACACGGACCAGGTAGCCGCGGGGTTCGCGTACGTCGGACCGGTCGGCTCCGGTCCAGCGCAGCCAGGCCTCCTGGACCACGTCCTCGGCGTCGGCGACCCTGCCGAGCATGCGGTAGGCGACTCCCATGAGGACGGGGCGGTGCTCTTCGAAGACATCGGTCGCGGTGTCAGTGGTCACCGTCCCATCCCATCCGACGCGTGGGCCGGTGTCCAGGGCGTTTGTTACCCACGAGGACTACCCGTCGGTAGTAGTTGCTGACAAGCTGTCTAGGAATGCCGTTCGACGGCGCGCCCCACCCTCACAGACGAGGAGCTGCACCATGTCCGCCACGGTCTCCTTCCAGGTCCCTTCCCCGCTCGGCCCGCGGTCCGTGACGGTCTCCTACGCGCGCGAGGGCACCGGCGAACCGCTGCTCCTGCTGCACGGAATCGGCCACCACCGGCAGGCCTGGGACCCGGTGGTGCACCTGCTGGCGGCCGAGCGCGAGGTCATCAGCGTGGACCTGCCCGGCTTCGGCGCGTCCCCCGGCCTCCCGGACGGCCTGGCCTACGACCTGCCCACGACCACCGCCGTGTTCCGCGCCTTCTGCGAGACCCTGGAGCTCGACCGCCCCCATGTCGCGGGCAACTCCCTCGGCGGTCTGCTCGCCCTGGAACTGGGCCGGGAGAAGCTCGTACGGTCGGTCACGGCGCTGTCGCCCGCCGGGTTCTGGAACGAGGCCGAGCGGCGCTACGCGTTCGGCATCCTGCTGACGATGCGGCACCTCTCCCGGCGGATGCCGCTGCCGCTGGTTCAGCGCCTGTCGCGTTCGGCGGCCGGCCGGGCAGCCCTGACGAGCACCATCTACGCCCGCCCGAGCCGCCGTTCACCCGAGGCCGTGGTCGCCGAGACGCTCGCGCTCGCGGGGGCCACCGGGTTCGACGCGACCCTCAGGGCCGGCGGGAGCGTCCTGTTCACCGACGACATCCCGGAGCTGCCGGTCACCGTGGCCTGGGGCACGAGGGACTGGCTGCTCGTCCCCCGGCAGGGCGTCCGCGCCAAGCGGGTCATCCCCGGCGCGCGGCTGGTGCGGCTGCCCGGCTGCGGCCACTGCCCGATGAACGACGACCCGGCGCTGGTGGCCCGCGTCATCCTCGACGGCAGCCGCTGAACCGCGGCGCACGGTCAACCCGGAGCCCAGGGCGACCCCGGCGCCCACCAGGGCGCTGCCCACCGCCTGGGCGGCGCCGTAGGGGCCGGTGCCGACGAGGGGCGCGGTGCAGGCGGCGGCCACCGGGATGAGGCCGGAGAAGAGGGTGGCGCGTTCGGCGCCGATGCGTTGCATGCCCATGTACCAGCACACGAACCCGATGACGGTGACGACCGCCGCCTGCCACACCAGTGCGGCGGCCTCCGTGCCGTCCGGGCGGCGCAGCCAGTCACCGCCGTCGACGCTCAGCCCGACGGCGGCCGACTCGGCCGCGGCGACACCGCACACGGTCGCCGACAGCAGCCGTGGTCCGAGCGGCCGCAGGACCGGCACGGCCAGCACCGCGAAGCCGACCTCGCCGGCCAGCGCGCAGACGGAGAAGGCGATCCCGGCGCCGTCCGTGCGGCCCCAGCCCTGGACGGTGAACGCGCCCGCCGCGACCAGCGACGCCCCGTACAGCACGGTCCGTTGGGGGCGCCGCCCCTCCGACAGGGGGACCAGGACGGCCACGACGACGGGGGCGCAGCCCACGAACACGCCGGGCACGGCCGGTTCCGCCGTGCGCTCGGCGGCGAGCACGGCGAGGTTGAAGCCGACCATGCCGACCGCCGCGAGCAGCGCCAGCCGCAGCCACTGCCGGGCGGTGAGGCGGCGCAGCGGTGCGGTGCCGCCCCGGCCGAGCAGCGGGAGCAGCACCAGGAAGGCAAGCCCGTAGCGGAGGAACTGGCCGCCGGCGTACGGGTAGTCGCCGAGGACGCTGTTGGCGGTGAAGGAGCCGCCGACGAGGACGCAGGCGAGGGCGGCGGGCAGGGCTCCACGAGCCGTGGTGGCGTTCATGACGGTGACGCTAGGGACGTGGGCGGACCGGTTTAAGGTCCACTTCCATGACGTCATCGGGGACCAATTCGCCGTCGGGGACCACTCCTCCGCCGGACGCGCCCGTGGACGGCGAGGGGGCCGCGCCCTGGGCCGCCGCCTGGGAGTTGCTGCTGCCGGTCGCCTCCGCTCCCGCACGCGCGCGTGGACGTACGTTGCAGGCGGCGCTGCGGGAGGCGATCCGTTCGGGGCGGCTGGCGCGGGGGACCCGGCTACCGTCGAGCCGGGACCTCGCCGCCGATCTGGGGGTGTCGCGCGGGCTGGTGACCGAGGCGTACGAGCAGTTGGCGGCGGAGGGGTATCTGCGCAGTGGTCGGGGCGCGGGGACCTGGGTGGGGGCGGCGGTCCGTGGCGGACCGCCACGCGCGCGTGATCTCGCCCCCCGCTCCCCCGGCGCCCGTGCCGACTTCGTCCCCGGCACACCCGACCTGTCGCTCTTTCCGCGCGCCGCCTGGGCCGCCGCGCAGCGCGGGGTGCTCGCGGAACTCCCCCACGACGCGCTCGGCTACCCGGACCCGCGCGGGCTGCCCCGGCTGCGTACCGCGCTCGCCGAACTGCTCGCCCGGCGCCGGGGCGTGGTCGCCGATCCGGAGCGGCTGGTGGTGGTCTCCGGGGTCGCCCAGGCGATGACCCTGCTGGGGCTCGTGCTCCACGCGCGCGGGGAGCACGCCCTGGGCGTCGAGGACCCCGGCAGCCCGGAGCACGCGTCCCTGTACGCCGCCGCCGGGATGGGCACCGTGCCGCTGCCACTGGACGGGGCGGGTCTGGCCATGGGGCCGCTGCGCGACTCGGGTGTGCGGGCGGTGGTGACGACGCCGTCCCACCAGTTCCCCTCGGGCATCGCCTACTCGGCGCGGCGCCGCACCGAACTGCTCGACTGGGCGCGGTCGGTGGACGGTCTGATCGTGGAGGACGACTACGACGGCGACTTCCGCTACGACCGCGCCCCCGTGGGCGCCCTCCAGGGACTGGACCCGGAGCGGGTCGCGTACACGGGTTCCGTCAGCAAGTCGCTCGCGCCGGGACTGCGGCTCGGCTGGCTCCTCGTACCGGCGTCCCTGACCGAGGAGGTCGTCGAGCGCAAGCGGACCATGGATCTCGGCCATCCCACCCTCGACCAGGCCCTGTTCGCCCGGTTCGTGGAGCGCGGCGAACACGACCGGCAACTGCGCCGCTGCCAGCGGGCCTACCGCGAACGCCGGGACACCCTGGTGGCCGCCCTCACCGAGAACCTGCCCGGCACGCGCGTGTCCGGGATCGCCGCCGGGCTCCATGTGATCGCCACGCTGCCCGAGCGGTACGGACCGTGCGACCGCTTCGTGGAGCGGGTAACGGCGGCGGGGGTCGCGGTGCGTGAGTTGGGGCGGTACGGGCGCGTGCCGGACGACCTGCCCCGGCTGGTCCTCGGGTACGCGCATCTGTCACCGGCACGGATCCGGGAGGGGGTACGGCTGATGGCGGAGGCGGCCGGACAGGACGGCCGCGCGTGAATCCTGCTGCCTGACCGGGCCGGGAGCGACATGCCTCTCCCGGGCCCGGCGCGACCTGCCCCTCCCGGGCGGGCGGGCGCGCGGCACATCCCGCCCGGTCCCGCGCGACACACCCCTCCCGGTCCCGCACGACACACCCCTCCCGGACTCGCGCGACACACCCCTCGCGGGCGTCGCGGCCTGCTTCCCCCGCAACCCCGGTCAGTTGTTCACTTGTCGTTTCCGCGTGCGCCTCGGCGCACCAGTACTTGTGGCACTGCGCATTGGCCGAATCCGTCCCAGGAGGCTCATTCATGTCACACCGCCCGCCGATCTCCCTGCCCGGCCGCCGCAGTGTGCTGCGCGGTTCCCTGGCCGCGTCGGCGGCCCTGGCCCTGCCCGGCTCGCTCGCGGCGGCGCCAGCGTTCGCCCTGTCGGGGCGGCCGCGGGCCGGATGGGGTGTGCAGGCCGGAGACGTGAGCGCGCACTCCGGTCTCGTGTGGGTGCGCTCGGACCGGCCGGCGCGCATGATCGTGGAGACGTCCGCCACCGAGTCGTTCCGCAACCCGCGCAGGTGGCACGGCCCGCTGCTCGGGGCCGGCACCGACTTCACCGGGACGACCCGGTTGCGCGGCCTGCCGGCCGGTGAGCAGATCCACTACCGGGTGCTCCTCGCCGACCCGGACGACCCGCGCCGCACCGGCGAGCCGGTGACCGGCACGTTCCGGACGACGCCGGTGAAGCGGCGCTCCGGCGTGCGGTTCCTGTGGTCGGGCGACCTGGCCGGGCAGGGCTGGGGCATCAACCCGGATCGCGGCGGCTACCGCGTCTTCGACGCGATGGGACGGCTGGACCCCGACTTCTTCCTGTTCAGCGGGGACACGATCTACGCCGACGGCCCCATCGCCGCGACGGCGCCCCTGCCCGGCGGCGGGACCTGGCGGAACATCACCACCGAGGAGAAGGCCAAGGTGGCGGAGACGCTGGCGGAGTTCCGCGGCAACTTCCGCTACAACCTGCTGGACGAGAACCTGAAGCGGTTCAACGCGCAGGTGCCGTCGATCGTGCAGTGGGACGACCACGAGGTCACCAACAACTGGTACCCGGGAGAGATCCTCACCGACGCCCGCTACACGGAGAAGAGCGTGGACGTGCTGGCGTCCCGGGCGCGGCGCGCCTTCAGCGAGTACTTCCCCATCTCGACGCTGCGGCCGGGCTCGCGCGAGGGCCGGGTGCACCGGGTGATGCGCCACGGCCCGCTCCTCGACGTGTTCGTCCTGGACATGCGGACGTACCGCGGCGCCAACTCGCCCGGCAAGCAGACCACCGACCCGGTGGGCATCCTCGGCGCCGAGCAGTTGCGGTGGCTGAAGAGGGAGCTGTCTCGTTCCCGTGCCGTGTGGAAGGTGATCGCCTCCGACATGCCGCTCGGCCTGGTCGTGCCGGACACCGGCGACGGGAAGCCGAACATCGAGGCGGTGGCCCAGGGCGACCCGGGCGCGCCGCTCGGGCGTGAGCTGCAGATCGCCGAACTGCTGCGGTTCATCAAGCACCAGAGGATCACCGGGACGGTGTGGCTGACGGCCGACGTGCACTACACCTCGGCGCAGCACTACCAGCCGTCGCGGGCGGCGTTCACCGACTTCGAGCCGTTCTGGGAGTTCGTCTCCGGGCCGCTCAACGCCGGTGCCTTCCCGGCGAACGCCCTCGACAACACGTTCGGTCCCGAGCGGGTCTTCCTCAAGGCGCCGACCACGGCGAACGTGTCGCCCGCGGGTGGTTACCAGTTCTTCGGCGAGGTCGACATCGACGGCCGCAGCGGGGAGTTGACGGTGCGGCTGCGCGAGCAGGACGGCACCGTGCTCTACACCAAGACGCTCCAGCCGGGGCTGGTGGGACAGTGACCCGCACGGCCTGAAACGGGGGGCCGGCGAACCTGGCCCCCAGTCATATGGCGGACGGCTCGGCAACACCGGGCCGTCCGCCGCGTTTTCGCAGGTCATCGCCCGTTGTCAGTGGTCGCTCCTACGGTTTTCCCATGACGCGATCTTTGCAGGCCGTGGCCTATACCCGACCCTCCGTGCTGGAGTCCGCGGCGGGCGGAAGCCGGCTGGGGCTGGAGACCTCCCGGGGTGCGACCCCGACGGGCTTCCAGGACCATCCGCGGTTCTTCACGGGCTTCCTGACCTCTCCTCAGGTGGCGGCGGCCGCCCTGCTGGCGGTCGCCGACGTGGCGGCGGCGCGCTACTACCAGCAGCAGCTACGGGCCTCCCTGGACCCGGTGGTGACGGGCAACGGGGACCGGCTGCGCTTCGAGTCGTTCTCCGGCTGCGGCGGGGTGTACGCCCGGCTCGACGTCCTGGAGCCGGGACTCGACGGGGGTGAGGTCGGCCACGGCACGACCAACGTCGACGTCAACAACCCACTGCGCGAGGCGCTGTCCCGCGTCGGCTCCGACGATCCGCTGCATCTGCGGGTCGGCCCAGACGAGTTGGCGGTGACGACGCTGGACGGCCCGGTGGTGGAGAAGAAGGTGCCGTTGCCGGACCGCTGGCTGCGCGGTTTCGCCGAGGCGCAGGTGATCGCCGCCGGTTTCGATCTGCGGGCCGAGCTGCCCGCCGCCGAGGCCGTACGGTTCCTGCGGTCGCTGCCGCGCGGTGGCGGGCGGGGCGCGTCGCGGGGCGCCCAGTGGGTCGTGCCCTCGGGCCGGGTCCTGCGCCCGACGACGCGGCCGGTGCCGGGCGCGGTCTGCCTGCCCGGCCCGGAGCGGCTGGTGGCCCTCCAACGGGTCCTGCGCCACGCGACCGCACTGCGCGTCTACGGCCCGCCGGCCGCCGGGGCGGCGGCCCTGGCGAGCGCCTGGGAGGTCGAGCTGCCCGGTATGCGGCTCACCCTCACGCTGTCCCCGGAGGCCGCGCGCGGCTTCTCCGGCGAGGGCGGTGTGCTGGAGGCCCTCGCCACCGACGAGGCCGCCGAGGACGCGGAGCTGATCTCGGTCCTCCTCGCCTGGGAGCCCCGCATCGACATCGGCGACCTGGCCGCGTCCTCCGGCCTCACCGCCGAGCGGGTACGGGCGGCGCTGACCCGGCTGGGGACCTCGGGACGCGTCGGTTACGACACGGCGGAGGCCGCCTACTTCCACCGGGAACTCCCCTACGACGCCGACCGCGTCGAGCGGCACAATCCGCGGCTACGCTCGGCCCGCGGCCTGGTGGCCGCCGGGGCGGTCTCCCTGGACGGCTCGCTCGGCACGGTGACCGCCGAGGACGGGCATGTCCACCGGGTCCGCGACGACGGGGGCACACTGAGCTGTTCCTGCCTGTGGTGGGCGAAGTACCGCGGCGGCAGGGGCCCTTGCAAGCACGCGCTGGCGGTGCGGATGGTCCGCCGGGGCGGGGAGGCGGGGACCGGAGGGACACCGGCACCCGGGGAGCCGGACAGCACGACGACCGAAACCACGATCGACATGGAACCGAGCGGGACGAGCATCGACGGGGGTGCGCGATGACGGCGACGACGCTGGTCAACGCGGTACGGGCGGGAAACACGGGTGACGTGGTCACCCTGGCGGACGGTATGACGGACGCCGAACGACGAGCGTGCATGCCCGAGTTGAAGGAACTGCGCAAGAAGCTGCGGTCCGAGCCGTGGGGTTCGCCCCTGCAGCGCGCGTATCCGGCGCTGCACGTGGCCGGCGCGGCCTGCCAGACGGGCGCGGCGGCGGTCGCCGACTGGATCGCGGGGTCCGACATGCGCTGGCGGCAGGCGCCGGCACCGGTCCTGATCGATGTGCTCGGCGACCGTGAGCCGCGCTGGCTCGACGACCTGGTGCACCGGCTGGCGGAGCGCCCGCTGACCGCGCAGGTGCCGTACGAGCTGATGTCCGGTCTGGTGCGGCTCGCGGGCTGTGCGGTGCCGACGTCCGAGACCTATGTACGGGGCTGGATGGAGCACATCGGCCGGGCGCGCTGGAAGGCGGGCACCGTCATCGGCAATCTGCGCAAGGACCCGCACCTCGCGGACCTCGTCACCGCCCTGTTCGACATCGCGGAGATCGGCGCCCGCAGCGACTGGCGGTACGGCGAGGGGCTGAACAACTGGACCTACGCCCTCACCCAGCTCGCCGAGGAGGGCCTCCTCGACCGCAAGACCCTCATCGACGGCTGTGTGTCCCGGCTGCTGCGCGGCGGCGGCTCCACGGCCGACAACAAGGTGTTCCTCGGCCTGCTGACCTCGCTCGACCTCACCCGTGACGAGCGGTGCGAGCGGATCGCGGACTGGATGTCCCTGTGCGCGGACGCCCCCTCCTCCGTGGCCGGGCACGCCCAGTCCGTCCTCGCCGAGTTCGCTCTGGACGGCGCACTGGGGTCACGCCGGCTCATCGAGATGTCCGGCGCCGTGCTCTTCCGCCCCGAGCGGAAGCTCGTCCGCTCCCAGCTGATCCTGCTCGGCAAGGTCCTCAAGCAGGACCCGTCCACCGCGGGCGCGCTGCTCCCCGTGGTCGCCCAGGCGTTCGGGCACGAGGACACGGAGGTGCAGGAGCGGGCGCTGAAGCTCGTCGAGCGGCACATCGGCGACGTCGCCGACGAGGACGCCGCGCGCGAGGAGATCACCGGCGCGGCCGCCGATCTGAGCCCCGGCCTGCGGACCCGCGCCCAGGACGTCCTCGGTATCTCCCCGGCCGAGGAGAGCCCGGAGGCGTACGAGGAGCTGCTCCCTCCCGTGCCCGAGCCCACGCGACTCGCGCCGGCCCCTGAGACGGTCGCCGAACTCGCCGAGGAGGTCAACGCGCTGCTGGCCTCGGACGGCGACATCAGCGCCTTCGAGCGGACGCTGGACGGGCTCGTACGCCATGCGCACCGGGATCGCGAGGCACTCGTGGAGGCGCTGGGTCCGGTGGCGGCGGGGCGTTGGTGGGCGGAGATGGAGCCGGCGTACGTCGACCGGTACTTCCGGGACTCGCCGCACGACCTGGAGATCGTCCTGGCGTCGCTGTTCGAGCGGGTCCGCGTCTCCGTCCTGCACGAGGCGCGCTCGGACGCCCCCACGTCCGGAGGGTGTGTGCACAGCGGCCTCGCCGGGGTCCGCGACGCCCGACTGTGGGAGGTCGCCCATCGCGTCCGCACCGAGCCGCTGCCGTTCCTGCTGGCCACGCCCACCTGGAGCACGGGGGCGCTGGAGCCCGGGGAGCTGGTGGCGAGACTCGACTCCTACCGGCGGCTCGGGGCCCGGCCCGGTCGGGCGGACTTCGCGCAGGCGCTGCTGCGGGTGCGGCGCGCCGACCCGGCCGCGTCGGCGTCCGCCGCGGTGGCCGCCCGGGAGCTGGGCACCCCGGAGGGCGACCGGCTGGCGGAGTGGCTGGCGACCGACGTGCCGTCCCGGCCCGTGCGGAGCAGCCGTACGGAAGGGCCGAGGGTCCTCGTGGAGTTCGGGGAGCTCCCGGAGTTGCAGAGCGAGTCCTTCCCGCCGCAGGTCCGCCGGCTGGGGCGCCCGCTGTCCGAGTACAAGGGCCTCTGGTACTGCTCCCACTGGGACGACGCCGAGTGGCGGCACTGGCTCGCGGTCGTGCCGGAACGCCCGGAGCTGGTGGCGGCACGCGTGTTGCGGGACATTTCGCAGGCGGTCATCGAGGACACGGGGGCCGGGTTCTCGTTCCTGCCGACGCTCGCCGAGGCGGAGGGCGAGACGGGCGAGGCCGTGCGGTTGTGCGTGGTGTACGGGCTGGGCGCCAAGCGGCCGGAGGACCGGCTCGCCGCCGTGGACGCCCTGCTGGTGCTGGCGGCCCGGGGGCAGCTCGACGTCGAGCAGGCCGGCGCCGACCTCGGTCGACTGGCCGTGATCAGCTATCTGAAGCCGCTGCGGATCGCCGAGGCGATACGCACGGCGGCGTCCACCGGCGCGTACGGCACGGCCTGGGCGGTCCTGCGGGCGGCCCTGCCGCACCTGCTCGCCGAACTCTCCGACGGGCAGGGCGAGGACGGCGGCAAGGACCGGGCCAGGGCCACCACGCCGGTTCGGGGGCTCGGGGAGCTGCTGGCCGTCGCCGCCGAATGCGTGGAACGGTCCGGGGCGCGCGGGGAGCTGCCCCACCTCGATCTGGCGGCGGACCGAAGGGGCTCGTCCCGGCTGGTCACCGAGGCACGGCGGCTGCGCGCGGCGCTGGCGGTCTGACCCGGTCCATCAACTGTCCGGACTGCCGTGGCCCATCGGTCGTCCAACCTGCAACAAAAGGGACGGAACGATGCTTTTACCGGCCGGTCACAAAGCGTTCGTGATCACGCAACACCCTTCCCTCACAGTGGCCACATGACTCCAGACATGTCTGATGTGACGCGGGCGAGGAACGGTCGCCCGGTGCGCCACTGGCGGCGGGCCGTGGTCGGTCTCGCCGCGCTCCTCGCGGCGGCGGCCGTGGCCGACGCGGTGGTGGGCTCCACCGCGCGGGGCACGGGCGGTGCGGTGCTGTTGGCGGTCACGGCGGCCGTCCTGCCCGCGGCTGTCGGGTTCCACACATGGTGGACACGACGCCACGGTCACGCGCCGCCCACGAGCGATACCGGCGCCCGGCCGTCGCTCCCCGCGGAGCGGCAGGCCGGGCCGGCCGGAGCGGGCGAGGCGGATGTGGCGGACGCCGGGGCCATGGCAGGGGCGACCGTGTTGTGGCGGATGCGGACGACCGTGAAGGACGAACCGGGGTCGCTCGCGGCGCTGTGCACGGCGCTGGCGGCCCACCGGGTCGACATCCTGAGCCTGCAGACGCACCCGTTGGCCGAGGGCACCGTGGACGAGTTCCTGCTGCGGGCGCCCGAGGAGCTGTCCGCCACGGAGATCAGCGGGTCGGTGTCCGACGCGGGCGGCAGCGAGACCTGGATCGAGCGCGGCGACGCCCATGACCTGGTGGACGCGCCGACGCGGGTGCTCGGCCTGGCGACGCGTACGGCGCTGGACGCCGCGGAGCTCCCGCTGGCGCTGCGGCAGTTGCTGGGGCGCTGCACCATCCGTTCGCTGCCCGCCACCGCTCCCGGCTCGGGCCGGGTCCAGGAGGGCGCGCCGGTCGAGGGGGCCCTGGAGGGCACGGTGATGCGGCTGCGGGCGCCGGAGGGCGGGACGATCACGGTGGAGCGGCCGTATCTGCCGTTCACGCCCACGGAGTTCGCGCGGGCGCGGGCCCTGGTGGAGCTGGACACGCGGCTCGGGCCGCGGATCCCGCGCAGCCAGGACGTGCTGACACTGCCCGAGGGCAACGACCTCACGGTGCGCCGTGCCGACGCGGGCGATCTGCGCGCGGCGAAGGCCATGCACGACAGGTGCTCGGCGCGGACGCTGAGCATGCGGTACCACGGGCCGGTCGGCGACGCGGACCGCTACCTCAAGCATCTGCTGAGCCCCCGTTTCGGGCGGACGCTCGCCGCGCAGACCACCTCGGGGCGCCTCGTCGGACTGGGCCATCTGCTCTGGGACGGCGACGAGACGGAGATCGCGCTGCTCGTCGAGGACGAGTGGCAGCGGCGCGGTATCGGCAGCGAGTTGCTCCGCAGGCTGGTGGCCATGGCGGGCGACGCCGGCTGCGCGAACGTATATGTCGTGACGCAGTCGTCCAACACGGGGATGGTCGCGGCGATGCGGGCGTTGGATCTGCCGCTCGACTACCAGGTCGAGGAGGGGACGCTGGTGATCACGGCCCGCCTGGACGCCGTGGCGGCGCACCGGGCCGAGGGCGCGGAGGGGGTCCGCAAGGGGCGGTGACCTGCCCCGACAGCAGGCCCGACAGCAGGAGGGCCTTACCAACAGCGCGGGAGCCGGTGACGGGCTCCCGCGCTTCGCTGTCACCGGGTCCCGCCCACCGCCTGCTGGAGGCCGTCGAGGATGAGGTCCAGCCCGAAGTCGAACTCGTCGCCGTAGGCGTACCCGGGCCGCATGACGTGCTCGGTCGCGATCTCGGTCAGGTACGGGTACTCGCCGTCCCCGAAGCCGCTCATGATGGCCTCGGCCACGTCGGCGGTCTGCTCCGGGGTCTCGAAGGGCAGGGCCTTCTCCTGGAGGGCGAACCCGTAGATGTAGCCGTCGAGGACCGACACGGCGTGCGCGGTGAGGGTGAGGGAGAAGCCGCCCCGGCGCAGACAGCCGAGCACGGCGTCGTGGTGCCGCAGGGTGGCGGGCCCCGGTGTGGCCCGTGACGCCATCAGCCCGATCGCCCAGCGGTGCCGGGACAGCACCTGGCGCATCGAGGCCGCCCGCTGCCGCATCGCTTGCCGCCACTCGTCGTCCGGGGAGGGCAGGTCGACCTCGCCGAAGACCAGGTCGACCATGCCGTCGAGCAGGTCCTCCTTGTTGGCCACGTGGTTGTACAGGGACATCGCCTCGACGCCCACGGCCTCGCCGAGCTTGCGCATGCTGAGCGTCTCCAGGCCGCCGCTGTCGGCGAGTTCGACGGCGGCGCGCAGCACCCGCTGCCGGGTGAGTGTCTCGCGGGGCGGCTGCGGGGCGGTACGTCGCGTCACGGGGGACGGTCACTTCCTCTCACGGTCTCCGGGCGTTGACGAGCTTACGGCGTAAGTGCTCTACTTACGCCGTAAGTGCTGCACTTACGGCGTAAGTCCAGCGAGCACCCGAAGCGGGAGACGACGATGCGGAGCACCAGCGAGGCGGCGCGAGCCGGGGAGACCGGGACGATGGCGGCCGTCGTGCAGGAGCGCTACGGCGCCGAGCCGGAAGCCGTCCTGCGCATGGGGCGGCTCGCCCGTCCGGCGGTCGGGCCGGGGCAGGTTCGAGTGCGCGTGCGCGCCTCCAGCGTGGACCGCGGTACCTGGCACCTGATGGCCGGTCTGCCGTACGCGGTCCGGCCGGTGAGCGGGCTGCGCGGGCCGAAGCTCCCCAACCCCGGCCGCAACATCGCCGGTGTCGTCGAGGCGGTCGCCCCGGACGTGACCGGGTTCGCGCCCGGCGACGAGGTGTACGGCACGGCGGCGGCCGCGTTCGCCGAGTACGCCGTCGCCCGGCCCGACAGGATCGCCCCCAAGCCGGCCGGGCTGACCTTCGAGGAGGCGGCGACGGTACCCGTCAGCGCGCTCACCGCGCTCCAGGCGGTTCGCGACAGGGCGCGGCTCCAGCGGGGCCAGGAGGTCCTGATCACCGGAGCGTCCGGTGGGGTCGGCACCTTCGCCGCCCAACTCGCCCATGCCTTGGGGGCACGGGTCACGGCCGTCGCGCGCACGGCCAAGGTCGAGGCCGTGCGGGCACTGGGCGCCGACGAGGTGATCGACCACACCCGTCAGGACTTCCTGGCCGGCCCGCAGCGGTACGACGCCATCATCGACATCGCGGGCAACCGCACCCTGCGGGATCTGCGCCGCGCCCTCACGCCGCGCGGGCGGCTGGTCATCACCGGCGGGGAGACGGACGGCCGCTGGCTCGGCGGCACCGACCGACAGCTCCGTGCCCAGCTGCTGTCGCCGTTCTCCGGCCGGCACCTGGGCACGTTCATCGCCTCCGAGCACGCCGACGGGCTGCGGGACCTGACCGCGCTCATCGAGGCGGGCACACTCGGCCCCGTCGTGGACCGCGTGTACCCGCTCGCGGAGGCCGCCGCGGCCGTCAGGCGCCTCCGCGACGGCGGCGTCACGGGCAAACTGGCGCTCAGCGTTCCCGCGGAGTGAGACCGGGGCCCGGACGCGGGCACAGATCAGCGGCCCCCGGAGCAGCGCGACACAAGCCTGAGCCACGGCCCCCCGAGGGCGCTGCGCAGGCCAAAGCCACGGCCCCGGATCAGTGCTGCGCAGGCAGAGCCGCACGCCCCGGAGGTCCCAGGCAGAGCCCGGTGGGCCGGGGCAGTCCGGCCCCGGCCCTAGACGGCCGCTCAGTGGCCGGACGCCGCCCCCAGGCTCGCCACAGGGTGATCGGCGTCGGCGTCGACCCCCGTGGTGGTGGTGTCGGCCGTGGCGCCCAGCGCCGCGTCCAGGTCCGCCCACAGGTCGTCCACGTCCTCCAGGCCCACCGACATCCTCAGGAGCCGGTCGCTCACCCCGGCGCCCCGGCGGTCGGTCTCGTCCACGATGCGGTGGCTGATGGAGGCCGGGTGCTGGATCAGGCTGTCCACGCTGCCGAGGCTGACGGCGGGGGTGATCAGCCGGACGCCCGCGATGACGTCGTGGGGGTCGCCGTGGACCTCGAAGGCGATCATCGCGCCGCCGACGCGAGGGTAGTGGACCCGCGCCACACGAGGGTCGGCGTCGAGGCGGCGGACCAGTTCCGCGGCGGTCGCGGAAGCCGCCCTGACCCGCACGGGGAGGGTCGCGAGGCCGCGCAGGAGGAGGTAGCCGGCGAGCGGGTGGAGGACACCGCCGGTCGCGAAGCGTATCTGCCGCAGCCGCCCGGCGAACTCCTCGTCGCAGGCAACAACCCCGGCCATGACGTCCCCGTGACCACCGAGGTACTTGGTGGCACTGTGCAGGACGAGCCGCGCCCCCTGCTCGACGGGCCGCTGAAGAACCGGCGTCGCGAAAGTGTTGTCCGCGAGGAGCGGGACCGAGCCGCAGGAGTGGGCGAGGGCCCGCAGGTCGAGCTCGGCGAGCGTCGGGTTGGCCGGGGTCTCCACCAGCACCAGACCGGTGTCGGGCCGCAGCGCGTCCGCGACGCCGGCCGAGTCGACCCAAGTGACCTCGGAGCCGAGCAGCCCCGCGGTGAGGAGATGGTCGCTGCAGCCGTACAGGGGTCGTACGGCGACGACATGGCGCAGGCCCATGGAGGCGCGAGCAAGGAGCACGGCGCTCAGCGCGGCCATGCCGCTGGCGAAGGCGACGGCGCTCTCGGTGCCCTCCAGGCGGGCGAGGGCGGTCTCGAAACGGGCGACGGTCGGATTGCCGAGGCGTCCGTAGATCGGGGTGCCCTCGGGTTCGGCGCCGTCGACGGCGAAGGAGTCGATGCGGGCGGCCTCACCGCGGCTGTCGTACGAGGGGTAGGTCGTCGACAGGTCGATGGGCGCGGCGTGCAGGCCCAGGCGCGCGAGATCGTCGCGGCCGGCGTGCACGGCCTCGGTGTCCAGCGCTCTCGGCGTGGTGCGTGCGGGGTCGTACGCGTGCGTGCTCGCTGAGTTCATGGGCGTCAGGGTGAACATCGGCCGGGCCGTACGGGTCGGCCTCCGTGTTACGTTCGAACAATGGCCGAATCTGTCGTACTGGATCCGGTGGACCTCCACCTTCTGCGCCTGTTGCAGAACGACGCACGGGCGACCTACCGCGATCTCGCCGCCCAGGTGGGGGTCGCGCCGTCGACGTGTCTGGACCGGGTGACCCGGCTGCGTCGCTCCGGAGTGATCCTCGGTCATCAGCTACGCCTCGATCCGGCCAAGCTCGGGC
>NZ_JAMGBG010000038.1 GCF_023516595.1 Streptomyces neyagawaensis | reverse complement strand
CGCACGGGCGACCTACCGCGATCTCGCCGCCCAGGTGGGGGTCGCGCCGTCGACGTGTCTGGACCGGGTGACCCGGCTGCGTCGCTCCGGAGTGATCCTCGGTCATCAGCTACGCCTCGATCCGGCCAAGCTCGGGCGGGGGCTGGAGGCGCTGCTGTCGGTTCAGGTCAGGCCGCACCGGCGGGAGCTGGTGGGGCCGTTCGTGGAGCGGATACGGGCGCTGCCCGAGTCGCGGACCGTGTACCACCTGACCGGACCGGACGACTATCTGGTGCATGTCGCCGTCGCGGACATGGCGGATCTGCAGCGGCTGGTCCTCGACGAGTTCACGTCGCAGCGGGAAGTGGCGCGCGTGGAGACCAGGTTGATCTTCCAGCAGTGGGAGTGCGGGCCGCTGCTCCCGCCGGACGCCGAACGGCCCGCCTGAACGACACGGGTACTGCGGCCCTGAGCGCGGCCCGGGTACTGCCCCCTGAGCGGCCCGGGTGCCGTGGCCCCGAGCGGTACGGGGTACTGCGCCCTGAGCGGAATCCGGCCGCCGTAAGGCTCAACACCCGGTCAGGCAGCTGACGGAGGCCGGTCGCCGTACCAAGATTGTCCGCATGTCTGACACCAAGAGCCCTCTGCCCCGCGAGGTCGCCGACTCGTATGTCGACGACCTGATCGCCCTCGACCCGCTGACCGGTACCTACCTCGGCGTGAAGGAGAGTTCGAGCAGGCTGCCGGACACCTCGCCCGCCGGACTGGAGGCCCGTGCGGAACTGATCCGGACAACGCTGGCCAGGCTCGACGAGGCGGAGCGGCGCCCGGGCGCGGACAGCGACATCGAACGCCGGTGCGCGCGCCTGCTGCGCGAGCGCCTCACCGCCGAACTCGCCGTGCACGAGGCGGACGAGCATCTGCGCGCGGTCGGCAACATGGCGACGCCCCCGCACGAGGTGCGTGAGGTCTTCACCATCACCCCGGCGGAGACCGAGGAGGACTGGGCGGCGATCGCGGAGCGGCTGCGCGCGGTGCCGACGGCGTACGCCGGATACCGCGAGTCGCTCGCCCTCGGCCTGGACCGCAAGCTGTACGCGGCGCCGCGGCCGACCGAGACCTTCATCGGGCAGCTCACCGAGTGGGCGGACACGGACGGCGAGGGTCGCGGCTGGTTCGAGGGCTTCGCGTCGGAGGGCCCGGAGTCCCTGCGCGCCGAGCTGGACGAGGCGGCCCGCGGGGCGACGCGCGCCGTGGCCGAGCTGCGCGACTGGATGCGCGACGTGTACGCCCCGGCGATCGAGGGCGCCCCGAACACGGTGGGCCGCGAGCGGTACGCCCGGCTGGCCCGCTACTTCACGGGGGCGGACCTCGACCTCGACGAGGCGTACGCGTACGGCTGGTCGGAGTTCCACCGGCTGCTCGGCGAGATGAGGCAGGAGGCCGAGAAGATCCTTCCGGGCGCCGAGACGCCATGGGTGGCGCTGGCGCACCTGGACGAGCACGGCCGGCACATCGAGGGCGTCGACGAGGTCCGCGCATGGCTCCAGTCGCTGATGGACGGCGCGATCGAGGCCCTCGACGGCACCCACTTCGACCTGGCGGAGCCGGTGCGGAAGGTCGAGTCGTGCATCGCCCCGCCCGGCGGTGCGGCCGCCCCGTACTACTCGGCGCCGAGCGAGGACTTCTCCCGCCCGGGCCGCACCTGGCTGCCGACGATGGGAGCGACCCGCTTCCCGGTGTACGACCTGGTGTCCACCTGGTACCACGAGGGTGTCCCCGGCCATCACCTCCAGCTGGCGCAGTGGGTGTACGTCAAGGACGATCTCTCCCGCTACCAGGCGACCATCGGCGGGGTCAGCGCCAACGCCGAGGGCTGGGCACTGTACGCGGAGCGGCTCATGGACGAGCTGGGCTTCCTCAAGGACGCGGAGGAGCGGCTCGGTTATCTCGACGCGCAGATGATGCGCGCCACCCGGGTCATCGTCGACATCGGTATGCACCTGGAGCTGGAGATCCCGGCGGACTCCCCCTTCCACCCGGGGGAGCAGTGGACCCCCGAGCTGGCCGAGGAGTTCTTCGGCTCCCACAGCAGCCGCCCGGCGGACTTCGTGGAGAGCGAGCTGACGCGCTATCTGACCATCCCCGGGCAGGCCATCGGCTACAAGCTCGGTGAGCGGGCCTGGCTGCTCGGCCGCGAGAAGGCCCGGCAGCGCCGCGGCGACGCGTTCGACGCCAAGGCCTGGCACATGGCCGCCCTCTCCCAGGGCTCCCTGGGCCTGGACGACCTGGTGGACGAACTCTCCCAGCTGTGACCCGAGCGCGCCGGGCCCATCCGACCACCGCACCACCGGGCCCGGCCGCCACCCCGACCTCCGCCCCCGGCCGCCGACCTCGAACTCCGACCCCGCCCCCGACCGCTGGCTCTGACTCCCGACCGACCCGGATCAGCCCGCCGACGGTCCGACCCGCACCAGACGGAGCCCCGCCCACGGCCCCCTCGGGACGTAAGCGGCACTGACTCCGTACCGTCCGGGCGCCAACTCCACCCGCACATGGTCGGTCGCTGTGGCGGCGCGCCCGGGGCGGGCCGCGTCGAAGAGGACGAGCGGTCCCGGCACGCGCCACTCAAGGGCGGGCTCCCACACGGCGTCGCCGAGGACGGCGGGCACCTCGGCCAGGAGCCGCGCCTCGGAGCCGGCCGCGTACCGGCGGACGAAGAGGCCGTGCTCGGGCAGGTACGCGGTGGCGGCCGGTTCGTCGCCCAGTACCAGGGCGCGGGTGTCGCCGACGGGCAGCAGCCCGGCATGGCCGGGGACCTCGCAGGCGCGGTCGTAGTCGGAGGACGTCTCGTCGCCGTCGGCGCCCGCCCAGAACGGCAGGACCGCTTCCGGCACCGCTATGAGCGGGCCGGCTGCCGACTCCACCCACCGCACCACACCTGGAACCACCACATCCGCACAACGAGCCATGCCCCGAAGTTACACGCCCGCCCGCACGCTCAACTCACCGGGTGGACAGGCTTCTTGACGCAGAGTCAGTAGCGATTCGGTCAGCAGCCGCAGTCCTCGGCGTCCGCCGGCGCGGTCAGCGGGTCGGCCGCGCGCCGCTCGGTGCCCTCCCAGGTCTCGTACGCGAAGCCCTCGCGGGCCCAGTACTCGAAGCCGCCGAGCATCTCCTTGACCTGGAAGCCGAGTTCGGCGAGGGCGAGGGCGGCACGGGTCGCGCCGTTGCAGCCGGGGCCCCAGCAGTAGGTGACGACCGGCACGGACCTGTCGAGGAGCTGCTCGGCCTGCTCGGGGATGAGGGCGGTGGGCA
>NZ_JAMGBG010000037.1 GCF_023516595.1 Streptomyces neyagawaensis | reverse complement strand
TTGACCTGGAAGCCGAGTTCGGCGAGGGCGAGGGCGGCACGGGTCGCGCCGTTGCAGCCGGGGCCCCAGCAGTAGGTGACGACCGGCACGGACCTGTCGAGGAGCTGCTCGGCCTGCTCGGGGATGAGGGCGGTGGGCAGGTGGACCGCGCCGGGGATGTGCCCCTGGTCCCAGGACGCGGTGGACCGGGAGTCGAGGACGACGAAGCCGGGGTCGCCGTCCGCGGCGAGCGCGGCGGCCACGTCGGAGACATCCGCGTGGAAGACGAGGCTGGCCCGGAAGTAGGCGGCAGCCTCGGCCGGGGCGCCGGGGGCGACCCTCAGGACGGGGTTCACGGGGTTCACGGCGTTCACGGCGGTCGTGGTGGTCATCTCGGGGCCTCTCTCTGCCCGGCGCTGCGGCCGACTCCTCGGCGGGACCGCCGTCCGGCCCCTCCGACCAGAAATCTACGGCCAGTGATCATCTTCCTGAAGGGGCATTCCACGGTCCGGACCTTGCCCAGCCGGGGAATCCCCTGCAGTCTCTCCCCCATGACCGTGAATTCCCCGTACGTCCCGGACGCCACCGACTGGCGCATCCTCGAAGTCCTCCAGCGTGACGGGCGGGCGAGCTTCGCCGATCTGGCGCGTGCCGTGTCGATGTCGGCGAGCGCCGTCACCGAACGGGTGCGGCGGCTGGAGGAGGCGGGCGTCATCCAGGGGTACGCGGCCGTGGTGGAACCGGAGCGGCTGGGGCTGCCGATCCTGGCGTTCGTGCGCCTCCGGTACCCCAACGGCAACTACAAGCCGTTCCACGACCTGGTGGCCGTCACCCCCGAGATCCTGGAGGCGCACCACGTCACGGGCGACGACTGCTTCGTGATCAAGGTCGCCGCCCGTTCGATGCGCCACCTGGAGGAGGTGTCGGGGAAGATCGGTTCGCTGGGCTCCGTCACGACCAGCGTCGTGTACTCCTCACCGCTCCCCCGGCGCCCTCTCGGCCACTGACGCCCCCGCGCTACCGGGGGCCCGTCGCCGGGACGCGCCGTCAGGCTGTCGTGCGCTGCCGGACCACCGACCCCGACCGGTCCTTCACGACCTCCAGCTGTGCGTGGATCCGTCGCCTCAGGTCCCCCACATGACTGACGATGCCGACGCTGCGGTCCCGCTCGCGGAGCGCGTCGAGGACGTCGAGAACCTCGTCGAGGGTCTGGTCGTCGAGGCTGCCGAACCCCTCGTCGATGAAGAGGGTGTCGAGGCGGACGCCGCCAGCCTCGTCGGTGACGACATCGGCGAGGCCCAGCGCGAGCGCGAGGGACGCGAAGAACGTCTCACCGCCGGAGAGCGTGGCCGTGTCCCGCTCACGGCCGGTCCACGCGTCGACGACGTGCAGTCCGAGTCCGCTGCGCCCGCGTCCGGACCGGTCGTCGGAGTGGACGAGGGTGTAGCGGCCGGAGGACATCCGCTGGAGCCGTACGGTCGCGGCGGCGGCGACCTGTTCGAGACGGGCGGCCAGGACGTACGCCTCCAGGCGCATCTTGCGCTCGTTGTCAGCGGCGGTACCGGCGGCGAGTCCCGCCATGCGGGCGACGCGGTCGTACTCCTCCCGCAGCGGTGCCAGCCGCCGTACGGAGGCGGCGGCCCGCGCCGACAGCCGGTCGAGCGCGGCACTGCGCCGCTCGGCCTCGTCCCAGGCGGACACGGCCCGCTGGAGGCGCCGGGCGGCGGCCTCGGCGGCCCGCTCGGCGCCGGCGACGTCGGCGGACGGCCGC
>NZ_JAMGBG010000036.1 GCF_023516595.1 Streptomyces neyagawaensis | reverse complement strand
GTTACGGGAGAGTAGCGGGAAACCAAGATCATCAAATGTAGAAGCCCGGTAGACGCTGATGGTCTACCGGGCTTCTCACCTGGCGCTATGCCGCTGTGGGGCTAACAGGATTTGAACCTGTGGCCTCATCCTTATCAGGATTCAGCCCTAACCGGATGATCTCCGCAGGTCAGCTGACATGCAGCTCAGCGCCCCATCTACACCCTTCTACCCTGCCCATATCCGCCCCGCCCCTGGGCGACGTACGCCCCTCCCGGGAGAGTTCCGGGATAGTTCCGGGAGGCCTCACGCGGCCGACACCACGTGCAACCGGCGCCGGCGCTTCTGCTGCGGGACGCCCGGCTTCCCGTCCTCCAGCGCCGCCAGGACCTGGCCCGCGTAGTCCGCCGCGGCGTGCGTATAGATCCACGTCACCTCCCCCGCGCGCTCGTGCCCGAGGATCTCCTGCGTGATCACCTCGGGCACGCCACGGTCGTGGAGGCGGGACGCGAAGGCGTGCCGGGTGTCGTGGAAGTCGGGCCACCAGTCCGTCCGCTCCACCTTCTCGGACCGCGTGCGCCCCGTGGCCTCGTCGACTCGCTGCACCGTGACCGTGCGGACGGTCTTCCGCGCGATCTTCGCGTCGTCGATGGCCTTGGTCCACACGCGCCAGAAGGCGGACCTCCGCAGCGGCGCGCGGTACGGCTCGCCCTCGCTGCCGTTCACCTTGCTGCCCCGGCGGACCTTGTTCCGGCCATGGAAGACCAGCTCCTCCTCGCGAAGGCCGTCCTTCGGCTCGGACACCGCCCGACTGGGGTTGCCCTCCGCGCTCTCC
>NZ_JAMGBG010000035.1 GCF_023516595.1 Streptomyces neyagawaensis | reverse complement strand
CGATGGCCTTGGTCCACACGCGCCAGAAGGCGGACCTCCGCAGCGGCGCGCGGTACGGCTCGCCCTCGCTGCCGTTCACCTTGCTGCCCCGGCGGACCTTGTTCCGGCCATGGAAGACCAGCTCCTCCTCGCGAAGGCCGTCCTTCGGCTCGGACACCGCCCGACTGGGGTTGCCCTCCGCGCTCTCCTCCGCCCAGAGCTCCTGGAGCATTCGGGCGGCGAGCCCGGTGAGAGGCACGGTGCGCAGACCGGCGTCCGACTTCGGGTACGCCTTCCGCTTGATCTTCCCGCGCGGCTCGACCAGGACCTCACGGACATGGATCCGCCGGCCCTCGAAGTCCACGTTGCACCAGCGGAGCCCGGCCAGCTCCTGGAAGCGCAGGCCCGTCTCCTGCGCCACGATCAGCAGGGCGTGGAAGTAGTCGGGCAGCTTCTGCCGGATCAGCCAGAGCTGAGCGTAGCTCGGCGGCCGGCGGTCCTCGGGGTGCTTCTTCTTCACGGTCGGCAGTCGCACGCCCTCGGCCGGGTTAAAGGGGATGCGCCGGTCCCGCTTGGCGTCCTCAAGCATGCGGTCGAGGACCTGGAAGCACTTCGTCACCGAGGAGGCCGCCAAGGGGCCGCCGTTCTCGTCGTGGAGCCGGTTGACCCAGAGCTGGGTCTCGCGCCACTCCATCTCGTACAGCTTGACGCTGGCGAAGGTGGGCGCGATGTGGTTGCGCCACATCGCCTCGTCGCGCAGCTGCGACTGGGTCCAGTGCTCGATGCGGGTCTCGCCCTTGGTCTGGGTGGGCCACCACAGCGTCCACCAGGCGGCGAGGGTGATCTCGCCGCGGGCGGGGTCGATCCATGTCCGCTGCCGCATCTCGGTGCGGGTCTGCTCCAGGAAGGCGACGGCCGCATCGAAGTCGGGCTTCGTCTTGCTGCGTTCCTTCCCGGACGGGTCGGTGTAGCGGGCCTCCCACGAGCCGGTGTGTTCGTCGGTCGGCGGCCGGTCGCCGGGGTGCCGCTTCAGGCAGGTTGGGCAGCCGCAGCGCATGGAGGGTACGGGGCGTGGGTTGTTCGTGGCCCGGGGCAGGGCCTTCTTGCGCACCATTGGGCTGTGCTCCTGATCAGAGAGTGGGTGCGCCGGGTATGGCGGGGACCAGGGTCAACTCGGTGGGGAGCTGGAGGGGGTCGCCGCAAAAGCAGGTGAGGCCGGCGCCGGGGATGTGGGGTGCGCCGAGATCGATCGTGAGGATCGCGTGGAGTTCTCTGATCAGGTCGTGGGGGTGGGTGCCCCTGTCTACGAGGATGCTGACCTCGTCCGGGTCCCAGATGGCGATCGGTGAGAGATCGTCGACCACGGCTATGCGAATGCACACAGGTGTCCCCCAGGTATGCACGACGGCATTGGACGGACCGCTCCGGGAGGACAGCGGGTGACTGATCGTACCTGTGTGTACTGGGGTTGGGGAGAGAGTTGTCACATTCAGCGGTGATCTGTTTTCCGCTGAACCAGACGGCAGATTTTGCCCCCTTTCTAAGGCAACCCTTAGCAGCCGCTAAGAGACCTGGGTGATCTGGAGCAGCGCTTCGACGTACTTGACCGCGTCCCGCTGCTGGCTGTCGGGGAGTTGGCGATAGAGCTTCAGGAGTCGCGCCTCGCGTTCGTCGCGGGAGTTGCCGGGGACGGGCCGGCCGACGGACGCGAACATCTCGCGCGGGGTGATGTTGGCGCCCCAGCGTCGGAGGACGTCGACCATGCTGCGGAGGAGGTCGGTGTCGATGCGGGATGTGCCGCGCGTGCGGTTCATCCATGCGTTGAGAGTGGGGTAGGGGATGCCGGCCTCGGTGGCGAGGTCCTTCTGGGTCTTGCCAGGGACTTCGTCGAGGAGGCGTGCGAGAAGGGCCGCCAGGTCCTCGCCCTCGTGGGCTCGGTCCTCGGCGGTGGGCGCGCCGGGGCGGTGCTGGGGGCTGGTCACGTCATGAGGATCGGCCATCAGCATCTACATATGCAAGTAGAACGCAGACCGATGACCAGTATTTGACGGTACTCCGGCGCATCTACATACCGCTGTGCGACCCCGTGCGGCTCCGACACGCCCCTGTACGCACCCCTTGACGCGATATGCATCTACACGTAGATTGTAGATATCGCAGGTCAACGGGACCTGCGGAACCCAGATTCGGCCATGCGCCGGAGGTTTCACCATGCGACGACTGGACAAAGGTGCCCCGCTGCGGGCCGCCATGAAGGCGGCCGGGCTGGACATCCCGCGCCTCGCCGCCAGGACGAAGGACGTAGATCCCACGGGCGAGGGCCTCTCTCGCACGCTGGTCGGCTTCATCGTTGGGGCTGGCAAGACCGCCCGCGAGGAGTGCAGCGACCGAGCCGCCGAGCTCATCGCGTCCGCACTTGACCGGGAGCTCGCCACGCTCTTCGAGTCGGTCGTCTTCACGTTCGAAGAATCTACATCTACACGCAGAACGCATACAGCGGAGCGGCGCAAGCCGGAGCTGCCTGAACAGCTCATGGATCAGCGGACGCTCGCGCGGTTCCTGCGGAAGTCGTCGAGCTGGATCGACAAGCAGGTCCAGGAGGCAGCCGAGCGCGGCGAGTTGTGGCCCGGGCTGATCTACGTCGGCCGGAGTCGGCGCTTCGACCCGCACGCGGTCCTCGACGGCATGCGCAAGCAGCGCACGCCCGCCTGAAAACCGCAGGGCCGTCCCGGACGCGACCCGGAACGGCCCTCACGAACCCGGAAACCCCTACGTCAAAGGAGAGCAGGTCGTGTCTACACAGGCTAACGGCAAGGTCAAGGCAGGAGGTACGCCGGAGCCCGAGCTCATTGCCCGGGCCCGTGCCGGCGACCACACCGCATTCGCCGCCCTCTACACCGCGCACAGCGACACGGTGTACCGCTACCTCTACAACCGGACCCGCGACAGGAACCTCGCGGAGGACCTGACGCAGGACGTCTTCGTGCGCGCCCTCAGCCGCCTGGAGACCTTCAGCGCCCCTCGCTCCAGCGGCTTCGCGGGTTGGCTGTCGACCATCGCGCGGAACATCCACCTCGACTACGTGAAGTCGGCGCGGGTGCGGCTGGAGTCGCTCGTCGACGACGTCGAGGAGGCGACCTACAACCACGACCGCAGCGCCGAGATGTCGGCGATGCGGGAGCTGGACATCGCGGAGGCGACCCACACCATCGCGGCCGCGATGCGCGACCTCACCCCGTACCAGCGCCAGTGCGTCGAGCTGCGGTTCTTCGAGGAGCTGACGGTCCCGGAAACGGCCGCCCGGCTCGGCAAGGGCATCGGAGCCGTCAAGACGCTCCAGTTCCGCGCGATGGGGATCATGCGCCAGACCCTCAAGGGGGCTGCGGCATGAACAAGAACTTCCCCCACGCCGTGCGCGTGATCCGCGAAGCGATGGCCGGGGTCAGCAACGACCCGGCGGCCGTCATCGCCCAGGCCCTCATGGAGGCCCGTCTCCTCGTTGACCCGGAGCGCTCGTACGGCGCGGTGCTGCACCGCACGGCCGCCGGCGGATGGTCTCGGGAACCGCAGCGGCAGCCGCTGCCGAAGCGGGAGCTGACGGACCTGGAGCAGCAGGCGCTCGCGTGGGACCAGTCCTGCGAGCGGGCGAAGCTGGTCGCGGCCACCATCGAGCAGGACGCCGGGCAGCACCCGGCGTTCAAGGAGATCCGCACCGACGGCGACCAGATCCTGGTCTCCTTGCAGATCACGGGCCAGGCGCAGTGGGCGGAGTGGCGCCGGTACTTCGGGATCACGCCCGGCTCGGAGCGGCCGCTGTCGCACGCCGTGGGCGGCGAGGGCTACCGCGACGGTGTCCACGTGTCGGTCATGGCGTACGACGTCCCGCAGGTGCAGGCCCGCGCGGCGCAGTCCGCGAAGCGTCCGTTCCTCCTGGACGGCATCGTGTACGACCTCGCGTTGCCGCAGCGGGACTCCCACGGGGACGTCTGGTACTTCCAGGGTGACCAGCGGCCGAGTGACGGGATGCCGTTGCTGTCGATCGACGGGCGTCCGGAGCGGTGCTCGCTCGGGAACATCGTCGACAACGTGGGCCCGCTGACGGCCGTCACGACGCCGGTGACGCCCGTCGCCGCCAAGGGCGGTGAGACGGCATGACGCAGCCTGCCGAGTCTCTGCTGGCGAAGGTCCGTGCGCTGCTGGCCAAGGCCGAAGACCCCGCGTCCACCACGGCCGAGGCGGAAGCCTTCACGGCCAAGGCCGCCGAGCTGATGGCGAAGTACGGCATCGAGCGGGCCATGCTCGCCGACGCGAACGCCGACACCGACACCCCGGCCGACCGGATCATCACGATGGACAACCCATGGGCCCGGGAGAAGCAGGGCCTGGTCGCCGGCATCGTCGAAGCCCTGCGCGGCCAGGCGGTGCTGCGGGACAAGGGCTCCCTGCACCGGGTGCACATGTTCGGCTATCAGTCGGACCTGGAGCGCGCCGAGCTGCTCTACACCTCCCTGCTGCTCCAGATGACCCAGCAGCTCGCCCACGTCGAGGTGCCCTGGGGCGAGAACGCCAGGGCGTACCGGCGGTCGTGGATCATCGGCTTCCGTTACGAGGTCGTACGCCGCATCAAGGCGGCCGAGGCCCGCGCAGTCGCCGAAGCCAGCCGCCCGGAGGCCGCCTCGTCTTCGGGGCGAAGCACCGAGCTGGTGCTGGCCGACCGCAAGGCAATCATCGAGCAGCGGGTGTTCGCGGAGTTCGGGAAACTCAAGGCCCGTCGCACGACGTACCGGGGTTCCGGCTTCGGGGATGGTCAGGCTGCGGGGCGTACGGCGAACATCGGGCAGACCGGCCTGCGTGGTGGCCGCCGGGCGATCGGCGGTGACCGATGACCATCTCACCAGCGGAGCTCAACCGGTTGCGGGCCGAACTGGCTCAGCAGGCCCGGGCCCTCGCGGACACGCACGCCGACCGGGAGCAGCTGAAGGCGCGGCTCGCCGAGTCGGAGGCCAGCCCGCTCGCGTGGGCCGAACAGCTCGGCGCCAAGAGCCTGGACAACTTCCTGATCGCGCTCGGCGCGGCCACGGAGCACGAGCCGATGAGTGAGGCGATCGGCCGGATCCATGAACTGATCTCCGGATTCCGGGCGGCCACGACAGATACGGAGCGGGAGACCGCCTCCAGCTTCTTCCGCCCCGGCCGCTCGTACACCCGTGACCTGCCGTACCGAGCACCCGAGGACCGGCCCAACTTCGAGTGCGTCGGTGTCGGCATGCACCCGAGCAAGGGCGTTCTCCGGGCCTTCGGCTTCGAGCAGCCCGGCTACGGCCGCCCGTGGGCGTCCTCGGCTCTCAGCGAGGAGGCGTGGGCCGAGGGCTGGGTCGACCTCGGCCCGATCCGGCCGGACCGGCTGACCCGCGCCTTCGCCCCCACCCAGGCCCTCCCCGAGGACCAGGGGGCCAGCGAGTGAGCGCCTACAGCACCGTCTTCAAGGCCCTGACCAACGGTCGCGCCCTGCGGCCCGACGAGGCCGCCGCCCTCCTCACCGCTCTCCGCAAGGAGTTCGGCGAGGAGTTGGCCGGCGCCCTGGAGAAGGACCTCGACGGCAAGTACCGGCGGGCCGAGACCGACACGGACGCCGAGTTCCGGCGGAAGCGCCGCAAGTACGGCGCCGCCATGGGCGTCGTGAACCGCCTCCGCGAGTTCGCCGCCTCCCCCAACCGTCTCTCCCCGCCCCACCAGCGCAACCGGAGCACCCGATGACCACCTTCACCTTCGCACCCGCCACCCGCGAGACCGCCCGGGCCCGCATCGGGCTCCAGGGCCCGGCCGGGTCCGGCAAGACCAAGACCGCGCTCCGCCTCGCCGAGGGCCTGGCCCAAGGCGGTCCGATCGGCCTGGCCGACACCGAGCGTGGCTCCGCCCTCAAGTACGCCCCCGTCCCCGGCCGCCCGGACCTCGGCGGACACACCTTCGGTCACCTGCCCATGGACCGACACGACCCCCGCGACCTCATCAAGGTCGTCCGGGCCGCCGAGGAAGCGAAACTGGCCGTCCTCATCGTCGACAGCTGGTCGCATTTCTGGAACGGCCGCGGCGGGCTCCTGGAGATCGTCGAAGAGGCCGGATCGCAGAAGGGCGCTGGCGGAACCTTCGGCGGCTGGCGCACCGGCAACCCGATTGAGCAGGAGATGCTCGACGCCCTCCTCAACTTCCAGGGCCACCTCATCGTCACGATGCGAACCAAGGGCGACTACGTCATCGAGGGCAAGAGGGTGACGAAGGTCGGCGTCAAGGCGGTGCAGCGTGAGGGCGCCGAGTACGAGCTGGACGTCGTGATGGACATGGTGGAGGGCACCGCGACCGTCACGAAGACCCGGTACGAGCCGCTGAACGGACAGGTCATCCACCACCCTGGCGAGGACGTCGCCGAGCTGATCCTGGAGCAGCTCGGCCAGGGCGTCGACCCTGTGCAGGCGATCGTGGACGAACTGGTCCGCGACGGCCTGACGTATGACCGGGCGTTGCAGCTTCACCGCCAGGCCGAGGCGCGGCGTCTCCTCGGTGCCGATCTCCTGCACCCGAAGACGGGGGCGCCGGGGAAGCTCGGGGAGCTGATCAAGGAGTACGGGCAGGCCGTCAAGCCCGTCACGACGGGCGTCACCAGCCCGCCGCCCTCGTCGGCGACGACCACCGGGCAGGGCGACGACAGCCGCCCGGAGGGAGAGACCCGCGCCGCGCCGCTGAACCCTCCGGCTGACGCCGGGCAGGACCAGGGCCCGACGCCTGTCACCGCGCCGCAGATGCGGATGATGCACGCCTGCTTCTCCAAGGTCGGCCTCGGCCACAAGGACAGCAGGCCCTACCGGCTCCGCGCCACCTCGCTGATCATCGGCCGCGAGATCGGCTCCGCGAACGAGCTGACGAAGGACGAGGCCCAGACCCTCCTCGACACGCTGACGAACTTCGGAGAGCGCGGCGAGACCGCGGCCTCCGACTTCGCCGCCATGGTCGACGGCCTGGCCAAGCAGCCCGCCTGATTCACCACTGACCGCGGGTCCGCCCCGACTTCCCCCATGCGGGGCGGGCCCGCACCCCCAGAAAGGAGGTGCACCACAGTGGTGAACCCCACCCAGGAGCAAGCCGAAGCGATCGACGCGTATGGAGACGGGCTCGACCTCGTCCTCCAGGCCGGCGCGGGCTGCGGCAAGTCCTCGACGCTCAAGATGATCGCGCGCAGCGACTCACGGCGCCGGATGACGTACGTCGCCTACAACTCCGCTATCGCCGCCGACGCCCGCCGGTCGTTCCCCGGCACGGTCCTCTGCAAGACCGGCCACGGCCTCGCCTTCGACCCGCGCTACGGCCGCCGCCTCCAGCGGCCCCGCCAGACCGCGCACCAGGCCGCCCAGGCCCTCGACGTCCGCTCCATCCTCGGCATCATCGGCGCCACCCCGACGATCCCCACGGACCTCGGCCACCCGAAGGCTATGACGTCCAAGATCATCATGCGGATGGCGCTCGACACCATCGAGCGGTACTGCCACAGCGCCGACGACGAGATCACCGCCAGACACATCCCGCACTACGACGGCCTCACCAAGAAGAACGCCCGCGCCGAACTGGAGCGCCTGGTCCTCCCGGTGGCCCACGCCGCCTGGGGAGACCTCCAGCAGGACGAGAGCGTCCTCAACCTGTCCCACGACCACTACCTGAAGATGTGGGCCCTCTCCCGGCCGATCATCCCGACGGACGTGGTCCTCCTCGACGAAGCCCAGGACACCAACGACGTCCTCTCCGCCGTCTTGCTCGCCCAGGAGCACGCGCAGCGCATCGCCGTTGGCGACTCCGCCCAGCAGATCTACAGCTGGCGCGGCGCCAACGACGCCCTGGCCAAGTTCGTGAACGAGCTGGGCTGCGCGGAGCTGACGCTCTCGCAGAGCTTCCGCTTCGGGCCGGTCATCGCCGCCCGCGCCAACCTCTGGCTGGGCCTGATCGACGCCCCGCTCCGCCTCACCGGCTGGGAGGCCGCCGAGTCCACCGTCGGCCCGCTCGACGCCCCGGACGCGATCCTCTGCCGCACCAACGCCGGAGCGATGGGGATCGTCATGGAGGGCCTCGCCGCGGGCCGGAAGGTGTCCCTGGTCGGAGGCGGAGGCGACATCAAGCGCCTCGCCTGGGCCGCCGAGGCTCTCCAGGGCGGCCAGCCGACCGACCATCCGGAGCTGTGCGGGTTCGCGTCGTGGGACGACGTCCGGCAGTACGCCGCCGAGGAGGACGGCTCGCTGGAGGTCCTGGTGAAGCTCATCGATGAGCACGGGCCCGCGAGGATCGTCGCGGCCGCGGACGGGCTGTGCTCGGAGCAGCAGGCCGAGCTGGTCGTGTCGACCGCGCACCGGTCGAAGGGCCGGGAGTGGCCGGCGGTCCGCATCCACGCGGACTTCCGGGCGCCGAAGCCCGACCAGAAGACCGGCCTCGTCATCCTGCCGCGCGAAGAGGCCCGCCTGGCGTACGTCGCGGTGACCCGGGCCCGCGAGCAGCTCGACGACACCGCCCTGGCGTGGGTGTACGACGTGACGGCGGTGAGCGCATGAGGATCCCCCAGCGCATGCGGTACACCACCCTCCCCAGGGTTCCGGCAGTGCCGGTCGGTCGACAGCGGGACTGGATCGCTGTCCCCATGGGCGCCCCCACGGTGTGGATGGCCACGCCGGACGGGCTGGCCTGCCTCGACCTGATCGCCGTCGAGCGCGCGGTGAACGGCCTCCGCAAGGGGTGGACGCTCACCGCGGACGAGGCTCGCTACGCCGCGACAGTGCTCTTCGAGCGAGGACTGCCGTACTCCGTGGTCGCGAACCGTGTCGGGGTGAGCGGGGCCACGATGCAGGACTGGTTCCCGGAGTATGCGGTCCCTTTGAGCGAGGGCCTGGCCCGTCCGCGAGGCAACAAGCGGGAGCCGCGGGCTCCCCGTCAGCCGCGTCAGCCCGCGCGGTGCGGGACGAAGGCCGGCTACCACGCGCACTACCGCCGCGGGGAGAAGCCGTGCGACCCGTGCCGCGAGGCGAAGGCTGTCGCGCACCGGCACTACCGCAAGCACGGGACCTACGTCGGGGCGCCGGAGGTGGCTGCATGACGCCCGTCACCGCCGTCGCCATCGGCCTCTTGCTCCTGTGGCGCATCGCCCTGACCTGGTACGCCGCGTCGCTCCGCCGTACCCGCAGGTCGGCCGGAGCGCGCGGGCCGCGATGGCACCCGTCGTACGCGCAAGGCCTGGAGCGCATGCGTGCGGCCGTCACCGACGCCCGCCGCGAGACCCAGCCCGGCGGACCGTCGCCGGACCTGACCCGGTGCCAGGAGATCTGGCCCGACGCCTCGAAGCACACCCCGAAGGAGTGGTCCTGATGGAGACGTCGAGGGAGTGGGAGCTGAAGGCCGCGTGCCGCTGGGAGGACCCGGACATCTGGTTCTCCAAGGCGACCTGGACCAAGGCCAAGCGGATCTGCAATCAGGTCTGTCCGGTCCGTGAGGAGTGCCTGGAGGCGATCCTCGCTCGGGAGTCGCTGACGGCTGACACATATCGCGTCGGGATCGTGGCCGGGCTCACGGGGGCGCAGCGGGCGAAGTTGCACGCCGCAGGCCGCGCCCCGAAGAAGAAGGCCACGCCCAAGCCTCCGGGGCCGGGGCGCCCGCGCGCGGAGTGCGGGACGAAGTCGGCATACGAGCGGCACCGCCGCAACGGAGAGCCGATCGACCAGGCATGCCGGGACGCGAACGCGCAGGCCGGCCGTGAGTACCGGCGCACTGGCTCCACCAAGGTCCCTGCCCCCTGCTGAGCACCGGTGGCCCGGCGGATGAGACCGGCCGCCGGGCCACCGGCCACCACCAGCACACCCCCAGAACGGAGACCAGTACGTGGGCAGCCGCCTGTACGTCGAGGTGCTCGACTTCGCACCGACGACGCTGACGCACCGCGAGAAGCTCGCCCTCGCGGTGTTGGCGGACGACGCCCGGGACACGACGAGGGTCACCTGGTCCTCCGTGGAGTCCGAGAAGATCCTCCGCCGGGCGCAGGTGTCGCGCCCTCAGATCTACGAAGTGATCAAGGCGCTCGTGAAGAAGGGCGTCCTGGAGAAGGTCGCGGCCGGCCAGAAGAACGGCACGGCGAAGTACCGGATCCTCCCCCTTCAGTGTCCGGTGATTCCGGACGCTGACCCCCACCCCCAGGGTCCGGATTCTGCGGACACTGACAACTCTCAGCGTCCGGGAAATCCGGACCCTGGACCCGAACTTGAGGGTCCGGGATTCCCGGACACTGACCCGCCTCAGAGTCAGGAAACTCCGGACACTGACGCTGAAGCCCAGTGTCCGGAGAACCCGGACACTGACGAGTCTCAGTGTCCGGAAATCCCGGACGTCAGTGTCCGGGAATCCCGGACGCCTACTCTCTCTCCTCTCTCTACAGGACCTCACTCTGTGGGGGACCCCCCGTCTTCGCCTGACCCTCAAGACGGCACACAAGACGAGGTCATCGAGGGCGAGCCCGTCGACGACGCCGACGCTGAGGACGCAGAGGCACCCGTCACCGCACAGACGATCGTCGGGGAGTGGCTGGAGCGCTGCTCTGAGCGCCCCCCGTCGCGGGTCGTCGGCCAGCTCTCCAGGGAGATCCGCGTCCTCCTCGACGAGGACCGCATCCACCCGGACTGGATCCGTCGAGGCATCGCCCGCTGGATGAAGAAGAACCTCCACCCCGCGACCCTCGCGAGCGTCGTCCACGAGGTCATGAACGACACCGGCCCGGCCGGTACCGCGCAGAGCCAGCAGCCCGCCGGTGAATCCGTCTTCGACCGCGCCCGGGCCCGCGCCGCAGCACGCGCCGCAGCACGCCAGGAAGGACAGACCCAGTGACCGAAGAAGAAGCTGTCCAGATCGCCGAGTACGTCCAGGCCGCCTGCCCGGCCCAGAAGTTCGGCGAGTACACCCCCGACGTCTGGGGCGAGATCCTCGCCCCGTACGCCGTCGACGAGGCCCGCGCCGCCGTCATCGCCGTCGCTCGCCGCCAGCCGTTCATCTCCCCGGCCGAGATCGTCACCGAGATCCGCGAGCGCCGCACCGAGCGCATCGAGCTGGCGAACATCGTCTACGACGGCAACCCGCTGGAGACCGGCGCGGAGTCCGCCGCCGCCCTCCGCGAGATCATCCGAGCCGCTGGAGACGGCCTCACAGGCCCCACCAGCATCGGCCGGTCGCTCGGGACCGCTGAACGCCTCGCACTACCTCCAGGCGCCGATCATGGCCCGTACGAGGGCCGTGCAGCCGCCGTCCGCGCCGCCATCGGCAAGATGCCCGCCGGACGCGACACCTCCAAGGACCCCCGCGGCCGCGCCTGCCGCCGCTGCGGAGCCGCCCCCGGCAGCAGCTGCACCACCGGCGGCCGCCGACGCCGCGACGTCCACCCGATCCGCCTGGAAGACACCCAGCGCGAAGCGGCCGGCCTCCCGCTCCTCGACCACGACCAGGCCGCGGCCCGCATCCAGGCCGCCTCCGCCGCCGCCCTCGCCCGCGACGAGGGCCAGGAGCCGAAGGCCGAGGCGTCATGACGACCGTCCCCCGCCCCCGCCGCCCGTACCGGTTCGCCGCGATGGCCGTCCAGTGCCCCTGGTGCCGTGCGGCCGTCGGCGAACTGTGCACGAACCAGCGCCGCACCCAGGACCGGCGCCGTGACACGCACGACGCCCGCAACACCGAACTCGCCAGGGTCATGTCAACCCGGTGCCCCGAGCGGATCTGCCAAGCCGCACCCGGCCACCCCTGCACCCTCACCCCCAACCTCCACCACGCCCGCATCACCGCGGCCCACACCCCAACCCCCACCCCATGAAGCGATACGCCACGTGCCACGACTGCCACCGGCCCATCCTCTGGACCATCACCGAGGCCGGGAAGCGCCTCGCAGTCGACCCCGACCCCGACACCGCCGGCAACACCGCCATCTGGCGCGACGGAACCGGCCGCTGGCGCTCCCGCCGCCCCAGCACGGACCTCCCGCTGACCGGCTGGGAGCGACTCCACAAGCCGCACGTCGCCACCTGCCCCACCCGGCAGCAGCAACTCGCCCTCCCCCTCGGCGTGACCAGCCTCGCCGAGCACCGCCGGAAGAAGAACCGCCGATGAAGTGCCGCTACTGCCCCCGGAGCCTCCGCACGAAGGAGTCCCTGGACCGCGGCTACGGCCCGATCTGCGGCCAGAGGCTCGGTCTGATCCCGCCGCCGACGCCCCGTCACGCCCTCCCGACGACACCCGTCAAGGCCGTCACCGGACCCGCCGTGCCCGCCGGTCAAACCGCCATCCCGATCCAGCTCGTTCTACCCGAGGAGTGACCGTGCCGATCTACGACGGCCACCACACCGCTTCGCGGACCGCCCTCGAAGCCGCCCAGCGCCTGGTCGCGCTCGGCCACCACGTCCACTACGTCGCCAGCAACGAATCCCGCTGCCTCAGCGGCCACTGCCCGAAGGAGAGCTGACCTTGTCTCTGCCCACCCTCACCGGAGTCGGCCGACTCACCGCCGACCCCGAACTCCGCTTCACCCAGGCCGGGAAAGCCGTCGCCTCCATCTCGCTCGCCTTCAACTCCCGTCGGCTGAACAAGCAGACCAACCAATGGGAGGACGGCGACGTCTTCTACGTCCGCGGCTCCGTCTGGGAGCGCCTCGCCGAGAACGCGACGGAGTCCCTCGCCAAGGGCATGGAGGTCATCGTCACCGGCGAGCTGCGCACCGAGTCCTGGGAGAAGGACGGCCAGAAGTACGAGCGGCCGGCCCTCCACATCAGGAGCATCGCGCCGAACCTCGCGTACGCCGTGGCGAACGTGTCCAAGGACGCCGCCAGCCAGCAGAACGCCCAGAGCGGACAGCAGCGGCCCCCGCAGAACCAGCAGCACCCCCAGGGCCAGCAGCAGTACCGACAGGGCCCGCCACCCCAGGACGACCCCTGGAACACCGGCCCCACCAACAACGAACCCCCGTTCTGATGGCCCTCCTCGTCCGCCTGGCGAGCACCGACGACCTCAGCGAGATCGTCGAAGCCCTCCTCACCGCCGCCGACACCCGCGACACCCACGCGCCCGACCAGGCCCAACGGTGGCGCACCCTCGCCAACGACTTCGGCGACGCCCTCGACGCACTCCCGCCATCACGACAGGAGCACGACAAGTGACGGACCGGCCGTACACCGACGACGACCTCCGCGCCGAAGCCGCACGCCAGCACGTCGCCCTCACCGAGGACCCCGACTTCATGGGCGTCGGCGAGCAGATGCAGGGCTCCGAGATCGAGAGCATGCTCCCGCCCAAGGAGGCCGACGGCGCCGAGGGCCCGCACTGGGACGAGGTGCTCGACGAGGACCAGTTCTCCGATGCCCAGCGCAGGATCCACGGACTGATCAGCAGCGCGGCCGACGTGTCCGAGTGGGCCGTTCACCTCGGCGCTGACGGGCTGGAGCCGCTCCCCGAGCAGCTCACCGCGCACACCGACTACAGCCCCTGGTTCCGCCTGCACTTCGCCGTCCGGCCCGACATGCCGGACGACATGCGCCGCGCGCTCGTCGAGGGCGTCGCCATCGAGATCGCCAAGCATTTCCCCAACGCCTGACCCACCCGCAGAGGACAGGGACCCCACGCAGGGACCCACCTCCGGCCACCCGGAGGAACCATGTCCATGCCACGAATCTTCCGCCGCAGGAACCAGGAACCGGAACCGGTTCGCCCCGGATCCCAGCCCCTCACGCGCGGTATCAACGGAGAGGCCCCGGCCCCCGACCCGCTGCCGCTGCTCGTCCGTGACCTCCAGGCCGCGCGAGACGAGGCCACGCGCTGGAAGCGGCACGCCGACTCGTACGACACCGAGCGCACCGAAGCCACCCAGCTGTGCGACCAGTACCGCGACGAGCTGAAGCGCGTCGAGCGGGAGCGGGACGGCGCGTACCGGGAGCGGGCGCAGCTCCTCGCCTGGCTCGCCGCGCTGCACCCGGCAACCACCGTTATCACCGCCTCGCCGGACGTCGACGAGGACGGCTGGCAGCTGCTGTACCTCGTGGCCGGCGGCTGGCAGATGTCCTGGCACATCCACCCTCGGGACGCCGAGCTGTTCGGGCACGTGACGGTGGTCGACGTGACCGATGTCCGGGCGCAGTGGGACGGGCACGGCACGGTGCAGAAGTACGAGCGGATGCGGACCCACGTCCGGCTCCTGGCGCTCGACGGCCTGGGCACTGACGGGGCGTCGATGGTCGTCACGACGGAGGCTTCGGAGGTGCGCAGTGCCTGAGCCCCGCGCACTCCCGCACGACCCGTACATCACCGCCGTCGTCAACGCCCTCGCCAAGGCTGGCCTGGAGCCTGACGACCACTGGACGTCTGACGCCGAGATCAACCGTTACGACGGCGGCCCGGACGCCGGCTGCACCACGATGCTCAACGCGTACCTCGACTGGGACACCAGCGACGCCCGCGACGACGGCATCGCCCTGGTGTGGGACCACCCCGCCGAGCAGTGGCAGTGGGCACCGCGCAAGAGCAGCGGAGTCCTCGCCCACGACCCCGAGTTCCTGCCGACGCTGCCCCGCTGGGCGTCCCCGGGCGCGGTCGTAGCGACCGTCCGGGACCTGCTCAACGGGCGCGCGGTGTCGACCATGCCGTCCTCGCTCTGGGACCAGCGAGAGCAGGCGCAGGCCGCGGTCGACGCGTGGGCCGCATCCGAGAGCTGATCCCCAGCACGGCTGCCCCCGCTCGCACCGCGGGGGCGGCCCTGTCCACCATCCCACTCCACCACCAGGAGCAGCAGCACATGAGCCTGCCCATCGCCTTCGTGGACTGCGAGACCACCCACCTCGACGCCGAGATCGGCGAGGTGTGGGAGGTCGCCGTCATCCTCCGCGAGTTCGAGGAGACCGGCGAGCACACCGACACCGAGTACGTCTGGCAGTTCGCCGTCGACCTTACCCACGCCGACCCCGAAGCCCTCCGCATCGGACGGTACGACCAACGCAACATCATCGGCATCAGCTGCGACTGCCCGGCCGCCTACATCGAGGCAAACGCGGTCACCTGCATGACCCGGGCCGACGCAGTGAAGGCCGTCACCAACGTGCTCTCCGGCGCCGTGATCGTCGGCTCGAACCCTGGCTTCGACGACCGCCACCTCCGCAAACTTCTCGGCCCCGGCAGTGCCCAGTGGCACTACCGGCCGTACGACATCGTCCAGCTCGCCGCCGCGCGCATCGGTGCCCAGGCCGCCGGCCCCCTCCCCTGGCGTGCACACGTGCTGTCCCGAGCGGTCGGCGTCGAGCCGCCCACCGAGGATGCCGCGCACACCGCGCTCGGCGACGCCCGATGGGCCCGCGACGTGTACCACGCCGCGATGGTCCAGGAGAAGTTCCCGATGTCGTGGGAAGGCCGCGCCCGGCATGCCATCGGCCTGTACACCAAGACCGCCGTCGAGCTGGAAGACGCACGCCGCGAACTGGGCGAGATGCGCGGCAGCTACGAGCGCGCGTGCCAGACCATCGCGGCCATGCACAAGGCGGCCGTTGGCGAAGTCCGCGGACCCATCCGAGGCGTCGTCGAGGACGTCGAGGACGTACGGGCCTCCGCCGACCGCGTGCGCGCGCTGCTCACCGCGGGCTGGCTTGCCGCACCTCACGGAGCCGACGACCACGATCACGTCTGCCCCGACGACGTGCGCAAGGCCGTCGCTGACGCCCTCGACGGCCCGTCACAGCCGCTCCCCGACGGGTTCAGCCGCGAGGTCTGCGTCACCGTGAAGTGCGCCGCCTGTGAGTACGAGTTCGACGAGGACGAGTCGAGCACCATCCACTTCGAGGACCTCACCACAGCCCACGCAACCCTCCGCGGCTACGACTGGACGATCCTCGCCGACGGCCGAGCCATCTGCCCCGCCGAGGACAGCGAGCACCAGGCGCTGCACGAGCCTGGCGACGCCCCGTCACCGCCCGTCAGCCCCGGCCAGACCACCCTCGACACCAGCGTCCCGGACCTCCAGACCGGCGACGAGGACGAGGAGTTCGAGACCGGCGATTCCGACGGCGACGTCCTGGCCCTGATCTCCGAGATCGCCGGACGCCTCCGCGACGCCACCGACGAAGGCGAGTACCACGCCGTCGGCCTCATCGCCGACCTCGCCAACGGCCGCACGACCATCGCCGACGCCCGCACCGAACTGGCCGAGATCACGTTCCGGCACGTCTGACCGAGCCCGGCCGCCCGCGAGCAGCACGGGCGGCCGGCCCCCACCACCCCAGGAGCACCACGATGTCCATGGACGACCGGCCCAAGGCCCTCGACGACTTCCTCACCGCGGCCAACCTCGACGAGGCCGCCGCGACCGCGAAGGCCCGCGCCGCCATCGCCCCGCTGGAGAAGGCCATCCGCGCCGCGAAGTCCCAGGAGCGCGCCGAGCTCCGCGAAGCCACACTCCGAATCGCCGCAGAACACCTGCGGACCACCCTCTTCGCCGCCGTCTACGAGGATGCCGGGCAGCGCGCGGCGGAGGGAGTAACCCGGGCCTCAGACGAACTGCTGCGCCTGGTCGGACGAACCGAGGCACTGGTCGAGAAGCCGAAGGACGGCGGCATCGCCCGTTTCCCGTTCTCCCGCGCCGTCCGGTACGCAGTCCGCGGCGCCCCCGAGGTGCCGGACGAGTACAACGAGACCCGCACCATCGCCCCCACCGAGATCACCTTCACCTACAGCGCGACGCCGGACAGCCAGCTCGGTCGCGTCCACGCCTATGTCAAGGGCTGGTGGATGCAGGACGGCGCGCGCGTCCACGCGGAGGCCGTCGGCCGGCACTTCCACGGCGATCTGGCCGCCTGGCCTGAGTGGCTCGCTGCCGAGGCCCGGCTCCACGACCCCGACACGGCCCACGAGGAGCCGACGCTCACTGGTGCGATGGAGATCGTCGAGTCCTGGTTCGTCGACGTCAACGACGGCCACGGCCTCGACGCCAGCGACCTCGTCCACCAGCTCCAAGAGGCCGGCTACCAGTTGCCCAGCGACGACCCGTCATGACGCTCGTCGTCGGGTTCTTCGTCCTCGTCGTCGTGGTCGCCGCGATCATCTGCGGCCACCACAACGAGGGCGCCCCACCCCTCGCCGCGCGGCTCCTCCGGGCCGTGCGGCGCCGCACCAACCACCCTCGGAGCGACACATGAGCTATCCCGCCCTGTTCACGACCCCCGGCATGCGCGACTTCGCCGAGGCCGTGGACGCCGAACGACAGCGCCAACTGGCCCAGTTCGGCGACCAACACCACCCGATCCTCCGCGGCCTGCACTCCGCCGCCCTGTTCGAGGACATGGCGCAGGGCCTGCGCGCGGCGAACGACGACCCGGCCCAGCGGTGCTGGATGACGATCCTCCTGGAGGAGGCGTACGAGGCCGGCGCCGAGGGCGACCTGACGAAGTTCCGCGCCGAGGTCGTGCAGATCGCCGCGGTCTGCCAGGCGATCATCACCGACCTCGACAACGTCCAGCGGCAGGGGGCGCACCGATGAGCCAGCAGCAGCCCACCGCCCGCCTCCCCCGCGACCACGCCCTCTGGCTGATCAACACCACAGGCGAGTCCCTCAGCAGCATCTCCACGCGCCCCGACGGCCGACCGAGGGACCTTGACGGGCCGACCGCAACCGGCGCCCTCATCGCCTGGTCGGGCCTTGCCATCGCCTCCGCGATCGTCGCTCTCGCCGACGCCGTGAAGGAGAGCGCACGATGACCGGGCCCACTCCCTCCCCTGCACGCGACCAGGTCGCCGCCGTCATCCTCGGCTTCCCGTTCGACGACTACGGCATGGACGACGTCTCGTACGCGCTCGAGGAAACCCCCGAGACGCAGGAGTGGGTGCCCGCCCTGGCGGACGCAGTCCTGGCCTCGGTCCGTCCCGCTGGCCTCGTCGAGCTGCTGAAGCAGACCGAGGCGCACCTGTCCGCCCTCCATGGCTCCGTCGCCTGGCACGACAACCTCGCCGCCAACCTCGCCTGCTCCGGATGCCAGCTGCGCGACGCCATCCGCACCGCCCTCAAGGACCAGACGTGACCGATCAGCCCAGCCCCGACACCGAGCTTCGCCACCAGCTCGACGACGTCATCAAGTCGCTCGGCGCCGCCGAGACCGAACTCGCCGCGCTCCGGCGCCGGAACCGCCTCGCCCACAAGGCCCGCCGCGCGGCCGAGCACAAGCTCGACGGCATCCGCCGCGCCCTCTGCGACATCGGCGCCATGCAGGACGACGACCCGTACAGCCACGCCGATCTTGAGGACGTCATCAGGCAGGCCGGGCGGCTCGACGAGCTCTCGGCCGCCGTGGCCGCAGACCTCGACGCGGAGGCGGACCGTGCTGACGCGTACCAGCCGGACCCGCCCATCGACTGCCTCACCCCCAACCTGCCGCCCGACTTCGGTACCGTCACGCCTTGCGTAGCGCCGGACCCGCTACCGGCCCCGGCCAGCCTCCGCGAACAGCTCGCCGCGCCCATCGACCGCATCCTCGGGGACTGGCCCGAGCACAACCGCACCGACGAGCACGAGGCCGTGCGCAACGAGCTGCTGGAGGCCGTCCTCGCCGTCGTCCCGGCCGTCACCCGCATCGCTGCTGGCCGCGCGCGCGACGCGGAGGCCGAGGTGCAGCGGGTCGTGGATCTCTACGAGCGGTGGGTGAAGGCTGGCCCGCCGCCCCTCGGCGCGCCCCTCGCGCGCTGGTGGGACCAGCGGCTCGTCGAACTCCGCAAAGCCATCCTCGGCACGAAGGACCCGTCATGACGGGGCGCCTGGAGGTCCTCGGTGATGACGGAGAGTGGCACCAGGTGCCTGGCGTCGCCTCTGTCGAGATCGACATGAAGCTCGAGCCGCAACAGACCCCGATCCAGATCTACATCGAGAACGGCCAGGTCATCCGCGAGGCGTACGCGACGCTCGCCGGGGCGTACGCCGCGGCCGCGCGACCGATCGTCATCGAGGTCGCGCGTCGCCTTGAGGCAGTCGGGAGCAGTCTCCGCGCTGGCCGCTTGATCGACCAGGACGGCAAGCCCGTCCGACAGCCGGACCGGCCGGCCTGGCAGTCGCCGTACGGACCGCCGAGCCCCCGCTGAGCATGGACGAGGGGCGTGCCCACTCCGCCAAGACCAGGCACGCCCCCAGGTGTTGATCACTGTACCCCCGCCCACCAGGGAGACCACCGTGACCACCACCCCCACCCCGCCCACCGTCTGCGGCGCCTGCAACCACGACCGCGACGACCACGACACCCGCAAGGCCCAATGCGCCACCTGCGCAGACGCCTGCGCGTACCGGCCGCCCCGCCTCCTCGCCTGCCACCTCTGCTACGAAGAGGCCGGCCAGGAAGTCCACCCCCACCCCGAGTGCCCGCTCGGCCACCTCAACACCATCGTCGACCGCTGGGAAACCCTGGAGGAACGCGCCGGCACCCGCCCCACCACCAGCTGGCCCCCGGCCATGGGCATCACCCGGCTCATGTCCGAAGAGGAGCGCCAGGAGCTCGCCGAGGAGCGCGCCGACACCAACCCAGACGCCCCCGGCGCCCGCCCGGCCCCCGTCGACGTCGACGTCCTGGACGTCATGACGACCGTCGAGACGGGCCTCGTCACGGCCGCGGACTGGCTCGCCTCCCGCATCCAGCGCGAGCCCGTCAAGGCACCGACGGGGAAGGGCTGGGGCGACGAGGCGCACCGGGCGGCGGTGCTGCTCGCCGCGAAGGACGCCGCGGACCCGGCCCGGTGGCGCTTCACGGGGCAGCGCAGCGCCACGGCGGCCGCGGCCTGGCTCGCCGACCGCCTCGCCGACCGCGCCGGACCCTGCCGTCGGCTCGACGACGGCGAGCGCGGCGCCATCGTCGAGGTCGCCCGCATGGCCAGCGAACTCGTCCGCCGCGCCCTCGGTGACGCCCGTCGCGTCGAGCCGGTCCCGCACCCATGCCCGCACCCGTGCGGCGGCCAGCTCGTCGTCGAGGGCGGGGACGGCGAATCACCCATCGTCCGCTGCACCGAACCGCACTGCGGACGCACCTGGACGGAGACACCTTCGACCGCCGAGGACCAATAAGTTCCGGCCGCTACCTACCCGATGGCCGGTTTGTGGTGCATGGTGTGGGTGCGGGATCCGGAACCAATCCCCCGGGTGATGGCTCCCCTTGTCGGGCCCTGCCGTCGCTGCGATTGGCAGGGCCCGCCGCGCCTCCCGGTTTCCTCCCCACGGGAGGCTATGCGGCTGCCGTCTGTCGAGGTCTGTGACGCCCGTCAGCGCGCTACGTCGTTGACCCTGTAGCACCACCCGCGCACCGCGCGGTACCGTCTGGAACGGCAGATGCCCCCCGCAGGGCGTCACCCTCCACAAACAGTGCGAGCCCCGACGCGGAGATACCAGCTCCGGCCGAGGCTCTGACCACAGGAGAGTGACCTCCTATGGCTGAGCTGCACCCTAGTGCGCCTGCCCACCCCAGCAACACCCAGCCGCGCGCAATCACCGCGCTCGCCATCACCGCCGCCGCCCTCATCTTCCTCCTGACGGGCGTCTCCCTCTGGCTCTCCTACGAGCACCTCCACGACGTCGGCGCCCGTCACGGCTTCGCTGACGACCCCATCCGAGCCTGGGCCTGGCCAGCTACCCTCGACCTGTTCTACGCCGCAGGCGAGGTCCTCATCCTCCGCGCCGCCCTCGCCCGCCGCATCGACTGGTGGGCCATCAGCCTGGTCGTCTTCGGCGCCGGCGGATCCATCGCCCTGAACATCGCCGGAGTCGGCGAAGGCGCCGAGCCGCTGGACTACGTCGTGGCCGCAGTGCCCCCGGTCGCCTCGCTGCTCGCCTTCGGGGCGCTGATGAACCAGCTGTACCGGCTGCTCGCGAAGCCCGCGGCCACCGCGCCCGCCGCGCCCCCCGTGCCGGAGGAGACGGGCGACGAAGAGGAGCACGTCCCGGCGCCCGTCATGCCGCCCGCGCCCCCCGTCATCCCGCCGGTCGGGCCCGGCCCGATGCCCGGCCCCACGCCGATCAAGTACAGCGACGCCCGGTGCTCCGTGATCCGCGCCCTGTACAACGCGGGCACGCGCCCGGGCACGAAGGCCATGCGCATCGCGATCAGCGACGCCGGGCTCGGCGACGCCTCCGACGGGTTCATCCGCGGCACCCTGCGCGCCGAGGTCGAGCAGCACGAGCCGCACCTCGCGCAGCTCCCGCCAGCCCCCGTCCCGCTCACCGCGTAGCCGACCCACGCCCATGCCCACCGTCTTCTTCGGTGTGTTCTGTGCTGTGTGTGCGCTGTTCGCGCTCGCCGGTCTGGCCCTCGTGGTCCCCCGCGACATCCCCCCGCTGTACGGGACCGTCGCGCTCATCCTGACCTTCGCCGCGCTCGGCGTGGCCATCCTCCGCTGAGGAACCCCGTGCAACTCGTGACCATCGGCGGTGTCACCGTCGGTATCTGCGTCCTCCTGTACTACCTGGTCCTGTGGTTTCCCGGCTTCAAGGCCCTCCGCAACGACCCCCTCCGCCACCTCGCCCACCTCCTGCCGTTCCTCCTCGCCTGGTGCTACGGAGCGCTCGCCCTCCTCGGCGTCGGCGGCCTCGTCGGCTGGATCGCGGACACCGCCCTCTGGATCTCCAACTGGCTGGGGGACGTGGCGTTGGTCTGGGGCGTCGGCGGCCAGGCCGGCACCCACGCCAACGGCAGCAGCTACCTGCCCCTCACCCAGCCAGGGGGCGGCATCGTCCTCATCCTCACCGTCGTCATGATCGCCCTCCTGAAGAAGTCCGCCCACGCCCGCGACCTGAAGCTGGGCATGTGGTGCGGCGTCTGCCTGGCCATGTCCGCAGGTGTCGCAGGGTTCGCCGCTGTGCCTCTGGCGCAGTCCGCGAACTGGCTCGGCGCCCAGGTCTACGGGGCGTTCTGATGAGCGACGAGACCACCGTCGACAAGGCCGACGAGGGAACTGGGGGAGAGGCCGAAGGGTCGAGCCGGATCGCGGGCGGATGTGCCGTCGTGATCCTCGCCGGGCTCGGCGTCCTGGTCCTCAAGGCCGTCGTGACCGCGGCCCCGTACATCGCCTACTTCGTGGTCGGGATCCTCTGCACCATCGGCTGGCAGAAGGCACGCGCGCGGCTCGGCCGTCACCGCAACAGCGAGGGCGAGGAGGAAGCGCCGGCCCCGGACGTCGGCGAGGCGCTCCGCCGCCTCATCGGCGACGACAAGGGCGTTCTCCTCACGACCCTCCGCGACGACCTGAAGCTCCCCGACACGAAGGCGGTCAAGGCCCTCCTCGACGAAGCGGGCATCCCGTGGAAGGCGGGCCGCACGCGAGAGGGGAACGGGCCGTCCGTACGCCGGGAGCACATCCCGGCCGCCCCCTCTCCTGCCGCCGAGACTCACGGAGACGGTTGTTGTTGCAGGTCAGGCGACAACAGCAACAGCGACAACGCCGAGGATGGCACCCCCGAAGAGGGGTTGCATGTAGAGGCCATCGGAAACGGCGGGACCGTCATGTACCGCCACCGCCGCCGTTCCTCGCGGCGGCACCACTAGATCCCCGGGAGCGGCCCGCGCCTGCCAGCTACCGGCCGCCCCCGGCCCCATCCCGAGACGAGACAGGAGCGCCATCATGGCACTCGGCTGGAAGACACCCCCGCCGCCGGACGACCCCCGGCTGAAGGGGCACGAGACGACCTACCAGGCGTCGCGCGGCGGCTGGTTCAAGACCGCGGAGAAGCCCGTACCGGGCGCCATGAAGGAGAAGAGCGGATGAGCAAGCGGATGCAGGCCCGGGTGCTGCTGGTAGTCGGGGACGAGGCGGAGATCACGACGGAGCGCCGGGGGCACTCGGAGCCGGAGCGGGTGCCGGTGGCGCGGCTGGTGGAGGAGACGGGCCTGTCGCGCGGGCAGCTGCCGGGCAAGCGGCTGGTGGCGGTGCTGGACGACGACGGGGGGTTGGTGCGGTTCGAGCGGGCCTGATCGGGTCGGGGTTGGGGGGTGGTCTTGGGGCCGTCCCCCTTTCCCCGAACCAGGGTGTTGCAATTCTAGAAACCAATGCTGTAAAGTTAGACATGTCAGGGCGGGGGGTGAGAGCCCCGCCACTGACAGCCAGTTGAAAATTCCAGAGAGGAGAAGTCGTGGCAGATCACGACAGCAGGGAGCGGTACCTCGCACTCGCCGAGGCCGTCATCGGAGCGTTCGCGTACATCGCGTCCCTCCTGGAGGACCTCCCCATCCCCGTCATCATCCCGGACATCGTCCAGGTGGCCGACGACGGCGGAGACCCCACGGACGTCCTCCTCGCCCTCAACCGAGTGCGAGCGGTCATCGAGGATGAACCGATCTCGGAGTTCCACCGCAGGGCCTTCGAGCACATGCTGCTCGACTGGTTCGCGGCCTACGAGATCATCACCCTCGTGAAGATCGCAGGGCCCGCCCCCTGGCGACTCGACGTCGTCGAGTTCGCACTCAACCGGCTCGTCACCTGGGCCGAAGTGATCGAGAACGACGAGGAAGAGCCGGACGACAGCCAGTCGTAACAGCTCACCTCACCGCCCCGGGCAGCCAGCCCGGGGCGGGACCCCCTCTCCTCCCGGAACGCTCAACCCACCCCGCCTCTCACGCACAGCAAAAGGGGCCGACGCCAACCCCAGGACAAGCCCGGGGGTGAGAGAGCGTCGACCCCACCAGTTGAAAACTCCGCAAAGGAGAGTTCCTCACCATGGTAGACCGACCCGGTCTCATCGCCCCCGAGATCGCCGAACGGTACGGAGTGAGCATCCACACCGTGACCAAGACCTGGGCGCAGCATCCGGCCTGGCCGGCCTCCGCCGGGAAGCGCGGCCGGTACAAGGAGTACGACGCCCAGCACATCGCCGCCTTCGTACGGCAGCACATCGAGCGCCAGGCCGTCGAGCTGGAACCCACCCGGCTCTACACCGCGCAGCAGCTGGAGGACGCGGGCATCGGCATCACGGCCGGCACCATCCGCGCCGACCTCACCCGCAACCGCTGGCCCGAGCCCGACGACACCAGGAACGGCGTGAACCGTTGGACCGGGCAGACCGTCATGACGGCCATGACGGGCCGTCGCGGATACCGCCGCAGCACAGGGGGATGAGCCCATGGACGACTTGGTGCAGTGGCTACGCGCCCAGCTCGACCAGGACGAACGGATCGCACGTAGGGCGGGCGGCCTCGCCTGGTCCAGGCCGCCGGAGTACCTGGGGGATCCCGCGGCGATCCGCGACTCGGAGCAGGAGCGGGTCGTGTGTTACGAGGGCTGGCCGTCTGAGGGGCAGGCGGTGCATATCGCGGAGTGGGATCCGGCTCGGGTGCTGCGGGAGATCGACGCCAAGCGACGGATCATCGACCAGCACGAGCGCTACTCGGCCGAGCGCCGCCGCATGATGGGCGGCTGGGATCCGCAATCCGACGACTCGCCCATCCTCGCCGCTCTCGCTGCCGTGTACGCGGACCGGCCCGGCTACCGCGAGGAGTGGCGGCCGTAGCCTCCACGCGCGAGTCGCCTTCAGATCGAGCCGCACGGCCTGCCACACTGGCCACTGCGCGACCAACGCATCAGCGTCCCTGTCATGGCGCTCTCAGCCCCGCCGCTCCTCACGAGCAGCGGGGCTGTCGCATTACGTCACAGTGTCCCGTCGGCCACCGAACGTAGTTGCATTCCAGATCGACGTGATCCATCCTGGGGCCAAGTCCGGCGTGCCCGGACACTGAAGCTCAGGGCGCACACGCGCACACAGAAGGCCCGCCACAGCGCGGGCCTTCGCCGTCTCCCACCGCACCCGTGTCCGGCCTATGCCTCACTCGTGTCACAGAAACGCTTCGACGCCTTCACGCACCTCACACACTCACTACATTGGCCGCTCTCACCCAAAATCCCACTAAGAGGGGCCACATGAGCCAGCAGTACCCGCAGCAGCAGCCGGGGTGGGTTCCGCCACAGCCGCCGAAGAAGATGTCCACCGGGTTGAAGTTCGCCCTGGGATGCGGCATCCCAACCCTCCTCGGTCTCCTTGTCCTCGGCGGCTGTGCCGTCTTCGTAGGAGAAGTTGCAGACGAGGTCGACAAGGACCTCAAGCGCGAGCAGAAGTCCAGCGAGGCCGAAAACAAGCGCGCCGGCGAGGAAGACGTCAAGATCACCGCTTGCGGCATCGGCGACGACGGATTCGGCGGCCAGGAGCTGAAAGTCAAGCTCCAGGTCACCAACAACGGCAAGGACCGCGCCAGTTACCTCGTCGAAGGCGAAGTGACCGACCAGGACGGCAACCAGATCACCACCATCGACGCCTTCGCCAAGGACCTCAACCATGGGAAGTCGAAGACCGAGAACAACGTGGCCTT
>NZ_JAMGBG010000034.1 GCF_023516595.1 Streptomyces neyagawaensis | reverse complement strand
ACGCCTTCGCCAAGGACCTCAACCATGGGAAGTCGAAGACCGAGAACAACGTGGCCTTCGCCACGGGCGAGGATCTGAAGGGCGCCACAAAGGTCACCTGCAAGATCCTCAACGTCGATCGCACCGCAGTCCTCTAGCTGCACGACTGCCCACACACCTAGGCCCGGCCCGCCCGTGCGAGGCCGGGCCTTCGCGCGCCTGGGGGTGACCGCGCATGGGCACCGCCAAACCGGTCACCGACGAAGAACGCCAACGCGTCCGCGAACTCCACGCCCAGGGCAAGGGCCGCAACGAGATCGCCGAACTCCTCGGCCGCGGCGGCCGCACCATCAGCACCATCGCCAAAGACCTCGGCCTGACCTTCTCCCGGGCCGCCGAGGTCCGCCAAGCCACCGAGATCCGGCAGGCCGACCTCGCCGCCCGCCGCGCCGCCTTCGCCCTCACGCTCCAGGACATCGCCGAGCGCGAGGCCGCGAAGATCAACGCTCCGCACACCTACTGGGACTGGGGCGGCAAGGACCACGACTTCGACACCTACGACGCCCCAGAGCCGACCCCAGGCGACAAGCGGGCCCTGATGGGCCTCGTCGCCACCGCAGTCGACCGGTCCCTGAGGCTCGCCCCGCCGAAGGAGGAGGGCGGCGCCGGCGAAGTCGGCTCGCTGCTCACGAACCTCTTCGACCAGCTGCGAGCCCGGCATGGGGACCACTGAGCTGCGGCTGTCCGACAAGCAGGAACGCTCGATCGCCCACTCCACGGCCTGGCTCAACGTGTGGGAGGGCTCGGTCCGATCGGGCAAGACCATCGCCAGCCTGTTGCGCTGGCTGATGTACGTCGTGACAGCCCCCTCCGGCGGCCAGCTGGTCGTCGTCGGCAAGACCTACGACACCGTGGCCCGCAACGTCTTCGGCCCGCTCCAAGACCCGAGCATCGTCGGCGTCGACGTCGCCAAGCTCGTCTCCTACACCCGCGGCTCCAGCGTCGCGTGGATCCTCGGCAAGCAGATCGAGGTCATCACCGCCAACGACGCCAAGGCCGAAGCCCGGCTCCGCGGCCTCACGGGCGCGGGCGCGTACGTCGACGAGCTGACGCTGCTGCCGAAAGAGTTCTTCAAGCGGCTCATCGACCGCATGTCGGTGCCCGGCGCCCTGATCTTCGCCACGACCAACCCCGACAACCCGGGCCACTGGGCGAAGAAGGACTGGCTCAACCGCGCCGACGAGCTGGGCATCCGCACCTGGCACTTCGTCATGGACGACAACCCCGCCCTGTCCGAGGACTACAAGGCCCGGATGCGCCGGAACTTCACCGGCCTCTGGTATCGCCGCTACATCCTCGGCCACTGGGTTCAGTCCGAGGGCGCGATCTACGAGCAGTTCGACGTCAAGAAGCACGTCGTGAGTACCCTGCCGAGGATCGACCGGTGGCTGTGCGACGCGATCGACTACGGCACGGTCAACCCGTACGCGGACATCCTGCTCGGCCTCGGCGCGGACCGGAAGCTGTACGTCGTCTCCGAGTACCGGTACGACTCCCGCCGCGAGCGGAAGCAGATGACGGACGCCGAGTACTCCCGGGCCCGCCGGGCCTGGCTCGCGAAGGTGCCGCAGCCGGGCACGAACGTGGTCGGCGTCGCCCCGGAGTGGACGGTCGTTGACCCGTCAGCGTCCTCGTACATCGAGCAGCTGCACCGTGACAAGGTCCTCGGCGTCACCCACGCGGACAACTCCGTCCTCGACGGCATCCGCACCGTGTCCTCGCTGCTGACCACCGAAGACCTGTACATCCACGAGTCCGCGGTGGGTCTGATCGACGAGATCCCCGGCTACTCCTGGGACGACGAAGCGGCGGAGCGCGGCGAGGACAAGCCGATCAAGGAGAACGATCACTCCTGTGACGCCCTCCGGTACGGCCTGCGCACGACAGAGGCCCTGTGGCGGCCCTACCTACCAACGCGACTGGAGGTCGCCGCGTGATCGCCTGGTGGTCCTGGCTCCTCACCGCAGTCGGCGTGACCGGCCTCTACTTCGCCGGCCGGAAGCGCGCCCTCGGCTGGGCCATCGGCCTCAGCGCCCAGCTCCTGTGGATCGCCTACGCACTGTCCACCCAGCAGTACGGCTTCCTTGCCTCGGCGGCCGCATACGGCTGGGTGTACGCGAAGAACTTCCGCGCCTGGCGCTCCGAGAGGGAGGTGACCGATGCCGCTGCCCACGGGTAACGTCCCCTGGCCCCCGCCAGCACTCGCCCCCGCCCTCGACGCCATGCACACCTGGGACACCTGGTGGTCCGGCGATCCCGACCGCCTCGAATCCCTCTACGGCGGCAGCAACAGCGGCGCCCCTGACCCCAAGCGGCTCCAGTACGCGGGAGGCGTCGTCGGCAAGCTGGCCCGCTGGTGGTGGGGCACACCCACCGCACCCGGCGAACGCCGCACCAAGCTGCACGTCCCGATCGCCGGCGACCTCTGCGGAGGCTCCGCCAACCTGTTGTTCTCCGAGCCTCCGACGTTCACCGTCGAAGGCAAGGACACGGCGACACAGGAACGCCTCGACGAGCTGGTCGATGACGGCATGCTCGCCACCCTCCAGGCCGCAGCCGAAGTCGGCGCCGCACTGGGCAGCGTGTACCTACGACCGGTATACGACACCGACCTTGCCGATCGCCCGTGGCTCGACGCGGTCCACGCCGACCGCGCCGTCCCCGAGTTCCGCTGGAACCGGCTCTCCGCGGTCACGTTCTGGCGGATCGTCCACGAGGAAGACGGCCAGGTCTGGCGCCACCTGGAGCGGCACGAGCCCGGCGTCATCGAGCACGGCCTGTTCCAGGGCACGAAGTCCAAGCTCGGCCACCGGGTGCCTCTGGAGGACCACCCGGCCACCGAGGGGCTCGCCGAGGTCGTCACCGATGAGGGCCTGGTGGAGACCGGCTACGAGGGCCTGGACGTCTCGCACATCCCCAACGATGTGTCCCGCCGGTGGCGGTGCAACCCGCTGCTCCAGCACCTCGGCCGGTCTGACCTGGACGGCGTCGAGCCGATCATGGATGCCCTCGACGAGACGTACGCCTCGTGGATGCGGGACATCCGCCTCGGCAAGGGGCGCATCGTCGTCCCGAACGCCTACCTCCAGTCCAACGGGCCCGGGCGCGGCGCTTCATGGAACCCGGACCAGGAGGCGTTCGCGGGCATCGACATGCTGGCGCGCGGCGACGGTGCGCAGCTGACCGTGGCGCAGTTCGACATCCGGGTCCAGGAGCACCGGGACACGGCGGAGGACCTCGTCAACCAGATCCTTCGGTCGGCCGGCTACTCGGGGCAGACCTTCGGAATCGGCGGGGACGTCGCGATCACCGCGACGGAGACCAACGCCAAGGAGCGCCGGTCGATGACCACCCGGGGCCGCAAGATCCTGCGGACCCGACCGGGCCTCGGCAACGCCGTGCACGCCCTCCTCGCCGTCGACCGGCACGTGTTCGGCACGAAGGTGGTTCCGCAGCGGCCGAGCATCGAGTTCTACGACTCGGTGCAGGAGGACCCGCTGTCGCTGGCGAACACGGCCGACGTCCTCAACCGGGCGATGGCGGCGTCCACCGAGACGAGGGTCCGGATGGTCCACCCCGAGTGGGACAAGGCCCTGGTCGACGCGGAGGTGGCGCGGATTCAGGCGGAGACCGGACAGGCCGTGCCGGACCCGATGCAGACCGGCGCGCTGCCGTAGAAGGTGGTGGTGGGCTGTGCCCGTCTCCCCGGCCATGGCCGAAGACCTCGCTGCTGCTGTCGCTGATCTCTACGAGGCGGCCGAGGGCGTTCTGCTCCAGAAGGTGCGCCAAGCCCTCGCCGCTGGCATCGACAGCCCGGCTTGGGTGGAACTGAAGCTGGCCGCCGTCGGCAACCTCCAGGCCGCCATCGACGAGGTGCTGGCCGCACTCCAGACGGACGCGTCCGGCGCCATTCACGAGGCGCTCGTGGAGGCGTACCAACGGGGCCAGCAGGCGGCCGTGGCCGAGCTCGGCGCGCTCGGCGTGGGGCAGACGGCCGCTGCGGCGACCGCGCTGCCTACGGCGCCGGTCGTCGACCGCCTGGCGGCCGCGGTCATCAACGACACGGGGCCCGTGCACCTGCGGATCCTGCGCACCACGATGGACGCGTACCGGGACGTCGTCGCCCGCGCCGCTGCCGCGCCGGTGCTCGGCGTGCAGACCCGACGGCAGGCCGCTCAGTCCGCCCTCGACGCGTTCGCCAACCGTGGGGTCACGGGGTTCGTCGACCGCTCGGGACGGGCGTGGGACATGCGGTCGTACGTCGAGATGGCGATGCGGTCGGCGGTCGGCCGTGCCGCTGTCGAGGCGCACTCCGATCGTCTCGGCGTGGCCGGGGTGGAGCTGGTGCTGGTGTCGCAGGCGCCGGAGGAGTGCGAGCTGTGCCGCCCGTGGGAGCGGAAGATCCTTGCCCGCACGGGCGCGCCCGGGAAGCGCGAGGTGCAGGTGGAGCACGCCACTCAGGACGGCGAGATGGTCACGGTGAAGGTGGCCGGGTCGCTGCCGGAGGCTCGTGCGGCGGGGCTGATGCACCCGAACTGCCGGCACACCGTGTCTGCCTACCTGCCTGGCGCCTCGCGGATCCCGCCTGTGCAGGCGTCACGGGGGACGTACGAGGACACCCAGCAGCAGCGGTACCTGGAGCGGCAGGTACGGAAGTGGCAGCGGCGGGAGAAGACCGCGCTGACCGAGCAGGAGGCGAAGGCCGCCCGGGCGCGCGCTCGCGGCTATCAGGCCCGTATCCGCGAGCTGGTCGCTGACACGGGCCTGCCGCGTAAGGGCCACCGCGAGCGGCTGGAGACAGCCCGCTAACACAGTCTTCCGCCCGCCGGGTGCGGGCCGGAGTGCAGTACAGCCCCGCCGGGTGCGGGGCGTTCCTACGCGCACCGGGAGTGCACGACATGCAGAAGAAGACCCTTCCCCGGCTGGCTGGTGCTGGCTGGGTCCACCCGTACGGTCACGGCCCTTTCGCCCCGTGGTACGCCGACGGCGGGGACGGAGACGGCTCCGGATCCAACGACGGCGGCAGCGGTGACGACTCAGGCACCGACGACGACCAGGACGACGACGGTGCCGGCGGGACCGGCGACGACGGGCAGGACGACGCGGGCAAGGACACCAAGCCGAAGCCCAAGCCGCCCGCCAAGAGCGACGGCGAGGACACGGCCGCGACGATCGCCCGGCTCCAGAAGGAGCTGCAGACGGCGAACGGCGAGGCTGCGAAGGCTCGCACGACCGCGAAGAAGGCGGCGGCCGACGAGGCCCGCGCGGAGATCGTGCAGGAACTCGGCAAGGCGCTCGGCCTGATCAAGGACGACAAGGACACCCCGCCCGACCCGGCGGCGCTCACGGCGAAGATCGAGCAGGCGACCGCGGCGCATCGCGAGACGGCGGTCGAGCTGGCGATCTACCGGCACGCCGGCGCGCACGGCGCCGACCCGGACGCGCTCACCGACTCCCGCGCCTTCCTGAACTCCATCAAGGGGCTGGACCCCTCGGAGGACGAGTTCGCGAGGAAGGTCCAGGCCGCGATCAAGCAGGCCGTGACCGACAACCCCAAGCTCAAGGCCGCGAGCCAGGCGCCCGCGCGCAACTCCGGCGACTTCTCCGGCGGGACCGGAGGACGACCCAAGAACGACGACTCGATCGAAGCTCACCGCGAGGCACGCCGGAAGGCGCGCGGCGGCTGAGCCCTCATAGAGAGAGGCCACCGTGCCGAACACCTTCCTGACCCCCGACATCATCGCCCGCCGGGCCCTGGCGACGCTGTACGAGTCCACGCACATGGCGATGCTCGTGCACCGCGACTACGAGGCCGACTTCGCTGGCCGTGTCGGTGACACGATCACCGTGCGCAAGCCCGCGACGTTCACCGCCTCCGAGTTCAACCGGAGCACGGGCATCGTGCCGCAGAACGCCACCGAGTCCGGCGTGCCGGTCGTCCTCAACCACTTCCCGGACGTCTCCGTCGCGGTGACGACCGAGCAGCTCACGCTGGAGATCAACGACTTCGGCGAGCAGCTCCTCGACCCAATGATGGAGGCGATGGCCCAGAAGATCGACCGCGATCTCCTGACCCTGCGCGACGACATCACGCAGACCATCGGCGCCGTCGCGGAGAACACCGCCGGGGAGGACTACAACTACCCCAACGGCCAGTACCCGTGGTCCGACTCCCGCGTCCTCATCGAGGCCGGCCGGGTCCTGGACCAGCAGAACGTTCCCCCGTCGGAGCGGCGCGTGGTCGTGGGCCCGCTGACGAAGTCCCGCTGGGTGGCTGAGCGCACCTGGCGTGAGGCGGACAAGCGGGGCGACACGGAGGGCCTGCGGGAGGCGTCGTTCGGTGGGCGCGTGTCCGGGTTCGACCCGTACATGACGCAGAACGTCACCGACCCGGAGGAGTCCGTCGCCTTCCACAAGACGGCGTTCGCCCTGGTGACCCGGACGCTGGAGGTTCCTCCGGGCGCCCAGGACGCGACGATCATGAACTACAAGGGGTTCGCGCTGCGCGTGGTCTACGACTACGACATCAAGTACAAGCAGACCGTCGTCTCGGTCGACTGCCTGTACGGCACGAAGACCCTCGATGCAGACCGGGCCGTCCTGATCAGCGACGGCACCGGTTCCTAAGCCCGCCTGGGGATGGTGGGTTGCGGGTGAGAGGGGGGCGCCGGATGCGAGTTGTCGTGCTCGGCGCCCCCCGGCCGCTCCACCTCAACCGGTGGAAGGACTGCCTCACCGAAGGCGGCCAAGAGTTGGGCTGGGACATGCTCCACCTGCCCGCCCGCGACATCCCGGCCGACGACGTTGTACGGGCGTGCAAGGGCGCGGACCTGCTGATCTGGGCCCGCACCCACGGCCACGACCCCACCGGCAACATCCCCGAGATGCTGTGCCGGATCGAGGACGCCGGGACCGTCACCGTGGGCCTGCACCTCGATCTGTACTGGGGGATCGGCCGCCGGGAGGATCAGATCGGCGTGCATCCGTGGTGGTCGTGCCAGTGGGTGTTCACTGCCGACGGCGGCCACCAGGCGGAGTTCGCCGCGCGCGGGGTGAATCATCACTGGCTGCCTCCGCCGCTCGGCCGCCGCTGGCTCGGCCGCAGCCTCCCCGACCGGCGCCGCTTCCCCGGCCGGGCGGTGTTCGTCGGCGGCTACGTGCCCGACATCCACGGCCGACACCGGCCAGCGTTGCTCAACTGGGCCCGCCGCCGGTGGGGGCACCGGTTCGTGCAGTACGGCCGGTCCCGGCCCGTCTGGGGCCCGGACCTGGGCACCTTGTACGCGTCGGCGGAGCTCGTCCTCGGCGACTCTGCGGAGGCCGGCCGGTACTGGTCGGACCGGGTCGTTTGCACCCTTGGCCGCGGTGGTCTCCTCGCGCACCCGCGCGTCGAGGGCATGGCGGGACTGGGGTTCACCGACGACGTGATGCTGCTGTACGACCGCGGTGACTTCGGCGGCCTGGGGCGCAGCATCGACGCGCTCACCGCCGCCCGCAGGCGGGAGATGACCGAGGCGGCGATCACGCTGATCGGCGAGCGGCATCTGTGGGAGCACCGGCTTCGGGACGTCGAGAGGGTGGTGTTCGAGTGCGGGTGATCATCGCCTGTGCGGGGGGCTCGGAGAAGTGGGGCAACCACCTTGGGGTGCCGAAGCACCTGGCGCCGCTGACCGCGCATCACGGGGTGCCGCTGCTGTACCGGACCGTGGGCCAGGTCCGCGAGTTCACCGACGACGTCCACGTCACGGTCCCGGCCGGGGACGCGCGGTACCGGGTGCCCGGGGTGACGGTGCATGAGCGGGACGGCAGCGGGCTGTGCGAGTACACGTCCACGCGGGATCTGTGGGCGAGGGCCGGCAGGACGGTGCTCCTCCTCGGCGACGTGTACTTCACCGATGCCGCCATGGAGACGATCGCGGGGTTCCGGCCGCAGACGTACCGGGTGTTCGGACGGTACGGCCCGTCGAAGGTGACCGGCACGCCGTACGGGGAGATCTTCGCCGCCTCGTGGTGGTCGGGCCAGCTCGGGCGGATGGACAAGCGGCTCGCGCACGTCCACGGGGTCCGGGCGACGGGCGTCGTGACGCGGCCGCCGGGGTGGATGCTGCTGCGGGCGTGGCAGGGCACCCCGCTCGGCAAGCACAGGGTGAGCCGGGACTGGTTCACCGAGATCGACGACCTGACCGACGACTTCGACACCGTGGCCGACTACCTGCGCCACCCGGCAACCCGAGGAGGCTAACCGGTGGCGAACGTCATGCGCGCTCTGCCCGCCCTGCTGAACAACCTGGCCTACAGGCCGACCGAGCTGGTGCACGTCGGCGCCCACGAGGGCCAGGAGGTGCCGATCTACTACGAGGCCGGCATCCCGAACATCACCCTCGTCGAGCCGATCCCCGCGCTCGCCGAGCGGCTGAGTGCGGAGTACCCGGACGCGATCGTCCACGAGTGCGCGTGCGGGTCCAAGCCCGGGCGCGCGCAGCTGCACGTGATGGCCCGTACGAACCTCTCCACCCTCGCCGCTCCGCAGCGCGGAGACCGAGTGACGGAGGCGATCGAGGTCGACGTGCAGCGCCTCGACGAGATCGCCCCCCACGCGGACGCTGCGGTGATCGACGCACAGGGCAGAGAGCTGGACGTCCTCGCCGCGGCCCCCTGGCAGGCGCTGCGCCTGGTCGTCGTCGAGACCAGCACGGTGGACGACTCCACCATGGCCAGCCCGTACGCGGACGTCGTCGAGGTGATGCAGGGGCACGGCTTCCGCGAGGTGGACCGGTGGGTGCGGGATTACGACTGGCTGAACCGGTGGGCGCGCGGCCCCGGGCAAGCCCTGCGTGGCGGTGAGGTGCGGGACGTCGTCTTCTACCGGGAGCCGGTGTGAGTGTCGCCGTGCTGGTGCCTTGGCGCCCCGACGGTGGTCCACGACAGGCTGTGTGGGCGTGCGTGCGGGCCCGGTGGGAGGCGGCCCACCCCAGTTGGGAGATCGTCACCGGGGCTTGCCCTGACGGCCCTTGGTCGAAGGGCGCGGCGGTGGCCGACGCGCTCCGGCAGACGACTGCGGACGTGCTGATCGTGGCGGACGCCGACGTGTGGAGTGTCGGGACCCCATTCGCCGTCGAGGAGATCCGAACCGGCAGGGCGCGGTGGGCGATGCCCCACCAGCTCGTCCGCCGCCTCACCCCCGAAGCCACAGAATCCGTCCTCGCCGGCGCCGCCATGTTCGGGCAGCCGACGCAGGAGATCCACCCGGGAACGCCCGGCGGGGGCCTGGTCGTCCTCGCCCGGGACGTCCTCGAAGGCGTCCCCCTCGACCCTGCCTTCACGGGCTGGGGGCAGGAAGACCAGGCATGGGCGCTCGCCCTCGACACGCTCGCCGGGCCCATGTGGCGCGGCAACTGCGACCTGTTCCACCTGTGGCATCCGCCCGCCCCCCGCCGCTCCCGCGCGGTCGGCTCGGCCGAATCCCTGGCCCGCTACCGCCGCTACCAGGCCGCCTCCGGCCAGGTCCGCCAGATGCGGGCGCTGGTGGCCGAGTTCTGTCCGACCCCGCTGGAGGGATCCCCCATGACGTACAGGTACCGCAACGCGAACACGGGCGACGAGGTCGAGTACCGGCACCGCAACGCCCGGCTGGAGATGCTGCCCAACTGGACCAGGATCGCCGCACCGCAGCCGGTGAAGGCCCCGGAGCCCAAGACCCCGAAGCCTCCCGCGCAGGACCCGCCGAGCAGCGGCCCGCCGCAGGAGCCGTCCGCGCGGGACTCCAAGGCCGCCTGGGTGGAGTACGCCACCAGCCGCGCCCAGGACTCCGACGAGGCCGCAGAGATCGCCGCCCTCACCAAGGCCGAGCTGATCGACCGCTACGGCAGCAAGGAGGCCTGACCCATGGCTGACATCATCTTCAACCAGGCGCTGGGCCGCCTCGCCCACTACGCGTCCCTGCCGGCCGCGAACGACGGCCTGGTCCTGGTCCTCCTGGAAGCGGCCGGCCTGGTGTCGGACGCCACGATGCGGGACTACGACACGTTGGACGCGATCCTCGCGGGCGCGTCCAACGAGCAGACCGACATGGGCCGCAAGGCCCTGGCGTCGGTCACGGTGACGGTCGACGACGCCAATGACCGCGTCGCGATCGACGCCGCAGACGTGACGTGGACCGCCACGAGCGGCAACACCGTGGGCGCCGCGATCATCTGCTACGACCCCGACATCGGGGCGGGCACGGACGCCGACCTAGTACCGCTGACCAAGCACGACTGCGTGATGACACCGGACGGCACGGACTTCACGCTCACCGTCAGCGATATCGCGCGGGCCAGCTCAGCCGCATAGGGGGTGAGCCCGGGTGGCGTTGCTGGAGACGGTGCAGGACAACTTCAACGACAACGCGATCGACGGAACGCTGTGGCCCAACTCCTTCGGGAACATCTCGGAGGTGGGCGGCAGGGCCCGGATCGCCTGTGACACCGGCTTCAACGCATACAGCACAGCCCTCGCCTACACCCTTCAAGAGTCCTCGGTGTACCTGCGCGCGTATCCGCACGCCGGTGGCGGGGCGACGACGGAGGCGTGGGCGCAGATCCTGATCAAGAGCAGCACGGGCGGAACCGACCTGGGGTTCGAGCTGCGCATGACCAGTGACGAGCTGGTGTGCTTCTCCCGGACCGGCTACTTCGACCCCGGCGCAGTGGTCGTCCCGTACTCGTCGACGGATCACGCATGGCTACGAGTACGCGAGACTGGAGGAACGGTCTTCTGGGACACCTCCCCGGACGGCGTCGACTGGACGAACCAGCGGACAGAGACCAGCCCCTCCTGGGTCGGGGACGCGGACCTGGAGTTCCAGCTCATCGCCCACCGCTCCGACGGCACAGACGACTTCGCCGAGTTCGACAACGTCAACGTCTTCGGCCAGACCCTCGCGCTCGCCCTGGCCGCCGAGGCGGACACCGCCCGCCCGCTCACCCCGGCCAAGACGCGAACCCTTGGTGTCACCGCCGGAACCGACGCCGCGCAACCCCTCAGCCGACACAAGACGCTCGTGCTCGGCGAGGCCTCCGAGACCAGTACAGCCCGGCCGCTCGATGCAAGCAAGCGGTTGGCCCTCGGCACCGCCGCAGGGAGCGCGACCGCGCGGCCGCTGGCCGACGGGAAGCGGCTCACGCTCGGTACCGCAGTCGAGGCGACTACAGCGCGGGCCCTGGTCACCGTGGTGCAGCGCCCGGCCGAGTCCCTGACCGCAGGCTTGTCCGGCCCGGCCCTGACGGCTGGCGTCAGCGGGCCGACCCTGATGACGTCCGTGAGTGGAGGTGGCTGATGCCTGATGTCGGAGACCTCGTCACCGCGTCGCTGACCGTGGACCCGTACGACAACACCACGGACGCGGCGCTGGTCGTGACCCTGCCGGACGGCACCACAGTGAACCCGCCCGTGACGGGGGCAGGTGGCGGGCAGACGTGGACGGCGCCCGTCACGTACACCCAGGCCGGGGTGTGGCTGCTGCGATGGACGGTTACCGGGACCGGAGCGAGCGTCGAGAACCAGCGGGTGGCCGTCGCGCCCACCCCGGGCGCCGGGCTCACCGGCCGGGTCTACGCGACCACGACGCAGCTCGCCAACTACCTCCAGGCGGCGCCCCCACTGGACGCGGCCCGGCTGCTGCTGGAGGCATCCCGGCTGCTGGACAGGGACTTCCTGATCCCTGCCGTGTACGACGTCGACGACGACGGCCTGCCGACCGACGCCGAGGTCGCGGCGGCGTTCGCCGAAGCCGTGTGCGCGCAGGTGGAGTTCTGGGGGGAGGTCGGCCCGGAGACGGACATCTCCGGCCCGCTCCAAGGCGTGACCATCGGCTCGGTGAGCATCCAGTACGGCGCTGGAGAGAACCGGTCCGGGCCGTCGTACTACGCGCCGAAGCTGGCCCGGGCGCTCGCGTCGCTGCCGTCGTCGAAGTTCCGGATGACCGTGTCCACGGGGTGCTACTGATGGGCTCCATCCCTGCCCGGTTCCTGATCCACGAGATCACCGTCGAGCCGTACGCGGGCGAGTCGAGCAATGGCCCCGTGTACGGGGCGCTGGCCACGATGAAGTGTCTCCTCGACGAGCAGACCCGAGCCGTCCGGACGCCCGGTGGTGAGCAGGTCACGTCCACGTCGACCGCGTATGCGGGCCTCGACGAGACCGCGCCCCCTCTGTCGAGGGTCACGCTGCCGGACGGTCGGGTAACGAAGGTCATCCAGGCCAAGCGGCGCAACGGCAAGAAGCTCGGTACGCCCAACCATCTGGAGATTCAGCTCGAATAGGGGGTGCGCTGTGGCCGCACGCTTCCAGCTCGACTTCAACGGTTCGGCGGTCGCGCGGGAGCTGCGGGCCGCGGCCGCGCGGGGCCTGGTGCTCGCTGCCGAGCACGTCCTAACCCAGTCGCAGGCCGTCGTACCGCTCGACGAGGGGTACCTCCAGAGCACGGGCACGGCCAGCGTGGACGAGGGGACGCTCACGGCGGCGGTGTCATACGACGGCCCGTACGCCGTGCGGCAGCACGAGGAACTGGACTACCGGCACGCGCCCGGCCGGCAGGCGAAGTACCTGGAGGGACCGCTCAACGCCTCCCGTGCTGAGGTGGCCGCGATCGTCGCGGCGCAGTTGAGGCGGGCGATGCGATGAGTACCCACGACGTCGATCTCCTCCAGGGCGTTGCCGAGCTGCTCGACGCCGAGGACGTCGGCACTTACGACCCCAGCGGCGTACTGCCGGCCGGGAGCACGGGGATCGTGCTCGGCAAGGTGCCAGACGGTCCGGACCGGGCGATCGGCCTGACCCCGTACCCGGTGTCGGACGACGACTCCACGGACGCGGTGACCGGCATTCAGGCGCGCATGCGCGCGGGCACGGACCCTCTCGCCGTCGTGCAGTTGGCCAACGACGTGTTCACCGTCCTGCACAACCGGCGCTCGTACGACGCGCACGGCGTGCAGGTGGAGATCTCCTGGCGCAACTCCCAGGCGTGGATCGGCCAGGACACCCACGGCCGCATGGAGCTGGTCGCCAACTACTACTTCCGGACGATCCGGTCCGGGCCTCACCTGATCGACTAGGAGGACCGTATGTCCACTCCCATCGAGGAGAACGAGCTCGCACGCGAGTGGCGGGTCGACGTCAACATGGGCACGGACGACGTGCCGGACTGGCAGCTGTGCCCCGGCGTCCGCGCGTTCCAGCACACGGCCCCGCCGAACATCGAGGACAGCTCCGACTACGACTCCGACGGCTGGGCCGGGAACACGAAGACCGCGCAGTCCTGGGCCATCGAGATGACCATCCGCCGCAAGGCCAACAAGAGCGTCAAGGTGTTCCACCCGGTGCACGAGGCGATCCGGCTCGCGGCGGACGCGTACGGCGAGGCGAACCTGGTGCACCTGCGTTGGTACAACCGCGAGGGCCTGCCGGAGGCGTACGAGGGCAGGGCGATCCCGGAGTGGGAGCCGCAGGGCGGCGAGTACACCGCGCTCGGCGAGGTCGCCGTCAACTTCACCGGCGACGGACCCCGCACGACGATCGACAACCCGCTCGCGGGCAGCTGATGGCCGCACAGTTCGAAGCGCTCGGCGACTTCCTCGACGACTGGCTTGAGCTGCCGGTGCTCTGCAAGGACGGGCAGACACGCCCCTTCCGGATCCCGTCGCCGCCCGCTGAGGATGGCCTCCGCGTCGAGGAGATCACCAAGGCAGCGGCGCGGCTCTTCCTGAACGGCACCTCGCCGGACGAGGAACTCCTCGACGACGACGAGGAGAAGGACCTGTACCGCCTGGTCCTCGGCTCGATGCATGACGAGATCCTCGCGGACGTGAGCTGGACCCGGTTCCGGCACGTGGCTCTCACGACCATGGTGTGGATCGTCCAGGACCGCGACGCCGCCGCCCGGTACTGGTCTGCGGGCGGCGACCCTTCTCGCCTCGCCCCGAGCCGGACGGCCCGTCGGCAGCAGAGGTCAGCGCCCTCGGCGTCGGCTGCGGCGAGTACGACCCGGTCACGGGGCTCTACGAGTGGTACGAGGGCGGGCTCCCGCCGGCGCGGTCGCAAGGGGGGCGGCGCAGGCCGCGGGTAACCCGAACCGGCCTCCTGGAGCAGTGGCCACTGGTCGAGGCCGACTTCCAGGAGACCTACGGCCTCGACCTGAACACCCCCGGCCTCCTCCGCGCCCGGTCGTGGCGCTGGTTCCTCACCCGCCTGTACGGGCTGCTCTCCGCCGAGTCCCGCGTCAGCCGGCACTTCGCTCCTCCGGAGCCCAGATCCAGGAGGTAGTGCTGTGGCGCTCGTCGTTGGTGAACTCACCGGTGTCATCACCCTCGACGACTCGGGGGTGGACCCCGCCCTGCGCCGTGCCGAGCGCGCCATGCGCGACACCGGCGAGCAGATGGGCGACGACGCCGAGCGGGCCGGACAGCAGGCCGGGGAGAACCTCGGCGAGGGCCTCGTGCGGGGCGCTGACGGCCGTCTGAGGGACGTCCGCGGGCGGTTCGTCAGGGCCGTCCAGCAGGCGGGCGACGACGCGACCACCGCGGCCCGCGCGGCGGGGGAGGACGCGGGCCAGGCCCTGTCTGACGGGGTCGGTGACGGGGCCCGTCAGGGCGGTGACGAGGCCGTCACTCAGGCCGGGCAGGGGTTGGAGAAGCTGAAGACGGCGGCGGCCGGCATCGGTCTTGCGGCCGGGGCGGCGCTGATGGCGGCCATGGGGCAGGCCATGGAGCAGTCCCGGATCACTGGCCGCCTGGGGGCGCAGCTGGGGGCGACTCCGGCTGAGGCACAGAAGTACGGCAAGATCGCCGGAGCCCTGTACTCGAAGGCGATCACGGAGGACTTCCAGTCCGCCGCAGACGCGATCTCGGCGACGATGCGTGCGGGCCTGCTGCCGCCGGACGCGACGAACGCCCAGATCGAGTCCATGGCCACGAAGGTCTCGGACCTGGCCAGCACCTTCGAGTTGGACCTCGGCCAGGCCGCGAACGCCGTCGGCCAGATCCTGAAAACCGGGCTGGCGAAGGACGGCGGCGAAGCCCTCGACGTCCTCACCCGCGGGCTCCAGGTGATGGGCCCGCGCGCGGACGACATCGCCGACACCTTCAACGAGTACTCGACGATCTTCCGGCAGATGGGCATCTCCGCCCAGGACGCCACCGGGCTGATGTCGCAGGGCCTGAAGGCCGGCGCCCGCGACACCGATGTGGTCGCGGACTCGCTGAAAGAGTTCGTGCTCATCACCCAGGCCGGCGGTGAAGAGGTCGACGCTGCGTTCTCGAAGATCGGTCTGTCAGGCAAGGAGATGCAGGCCGCCTTCACTAAGGGCGGCCCGGAGGCCAAGGCGGCTCTCGACAAGGTCTTTGACGGGCTGCGGCAGATCAAGGACCCGGCCGAGCGCAGCGCCCTGGCGCTGACCTTGTTCGGCACGAAGAGCGAGGACACGCAGAAGGCGCTGATGGCGCTGGACCCGTCGTCGGCTTCCGAAGCCCTGGGCGAGGTGGGCGGCGCGGCCGACCGGATGGGCGACACGCTCCGCGACAACGCGGGGACGAAGCTGGAAGCCTTCAAGCGGGGCATGCAGCAGAACCTCGTGGACTTCCTCGGCGGCGTTGTTGTCCCCGGCCTGGAGACGTTCCGGGGCAAGGTCGGTGGCGTCTTCGGCCGTCTGTGGGAGGAGGCCGGGAAGGGCAGCGACGGCACTGCGGACCGCATCATCAGCTTCTTCGGGCTCCTCGGTCAGAAGGTGGCTGCGAAGGTAGTCGAGCAGGCGCCGAAGGCCGTCGAGGGGCTGATGAACTTCGGCGGGAAGATCGCCGACTTCGTGGCGGCGAACCCGGAGAAGGTCCTGAAGATCGGGCTGATCGCGGCGGCGATCGTCCTCGCGATCGTCGCTCTGCCGATCACGGTGGGAGCGGCGCTGTCCGCGGCCGTCGCCATGATCATGATCGGCTTCGTACGGAACCTGATCACCGGCCTCAACGACAACCTGCCGAAGTGGTGGCAGGCGTTCACCGGCTGGGTGTCCGCGAAGGCGGGCGAGGTGGGCGGCATGTTCTCCGCGGTCGGCATGGCGATCGGCCTCTGGTTCGCGGGGCTCTGGTCCCGCTACATCGGCGGCCCCGTGAGCCGCGCCTGGTCCTCGTTCATCACGAGCGTGCGCGCGCTGCCTGGCCGCACGCTGGCCGCGCTGGCCGCGCTCGGCTCGATCCTCGCCAGCGTGGCGGCGAGTGCCTGGCAGCGCTTCAAGGACGGCGCCTCCCGCAAGGGCTCCGAGTTCCTGTCCTGGGTGCGCGGTCTGCCAGGGCGGGCGAAGGCCGCGCTGGGCAACGTCGGCAGCATCCTGCTGTCGGCCGGCGGGAGCCTGATCCAGGGCTTCATCAACGGCATCAAGTCCAAGGTCGGCTCGGTCAGGTCGGCGGTCTCCAGCGTGGTGAGCGCGGCCAGCAGGTTCTTCCCCCACTCCCCGGCCAAGGAGGGCCCCTTCTCCGGCCGGGGGTACACCACGTACTCCGGCCAGGCTCTGGTCTCGGACTTCGCGAAGAGCATCAAGGCGAACACCGGGCAGGTCGGTCGTGCCCTGGCAGGCATGCCCGGCATGCCCGACGCGATGGCGGACTCCTCCTTCGGGGTCCTGGCCGCAACCCCGGCCCCGGCCGCCATGGCCAGCGTCGGGGGCGGCAGTGCGGCGGTCGGGGGCAGCTCGTCGCAGCTGGTTCGTGTGGACCTCGGAGGCCAGCTGGGCGACGCGATCGTCGGCATCCTCCGCGACAAGATCGGCGATGGGGCGGGCGGCGACGTCCAGCTCTACCTCGGCACAAGGAGGTAGGCCCTCGTGGCGTTCCCTGAAGACCCGCTCGGTCTGCGGGTTGAGGTCCGGCCGGGCGGGACGTGGACGGACATCACCGCCCGGTGCAGGACGTCCGATCCGATCGTTCACGCGCGCGGCATCCGCAACAGGGGTTCCGGCTCGTTGGCGGAGCCCGCAACCGTGCCGTTGAAGATCGACAACCGGGATGGAGTCTTCAGCCCCCGGAACCCGCACTCGCCGTACGACCTCAGCGTGAACACCCCCGTCAGGCTGTGGCTCCCTGGCGGCGTCCACTTCCTCGACCTCGACGGCAGCGACACCAGCTACGCCAGCACACCCGACCACGCCGCGTTGGACATCACCGGCGACCTCGATTTGAGGTGGGAAGGCGAGGCCAGCTGGTACAGCCCCGGGGCACAGATGCTGCTCGGCAAATGGGGCGACAGCGGCAACCGGTCGTACCACATGCGGATCCAGGACGGCTCGCTCTACATCAGCGGCATCACCAGCGGGGGTGAGTCGTATTTCGTGTCCCGGCCGCTGCCTGCCCTGCCGGAGCGGGCCGCGCTGCGCGTCACCCTCGACGCCGACACCGGCGCCGGCAGCTGGGCCGTCGCCCACTACTGGGCACCCACGATCGCCGGACCGTGGACGCAGATCCACACGACGTTCACCGCGGCGGGCACGATCACCACCCACGTCAGCACGGCTCCGCTACTCATCGCGCCGGCCCAGCCGACCGCCACGGTGCCGCGCCGAGTCGTCGAGGGGAAGGTCTACGCCGCAGAGGTCCGCTCCGGCATCGGAGGCACTCTCGTCGCGGCACCCGTTTTCACCGCGCAACCGCTCGGCACGGCTGGATTCACCGACTCCGCCGGCCGAGTCTGGTCCTACTCCGGGGCCGCCAGCATCGCGGACCGACAGGAGATCTTCGTCGGGGAGATCGCCAACTGGCCGCAGCGCTGGGTCCCCTCAGGGCAGGCGGTATGGGCACCGGTGCAGGCGGCCGGGATCCTGCGTCGGCTCAACCAGGGGCAGCGGCCCCTCGACTCCACTCTGCGTCGGCGTATTCCGTCGGCCAACCCGATCGCGTACTGGCCGTTCGAGGAGGACACACTCGCCTCCCGCGCCTACTCGCCGATCGCCGGGGTCACCCCGGCGGCCGTCACCGGTGTCGAGTGGGCCGCTGTGGACACGCTGCCGTCCTCGAGGGCGCTGCCGAGGCTCACGGCAGCCGCCACCTTGTCCGCGGTCGTGCCTGATGCCGCAGACGGGCAGTGGCAAGTCGAGTGCGTCTACAACGCCGACGACAAGGCGCCCCCCTCGTCCGGACCGCGTGCGGAGATCCTCAGCGTCTCCACCACTGGCACTGTGCGCCGCTGGGTGATCAGCATGCGCGCCGGGTCCGCGCACGTCGCCGGGTTCAACGCCGCTGGCACTGACGTGGTCAACCAGGGGGTGAGCCTCGTCGATGACCCGTTCCATGGCTGGTACCGGCTCCGCTTCTACGTGCAGGACCTCGGCGGCGGTCAGATGGAGTGGGTCATCGGCTGGGCCAACGTCAACGGAAGCACCCTGCAACTCGCCAAGAACATCACCGCCTCTGCCGGGCACGTCACCGCTGTCACCGCGAACTGGGGCCCCTTGACGGAGGGCTGGTCGGTTGGGCACCTCTCCGTGATGCCGGCCGCGGCGGGCACCATCTACGACGGCTCGGATAACGCGTACGCGGGTGAGACGGCGTGGGTGCGGATGCGGCGCCTGGCGGGCGAGGAGGGCGTACCGATGGCCCGTATCCCCGGTGATCTGCCGGTGGAACGGGTCGGCCCGCAGCGGGTGGCCAAACTGGTGGAGCTGTTTCAGGCGGCGGCGAGCGCCGATGGCGGCCTGCTCCTGGAGGACCGCCGGCGGCCCGGGCTCGTGTACCGGGACCGGTCGTCGATGTACACCCAGGACCCGGCTCTCACACTCGTCTACGGGCAGCCCGGCCTCGCGCCGCCGCTGGAGCCGGACGACGAGGCTGACATCTACCGCAACGACCGCACGGTGGTCCGCGACGGCGGCTCGGAGGCCCGCGCCGTCCTGGAGACCGGGAAGCTGTCGGTACAGGCGCCACCGGCCGGGATCGGCCTGTACGACGACTCCGTCACCCTGTCGCTGGCGGACGACGTGCAGGCGGAGCCGATCGCGTACTGGCGGCTGTACCACGGCACCTACGACGGCGCCCGCTACCCGGCGGTCACCGTCAAACTGCACAGGGCGCCGCACCTGATCCCGGCCGTGCTGCGGATGCGGGAGGGCGACATCATCCGCCTCAAGTCCTTGCCGGGGCACGTCTCGTACGGGGACATCGACCTCCTCGTCACCGGCTGGACGGAGACGCTCCTGCCCCGCACATGGACGAGGACCTTCACGTGCGAGCCGGGAGGCCCGTGGGACCTGGCGAACATCAACGTCGTCCGGGAGGGGTTCGAGGACGGCGTTTACGAGGTGACCATCACCAACGGTGGGAACCTGCCGTGGACGCGGACGAGCGCGCAGGCCCACTCGGGCACGAACTCGCTGCGCTCGGGGGCGATCGGCAACAACCAGACGAGCGATGCTGCCGTGTCGGTGCCGGCGGGGGCGACGTCGTTCTCGTTCTGGTACCGCACCAGCAGCGAGAACAGCGGGCCCGGCTTCGAGGGCGACCGGCTCCTGGTCCTCGTCGACGGCGTCCAAGTCCTCCGCGCCCAGGGCACCGTGGGGTGGACGAAGTTCACCGTGGACGTCACCGGCAAGAGCGTCGTCCTGTTCCGGTACGCCAAGGACAACTCGGCGAGCGCCGGGGAGGACGCGGTCTACATCGACGACCTCCGCTTCATCGTCGGCGCCTACCAGCCCACCAAGGCCCTCACCGACGGCAGCGAGTTGGCGGCCGGGATCGACGCGGACGACCTCACGCTGTCCGTCGCCGTCACCGCCGGGCCGAGGTGGACGACCGACGCCAACGAGATGCCCATCTTGATCGATGTCGGCGGCGAGCACATGTCGGTGACCGCGATCAGCGGCACCTCGTCGCCGCAGACGTTCACGATCGGCGCCCGCTCCGTCAACGGCGTCACCAAGGCGCACAGCTCGGGCACGCCCGTGACGCTGGCCCGGCGCCCACCCGCATCGCTGTAGAGAGGAGGACTCGTTGGTCACCCCCGTTGAGCAGTGGTTCGCCGGGATGGACATCACGGCCGGCCGCCTGGAGGCCATGAACCAGCGCTCCGCGTTCCAGGTCACGAACTTCGGCGCGGACAGCAGCGGTACGACGGACGCCTCCCCAGGCATCCAACTCGCGCTGAATGCCGCGCGGGACGTCGGCGGCGCCCAGGTACTCGTCCCGCCGGGCGTGTACCTGATCGGCGCGACGCTGCGGATCTACAACAACACGAGGCTCACGCTGATGGCCGGCGCCGAGTTCCGGCGCAATGTCTCCGCGACGATGATCATCAACGGCGACGCGGGCCAGGCGTTCGGCGGGTACACCGGCCACTCCCGGATCGTCATCGAGGGCGGCCTGTGGAACATGAGGGGGACGACCGCCGGCCTCACCGCGAGCGCGATGTGCATCAGCATCGGGCACGCCACCGACATCGTGATCAGGGACCTCGAAGTCCGCGATCTGCCGGGGTTCCATGCTGTCGAGATGAACTCGACGTTGCGTGGGGCGGTGCTCAACTGTCGTTTCCGTGGCTACGTCGACCCTGGCGGTCGGGACTTCTCCGAGGCCATCCAGCTCGACCTCGCCAAGTCCTCGGGTGTGTTCGGCGGCTTCGGTCCGTACGACCACACACCGACCGAGGACGTACTGATCAGCGGGTGCTACTTCGGGGCCTCGGGCACGGCTGGCACGACGGCCTGGCCACGCGGCATCGGGTCGCACTCCGCCACCATCACTAAGTGGCATCGTCGGATCCGCATCATGGGATGCTCGTTCGAGGGCGTCCTCCAGTACGGCATCAGCGCCTACAACTGGGAAGACGTCACCATCACGGGCAACACGTTCGTGTCGTGTGGTTCCGGCGTTCGGTGCCGGTCGGTCATCGTGTCCGACCCTGAGGACACCAAGCTTCCGGACGGCACGCCGACTGGTGCTTCGCAGAGCATGCGGAACATCACGATCTCCGGCAACAGCTTCCGGGGCGGTCTGGCCTACGACGAGCCGATCATCTGCCTCGGGGAGGCCACCGGCACCATCCTCAACGTAGCGATCACCGGGAACACCATCGACGGCAGCACCTCTGCCCAGAACGGCATCCGCCTCCAGGAGTGCAGCCGCATCGCGGTCGGCGACAACATCATCGCCAACGTGGCCGGCACCGGGATCTCGACCGAGGACTGCAACACGCTGACGATCACCGGGAACAACGTGTTCGCCTGCTCCTCGCACGGCATCACGATCGTCGACAACAGCAACTCGAACATCGTCGGCAACCAGATCAGAGAGCCCGGCGAGAACGGCATCCTCGTCCAGAGCTCCAGCTTCGTGCACCTGCGGGACAACTTCATCCGGAGCCCCAGCCGGACGACCAACGCCGCCTCATACGGCATCCGCCTGTCGACGAACGCCGACTCGATCAACGTCAGCGGCAACAAGGTGCGCCCGCACGGCTCCGGCAACCAGGCGGCCTACGCGTTCTCCGCGACGAACACCGTCACCACGCTCTCCCGGTACGGCAACGACTGGCGCGGCACCTACGCCACAGGCCAGCTCAACGATCTGTCCGTCACGCCGAACACGACGGCCACCGACATCACCTGAGGAGGACTCCTTGAGTCTCACCATCCGCGCCGAGGGCCTCGTGGCGGACGTCATCGCCGAGGTGCAGGCGGCCGACAACCACGGCGACCTGACCCAGGCCGAGGCCGCCAGGGCTTTCATCCTCGGCGAGTTGCAGGCGTGGCCGACCGGCCCCGGCGCGCCGAACGGGGTGCTGGTGGAGGCGTCGGGCCATCACGACGACCACAGCCGGAACGTGACGATCATGATCCGGCCCGTGCGGGTCGGTGCCCCCGAGGACTGACCCGCGCTCATCCATACGCCCCGTGCCGTCTAGCCGGGGCTTTTCTCATGCCCTGGAGGCGTGCTCATGCCCGCAGAGATCCATCCCGCGACCGCCGCGATGCTCCGGAACTTCCGCTACGACCACCTGCCCCAGCACCTCCAGGCGGTGAGCCGCCCGTTCCACGACCTGGCCCACCAGCTCGCCGAGACCCTCACCGGACCGGAGATCACCAAGGCCCTCGACGACCTGTGGAAGTCGAAGAACTGGGCGGTCCTGGCCGCGAGCAACACGGGGTCCGGGGAGGTGAAGAGCTGATGGCCTGGTACGCGGGCGCGGTCCGGCTGGAGCTTCAGCCGGAGTCCAGTGAGCAGCCGCAGATCCGCCCGACACAGCTCCTCTTTCACACGATCGTCGCGCCATGGGATGAGCACCGCCTCTACGCCTACTGGAAGAACTCGACGTCGCTGGAAAGCCACTTCGGCGTCGACTTCGACGGCAGCCTCGGCCAATACCTGTCGACGACGACCCGCGCCGACGCGAACTACCAGGCGAACCGCAGGCCGGACGGGACCGGCGCGATCAGCGTCGAGTCGGCGTCCAACACCAAGGCGTCGGACCCGTGGACGGACGAGCAGCTCGACGTCCTGGCCGACCTCGGCGTGTGGGTGCACCGCACCCACGACGTGCCCCTGCGGGCCTGCCCCGGCTGGGCCGAGCCCGGCTTCGGCATCCACCGCATGTTCCGGGAGTGGTCGCCGTCCGGGACCGCCTGCCCGGGCGAGAAGCGGGCCGCGCAGTTCCGCAGCGAGCTGCTGCCCACGATCATCGCCCGCGCCGGCGAGCCCGTACCGCCGAAGCCCGGCACGTCCCGGCCGGTCGTCTCTCTCGCGCACATCAAGGCCGCGCAGCGCCGCGACCCGGGCCTGCCGCAGGGCGGCACCACCTACAAGGCCGAGGGCCTGGTCGTCGAGGACGCCCTGTACCGCGCTGGCCTGCTGGGGAAGCGGTGGGTCGACGGCTCCCTCGGCACCCGGACCCGGCCGGCCGTCAGCGAGTGGCAGGAGCGGTGCGGGTTCCGCGGCCGCCAGCTCGGCCAGCCCGCCGACGGCTACTTCGGCAAGACCTCCCTGTCCCTCCTGGGGCAGCGGTACGGCTTCGACGTGAAGGAGTGACCATGCAGGACTCGACGAAGCGCGCCGTGCGCACCGTCCTTCAGACCGCGGTCGGCATCGCCGTGATGCTGCCCGCGATCGTGTCCGCCTCCGGTGTCCCGGAGGCCCTGCCGTGGGTCGCGGGATCGCTCGCGGTTGCGGGCGGGTTCGCTCGGGTGATGGCGCTGCCGGGCGTCCAGCAGCTGCTGCCTGGTTGGCTCCGCACGGACGACGGGGGTCGCGAGTGACACCCCCGGAGTCGACGTCGATCGTGCTGGAGCTGGCGGAGATCCGGCGCTCGGTCGACGTCGGGAACGCCACTACGCAAGGCCAGTTGGCTCTGCTCGTGCAGCGCGGTGACCAGACGGACAAGTCCCTCGCCGACCACGAGACGCGCCTGGACGCGTTGGAACGGAACCGCTGGCCCCTGCCGACCTTGTCCGCGTTGACGGCCCTCGGAGCCCTCGGCGTTGCCGTCTGGCAAGCCGCTGGCCGCTGACGTACTCATGCCCCCTCTCGCCTTCGGGCGGGAGGGGGCCCTTCGTCATGCCCGGGGTCAGCGGGGGTTCAGTGTCCGGCGAACCCGACCGATCACGTTCTGTGCGTCCGCTCCGTAGACCGCGGACTCCCGAAGCGTGCGCCAGACCTTCAGGTACGTGGCCACGGAGTCCGCGTCGTCGAGCCACAGTTCGGCGTGCCAGTCCTCGGCGATGACGAGCCGCTCGTCGAGGACCCAGAACCCGTTCGCCGTAGGGATCTTGAGAGAGGCGCCGAGCGGGATGATGCCGAGTTCTACGGTGTCCATGCCGATGACGCCCATGAGCCGGTCGAGCTGACTGGCGAGGACGGACGGGGGGCAGATCAGGGCGTAGAGGGCTGCCTCCCACACCAGGGCGTGGAACTTGCGGCCGCCCTCGTACAGCCACGCCTGGCGCTTCATCCGCGCCCGCACGGCCTCGTCGGTGTCGCGCTTGGGACCTTGGAGGCCCTGGAGGTCGGCGTACCGCAGGAACATGTGCCGCGCGTAGTCGGCCGTCTGGAGCATGCCGGGGACGACGGACTCCTCCCATGCGTAGATGACCCGGGACCGGTCGACTTCGAGGTTCCAGCTGTCCTGGACCGGCAGGTGGCCGGCGGCGAGCTGGCGGCGCCAGGACCTGATGTGGGACTCGAAGCCCTGGAGCCGGGCGGCCAGTTCCTCGAAGGTGTCCGGCTGGCCGACGGCGTCCGCCCAGGCCCGCAGGTCGTCGCTCGTGGCGGTCTGTCGGCCGCCCTCCAGCTTGTACACCTTGGAGTGCGGCCAGCCGAGTCGCTCGGCGAGCACGGTGCCGGTGAGGCGGCCGCCGGGGGCGGACAGGCGCAGTTCGCGCAGGCGCATGCCGAGCGCCTCCCTGGCCTGCTGGTAGTCCGTGCTCACCGGCGGTGGGTCAGCCCTTCGCGTCGAGCTGGGCGGCGAATGTGTCGTACGGGACGGAGGCGTGGACGGCCGCGTCGCGGACCTGGCAGTACCGCAGCACCTCGGCGGGCTCCGTGATGATCTCGACGTCGTGGAAGACGTCCTCGTCGTCGAAGCGGAGGATGGCCACGAGGCGGCTGTCGAAGATCCAGAAATCCTCGGCTGGCAGGTGGGCTCGCTCGGCGGCCTCCCGCCACAGGTTCCGAGCGTCCTCGCCGGTGGCCGCGTTGCACCGGGCGTACGACAGGAGGAACAGCTGGCCCTCGGTCGGTGGGCTGTCGACGACGCGCACGCGCCCGACGTACTTCCCGGCCTCGGTCTGCCTGCGGATGTTCTGGCACCAGTCGCTGTCGAGGTCCATCGGGGCCTGGCCTGTGGCGAGGAACTGGGCGTAGCCCTCGTCGTCGCGGTCGGAGGCGTAACCGCGCCGGGTCTCCAGGTGCCAGGCCGAGTGGTCGAAGTGATGGAACAGCTGGCCGAACTCGGCCAGGCTGATCAGCTTGGGCACGCGCTCCATCTCCTTGGGGCCGTGATTGACGAGCAGTTCGCGCGGCACGACGACCGCGGCGTCGTCGAGGCCGAAGTGCTGGAGCTGCCGGAGATCGTCCGGCGCCGTGACGGGGCGGCCCTGGACGATGAATTCGCCGCTGTCGAGGTCCTCGTGAAGGGCCGGGCAAGCGCCGTTCTTGCTGTCGGTGCCGTTGAATCGCAGCCGTCGTGCCATGGTCGCTCCCTTGGTACCGAGGGGTGAGTGTCGCCTTCAGCATCACCAGGCCCGATGGCGCTTACTACTAGGCAGCCGTGCCTTCGTGAGACCACACGCGAACATTCAACGGGACAGTGAGAACATTCGAGAACATCGTCTGGCGCCTGTCAACACCCCCTCCATAGCGTGCTGTTCATGGTCGAAGCACGCGAGTTGCCAGACATCGACCCGTACGCGGCTGTGGAGTCGCTGAGGGAGGCCCTCGGGCAGGCGGGAATCGTGTTCCCTTCCCTTGCGGTGGAGCACACGGCGCCCGATCTCCGGCTCGTGGACCTCGGGCGGGTGCGCGCGGACGTGGCCATGCGCCTGGCTGGTGCACTTCGAGGGAAGAGCCCGGCGGCATGAAGACGACGTCGAGGATGGAGAGTCTGCGGCAGGCCGGACAGGACTGGCTCCTCTCCTGCGCCCCCGACCCTGCTGCGGCGCAGATGCTCTGGGACGAGGAGGAGCTGGCGTCGTTCCCGACGGGCGAGCACTGGCGGGTAGCTCAGGCGCCGCTCGCTCTGGCGATGGACGTGATGCGGCGAACACGGGACCACAGCAGACCCGTCCTCGCCGACGTCTCCACCTGCGTCGCCTCGTGGCTGCTGCCCGCGGACCTCGGTGACGAGCTGGGCGACGTCACGCAGCTCACCGTACGGCCTGCGGGCTGGGCCCTGGCCTGTCCGCCGGTGCTGTACGGGGTGCGGGGCCGGGTGTGGCTGCGCCCGCCGGACGGCTCCGGCCTGTTGACCGACCCTGCGCTACTCGGTGCCGCCTTCGGCCCGTGGAGCCCTGCGATGGAGGACCTCGGATGAGACAGCAGACGACCGACGAACCGCCCATCTACCTGCCTGACCCGACCCGTCCACCGCGCCCGGCGCCGGGGTGCGATGTGTGTGAGGCACTGGACCGGCAGCGGGCTGAGGCCGAGGCACAGGACAACATCTCGCAGGCCACGACGTGCGAGATCGAGATGCGCCGCCATCCTCACGAGCAGCCGGCTGCCGAGCCGGAGGAGGCGCCAAGGAGGAGGAAGCGGCGGTGAGCGGCGTCCAGTGGCAGCCCCGTGAGAGGGGCAGCGGCGGGCCCGGGTACCTCCAGGCGGTCGCGCCGTCGGGGACGTACGCCCGCTACCAGGCGTTCATGGACCACTCGATGCTCTGCGAGGACTGCGAGTACGGCGAGATCCGCTGCGCGACGGCCAAGGGCCTGTGGGCGGCGTACGTGCGGCGGCGTGACGCTGCCGCGTAGACCTCGGCTGCCGGTCGACCCCCGTGCCGGCTCCGAGTGGAGGGGTGGCCGCCCGTTCGTCAGGTTCGGGCGGTCACTCATCAAGGCCCCGGGCCGGCCGCCGCGTCGGGCGGCCCGGAAGGCGGGGCGGTGTGATGTGCGTCCACGGCTCCGCAAGGCGTTCAGCCCGTCTGGCTGAGCGCCGCCGCCCCGTCCTCCGTATTGGAGGGCGGGGCGGTTTACTGTGTGCAGCATGACGCCCCTCGCCGACTGATGCGGCGAGGGGCGCCCCTTCCGGCCGGGAGCCTCCCGAGCATCCCAGCCGGGCTTGCTCGGGGCTGTGCGTCAGATGGACGGAATGACCACGTCCATCTCCCCTACCTGCACTGTACCCACAGCAGCGATCGATCTACATCCAGTAGACGCGTGTACGCGAAAGCTACACAGGATCACGAACAGTCATCACCCTGCTCGGGCACCGAACTGCTCACCGTGCCGAGAGCGGCAGCTCCACTTCTGCGGCGGGGAGGAGCGGCAGGTCGGGAACGTCAATGCCGAATCGGTTGCGGTCGTACCAGCGCTGCACCCACAGGGCGTCACCCACGATCCGGTCGAAGGCCGCGTTCACAGCGTCGCAGAGCGCCTGCGTGGCGTAGCCCGAGCGGATGTACCAGATGAAGCGCCCTTCGTGCTCTACAGGGAAGACGTGCACGTCGTCCGGGAGCCTGTCGCGGGCGACGAGCTCCCAGCGGGCGACGGCCAGGTCCAGGCCGCGGGGCGGCTCGTGGACGCGGCCCTCGTGTGAGTCGTCGCCCCAGTTCTGCTGCCACAGCCCATGGCCCATCTGGTGGCGCGTGAGCCAGTTCACGTCCCATACCGCGGCGTTCCGCATCTCGAGCGGGTTGATGTAGACGGCGGCGAGCGCCTCGGGATGCTCCTCGATGTGGATGAGCTGCCCGGGCGAGGCGCTGTCCGGCACTCCGAGGATGTAGATCACTGACTGCTGGTTCGACATGGAGCCCCCACGGTCCCGGCTGCTCGTCCCGGGGACAGGGCGGGCAGCACGGAGTTATTCTATCGGCAAGCGCTTCCCAGGCGAACGCCCATCATGCCCGCGACGGCGACTTTCAGCCACCCCTTGATGCACGGTAAGTAATGACCCCGCGTCAAGTGCACACTGGCGGGCCGGTGTTGGGGTTGGATTCAGTCGCGCCGAAGTTGGGTCTTCTCCTCGATGAGCGCCAGGACCTTCGCTTGGTCCTCGGGGCTCATCTCGCGGAAGCCGATGACGAGCGCGCGGGCCTGGCCGTCCTGGCTCCATACGCTGTCGATGCCGAGGAACTGGGCGCCGGCGGCCTCCTGGATCTGGCCGAGGTGCAGTTGCAGGCCCGCGGCGAGGGCCCTGAGCATGGGCAGCGTGGGGGCGGTGATGCGGCGCCCCTTGATGAGGTTCTCCAGGGTGCTGCGCGCCCAGGGCCGCGCCTCTTCCTCGGTTAGGGCCTCCGGGTCGACGCAGAGGTCCGCCAGGCGGCGGTAGCTGAGTCCGAGGTCGGCAATGCGTGCGGCGACCAGGTCTGCCAGCTCTGTACGCTCCTGGGGCGTCTCAGGCGCCATGGTTCCTCATCTCCCGGTGCTCACGGTGGGGGTCGCTCTCCGGTACGCGTCGAGCGCCGCTCAGGGCTCCCGGTAGCCATAGTGTCCAAGCTTTCGGTCACACAATGCCAGCCCTAGGCCAAGAGCTGTCCAAAAATTATGGACACCTCGCTCGGAGCCTGTCATATTCGTAGTGTCCAAATTTTTTGGACACCGACGGCGGGTCCACAGCTCCGTGAGCGCGTCGTCGGTGTCCGGCCACGAGCTCGGGAGGCATGCGGCCGGACACAGTGGAGCCCCCTGCCGCGCCTACTGGCAGGGGGCTCACTGCGTGCCGCAAGGGTAGACCCCAAGTCGACGACGTTACGGGAGAGTAGCGGGAAACCAAGATCATCAAATGTAGAAGCCCGGTAGACGCTGATGGTCTACCGGGCTTCTCACCTGGCGCTATGCCGCTGTGGGGCTAACAGGATTTGAACCTGTGGCCTCATCCTTATCAGGGATGCGCTCTAACCAACTGAGCTATAGCCCCGCCGCGCTCTGCGGTGTGTGTCCCGCGCGCTGACTCCTGAAGATTAGCGCACGACGTGGGCAGTCCCAAAATCGATACCCGGGGAGGGACCGCGAAGCGGTGGGACACCCCGCAGAGGGCTCCGTCTCAGGGCGCCGTCGCCCCTACACGTCTACTCGTCCTCGGCCAGCGTCAGCTCGATGCCACCGACGAAGCCCGCGGAGAGGTTGTAGATGAACGCGCCGAGCGTCGCGAGGGCGGTGGCGAGGACGACGTCGATGACCGCGATGATCGTCGTGAAGATCAGCACGTTGGGCAGCGACAGGAACGACTGAAGATCGAAGCCGTTGGACTCGTTCGAGCCGGTGGCCTCGGAGATGGTCGCGCCGACCGTGGAGAAGACGCCCATCGCGTTCATGACCATCCACAGCACCGCGGCCGCGACGATCGTGCAGATGCCGAGGGCGATGGAGAGCAGGAAGCTCACCTTCATCACCGACCACGGGTCGGCCTTGGCCACCCGAAGCCGCGCCTTGCGGGTACGCGGCACCGTGCCGGCCCCCGGACGCGGCTTGCGCGAGGCACTCTCGCCAGGCGCCGCCTGGTACGCCTGCGGCGGGTGGTACGGCCCCGTCTGCTGCTGCGGACCGCGCTCGCCGGGCAGCGCCGAGCCCGCGGCCTGCGCCGACGGCTGGGCGTGCGCCTGCGGCTGGGGCTGCGCCGGCGTCTGGCGCCCGCCCGGCGCCGTGGGCGGGGTCCCCGGCGCGGGCGGCTTCGCCTGCGCCCCCCTTGTGTCCGTCACAGTTCCCCCCTGCGATCCATGCTTCTCGGACGAGGGTGAGGGCGAAGCCGAATCGGTCGGGTTCGGCTTGATCGCCTTCAGTTGCGTCGTGTGCGTGTCCATCGCACGCGCGGCGGAGCCACGGCCGCCGCCGTCCGTTTCCGCACCGGTCGAAGTGCCGGACGAACTACCGGACGATCCGGCGCCCGTGGCTCCGCTCACGCTGACTCACTCCTCGTGCCTACTCGGCCGAGGGCGCCTCACCCTCGTCCGTGCCGATCGTCGCGACGCCCTCGGCGGTCTCGTCGACGGCGTCCTCGCCGTCGACTTCCTCCGCCTCGCGTCCCGCCTCGGCGTTACGGGCGATACCGACCACGGCATCGCGCTTGCCCAGGTTGATCAGTTGGACGCCCATGGTGTCACGGCCGGTTTCCCTGATCTCATTGACCCGCGTACGAATCACACCGCCCGACAGCGTGATGGCGAGGATCTCATCGGTCTCCTCGACCACCAGCGCGCCGACGAGCGAACCGCGGTCCTCCACGATCTTGGCGGCCTTGATGCCGAGGCCGCCGCGACCCTGAACGCGGTACTCGTCGACGGCGGTCCGCTTCGCGTACCCGCCGTCTGTGGCAGTGAACACGAACGTACCGGGTCGAACAACATTCATCGAGAGCAGCTCGTCTCCCTCACGGAAACTCATGCCCTTGACACCCGAGGTCGCACGGCCCATGGGCCGCAGCGCGTCGTCGGTCGCCGTGAAGCGGATCGACTGTGCCTTCTTGCTGATCAGAAGGATGTCATCCTCTGCCGATACGAGTTCGGCTCCGATCAGTTCGTCATCGGAACCGTCCTCCTTCTCACGGAGGTTGATCGCAATGACGCCGCCGGAACGGGGCGAATCGTAATCCTTCAGAGGCGTCTTCTTCACAAGACCGCCCTTGGTGGCGAGCACCAGGTACGGCGTGGCCTCGTAGTCGCGGATCGCGAGGATCTCCGCGATCGCCTCGTCCGGCTGGAAGGCCAGCAGGTTGGCGACGTGCTGTCCACGCGCGTCACGTCCCGCGTCCGGCAGCTCGTAGGCCTTGGCCCGGTACACACGGCCCTTGTTGGTGAAGAACAGCAGCCAGTGGTGGGTCGTGGACACGAAGAAGTGGTCGACGATGTCGTCTTCCTTGAGCTTCGCGCCGCGCACGCCCTTGCCGCCGCGCTTCTGCGCCCGGTAGTCGTCGGCCTTGGTGCGCTTGACGTAGCCGCCGCGGGTGACCGTGACGACGATGTCCTCCTCGGCGATGAGGTCCTCGATGGACATGTCGCCGTCGTAGGGGACCAGCATCGTCTTGCGGTCGTCGCCGTACTTCTCGACGATCGCGGCGAGTTCGGCGCTGACGATCCCGCGCTGACGGACCGGCGAGGCGAGGATCTCGTTGTACTCGTTGATCTTCGCCTGGAGTTCGGCGTGCTCCTGGAGGATCTTCTGACGCTCCAGGGCGGCCAGCCGGCGCAGCTGCATCTCGAGGATGGCGTTGGCCTGGATCTCGTCGATCTCCAGGAGGTCCATCAGACCGGTGCGCGCGATGTCGACGGTGTCGCTGCGCCGGATCAGCGCGATGACCTCGTCGATGGCGTCCAGGGCCTTCAGCAGACCGCGCAGGATGTGCGCGCGCTCCTCGGCCTTGCGCAGCCGGAAGCGCGTACGGCGGACGATGACCTCGATCTGGTGCGTCACCCAGTGGCGGATGAACGCGTCCAGGGAGAGCGTGCGGGGCACGCCGTCGACCAGCGCCAGCATGTTGGCGCCGAAGTTCGTCTGCAGGTCGGTGTGCTTGTACAGGTTGTTCAGCACGACCTTGGCGACCGCGTCCCGCTTCAGCACGATGACCAGGCGCTGGCCCGTACGGGAGGACGTCTCGTCGCGGACGTCGGCGATGCCGCCGATCTTGCCGTCCTTGACGAGGTCGGCGATCTTCTGCGCGAGGTTGTCCGGGTTGACCTGGTACGGCAGTTCGGTGACCACCAGGCACTGGCGGTTCTGGATCTCCTCGACCTCGACGACCGCGCGCATCGTGATGGAGCCGCGGCCCGTGCGGTACGCCTCCTCGATGCCCTTGCGGCCGACGACCAGGGCGCCGGTCGGGAAGTCGGGGCCCTTGATGCGCTCGATCAGGGCGTCCAGGAGCTCCTCGTGGGAGGCCTCCGGGTTCTCCAGGTACCACTGCGCGCCGGCCGCGACCTCGCGGAGGTTGTGCGGCGGGATGTTGGTGGCCATGCCGACCGCGATACCGGCCGAGCCGTTGATCAGCAGGTTCGGGAAGCGGGCCGGCAGGACGGTCGGCTCCTGGGAGCGGCCGTCGTAGTTGTCCGTGAAGTCGACGGTCTCCTCGTCGATGTCACGGACCATCTCCATCGACAGCGGCGCCATCTTGCACTCGGTGTAGCGCATGGCCGCCGCCGGGTCGTTGCCCGGAGAGCCGAAGTTGCCGTTGGAGTCCACCAGCGGCATGCGCATCGACCACGGCTGTGCGAGGCGGACCAGCGCGTCGTAGATCGAGGAGTCGCCGTGGGGGTGGTAGTTGCCCATGACGTCACCGACGACACGGGCGCACTTGTAGAAGCCCTTCTCGGGCCGGTAGCCGCCGTCGTACATGGCGTACAGGACACGGCGGTGGACGGGCTTGAGACCGTCGCGTACGTCGGGCAGCGCGCGGGACACGATGACGGACATCGCGTAGTCCAGGTACGAGCGCTGCATCTCCGTCTCGAGCCCGACGGGCTCGATGCGCACGGTGGTCTCGCCCTCGGTGGGGTCAGGCGTGACGGGGGTGATCTCGTCGGCCATTGCTGGTGGGGATCCTTCCTGGTGCGGTCAGCTGAGACCGACTCAGATGTCGAGGAAGCGGACGTCCTTGGCGTTGCGCTGGATGAACTGGCGCCGGGCCTCGACGTCCTCGCCCATGAGCACCGAGAACAGCTCGTCGGCCTGGGCGGCGTCGTCGAGCGTGACCTGGCCGAGGACACGGTGGTCCTGGTCCATGGTCGTGATGCGCAGCTCCTCGGCGTTCATCTCGCCGAGACCCTTGAAGCGCTGGATCGAGTCTTCCTTGATCCGCTTGCCGTTCTGCCGGCCGAGCTCGATCAGGGCGTCGCGCTCACGGTCCGAGTAGGCGTACTCGAAGTCGTCCCGGCCCCACTTGATCTTGTAGAGCGGCGGACGCGACAGGAAGACGTGCCCGGCCTCGACCAGCGGGCGCATGAAGCGGAAGAGGAAGGTCAGCAGCAGGGTGTTGATGTGCTGGCCGTCGACGTCGGCGTCCGCCATCAGGATGATCTTGTGATAGCGCAGCTTCTCGATGTCGAAGTCCTCGTGGACCCCGGTGCCGAAGGCGGAGATCAGCGCCTGGATCTCCTGGTTCTGCAGGATCTTGTCGATCCGCGCCTTCTCGACGTTGAGGATCTTGCCGCGGATCGGGAGGATCGCCTGGTACTGCGGGTTGCGGCCGGACTTGGCCGAGCCGCCGGCGGAGTCACCCTCGACGATGAAGATCTCGCACTTGGTGGGGTCGTTCGACTGGCAGTCGCTCAGCTTGCCCGGCAGGGACGCCGTCTCCAGCAGGCCCTTGCGACGGGTGAGGTCACGGGCCTTGCGGGCCGCCACGCGCGCGGTGGCCGCCTGGATCGACTTGCGGATGATGTCCGCGGCCTCGTTCGGGTTGCGGTCCAGCCAGTCGGTGAGGTGCTCGTGCACGACCTTCTGCACGAAGGTCTTCGCCTCCGTGTTGCCCAGCTTGGTCTTGGTCTGGCCCTCGAACTGCGGCTCGCTCAGCTTGATCGAGATGATCGCCGTCAGACCCTCGCGGATGTCGTCACCCGTGAGGTTGTCGTCCTTCTCCCGCAGCAGCTTCTTGTCGCGCGCGTAGCGGTTGATCAGACCGGTGAGCGCCGCGCGGAAGCCCTCCTCGTGGGTGCCGCCCTCATGCGTGTGGATGATGTTGGCGAAGGAGTACACCCCCTCGCTGTAACCGCTGTTCCACTGCATCGCGATCTCGACGGAGAGGTGCCTCTCCTTGTCCTCCGCCTCGAAGTCGATGACAGAGGGGTGCACCACGTCGCCCTTGCGGGAGTTGAGGTGCTTCACGAAGTCGACGATGCCGCCCTCGTAGTGGTACGTGACCGTCTTGACCTCGTGCTTCTCGTCCTCGCCGGCCTCGTCCGCACCCGCGGTGGCCTTCGCGGACTCGCGCTCGTCAGTGAGTTTGATCGTCAAACCCTTGTTGAGGAACGCCATCTCCTGGAAGCGCCGCGAGAGCGTCTCGAAGGAGTAGTCGGTGGTCTCGAAGATGTCCGGGTCGGCCCAGAACGTCACCGAGGTGCCGTGCTCCTGCGTGGCCTCGTGCTTGGCCAGCGGGGCCGTCGGGACGCCGAGCTTGTAGTCCTGCGTCCACCGGTGGCCGTCGGTCTTGACCTCGACGGCGACCTTGGTCGACAGGGCGTTCACGACGGAGACGCCCACGCCGTGCAGACCGCCGGAGACCGCGTAGCCTCCGCCGCCGAACTTGCCGCCCGCGTGCAGGACGGTCAGCACGACCTCGACGGCCGGCTTGCCCTCCGACGGGACGATACCCACGGGGATGCCTCGGCCGTTGTCCACGACGCGCACGCCGCCGTCGGGCAGGATCGTCACGTCGATCGTGTCGGCGTACCCGGCCAGGGCCTCGTCGACGGAGTTGTCGACGACCTCCTGCACCAGGTGGTGCAGGCCACGCTCACCGGTCGAGCCGATGTACATGCCGGGCCGCTTGCGGACCGCGTCCAGCCCTTCGAGGACGGTGATGGCGCTGGCGTCGTACGCCGAGGATGAGGCCTCGGCCGTTCCGGCCAGGGCCTCGGTGGACGGGATGTTCTCGTTGGGGTTGCCGGAATCGGCCACGAAGCGCCCTTTCTGGCACAGCACAAGCCAGACTCCCGGCGGGTTTGCCGGAGCGGCTGCGGCATGTTGCGGTGGAAGCCTTTGTCAGCGTTGCACAGTGTTTCCGAAGCGGTCCCCACGAATGGGGCGGGTTTCGCTCCCAGTCTACCGGTAGCGCCGACAGTGATGGGGGTTTGCCGGTACCTGAGTCCGCATGTGCCGCCCTCAACCGGTCCTTCCCGACTCCCCATATGCGGAGCGGGGCTCCAAGAGGCTCACGGAGGCACTCAGCGCTTCCGGGTGTCAACCCTTTGCTACCCCCGGGTCAGGTAGGAGTTCGCATCCGCACGCGACCGTGCACGCGGGATCACAGGGGGGTGCGACCGGGCAGCCGGCGGCTTCCGGGAGAGCGTCAAAATGTGACTACGGTCACCCGTAGGTATCGCCGGGACCGGTGCTTCCCGGGGCCCGCAGCGGGCCGTAGCGGTGGGCGGAACCACCGGGTCCGTGGACCTTGAGCAGCCGTACGGTGCCGTGGCCGAGGTCCTCGTTGAGCCGGGCGACCAGCTGCGGGGCGAGCAGGCGCAGGTTCGTCGCCCAGGCCGTGGAATCGCACCGCACGTGCAGGACCCGCTCGTCCTCGTCGTACCGCTCGGGAACGCAGCGCCGGGCCAGGTCCTCGCCGACGATCTGCGGCCAGCGGCCCATCACCCCGCCGACGGCGGCCGGCGTCTCCCAGCCCCGCTCGGTGATCAGCCGGTTGATGGCGGAGCCGAGGGCCATCGGGTCCCGGCCGTCTCGGCGGGCGCCGGAGCGCAAACCGCCACCGCGCCGCGCCTGGCTCTTCTGCTGCGCCGCGTCCCCACGCGCGCGTGCGGCCTCCTTGGCGGCGCGCAGCGCCACGCGCGCGAGGTCCACACCGGACGGCTCGGGAGTCTTCGGGCTTCCCTCGGATCCGCTCATACGCGTTCCACCGCCCCGTCGGACACGGCGAACCGCGTCCCCGTCAGTACGCCGGGCACGTCGTCGTCGACCGCGGCGGTCACCAGGACCTGCTCGCCCGGGGCGACCAGCTCGGCCAGCCGCTCCCGCCGTCGCGCGTCCAGCTCGGCGAAGACGTCGTCGAGGATCAGCACCGGTTCGTTGCCCTCGGCCCGCAGCAGGTCGTAGGAGGCGAGGCGCAGCGCCAGGGCGTAGGACCAGGACTCCCCGTGGGAGGCGTATCCCTTGGCGGGCAACTGACCGAGTTTGAGAACCAGGTCGTCCCGATGGGGGCCCACGAGGGTGACGCCCCGCTCGATCTCCTGCTTGCGGACTTCGGCGACGGCGGCGATCAGCTGCTCGTACAGCTCCTCGCGCGCGTGGCCGACGATCCCCGGAGAGGACGGTTTGTACTCCAGGCCGATGGGGCCGCCGCCGGGGGCCAGCTGCTCGTACGCCTTGTCGGCCAGCGGCTGGATCGCTGCGACCAGGTCCTGGCGCTGGGCGAGCAGGTCGGCGCCCACGCGCGCGAGGTGCTGGTCCCAGACGTCGAGCGTGGACAGGTCCATGCTGCGGCCGCCGTGGCGGCGGGCCAGGGCGGCCGTCTTGAGGAGGGTGTTGCGCTGCTTGAGGACCCGCTCGTAGTCGGAGCGCACACCCGCCATGCGGGGCGCCCGCGCGGTGATCAGCTCGTCGAGGAAGCGCCGCCGCTCACCGGGGTCGCCCTTCACCAGGGCGAGGTCCTCCGGCGCGAACAGCACGGTCCGTACGATGCCGAGCACATCACGCGGCTTGACCTGCGACGATCTGTTGATACGGGCGCGGTTGGCCTTGCCGGGGTTCAGCTCCAGCTCGACCAGCTGCTGCCGCTCACCCTGCCGCACCTGGGCCCGGATGACCGCACGGTCGGCTCCCATGCGGACCAGGGGCGCGTCGGAGGACACGCGGTGACTGCCGAGGGTCGCCAGGTAGCCGACGGCCTCGACCAGGTTCGTCTTGCCCTGTCCGTTGGGGCCGACGAACGCGGTGACGCCCGGGTCGAGCGGGACCTCGACCCGGGCGTACGAGCGGAAGTCGGCCAGCGACAGATGCGTGACGTGCATGGTCGGGTGCCGACCTCCCCCAGAGTTGTGGACCGCGGTGCGGTCCTGTGGATGACTTCTCGTCGACCGTAGTGGTGTTCGTGCCCTCTGCGGGCCTTGGGGCGCGGGTTACTTCTTCTCGACCGCGTGGCCGCCGAACTGGTTCCGCAGCGCCGCGATCATCTTCATCTGCGGGGAGTCCTCCTGGCGCGACGCGAACCGCGCGAAGAGGGAGGCCGTGATCGCGGGCAGCGGCACGGCGTGGTCGATGGCGGCCTCCACGGTCCAGCGGCCCTCGCCCGAGTCCTGCGCGTACCCGCGGAGCCCGTCCAGGTGCTCGTCCTCGTCCAGGGCGTTCACGGCCAGGTCGAGCAGCCAGGAGCGGATGACCGTGCCCTCCTGCCAGGAGCGGAAGACCTCACGGACGTCCGTGACGGAGTCGACCTTCTCCAGCAGCTCCCAGCCCTCGGCGTACGCCTGCATCATCGCGTACTCGATGCCGTTGTGGACCATCTTCGCGAAGTGCCCGGCGCCGACCTTGCCGGCGTGCACCGCGCCGGAGTCGCCCTCGGGCTTCAGCGCGTCGAAGACCGGCTGGACCTTGGCCACGTTCTCCGCGTCGCCGCCGTACATCAGCGCGTAGCCGTTCTCCAGGCCCCAGACGCCGCCGGAGACACCGCAGTCGACGAAGCCGATGCCCTTGGCCGCCAGCTCCTCGGCGTGCTTCTCGTCGTCGGTCCAGCGCGAATTGCCGCCGTCCACGACGACGTCGCCCGGTTCCAGCAGCTCGGCCAGTTCGTCGATGGTCGACTGGGTGGGGGCCCCGGCCGGGACCATCACCCACACGACGCGGGGGGCCTCGAGCTTGCCCACAAGCTCTTCGAGGCTGTGGACATCGGCGAGATCCGGGTTCCGGTCGTATCCGATGACGGTGTGGCCCGCGCGGCGTATCCGCTCGCGCATGTTGCCGCCCATCTTGCCGAGGCCGACGAGACCGAGCTCCATCAGTTGTTCCTTAGGTTGCGACGTGGCATGAGGGCACTGCGTACCCATGCCCGAGCCTAAACCCGGACGCTCACGCACATCTGTGGGCATACCCGCTCATAGGTACGCCACGACCTGCGCTTTCACACCGAGGGCCCGGTGATCCACCGGGCCCCGCAGCGCTGTGGACGGCCTCCGGCCGCCCGTGAGCGGCACCGGCGGCCGCTCGACGGGTCAGCCGCTGAGTCGCACCGGCATGATCAGGTACTTGTAGGCCTCGTCCGCCTCCGCGTCCACCGCCGGCTTGCCGCTGAGCAGCGCGGGCTTGGTGGACGTCGTGAAGGACAGCTGGGCGACCGGGGAGTCGATGGCGCTCAGGCCGTCCAGCAGGAACGTCGGGTTGAAGGCGATCGAGATGTCGTCGCCCTCCAGCTGGGCGTCGACCCTTTCCACAGCCTGTGCGTCGTCGCTGGAGCCGGCCTCCAGGGTCAGCACGCCCTGCTCGAAGCTGAGCCTCACCGGGGTGTTCCGCTCGGCGACCAGGGCCACACGCTTGACGGCCTCCACGAAGGGGGCGGTCTCGATCACGGCCACGCTGTTGAACTCGGTCGGGAACAGCGTGCGGTACTTCGGCAGGTCCCCCTCGAGGAGACGGGTGGTCGTCCGGCGTCCGGCGCCCTCGAAACCGATCAGGCCCTCGCCGGACCCCGAGCCGGAGAGCGCCAGGATGACGCTGTCGCCGCTCGTGAGCGCCTTGGCGGTGTCCAGGAGCGTCTTGGCGGGCACCAGGGCGACCGCGGAGGCGTCCGGGTTCTCCGGCTTCCACAGGAACTCGCGGACCGCGAAACGGTAGCGGTCGGTGGAGGCCAGCGTGACCGTGTCGCCCTCGATCTCGATGCGCACACCGGTGAGGACGGGCAGCGTGTCGTCACGCCCGGCGGCGATGGCCACCTGGGCGGCGGCGGAAGCGAAGACCTCGCCGGGGACGGTGCCCGTGGCGTTCGGCATCTGCGGCAGGGACGGGTATTCCTCCACAGGCAGTGTGTGGAGGGTGAACCGCGAGGAGCCGCAGACCACCGTCGCCCGTACACCGTCTGTGGAAATCTCCACCGGGCGGTTGGGGAGGGCGCGGCAGATGTCCGCGAGGAGACGGCCCGAGACGAGGACGGTGCCCTCCTCCTCGACCTCCGCCTCCACGGACACCCGCGCGGAGACCTCGTAGTCGAAGCTGGACAGGCTCAGCTGGCCTTCCTCGGCCTTCAGAAGGAGGCCGGCGAGGACAGGCGCCGGCGGACGGGCCGGGAGGCTGCGCGCCGCCCAGGCCACGGCCTCCGCGAGTACGTCGCGTTCCACCCGGATCTTCACTGTTGCCGCCTCCTGCTGTTGCCGGCGCTTCTCGGCCTGCCTGGCTTCGTCGTCTGTCGCGGTGTCGCTGGCTCCTGTGAGGGGAAGGACACCGGGGACCAGTCTGACGCACGCCACTGACACTCGGAGCCTTCCGGGGTCAAGTCGTGACGAGGCGCGGTCGGGCAGCCGAGAGCGAGTTGTGCACAGAGCCCTCTTCGAAACGAATTCCCAGCTCTCTCTAGTTGGGAGTAGTAGTAGGGCCTGTGGAAACCGTGGATAACCGCGTTTGCGCAGCTCAGGCGGGAGATTTTGTCCACTGACCCTGTGGGTGGAGGCGGTGGACAACCACGCCTGTCTGTGGAGAACAGAAAGTTCTGCACACACCGTGCACAGCCGGACGGCACTTCTCCCCAACCGTGTCCCCAGGTTTACCCGTCTTTCCCACAGCCCAGCCAGGCAACTTCGTGTGACGCCTTTCACTCGACGCGGTGAGAAGGGCGGTTTCCTTGCCGAACAGTGGACAGGCATGTGGAGAAGCTGGGGATCGCTGGGGACAACCGGCCACAGGCTGTGGGTTGCCGGTGGACAACTCTGTCCACAGTCTGTGGATCTTCGCTTCGTCCACAGTCTGTGGAGATCGTTCGTCCACCAATCCACAGGGTGTTGACCTGGCCTGATGATCCCTTACAGGGCTGCCCTGTGGACATGATCTGCATAACTTCCCGGTCCCCAGGGTGTGGACGGGAGAAAGTCCCCGAATCTGTGGAGGACGGCCGTAACGCGGCAGGTATTCGAACACCGGCTGACGACTCGATGACGCGGGACGCCCTCCGCGGAGCCCCTGCGGAGGCTCGGGGAGCCTCGCGGAAGGGCCTCGGGAAGGGTCGGAAGCCTCGGGGAAGGGCATGGGGAAGCTCCTGACGGGCTCCTGAGGATGACGAACCGGGCTCCTGGGAAGGTCGAACCCGGCTCCAGGGAAGGAACGAACCCGGCCCCTGGGACGGACGAACCAGGCTCCTGGGACGGACGAACCAGGCTCCTGGGAACGCTGAGAACGGCCCGCAGAAACGCCGAAGGGCGCCCTCGGGAACGCGTCCCGGGGCGCCCTCGGCGGATGGCAGGGCCTGGGCCTCAGCCGTTCTTGATGCGGTTCGTCAGCTCGGTGACCTGGTTGTAGATGGAGCGGCGCTCGGCCATCAGCGCGCGGATCTTGCGGTCGGCGTGCATCACGGTCGTGTGGTCCCGGTTGCCGAACTGCGCGCCGATCTTCGGCAGCGACAGATCGGTCAGCTCACGGCACAGATACATGGCGATCTGCCGGGCGGTCACCAGGGCACGGCCGCGTGAGGTGCCGCACAGATCCTCGACCGTGAGCCCGAAGTAGTCGGCCGTCGCCGCCATGATCGCCGTCGCGGTGATCTCGGGGGACGCGTTCTCCCCACCAGGGATCAGATCCTTGAGGACGATCTCCGTCAGCCCGAGGTCCACCGGCTGCCGGTTGAGCGACGCGAACGCCGTCACCCGGATCAGCGCGCCCTCCAGCTCGCGGATGTTGCGCGAGATCCGCGAGGCGATGAACTCCAGCACCTCCGGTGGGGCGTTGAGCTGCTCCTGCACCGCCTTCTTGCGGAGGATCGCGATACGCGTCTCCAGCTCGGGCGGCTGGACGTCGGTGATCAGCCCCCACTCGAAGCGGTTCCGCAGCCGGTCCTCCAGCGTGACCAGCTGCTTCGGCGGCCGGTCGCTGGAGAGCACGATCTGCTTGTTCGCGTTGTGGAGCGTGTTGAACGTGTGGAAGAACTCCTCCTGCGTCGACTCCTTGTCCGCCAGGAACTGGATGTCGTCGACGAGCAGGATGTCCATCTCGCGGTAGCGCTTGCGGAAGCTGTCGCCCTTGCCGTCGCGGATGGAGTTGATGAACTCGTTGGTGAACTCCTCCGAGCTCACGTACCGCACCCGCGTGCCCGGGTAGAGGCTGCGCGCGTAGTGCCCGATCGCGTGCAGCAGGTGCGTCTTGCCGAGGCCGGACTCCCCGTAGATGAAGAGAGGGTTGTACGCCTTCGCCGGCGCCTCGGCGACCGCCACCGCGGCGGCGTGCGCGAAGCGGTTCGAGGCGCCGATGACGAACGTGTCGAAGAGGTACTTGGGGTTCAGGCGGGCCGTGGGCTCGCCCGGACCGGTCGCGGGCGCCGGCTGCGCGGCCAGCGGACCGGGCGCACCGCCGACCGGACCGCCCCGGTGCGCGCCAGGCCCCCCCGGCGACGGCTCGGGAAGCTCACGCCGGTCCGGCCGCTGGTCGTAGTCGACGCCCGGCCGGTCGTAGTCACCGCGCGGCGAGTCGTACTCCGGGCGCTGGTCGTACGGCGGCCGCTCCATCGACTGCGAACGGTAGTCCGACGACGGCGACGCGTACGGGTCCCGCTCCGGGAAGCCGAGCCGCTGCTGCTGCCAGCCGTAGTCGTCCTGCGACGGCCGGGGCCAGGCGCCCGGCTCGGGCCGCTGGTACTCCGACGGGTACGCGGGGCGCGCGGTCGGGAGCTGGTCACCGCGACCGGAGGGAAGCTGGTCCGCGCGCGGCGGCGGCAGCTGGTCGCCCGCACCGCCGGCGCCCCGGTCGTCGGCGCGATGGCGGCCGTAGCTCTCGTACGGGTCGCGGCTCTGGCCGTCGTACGAGTTCTGATGGTCGTAAGCACTCTGGCTGTCGTACGGACCGCGCACGTCCCGCCCGCCGTCGTACGTGTCCCTGCCGTCGTAGGAGTCGCGGCTCTGTCCCGGGCCCGAGGGGAGCTCGGGCTCCTCGAAGCGTGACTGGACCGGCGGCGCGGGCGTCTCACCGACGGAGCTGTCCACGGTGATCGCGATCCGGATCGGGCGGCCGCACTCCCGGCTCAGGGTCTCGCTGACGATCGGCGCGAGCCGGCCCTCGAGTACGCCCTTCGCGAACTCGTTCGGAACGGCGAGCAGAGCGGTGTCCGCGACCAGCGCGAGCGGCTGGCAGCGTCTGATCCAGCGCTCGTCCTTGACCTCGACCCCCTGGCCTCGGCCCTCACCCAGAAGTTGTTCCAGTACTCGTGGCCACACTGCGGCAAGATCGGCAGGTACGTCAGCCACAGGGCACGCTCTCTCACAGGTCCCACGAACGTGTGGTTCTGGGACGGGGGTCGGGATGGAACTCGGGTGGTGCGCTCGGGACCAGGTCTGGTGGGTCGGTCGGTCACCCGGCAGCCGAGGAATGGGAACGAATCGGAGTTCCGTCACGGTAGTCACGGCGGCCGGTACGGTTCAAGTTGTTGTCCCCAGCCTGTGGATAGTGTCCCTCCGTAACCTCTGGTTTGACCGGATGGCGCAGCCGCGCGTACCGTAACCAGGTCGAGTTGTCGATGGCTGCTGCCGCCTGCCTCCGATGGGCACAGATCGCGTCAGGTGATCGGAAAGCGGTGCACTCGGGCGTTAATACGAGCTACTCGTGGGCGCACGGTGACAGCCAGGACGGCACCCCGCAACTACCGATTTATTTCTGGAGCCCCCGAGTGAGCAAGCGCACCTTCCAGCCGAACAACCGTCGTCGCGCGAAGACCCACGGCTTCCGTCTGCGGATGCGTACCCGTGCCGGTCGCGCGATTCTCGCGAACCGTCGTGCCAAGGGTCGCGCGAGCCTGTCCGCCTGATCCCGGTCAGGTCATGCCGTCGTGCTGCCCACCGAGAACCGGCTGAGGCGGCGCGAGGACTTCGCGACCGCGGTACGACGAGGGCGTCGGGCCGGACGCCCGCTCCTCGTCGTTCACCTACGTAGCGGTTCCATGGACCCGCACGCGCCTGGGGAGAGCGCTCCCCCGACGCGTGCGGGTTTCGTCGTGAGCAAGGCCGTCGGCGGTTCGGTCGTCCGCAACAAGGTGAAGCGCAGGCTTCGCCATCTCATGCGCGATCGAGTCGCCCAGTTTCCCCCCGGTAGCCTGGTAGTCGTACGAGCGCTGCCCGGTGCGGGCGACGCCGACCACGTACAACTGGCCCAAGACCTGGATGCCGCCATACGACGGCTGCTGGGAGGGGGCGCACGATGAAGTACCCGCTGCTGGCGCTGATCAAGCTGTACCAGTGGACGATCAGTCCGCTGCTCGGGCCGGTGTGCAAGTACTACCCGTCGTGCTCCCACTACGGCTATACGGCCATCGACCGCCACGGTGCGATCAAGGGCACGGCCCTCACGGCCTGGCGCATCCTGCGGTGCAACCCGTGGTCGCTCGGCGGTGTGGACCATGTTCCGCCGCGCAAGCGTCCGCGGTGGCACGAGATGGTGCGTGGCGCGTGGCGCGCACGCAAGGGCGGGTCCTCCGCCGCCGAACCGGCCACCGAGGGGCACACCCCTTCGAGCCCGGCCGCCGAGAGCCCGTCCCATGCCCAAGGAGCATGATTAGTGGACACGATTGCCAGTCTCTTCAGCTTCATCACGACACCCGTCTCCTGGGTCATCGTCCAGTTCCACAAGGTGTACGGCGCCCTTTTCGGCGATGACACCGGGTGGGCCTGGGGCCTGTCCATCGTGTCCCTGGTGATCCTGATCCGGATCTGCCTGATCCCGCTCTTCGTGAAGCAGATCAAGGCGACTCGGGCCATGCAGACGCTCCAGCCCGAGATGAAGAAGATCCAGGAGCGCTACAAGAACGACAAACAGCGTCAGTCCGAAGAGATGATGAAGCTGTACAAGGAGACGGGCACCAACCCGCTCTCCTCGTGCCTTCCCATCCTGGCGCAGTCTCCGTTCTTCTTCGCCCTGTACCACGTGCTCAACAGCATCGCGAACAACGACACCATCGGTGTCATCAACGAGAGCCTGCTGGAGAGCGCCCAGAAGGCGCACATCTTCGGCGCTCCGCTGGCCGCGACCTTCACGGACAGCGCTGCGGAGGCGGCAAAGCTCGACTCCTCGATCACCACGGTCCGCATCGTGACCGCGATCATGATCGTCCTGATGTCGCTGTCGCAGTTCTACACGCAGCGTCAGCTGATGACGAAGAACGTCGACACCACGGTGAAGACGCCGTTCATGCAGCAGCAGAAGATGCTGATGTACATCTTCCCGATCATGTTCGCCGTCTTCGGCATCAACTTCCCCGTCGGTGTCCTCGTCTACTGGCTGACCACCAACGTGTGGACCATGGGCCAGCAGATGTACGTCATCCACAACAACCCCACCCCGGGTTCCAAGGCCCAGGCCGCGTACCTGGAGCGCCTCCTCAAGCACGTCACGCGTCACGGCAAGACCCGCAACCGGCGTGAGCGCGCCATCGTCAAGGCGATCGTCGTCAAGGGCCGTGACCGCAACGAGTACGAGCGGAAGTTCATCAACGGTCTGAACAAGGAGGGCCTCGCGGCCCAGACCGACGGAACCGTGATCAAGGGCGAGGCCGCAGCCGTGGCCACCGCCGAGGACGGTACGCCGACTCCCGCCAAGCGTCAGCAGCCCAAGCGCCAGACCAAGGCCCAGCGTCAGGCCGGTGCCACGAAGACCGCTGACGACGCCGAGCAGCAGAGCGCGCCCACCTCGCTCAGCAAGTCCGACGAGCCCGAGGACGCCAAGCCGGCAGCCGCAGCCAAGAAGGCGGCGCCCCAGCCCGGCACCAGCGGCCGCAGCAAGGCCCAGTCCGGTCAGCGCAAGGGCCAGCAGCGCCCCAAGTCCCCGTCCAAGAAGTAAGAAGGAGCCCATCCCGTGACGGAAGGCACCACCTCCGCCGCCTCCGAGGGTGGAGACACCCTCACCCGCCTGGAGCAGGAGGGTGAGATCGCGGCGGACTACCTGGAAGGTCTGCTGGACATCGCCGATCTCGACGGCGACATCGACATGGACGTCGAGGCCGACCGTGCCTCTGTCTCGATCATCAGCGACAGCGGCAGCCGCGACCTGCAGAAGCTCGTCGGCCGGGAAGGCGAGGTGCTCGAAGCGCTCCAGGAGCTCACGCGCCTGGCCGTGCACCGCGAGACCGGTGACCGATGCCGCCTGATGCTCGACATCGCCGGCTACCGCGCCAAGAAGCGTGCCGAGCTCTCCGAGCTGGGTGCCAAGGCCGCGGCCGAGGCGAAGAGCACCGGTGAGCCCATCAAGCTGAAGCCGATGACGCCCTTCGAGCGCAAGGTCGTGCACGACGCGGTCAAGACCGCGGGCCTGCGCAGCGAGTCCGAGGGCGAGGAGCCCCAGCGCTTCGTCGTCGTGCTGCCTGCCTGATTCGGTACGTACGTCTCTCCGGCCCCGTCTGCCCGCAGGCGGGGCCGAACTTTGTCAGCCTGTTGTTCTGGTGTCAGCGCACAGTGCGCTCTTGCGGTACGGAAGGACGGTCCCCGTGACGGAGGCAGCGGAGCTTCCCCCTGCGCCCGAGCAGGCGCGCGACGTATTCGGTGATCGCTACGCGGACGCGGTCCGGTACGCCGAACTGCTGGCGGAAGCGGGAGTGCAGCGAGGGCTCATCGGCCCGCGGGAAGTACCTCGGCTCTGGGAGAGGCACCTGCTGAACTGCGCGGTGCTCTCCGAGGTCGTCCCCGAGGGTGTGACGGTTTGCGATGTCGGCTCCGGTGCGGGTCTGCCCGGCATCCCGCTGGCGCTCGTTCGGGACGACCTGAAGATCACGCTGCTGGAGCCGCTGCTGCGGCGCACCAACTTCCTGACGGAGGTCGTGGAGCTGCTGGGCCTCGACCATGTCACAGTGCTCCGAGGCCGCGCCGAGGAGGTCCTCGGCACGCTCCAACCGGTCCACGTGGTGACAGCACGGGCCGTGGCTCCCCTGGACCGACTCGCCACCTGGGGCATTCCACTCCTGCGTCCGTACGGAGAGATGCTGGCGCTCAAGGGCGACACCGCCGAGGAGGAGCTGAAGAGCGCGGCCACGGCACTGAGCAAGCTCGGAGCGGTGGAAACCTCCATCCACCATGTCGGTGAGGGTGTGGTGGATCCGCTCTCCACGGTCGTCCGTGTGGAGGTCGGCGAGAGCCCGGGCGGTGTCCGCTTCGCAGCGAAGCGAGCGAAGGCGGCTCGGACGGGACGGGCCCGCCGACGTCGTTGACGGGCATGCGCGGCGAGCGGCCACTGGCCTTGTGGCTCAACGCGCGGGCTGACCCGTCCTGACGACGAGGCATACTCCACACAAGCCCCCAACCTACGCATGTCGGAGTGTCGCGCGGCGGTGGCCTGAGCGGCTATGCATCGTGTTTCACGTGAAACGTCGCTCATTGCTACACGGCATCATCGGCCGTGGCCGCGCCGCGGCCGAACCGCGCGACCGAAGGCCTCTCGGGTCACTCGGAGAGGCGAGAGAGATTTCCACAGAGGTGGAATTCTCCACAGAACCCCAGGCCTCACTGGTTCACGACCCCGAAGACATGGGAGGCTCTGTTCATTGCGAGCCTGAAGTCGAGGAGAGTGAATCCTTGCGGTCCAACGCCAACATCGCGGGACCGATGACCGATCCGGTCCCCGGTCCCCGTACCGAATCGATGGGGGAGGATGTTTCACGTGAAACACCGCCCCCGATGGACGACACTCCCATCGGTCGTGCTGCTCAACTGGCGGTAGAGGCTCTGGGCCGCGCCGGGGAGGGGCTGCCCCGGCCTGAGCAGACTCGGGTCATGGTGGTCGCCAACCAGAAGGGCGGAGTGGGCAAGACCACGACCACGGTCAACCTCGCCGCCTCGCTGGCTCTGCATGGCGCCCGTGTCCTGGTGATCGACCTGGACCCCCAGGGCAATGCCTCCACCGCGCTGGGGATCGACCATCACGCCGAGGTGCCGTCCATCTACGACGTGCTCGTCGAGAGCAAGCCCCTGGCCGAGATCGTCCAGCCCGTCCCCGATGTGGAGGGACTCTTCTGCGCTCCCGCCACGATCGATCTTGCCGGTGCGGAGATCGAGCTGGTGTCCCTGGTGGCCCGTGAGAGCCGACTCCAGCGAGCGATCCAGGCGTACGAGCAACCGCTGGACTACATCCTGATCGACTGCCCTCCCTCACTCGGCCTGCTGACGGTCAACGCATTGGTCGCCGGCCAGGAAGTCCTCATCCCGATCCAGTGCGAGTACTACGCGCTGGAGGGCCTCGGCCAGCTGCTCCGCAACGTCGACCTGGTGCGGGGGCACCTCAACCCCGCCCTCCATGTGTCGACCATCCTGCTCACCATGTACGACGGCCGGACGCGTCTTGCCTCCCAGGTCGCCGACGAGGTGCGCAACCACTTCGGCGACGAGGTGCTGCGGACGAGCATTCCGCGCTCTGTCCGTATCTCCGAGGCCCCCAGCTACGGGCAGACCGTGCTGACTTACGATCCAGGTTCGAGCGGTGCCCTCTCCTACCTTGAGGCGGCACGAGAAATCGCGCTGAAGGGCGTCGGCGTGGGCTATGACCCGACGCACGCCCACATCGGCGCACAGAACAACCCGAGCATGGTGGAGGGGATCCAGTGAGCGAGCGACGGAGGGGGTTGGGCCGTGGTCTTGGCGCACTGATCCCAGCAGCCCCGACTGGGGAGAAGGCGGCACCACCGGCCATCGGTGGACCTGCGTCCCCTTCCCCGGCAGCGGTACCGATCCTCGCCCAGGAGCGTGGGGTGGTGGCCGCGAGGGTGGCCACGCTGCCCAATGTTTCACGTGAAACAGAGGAGCTGCCTTCGAACGGCGGCATCGAGGTGCCCGCAGCCCCTATCGGCGCACACTTCGCCGAACTGCCCCTCGACTCCATCACGCCGAACCCGCGGCAGCCCCGTGAGGTGTTCGACGAGGACCTCCTCCAGGAGCTGGTCACCTCCATCAGGGAAGTCGGCCTTCTCCAGCCCGTCGTCGTGCGGCAACTGGGACCGGCCCGCTACGAGCTCATCATGGGTGAACGGCGCTGGCGCGCCTGCCGTGAGGCCGGCCTGGAGGCGATCCCGGCGATCGTGCGGGCCACGGACGACGAGAAGCTTCTTCTGGACGCCCTCCTGGAGAACCTTCACCGGGCTCAGCTGAACCCGCTGGAAGAGGCCGCCGCCTACGACCAGCTGCTCAGGGACTTCAACTGCACGCACGACCAGCTGGCGGACCGCATCGGCCGGTCCCGTCCTCAGGTCTCCAACACCCTGCGCCTGCTGAAGCTCTCACCTGCGGTGCAGCGTCGCGTGGCCGCCGGTGTCCTCTCCGCCGGGCACGCGCGGGCACTGCTCTCGGTCGAGGACTCGGAGGAGCAGGACAAGCTGGCGCACCGGATCGTGGCCGAGGGGCTTTCTGTGCGAGCGGTCGAGGAGATCGTCACGCTCATGGGCTCGCGGCCCAAGACGACCTCACGCTCCAAGGGCCCGCGCGCCGGCGCGCGTGTCTCCCCCGCGCTGAGCGATCTGGCGACCCGGCTCTCGGACCGCTTCGAGACGCGAGTTAAGGTCGACCTGGGCCAGAAGAAGGGAAAGATCACCGTCGAGTTCGCCTCGATGGAAGATCTGGAGCGCATTCTGTCGTCGCTCGCCCCCGGTGAAGGACCCGTCCTTCAGCGGAGCCTGCTGGACGGCGACAGCGACGAGAGCGAAGCCTGAGCTGTCGATAGGTAGGACGCCTTTCGGCTGGTCGACCGCATGAGCGGGCAGTGTCCGATGTATACCGGACACTGCCCGCTCTTTGCTTGCAGGCAGTGTCTAGGCAATCACATCGTCGATACGATGCGGTGAGGTAGGGCGCATCCACCTTGTGGCACCTTTATGGGAGGCGGGGGCAATGCGAACCGTGAGCCGTTCCGGTCTGCTGACCGCCGGCCTGGGGCTGGGTGCGATCGGCGGATTCGTCGGCAGCCTGCTCAGGGAGCGAAGCGCTCTGACAGCCGCTCGCGACGCTGCGGGCGTAGGAAGCGAGGAACAGCCTTCATGGGGCGTCGGCTCGTACCGCTCACGCTGGACAACCTTCAGGACCTTCCCACGCGCTGCCGCTCGTGCGTCTTCTGGGAGTTGGACCCCGTCAGCGGTGAGGCAGCGCTAAAGGCCGGTACTCCCGCACTGGAGAAGGAAGCCTGGATCTCCGCCGTTCTTCTGGACTGGGGGTCCTGCGGGCGAGTCGTCTATGTGGACGACATCCCTGCGGGGTTCGTGCTCTACGCACCGCCGGCCTATGTGCCGCGCTCGACGGCGTTCCCGACAAGCCCGGTCTCACCGGACGCGGTTCAGTTGATGACCGCCTACATCGTGCCCGGCTTTCAGGGGCAGGGGCTCGGTCGGGTGATGGTGCAGACGGTGGCCAAGGACCTCCTGCGGCGAGGCTTCAAGGCGATCGAGGCATTCGGTGACGCACGCTGGAAGGAACCGGCCTGTGTGCTGCCCGCCGACCATCTGACCGCCGTGGGCTTCAAGACGGTCCGTCCTCATCCCGCTTACCCTCGGCTCCGGTTGGAGCTGCGGACGACGCTCTCCTGGAAGGAGGACGTCGAGTTGGCGCTCGACCGGCTTCTGGGAGCGGTCCAGAAGGAGCCAGCCCTGCGGCCGCTCTGAGAGCGACCGAACGGGGGCGCGTGCAGGCGAAAGGCGAGCCTGTGCAAGCGAAGGGGCCGACCCCGACGGGATCGGCCCCTTCATGTTTCACGTGAAACATCGTCGCCGAGCGACGGCGGTGCCACCTTGCGGCGGTGCCATCTACTGGGCGATGAAGTCCTCGAGGTCACGCACGATCGCGGCCTTCGGCTTGGCGCCGACGATGGTCTTGGCGACCTCGCCGCCCTGGTAGACGTTCAGGGTCGGGATGGACATGACGCCGTACTTGGCTGCCGTGGCCGGGTTCTCGTCGATGTTGAGCTTGACGATCTCGATCTTGTCGCCGTACTCCTGGGCGATCGCTTCGAGGGACGGCGCGATCTGGCGGCACGGGCCACACCACGCGGCCCAGAAGTCCACCAGGACGGGCTTGTCGTTCTTCAGGACGTCCTGCTCGAAGGAGTCGTCGGTCACATTCTTCAGGGTGCCGGCCACGGCGGGCTCCTAACTGGTTGGTGCGGTGGGGCGGACGGGGGTCAGACAGTGGACTTCTCGGGCTCGGCAGTCTGCTCGCCGTCCGCGAGGGCGGCGAGGAAGCGCTCGGCGTCGAGGGCGGCGGAGCAGCCGGTGCCGGCCGCGGTGATCGCCTGGCGGTAGGTGTGGTCGACGACATCGCCGGCGCCGAAGACACCGGTCAGGTTCGTCCGGGTCGACGGGGAGGCGACCTTCAGGTAGCCCTCGTCGTCCAGGTCGAGCTGACCCTTGAAGAGTTCCGTGCGCGGGTCGTGGCCGATCGCGATGAACAGGCCCGTCACCGGCAGGTCGGACGTCTCACCCGTCTTGAGGTTGCGCAGCTTCAGCGCGGCGAGCTTCTGGTCGCCCTGGATCTCCGCCACCTCGCTGTCCCAGATGAAGGAGATCTTCGGGTCGGCGAACGCACGCTCCTGCATCGCCTTGGAGGCGCGCAGCGTGTCCCGGCGGTGGACGACGGTCACGGACTTCGCGAAGCGGGAGAGGAAGGTGGCCTCCTCCATGGCGGTGTCACCGCCACCGATCACGGCGATGTCCTGGTCCTTGAAGAAGAACCCGTCACAGGTGGCACACCAGGAGACGCCGCGCCCGGAGAGGGCGTCCTCGTTGGGCAGCCCGAGCTTGCGGTGCTGCGAGCCCGTGGTGACGATGACGGCCTTGGCGCGGTGCACGGTGCCCGCGGTGTCCGTCACCGTCTTGATCTCACCGGTCAGGTCGACGGCGACGACGTCGTCCGGAACGAGCTCGGCACCGAAGCGCTCGGCCTGGGCCCTCATGTTGTCCATGAGGTCGGGGCCCATGATGCCGTCCCGGAAGCCGGGAAAGTTCTCCACGTCGGTGGTGTTCATGAGCGCGCCGCCTGCGGTGACGGCCCCCTCGAACACCAGCGGCTTCAACGATGCGCGCGCGGTGTAGAGCGCTGCCGTGTAGCCGGCGGGCCCGGAGCCGATGATGATCACGTTACGGACGTCGCTCACGGCTTGATTCCTCGTCTCTGGAGAGTGCTGCGTACTGCCGGTGGGAGCTGCTCTCGGAACTCTCACCCCACCCAACGGATCCTAAGGGGCGTGCATTCCCGGTGTGTCCGGGCACACGGAGACGTGACACCGCACAGGGATGCCAGGGGTGGCGCGGCGCACGGTCCTCAGGGGCGGGCGTACGTCTCCTTCAGCAGAACCTCTCCGGCGGGTGCCGAGGCCTTGCCCACGCAGGAGGCGTCGACGACATAGGCCGTGACGTGCGAAGCGTCCTTCGGGACGGGCAACAGGACGAGATAGGCGTCCGCCTTCTCATAGGTCCCGGGTTCTGATGCGATGGCCCCGGTCACGTCGCCGATGCCCTTGGCGACACAAGGGGGCACATCTTTCGTGAGCTTCGTGGTGGGGTTCGAGTTGAAGCGCTCCGGATCGCCGGGCGCTGTATTGGCGCCGACCGAGTCCCCGCCCTGTGCTTCCTTCGTCGTTTGGCCGCCGAGGAGATCGTCCACGCGCTTCTGCAGCTCGACGCCGGAGAACACGTCGGAGGCCGGACTCTGAGCGCTAGGAGGGCCGTCACCGGAGCCGCTGTCGTCCATCGACTGGACGAGCAGTACACCGAGCCCCAGAGTGGCGGTCGCGAAGACCGCGGCGAGAATCCGGATGCGGCGAGCGCGTCGCTTGGGTGTGGAGCGGCCCGGGCCCGTGGGCCCCCGGCCGTGACCGGCGGGACGATCCGTCGCCGTCGATGTTTCACGTGAAACATGAACACCACCGTCCGCCCGCGACGTGGTACCCGTCGTGCCAGAGGAGTCGGACGCTGCCGAGGTCTCTTCGATCTCCGGGTCGGGCGTGGTGGCGCTCAGCAAGGCCTCAGCAGCCAGAGCCGCATCGATCCGTCCCGCCACGTCGTCGGGCATGCGCGGAGGGCCCGGCAGGGTGCCGAGCATGCCGCGGATCTCCTCCAGCGAGGCATACACATCGGCGCAGAGCGAGCATTCGTCCAGGTGCTGTCGGACGCCCTCGGTGCGGGACGGCGGAAGAAGACCTTCGGTGAGGTCGGAGATCTCCTCGACGTCCGGATGTCCGGCTGTGTCGGTCGTGGATGTCACGCTCGCCCACCTCCGCCCTTCACAGCAGCTGCATCGCTTGGTCCTGCATCATGTGGTCCCGCTGCGGGTGGGACGGATGTCCCCTGCGTCCGGTTCCTTCCGCGCCCCGACTTTTCGCCGCTGTCACTCTCACCGTCGCCGCGGAGGTGGGTCAGCAGCGGCAGAAGTCTGGCTCTGCCACGGGCACAGCGGCTTTTCACCGTCCCGGTCGGGACATCGAGGATCCGTGCGGCCTCCGCCACCGGATAGCCCTGCATGTCCACCAGAACGAGGGCCGCCCGCTGGTCCTGCGGCAGTTTTCCCAGGGCTTCCAGGAGCTCGCGGTGGACGTCGTTGCGCTCGGCGGGAGCGGATGCCGACTCGTGCGGCTCCAGGAGCTGCTCCAGCCGCTCGGTGTCGTCGACCGGGGAGGTCTTGCGCGAGGCGGCCTTGCGGGCGCGGTCCAGGCAGGCGTTCACCGTGATGCGGTGCAGCCAGGTCGTGACGGCCGACTGACCCCGGAAGGTATGCGCGGCCCGATAGGCGGAAACCAGCGCGTCCTGGACGGCGTCAGCGGCCTCCTCGCGGTCTCCCAGGGTCCGCAGCGCCACCGCCCACAGCCGATCCCGGTGGCGCCGTACGAGCTCCGCGAAGGCATCGGGGTCGCCCCCGACATGCTGGGCCAGGAGGTCCTGATCGCTCGTCCCGCTGTGGTCAGCGACTGGCGCCATCGGACCCCCTTCCTCTAAGAACTCTCAGCCCATGAACTTCACGTCGGTGATCGCCTGCTTGTAGCCGGCGCCACTGAACTGGTCGGGCGCCGACTTGGGCACGGCGGTGAGCCAGACCAGAACGTACCGGGTCTTCACCGGCTTCTTGGCGGAGATCTTCAGGTTGGCGCCGCTGGTCGTGCTCGAGGCGATCTTCGTCATCGAATCGAGGGGGGCGGACGACGAGAGGGAGTCGGCCGCGTAGAGCGTGGCCGATGTGTGGTCCCCCGTGTAGTACAGCCCTATTGACGCGGCTGACACCTCCTGGGCGGAGCCCAGGTCGTAGACGATGCCGACACCCTGCTTGTAGGGCGCCAGGGTGGGGCCGTCGTTGAAGGAGTACGTCCGCCAGTACGTGGAACCGCTCTTGTCGTAAGTCAGATCCACGTCGTCGGCGTGCTGCGGCTTCCCGTCCGGGTAGTACTCCGCAGCGCCGCTGATGCCGAGCTTGCGGAGCGGCTTGGCCGTGTTGTCGCCCTTGTCGTTGTCCGTCGTCTGGCCCGTGTCCGTGTCGTTGGACCGGTCGCCGCGCTCCATGAGGGCGTCCGCCAGCTGCCAGCTGCCCAGGCCGAGCGCGGCGATCAGCAGCGCCGACACCGCCCACTTCAGGGCCTTGCCGGTACGGCTCTGGAGCGGCGGCGGCGGGGTCGGGATGGGCTGCGTGGCGCCCGGATGGGGCGACGGACGGCCGTACGTGCCCTGCTGGTACGTCGTGCGCTGGTAGTCGGGCGGGGCGGTGAACGCCGACTCCGGCGGGCGGATGCGGGGCATCTCACCGATCGCCTTCACCAGCTCCTCCGGCGTCGTGCACGGAGACTCGTGCCGCGAGGCGGTGGCGCCGTCGTTGGCGAGCGCACGCATGGAGAGCTCCGACAGACCACGGTGGACACCTGCCCGCACCTGGTCGGGAGCGATCAGCCCCACGCCCTTCGGCAGCCCGGACAAGCCGTGCGCGTCGTTCTCGTACGGCCAGCGCTGGGTGAGCGACGCGTAGAGCAGCGCGCCGATCGCCTCCGTGTCCGTGCGCTGCGGCGTGTCGGAGCTGATACCGCGCAGCGCCGCGTTCACCGCGAGGCCGCGGATGCGCCACTGCCCGGCGGCGGAGCGCAGAACAGCGCTCGGGTTGAGCCGGAGGTGGGACAGGCCCTCACGGTGCGCGGCGGCCATGGCGTGCGAGACCTGCGTGACCATCTGGTACGCGTCATGCGGTTCCAGCGGACCGGAAGCGAGAAGCGTCGTCAGTTCCGTGGCGTCGGGAAGCCACTCGTGCACCACGTACACGAGGTCGTTCTCCTCCACGGCGTCCAGTACCTGGACGAAGCGGGGGTCACCCAGCAGCGCCGAGGAACGCGCCGCCGCCAGCACGGCGCGGGCGCGCGTGTGGTCGGCCGGCAGGACGTGAACTCCGACCGCACGCCGCAGTTTCTCGTCCACGGCACGCCAACTGCTGAAACCGTCCAGACGGGTGACGCACTCTTCGAGGCGGTAGCGCCTGGCGAGCTTGTGACCGCTGTGCAGTTCGGGCGGTGTCGTCCTGGAAGGGCTCTCGGTGCCGCCGCTTCCCTGTGCCTCTTCGCTCGCCGAGCTGTCCGTGTCCCGCTCCCGGTTCTGGGCCTCCCCGTCGGCCGTGGACTGGTCCGCCTGCGCGGTCAGCGGCTCGTCGCCGCTGTTGTCTGCCACGTCGACGGCAGCCGTGCTCCGTTCCGCCACCGTCGTTCCTGCCTCCCCATCCGTTGCGCGCTCTGCGACGCCAAAGCCAATTGTGCCCACAGTCCGCCGCTATGAGCGACACGCGACGACGGACGATGGTTGTGCGCCTAACCCCGTCTCAGCGCCCCAGTCGTCCCCGGACCATACCGACCATCGAGTTGAGCTCTTCGATGCGCATGCGCCGTGCGGCGACGTAGAAGACACCGAGCAGAACGATTCCTCCCCCGACGAGGGCGAGCATCGAGCCGCCGACGCCCTGTCCCAGACTCCGGCTGATCCCGTAGCAGGCCGCGCCGCTGACCAGCGCCGCGGGCAGCGATGCGATGGACAGCCGTGCGTACGTCCGCATCACCCTGGAGCCGTCCAGGTCACCGCCCAGCCGCTTCTTCAGCCGCCGCCAGGCGACGCCCACACCGATCATGTAGGCGAGGCCGTACGAGGCCGCCATACCGACCACCGCCCAGCGGGCCGGGATCACGAAGAAGCAGATCGCGGAGGCCCCGGCATTGACGGCGGCCACGATGACCGTGTTGTAGAACGGCGTCCGCGTGTCCTCGTACGCGTAGAAGGCGCGCAGGACGACGTACTGCACGGAGTACGGGATCAGGCCGAGGCCGAAGGCCATCAGCATGAAGCCCATGTTGGTGGCCTCGACCGTGCCGGAAGAACCGAAGATCAGGGTGCACATGGGGATGCCCAGCGCGAGGAACCCGAAAGCGATCGGCACGATGGCGACGGCCGTCGTGCGCAGGCCCTGTGAGATGTCGTCCCGGACGGCTCCCGCGTCGTCCTCGGCCGCCGACCGCGAGATGCGCGGGAGGAGGGCCGCCATGAGGGACACGGTGATGATGGCCTGCGGCAGCCCCCAGATCAGCTGGGCGTTGGCGTAGGACGCGAAACCGGTGCCCTTGACGTCGGAGTGGATGCCCGCGGAGGTGGCCAGCTGAGTCACCACCAGAGCGCCGGCCTGGTTGGCGAGGACGAAGAGGATCGTCCATTTGGCGAGCATCGCGGCCTTGCCGAGGCCGTGGCCCTTCCAGTCGAAGCGGAGCCGGAGCCGGAACCCGGTCTCCCGCAGGTAGGGAATCATCGCGAGGGCCTGGACGACGAGGCCGAGCAGGATGCCCACACCGAGCAGACGCACGCCCTCCGGCGGGATGTTGTCGACGGTCATCCGGGAGTCGGCCGCGCTGCCGTAGACCCACAGGAACGCGCCGAGGGTGACGATGATGACGATGTTGTTGAGGACCGGCGTCCACATCATCGCGCCGAACCGGCCGCGGGCGTTGAGGATCTGCCCCATCACCACGTGGACGCCCATGAAGAAGATGGACGGCAGGAAGTACCGGGTGAACGTCACGGCGGTCTCGTTGGCCGCGGGGTTGTCGGCGACTCCCACGGACAGCGCCCGCACCAGGAGCGGGGCTGCGAACATCGCGAGCGCCGTGAGAAGGCCGAGGACCACCATGACGAGGGTCAGCAGGCGGTTGGCGTACGCCTCGCCGCCATCGTCGTCGTCCTTCATCGCACGCACGAGCTGCGGCACGAAGACGGAGTTCAGGCCGCCGCCGACGGTCAGGATGTAGATCATGGTCGGTAGCTGGTAGGCCACCTGGAAGGCGTCGCCGAGCAGGGCCAGGCCCAGCGCCGAGACGATCATCGCCGAGCGGATGAAGCCGGTGAGGCGCGAGACCATGGTGCCCGCCGCCATCACGGCGCTCGACTTCAGCAGACCTGAGGCCCGCCCGCCCTTCTTCGGGGCCGGCGCGGCCGCGGGGGCCTGTGCGGGCTCCTCGTGCTGCGGACGGCCCGGACCCGGGGCCGGAGCGGGGGTCGGGCCGGGCACGGAGGGTTGCCCCACGGGGCCGTTGCCGCCCTGCTGCTGGTCACGGAAGAGGTGGGCGAACGCGTCGGGTTCGTGGCGCTCCTCGCCGGCCTGCGTGACCAGGTCGTCCACCCCCACGAACTGGGTCGTCCGGGCGTTGTCGCCGTACGGCAGATGCCGGGACGGACCGTCCGGTTCGGGCGCGGGGGTCTGGGCCCATACCCGCGGGTCGGGGGCGTACTGCGACGGCGCGGGCTGCCCGTAGAGCGGCTGCGGCGGCGGCTGCTGCGGCTGGTGGGCACCCGGAGGCGGCGGAGGGTGCGCGGCGCGGTCGTAGAGCGCCTCGGCCACCGGGTCCTGAGCGGACAGATCCCGCGCGCGGTAGGGGTCCTGGTCGTAGGCATCCTGGAGGTACATGTCCGCGGGAGGCTGCGGCGGCACCGGGGCCGAACCGGGCAGCGAGCCGTCGGGGTAGCCCGAGTCGGCCGCGCCCTGGCCGCGGTCACCGTCGTACGGCGCGTTCATGGTTACCCCACCTCATCGTCCCCGGGCCCACGGGCCACGACAATCGCTCAACGGTCCACTCTCTCACCCGTTCCGGACCGGTCGGTGTTTTCCGATGCGGTGTCCGTGGCCGGGTCACTCGGGTGCTCCGGCGCGTCTGCCACGGGCTCGGCCGAGGAATCCCCTTCGTCAGTGTGTACGACTCCGTCAGTGTGTACGACCGAGGCCGCCTCGGTGTTCGCTTCCTCGCCCGGAGAAGTGTTGTCCGCCGACTCGTCCTGCGAGGTGTCCTCCGCCGCCTGGCGGGCGGCGGCGCGCTTGCGCTGGGTGTACATCCGGAACCCGGCGAGGACGAGGAGCAGGACGCCGCCGGCGATGACGAGCATCACCGTGGGGGTGATCTCGGTGACGCTCACGGTGAAGACGACCGGGGAGCCGTACTTCTGGCCGTCCTTCGTGTAGAGCTGGGCGACGACGTCGACCTTGCCGTTGGCCTCGGCGTTGGTGGTGAACTTCACGGACTCGCTGTGTCCGCCCGAGATGTCGATGGACTGTTCGTAATAGTCGTCGTCGCCGATCTTCAGGCGCTTCGGAAGCTGTGACGTGAGGCGCAGCGTCAGGTTGTCGACGCCTTGCACGAGGTTGTTCTGCACGGTCACGGGGATCGTGGCACTGCGACCCGAGAGCTTCGTCTCGGACTTCTCGATCAGCCGGACCTGGCTGGTGAGCGTGTCCAGGTAGGACTGGACGCCGTCCCGGTAGGCCCTCGCGTCCGCGGCGTGACCCCGCCACGACGTGGACATCTCCCGGTCCATGGTCCGGCCGAAGGGCGTGACCACGCGCGACTGGCGGTTGAGGATCACCTTGAAGCGGTCGAGGTCGCTCTGGGTGCCGTGGATCTCCTCGAACGCCGACTTCGGCAGTGCCTGCTTGCGCAGCGACTTGGGGTATGCCGAGGCGGAAGGGATCCTGGTGCTGGCGTTCGGGTCGGGTTTCGCCTCGGCGGCCGCGGACAGGTCCTGGAACTGAGACCAGGTACCGTCCTGGAGCGTCGTCAGGGCCTGTGCCATCGTCTGGGCCTGGCTGGCCGAGGGCATGCGCTGCGGGGCGACCACGATGCTGCGCTGCTTGTCGGTCTGCAGGTTCGTCATCAGGCTTTGGGCGAGGAACCTCTGCACCGCCAGCGTGGAGCTCTCGGCCTTGGTCATGTCGCCCTGGAACGCCGTGGACAGCTGGGCGTCCGCGACAACGGCCGTGGTGCCGCCACCGATGGGGCGGGCGGCGGTGGGCGTGTAGGACAGGCCGCGATTCTCCTGAAGGCTGTCGCTGCGGGCGATCACCTTGTCGGCGCCCGCCGAGGTGGCGACCTTGATGATGGACGAGTCCACAGCGCCGTTCACGGGCCATGCGAACTCGGTGTTCGGCTCCACGTGGAGGATGTTCTCGACAGTGTCCGCGGCGACGTCGGTGGCGTCCTTGAGGCGGCTGAGGGAGCCCGTGACGGTCTTGCCGTTCTGTGCCAGCGACGCCAGATCGGGGTCGGCGAAGGGGAGCCCGACCACTTCCTTGCCCTGGACCGCGGTCTCGAGTTCCGCCAGCCACGCGTTGGCGACCGCCTGGCTCCTGCCCGGGACGGTCGTGCTACCGCTCCGGACGCTGTAGGTCTCGGTCATCGCGACCACGGACGCCAGCAGGTCGGGGTCGATCACCCAGGTGACGTCGAGATCCTTGCCCAATGCCAGCATCTGGTCCAGGCGCCCGCCCGCGGAGATCTCCTTGGCCAGGTCGTCGTTGAGAAACGTGGGCGTCTGGCGCTCTCCGGGCCCGGTCTCGGCCGTGAGGTGGCTGGTGGAGATCAGCGGCCAGAGGTACGTGGTCTTTGTCTTGGTGTCCGCCTCGTCGGGGTGCCACGGGAGGAACGTGCGCTGGATGCCGAGGACCTGTTCGTACCGGGCCGCGGAGGTCTGGCCCGAGAGGGAGACACCGAGCTGGTAGACGCCGTCCGCGCCGAGGTCCAGCTTCTTGACGGGCACCGAGATGGTGAAGGGCTGGGCCACGCCGGAAGCGAGCTTGGAGAACTTCTCCACGTACTTCCCGCCGACCTCCGTCCCGTCGACGAACTGGTCGAAGCCGTTGCGCTTGGCCGCGCTGTCGATGGAGGAACGGGTCGTGAGGGGAGACGAGCCCACCCGCAGGCCCACATGGGCGTCCGTGATCGTCTGCTTGCCCCTGTTGGTCACCGTGCCGGAAACGGTGACCGTGTCGCCGTCGGTGGGCGCGCTGGGGCTGAGCGAGTCGAGCGAGACAGCGACGGTGTTCGTCCCCGTGGCATCTGCCGGCGCGGCCTTCGGCGCCGCCAGAGCCGCCGGAGGGGCGGAGAGCTGGAGCAGACCGGCCAGCAGCGGCGCCCCGGCGATCAGCGCCCCTGTACGCAGCAGCCAGCGGCGGGCAGGTGAGGGACTGGTCCCCTGGAAGTCTGCCGCCTCGGCCACGCGCTCGCCCGTCCTCGTCGTCGTCAGTGGTCGTCGGAATGTGCGTCCACGCATGGTAACGATGCGCGCCGAGGTGAAGTGCCGCGGTCCGTGCCACAAGAACGGGCGGTGAGACCGGGCTGTCCCTGTATGTACACGTATCAAAGGGGCTGGGGGTGGGGTCATCTACGCGAAACCGTTGTGCACGTTCAATGAAGGCGACCACCGCCACGGTGGCCACGTACCCTTTTCTGTTGTGCCGAACGCCAACGAACAGCCCAGTGCCCTGAGCCAGGTGCAGCGCCGCGCGGTGAGTGAACTGCTGCGCGTCGCCCCTGTCGCCGATGATCTTGCCCGCCGCTTCCAGGAGGCGGGGTTCTCGCTGGCTCTGGTCGGCGGCTCGGTCAGGGACGCGCTGCTCGGTCGGCTCGGCAACGACCTGGACTTCACGACGGACGCCCGCCCCGAGGACGTGCTGAAGATCGTGCGCCCTTGGGCCGACGCCGTCTGGGAGGTCGGGATCGCCTTCGGCACGGTGGGGGCCCAGAAGGACGGCTACCAGATCGAGGTCACGACGTACCGGTCGGAGGCCTACGACCGGACCTCCCGCAAGCCGGAGGTGTCGTACGGCGACTCCATCGAGGAAGACCTCGTGCGGCGTGACTTCACCGTCAACGCGATGGCGGTGGCGCTGCCGGAGAAGGAGTTCATCGACCCGCACGGCGGGCTCGAGGATCTCGCGGCGCGAGTGCTGCGCACCCCCGGCACGCCGGAGGAGTCCTTCTCCGACGACCCGCTGCGCATGATGAGAGCCGCTCGATTCGCCGCGCAGCTCGACTTCGAGGTTGCGCCGGAGGTCGTCTCGGCGATGACCGACATGGCCGGCCGGATCGAGATCGTGTCCGCGGAGCGGGTCCGGGACGAGCTGAACAAGCTGATCCTCTCCGCACACCCCCGCACGGGCCTGACCTTGCTGGTGGACACCGGTCTCGCCCGGAACGTCCTGCCCGAGCTTCCCGCGCTGCGGCTGGAGCGTGACGAACACCACCGGCACAAGGACGTCTACGACCACACGCTGATCGTCCTGGAACAGGCGATCGCGCTCGAGGAGCACGGGCCCGACCTCACCCTCCGTCTCGCCGCGCTGCTGCATGACATCGGCAAGCCCCGCACCCGGCGCTTCGAGACGGATGGCCGGGTCTCCTTCCACCACCACGAGGTGGTCGGGGCCAAGATGACCAAGAAGCGCATGACGGCCCTCAAGTACTCCAATGACCTCATCAAGGACGTCTCGCGTCTGGTCGAGCTCCATCTGCGCTTCCACGGGTACGGCACCGGCGAGTGGACGGACTCCGCCGTCCGCCGCTACGTCCGCGACGCGGGTCCGCTCCTCGATCGCCTCCACAAGCTGACTCGTTCCGACTGCACCACGCGGAACAAGCGCAAGGCGAGTGCGCTGTCCCGTGCGTACGACGGTCTGGAGGAGCGCATCGCCCAGCTTCAGGAGCAGGAGGAGCTGGACGCCATCCGTCCGGACCTCGACGGCAACCAGATCATGGAGATCCTGGGCGTCGGCCCGGGCCCGGTCATCGGGCAGGCCTACAAGTTCCTGCTGGAGCTGCGGCTGGAGAACGGGCCGATGGAGCATGACGAGGCGGTGGCGGCGCTCAAGGAGTGGTGGGCTCAGATGCCCTAGGTTTCCGGGGGCCTGCCTCAGCTACGGCGCGATGTTTCACGTGAAACATCGCGCCGCACCGTTGTGCCGGGGGCGAGGTCGCCGGCTGCCACTCCGCTGACCGGAGTGATGTTTCACGTGAAACACCGGGCTCAGGTCAGCGTGCGCGGACCGTTCTGGTGCGACTGCTTCGCCATCCCGAAGCGCGCCATGCCCAGGGCGACGGCTCCATAGATCACCGCCACCGTGAGCACCAGGGCGACGGAGCGGCCGTCGGGAGGGAGCATCAGCGAGGCCACGGCCGCGGCGCCGACGAACGCCACGTTGAAGAGAACGTCGTAGAGCGAGAAGACACGGCCGCGGTAGCCGTCGTCGACGGCTGACTGCACAATCGTGTCCGTCGAGATCTTCGCTCCCTGAGTGACGAGCCCCAGGACGAACGCGGCGACCAGCATGGGGCGCTCCGTGAAGGGCAGGCCGAGAGCGGGTTCCAGTACGGCGGCGGTCGCGGCGCACGTCACGATCCAGAGGGCCGGCCCCAGACGTCCGGCCGCCCAGGGCGTCAGCACGGCCGCAGTGAAGAACCCGGCCCCCGAGATCCCCACGGCGAGTCCGAGCAGGGCGAGCCCCTCCTCCGAGTCAGCCGCTCCTGAGGGCGATGACGACCAGGCGTACCGGCACAGCATCAGCACCATGACCGTGAGGGCGCCGTAGCAGAACCGCATCATCGTCATCGACGCGAGCGCCCACGCCGCCGCCCGTCGCCCCGGCGCGACGAGATGTCGTACGCCCGCCACCAGTCCCCGTGCCGTGCCGGCGATCGCGACACCCAACCGCGTCTGCACCCACGCGGGGTCCGGGCCGAGGAGATCCCGGGCGAGGCGCAGCGAGGCGAGGGCCGCGCACAGATACAGCGCCGAGCCGAGGAGGACCACCACGGCATCCGAGTCCGAGCCCAGCAGCCGCACGACGAAGGCGAGTCCACCGCCCGCTGTAGCGGCGAGCGTGCCGGCGGTGGGAGAGAGGGAGTTGGCGACCACCAGGCGGTCGGCGTCGACCACACGGGGCAGTGAGGCGGAGAGTCCGGCCAGCACGAAGCGGTTGACCGCCGTGACGCAGAGCGCGGAGACGTAGAAGAGCCAGTCCGGGACGTGGATCAGGATCAGGACGGCCGTCACCGACGCGAGCAGTGCGCGGAGCAGATTGCCGTGGAGCAGCACCTGACGGCGCCGCCAGCGGTCCAGCAGGACACCGGCGAAGGGCCCGACGAGGGAGTAGGGGAGGAGCAGGACGGCCATGGCCGAGGCGATCGCCGCGGCCGACGTCTGCTTCTCCGGGGAGAAGACGACGTAGGTGGCGAGCGCGACCTGGTAGACCCCGTCCGCTCCCTGGGAGAGCAGTCGTACGGCGAGCAGACGCCGGAAGTCCCGGAAGCGCAGGAGCACCCGCAGGTCTCGTACGACAGCCATGGGGCACAGCCTCACATACGGGGAGGGTCCCCGGGTGTACGACCCGGGGACCCTCAACGACCCGAAGAGCGAGTGGACTTAGCGCGTCGCGCCTCGTTCCGTCAGCGCTCGACCTCGCCCTTGATGAACTTCTCGACGTTCTCCCGCGCCTCGTCGTCGAAGTACTGCACCGGCGGCGACTTCATGAAGTACGACGACGCCGACAGGATCGGGCCGCCGATACCGCGGTCCTTGGCGATCTTCGCGGCGCGCAGGGCGTCGATGATGACGCCGGCGGAGTTCGGGGAGTCCCAGACCTCGAGCTTGTACTCCAGGTTCAGCGGGACGTCACCGAAGGCACGGCCCTCGAGACGGACGTAGGCCCACTTGCGGTCGTCGAGCCAGGCCACGTAGTCGGACGGGCCGATGTGGACGTTCTTCTCGCCGAGCTCCCGGTCGGGGATCTGGGAGGTGACGGCCTGGGTCTTGGAGATCTTCTTGGACTCGAGGCGGTCGCGCTCGAGCATGTTCTTGAAGTCCATGTTGCCGCCGACGTTCAGCTGCATGGTGCGGTCCAGGACGACGCCCCGGTCCTCGAACAGCTTCGCCATGACGCGGTGCGTGATGGTGGCACCGACCTGCGACTTGATGTCGTCACCGACGATCGGGACGCCCGCCTCGGTGAACTTGTCCGCCCACTCCTTGGTGCCGGCGATGAAGACCGGCAGGGCGTTGACGAAAGCGACCTTGGCGTCGATGGCGCACTGGGCGTAGAACTTCGCCGCGTCCTCGGAGCCGACGGGCAGGTAGCAGACGAGGACGTCGACCTGCTTGTCCTTGAGGACCTGGACGATGTCGACCGGGGCCTCGGCGGACTCCTCGATGGTCTCGCGGTAGTACTTGCCGAGACCGTCGAGGGTGTGGCCGCGCTGGACGGTGACGCCGGTGCTCGGCACGTCGCAGATCTTGATGGTGTTGTTCTCGGAGGCGCCGATGGCGTCCGCGAGGTCGAGGCCGACCTTCTTCGCGTCGACGTCGAAGGCCGCGACGAACTCCACGTCTCGGACGTGGTAGTCACCGAACTGCACGTGCATGAGGCCGGGGACCTTGGACGCCGGGTCGGCGTCCTTGTAGTACTCGACTCCCTGCACCAGCGACGCGGCGCAGTTGCCCACGCCGACGATGGCTACGCGAACCGAACCCATTCCGGTTGCTCCCTGTGTGTACGAGTGAGGTCCTGGCAGGGACCTCACGTGGCGGTGTCGCCGGGCGCATCCGGACCGGGGGTGTCCCCGGGCCGGGGCAGGGCGCCCGGCGCTCCCTCTGTGGTGTCGCGAGCGGGCTCTCCATGGGCGGGACCCTTCAGATCACGGCCCGCCCGCTCGCTTTCGATGAGCTCGTTCAGCCAGCGCACCTCGCGCTCCACGGACTCCATCCCGTGGCGCTGGAGCTCAAGGGTGTAGTCGTCGAGGCGCTCGCGCGTGCGTGCCAAGGAGGCACGCATTTTCTCCAGCCGTTCCTCCAAACGGCTGCGTCGGCCCTCCAGGACGCGCATGCGCACATCGCGGGAGGTCTGTCCGAAGAACGCGAAGCGAGCGGCGAAGTGCTCGTCCTCGTATGCGTCTGGACCCGTCTGCGAGAGCAGTTCCTCGAAGTGCTCCTTGCCTTCCGCCGTCAACCTGTAGACGATCTTGGCGCGGCGGCCCGTGAGGGCGGCGGGAGCGTCGTCCTGAGCACCCCCCGACTCCTCGATCAACCAGCCGCTCGCGACCAGCGTCTTGAGGCAGGGGTAGAGCGTCCCGTAGCTGAAGGCGCGGAACACACCCAGTGAGGTGTTGAGTCGTTTGCGCAGCTCATAGCCGTGCATGGGGGCTTCGCGCAGCAGGCCGAGTACGGCGAACTCGAGGATCCCGGAGCGCCGGCTCATCGTCGCCTCCCCTCTCCTGCTGGCCGTCCCGACACCCACTATGTCGAGCTGATGTATCGACTCGATACATCACGACGATAGAACGCCCCTACGTATGCGACAAGTGGGGGCACGGTGAACGGGGTCACATCACTGATTGGTACGAAGCAAGTTGCCGGATTTGGGGTGAAGTTCGGTGCTCAGTAGGTTTTGACGGTGCGTAGTCTGTGCGGCATGCACACCACCGGGAAGCGAGTGACGTTAGAGCACGTCGTGGTCCTGGGTGCGGTACGGATGAATGCCAACACGACCGCATCCGTACTTCGGGGGGACCGGAAACCAGCCGCCGTTTCCAGGCGCGCACGGGTGCGCCTGCCCGAGGAGTAGTCGTTCGATGAGCGAGCACCGTCGCAAACCGCCGCAGCCGCAGGGAGGCGGACGTGCCGCGGCCAGGCGCGGCCAATCGGCGCCCTCCGGCCGCCGCGCTGCACCGCGGGGCACCAATGGGTCACTTTCCGAGACCTATGGGGCGGGAGGTGATGACTCCCTTTACGAGGGACGCGCAGCGGCCCGCCGGGCAGCGCAGAGAAGTACCGGTACCGGTGGCAGCCGCCGGAGAGCGGCCGAGCCCGCCGGACGCGGACCGGGTCGGGGCCGGGGACGGCCCGCTCCTCCCGGCAAGAAGCGCTTCATCGACTATCCGCGCGCCGGCAAGTACGGGGCCATGCGATGGGTGCCGTCCTGGCGCCAGGTGACGGCGCTCTTCATCGGGTTCTTCGGATGCCTCGTGGCGGCCGCCGGTATCGGGTACGCCGTCGTCGCGGTGCCCAACCCGGCCGAGGCCGCGACGGCGCAGAACAACGTCTATTACTGGTCCGACGGCACGCAGATGGTCGCGACGGGTGGTGAGGTCAACCGCCAGATCATCGCCTACGAGAAGATCCCCAAGGCGATGCGCTACGCGGTCATGTCGGCCGAGAACAAGACGTTCGAGACGGACAGCGGCGTCGACCCCATGGGTATCGCCCGCGCCGTCGTCAACATGGCCAAGGGCGGCCAGACGCAGGGTGGATCGACCATCACCCAGCAGTATGTCAAGAACGCCATGCTCGACGACCAGTCGCAGACCCTCTCCCGGAAGGTGAAGGAACTCTTCATCTCGGTGAAGGTGGGCGCCTCCGTCGAGAAGGAAGACATCATGCGCGGCTACCTGAACACGGCCTACTTCGGCCGTGGCGCCTACGGCCTTCAGGCGGCCGCCCGCACGTACTTCGGCGAGGACGCCGAGAAGCTCAACCCGAGCCAGTGCGCCTTCCTCGCCGCCGTCCTCAAGGGTGCGACGTACTACGACCCGGCCGGAGCAACCTCGATCGACCCAGCAGCCACGCCCGAGGCGAACACCAAGCGGGCCACGGAGCGCTGGGGATGGATCCTCGATGAGATGGTCAAGGACAAGCGCCTCTCGCCGGGCACGCGGGCCAAGTACAAGGACTTCCCCGAGATCGAGCGGCCAAGGTCCAACGCCCAGCTGGGCGGGCAGATCGGCTACCTCGTCGACACGGCCAAGGGCTACATCCTCAACAACACCGACATCACGCCGAAGGCCCTCGAGCGGGGCGGCTACGAGATCCACACGACCTTCGACAAGAACAAGGTCAAGGAACTCGAGGCGGCCGTGAAGAAGGTGCGCAAGGAGCACATCAAGCCCAAGCTGCGGCCGGAGACGGACACCCATGTGCAGTTCGGCGGGGCGTCGGTGAATCCGAAGTCGGGTGCCATCGAGGCGATCTACGGCGGTGAGGACGCCACCAAGCACTTCACCAACAACGCCGACGTGACCGGCGCGCAGGTCGGTTCGACGTTCAAACCCTTCGTCCTGGCGGCAGCCATGACGTGGGGCAAGCGCGACGCCGATCTGGATCCGGAGCAGGCACAGGACGAACGCACCATCGTCTCGCCGAAGAGCCTCTACAGCGGCAAGAACAACCTCAAGATCAGGGACTACGACGGCACCGTCTGGACCAACGAAGAGGGCAAGGAGTGGCTCCAGGCCAACGACGGCGACGAGTCGTACGGTAGCCCGCCGAAGTACCAGATCGACCTGCGTGAGGCGATGCGGGTGTCGGCGAACTCTGCCTTCGTCCAGCTGGGTATGGACGTCGGTCTCAACCGGGTGAAGGAAGCGGCCATCGAGGCGGGCCTCAAGAAGGACAGCCTCACGGGCACCAGTTTCCCCTCGTTCTCGATCGGTATCTCCGACCCCAGCGCCATCCGTATGGCGGGCTCGTACGCGACCTTCGCCGCCAGCGGCAAGCAGAACGACCCGTTCTCCGTGAGCAAGGTCGAGTACGAGGGCCTGACGAAGTTCGACCACGAAGAAATTGCCTCCCCCAAGGAGGCCTTCACCGCGGACGTCGCAGACAACGTCACGGACGTCCTCAAGACCGTCGTCGACAAGGGAACCGGTACCTCGGCCCAGCTGGCCGGCCGCGAGGTGGCCGGCAAGACCGGTACCACCGACGGCAACAAGTCGGCCTGGTTCGTCGGGTACACCCCGCAGTTGTCGACGGCGATCAGCATGTACCGCATGGACGACGACGAATCCAACAAGAACCGCACGTTCTTGGAGATGTACGGCACGGGTGGTCAGAAGACGATCCATGGTGCCTCGTTCCCGGCGGAGATCTGGCACGACTACATGGAGGACGCGCTCAAGAACGTGCCTCCGAAGGCGTTCCCGGAGCCGCAGCCCATCGGTGTGATCGTCAACGACGACCCGGACCCGACGCCGACTCCCTCGGTGGAAGAGAGCCCGGAGGAGAGCCCGGAGCCGTCGCCGTCGCCGTCCCAGAGCGAGCCCGTCGTTCCGTCGCCGACGCCCAGCGACAAGCCCTGCAAGAACCCGTTCGACCCGACCTGTCAGGACACCGGCGGTACGGACACAGGGGGCACGGACACCGGTGGAACGGACGGCGGGGTGACACCAACCCCGAGTGAACCGGAGGACAACACAAGAGGCAATCAGAACGGGGGGCTCTTCGGAGGACCCGCCGGATAGCTCTTCGTCCCGGTAGAGGGTGTTTCACGTGAAACAAGGGCCGCCGCACCGCTGAGGTGCGGCGGCCCTTCTCATGTGCGGGGCACGAGAGCGAGCGCTCAAGAGGCTGTTTCACGTGAAACACAGACCATCCCGGACAGCTGGATGCGGCGGTCCTCGACGTAGTCCCTGGCACGTACGGCAGGATGTGCGGCATGCCCAGTGCGGAGACGACGCGAATGAGCGTGGACGAGCCGGAGCCGGTGCGGCCGACCAAGGAGGACGAGGTCGCTGCGGCCGGCAGTGAGCTGATCGGCGGCCCCATCGGGCGACGTGCACTGCTCGGGACGTCTTGGTGGAGCCCGGTCCGGGTCGTCGCCCTCGTCGCGATCGGCATGTTCGCGCTGGGCATGGTGCAGAAGCTGCCCTGCTACGACGGCGCCTGGTTCTTCGGGGCCAGCTCCCAGTACACCCACGCCTGCTACTCGGACATCCCCCACCTCTATCAGGGGCGCGGCTTCGCCGACGGGCTGGTGCCGTACTTCGACAAGATCCCCGGCGACATGGAGTACCTCGAGTACCCGGTGCTGACCGGTGTCTTCATGGAGGTCGCCGCGTGGCTCACCCCGGGCAGCGGCACCATCCAGGAACAAGAGCAGTGGTACTGGATGGTCAACGCGGGCATGCTGATGGCCTGCGCGGCGGTCATCGCCGTGTGCTCCGCCCGCATCCATCGCCGGCGCCCCTGGGACGGCCTTCTGGTGGCCTTGGCGCCGGCGTTCGCTCTGACGGCGACCATCAACTGGGATCTGCTCGCCGTGGCCCTGCTGGCGGCCGCGATGCTGATGTGGTCGCGTCAGCGCCCCCTGGCATTCGGTGTGCTGATCGGGCTTGCCACGGCCGCCAAGTTCTACCCGTTCCTGCTGCTCGGCCCGCTTTTCGTCCTGTGCTGGCGAGCGGGCAAGTGGCGCGAGTTCGGGACCGCACTCCTCGGCGCGGTCGGCGCCTGGCTCGCCGTGAACCTCCCCGTGATGCTCCTGGCGCCCGACGGTTGGGCGAAGTTCTACCGCTTCAGCCAGGAACGAGGCGTCGACTTCGGCTCGGCCTTCCTCGTCATCTCGCAGCGGACGAACATCCAGATCACCCCCGAGACGGCGAACGCGTACGCGATGATCGCCATGCTCCTCATCTGCGGCGGCATCACCGCACTGGCGCTGACCGCACCACGGCGTCCGCGCTTCGCCCAGCTGGCCTTCCTGATCGTGGCGGCCTTCATCCTCACCAACAAGGTCTACTCACCGCAGTACGTGCTCTGGCTGGTGCCGTTGGCCGCGCTGGCCCGTCCCCGGTGGCGCGACTTCCTCATCTGGCAGGCGTGCGAGGTCGTGTACTACCTGGGGATCTGGCTGTATCTCGCGTACACGACGAGCGGAGAGGCCCATAAGGGACTGCCCCCCGAGGGCTACCACGTGGCGATCATGGCCCATCTGCTGGGAACGCTGTACCTGTGCGTCATCGTGGTACGCGACATCTTCATGCCGGAGCGGGACATGGTGCGCCGCGCCGGAGACGACGACCCGTCCGGCGGCGTGCTGGACGGCGCGGAAGACGTGCATGTGTACGGTGCCGCCGCCCGTCCCCCGCGGCACGCGGCACACTTCGACGGCCCCCTTGTGGAGTGGGGCAGCCAGGACTCCACGGACCGTTCGCCCTGAGCGAACACGGCAGGTGAGGCACACGAAAGGCCGTGCGCGGGAACCCCGTGCACGGCCTTTCACATGGATGCGGCTTGCGGTCCCACCCGGCACCATGTGGCGGCCGGGCGGCGTGGCTCAGCGGTCGACGATCCGGTCGAACTGAGTGGTGGTGTGCCGGAGATGGGCCACCAACTCCTCGCCGACCTGCGGCTCAGGGGCGTCCGCGGGCACGAAGAGGATCGACACCTGCATGTGCGGCGGCTCCGCGAACCAACGCTGCTTGCCGCCCCAGACGAACGGAGAAAGGTTCCGGTTGACCGTCGCGAGGCCGGCTCGGGCGACCCCCTTGGCACGCGGCATGACGCCGTGCAGGGCCTTGGGAGCCTCCAGCCCCACCCCGTGCGACGTGCCGCCCGCCACGACCACCAGGTAGCCGTCCGAGGCCGCCTTCTGCTGCCGGTAGCCGAAGCGGTCGCCCTTGGAGACGCGCGTGACGTCCAGGACTGCTCCGCGGTACTCGGTGGCCTCGTGGTCCCCCAGCCACAGCCGGGTGCCGATCCGGGCGCGGAAGCGAGTCTGCGGGAACTGCTGCTGCAGCCGGGCGAGGTCCTCGGCCTTGAGGTGGCTGACGAACATCGTGTGCAGCGGCAGACGGGCCGCACGCAGGCGGTCCATCCAGCCGATGACCTCCTCGACGGCGTCGGAGCCGTCGGTGCGGTCCAGTGGCAGGTGGATGGCGAAGCCCTCCAGGCGCACGTTCTCTATGGCGGCGTGGAGCTGGGGCAGTTCCTGCTCGCTCACACCGTGCCGCTTCATCGAGGACATGACCTCGATGACCACGCGGGCGCCCACGAGGCCGTACACGCCGTCGACCGACGACACGGAACGGATCACGCGGTCGGGCAGGGGGACGGGCTCCTCGGCCCGTCGGTACGGCGTCAGCACCAGCAGGTCACCGCTGAACCAGTCCTTGATCCGGGCCGCCTCGTACGTCGTGCCGACGGCGAGGACGTCCGCGCCGAGGCGCGTGGCTTCTTCCGCCAGCTTCTCGTGCCCGAAGCCGTAGCCGTTGCCCTTGCAGACGGGGACGAGTCCCGGGAACTGCTCCTGAACGTGCTTGTGGTGTGCCCGCCAGCGCGCGGTGTCGACGTAGAGCGTGAGCGCCATGGCCGGTCCCGGAACCTTTCTAGTGGCTGCGGTGTATCAGAGGTATGGAAGCAAAAACGGGGGAGTCAGCGGCGCGACATGTAGATGTCGAGCGCCTTGTGGAGCAGCTTGTTGAGCGGGAAGTCCCACTCACCGAGGTATTCGGCGGCCTGGCCGCCCGTGCCCACCTTGAACTGGATCAGGCCGAAGAGGTGATCCGTCTCGTCCAGCGAGTCGGAGATGCCGCGCAGGTCGTAGACGGTCGCGCCGAGGGCGTAGGCGTCGCGCAGCATGCGCCACTGCATCGCGTTCGAGGGCCGGACCTCACGGCCGATGTTGTCCGAGGCGCCGTACGAGTACCAGACGTGCCCACCGACGACCAGCATCGTCGCGGCGGACAGGTTCACGCCGTTGTGCCGGGCGAAGTAGAGCCGCATGCGGTTGGGGTCCTCGGTGTTGAGGGCCGTCCACATGCGCTGGAAGTACGACAGCGGGCGGGGCCGGAAGCGGTCGCGGACAGCGGTGATCTCGTACAGCCGCTGCCACTCCTCCAGATCCTGGTAGCCGCCCTGGACGACCTCGACGCCGGCCTTCTCGGCCTTCTTGATGTTGCGGCGCCACAGCTGGTTGAAGTTCTTGTGGACCTCTTCGAGGGACCGGTTCGCCAGCGGCACCTGGTAGACGTAGCGGGGCTGCACGTCACCGAAGCCGGCCCCGCCGTCCTCGCCCTGCTGCCAGCCCATGCGGCGCAGCTTGTCGGCGACCTCGAAGGCGCGGGGCTCGATGAAGTCGGCCTCGATGTCGCGCAGCCGCTTCACATCCGGGTCCTGGATGCCCTTCTTGATGGAGGTGGCCTCCCAGCGCCGGATGATCACCGGCGGGCCCATCTTCACCGAGAAGGCGCCCTGGTTCTTCAGGTGCGCGAGCATCGGCTCCAGCCAGTCGGTGAGGTTCGGCGCGAACCAGTTGATGACCGGGCCCTCGGGCAGGTAGGCCAGATAGCGCTTGATCTTGGGAAGCTGGCGGTACAGCACCAGGCCGGCGCCCACCATCTCACCGGTCTTGTCGTCGAACCACCCGAGGTTCTCGGAGCGCCACTCGGCCTTGACGTCGGCCCAGGCCGGGACCTGCATGTGGCTAGCCGAGGGCAGGCTCTGGATGTACGCCAGATGCTGCTCTCGGCTGATCGTCCTCAGGGTCAGGCTCATTCGGGGCGCTCCTCGGGCTGGTGTGTCCCCATGGGTACAGGGGCTCCGGCTCTCGCGCCGAAGCCTACTGCGCCCTGCGGGCACGCCGAATGGCCGCATGGGACCTGGGCCCCGGCCGACGCGCGGCCGGGGCGCCGGACGGTGCTATTCGGCCGCTTGGTCCGTTGTGGGACGGCGGACAGTGCGAAGCACCGCCCGTCGTGTCAACCCTGCGGCTGGGAGAAGAGTCAGCCGATGAGTCCGCCGAACAGACCTCCATGGGCCATGCCGAGGAAGAAGCCGACGGCCGAGGCACCGAGACCCACGATCAGGCCGAAGCGCTCACGAGTCGTTTCCGAGATGAACTGCCCGTACGCGCCGGTCAGGATTCCCACCAGCCCCGTCCAGGAACTGATCAGATGAAGGTGGTGGAACATCGCCGTGATGAAGGAGACCGCACCGAGGACGAGCGTCACGGCGAGCAGCGTGTCCTGCACGGGGTGGGGCTTGTCGTCGGTTGCGAACAGGGATCCGGCGATGTTGGGTCGCAATGTCTGTGCCATGGGGCACCTCCTGCGGAAGGCGGCGCATCGTAGCGCCATACACACCCGATGTGTACAGATTGACGGTCACCACCGCCGAATTTCAACCGGAAGCGGGTGTGCGGGTAGTGTGTACCGTCTGCACCGGTGTCTGCCCAGGCCATGACAGGGAATCCCAGCGGGAACCCCGATTGTCAGTGGTGGCCGATACCGTTGCGTACGCATCACAACCCTCCTGCCACGGAACGACCGTGGCCGCTGAGTCCAAAGGAGGTGGGTTCCACATGCGTCACTACGAGGTGATGGTCATCCTCGACCCCGATCTCGAGGAGCGTGCTGTCTCCCCGCTGATCGAGAACTTCCTCTCCGTCGTCCGTGAGGGCAACGGAAAGGTCGAGAAGGTCGACACCTGGGGCCGTCGTCGTCTCGCGTACGAGATCAAGAAGAAGCCCGAGGGCATCTACTCGGTCATCGACCTGCAGGCCGAGCCTGCGGTCGTCAAGGAGCTCGACCGCCAGATGAACCTGAACGAGTCGGTCCTCCGGACCAAGGTCCTCCGTCCCGAGACCCACTGAGCCTCCCGCTCAGCTGATCTCGGGTTTCGAGTAGCAGCAACCAAGCAGCCAGAGCAGCAAACCCGCCGAGAGGTTCCCCATGGCAGGCGAGACCGTCATCACGGTCGTCGGCAATCTTGTCGACGACCCCGAGCTGCGCTTCACCCCTTCCGGTGCGGCGGTCGCGAAGTTCCGTGTCGCGTCCACCCCCCGCACCTTCGACCGTCAGACGAACGAGTGGAAGGACGGCGAGAGCCTGTTCCTGACCTGCTCGGTCTGGCGTCAGGCGGCGGAGAACGTCGCCGAGTCGCTCCAGCGAGGCATGCGCGTCATCGTGCAGGGCCGGCTGAAGCAGCGGTCCTACGAGGACCGTGAGGGCGTCAAGCGCACGGTCTACGAACTGGACGTGGAGGAAGTCGGCGCCAGCCTGCGCAACGCCACGGCCAAGGTCACCAAGACCGCCGGCCGAGGCGGCCAGGGTGGTTACGGCGGTGGCGGTGGCGGCGGCGGCCAGGGTGGCGGCGGCTGGGGCGGAGGCCCCGGCGGCGGTCAGCAGGGCGGCGGCGCTCCCGCGGACGACCCGTGGGCGACCAGCGCTCCCGCCGGTGGCAACCAGGGCGGCGGCGGTGGCGGCTGGGGCGGAAGCTCCGGCGGCGGTGGCGGCTACTCGGACGAGCCCCCCTTCTAGGACCGCTCGGGCCGGATCACCGGTCTGTCGGTCGAGGGCGGGGGCCGTACCCCACACTTCTTGATCACACAGGAGAAACACCATGGCGAAGCCGCCTGTGCGCAAGCCTAAGAAGAAGGTCTGCGCTTTCTGCAAGGACAAGGTCACGTACGTGGACTACAAGGACACGAACATGCTGCGGAAGTTCATTTCCGACCGCGGCAAGATCCGTGCCCGCCGCGTGACCGGCAACTGCACGCAGCACCAGCGTGACGTCGCCACGGCCGTCAAGAACAGCCGTGAGATGGCGCTGCTGCCCTACACGTCCACCGCGCGCTAAGGGAAGGGGACAGACTCATGAAGATCATCCTCACCCACGAGGTCTCCGGCCTCGGCGCTGCCGGCGACGTCGTCGACGTCAAGGACGGCTACGCTCGCAACTACCTGATCCCGCGGAAGTTCGCTATCCGCTGGACCAAGGGCGGCGAGAAGGACGTCGAGCAGATCCGTCGTGCTCGCAAGATCCACGAGATCCAGACCATCGAGCAGGCCAACCAGGTCAAGGGCCAGCTCGAGGCCGTCAAGGTCCGTCTGGCTGTCCGCTCCGGCGACGCCGGTCGTCTTTTCGGTTCCGTCACCCCGGCCGACATCGCTTCCGCGATCAAGGCGTCCGGTGGCCCCGAGGTCGACAAGCGCCGCATTGAGCTGGCTGCTCCGATCAAGACGCTGGGCTCTCACGAGACGTCCGTGCGTCTGCACCCCGAGGTTGCCGCCAAGGTCAACATCGAGGTCATCGCGGCCTAAGCGCTGCGTGCGATAGAGCACTGTGTGGGGCCGCACCCTGTGAAGGGGTGCGGCCCCACTTGCGTGCAGAGGCGCTGCGGTAGAAGCGCTGCGGCCCTCGCCTGCTGGCGCTGGTGCCGACACCGGTGGCTGTTTCACGTGAAACAGCGTGAACCGGGTGATGTTTCACGTGAAACGGCGCTCGGCCCGCTCAGCGAGTGGCTCCGGTGACGATCCAGCGGCCCGAGCGGGAACGAAGCCACAGGGTCAGCATGCGGGTCGCCATCATCAGCGTCATCGCGCCCCACAAGGCTGTCAGGCCACCATGGAAGGTCGGGACGAGCAGAGCGGCGGGCGCGAAGACCGCGAGGGTCACCAGCATGGCCCGGGCCAGATAAGGGCCGTCCCCTGCGCCCATCAATACGCCGTCGAGCACGAAGACGATCCCGGAGATCGGCTGGGCGAGCGCCACCACGATCAGTGCGGGCAGCGCGGCCTCCTGAACCGCCGGATCACCTGTGAAGAGCGGGATGAACAGAGGGCGGGCGGCGATCACCACAAGCCCGAGAACGGCACCTGTGGCGATCCCCCACTGCACCATGCGGCGGCAGGCTTCGCGGGCGCCCTGGGCGTCACCGGCTCCGAGATACCGGCCGATGATGGCTTGCCCGGCGATGGCTATTGCGTCCAGGGCGAAGGCGAGCAGGCTCCAGAGCGACAGGATGATCTGGTGGGCAGCGATGTCCTCGTCGCCGAGTCGGGCGGCGACCGCCGTGGCAATCATCAGGATGGCGCGTAGGGAGAGCGTACGGACCAGCAGCGGTGCCCCCGCCTGAGCGGAAGCGCGTATCCCGGCCGTGTCCGGTCGCAGTGAAGCGCCGTGTCTGAGTGCTCCGCGGACCACGACCCAGAGGTATGCGGTAGCCATCCCGCACTGAGCGATGACCGTGCCCCAGGCCGAACCGGCTATGCCGAGGTCGGCGCCGTAGACGAGTCCTGCGTTGAGGGCGCCGTTGGCGACGAAGCCCCCGACGGCGACGTACAGAGGAGTCTTGGTGTCCTGGAGGCCCCGGAGGACGCCCGTCGCGGCGAGCACGATGAGCATGGCCGGGATGCCCAGCGCAGAGATCCGCAGATAGGTCGTGGCATAGGGAGCGGCTGTCTCGGACGAGCCGAAGAGGGTGACCAGGGCAGGTGCCGTGGGCAGTACGACCGCGACGACGCCGACACCGAGCAGCAGAGCGAGCCAGATGCCGTCCATGCCTTGACGGATGGCTGCTCTGAGATCGCCGGCTCCGACCCGCCGGGCGACGGCCGCCGTGGTGGCGTAGGCGAGGAAGACGAAGACGCTCACGGCGGTGACGAGGAGGGCGGAGGCAACGCCGAGGCCGGCGAGTTGTGAGGTGCCGAGATGGCCGACGATGGCGGTGTCGACCATGAGGAACAGAGGCTCGGCGACGAGCGCGCCGAAGGCCGGAACGGCGAGTGCGACGATCTCGCGGTCGTGGCGTCGGCGCTCGGCTTTGGAGGTCGCTGGAGCCTGTGTCATGAGCACCAATCTAATCTTCCACAGGTAAGAGATGCAATCGGCCTATGACTATTACATCGAGCCCGGTTGAGTGTGTCCTCGCGCACGGATCGTGATGATCTTGATCCTGGCGGGGAAGTTTTTCTTCTGCACAGCCAGTGGACGGTAAACATGCAGCTCAGGGAGGTTTCAGTAGCTGAGGCGAGGGCTTGTTCACAGGGCTGTCCACCGAGTCGTGCACAGGTTTCGTGGAGTTCTCCACAGCATCTGGGGCGTCGTCCACATGGCCTGTGGATAACCAGATTGGCTGAAGGTGCCCGCGGGCCTACGGTGGTGCGGCGCCCACTCCCTCGGCAGACCGCGGAAACCTCGCAAAACCGACGTGCCGTAACCGGAGTTGGGCCTCTCATTTGTCAGTGTCGTGCCGTAGAACTGAGAAGCACGGCGAGGTCCGCTCGGCGGACGGGAGGAGGTCGCTCGGTGAGCATTTCCGAGCCCCTGGACGACCCGTGGGCCGACAGCGGACCCAGTGATCGTCTGCCTGCCTCCCGACGACGCCCCGACGGCGGCCGGGGACGGGACGATCAGCACGACCGCGGTCGGGACAACGGGGAGTGGGACGGCGGGGGTTCGGCCTTCGAGCGTGTGCCGCCGCAGGACCTCGACGCGGAGCAGTCCGTCCTCGGCGGCATGCTGCTGTCCAAGGACGCCATCGCCGACGTCGTCGAGATCCTCAAGGGCGCCGACTTCTACAAGCCGGCCCACGAGACCATCTATCAGGCGATCCTCGACGTCTACGCCAAGGGCGAGCCCGCCGACCCCATCACCATCGCCGCCGAGCTCACCAAGCGCGGCGAGATCACCAAGGTCGGTGGCGCGTCCTATCTGCACACCCTCGTGCAGACGGTGCCGACGGCGGCGAACGCCGAGTACTACGCGGAGATCGTCCACGAGCGTGCCGTCCTTCGCCGTCTGGTCGAGGCCGGCACGCGCATCACCCAGATGGGATACGCGGCCGACGACGACGTCGACGAGATCGTCAACAGAGCCCAGGCGGAGATCTTCGCGGTCACCGAGCAGCGCACCACCGAGGACTATCTGCCGCTCGGCGACATCATGGAGGGCGCGCTCGACGAGATCGAGGCGATCGGTTCACGGTCGGGAGAGATGACCGGCGTGCCGACCGGCTTCACCGACCTCGACCAGCTCACCAACGGACTCCACCCCGGTCAGATGATCATCATCGCGGCCCGTCCCGCCATGGGTAAGTCCACGCTGGCGCTGGACTTCGCCCGTGCCGCCTCCATCAAGAACAACCTGCCGAGCGTGATCTTCTCGCTCGAAATGGGCCGCAACGAGATCGCGATGCGTCTGCTCTCCGCGGAAGCACGCGTAGCCCTGCACCACATGCGATCCGGCACGATGACCGACGAGGACTGGACCCGGCTGGCCCGCAGGATGCCGGACGTCTCGGCCGCGCCCCTCTACATCGACGACTCCCCGAACCTGTCGATGATGGAAATCCGAGCCAAGTGCCGGCGTCTGAAGCAGCGCAACGACCTGAAGCTCGTCATCATCGACTATCTGCAGCTGATGCAGTCCGGCAAGCGGTCCGAGAGCCGTCAGCAGGAAGTCTCGGACATGTCGCGAAACCTGAAGCTGCTGGCCAAGGAGCTGGAGTTGCCGGTCATCGCGCTGTCGCAGCTCAACCGCGGTCCCGAGCAGCGCACGGACAAGAAGCCGATGGTCTCCGACCTGCGTGAGTCCGGCTCCATCGAGCAGGACGCCGACATGGTCATCCTGCTGCACCGCGAGGACGCCTACGAGAAGGAGTCCCCGCGCGCCGGCGAGGCGGACATCATCGTGGGCAAGCACCGTAACGGTCCGACGGCGACAATCACTGTCGCCTTCCAGGGGCACTACTCGCGGTTCGTGGACATGGCCCAGACCTGATCCGACCGTCGGCCGTCCGGAACGAAATGTGCTCGACGTGCGTGGCCGGGCCGGGTGGACTGAGCCCATGACACAACCTTTGGGAGAGTTGCTTCCCGCCACCCGCCGGGCTCTGCTGCACCGTATCGCCGTCGCTCAGACCGAGGGCCGCGCACCGTCCTTGGTCGCCGCGGTCGTGCGAGACGGCAGGACGGTGTGGGACGGGGCGCGGACCTCCGTCGACGGGCATGCGCCGGACTCGGACGTGCAGTACAGGATCGGCTCGATCACCAAGACCTTCACGGCGGTGCTGGTCCTGCGCCTGCGGGACGAGGGCCTGTTGGATCTCGGTGATCCGCTGGAGAAGCATCTGCCCGGCACCGGCGCGGGGGAGGCCACCATCGCTCACCTGCTCGCCCACACGGGCGGGTTGGCGGCCGAGTCGCCCTCCCCCTGGTGGGAGCGGACCCCCGGCTCACTGCGTCCGGAACTCGCCGATGTGCTCGGCGAGGAGCCGCACCGGCATCCCGTCGGCCGCCGCTTCCACTACTCCAACCCCGGTTTCACGCTTCTCGGCGCGCTGGTCGAGCAGGTGAGGGGCGCCTCCTGGAAGGACGTCCTGCGACGCGAGGTACTCGAACCGCTGGGTCTCACCCGCACGACGTGGCACCCCGAGGCGCCGCACGCTGGTGGGTGGGCCGTTCACCCCTGGGCCGATGTGATGATGCCGGAGCGGGTCGAAGACCTCGGGAAAATGGGACCCGCAGGGCAACTCTGGTCCACCGCAGGGGACTTGGCGCGCTTCGCAGCGTTCTTGGCCAAGGGTGACGATCGGGTGCTGAGCGCGGCGTCGGTTCAGGAGATGCGGACGCCTGCCGCTGCCACGGGTGACGCCGCCGATGTGTCGGCCGGCTCGGCGTACGGGCTGGGCATGCAGATCCAGGCCCGGGACGGCCGGTTGCTCGTCGGCCATGGAGGATCGGTACCCGGCTTCCTCGCACAGCTGACCATCAGCGTCGAGGACGATGTAGCGGCCGTGGTGCTGGCCAACTGCACTTCCGGGCCGGTGGTGTCGGAGGTGGCCGCCGATCTGGTCCGCATCGTGGCGGAGGCCGAGCCGCGGATCCCGGAGCCGTGGCGTCCGCTGCCCGAGGTGGACCAGACGGTCCTGGAACTGGTGGGGCCTTGGTACTGGGGGACGTACAGCTTCGTGCTGCGCCTCGCGGCCGACGGAGGTGTGTCGTTGGAGCCGCTGTCGGGCACGGGGCGCAGCGCTCGCTTCCGGCGCGACGACGACGGCTGCTGGACCGGCCTCAACGGATACTTCGCGGGAGAGCGCCTGCAGGCCGTACGAGGGCCGGACAAGCGCGTGAGCCACCTGGATATCGGTTCCTTCGTGTTCACGCGTCAGCCGTACGACGAGGGCGCTCCAGTGCCCGGTGGGGTGGATCCTGAGGGGTGGCGTGGGATTGCGTAGTCGCCGACAGGGCGGGTGGGGTCCTGGCGCGCGCGATGTTTCACGTGAAACAGGACCCTGTGCGCATCACTGGGTGCACGCATCACCGGATTGCTCAGAGCGGAAGCTTGAAGCCCACATGGGTGGCCTCGAAGCCGAGACGCTCATAGAAACGGTGGGCATCGGTGCGCGTGACGTCGGACGTCAGCTGGACCAACTGGCACCCCTGACGTCGTGATTCGGAGATCGCCCACTCGATGAGGTGGGTGCCGAGACCGCTCCCGCGTTCATCCGCGTGCACGCGCACACCCTCGATGATCGACCGGGTGGAGCCGCGCCGGGAGAGACCGGGGATGATCGTCAGCTGAAGTGTGCCGACGACGCGGCCCTCGCGGACAGCGACCATCAGGTGCTGGTGGGGGTCACCACTCAGGCGCTCCAGGGCCGCGAAGTAAGGCGTCAGATCGTCCGGCGACTCACGCCGGGCCCCCAGCGGGTCGTCGGCGAGCATGGCGACGATGTCGGCGATGTCGTCCTTGGCAGCCGAGCGAACTTCAAGATCTTCCATGCCCGCACCCTATGCAGGTGCGTTCAGTGACTCCACGGCGCGGACCAGGGGTGCCAGTTCGGGGTTCTTCGCCGCTTCGTCCAGCGCGTCGCGCAGTGCGGCGTCGTTGGTGGGCCGGGCCTCTGCCAGGAGCTTGCGCCCGGCCTCGGAGACGTCGGTGTAGATGCCCCGGCGGTCGGTCGGGCACAGGTAGCGCGACAGCAGGCCGCGGTCCTCGAGTCGGGTGACCAGGCGGGTGGTGGCGCTCTGGCTGAGGACGACAGCGTCGGCCACCTGCTTCATCTGCAGGTGCCCGCCCTCACCGTCGTGCTGGCGGCTCAGGACGTCCAGCAGGGAGTACTCGCGCACGCTCAGACCGTGCCCGGACTGCAGTGCGCGCTCGATGCGGGACTCGATCCTGCCGTGGAGCAGGGAGAGAGCGCACCAGCCCTGGGCGAGGGCGGTGAGCGCGGGTTCCGTAGCTGTCATCGGTCTCCTCCGTCCCGGAGCGGTTCACTCCAGGATAGGCCACCGATGCAATAGTCAGCCCAGGCGTATATAGCGCGTCTGCAATTATTGTGTACGCTTGAAACCTGCCCCTGCACTCTTCTGAAAGGTACGTCCTCATGCCTCTCGCGCTGCTGGCCCTGGCGATCGGGGCCTTCGGGATCGGCACGACGGAGTTCGTGATCATGGGGGTGCTGCCTGAGGTCGCGGGCGACTTCGGGGTCTCCATTCCGACCGCCGGTTTCCTCGTGACCGGCTACGCGCTCGGCGTGGTGCTCGGCGCCCCGATCATGACCGCTCTGGGTACGAGGGTGTCCCGCAAGCGGATGTTGATGCTGCTGATGGGCCTCTTCGTCGTGGGGAACCTGCTCTCGGCCCTCGCGCCCACCTACACCGTCATGCTGCTCGGCCGGGTCGTCGCTTCACTCGCCCACGGAGCCTTCTTCGGGATCGGCTCGGTGGTCGCCGCCGACCTTGTGGCACCGGACCGGAAGGCCGGTGCCATCGCGATGATGTTCAGCGGTCTCACCGTCGCCAACGTGATCGGAGTGCCCCTCGGGACACTGATCGGACAGTCGCTGGGTTGGCGGGTCACCTTCGCCGCAGTGGCGGCACTGGGCGTCGTCGGACTGCTGGGCGTCGCCCGGCTCGTCCCCGACATGCCCAAGCCGCAGGGCGTGCGCCTGCGCCATGAACTGGCGGCCTTCAAGAACGTCCAGGTCCTGCTCGCCATGGCGATGACCGTGCTGGGCTTCGGTGGGGTCTTCGCAGCCATCACCTACATCGCGCCGATGATGACCCACGCCGCCGGCTTCGCCGACGCCTCCGTCACCTGGCTCCTCGTCCTCTTCGGTGTCGGCATGGTCGCCGGCAACCTCGTGGGCGGCAGGTACGCGGACCGCGCGCTCATGCCCATGCTGTACGTCTCCCTGGGCGCCCTTGCCGTCGTCCTCGCGCTGTTCACCCTCACCGCCCACGACAAGGTCGCCGCGGCCGTGACCATCGCGCTGGTCGGTGCCCTGGGCTTCGCCACCGTGCCGCCGCTGCAGAAGCGCGTCCTCGACCAGGCGCAGGGCGCGCCCACCCTGGCTTCGGCCGTCAACATCGGTGCCTTCAACCTCGGTAACGCGCTCGCGGCCTGGCTCGGTGGCCTCGTCATCGACGCGGGCTTCGGTTACACGGCACCCAACTGGGTCGGAGCCGCCCTCGCGGTGAGTGCCCTCGTGCTGGCGTTCCTCTCGGCGGCTCTGGAGCGCAAGAGGAACGTGCCGAGCACGGTTGTGGCGGGCGGGGTCATGACGGACCGGCGGACGGCCGTGCACCGCTGACGGCTGTGCGTCGGCCGTGCCCGCCCGGCTCTAGAGCTCAGCCCGCCGCCACGGTCAGTGGAGCGTATCGGCGTGACCAGTCGCCCGGCAGCTCGGACATTCCGTAGGTCATCACCGCGTTGAAGGCGACCGGCTTCAGGCCGTGTTGCTTCACCCACGCCAGCAGTTCCTCGTGCCGTACGTCGATGTCCGTGCGGAGAGGGAGTCCGGTGTGGGCGGCCAGGGAGGCGATGAGTGCCTTCGCCGTCCGCGTGTCCCGGGCGATCAGAGGGCCTACGACATGGGTGTCCATGTTGGGCCAGGCGGCCGCGTAGCCGATGATCCGGCCGCTCTCCTCGGCGACGCGGATCTGATCGGCGAAGGCGGGGAGCCGGGTGAGTACGTGAGTGCGGTCCGTGCCGAACACCTCCCCGTCGAGCCGCACGATCGTCGTGAGGTCCTCGGCGGTGGCCGTGCGGGTGGTGACAGCGGGATCGACCCCGTCGGCCGAGAAGTGTCCCCGGACCATCTCGGCCCGCCCCGTGACCTTGAACCCCAGCTCCTCGTAGAGCGGCTGTCCGTTGGGCGTCGCGTGCAGCGTCAGCGGAGTCGTCCCGGACTCGGTGATGACGTGGCGCATCAGACGGCGGCCGATGCCCTGCCGGGCGTGCCGCTCGGCCACCAGCACCATGCCGATCGCCCTCAGGTCCGGGCGGCCCGCAGCTCCGTAGTCGGTCACCACACAGGCGGCGACGAGGCCACCTTCCGGATCGTCGATGCCGTACCCGGCCCCGGCTGCCAGCAGCAGCCCCCACTTGTGCTCTTCGCGGGGCCAGCCCCGGTTCTCGGACAAGTCGGCGCAGGCGGTGAGATCGCGCGGGGTGAGACGGCGGATGGGCAGGGCAGAGGGGGAAGGTGTCGGCACGCGGGCCAGGCTGTCCGACGCAGGAGCCTGACGTCCACCGGATTGCTGGGGGACGAACGCGCTTTTGGCCATCTTGCCCACAACCGCACAGCGCGCGGACAGATGTTTCACGTGAAACAGCAGCGCGCAGGCACACCCGAGCAGGCGTGAAGCGTGGGGCTGGCCAGTGCCGTGACCGGAAAGGTTTGCCGCGAGCCGGTGAACCCTTCCGGTCACGGCACTAGCCTCGGCCGCTATGACGCGACTGCACCTGTTCGATTTGGACGGGACCCTGCTGCACCGATCGGCAGCGCCTGTGGAGATCTCCCGACAGCTCGGCCTGGACCACGAGATCACCGCGCTCGAACGGGACTTCGTGAACCGGCGGATTGATTCACGGACCTACGCGCAGCGCGTCCATGGTCTGTGGGCCGGGCTCACCGAGATCCATGTCGCAGCGGCTTTCGAGGGGGCGCCCTGGCTCCGGCGTATCCAGGACACCTGGGCCGAGATCCGGGACAGGGGAGAGTACTGCGCCGTCATCTCCCTCTCGCCTTCGTTCTTCGTCGAGCGGCTGACGGCATGGGGTGCGCATGCGGCGTACGGTTCGCTCTTTCCCCAAGTGCCTTTCACCGAGCCGGTGGATCCGGCAGGGATCCTCACCCCGGCGGCCAAGGTCGAGATCGCGGATCGCCTCTGCGCGCGCTTCGGACTGACCCGCGCGGACTGTGTCGCGTACGGTGACTCGCTGTCCGACGCGGACCTCTTCGGCTCCGTGCCGATCTCGGTCGCCGTAAATGCGGATCAGCATGTGGCCGCGCTGGCCACGCTCTCCTACACGGGGCAGGATCTGTGGGATGCCTATGAATTGGTGCGCCGCGCCCGGTAATTGAAGGAATCGCTGATTCGCCCCTGTTGAATTCCCGCCGGGACATGGGGGGACTTGTATGTGACGCGCGTGCCGGTAGGGTCGAGTCCGGTTCGTGTCCGAAGCGAGATGTAGTCGTCTCATGCTGCGGGTACGAACACAGTCCAATGCAGCCTAACCGGACGGAGAGATCGAAGACCCGCGTTCACCGTTGTGGAACGTGGGCGTTGGTGCGCTGTGGAACGCTGCCACGTATTGCTGCGTCCCACGTCACACTCTCGCCTACTTGTCCGTACGGTGCCGGAAGCCGGGTTGAATGTGGCCGCATTGGTGGTGGGGGAACACAACGGGGAAAGCAAGGCCGTCCGCGGGGGAAACATGCGACCTTCCGGTTGAGGGAGTGCGCAGATCGACCGAAAGATGCTCGAGGCGAGGCACACCATGGACGCTCCGACCACCACCACGTCGGCCGGCAACGGCGCTGCGGGGGACAGTGACGGAGGCAGCTGGTTCACACCGCGCACCCAGCCGTCCCCCGACCGGGACCAGGAGATCGAGGGCAACCGTCTCGCCGGGCTGCGTCCCGTGGGCCGCCCCCAGGAACCGTCGACCGTGCCGCAGCGGACCCCGGACGAGGCCGCTCGCGAGCGAATACCCCCGTTCCAGGACCCGCCGTCCAGTCCTCCGCCCCGACCGGCTGCCCTCGGCGATGAGCATGGCTCCGAGCAGTCCGTCTTCGAGGCCCGGGTTCCCACCCCCCGCGCGGGCCGCACCCCCGAGGCCTCGCCCGACGCCGTGCTCATCCGGCGGACCATGGCCGAGATCGGACCTGTCGCCGACAAGGTCACCTCGTATTTCTACGCGCTCCTGTTCGTCCAGCACCCGGACCTGCGCTCCCTCTTCCCGCCGGCGATGGACGCCCAACGGGACCGTCTGCTCAAGGCCCTGCTGACCGCGGCCGAGCACATCGACAACACCCCCGTCCTCGTCGACTACCTCCAGAACCTCGGCCGAGGCCACCGCAAGTACGGCACACAGCCTGACCACTACCCGGCGGTCGGCGAGTGCCTGATCGGCTCCCTGAGCCGTTACGCCGCCAGGACCTGGGACGACGAGACCGAGGCGGCCTGGGTCCGGACATACACCACGATCTCTCAGGTGATGATCGACGCGGCTGCCGCGGACGAGCTGCGTTCCCCGCCGTGGTGGCTCGCCGAGGTCGTCTCGCACGAACTGAGAACAGCCGACATAGCGGTCCTCACCGTCCGGCCGAACCAGCCGTATCCCTTCCTGGCCGGTCAGTACGCCAGCGTGGAGACGCCCTGGTGGCCGCGGATCTGGCGGCACTATTCCTTCGCCTCGGCGCCCCGCTCGGACGGACTGCTGTCGTTCCATGTGAAAGCGGTCCCGGCGGGCTGGGTCTCCAACGCGCTCGTGCACCGTGCCCGCCCCGGCGATGTCATCCGGCTAGGTCCGCCGGCTGGTGCGATGACCGTCGACCACAGCACCGACAGCGGACTGCTCTGCCTGGGCGGCGGCACCGGCATCGCCCCCATCAAGGCCATGATCGAGGACCTCGCCGAACGAGGACGGCACCGCCCGGCCGAGGTCTTCTACGGGGCCCGCAGCGACCAGGACCTCTATGACATCGACACCCTGCTGCGACTGCAGCAGAGCAACTCCTGGTTGAAGGTCCGGCCGGTGGTCGACCGGCACGGTCTGCTCCAGCTGCCCGACGCCATACGCGAATACGGACCGTGGACCGAGTACGACGCGTACCTCTCCGGTCCGCCCGGGATGATCCGCAGCGGTGTGGACGCGCTCAGGGGCGTGGGTGTCCCGTCGGACCGCATACGCCACGACTCGGTGGAGGAACTGGTGGCCGCAGGCGACTGAGCCGGCAGTCGGCCGCCCGTGACGGGCAGCGGCGGCTGTTCGTCAGCCCAGGTCGGGGGCGTGCATCGCGCGGACGCCCTCGATGTTCCCATCGAGGTAATGCCGCAGGGACAGCGGGACGAGGTGGACGGAGGCGATCCCGACCCGGGTGAAGGGCACCCGCACGATCTCGTACTCGCCCAGAGGCTCGTCCACCTCCGGGCCGTGCCGCTTCGACGTGTCCATGGATTCCAGACGGCAGACGAAGAAGTGCTGGACCTTGACCCCCGTGGCGCCACCGTCCTCACCGATGTGTTCGACGGTGTCCACGAAGCAGGGCACGACATCGGTGATCTTGGCGCCGAGCTCCTCGTGCACCTCGCGGTGGAGTGCGTCGACGACGGTCGTGTCCTCCGGCTCGACCCCGCCACCCGGCGTGAGCCAGTAGGGATCGACACCCGGTTTGGTCCGCTTGATCAGGATCAGGTCATCGCCGTCGAGCAGGATGGCGCGGGCGGTGCGTTTGACCACGGGTCGGACGGTCATGGGAGAAATGTGGCCCGTCATGTTCCACGTGAAACATTGCCCGACCACGGAAATGAGCTACGGCACCCGCTGCCTCAGGACCAGCCCACCGCGGTGCGCAGCAGCCACTCGTGGGCCCGGGCGATGTGCGGCATGGCCAGGGTGCCGGTACGGACCACCAGGAAGTACGTCCGCAGCGGCGGCACCGCCGGTTCGAGAAGCGCCACGACGTCGCCGCGCTCCAGGGCGTCGACGCAGAGATAGCGGGGCAGCACGGCCAGACCTCCCCCGGAGATGGCGCAGGCCAGCACCGCGCGCAGGTCCGGGACGACCACGGTGCCGGAGGCAGCGGGCCGGGAGTCGAAGACCGAGGCCCAGTAGCGCGCGATGAACGGCAGCGACTCGTGCACCTCGACGACCGGAAGCCCTTCCAGCAGGTGCGCCTCCTTGGGATGCAGCTTGCCGGGGCCGATGCGCTCGGCCCACCGCGGGGCGGCGACCAGCACATGCTCCTCGTCGCAGAGGGCGGTCGCGGTCAGCAGGGCGCCGCGGGGCTGCGCGGTGGTGATGGCCAGGTCGTGGTGGCCGGCCCCGAGGCCCTCCAGCGTCTCGTCGGCGTTGCCGAAGGACACCCGCAGTGCGAAGCCCTGACCGTCGTCGATGAGCTCCGTGAGAGCGGGCAGCACACGCTCGGCGGTGAACTCCGGGGGCCCGGCGAGATGGAGTGTGCCCAAGGAGGCGTCGTCGTCGAGGCCCGTCTCGGCGATCTCCATCAACGCGTCGAGATGAGGGGCCGCCTTGTGGGCGAGTTCGTCGCCGATGGTCGTCGGCGTCACGCCCCTGGCCTGGCGCAGGAACAGCGGGCGGCCCAGCTGCCGCTCCAGGGTGCGGATCTGCGAGGTCACGGCCGGCTGCGAGAGGCCGAGCAGGGCTGCGGCACGGGTGAACGAACCGGCCCGGTGCACGGTCACGAACGTACGCAGTAAGGCCAGATCCATGGTCGCCCCTTCGCCGCCCCGGAGCGCCCAACTATAAATAAGTCGATAGGTCTCTGTCGCTACTGTGATTGGACACTGACACAGAGTCAACTAGCCTTGGTCGCGCGGTTCTTCGCGCGCGGAACCGGGGCGGTCCGAGCCACGAGGGGGGAGGCTCGGACCGTCCGTTGTACGTAGCGGAGTACTAGCCGGTAGCCACGGAGAGGGCCCGCAGTACATCCGCCACCAGGTCGTCGGTGTCCTCCGCGCCGGCCGAGAAGCGGATGAAGCCTTCCGGCACCGCGTCCCCGCCCCACCGTCCGCGCCGCTCGGCCGTGGACCGCACCCCGCCGAAGCTCGTGGCGTCGTCCACGAGACGCAGCGCGTCGAGAAAGCGGTCGGCACGCGCGCGCGTGGGCAGCGAGAACGAGACGACGCATCCGTAGCGCCGCATCTGCTGCGAGGCGATCTTGTGGGACGGATCGTCCCCCAGTCCCGGATACCGCAGCCCGGTCACCTCGGGGTGCCCCTTCAGTGCCTCGGCGACGGCCAGGGCGTTGGTGCTCTGCCGGTCGGCCCGCAGCTGGAGCGTGGCCAGGGAACGGTGCGCGAGCCAGGCCTCCATCGGGCCGGGGATAGCTCCGACGATCTTGCGCCAGCGCCGTACGGCGGCCATCAGCCCGGCATCGCGCCCGACCACATAACCGAGCAGCACATCACCGTGCCCCGTCAGCTGCTTGGTGCCGCTGGCCACCGCGAAGTCCGCGCCCAGCTCCAACGGCCGCTGCCCGAGCGGAGTCGCCAGGGTGTTGTCGACAGCGACCAGGCAGCCCCGCTCGTGCGCCGCCTCGCAGAGTCGGCGGATGTCGCACACGTCGAGCCCCGGATTGGACGGCGTCTCCACCCACAGCAGCTTGGCGCCGTCCAGGGCATCGAGCTGGGCGTCGCCGCCGGTCGGGGCGCTGCGCACCTCGACGCCGTACGACCGCAGCTGCTCACCGGCCAGGGGCAGCACGTTGTAGCCGTCGCTCGGCAGGACGAGGACGTCTCCGGAGCGCAGCTGGGAGAAGAGGACCGCGGAGATCGCGGCCATGCCCGAGGCGAAGGCGAGCGTCTCGACCTCCTCCCGGCCGGGCGCCTCCAACTCCCCGATGGCACGCTCCAGGAGGGTCCAGGTGGGGTTCTGGTCCCGCCCGTACGCGTACGGGCCGGTGGGGTCGCCCGGCAGGTGGTAGTGGGCGGCGAAGACCGGGCCCGGAAGGGTCGGCTCATGCTTGACGGGTTCGGGCAGCCCGACGCGGACGGCTCGTGTGCCCTCGCCCAGATCCGGGACGGGGTTCTCCTCACTCATGCGGCATGTCCTTCCACCTGCTCGCGTACGGCGGTCAGAAGACCCTCGCTCGCGGCCTCCACCAGCTCGAGGCACTCCTCGAAGCCGTCCATGCCACCGTAGTAGGGGTCGGGAACGTCGAGGTCGTCACCCGCGGCGGGATCGTAGGAGCGCAGAAGGCGGACCTTGTCCGCGTCCTGTGGGGTGGGCGCGAGGCGGCGCAGCGCCTTCAGGTGACCCGCGTCCAGGGCGACGACGAGGTCGAGGCGGGAGAACCACGAGGCATGGAACTGTCGCGCGGTGTGGCCGCTGCCGTAGCCGTGGGCCTCCAGGACGCTGACGGTACGCGGATCGGCCGGCTCGCCCTCGTGCCAGCCACCGGTGCCCGCACTGTCGACCTCGACCAGACCGTCGAGTCCGGCCTCTTCCGTACGGGCGCGGAAGACGGACTCGGCCATCGGCGAGCGGCAGATATTGCCGGTGCAGACAAAACAGACGCGGTAGGTCATCTCAAGGCCTCAGTCGGCGTCGGGCAGGACGAGGTGGAGTGCCCAGGAGACGATCGAGATGATCAGGCCGCCCAGGACAGCGGTCCAGAAGCCCTCCACGTGGAAGCTCAGATCGAGCTTGTCGGCCAGCCAGGAGGTGAGCAGCAGCATCAGGGCGTTCACCACCAGCGTGAACAGGCCCAGGGTGACTATGAAAAGGGGCAGCGTGAAGAGCTGGACGAGCGGCTTCACCACGGCGTTCACCAGGCCGAAGACGAGCGCCACCAGCAGCAGCGTGCCGACCTTCTTGCCCGTGCTGTCCCCGGTGAGCGTGATCTTGTCGAGCAACCAGACGGCGACGGCCAGTGCGCCCGCGTTGGCGATCGTCTTGACTAGGAAATTCATCATGTGTCTGATCGTGGCAGAACGGATCGGTACGAGCACCGGGCAGGGGCGACAAAGTCGATGAAGGCATTCCGGTTGGATGAACTGGAGGCGGAGCGCGCCGCCAACGACGGTGCCTATCTGCAGTTCCTGCGCGAGCGGAACATGTCGGTCGGTCTCTACGCGCTCGACGCGGGCGAGCTCGACCCTCAGCGGCCGCACAGCCAGGACGAGGTGTACCTCGTCGTGAGCGGGCGGGCCTCACTCACGGTCGGCCTGGAGACCACGCAGGTGGCGCGGGGCAGCGTGGTCTACGTGCCCGCCGGGGTCGCCCACAAGTTCCACCACATCACCGAGGATCTCCGGGTCGTGGTGGTGTTCTCTCCGCCGGAGGGCTGAGCTCCACTTCCGGGTTCCCTAGGGGAACGATCAGGGACGGACAAGGGGTGCGAAGCCCCCGGACGCCCCCTGCGCGGCCCTAGCATCGATGGCAGGACATGAAGGGACCCGGAACCAGTGCCCGAACGAGGGCCACGGGCGGAGACAAGGAGCAAGGCGATGCGGGAGATCTTCGCGGGGATGCCGTGGTGGGTGAAGTGGATCGCGGTGCCGGTCATCGCCCTGGTCGTGTTCGGCGGGCTGTTGGTCAGCATCCTCCAGGTCGTGTTCGGCCTGCTGTTCAAGGTGCTGGTCTTCGTGGCCCTGGTCGGCGGACTCATCTATGTCGTAAGGAAGTTCACGGCGAGCTCGTCGTCCCGCAGCGACTGGTGACGCGTCAGCACGGGGGAACTGCTGAGGCGTGAGTGAGTGAGGGCTGGTCAGGGCGCGGCGGTAACAGGAACGTGAGGTTCCCTCGGCCGGGGGAAGTTTCCCGTCGGGGCCGTCTGCGGGTGGTGGCGGGCGGCTAGAGTCCGGGAACTCGTCGCGGGCTCCGCCCCGCGGGCGGCGCACCTCCTCCCGTGTTCCCCGCACGGGCGGCCCTCCTCGCGCTTCGGGAGTGACCCTTGGCCACGGCTGACACCGCACCCGCAGAACCCCTCTTCCCACCGGCCCGGCCGCGCTCCCTGTCCACACCGGCTGCCGGCCCACCCGCACAACCGGGCCCTCGATCGACGCCGCTGGTCGGCGCCCCCGGGCACCCGCGCACCCGCCGCGCCGAACTGCCCGCCCCGCCGTCGCAGCCGCGTACGGCCCCGTCCCAACCGCGCGCGACCCCCTCGAAGCCCGCCGCGCCTCCGGCTCAGCCGCGCACCTCACCGGGCGAGGACACCACCCGCCCCACACAACCCCCTCCGGCCCCCCGGACGGTGCCCCCACCGTCGCCCGCGCCACAGACGTCCGCGCCGCCGCCCGGGGCATCGTCAGCGACGGTGTCGGCACCCACGCCCGAGTCGGAGCCGGCCACCGAACCCGCCCGGCCCGCAGCACCGCCTCCGGCGCACCGGTCGGGGCGAGGAGCGCGCCCGTCAGCCCCGGTGGCCCCACCGAGCGTGCCCGACCCGCAGTCGGGGACCCTCATCGGCTCCGTGCAGCGGGCGATGCGGTTGCTGGAAGCCGTCGCCGAGCGAGAACACGGAGCACCGGCCAAACAGTTGGCGCGGGACGCCGGGCTCGCCCTGCCCACGGCGTACCACCTGCTGCGCACCCTGGTACACGAGGGCTATCTCCGCCGGGAGAAAGGACTGTTCTTCCTCGGCGAGGCCGCGGAACGGCTGAGCAGCAGCGGAGCGCAGCAGAAACGTCGCAGCACGGTCGACGAGGCCCTGGCGCACTGGCGGGACACCATCGGCGCCCCCGTGTACTTCGCGATCTACCGGGACGGCGAGATCGAGGTCAAGTGCGTCGCCGACAGCCCGAGCGCCCCCGCGGTCGAGGAGTGGGCCGACTTCCGGGAGACGGGCCACGCGCACGCCATCGGACAGTGCCTGCTGTCCCAACTCGGCGACGAGGCCCGCCGCGACCACCTGGAGCGCTACCCCGTACAGTCGATCACGCCGTACACAGTGCGTGACAACGAGACGCTGCTACGGCGCCTGGACCGGATCGGACGGATGGAACCCGTCGTCGAGCGCCAGGAGTACGCCTTGGGGACGGTCTGCGCCGCGATTCCCATCACCGCGGGGACGACCGCCGCGACCCTGGCCCTCTCGCTTCCCGTGCACCAGGCCGACCGGCTGCTGCCCGCAGCGCATCGGTTGCAGACCGAGATCGGAATGCTGCTAGGGACACTCGCGATCTCTATCAGCATCTGAAAAATCACTCCTTGTGATCTCCCGTGTACTTTCAGCAAACTTCCAGGAGCGTCAGGCAGATGTTTCCTGGCCAGTCGACCAACATGGCGGGGTAGGCGATGCGCGAGTCGGTACAGGCAGAAGTCATGATGAGCTTCCTCGTGTCGGAGGAACTCTCCTTCCGCATCCCGGTGGAGCTGCGCTACGAGACTTGTGATCCCTATGCCGTGCGGCTCACTTTCCATCTGCCCGGTGACGCCCCGGTGACCTGGGCCTTCGGCAGGGAGCTGCTCATCGACGGTGTGGGCCGGCCCTGCGGGGACGGGGACGTGCACATCGCGCCCGCCGATCCGGAGACCTTCGGCGAGGTGCTGATCCGGCTTCAGGTGGGCAACGACCAGGCGCTCTTCCGGGTGGGTACGGCGCCGCTGGTGGCCTTCCTGGACCGCACGGACAAGCTTGTGCCGCTCGGGCAGGAGCGTTCCCTCGCCGACTTCGACACCCTGCTCGACGAGGCGCTGGACCGCATCCTGGCGGAGGAGCAGAGCGCGGGCTGACCCGTACGTCACCCCGTGCCGTAACGCTTCAGCGCTTGCGGCGGCGCCCCTTCCCCCCGCGTGCCGGAGCGGCCGCGGGTGCCGCGGACGCCGCCGCGGAGGTGCCCGGGCGGTCGGCCGAGACGACCAGCGCGGCGAGAGCGGTGGTCACCGGCACGGAGGCGACCAGACCGATCGACCCGACGAGGGTGCGCACGATTTCCTCCGCGACCAACTCGCTGTTGGCGACCGTACCGACGCTGCTCTGCGCGATCGAGAAGAGCAGCAGCAACGGCAGAGCGGCGCCGGCGTAGGCGAGGACAAGCGTGTTGACCACCGAGGCGATGTGGTCGCGGCCGATGCGGATGCCCGCGCGGTACAGCCCGCGCCAACCCATCGCCGGATTGGCCTCGTGCAGCTCCCAGACCGCCGAGGTCTGGGTGACCGTCACATCGTCGAGGACACCGAGGGAACCGATGATGACGCCCGCGAGCAGCAGGCCGCTCATGTCGATCTCCGGGTACAGGCCGTGGATCAGACCGGTGTTGTCATCCGTGTTCCCGGTCAGCACGGCCCAGTCGATGAACAGCGAACCCAGCAGGCCGATCAGCAGCAGAGAGATCAGGGTGCCGATCACCGCGACCGAGGTGCGGGCCGAGAGGCCATGGCACATGTAGAGCGCGATCAGCATGATGGCGCTCGCCCCGACCACCGCCACCACCAGGGGGTTCGAGCCCTGAAGGATGGCCGGCAGGATGAAGAACGTCAGCACCAGGAAGCTGATCGCCAGGGCCACCAGCGCCATGACTCCGCGCATGCGCCCCACCACCACGACGGCGAGCGCGAAGATCCCTGCGAGCAGCGCCATGGGGAACTTACGGTTCACATCGGTGACCGAGTACTGCAGATCCTTGGGCGCGGCGGGCTCGTAGGCGACGACAACCTCCTGGCCCTCCTTCAACTGCCGTGACTGGTCGGGCTGGACGATCTCCGTGAACGTACGGCCCTTGTCCTTGCCGGTGTCGACGCGCACCGTCGCCTTCTTGCAGGTGCCCTTCTCCTGCTGCTGGGCGGACGACCCCTCGGCGGTGGACGTGTCACCGGTGGGCGGCACGCCCGAGGCGTTCACGGAGGCGCAGTCGACCTCCTCAACCTTGGTGACGGTGGCTGACTGGGTCTGCCGGTCGAAGCCCACACCGGTGCGCTCGTGCGGCGGTGCACCGCCGGGCCACAGGACGACGAGGCCCACGAGGACCGCGGTGGCGAAGGGGATCAGTACCGCCGCGATCACTTTGCGCAGGTGCTGGGACACAGGCGCGGCCGGGCCGTGGCTGTGACTGTGGGAGTGGCCGTGGCCACCCCCGGAGGACGGGCCTTGTCCGTGCCCGTCACCGGGGCCGTTTCCCCCTCCGGAGCCGTATCCCTGACCCCCGCCGGAGCCATGGCCGTGCCCGTTCCCAGGGCCATGGCCGTGGGGCGGCTCGGAGGGGGGAGGCGGAGGCTGCTGCATCGTGGTCACCGACCGATCATCGCAAGAACGAGCGAGGCCCACTGTTCACCGCGCCACATCGGACGCTAGCGTGGAGACACCTTTGCACACGCGGGAGCTCGGAGCACCGGGCTGAGAGGGCGCTGACCTCCGTAGACGCGATGTTTCACGTGGAACATCGGCGGACGGAAATCGCTGCGTCGACCGCTGAACCTGTTACCGGGTAATGCCGGCGTAGGGAGTAGGTCTCATGACCATCGAGGACACACGCACGTCTGCCTCCAGTCAGACAGACGGGGCAAATGCCTCACAGCAGGACGCCAATCCCCAGGCTGTACGGCTTGCGGGGACTGACAGGTCCATCGGCTGGCACAAGGCGTACATCGAGGGCTCGCGCCCCGATCTACAGGTGCCGGTCCGTCAGGTGCACCTGACCAACGGCCAGTCCGTCACCCTGTACGACACCTCCGGTCCGTATACCGATCCGACCGTCGAGACCGATGTCAGGAGGGGCCTCAGCCCTCTCCGCGACAACTGGATCATCGCCCGTGGCGACACCGAGGAGTACGCGGGTCGCCCTGTCCGCCCCGAGGACGACGGCATCAAGCACACCTCACCGCGTGGGGGCCTGCGGAATCTCGACGCGGTGTTCCCGGGGCGGCCGCGCCAGCCGCGGCGCAGCCGTGACGGCCGGGCCGTTACGCAGCTCGCGTATGCGCGGCGCGGGGAGATCACTCCTGAGATGGAGTACGTGGCGGTACGCGAGAACGTTTCGCCCGAGGTCGTCCGTGAGGAGATCGCGGCGGGCCGGGCGGTGCTGCCGGCGAATGTGAACCACCCGGAGATCGAGCCGATGATCATCGGCAAGCGGTTCCTGGTGAAGGTCAACGCCAACATCGGCAACTCGGCGGTCACGTCCTCCATCGAGGAGGAGGTGGAGAAGATGACCTGGGCAACCCGTTGGGGCGCCGACACGGTCATGGACCTGTCGACCGGGCGGAACATCCACACCACGCGCGAGTGGGTGCTGCGCAACTCCCCCGTGCCGATCGGCACGGTGCCGCTGTACCAGGCCCTCGAGAAGGTCGACGGCAAGGCCGAGGAACTGACCTGGGAGATCTACAAGGACACGGTCATCGAGCAGGCCGAGCAGGGCGTGGACTACATGACGGTCCACGCGGGTGTGCGCCTGGCGTACGTTCCGCTCACCGCCAACCGCAAGACCGGCATCGTCTCGCGCGGCGGCTCGATCATGGCCGCCTGGTGTCTGGCCCACCACAAGGAGTCGTTCCTCTACGAGCACTTCGAGGAACTGTGCGAGATCCTCGCCGCGTACGACGTCACGTACTCGCTCGGCGACGGTCTGCGGCCCGGCTCGATCGCTGACGCCAACGACGCCGCCCAGTTCGCGGAGTTGCGCACGCTCGGGGAACTCAACCGGACCGCGAAGCGTTTCCACGTACAGACGATGATCGAGGGCCCGGGCCATGTCCCGATGCACAAGATCAAGGAGAACATCGAGCTTCAGCAGGAGATCTGCGATGAAGCTCCGTTCTATACGCTCGGCCCGCTGACCACGGACGTCGCGCCGGCGTACGACCACATCACCTCAGGCATCGGCGCCGCGATGATCGCGTGGTGGGGCACCGCAATGCTCTGCTACGTCACGCCCAAGGAGCACCTGGGTCTGCCGAACCGTGACGACGTCAAGACGGGCGTCATCACCTACAAGATCGCGGCCCACGCGGCGGACCTCGCCAAGGGACACCCGGGCGCACAGGAGTGGGACGACGCGCTGTCGGACGCCCGCTTCGAGTTCCGCTGGGAGGACCAGTTCAACCTGGCCCTCGACCCCGACACGGCCCGCGAGTTCCACGACGAGACGCTCCCGGCGGAGCCGGCCAAGACGGCTCACTTCTGCTCCATGTGCGGCCCGAAGTTTTGTTCGATGAAGATCTCCCAGGACATCCGCCGCGAACACGGCACCTCGCAGGCTGAGATCGAGGAGGGCATGGCACAGAAGTCCAAGGAGTTCGCGCAGGCCGGGAATCGGGTCTATCTGCCGCTCGCGGACTGAGGAGTCCGCAGACGTCAGCCGGTCGGGCGGTGGCGCGGGTGGGGACCCTCCACCGGCACAGGGCCGCCTTGACCGTCGGCTGTACGCGGGCCGCCGGCGCCGGGTGCGTGACCGTGGCGGTCGGCCGACCGCGGCGAACGCGACCGCCGGCACTCGTGCGGGTGACACCGCTGAGCGTCAGGCGGCCGCCGCCCCGGTGGGTTCCGGGCGGCGGCCCGGGCCGGGCGGGTCACTCCGGCTGGTGCTCCGGGCCGCCGAAGTCCGGGCTGCTGAAGTCCGGGCTGGTGAAGCTGGGACGGGAACCGGAGGAGCCGCTGCCGGGGCTGGTGAAGTTGGGCCGGTTGTAGCCCAGGTGCGGCATGCGGCTGGGCGGAGTCGGCCGGTCCGGCTCGCCCAGCACCGCGGGGTCCGGGTGGGCCAGGGCGTCCCGGAGGAACGGCAGGATGCCGCGCTGCAGGAGGGCGTCACGCCATGCCTCCTTGGCGCGGGTCACCTCTTCGTTCAACTCGTCGCGTGCTCCACGGTCCTCCAGGGCGGTGGCGCCGTTGCGCAGGGCGGTGAGCAGCAGGCCGACGGCGGCCACGAGAATCGCCGCCGCCGTGACCGCGCCGAAGACCCAACCGGTCGTGAGGAGCGTCTCGGCGATCGCCCGATCGGGGTCGAGCACCTTCATGATGTAGCCGACGAGCAGGAAGATCACCGCGGCGGTGCCGGCGAGCACGGGGGCGAGCACGGCGGCCACGGCACCCGCGCCCGCTCCGGCGGCCTCGCCGACCTCGCCCATGGCGGCCACGAGGCCCACCGCCGTCCCGTCGGGCTCGGTGGAGCCGGACGCCGTGCTTGAGGAAGTGGTGCGGGCCGGTGGCGGGTTGCGCAGTTCGTCGCGGGCCTTGACGTAGTACTCGTACTCAGTCGCCGCGGCCGCCGTGATGATGGCCGTGGCGTTGAGAGCCATGGTGCGCAGTTGTTCGGGGTTGAGCCGCTGCAGGCCTGCGGCGAATTCCGGACGGTACGGCGCGGAGCGCAGCGCCTCGCCGAGGATCCGCTCGTACTCCTGGCGGTCCTCACTGAGGAGGTGCTGCGGAACGCTGTTCATGTGCATCCCCCGATGCTCCGTAGGGCTTGTGGCTCGGCATGCTGACGAGCCGTCGGGCAGAAACGGAGGGGAGCCTGCTACGGATAAGCCGATGGTAGAGCGGTGACGGCGGGCGGTGACAGGGGGTTTGAAGAAATTGGACCCTGGCCGGCGAACTCTTTCGACGGAGGAGGCCGGCCCGAGAGGGGATCAGCTCTGCAGCGGGAGTTGCTGGACCAGCAGCTTTCCTGCCATCGTCACGCCGCCGTCCATGGCGACCGCCAGACCGTCCGCATAGATGTACGGCCCCTCGACCGAGGGGCCCGCCCCGTCCTCGCCGTCCTCCGAGCCGACCTCGCCCAGGAGATACGGGATGGGGCTGTGGCCATGGACGATGCGTGTGCCGCCGTAGACGTCGAGCAGGGAGCGCACGGCGTCGGCGCCGCCCTCGTCGCGGAACGAGAAGCGCCGGGTGAACTTGCGGAAGAGGTCCCAGACCTCGTCCGCGTCGTTGCGGGTGATCGTCTCGCGGATGGTGTCGTTGACGGCCTCGATGGAGTCGCCGTAGTCGCGGTAGGCGGTGGTGTCCGAGTGCACCAGGAGGTGGCCGTCGACCTCCTCCATGGCGTCGAGGCGGGCCATCCACTGCAAGTGGTGGTCCTGGAGGCGGTCCATGTCGGTCTTCTGGCCGCCGTTGAGGAGCCACGCGGCCTGGAAGGTGGCGGTGCCGGCGCCCGAGTTGACGGGTGTGTCGCCGAAGCGCTTGGCGCCGAGCAGCAGCAGCTCGTGGTTGCCCATGAGGGCCTTGCAGTAGCCGCCGGCCGCCGCGGCCTCGGCGGACAGGCGCATCACGAGATCGATGACACCGATGCCGTCCGGGCCGCGGTCGGTGAAGTCGCCGAGGAACCAGAGTCGGGCGGTGCCCGCCGACCAGTTGCCCGCGGCGTCGACGAGGCCCTTCTCCCGCAGAGCGGCGATCAGCTCGTCCAGGTAGCCGTGCACGTCACCGACGACGAACAGCGGGCCCGGCCTGCCGGAGGGCTGCTCGGCGGCCACGGCCTCCGGGTCGATGGTCACCTGAAGGGTGTCACCCCGGTTGATCACCGGAAGGTCCCGCTGGGTGGGGGTGTACCCCTCGGGGTACTCCATGGTCTCGGCGGGATCGCCCGTCTGGCCGGGCTGTGTGGTGTGTCCGTACGGACCGGCCTCGTGGACGTACGCGGGCACGCGGAAATCACGCACCGTCGGCGTCCGCACCTCGGGTCCCTGACCGGCCCCCTGAGTCATCGACCCCTCCACCACCATCGCGCCGCATCTGCACCGCATCGGACTGCCTGGTCGCAGCGGCCCGCGGTGTCGTCCGCCCATCATAGGAATGCGGATCGCGCCATGTGATGACCCAGGGGTGGTGAAATGGCGCGGGGCCCGAGTTCACCACGGTTTTCTCCCGAATTGGGCGGGGCTCTCCCCGCCCAATTCGCGTTCGGGCCCTCAGCTCGGGCGTCAACCCTCTTCGGGTGATCGTGGCGGACTGACTGTCGTACGCGGCGAACGCCGCTCGGACGAGGTCCGCACGATCAGCTCCGTCGGTATCACCTGCTCGACCGGTTGGTCCGATTCGACCCCTTCGATGGCGTCGATGAGGAGCTGGACCACCGCCGTGCCGATCCGGCGCGGCTTCAGCGAGAGCGTGGTGATCGGCGGCTCCGTGGTGGCGTACACGGCGGACTCGCTGCAGCACACGAGGAGCAGGTCGTCCGGGACGCGCAGGCCGTAGCGCCGGGCCGCGGCGAGGAGATCGGTGCCGTTCGGGTCGAAGAGGCCGTAGACCGCGTCCGGGCGGTCGGGCCTGGCCAGCAGCCGGTCGGCTGCGACGGCTCCCGCGCACGGATCGTGCGCCGGGTAGGCCTCGTACACCGGATCCTGGCCCACACGCTCGCACCAACGCAGGTATGCGGTCGTCGAGAGATGGGTGTACGTGTCCGTCGACGTGCCCGTGAGGAGGCCGATCCGGCGGGCGCCGGCGTCGGCGAGGTGGTCGAGGATGCCGAGGACCGCGGCCTCGTGGTCGTTGTCGACCCACGCGGTGACCGGCAGGGCTCCGGCCGGGCGGCCGTCGGAGACCACCGGTAATCCCTGGCGGACCAGCTCACTGACCACCGGGTCCTGGTCGGACGGGTCGATGACCACCGTGCCGTCCAGGGCCACGTTGGACCACACGTCGTGGCGCGAGGTCGCGGGCAGGATGACGAGGGCGTAGCCCCGGGCGAGCGCGGCCGAGGTGGCCGCTCGCGCCATCTCCGCGAAGTACGCGAACTCGGTGAAGGTGAAAGGTTCATCCCCGTACGTGGTCACGGTCAGGCCGATGAGGCCGGACTTGCCCGTTCTCAGGGTTCGAGCCGCCGCCGAAGGGCGGTAGCCAAGTCGGTCCGCGACCTCGCGTACATGGCGTCGGGTGGCGTCCGGGAGCCGGCCCTTGCCGTTGAGGGCGTCGGAAACGGTCGTGATGGAGACCCCGGCGGCGGCGGCCACGTCTCGGATGCCCGCCCGGCCCGACCGGCTGCCTCGGCGGGGAGTTTCCGCCCGGCTCACCTGGTGCTTCCCTGCTGCTGTCATGGCGAGCCGATAGTAGGGCTCATGCGGTGGGGTAGTGCGGACGCATATGCACCCGTTGACAGGTACGTTTCTGCAAGGTCAACCATATCCAATTGCCTTGCAATGCAAGGGAGTTGAACGATCTAATATCAGTACGCTACTTGTCGGCACGCATGAGCCTGCCAAGTGGCTCATGTTTCGAAGAGGTCTCAACTCACCTGCACGGGTGATGCGCGCTACGGCGCGAGCCACCGGCGCGTGCGTTTGTGAGCAGCGCGCCCCCGCTTTGTTCCCCTTCGTGCGCTGATGCCCGTGATGCAGGTGAAACGACAGTGACGGACCTCGTTGCCCACACCCATTCGCAGGCGCGCCGAATCCTCATAAGGTGAGAAGCATTACGTCGACGAGGAGGACTGCGGTGAGCGAGACGAGCCCCAAGCTGCGAGCCGAGCTGGAGGGTATCCCCACCTACAAGCCCGGCAAGCCGGCCGCGGCGGGCGGTCCGGTGGCGTACAAGCTGTCCTCCAACGAGAACCCCTATCCGCCGCTGCCCGGCGTGCTGGAGAGCGTGACCGGCGCGGCCGCGTCGTTCAACCGGTACCCCGACATGGCGTGCACCGGGCTGATGAACGAGTTGTCGGACCGCTTCGGGGTGCCGCTCACGCACCTGGCCACGGGTACGGGCTCGGTCGGTGTCGCCCAGCAACTGATCCAGTCGACCGCGGGGCCGGGCGACGAGGTGATCTACGCCTGGCGGTCGTTCGAGGCGTACCCGATCATCACGCAGATCAGCGGGGCGACGTCCGTGCAGGTGCCGCTGACGTCGGGCGAGGTGCACGACCTGGACGCGATGGCGGCCGCGATCACCGACCGGACCCGGCTTATTTTCGTCTGCAACCCCAACAACCCGACCGGGACGGCTGTCCGCCGGGCCGAGCTGGAGCGGTTCCTCGACCGGGTGCCCAGCGATGTGCTGGTGGTGCTGGACGAGGCGTACCGCGAGTTCGTGCGGGATGTCGAGGTGCCGGACGGCGTCGAGTTCTACCGTGAGCGGTCGAACGTCTGTGTGCTGCGGACCTTCTCCAAGGCGTACGGGCTCGCGGGCCTCCGTGTGGGTTTCGCGATCGCTCACGAGCCGGTTGCGGCCGCTCTGCGCAAGACGGCCGTGCCGTTCGGGGTGAGCCAGCTCGCCCAGGAGGCGGCGGTCGCCTCGCTGCGTGCCGAGGACGAGCTTCTCGGGCGGGTGGGCTCGCTGGTCTGCGAGCGCAACCGGGTCGTCGAGTCGCTCCGCGGCCAGGGCTGGACGGTGCCCGACACCCAGGCGAACTTCGTGTGGCTGCGGCTGGGGGAGCGGACGGTCGACTTCGCCGCCGCGTGCGAGGGGGCCGGCGTCGTCGTGCGGCCCTTCCCGGGCGAGGGTGTCCGGGTGACGATCGGCGAGGACGAGGCGAACGACATCTTCCTGAAGGTGACGGCGGAGTTCCGCAAGGACCTCTAGCGAGCTCTGGCCGGGGGCGGTTCGTCTGCCTCGGCCAGGCGGCTGTCAAGGATGCGGGCCCGAGGTTCCCCCTCGGGCCCTTTTGTGTCTGATCACATTTCTGACCTAGGGATTTGCGACACGGGACCATCGGCACGGGAAGAGGGACCCCCCGCCCATCGATGCCCGAACGGGTATGCGGCATAATTGCTTGTGAATGTGAACGCTTTCACAAGCGCGTCCCGGTTGCCCCGTGATGTACGGAACAGGCGGGGCTACTGCCGCAGTGCCACGGCATGTAAGGAGAAGACGTGGACCTCGCTCTGGCGCCGGAGACACTGGCGCGATGGCAGTTCGGCATCACGACCGTCTACCACTTCCTCTTCGTCCCGCTCACGATCTCGCTCGCCGCGCTCACGGCCGGCCTGCAGACCGCCTGGGTGCGCTCGGGGAAGGAGAAGTACCTCAAGGCCACCAAGTTCTGGGGCAAGCTCTTCCTGATCAACATCGCGATGGGTGTCGTCACCGGCATCGTGCAGGAGTTCCAGTTCGGTATGAACTGGTCCGACTACTCGCGCTTCGTCGGCGACGTCTTCGGTGCTCCGCTCGCCTTCGAGGCGCTGATCGCCTTCTTCTTCGAGTCCACCTTCATCGGTCTGTGGATCTTCGGCTGGGACAAGCTGCCCCAGAAGATCCATCTGGCCTGTATTTGGATGGTCTCCATCGGCACGATCCTGTCGGCGTACTTCATCCTCGCGGCCAACTCGTGGATGCAGCACCCCGTCGGCTACCGCATCAACGAGGCCAAGGGCCGTGCCGAGCTGACCGACTTCTGGCTGGTGCTGACCCAGAACACGGCGCTCACCCAGGTTTTCCACACCCTCTCGGCGGCCTTCCTCACCGGCGGCGCCTTCATGGTCGGCATCGCCGCGTTCCACCTGACGCGCAAGAAGCACATCCCCGTGATGAAGACCTCGCTGCGGCTCGGCCTGGTCACCGTGGTCGTCGGCGGCATGCTCACCGCGATCAGCGGCGACCTGCTGGGCAAGGTCATGTACGAGCAGCAGCCCATGAAGATGGCTGCCGCCGAGGCCCTCTGGGACGGCGAGGCGCCCGCGCCCTTCTCGGTCTTCGCCGTCGGTGATGTCGACGAGGGCCACAACAAGGTCGCCATCGAGATCCCGGGCCTGCTCTCCTTCCTGGCCAAGGACGACTTCAGCTCGTACGTCCCCGGCATCAACGACGTCAACAAGGCCGAGCAGGAGAAGTACGGGCCCGGCGACTACCGGCCCAACATCCCCGTGGCCTACTGGGGCTTCCGCTGGATGATCGGCTTCGGGATGGCATCGTTCGCCCTCGGCGCCGTCGGGCTCTGGCTGACCCGAAAGAAGTTCCTGCTTCCGCAGCACCTCAGGGTCGGCGACGACGAGGTGCCGCACCTCTCGCTCCTGCCGGGCCGGGCCCTCGGCCCCACCCTCACCAAGTGGTACTGGCGGATCGCCATCCTCACCCTGGGCTTCCCGCTGATCGCCAACTCCTGGGGCTGGATCTTCACCGAGATGGGACGTCAGCCGTGGGTCGTCTACGGCGTGCTGCGGACCCGTGACGCGGTCTCCCCCGGTGTCTCGCAGGGCGAGATCCTCACCTCGATGATCGTCTTCACCGCGCTCTACGCGATCCTTGCCGTCGTCGAGGTCAAGCTGCTCGTGAAGTACGTCAAGGCCGGGCCGCCCGAACTGACGGAGGCCGACCTCAACCCGCCCACGAAGATCGGCGGCGACTCCCGTGACGCCGACAAGCCGATGGCCTTCTCGTACTAGGCCGAGGGAGCTGCTCAGTCATGGAACTTCACGACGTCTGGTTCGTCGCCATCGCGGTCCTGTGGATCGGCTACTTCTTCTTGGAGGGCTTCGACTTCGGGGTCGGTGTCCTCACCCGGCTGCTGGCCCGGAACCGGTCGGAGAAGCGGGTCCTCATCAACACCATCGGGCCCGTCTGGGACGGCAATGAGGTGTGGCTCCTCTCGGCGGGCGGCGCGACCTTCGCCGCCTTCCCCGAGTGGTACGCCACGCTCTTCTCCGGGTTCTATCTGCCCCTGCTGCTCATCCTGGTCTGCCTGATCGTCCGCGGTGTCGCCTTCGAGTACCGGGCCAAGAGGCCCGAGGAGAAGTGGCAGCGCAACTGGGAGACCGCGATCTTCTGGACCTCGCTGCTGCCCGCCTTCCTATGGGGTGTGGCCTTCGCCAACATCGTGCGCGGCGTCAAGATCGACCGGGACTTCGAGTACGTGGGCGGCGTCGCCGACCTGCTGAACCCGTACGCCCTGCTGGGCGGCCTCGTCACGCTGACGCTGTTCACCTTCCACGGGACGGTGTTCGTCGGGCTCAAGACCGTCGGGGACATCAGGGAACGAGCCCGGAAGCTGGCCCTGAGGGTCGGGGCCGTGACGGCGGGACTGGTGCTGCTGTTCCTCCTCTGGACGCAGATCGACAAGGGTGACGGCGCCTCGCTGGTCGCGGTGATCGTCGCGGTCGCCGCGCTTGTGGCAGCGCTGGTCGCCGTTCGGGCGGGCCGTGAGGGCTGGGCGTTCGCTCTGTCCGGTCTCACCATCGTGGCGGCCGTCGCGATGCTCTTCCTGACGCTCTTCCCGAACGTCATGCCGTCCTCGCTGAATGAGGACTGGAGCCTGACGGTCACCAACGCCTCGTCGAGTCCGTACACCCTGAAGATCATGACCTGGTGTGCGGCCGTCGCCACGCCGATCGTGATGCTCTACCAGGGTTGGACGTACTGGGTGTTCCGCAAGCGGATCGGCACGCAGCACATCGCCGAGCCGGCGCACTGAGTCTGGGCCCCAGGGGTGTGGTTCGCGATGTTTCACGTGAAACACACCCCCTGTGGTCGAAGGGGCATGTTTCACGTGAAACATGCCCGCTGAGAAAAGGGTGTTTCACGTGAAACCGATCGACCCACGACTGCTGCGGTACGCGCGAGCGACCCGCCTCTTCCTCGCGGCCGTCATCGGCCTGGGTGCCGTCGGGGCCGCGCTCGTCATCGCGCAGGCGATGCTCATCGCCGAGGTGGTGGTCGGTGCCTTCCAGCACGGGCTGACCGTCGGTGAACTCGGCACTCCCCTGCTGCTGTTGGTGGCAGTTGCGATGGGACGGGCCGTCGTCTCGTGGCTCACCGAGCTGGCTGCTCATCGTGCGAGTGCGGCCGTGAAGTCGGAGCTTCGAGGCCGACTTCTGGAACGAGCCGTCGCACTCGGGCCCGGCTGGCTCAGCGGCCAGCGCACGGGTTCGCTGGTCGCCCTCGCCACTCGCGGCGTCGACGCGCTGGACGACTACTTCTCGCGCTACCTGCCGCAGTTGGGCCTCGCGGTGGTCGTGCCCGTGGCGGTGCTCGCGCGGATCGTCACCGAGGACTGGGTGTCGGCTGCGATCATCGTCGGCACTCTGCCCCTGATCCCGATCTTCATGGTGCTCATCGGCTGGGCCACCCGCTCCCAGATGGATCGCCAGTGGCGCCTGCTGTCACGGCTCTCGGGGCACTTCCTCGACGTCGTGGCCGGGTTGCCGACGCTCAAGGTGTTCGGCCGGGCCAAGGCGCAGGCCGAGTCGATCAAAAGGATCACCGGCGAGTACCGGCAGGCGACCATGCGTACGCTGCGGATCGCGTTCCTGTCGTCCTTCGCTCTGGAACTGCTGGCGACGATCTCGGTGGCGCTGGTCGCGGTCACCATCGGCATGCGGCTCGTGCACGGCGAGATGGATCTGTACATCGGACTCGTCATCCTCGTCCTGGCGCCCGAGGCCTACCTGCCCCTCCGACAGGTGGGTGCCCAGTTCCACGCGGCCGCCGAGGGGCTCGCGGCGGCCGAGGAGATCTTCGAGGTCCTGGAGACACCGGTCCCGGCGTCCGGCACGGGGACGGTCCCGCCCTCCGGTGACATCTGCTTCGAGGGGGTGACGGTCCGGTACCCCGGGCGCTCGTACGACGCCGTCTCCGATGTGTCCTTGACCGTCGCGCCCGGTGAGACAGTGGCGATCGTCGGGCCGAGCGGGGTGGGCAAGTCCACGCTCCTGAACGTCCTGCTGGGGTTCACCAGGACCACTGCGGGCACCGTGTCGGTCGGCGGAGCCGATCTCGCCATGCTCGACATGGAGCAGTGGCGCTCGCGGGTCGCCTGGGTGCCGCAGCGCCCCCACCTGTACGCCGGGTCCATCGCCGAGAACGTACGGCTGGCCCGGCCGGACGCGGACGACGCGGCGGTGCGGCGGGCGCTGGCCGACGCCGGAGCGCTGGAGTTCGTGGACGCGCTGGCCGCCGGGGTCGACACGGTACTTGGCGAGGACGGCGCCGGTCTCTCCTCCGGCCAGCGGCAACGGCTCGCGCTCGCCCGGGCCTTCCTCGCGGACCGGCCCGTTCTGCTCCTCGACGAGCCGACGGCCTCGCTGGACGGGGAGACCGAGGCGGAGGTCGTGGAAGCGGTACGGCGGCTGGCCGTTGGCCGGACCGTCCTCCTCGTGGTGCACCGACCGGCGCTGCTCGACGTCGCGGACCGGGTGGTCCGCCTGGAGGAGGCCGCGGTGTCCGCCGTGGCACCCTCCGCCGACCGTGCAGAAGCGACTGCGCCCCGCCGCCCCGACCAGCCGGAAGCGGCGGCGGCCGCCGTGCCTTCTGTGTCCCTCCCGCTCGAACGGCAGGGCGGCGTGCTGACCCGCGTCCGTCATATGGCCGGCCCCCGCCGGGGCCGCCTCGCTCTCGCCCTGCTGCTCGGCAGCCTCGCCCTCGGCAGCGCCGTCGGACTGATGGCGACGTCCGGGTGGCTGATCTCGCGGGCCTCGCAGCAGCCTCCGGTGCTGTATCTGATGGTCGCGGTGACCGCCACGCGGGCGTTCGGGATCGGGCGGGCCGTGTTCCGGTACGCGGAGCGGCTGGTGTCCCACGACGCCGTGCTGCGGATGCTCGCCGACGCCAGGGTGGCCGTCTACCGGCGACTGGAGCGCCTGGCTCCCGCCGGGCTGCGCAGGGTGCGGCGGGGCGACCTGCTTTCACGGCTCGTCGCCGATGTGGATGCTCTGCAGGACTACTGGGTGCGCTGGTTGTTGCCGGCCGGTGCGGCCGTGGCCGTGTCCGCCGCCTCCGTCGGGTTCACCGCCTGGCTGCTGCCCGAGGCCGGTGCGGCCCTCGCCGCCGGGCTGCTGGCGGCCGGGGCCGGGGTGCCCCTGATCACCGGAGCCGTGGCCCGGCGGGCCGAGCAGCGGTTGGCGCCCGCCCGTGGCGTGCTGGCCACCCGCGTGGCCGACCTGCTGAGCGGCACCGCCGAGCTGACGGTCGCCGGCGCCCTGCCCGCTCGCACCGCCGAGGCGAAGCGGGCCGACCGGGTCCTCACCCGGATCGCCTCACGCGCCGCCACCGCCACCGCGATCGGCGACGGTCTGACGGCGCTCGTGTCGGGGCTCACCGTCACCGGCACCGCACTGCTGGGAGCCCGGGCGGTCGGCGACGGACGGCTGAGTGGTGTGGCCATGGCCGTCGTCGTGCTCACCCCGCTCGCCGCGTTCGAGGCGGTGCTCGGCATGCCGCTCGCGGCCCAGTTCCGCCAGCGGGTGCGCAGAAGCGCGGAGCGGGTCTACGAGGTGCTGGATGCCCCTGACCCCGTCCGCGAGCCGGAACAGCCCGCGAAGCCGCCGGTGTCGCCCTTCCCACTGCGACTCGAAGGGCTCGGTGCCCGGTACGCGGGCCAGGAACGGGATGCGCTCGCAGGGCTGGACCTCACCCTCGAACAGGGCCGGAGGGTCGCCGTTGTCGGTGTCTCGGGTGCGGGCAAGACGACGCTCGCCCAGGTGATGCTGCGGTTCCTGGATGTGCGCGAGGGGACGTACACGCTGGGCGGCGCGGACGCCTCCACGCTCGACGGGGACGACGTACGGCGCCTCGTGGGGCTGTGCGCGCAGGACGCGCACCTCTTCGACAGCTCCGTGCGCGAGAACCTGCTGCTGGCCCGCAAGGACGCCGACGAGGAGGACCTGAGGGACGCGCTCGCGCGGGCACGGCTGCTCGCCTGGGTCGACGGACTGCCCGACGGACTCGACACGTTGATCGGTGAGCACGGGGCGCGGTTGTCCGGCGGCCAGCGTCAGCGGCTCGCCCTCGCCCGGGCGTTGCTGGCCGACTTCCCCGTCCTCGTCCTGGACGAACCGGCGGAACACCTCGACCTGGCGACGGCCGACGCGCTCACCGCCGATCTGCTGGCCGCGACCGAGGGCCGGACGACCCTGCTGATCACCCATCGGCTGGCCGGGCTGGACGCCGTGGACGAGGTCGTCGTACTGGCGGAGGGGCGCGTCGCGCAGCGCGGGACCTACGCCGAACTGACCTCGGTGGACGGCCCCTTGCGTGCGATGGTCGAGCGAGAGGCGGCGGGGGAGTTGCTGGTCAGGGCTTGAGCCTCTGACCAGGGGCGGAGCGCCCCCGTTCGCGTGCGGTCTCGGGCGCTGTCGAGGCTGGCGCCGCGTCAGGTGCCGTACGTGCGTGGGGCTTGCGCAAGGATCCTCGCCGAACGCGATGGTGTCGGGCCCCTGTTCGGAGCAGTCGACCTGGTCCATCCAGGGCAGGATGTCCCCCGGCTGGACGCCCCGGACATGACCACGGTCTCCGGCGCGGGCCACGATCGCGGCATGCGTTCACTTCGCCGCCATCGGGTTCTCGTCGCCGTGCTGCTGTGTGCCGCCGCGGTTCTCGCGGCTCGGCCGACAGCCGCCGAGAGTGGCGGTGTCGGCGGCGGTGACGGCGGAGTGAGCCCGGCTTTTGTTCCCGCTGACGCCGGGGTCAGTGCCCAGGTGGCGCGGCTGTTCGAGGAGGCGGCCGTGGCGACGCAGCAGTACGAGGCCGGGCGGAGGGCCGCGGATCGGCAAGGGGTGCAGGCTCAGCGGATGGAGAAGCTGCTCGGGCGGGAACGGCGGCAGCTCGCCGCGTTCCACGCCGACCTCGGCCGGATCGCCCGGGCCCAGTACCGCGAGGGCGGCGGGATGCCTTACACCGCGCAGATGCTCCTCGCGGACGATCCCGACGAGCTCATGCGGGGGCAGCGAGCCGGACGGCAGGCCGATCTGGCGCTCGACAAGGCGGTCACGAGGAGCCGGCGCGCGGAGGCGCGGTTCGCCGCGGGCAAGGCGAGGGCCGCGACGGCGTGGGGGCGGCTGGAGAAGCGGAACTCCGAACTCGGCGAGATCAAGCAGGACATCCAGCGGAAACTCGAACAGGCCCAGTGGACGCTCCAGGGGCAGGCCGACGCGTCCGTCGCGGCCGGCTCCTGCCGGGGCGCCGTCCGCCTGGAACAGCCGAACCAGGGCCGTACACGACCGTGGGTCGCGCCGGTGGAGTCGTACGAGCTCTCCGCCGGCTTCGGCAGTGGTGGTGAGCGCTGGTCCAGCCGGCACACCGGGCAGGACTTCGCGGTACCCATCGGCACACCGGTGCGGGCGGTGGGGGTCGGGCGGGTGGTGAAAGTGTCGTGCGGCGGTGCCTTCGGCATCGAGGTCGTGCTCCAGCACCCGGACGGCTACTACACCCAGTACGCACACCTCGCCGCCGTCACCGTCGACCAGGGCGAACGGGTGGCGCCCGGTCAGTGGATCGGTCAGTCGGGCACCACCGGGAACTCCACCGGTCCGCATCTGCACTTCGAGGTACGGGTCACGCCGGAGCTGGGGTCGGGCGTGGACCCCGTGCCGTGGCTGCTGAAGCACGGGGTGCGGCTGTAGCCACGGCGCTCCGCCTCGGTTACGGCCGCTCTGCCAGCAGGCGTTCGATGACGACCGCGACGCCGTCCTCGTTGTTGGCGACGGTTCGGCCGGAGGCGGCCGCGAGGACGTCCGGGTGCGCGTTGCCCATGGCGTACGACTGGCCGGCCCAGGTGAGCATCTCCACGTCGTTCGGCATGTCGCCGAAGGCGACGACCTCCTCGTGCGAAATACCGCGCTCGGCGCAGCACAGGGCGAGGGTGCTGGCCTTGGAGACACCCGGGCCGCTGATCTCCAGCAGGGCGCTGGGGCTGGACCGGGTGATGGTGGCGCGGTCGCCGACGGCCAGGCGGGCGGTGGCGAGGAAGTCGTCGGGGTCGATCGAGGGGTGGTACGCGAGGATCTTCAGCACCGGCTCGTGATCGGCGACACCGCCCGGGGCCAGCAGCTTCTCGGCCGACGCGAGGATGTCGGGGATCTCCATGTGAAGCTTCGGGTACTCGGGCTCCTGGTTGAAGCCGTACGTCTGCTCGACGGCGTAGACCGTGCCCGGCGCTGCGTCCCGCACCAGCCTGACGGCATCGAGCGCGTTCTCCCGCGCCAGTTCGCGGACCTTGACGAAACGGTGGGTGCCGGGGCCGCCGTGCAGGTCGACGACGGCTGCTCCGTTGCCACAGATCGCGAGGCCGTGGCCGTGGACGTGTTCGCTGACGACGTCCATCCAGCGGGCCGGGCGCCCGGTGACGAAGAAGACCTCGATGCCGGCCTGCTCGGCGGCCGCCAGGGCGGCGACCGTACGCGGGGAGACGGACTTGTCGTCTCGGAGCAGGGTGCCGTCGAGGTCCGTGGCTATCAGCCGCGGCGGGACGGTCGGGGCCGGGGTCTCGGGCTGTCTCGTCGCTGAGGTCACGGACCCCATTGTCGCGCATATGCGTGCACGGCCGTGCGGGCGCCCGCACAGGTGAGTGATGCCTGTCCTGTGCACATGTCTCGACCTGCGCCGATAGCCGCCGTGGCCTTCCTGGCCGCGGCGGCTGACCGGCGGGTTCAGGACAGCTGGGCGGGGGCCTCCATGGCGATGCGTTCGAAGACCTTCTCGTCCGCCGCGAAGTCGGAGTCCGGGATCGGCCAGTGGATCACGATGTCGGTGAAGCCCAGCTCGGCGTGGCGGCCGGCGAAGTCCACGAACGCGTCGAGCGACTCCAGCGGACGGCCGCGGTCCGGGGTGAAGCCGGTGAGCAGCACCTTGTCGATCCCGGCGGCGTCCCGACCGATCTGGGCGGCCGCGTCGGCCAGCTTCTCGATCTGCCCGCGCATGGCCTGCACGGACTGTTCCGGGGTGCCCGTCTCGAACAGCTTGGGGTCCCCCGTGGTCACCCACGCCTGTCCGTGGCGCGCCGCCAGCTTCATGCCGCGAGGGCCGGTGGCGGCCACCGCGAAGGGCAGCCTGGGGCGCTGGACGCAGCCGGGGATGTTGCGCGCCTCGTGGGCCGAGTAGTAGTCGCCCTCGAAGGAGACGGAGTCCTCCCTGAGCAGCCGGTCGAGCAGGGGGACGAACTCGGCGAACCGGTCGGCGCGCTCGCGCGGTGTCCACGGCTCCTGGCCGAGCACGGTGGCGTCGAAACCGGTGCCGCCCGCGCCGACGCCGAGGGTGATCCGGCCGCCGGAGATGTCGTCGAGGGAGATCAGTTCCTTGGCGAGGGTCACCGGGTGGCGGAAGTTCGGCGAGGTCACCAGGGTGCCGAGCCGCAGCTGGTCCGTGACCGCGGCCGCGGCGGTCAGGGTCGGTACGGCGCCGTACCACGGCCCGTCCCGGAAGGTCCGCCACGACAGGTGGTCGTATGTGTACGCGGTGTGGAACCCGAGCTGGTCGGCCCGCTGCCAGGTGGTGCGGCCGCCGTCGTGCCAGCGGAGGTACGGCAGGATCACGGTGCTCAGACGCAGACTCATGCTTCGAGCGTAAGCGCAGACGCGCGATGGTCCGACCAGGGACGGGAGGGGTGGGTCCGCTCCGGGGCGTGGTCAGTGGGTCTGCGGGAAGCGCAAGTACTGGGGCGGAACCGCCTCGGTCAGCCACACGCCGTTGGCACTGACCCGGAACACATGGCCGTCGCGGTGCATCGCTCCGGTGTCGACGGAGAGAACGACCGGGCGGCCGCGTCGGGCGCCGACCCGGGTGGCGGTCTCTCGGTCGGGTGACAGGTGCACGTCGTGCCGGTTCATGGGCCGCAGGCCCTCCGCGCGGATCGCGGTCATATAGGCCGCGATCGTCCCGTGGTAGAGGTACGGCGGCGGGGTCGCCGGGGGCAGGCCGAGGTCCACCTCGACGGTGTGGCCCTGATTGGCGCGGATGCGGTCGCCCTGCACGGCGAAGCGCCGCTTGTCGTTGGCTTCGACCACGTGGTCGAGTTCCGCCCTGGTGAAGCGGAAGCCGTGTGCGGCGGCCGCCTCGATGAGCGTGTCGATCTCGACCCAGCCGGCGTCGTCCAGAGTGAGCCCGATCCGCTCGGGCTGGTGTCGCAGATGCTTGGAGAGGTACTTCGACACCTTCACGGTGCGTCTTTCGTCCATGCCGCCAGCGTGCCCGCGAGACACGCGTCACGCACGCGATTTTGGCCGCGATGTTTGATCCACAGCCAAGTGGAGTTATCCACAGGGGAATTGGAGATTCTGTGGACAACACCACCCCCTCTTCAGGGTGATTGGTCAAGTTTGCTCGTATTCTGAGCACTTGCTGTCAGGCAGTCCAAGGTGCGTGTCTGCACCTCTCGTTCCGCGGCCGCTGTGATGAACGCCTGGAGGTGCTCGGGGCCGACGAGCCTCTCCACCGCCTGAATTGTGGAGGCCGGGATCTGAACCGGGAACGACTCACTCGTCCGCTGCACGGAGGCGTCGGCACCGAGATGCTGTCTGAGGTGTCGGGTCGCCAATGAGCGCATCGCGCGGGCGAGTTCCGCGTCCACCGACTGCTGGGCGAGAGGCCGCAGCCGACGGATCAGGGCTGCGGCTTCGGCAGTGTCCGCCTCGCTCGGAGCCTGGTGCCCGCTGAGGTAGCGAGCGAACACGTGCTCGGTGGTGAAGTCCAGGAAACGAGCGGCGATGTGCTCGATCTGTCCCCTCAACTCCCTTAGATGGCCCGTGATCGCCGACAACGGAACTCCGGCAGCGTGCAACTCGGCCGCGACAGACAGCTCTTGAGGGCTCGGCACGAGAAAGAGGTCCTCCTCGCCGGGGACCGGCTCCAGTACGCCCAGCTCGACCGCGTCCGTCACGGCGGCCTCGTCCGGGACCCCGCCGAACCGTTCGACCAACTCGGACCGGGTGATCCGGTCGGCCTGCTCGTCGGTCCACGGTCCGTCCACCTCGGCGACCAGACCGAGCACCCCTCCGAGGCCGCGGCCCGTGTCCCATGCCTCGAGGAGTTCCTTGATGGAGGCCAAGGTGTACCCGCGGTCGAGAAGGTCCGCGATCTGGTGCAGCCGCTGGAGATGGGCCTGCGAGTAGACGTTCGCCCGGCCGCGCCGCTCGGGGCGGGGGAGCAACCCTTTGTCCTGGTAGGCGCGGATGGTGCGGACGGTGGTGCCGCTGAGGTGCGCCAGATCCTCGATGCGGTAGGTGGAAGCCGGGCTGGGGGCGGAGATGGGCGCGGGCAGGCGCGTTCCGACAGGCGGGAGCGCGGTGGTGGGGGCGCTCCCCGTGGTGGCCCGGGGGGTGGCGTTGGCGGAGGTGGTGCGGGCGGCAGCCGTGGGCGCGCCGGTCGTCTCGGCCGGTTCGTCGTTCATGGTCCTCATACCTTCCCCGCCTGCTTCTCCTTGCGTCCACGCCCGGGCTCCGCCTGCTTCTCCTTGCGTCCACGCCCGGGCGATCACGCCGTCTACGTCCCCGCTCGTACGATCGCCGCTGCTGCCGTACGTGCTGCGGGCGACTGCGCCAGATACGCCACAGCCCTGCGCAACGAACCCTCCTGCGAGGGGTGGTAGGAACGTCGCAGATAGCGGGGGACGGCCGTGCCGAGCTCCTTCCAAGTGGGCAGCAGCCCCTTGCGCACAGCCCTGTTGTGCGCGGCGAGGGAGTAGCGCAGGCGTCCGGCGAGCTCCGGGTCGTGCCGTATCAGATAGGCGGTACCCCACACCCACATGTAGAGCATCACCGGCGCCGTGACCGCCATGCCCGCGATCCGGCGGGCGTAGCGGGACCGGCCCCGGCCTCCGCAGTGCTGATACATGTCGAAGGCGACCGCACGGTGTTCGACCTCCTCCGCGCCGTGCCAGCGCAGCAGGTCGAGCATGACCTCGTCGGCTCCGGCCCGGTCGAGCCCCTCCGCGGCCAGGACCCAGTCACCCAGCACCGCCGTGAACTGCTCGATCGCCGCGATCAACGACAGGCGGAAACGCAACCACTCCCGGGGCGGGATCGGGGCCCCCAGAGGAGGTCTCTCACCGAGCAGCTTTTCGAAGAGGAAGTCGACGTACTTGGTGAAATCCGCGGTGTCGAGCCGCTGCGCCGCGAGATGGTTCAGCACATACGCGTGCTGCACGCTGTGTGTGGCCTCCTGCCCCATGAACCCCTTGACGTCCTTCAGGAGTTCTGGGTCCGTGACCAGCGGCAGGCCCTCCTTGAAGACCTTCACGAACCACCGCTCCCCCGCCGGCAGCAGCAGATGCAGCACGTTGATGACGTGGGTGGCGGTCGGCTCGTCGGGGATCCAGTGCAGCGGGGTCTTCTCCCAGTCGAAGGAGACCCTTCGTGGTGCGATCGCGTGCCGCTCCGCCCCGTCCTCGGGGTGATCTTCGCGCGCCGGGCTCACAGTCGGGGCCCCAGTCGGGCGAAGGCGCGCAGTGCCCTGGGAGTGAAGCGCGCCATGAGACGGCCGCCGCGGGCCTCCGGGGTGACGGGCACCACGGCCTGGTCGCGCACCGCCGCCCGCAGAACAGCGTCCGCGACCTTCTCCGGAGGGTAGTTCCGCAGGCCGTACAGCCGGGCGGCGTTCCGCTGTCGGCGCTTCTCCTCCGCGGCGTCGACACCGGCGAAGCGGGCGGTCGAGGTGATGTTGGTGTTGACGATGCCGGGGCAGATCGCCGAGACCCCGATGCCCTTGCCGGCCAGCTCCGCTCGGAGGCATTCGCTGAGCATGAGCACGGCCGCCTTGGAGGTGCTGTAGGCGGGCAATGTCCGTGAGGGCAGATAGGCCGCGGCCGAGGCGGTGTTGACGATGTGGCCGCCCTGCCCGCGCTCTGCCATCTGCCTGCCGAAGAGGCGGCAGCCATGGATCACGCCCCACAGGTTGACGTCGAGAACCTTCCGCCAGTCCTCGGGGGTGGTGTCGAGGAAGGAGCCCGAGAGGCCGATCCCGGCGTTGTTCACCAGTACGTCCACCACCCCGTACTCGGCGGCGACCTTCTCGGAGAGTTTCTCCATGGCCTGCTCGTCGGAGACGTCGACCGTCTCGGCCCAGGCCTCGGGGGCGCCTATCAGCCGGGACAGTTCCGCTGTGCGGGCCGCGCCCTCCGCGTCCCGGTCGACGGCGATGACGCGCGCACCGGCTTCGGCGAACGCGAAGGCGGTGGCCCGGCCGATCCCGCCCGCGGCTCCGGTGACCAGCACCAACTGCCCGCCGAACCGGTCGGCGTACTTGCCGGTGGATGCGGCGGGCGCTGGGCGTCCTCCGTCGGTGGCCGTGACGAATTCGGTGATCCAGGCAGCCAGCTGGTGAGGGCGTGTGCGCGGGATCCAGTGCTTGGCGGGGAGAGTGCGTCGGATCAGCCGCGGAGCCCACTGGTCCAGTTCGTCGTAGAGCCGCTCGGACAGGAACGCGTCTCCCAGGGGAGTGATGAGCTGCACGGGCGCGTGCGCGTACGCGTCGTCCCGCGGCTCGGCAAGGCGGGGCCGTACGTTGTCCCGGTACAGCCACACGCCGTGTGCGGCGTCCTCGGGCAACGACGGGGACGGATAGCCGCCGCTCGGCGACAGCTTCTCGGCCCGCTGGACCATGCCGGGCCACCGCTTGCCGAGCGGACCGCGCCAGGCGAACTCGGGCAGTCCGGGTGTGTGGAGCGCATAGATGTACCAGGACCTGACGCCCTGGTTGAGAAGCTGGCCGAGCCGGCGCGGGGTGGGGGACTTCGCGCGCCGCTTGATCCAGTGGCCGAGATGGTCGAGGGAGGGTCCGGACATTGAGGTGAAGGACGCGATGCGGCCCTCGGTGCGCTCGACCGTCACGAACTCCCAGCCCTGCACCGAGCCCCAGTCGTGTCCCACGAGATGAACGGGCCGGTCGGGGCTGACGGCATCCACGACCGCGAGGAAGTCGTCCGTCAGCTTCTCCAGGGTGAACCCGCCGCGCAACGGCCGCGGCGCCGTCGACCCGCCGTGGCCGCGCACGTCGTACAACACCACGTGGAACCGCTCGGCGAGGTGCGCGGCCACCTCGGACCAGACCTCCTTGGAGTCGGGATAGCCGTGCACGAGCAGCACCGTCGGCTGCTGTGGGTCGCCTAGCTCAGCCACGCACAGCTCGACCCCGTCCGCGCACACCCGGCGCTCCCGCGCACGCGCCGGCCCCACCGAAGCCTTCACCTCTTCCCCCTCGCTCATCGGCACTTCTCCTCCGCCCACCGCCGTACGTGCGGCAAGTCGTCGTCCAGCCAGAACGCGCTCTCCTGCGGGTCCCGGGAGTCGGTGACGACCAGGATCTCCTCGAACTTGGCGCCGGTGCTGCGGAAGCCGAGGTGCGGCTCGACCGCCCACAGCCCCGGCTGCGGCGGATGGTCCGAGAACCGGTACGGGGACCACAAGGGCGACCAGCCGTCACGGTGCCCGTGCAACGCGTCCGCCGCCAGACCCTTCAGCGCCTGGGTGCCGAACCCGAAAACATGGGGTGACCAGCGACGTTCCTTGACCCGGTCGACCTTGTGCGCGATGACACCGAAGGGATACGCGCGATGGCGGTTGGCATACCCCTGGCGGACCATGAGCCGGTCCACGTCCTCGTAGATCTCCCGCAGTGAACGCCGCTCGCGCACCTCACGCAGGATCAGCTCCCGATGCGCTTCGAGGTCCGCCATCAGCTTGTCGTGCAGAGGACTGGGGCCGAGGCAGCCCGAGTAGCCGATGTCCGCGGTGTAGCCCTTGTGGACGGGGGCCATGTCGAGGATGAACGGCATGCCCGGCTCGAGACGGCGGTCGGTGGGGAAGAACTGCAGCGGTATGCGGAAGTTCACGAACGCCGTGCGGTCACCGAACCAGGCGAAGGGCAGATGGAACCAGTCCCGCACCCCACGCTCCCGCAGCCAGCGGCGCTGCATCCGCGCCGCCTCGCGCTCGGTCACACCCGGCTTCAGCTGGGCCGCGACCGCTTCCGCACACGCGTACGCGAGGGTCTGCACCTCACGGAACCCCCGCAGGTCCGCCGCGCGTTCCCGTGTCACCGAGCTCATGCCACCGCCCCACCTGTCTTCGTCGACTACGGTCCGTGTTCGCAATGTGACATCAACGAATGTGACAGTGATCCGCGGCTGCGTCAATAGGGGTGGCCGAGGCTGTGGAAGACCGCGGGGACCAAATCGAGGAGCCGGTCGTTCTTCCATCGCGGCGACTACTCCCGCCGGGCCCTGGCCTGCCGGTTGTTCGACCTCAGGGTGACCCCTAGGGGGACTGACGGCTGATGCCCCCTACGGGCCCGTACGACTCGAGGGTGACGTCGAGACAGCTCTGCGGGGTGACGACCACGAAGGCCCGCCGGCCCTAATGTCGAAATCGTGACTGTGATCGCGACCGAAAGCCTGAGCAAGCGGTTCCCGAGGGTGACCGCTCTTGACCGGCTCTCCGTGGACATCGGACCCGGTGTGACGGGACTCGTCGGTGCCAATGGCGCCGGCAAGTCCACGCTGATCAAGATCCTCCTGGGTCTGTCCCCCGCCACGGAAGGCCGTGCCGAGGTGCTCGGACTGGACGTCGCCAGCAAGGGCGCCGCCATCCGCGAGCGCGTCGGGTACATGCCGGAGCACGACTGTCTGCCGCCCGATGTGTCGGCCACCGAGTTCGTCGTGCACATGGCCCGGATGTCGGGGCTCCCGCCGACCGCCGCCCGCGAGCGGACCGCTGACACCCTGCGCCATGTCGGCCTCTACGAGGAGCGGTACCGCCCGATGGGCGGCTACTCCACCGGCATGAAGCAGCGCGTGAAGCTGGCGCAAGCCCTGGTGCACGATCCGGAACTGGTCTTCCTGGACGAGCCGACGAACGGCCTCGACCCGGTCGGCCGGGACGAGATGCTCGGCCTGATCCGCCGCATCCACACCGACTTCGGCATCTCGGTCCTGGTCACATCGCACCTGCTGGGCGAGCTGGAGCGCACCTGCGACCACGTCGTGGTCATCGACGGCGGCAAGCTCCTGCGGTCCAGCTCCACGCGGGACTTCACCCAGAGCACGGCCACCCTCGCGATCGAGGTCACGGACACCGACGAGCATCCCGACGGCACCCGCGCGCTGCGTGAGGCGCTCCAAGCGCGCGGTGTGACCGTCTCCGACGGCAGCGGTCTCCCCGGCGCCGGGCACGTCCTGCTGCTCACCGCGCAGGGCGAGGAGACCTACGACCTGATCCGTGACGTCGTCGCGGATCTGGGCCTCGGCCTGGTCCGCATGGAGCAGCGTAGGCACCACATCGCCGAGGTGTTCCAGGACAGCGACGAGCAGGCGATTTCCCAGCGCACGCAGGATGCCTGGAAGGAGGCGGTCGGCCATGGCGGTTGAGCAGACCCGGGCCCAGGCCCCGGCCCAAGCCGGTGCACAGCCCACACGCACCGGCGAACAGAGCCGTATCCACAACATCGGCTACCGCAGCTACGACGGCCCCCGTCTGGGCCGCGCCTACGCCCGCCGCTCGCTGTACTCGCAGTCCCTGCGCGGTGCGTACGGGCTCGGCCGGTCGGCCAAGTCCAAGGTGCTGCCGGCGATGCTCTTCGCGGTGATGTGCGTGCCGGCGGCCATCATGGTGGCGGTCGCGGTCGCCACGAAGGCCAACGACCTGCCCATCAAGTACACCGACTACGCGATCATCATGCAGGCCGTCATCGGGCTGTACGTCGCCTCCCAGGCGCCCCAGTCGGTCTCCCTCGATCTGCGCTTCAAGACGGTGCCGTTGTACTTCTCGCGTCCGATCGAGACCTCGGACTACGTGCGCTCCAAGTACGCCGCGCTGACCTCGGCGCTCTTCATCATCACCGCCGTTCCCCTCGTCGTGCTCTACGTGGGCGCCCTCCTGGCCAAGCTGGACTTCACCGACCAGACCAAGGGCTTCGCACAAGGACTGGTGTCCGTGGCCCTGCTGTCACTCCTCTTCGCCGGCATCGGTCTGGTGATCTCCGCGGTCACGCCTCGACGAGGGTTCGGCATCGCCGCCGTCATCGCGGTCTTCACCATCTCCTACGGAGCCGTGTCCGTCGTCCAGGCCATCGCCGACGAGCAGTCCAGCAGTGGCGTGATCCCCTGGCTCGGCCTCTTCTCGCCGATCACGTTGATAGACGGCGTGCAGACCGCCTTCCTGGGCGCCACCTCCGCCTTCCCCGGCGGGCACGGGCCGTCCAGCGGACAGGGGGTCGTCTATCTCCTCGTCGTCCTGGGTCTCATCGCGGGCTCCTACGGCCTGCTGATGCGCCGCTACCGAAAGGCCGGGCTGTGACCACGCTCAATATCGATCACGTCTCACGCTGGTTCGGCAACGTGGTGGCGGTCAACGACATCACGATGACCATCGGCCCCGGCGTAACCGGCCTCCTCGGCCCGAACGGCGCCGGGAAGTCCACCCTCATCAACATGATGGGCGGCTTCCTCGCCCCCTCGACGGGCACGGTCACTCTCGACGGCCGGCCGGTCTGGCGGAACGAGAAGATCTACAAGGACATCGGCATCGTCCCCGAGCGGGAGGCGATGTACGACTTCCTCACGGGCCGCGAGTTCGTCGTCGCCAACGCCGAGTTGCAGGGCCTGGGGGCGACGGCGGCCCAACGGGCGCTCGCCACGGTGGAGATGGAGTACGCGCAGGACCGCAAGATCTCGACGTACTCCAAGGGCATGCGGCAGCGAGTGAAGATGGCGTCCGCCCTGGTCCACGACCCGTCCCTGCTGCTGCTCGACGAGCCGTTCAACGGTATGGACCCGCGTCAGCGCATGCAGCTCATGGACCTGCTGCGGCGCATGGGCGACGAGGGCCGATCGGTGCTGTTCTCCTCACACATCCTCGAAGAGGTGGAGCAGCTGGCCTCCCATATCGAGGTGATAGTCGCCGGGCGGCACGCGGCGAGCGGTGACTTCCGGCGCATCCGGCGTCTGATGACCGACCGTCCGCACGTCTATCTGGTGCGCTCCAGCGACGACCGGGCACTGGCCGCCGCGCTGATCGCCGACCCGTCGACCGCCGGCATCGAAGTGGACCTGACCGAGGGCGCGCTGCGCATCCAGGCCGTCGACTTCGGACGGTTCACCGCCCTGTTGCCGAAGGTCGCCCGGGACCAGGGCATCCGTCTGCTCACGGTCTCACCGTCGGACGAGTCCCTCGAGTCCGTGTTCTCGTATCTGGTCGCGGCGTAGGAGGCCGAAGATGTACGACCCCACAGTCGCCCGGCTCACCTACCGGGCCTTGCTCGGCCGCCGTCGGGCTCTCATTCTCGCCGCGCTGCCGGTGCTGCTGCTCGTGATCTCCGCGGCCGTACGCGGTCTGAGCGGAGCCGACGACCAGGTGGCGGCCGATCTGCTCGGTGGGTTCGCGCTCGCCACCATGGTGCCGATCATCGGCGTCATCGCGGGGACGGGCGCGATCGGGCCTGAGATCGACGACGGTTCGGTGGTGTATCTGCTGGCGAAGCCGGTGAAGCGGTCGACGATCATCTTCACGAAGCTGATCGTGGCGATCGCCGTGACCATGGCCTTCTCGGCGATACCGACGTTCGTCGCGGGCCTGATCCTGAACGGCAACGGGCAGCAGATCGCGGTCGCCTACACGGTCGCGGCGCTGGTCGCCTCCATCGCGTACGCGGCGATGTTCCTGCTCCTGGGCACGGTGACCCGGCACGCGGTGGTCTTCGGGCTGGTCTACGCGCTCGTCTGGGAGGCCCTGTTCGGGTCGCTGGTGCAGGGAGCGCGCACGCTCAGCGTCCAGCAGTGGTCCCTCGCCGTGGCCCAGAAGGTCACCGACGGAGACCTCGTGACCTCCGAAGTCGGACTGTCCACGGCGGTGATCCTGCTGACGGTCGTCACGGCCGGGGCCACCTGGTACGCGGGACAGAAGCTGCGGACGCTGAAGCTGGCCGGCGAGGAGTGACGCGACCCTCCGGGGAGGCGGCCGCGGGCACCCTTTGGGGCACGCAGCCGCCTCGGCGGGCCCCCGCGGGCTTGACGGAGGCTTCACACGCGTCCAGGCACAGTGGGCCAAGGGGCGCGAAGTGGTAGGAGACGGCCAGGAAGGGCGGCCAGGAGGCAGGAGGGCACGGGATGGCGGCTGAGGTCACACCCGACGGGGGCGAGGGGCAGGACATGGCGTCCGGGGGCGGTTCCGAGGCGGCGTCAGGGGCCGGAGGCCCGAGCCGCGACGAGTCGGCGGGCATGTGGGACGACCTCGTTCTGGATGAGGACTTCATACGGTCCGCGGAGGCCGCCGAGCCTTCGGCGAGGGCTCGGATGCTTGCGGCGCGTTGGCGGGAGCAGGCGCCTGATCCCCAGCCGTGGCGGTCGGACGAACCGCCTGCGGGGTGGTTCTTCAGCAAGGCGCGCCGGCGCAAGTGGCGTCGCCGCTGACCGTTCTCCACGGCGGGACGGGCGCGGACGATATTCGGTGGCGGACAACTCGGGCGCCAGGCAGAGTGGTTGGTGTTCAGGCCGCCGGATGGAGGCGGCACCACGTTCTGGGAGAGGAGCCCGGCGATGCTGTTCATCAGGCGCAGTACGTCGAGTTCCCGACAGGGCAGTCCGCGGCGGAGTCCGGAGTAGTTACCCCTCCGTCGAGTTCGCGCCGCAAGGGAACTGCCCGGGGCGGCCGCTTCGAGCACGCGAATCGCTTCGCGTGGGCCGCCCACCCGGAGGATTGGCCGAGTGGTAAGGCACCGGCTTGCTAAGCCGTGGTCGGGTTCTGCCCGCGCACGTTCGAATCGTGCATCCTCCGCCGGGTCGCTGTCGCTGTGACTTGGCCGAGTGCTGGGTTTGGGGGCGCGTGTGAGGGGCCTCGGTGTCGATGCCGATCCACCGACTCGCGCCGGAGCCGCGCACACCAGCTGATCCAGGCCGTGCTGTCCGGCGAGGAGGCCGCCCCCAGGTGACGGCTCAGCCGGGACGACGCCCGCCCACGATCGCCCCGAGGGCCGTCGCCCCCCAACCCACAGAGCTCGGATCCGTCGACCCTGGCCATCGCTCCGTACCCGCAGGCTCCGGACCCACAGCCTCCAGACCCCGGCTGTCGCCCCGAAGCCCCAGCCCCGGCCCGAAGCCGGAACCTCAGCCCCGGCCCGAAGCCCCAGCCCCGGCCTCGGCCCCGGCCTGAAGCCTCAGCGGCAGCCCCGGCCCGAAGCCTCAGTTCCAGCCCCAGCCCCGGCAAGAAGCCTCAGCCCCATTGAACTCGTTCCCACAGATCTCAGATCCGCTGGCCCCGGCCATCGCTCGGCGCCCCACAGACCCCGGCCCCGCCGCCCCCTGGCCATCACCCCCCACCCGCAGACCTCGCGGACGTCGGACCTCGCGGATCTCAGACCTCGCGGACCTCGGAACCCGCCGACCTCAGACCACCGGCCCCAAGCCCATCACCTCGGAGCCCTCGGCCCCGAAGTCGGCGTGCCCCGGCGGCGGCCGGCCGCCGGACGTCGCGGCGTGAGCAGGCTCAGTCCGGCAGAAGGCGTTCCAGGACCTCGGCGATGCCGTCGGCGTCGTTGGAGGAGGTCACCTCGTCGGCGATGGACTTGAGGGTGGGGTGGGCGTTGGCCATGGCGACGCCGTGGGCGGACCAGGCCAGGAGCGGGATGTCGTTGGGCATGTCGCCGAAGGCGATCGTGTCGGCGGCCTTGGCCCCGAGGCGGCGCGCGGCGAGGGAGAGCCCGGTGGCCTTGGTGAGGCCGAGGGGGAGGAGTTCGACGATGCCCTCGCCGGCCATGGCCACCGTGACGAAGCCGCCGGCTGCCCGCTGGGCGGCCTCGGTGAGTTCGTCGGTGGTCAAGGTGGGGTGCTGTAGGTAGATCTTGTTGAGCGGCGCCGACCAGAGGTCGGAGACGTCCGTGAACGGGACCGTGGGCAGGGAGCCGCGGAAGGCGTAGCCCGGACCGGCCAGCAGCTCGCCGTCCAGGCCCGCGCGGCTGGCGGCCAGGTACAGCGGGCCGACCTCCGCCTCGATCTTGGCGAGGGCCACCGCGGCGAGCTTCCGGTCCAGGGTGACCGCCGTGAGGAGCCGGTGCTCCCCGGCGTCGTACACCTGGGCGCCCTGGCCGCAGACGGCCAGGCCGCGGTAGCCGAGGTCGTCGAGGATGTGGCGGGTCGAGGGGACGGCCCGGCCGGTGACGACGATGTGGGCGGCGCCCGCCGCGGTGGCCGCGGCGAGCGCCTCACGGGTGCGCTGCGAGACCGAGTCGTCGGAGCGCAGGAGCGTTCCGTCGAGGTCGGTCGCGATCAGCTTGTACGGGAAGCCCGAGGGGGCGGAGAGGGCCCCCGCGGGCGCTTCCCCGGTGGCAGCCGCGTCGCTCACTTGGTGACCGGCTCCAGGACCTCGCGGCCGCCCAGGTACGGGCGCAGGACCTCGGGGACACGGACGGAGCCGTCGGCCTGCTGGTGGTTCTCCAGGATTGCGACGATAGTGCGCGGGACGGCGCAGAGCGTGCCGTTGAGCGTGGCCAGCGGGCGGACCTGCTTGCCGTCACGGACGCGGATCGACAGCCGGCGGGACTGGAACTCGGTGCAGTCCGAGGTCGAGGTCAGCTCGCGGTACTTGCCCTGGGTGGGGATCCACGCCTCGCAGTCGAACTTGCGCGAGGCCGAGGAACCGAGGTCGGCGGAGGCGACGTCGATGACGCGGAACGGCAGTTCCAGCGACGTCAGCCACTGCTTCTCCCACTCCAGCAGGCGCTGGTGCTCGGCCTGGGAGTCCTCCGGGTTGACGTACGAGAACATCTCCACCTTGTCGAACTGGTGGACGCGGAAGATGCCGCGGGTGTCCTTGCCGTGCGAACCGGCCTCGCGGCGGAAGCACGGCGAGAAGCCGGCGTAGCGCAGCGGGAGGCGGTCGGCGTCGATGATCTCGTCCATGTGGTACGCGGCGAGCGCCACCTCGGAGGTGCCGACCAGGTAGAGGTCGTCCTTGTCCAGGTGGTAGACGTCCTGGGCGGCCTGGCCGAGGAAGCCGGTGCCGGCCATCGACTGTGGGCGGACCAGCGCAGGGGTCAGCATCGGGGTGAAGCCGGCCGCGGTGGCCTGGGCGATCGCCGCGTTGACGAGGGCGAGCTCCAGGAGGGCGCCGACGCCCGTCAGGAAGTAGAAGCGCGAGCCCGAGACCTTGGCGCCGCGCTCGGTGTCGATGGCGCCGAGGAGCGTGCCCAGCTCCAGGTGGTCCTTGGGCTCGAAGCCCTCGGCCGTGAAGTCGCGGATCTCGCCGTGCGTCTCCAGCGTGACGAAGTCCTCCTCGCCGCCGACGGGGACGTCGGGGTGGACGAGGTTGCCGAGCTGGAGGAGGAGTTCCTGGGTCTCGGAGTCGGCCGCGTCGCGTTCGGCGTCGGCGGCCTTGACGTCGGCCTTGAGCTGCTCCGCGCGCTTCAGCAGCTCGGCCTTCTCGTCGGGGGTGGCCTTGGGGATCAGCTTGCCGAGCGACTTCTGTTCGGCGCGGAGCTCGTCGAAGCGGACGCCGGAGGACCTGCGCCGCTCGTCGGCAGACAGGAGAGCGTCGACGAGCGCGACGTCCTCTCCACGGGCGCGCTGGGACGCGCGCACACGGTCGGGGTCCTCACGGAGCAGGCGAAGGTCAATCACCCCTCAAGGCTACCGGGGAGTGCTTCCGCCCCACGACTCGGAATTGCGGTACGCCGCCACAGTGGCGATTTGCGTGAAATGTCCCCCGCGTTCATGCGGTCGGTGGACGTCAATGAATTGTGGGCCGATTCCCTGAAAGGAGGCGCGAAGATGGCCTTTGGTTGACTGGATTCCCTTGCGGTGTACGGGACTTGGGGTCCGCTCGTCCACAGGGGTCCACAGTCCGCAAAAGTTATCCACAGGCTGTGCGAAAGATCTGTGGACTGTCGGGAAGATCGTTTTGAAAGGTGGGTGTCGACTCCAGGATTCCCGGCTCAAACCGCCCTCACGCCCACATTCGAGTGGATTCACGTGGGAATGAGTCGCCCTAAAGGATTGACCCTGGGAAACGCGTGGACGAAGGGTGATCTACGGGGCTGTGGACAGAGCGAGGCTCTGTAAGGGGATTTGTCGACTGCATGGCACTGCGCTGTCGACTTGTCCCCAGATCGAGAAGCCCACCTGTGGATAACTTCTGTGGACAAAGAAAATAAGCAGGTAGGACCGACCGCGTGGCCTAGAACCGACCGTCCTGGCAGCGCGCCACCCAGTCCGCGGCGGCGACGAACTCGGCGTCCGAGGTCCCCGGCAGCGTGGGCCGGATCTCCGCCACGGCGGCGTCCGCACGCGGGTACGAGCCGAGGAAGCGCACCTGGAGGCACACCCGCTTGAGGCCCATCAGCGCCTCGGCCACCCGGCGGTCGGAGATATGGCCCTCGGCGTCGATGGCGAAGCAGTAGTTGCCGATGCCCTCACCGGTAGGGCGGGACTGGAGCAGCATGAGGTTGACGCCGCGGACGGCGAACTCGCCGAGCAGATCGCGCAGCCCACCGGGGTGGTCGTCGCGCTGCCAGATGACGACGGAGGTCTTGTCGGCGCCGGTCGGGGCGGCGGGCCGGGCGGGGCGGCCGACCAGGACGAACCGGGTCTGGGCGTTCTCCGCGTCGTGGATCTCCGTCTCCAGGGCCTCCAGGCCGTACCGCGAGGCCGCGAACTCGCCGGCGAAGGCGGCGTCGTAGCGACCCTCCTGGACGAGCCGGGCGCCGTCGGCGTTCGAGGCGGCGGACTCCCAGACGACATCCGGGGGCAGGTTGGCCTTCATCCAGTTGCGGACCTGCGGCTGGGCGGCCGGGTGCGCGGTGACCGTCTTGATCTCGGCGAGCTTCGTGCCCGGGCGGACCAGCAGCGCGAAGGTGATCGACAGGAGCACCTCGCGGTAGATCATCAGCGGGGCGCCGGCGACCAGCTCGTCGAGGGTCGTGGTGATACCGCCCTCGACGGAGTTCTCGATCGGGACGAAGGCGGCCTCGGCCTCGCCGGTACGGACGGCGTCGAGGGCTGCGGGGACGGACACCATCGGGACGAGCTCGCGGGTCGCGGACTCCGGCAGCGTGCGCAGGGCGACCTCGGTGAAGGTGCCCTCGGGGCCGAGGTACACGTAGCTGGCTGGCATGACCTCACCCTAATGGGCCTACACGGGGACGGCGCACGACTACCGTCCACACCACCCCCGCGGGCGACCCCGGCCCCGGAGCGCCCCCACCGCGGGCCCGGCACCGGACCTCGGCAGCACCTGAGCCCCGCACCCCGGCGCCGCCGCACCCACTACCCCTCCAGCAGCCGCTGGCCCACGTACTCGCCCTTCGCCGCGCCGCCCGGCACCGCGAAGAGGCCGCTGGACTCGTGGCGGATGAACTTGGAGAGGGCGTCACCGCGGTCGAGTTTGCGCTGGACGGTGACGAAGCCGCGGAGCGGGTCGGCCTGCCAGCAGACGAAGAGGAGGCCCGCGTCGGGGACGCCCTTCGCGTCGATGCCGTCGTGGAAGGAGAACGGCCGGCGCAGCATGGCCGCGCCACCGTTCTGGTCGGGGCGGCTGATCCGGGCGTGCGCGTTGATCGGAACGAGCAGATCACCCCGGGAGTCGGTCTTCTCCAGGTCCATCTCCGTCGTCTCCGTCGTCTCCGTCGCCTTCGCGCCCCCGCTCAGGGGAGCGCCGTCCGACTTCCGCCGCCCGATGACGTTCTCCTGCTCCTTCAGCGACAGCTGTTCCCAGTCGTCGAGGAGCATGCGGATACGGCGTACGACGGCGTACGAGCCGTTCGCCATCCACGCCGGCTCGCCGGACGCCCCCGACGCGGGTACGAAGATCCGCTCGTCGAAGTCGGGCTCGGCCGGCTTGGGATTGCGCGTGCCGTCGATCTGCCCCATCAGATTGCGGGCCGTCATGGGATGCGCCGTGGCGCCCGGCGAACGATTGAAGCCGTTCATCTGCCAGCGCACCCGGGCCGCGCCGCCCGCGTCCTTCTGAATCGTGCGCAGGGCGTGGAAGGCGACGAGGGCGTCGTCGGCGCCGATCTGCACCCACAGATCGCCGTTGCTGCGCGCCTTGTCCAGCTGGTCGGAGGAGAAGTCCGGCAACGGGTCCAGCGAGTCGGGGCGTTGCTTCTCCAGCCCCGTACGGGCGAAGAAGCTGTGCCCGAAGCCGAAGGTGACCGTCAACGAGGAGGGCCCGGCGTCGCGCGCCACCCCGGTGTCGTCCTGGGCCGCTGCCTCGCCCGCCATCAGCCGCCGGGCCGTCTCCGACCAGCGACGCAGCAGCGCGGCGGCCTCCTTGCGACCCGCCCCGGCAGCCAGGTCGAACGCGACGAGGTGACCGCGGGCCTGGAGCGGCGTCGTGATCCCCGGCTGATGTTTCCCGTGAAACATCACCTCTCCCGCCCCGAGGGAGGAGAGCGGGGCGACCTCGCCCCCGGAGGCGGACGAGGACGACGCGTCGGACGAGGACGAGGACCCGGTCGCGTATCCGACGGCTCCCCCGGCCGCGCCCAGGGCGAGACCGGTGGCACCGGCGGTACCGAGCAGACGGCGTCGTGAGATCGCTCCCTCGGACGGGGTGCCCTCGGAAGCCTCGGAGGGCACGCCCTTGGCGGAGGTGCCCTTGGCGGGGACACCCTCGGACGGGGCGTCGGACGGAACGGTGGTGGACTGGTCGGTGGTGGACGGGTCGGTCATGGTGCGGTTCAGCCGATCTTCGCGTTCTTGCTCACGGTCACCTGGTCGATGTCGGACGTGCGTACGGTGACCTCGATGTTCCAGTCGCCCGCCATGGGGATCTGCACGCCGTCGGCCGTCCAGTGCCCGGTGGCGATGTGGTCGGGCACCACGGGCAGGGGGCCGATGTCCTTGGCCTCCAGGGTGACGGCGACCTTCACCTCGGGGATGTCATGGGCCTTGCCGTCGGGGCCCTGGACGTAGACGTGCATCTCGTTGGCGCCGACGCGCGCCGGGTCGATCTCCAGCCGGACGACGCCCTTGCCGTTCTTGCCTCCGGTGTCGAACGACATGTCGAGCGCCAGCGCCCCGGACTGCGTGTCCGGCGCGACGGCCGCGTTGGCCGCCTTGGCCTCCTCCACGGTGCGGCCGGGCTCGGTGGAGGTCAGGGCCGTGGTGACGGCGAGGAGGACGACGGCGACGGCCGCCTCCGCGAGCACCGACCGGCGCAGGCCCCGCCGACCCGGATCGGCGTCCCGCAGCCGCTTCTCGCGCGCGGTGGCCATCGCGACCCGCTGCCGGGCGAGCTGGGCTGCCCGCTCGGGGTCGTCGCGACCGTCATCGCCGACGGCACCCGCGCTTGCGCCATCGCCAGCGGTACCCGCACTTGCGTCTGCGTCATCGCCGACGGCATCCGCGCTTGCGCCTGCGCCATCGCCGACGGTACTCGCGCCTGCGCCATCGCCCGTGGCCTTCTCCCGGCCCTCCCCCGTCGCCACCGGTGCCTCCGCCAGCTGGGTGGTCCACCGGCGGGATATCCAGGCGATCCCGACCAGCACGGCGACCAGGCCGATCTTCACGAGTAGCAACTGCCCGTACGACGTGCCGGTCAGCGCCGACCAGGTGCCGACCTGCCGCCAGGACTGGTAGATCCCCGTGGCTGTCAGCACCAGCACACTGCCGAACGCGACCCGCGAGAACCGGCGTACGGCCGCGGTCTCGATCTGCGCGTCGGCGGGGGCCCGGAACAGCGCGACGAGCAGCGTCGCCAGACCGCCCAGCCAGGCGGCGACCGCCAGCAGGTGCAGGATGTCGAGAGGCATCGCGAGGCCCGCCTGGAGACCGGTCGAGGCGTGCTCGGCCATCGCCCAGCTCGCGGCGAGCCCGGCGGCGACCACGCCACCGCCGATGGCCAGCCCGAAGGTGAGGTCCCGCTGGTAGGAGCCGTCGTCGGCGTCGGAGGGCTCGTCGTCGTCCCCGGCACTCGCCTCCTCCGTGCGGTCCGTCTCCGTACCGCCCGTTTCCGCGCCGTCCGCCACGACGCCCTCGTCGTCCTCGTCGTCGTCCTCGTCCCGCCGGGCGTACGCGCCGAAGAGGACCGCGATGAAGAGGGCGGCTGCGGCAAGCAGGAGCAGACGGGAGATGAGGGCGGCGCCCGTCTTCGTCTGGAGGACATCGCTGAGCAGGTCCAGGTCGAAGACGTCGCCGAGCTTGCCGGAACCGGTGTACGAGCCGCGCAGGAGCAGCATGGCGAGGGTGGCCACGGCGAGCGTGAGCCACCCGGAGACCACGAGCCGCTGCACGGGTCGTACCCCGGCGCCGCGCTGCCAGCAGGCCAGGACGAACGCGGCGCCGCCGACCAGCAGGATGAAACCGGCGTACGACAGGTAGCGGGCGAACCCGTAGAGCCCGCCGACCACCCCGCCGCCGGCCTCCTGGCCCGGCACGGGAACCGTCGTCTTCGAGGGCGCCCCCACGGAGAAGGTGAAGGCGCCGGAGACGGGGTGGCTGTCCGCCGAGACCACCTGGTAGGTCACGGTGAAGGTGCCGTCGGGCTGTCCGGGGCGCAGCTTCACCCCGTAGCTGTTGCCGCCCAGGTCGGCGACGTCGCCGGTGTCGACCTGCTTGCCCTTGGGGTCGTACACGCGCACCGAGCCGTCGGACGTCGCGACCTTCTCGGAGAAGGTGAGCGAGATCTGGGACGGCGCCTCCTGGACCACCGACCCCTGCTGCGGGTCGCTGCCGGTCAGCGCGGCATGCGCGGAGACCGGCACGGCACCGACGAGCACCGCCGCGACCGTGGCGAGCAGCAGCAGAGGCAACGCCCTCAGCCGGTGCGACGACGGCGAAGCACCACCGGCCGACCGCCTCGCGACACCGGAGTGCCGCACGCCCCGCGACCGCCAGGACGCGCTGGACCGCCGCACGCCCTCCGACCGCCTCGCCGCGCTGGACCGCCGTACCTCGCGGGACGGTCTCGGTCGGCGCCACGGCCGCAACCCGTTCAAGGGCCTCAACGGGGTTCCCTCCCTCAGTGACCGGTCGTCGGCTGGTACGTCGCCGACTTCACGGGCATCTCGACCGTGATGGCCTTGGACTTGATGAAGTTCAAGCGCAGGGACACCGTCTCGCCTTCCTTCGGCTTGCGCTTCAGGTTCTCGAACATCAGGTGACTTCCGCCGCTCCGGAGGACGAGTTCACCACCGGCGGGGACCTGCAGCGCCGAGACCTGCTTCATCGCCTGCCCGGCCGTCTCGTGGACGGTGACGTCCTGAGCGAGATCGCTGGTCACGGAGGTGAGCTCGTCCGCCGCGCCGCCCTTGTTCTCGATGACGAGGTATCCGGCCGCCATGGAGTCGGTGACCGGCTGCGGCATGTACGCCGCCTTCACGGACAGCTCGGCCGCGGAGGAGCCAGAGGATCCGGAGGCGTCCGACGAGCCGCACCCGGTCAGCGCGAGCCCACCGGCCACGATCCCACCGGCCACGACCACAGCGACTCCCGCCGTACGCACCCTCACGGCTTCGCGCCCTTCAGCAGCTTCGGCAGGTCCTTCTCGTAGTCCTGCACGGTCGCGCTCTTGTCGTACAGCACATAGCCCGCGTCGGTCTTCGGCGAGAACGCGATGACCTGGGTGCCGTGCTCCGAGACGGTCTTGCCGTTCTCGTCCTTGGTCGGCGGGGCGATGGAGATGTGGAGCTCGAGCGCGCCTGCCTGGATCTTGTCGAAGTCGCCCGTCAGGCCGACGATCTCGGGGTCGATGCCCTTGAGCCACTTGCCGAGCTCGGCCGGAGTGTCCCGCTCCGGGTCGGTGGTGACGAAGACGATCCGGAGGTTCGCCAGCTCCGACTTCGGCAGCTTCTTCGAGACCTCCTTCTTCGCGACCGCGATGTTGTTCATGGTCAGCGGGCACACATCGGGGCAGTTGGTGTAGCCGAAGTAGATCAGCGTCGGCTTGCCCTTGGTCTCCTTGCGGAGGTCGTACGGTTTGCCCTCGGTGTCGGTGAGCACCAGGTCCGGCTTGGCGAACGGCTCGTCGAGAACGGTGGACACCTTGGTCGCCCCGGTCTCGGAGACCTCGACGACGGACGTCGTGGACGCGTCCTCGCTGCCGCAGGCGGAGAGGCCGAGGATGGCCGCGACGAGCAGGGCACCGACCGCGTACGTCTGCCTCGACTTCCTGGCGTCCTTCGTGTTCTTGGTCATCTTCGTATTCGTGTGCATATGGAAATGTCCCAGGTGGTTCGATCCCCGGCGCGCACCGGGCGGGCGCCGCTGCGGCGGACACACACGCCGTACGACGACCGTGTGCGCGCCGGGGAGGGGAGGGAAGGGAAGGGAGAAGCCGGGAGGCCGGGGGTCAGGCGTCGGTGCGCCGACGGCCGGCGAGGACGCCGTACGCCACGCCCGCGGCGCCGACGACGATGCCGACGACGGCGAGCACGCGGGCCGTGGTGTCACTGCTGTCGGCGGGCTCGGCCGCGGTCTCCTTCGAGGCGGCCTCGGCGTCCTTCGCGTTCTTCGCGTCCTCCGCATGCTCCGACTCGTCCGAGGCGGCGGTGGACGAGCCGTGGTGGTCGCCGGAGGCGGCGGACAGCGCGAGCACCGGCGCCGGGTGCTCGGGCTCCTCCTGCCCCTTTTGCGGGACCTCGATCCAGCGGACGACCTCCTTGTTGGAGTACGTCTGCAGCGCCTTGAAGACCAGTTCGTCGGTGTCCTCGGGGAGCTGGCCCAGGGAGAGCGGGAACTTCTGGAAATAGCCCGGCTCGATGCCCTTGCCGGTGGCGGTCCAGGTGACCTTGGACACGGCCTCGTCGATCTGCTCGCCGTGCAGTTCGATCGGCTTGTCGAGCTTGGCCCGGGTGACCTTGATCTTCCAGCCCGGGACGGCCTCGGGCTGGGCCGAGGCGAGCGGGTGGTCGGTCGGGAAGTTCACCTCGACCTTGGTGGTGGAGGCGTCGTCGCGCTCGTTCGGGACCTTGAAGTTGACGGTCGCGTACCCGCCCTTCGCCGCCGTGCCCTCCGCCGCGACGCTGACGTGCGCGAACGCGGGACCGGACAGGACGAGGACGGCGGAACCGGCAAGGGCGCCGACGGCGGCGATACGAGAAGCCTTCATGACTGGTGACACTCCACGGTGAGTGAGTGGGAGAGGAAAGGACGGAAGGGGAACGCGTGTCATGAGCAGTTGAGGGGAGGCGCGAGGAGCGCGGATCGAGCCACGCTCGTACCGCACCCACACCTGCACCCACAGAACCGCGACCGCACGCGCGCGTGCGCCGCACGCCGACGTCCCCGACTCCCTCCTGCGCATGCGCGGAGAGGCGACGCGAGGCGGTGAAGCCCGCGCTGCCGAGCCGTGTGCAGGCAGTACGTGGAGTGTGAGTACGAGTGGCCGTCGTCGTGTCAGGCGGCGAGGGTGAGCGCGGCGGTCGGAGGGCCGCGTCGGATCACCGTGTGCTGGAGCGCGGTCGTCCGCGGGGCCGGCGGCGTCGCGGACGTGGGGCGAGGGGCGCGCGATACGGCGTCCGGCGCGCCCTGGAGCCCCGACCGCAGAGCCCGCGCCAGCGCGAGCGCCCCCCGCAGCGACCGTACGAGCGGCTCGTGGGCCGACAGCCGGGCGAGGCGCAGCAGCGCGAGGTCGCCGTGGCGGAGCAGCCACCCGGCGGCGACGGCCGCGAGGACGTGGCCGAGCAGCATGGGCAGGGACGGCAGGACGGCGGCCGAGGAGTCCGGCGCGGTCGTCATGGCGTCCGCGGGGTGGTGCGTGGCGTACGTACCGCCGAGCCCCGCGTCGACGAGGATCCGTCGGGCCTCGGCGGGGCTCATGGCCGCCGCGGTGGCCCCGCAGACGAGTCGTGCGGCGCGTTCGACGAGCGCCGCGTCCATGGCGGCGGTGGCCTTCGACGTGGTCCCCACGCCGTGCTGGCCGAGCCCGAAGAGGGTGTGCAGCACGGTCTGGCCCACGGCGAGCAGGGCCGCGATGCCCGGCAGCGAGCGTTCCCCGCCGGCCAGGGCGGCGGCGACGGCGAAGACGCCGACGAATCCGACACCGAGGCTCCACAGCGGAATGGACGCGCACGAGGCGAGCGCGTGGCCCGCGCCGGCCAGCACGACGCAGACCGCGGCGAACACCGCGGCCCGTAGAACCCGGAGATCACCTCCGGTGCGTGTGCGGGCTTTCATGGCGGGGTCATCATCCCATCGAGGTCCGGTCGGGGGAGCGCCGGGTTCCCACGGTGAGGTACGGGGCGGGAGGAGCCGGTGTTCAGACGGCGGTACGGCACCGGAGGGAGCGGCGCCCTCGGGCCCGACGCCCAGGCGGCACGGCGTCCCGGCGTCACGGTGGCCCGGGGGCGCGGCGTCCCGGCACCCCACCTCCCTCGGGCCCATTTCCTGGGGCCCGAGGTGTGGAAGTGGTGGGGGATTCGGAAGGGTTTCGTCCGCATACACCGATTGTGACGAGCACGCATCCGCCGTATGGGCGGCGGGACCGGTTCCGGGCGATTGCGCGCCCGTCTCGGTGGCAATACGTAACGGTATGTCGAGCCGTGGCCGGGAGGCTGGAGCATGAGCATCTGGTGGTCACTCCATTTGCGGCGTGATGCTGCGAGCGTGCCGCTCGCCCGGCGGCTGCTGCTCGGCACGATGGAGACGGCGGGCGTCGACCCGGACATCTCGTACGACCTCTCCGTCGCCCTCAGCGAAGCCTGCGCCAACGCCGTGGAGCACGGTGGCGCCGTCCCGTCGGGCAGCACGTCCGAGGCATACCGGGTCACCGCGTACCTCGACGGCGAGAAGTGCCGTATCGAGGTCGCCGACTCGGGCCCCGGCTTCCCGCACCGCCAGCCGCCCCGCCAGGCCCACGCCGACGACGAGAACGGCCGCGGCCTCTGCCTGATCCGCGAACTCGCCGACCACGTCCACATCGGCAACAAACCGGGCTGCGGCGGCGCCGTCGTGAGCTTCGACAAGATCCTCAAATGGCAAGAGGGCGCACCGCTCGTGGCGGTGTAGCGCGCGGTCTGGGCCGGGTGGCCGTCCGGTTGCATACTGGCTGGATGGGGGAGTTGGCGACCAGCACGGGCGTTCACCGGTGAGGGGGACGCAGCCGCGGGCCGACAGAACGTCACCGGACACGGCAGCTGAGGCCCGTGCGCAGACACCCGCGCCGACGGCGCGCGTGACCGAACAGCATGCGACCGAACACCATGTGATCAAAGAGCATGTGACCGAAGAGCACGTGGAAGACCAGCACGTGACAGACCAGCACGTGATCCCGCCGTGCCCGTTCCCACGCCGTACGACGACGCCGAGCCGTACGCCGGCACGCCCCGACCGGCCGTGCCACTCCGTACGACACGGTCGGCCAGGACGACCGCACCCAGCCGTACGACACCTGCCTGCCCTGCGGCGCACGCGTGCCGCACGCCACTCCGCGCCGGGCGTCCGCCTCGCGGGGTGTTCACGGGCATGGGCTCCCTCGAAGATGTCCACCGCCGACGTCGGGCGCGGCCCGAAGACCTTGCACGCCGTGGTGGTTGACGACCGGCGGGGGCGGGGATTGGCGGGGCACACGGGCGGGACGGGACGACAGGGGATGGCGAATGCAGCTCATGGTGCGTACCTCGGACGGTCGGCGCCTGTCGATCAACGACGGCGGGCATCCCGCCGGCCGACCGGTATTCCTGCTGCACGGCACACCGGGCAGCAGGTTCGGGCCCGCTCCGCGTGAACGGGTGCTGTACCACCTGGGCGTCCGGCTGATCACCTTCGACCGGCCCGGGTACGGCGACTCGGACCGGCTGCCGGGCCGCACCGTCAGCGCGGCCGCTGCCGATGTCCGGCACATCGCGGACGCGCTCGGCATCGGCCGATTCGCCGTGGTCGGCCGCTCGGGCGGCGCCCCGCACGCACTGGCCTGCGCCGCGCTGCTGCCGGACCGCACGACTCGGGCGGCGGCCCTGGTGAGCCTCGCCCCGCGGGACGCGCCCGGACTGCACTGGTTCGACGGCATGACCGAGTCGAACGTGCGTGAGTACGTGAACGCCGCCATCGGCCGCAGCCGGGTGACCGCGACCCTCGGGCGCCGTTCGCGGTCGATCCTCGCCGACCCGGCCGCGTCCGTCGCCGAGATGGCCGGCGGGCTTCCCGAGTCGGACCGGTGGATCGTCGCGGACGCCGGGATCCAGGACATGCTGGTCCGCAACTTCGCGGAGGGCCTGCGCAGTTCTCCCGACGGCTGGGTGGACGACGTGATGGCGTTCAGTACGGGGTGGGGGTTCGATCTGGGCCGGATCAACACGCCGGTGAAGCTGTGGCACGGTGAGGACGACATCTTCGCCCCCGTCGAACACACCCGCTGGCTCGGCCGGCACATCCCGGACGCGGAGGTCGAGGTCGAGCGGGGCGCCGCCCACTTCGGCGCTCTGCGGGTCCTGACCCGGGTCCTGAGCTGGGCCGTAAGCTAGGTTCCGTCGTTCGGATCACGCCTGTGCCGCAGGGCTTGGCACGCACATCTGCCGCGCTGTCGTCGGTCCCCAACTCCCCCACGCTCGAACAACCTTGCGCGGAGGCCCATCGCGTTGACGCCCTCCTCCGCCTTGCAGCTGCACGCACCAAGCCCCCGCTCACCGGCAGGCATCAAGGTGCCGTAGCCCGAAGCCGGCATGATCCAGACGGCAGGCCCTAGGTGTATTGCCCCGCGGGGTTGTTGACGCGGCTGATGGGTGGCCGGCCGCCCAGTGCGGTGTGGCAGCGGTGGTGGTTGTAGGTGTGAAGGAAGTCTGCCAGTGCTGCCGTGCGTTCGCTGTTGGTGATGTAGGGCCGTAGGTAGGCCCATTCGTCGAGCAGGGTGCGGTTGAGGCGTTCGACCTTGCCGTTGGTCTGTGGCCGGTAGGCGCGGGTGAGCTTGCCGGCCGCGCCGAGGTCGTCCAGGGCTTGCCGCCAGGCGAAGCTCTTGCGGTAGGGCAAGGCGTTGTCGGTCGGTGCCCGCTCGATGCGGTCGATGCCCGAGGCGGCGAAGAAGGCGGCGGCCCGGCGCAGGAAGGCCGCGCAGGTGGTGGCCTTCTCGTTCGCGTGGACTTCGCTGTAGGCGAGGCGGCTGTGGTCGGCGACCGCGGAGTGGATGTAGTCGAAGCCCATGCCGTTGCGTGTGGCGCGGCCGGCCTGGCGGCCCAGTACCTTGTGCCCGCCGCCGTCGGGGATGCGGCCGAGTTTCTTGACGTCCACGTGGACGAGTTCGCCGGGCCGGTCGCGTTCGTAGCGGCGGATGACCTGGCCGGTGGGCCGGTCCAGGAACGACAAGCGGTTCAGACCATGACGGACCAGGACACGGTGCACGGTCGAGGCGGGAAGTCCCAGGACCGGACCGATACGAGCTGGGCCGAGCTCGCCGTCCCGTCGAAGACGGCATGTGCGGGCCCCGATCGCCCCCGCCGCGCGATGCGGTGTCGTGCGGGGACGGATGGACCGGTCGTGCAGCCCTTGCTCGCCTTCGGTCCGCCAGCGACGACGCATCCACTTGTCAGCGGTGACCCGGGAGATGCCCATCTCGGCGGCAACATGGGCGACAGGGCGCCCGGTGCGGACACGTTCGACCAGCCGTCACCCGCCATGAAGGGTCAGCCGGGCTTTACGGTGGGACTTGAAGGCCTCCGTGCGGTGAAGATTCGACACCTCCACCACACACGGAGGCCTTCGCCATGATCAAGCCCGGCCAGCGTTAACAACGCTCGTGATCAATACACCTGGGCCGTGGGGGAGGTCGGCGCTCCGCGGAGCCACCGACCTCCGGACCTCCCCGGTGCTCAGGTCTGCTGCGGCTCCAGGTCCCTGCCCACCCGGCGCCATACGCGGATGGACTCGGTGACGGGATGGGCGTCGCCCAGCAACACGGACGCCCTCGACTCCGTCTGCTGCTGGAGCCGTTCGGCTTCCTCCTGGCGCTGCATGTCCCGCAGAGTGATCGACAGATTGCCGATGCTCACCAGCACGTCGGGATGGGTGGGGCCGAAGCGGCGGCGCAGCCCCTCGACGGCCAACCGCTCCCAGTGCTCGGCACGGTCGTACATGCCCATCTCCCCATAGGCGTTGGCGAGATTGACCCCCGCGCAGAGCACCGCGGGGTGGCCCTCCCCGAGGTCCTCCGCCAAGGCGTCACGGGCCTCTTTGCTCAACTCTGCGGCCTTCTCCACCTCGCCCAGGGCCCGGTGGTAGATGGACAGGTTGTTGAGGCAGTACATGACGAACGGGTGCTCGGGGCCGAAGGAGGTCTTGTAGCCCTCCAGCACCTCGTTGACCAGTTCGACCGCCCGCGCGGCGCCGTTCCCGGCATCCGTGGCGAAGTAGTCCGCCGCGAGGTTGAGTCTGCAGGCCAAGGCCTCGGGGAGATTGCTGCCGTAGCGGTCGCGGTACAGGGCGTACGTCTCCGAGGTCTCCTGGGAGATGCGCAGCGCCTCCGCGATCTGGCCGTCCTTGCGCAGGGAGACCGCGAGGCTCTTGTCGACCCGCAGCACCTCGGGCACATTCGGGTTCATGACCTGCTTGAAGCCCTCGCGGACCTCGCGCAGGATCTCCACCGAGTTCTTGTAGTCGCCCAGTTCCCGCAAGTCACGCGCGTGATGGCCCTTGGTGGTGAGGGTGTACGGGTGCAGCGGCCCGAGCAGCGCGGTACGGCGGCGGACGGTGTCCTCGTCGAGCTGCCGGGCGGCCTCGCTGTCGCCGGCCAGCCGGTAGTCGATGGCGAGGTTGTTGGCGGCGGACAACGTACGGGGGTGATCCTCGCCGAAGATCTCGCGGAAGCCCCGGTAGATCCGCTGGTCCAGGTCGAGGGCCTCCTTGAAGCGGCCGACCGCGCGCAGGTCGGCGGCGAAGCTTCCGGAGGTGATCAGGATGCTCGGATGGTCGTCACCGAGGAGTTCCCTCTGGTCGGCGAGGGTCTTCTCGTCGAGGTCGAGGGCCTCCTGGTACTGCCCCTGCGAGCGCAGCACATTCGCCAGTTCGAAGCGGAGATTGAGGATCTGCTCGTCGTTGGCGTCCGGGAACTCACCCGACCAGAACTCGTTGAGCTGGCTGCTCAGGGTGCGGGCGGCGTGCAGGTCACCGCGCTTCCACAGGTAGCGGACGCGGTAGACCATCAGCTGCCGTGGGTCCTCCTCCGAGCAGTTCCGGATGTTGGACGGCGTCAGATGCGGCCAGATCACCTCGAAGCCCGGCCACTGGGCGGGGTCGTCCAGAGCCTCTTCGGGCGGCCGGGCGGCGGCCAGGATGCGGTGCACCTCATGGATGGTGTCGTCGAACTTCACCTCGTCCATGCCGTCGCGGACGGCGGCCTGGACGAGGCGGTGCACCTGGATCGAGTTGTCGGTCGAGTCGACCTTGGCGAGGGCGAAACGGTTCAGTGCCTGGGTGACCCGGCCCAGCATGTAGCGGGCGCGCAGGTCCCGGTCGTACGGCAGCAGTGCCTTGATCATCGCGTCGCTGCCGATGAGGCCCATCGAGATGGGTTCGGCCGAGAAGAACGCGCAGAGTTCGAGGAGGCGGGCGGCGGCCGGTGACTCGTCCCGGAGACGGTTGATGGAGATGTTCCACGTGGCGCCCACGGACCTCGGGTACTCCACGGCCTCCACCGCCTCCTTGACGGAAAGCACCTGGGTGGACTGTTCGCGCAGCTGCTCGATGTACTCCTCGACGGGTGTCGCCGTCGCCTCCAGCCAGGCCGCCGCGACCTCGATGGCGAGCGGCAGGTCGCCCACCGCGTCGGCGACCAGCCCGCCGTCCTCCTCGCTCAGCCCCGGCACCCGGCGGCACAGGTGCTCCACGCTCTCCTCGCGGGTGAAGACCTCCACCTCCAGCGGCTGGACCTTCGGGAGCGTGGGCCGGGTGCGGGTGGTCGCCAGGAGGTGGCCGTAGACGTGGTCGGGGACGGGAGCGGTGTAGTCCGGGAACCTCTTCAGCACCTTGTCGAGGTCCTCGACGTTGTCGAAGATCAACAGCCAGCGATTGAACGGTTCCCCACTGCGCAGAGCCTGGATCACCGCCTCGGCCGCCTCCTTCACGTCCTCGCCCACACCGAGGCCGAGGGGCTGTGCGAGCGCCGCCAGCTTCGGCAGCACCAGTTCGGGCTGCTCGGCATCGACCCACCACACCACGTCGTAGTCCGCCATGAACCGGTGGGCGTACTCACGGGCGAGCTGTGTCTTGCCCACACCGCCGAGGCCGTGCAGGACCTGCGGCACGCGCTGCCCGGGGCGGTTCGTGGTCAGCTGCTCGCGCAGCTTGTCCAGGATGGTGGAGCGGCCGGTGAACCACCGGTAGCGAGCGGGGACGTTGGAGACGCGTCTGCCCACACTGGGGAAGCGCAGGCCGCGCGAGCTGGGGGAGACGGTGGAGACCGCTTCGGGGCGGTCGAGGCCGTTCAGCAGAGCGCTGTACGCCTGGGTCTCGTTGAGGCCCTTGAGGTCGATGACGCTCCGGCCGGCGAACGGCAGGCTGATCTGCACGTCGTCGACACGGATCGACAACGGCTGCTGCCGCTTCTCCGAGCCACCGGAGTGCACCGCCGCCTCCCAGGCGACCCGCGCCCGGCGGGAGTCGACGAAGCTGGGCGAGAGCACCGCGAGCACCCGGTGCGCCCCGCCGGGCATGGCCTCGGCGCCGATCTCCGCCGTCGGCATCGTCTGCACGTTCTTCGGCACGACCTCGAAGCCGGCACCGCGCAGCACCGACTCCAGCCAGTCCACCCACATCCGGTCCTCGGACACGTAGTAGAGCGTCAGCTGGGACAGCGGCACCGGCCGCTGCCGGGTGTACGCGGCCTTGTACTGGGCCCGCTTCGCCTCACTGATGGGCGGCAGCTTGGTGACCCGCTCCTCGGTGATCACAGAGGTGAGCCGTTCGCAGGCGCTCAGCATGGAGTTGGCCGACTTCGGAGGGTCGCCGAAGGCCGCGAGGATCTCCTCGTACGCGTAGTACGGCTGGTAGAGGATCTCCGTGGTCGCCCAGTAGTCGGCCATCTGGTCGGTGTTCAGGCCGGAGGGCAGTCCGGAGAAGCGTTCTCTGGCGCGGGCGCGGCCGGCGTCCAGCTTGTCCTTCTCACCGAGGTCGATGCGCATGGCGACGGGCAGGATGCGGATGCCCTTCTCGCCGTGCAGTTCCTTGATGTCCTGTGCGACGGCGGCGGCACCCTCGATGCTCTGCTCGCTCAGCGTGTAGCAGACGACCAGGGTGTTCGGCATCTGCACGGTGCAGATGTCCGCGAGGTCGCTCAGGCCCGTCCGGCTGTCGATCAGCGTGTAGTCGTAGAAGCGCTGCATGTCGTCGCGCATCGCGTCGAAGAACTGGCCGCCGCCGTAGCTGGCGTAGAAGCGGTCCCAGTCCATGTTGCCGACGATCGGGTAGTCCCGGTGCCGTTTGCCCGCGGACAGGAAGTCCAGGCTGCCGCCCTCGGGAAACGCCCAGTCCAACGACAGCGCGTGCGGCCTCACCCGGGCGTAGTGGCGGTGCCAGTCCGACGCCCGGTCGGGCAGGTTGCGCAGCGCCTCCCGGCGGTAGTCGTCGATCAGGTTGATCAGTCCGGGGGTCCCCCGCAGCAACTGGGCGTCGAGGAAGGGATGGAAGAACTTGTGCAGGCCCGGCGCCTCCAGGTCCCAGTCCACGGCCAGGACACGGTGTCCGTTCGCGGCCAGGATCCAGGCCACGTTGGCGAGCGCCATGGTCCGCCCGGTGCCGCCCTTGTACGAGTAGAACGTGATCACGGTGCCGTTGCGGCTCTTGGTCATGCTCATGCCCTCCGCCCTGTCGGCCTCTTTCGGCCTCGCTCGTCGCGCGCCTTTCGGTGGTCGTGCCAGGTGGTGCTGCCGGGGTCCGTCACCCGGGGCTCGCTAACCCAGGTCGGGCCCCCTCAGCCGTGGAGGCTCGCTCGGTGGTCCCTCCGGTGGATAGGTCTCGACGTTCTCCCAGTAGTAGTGGACGGCCGACGTCACGGCCCGGTTCAGCTCGTTGCCGAAGGAGTCCAGGTCGCGGATGCTGCCGTTGGCCGAGTAGTGGCCGGCCCGGTCCGTCATGCGGGACACGAGCGTGCGGTAGGTGAGCTCGTCCAGCTCCCGTTCCCGCTCGGCGGTCACGACGTCGTCCTTGTGCCGCGGAGTCATGACGCTGATCCAGGGGCGCTGCTCCCCGCACAGCCTGCCCACCAGCTCCCTGCTCCGCTGTGACTCCAGAGCCCAGCGGTCGAGCAGCATCAGTCCGGGCGCCTTCGGCCGGCCCTCGTGAAACATCCGCGCGCTCTCGTCGAGCACACCGACGTTGACCTTGTAGTTCCTGGTGCGGACGAGCTCCGCCGCGTGATCACCCAGTGGCAGGGCGGACTCGGGGTGGTAGGGGTTCCATTCGTGCGGCTGGTCCCCGTAGTAGTCCGGCTTGCGGCCCTGCGGCAGGTCGGAACGGGTGCAGGCGAGCACGGATATGTCGAACTCCGGCGGACGCTCGTCCGAGCCGAAGGCGGCCGGCAGGGACTCGTACTCCTTGGAGATCTTGCCTTCCTCCAACGTGGCCTCGTTGGCCACCCGCACGATCTCCTTGGCCAGCCGGTACACGGCCCGCTCGTACTCGTCCCGGAAGTAGCGCAGCTTGGTCAGCCCGTAGAAGCCCTCGTCCGCGTAGTCCTGCCCGAAGGCGGAGTGGTTGAACTGCAGGTCCCTCGCCACCTGGGGCATCTGGGCCGGTTCCACCGGCACCCATAACGCCGGGATGATCGTGTTCTCCCGCGCGGGACCGCCGCGCGCCCGCTGGGTGACCTGGCGTTGCGAGAACGCCCACCACTCACGTCCGCACTGCCGGCTCGTGAAGTAGCGCGGTGAGTACAGCGGGACGAACACCTTGCAGCGCGCGAGATTCATGGACAACTCGTCGGTCCACTTGGTGCCGACCGACATCTTCTGGTCCAGAAACCCGACCTTCGCCCCCCGGGGCAGGTCGGTCAGCCCCATGATGTGCTCGCACAGACCGTCGTACAGCTTCTTCACCCACACATTGGGGTCGCCGCCACTCGAGTCATGGCTCGGTGTGTGCGCGTAACTGAGGAAGAAGTAAGGGCTACTGCCTCCTCTGGCCAGACCGGCTCCTTGCACGTATGCCCCCCGACGCTCCGTGACTGGGCCCCTAGTGTAGGAACCCACAAGTCCTGTTCGGAACAGGACGAACACACCCGACTCGGCTCCGGAAGGTCATGTTCTGGCAACCCGACGCCGTGGTGGCCGACGCGAAGGGTGAGGGGCCGTACCGCTGCGGGGCCGGAGGAACGGGGAGTTGCGGCCGGAAAGAACCCGGCCCGACCAGGCATTGAGTCGCCGCCCTCGCCGTGTGGGTTCTACCGCGCCGCCGCCTCCCAGGCGCCCCGGTGCTCTCCGGCCACCTGCCGGGCCGCCCGCAGTGCCTCCGCCCCTACGTCGGCCGTCCGGAACCCTCGGAGGGTCCCCCGCATCCCAGCCACGAACCGCTCCCCCGCGGGAGTGAGGGCACCGGACCCGGCGAGGGTCTCCACCGCCTCGGCCGTCTGGTCCCGCCAGCGGGAGAACTGCACCTCGGCCTTGCGGGCCGTGTCACCGTCGGCGGACCGCCACCGCGCGAACCAGAAGTCGATCACCGCCAGATGGGCGTACGTCCCCTGCAGCAGCCCCTCCAGCGGACGCGGATCAGGGCGCCAAGGGGCGTAGAACAGCTTGTCGCACGACGGGTCGTAAAGATCCGTCAGATCGAGCACGGCACCGAGCTTGACGTGCTGGAACTCATGGACGAGCAGCAACGCGAGCGACTCGGGGTCGGAGGGGCGCGCGATGGCGACCGCCCCGAACGCGTCGCGGGCCGCCGAGCTGATGTCGGAGCCGTCGGAGGAGGGGCGGAGAGGGGTGACCACCTGGAGCCCGGCGGCGATACCGGGGGCGTACTGAGGAAGTTCGCGGCGGATCCACGCCCACGCGGCGGCCAGGTCGGTCCGCCATGCCTCGGCCTCGTCCTCGCCGAGCCGGGGGTGCGCCGGATGGCCGTGGCAGTCCCGCCAGGGGTCGGTGTCCTCCAGCGCCACGGCCCAGCCGTCCAGTTCGAACCGTCGGCTCCCCCGCCAGGCAGGGTCCTTGGGGCCCTTCCAGGACACCGTGTACGTCGTGCCGTCCGCGCGGACCGTGAAGCCTTCGTCGTTCGTGCGGACCTCGGCCTGTTCGACGCCGTCCCCCAGCGTGAGGGTTCCCAGCGTCGGCAGTCGCAGCACCCCCTCGTGGACGGGCACGACGACTGCCTCCGCCCGTCCGGCGCGCAGTGCGGCGGCCGCGGCGATCTCCGCCACGCCGCGCATGGCGATCTCGGCCGCGTCCGTGCCACCTCGCAGCGACCGGAGGGCCCAGGGACGTACGTAGGGGTGCGTGAGGACCCGGTCGACGGATTCGGGGGCCGTGCCGTCGAGGAGCGTGAGTGTCTCCCAGGCTGCTTCGCCCAGCGGGGTGTGCGGTGTCTCGTGCCAGACGAGGCCCAGCAGCTCGCGGCCGAGGGAGAGCTGGTGGCGGGCCAGCAGGTCCGTGGTGGCGGTGGAGCCGAGGCCCGCGGCCAGTTCGTCGAGGTGCTCGTCGGCCAGCGCGGGCTGGACGGACTGGTCGGACATGTGTCGGTCCCGGATGTCGGTGATGAGGCGCAGCAGGTCGGAGCAGTACACGGACGGGTTGAGGAAGCCGCTGCCGGTCCGGTACCGGTGGGCGTACAGCCCGCCGCCGCAGGAGCGTACGACCGGGCAGGCCCGGCACTGGTCGGACAGCCCGTCGAGTCCCTGCTGCCGGGCGACGAGGCCCGGGTGCGCGGCCACTTCGTCGAGCGAGTGGGTGATCACGTCCATGCCGGTGACGGGGGCGCCGTCGTAGGCCGTCTTGAGGGAGTCGGCCTGTTCGAAGCTGCCGTCGGTCTCGATCACGGCGAGGTCGGCGGGCGCCAGCCCGAGCGACTCGGTCAGGCTGCTGTCGCCGCGCAGGGTCCGCAGCACGGAGTCGAAGATCCGTACGTCCATGGGGCGGCCGTCCGCCGCCCAACGGTCGTACACCGCCAGCAGCCAGCGGGCGTAGGCCGTGCCGTCCGTGTCGTCGGCCGGCCGGAGCGGGGGTTCGTCCCAGGTGGCGTGCGGGAGGAGAAAGTCGACGCGGGGCGGCCGGAGTTCGGCGAGCGCGTCGTAGACGGCGATCGGGTCGTTGCGCACGTCGATGGTGCACAGGATGCCCGCGAACAGGTGGCGGTAGCGGGGCCGGTCGAGCAGGGCGATGCCCCGCAGGACCCGGTCGTGGCTGCTGCGCCCGTTGGCGTAGCGGCGGTGCAGGTCGTTCGCGGCCTTGTCGCCGTCGAGCGAGACGCCGACCTTGATGTCGAACTCGTCGAACAGGTCGAGGAACCGCTCGTCGAGGGTGACGGCGTTGGTGTGGATCCGCAGGTCGAGCGCACACACACCGGTGAGCGTCCGGTGCAGTTCCTGGGCCGCTCGGCGCAGCCGGGTGTGACCGGCCAGGAGCGGTTCGCCGCCGTGCAGAACCACATGAACGGTGTCCAGGCCATGCGTTGTGGCATGTTCGGCGATGCGTTCCGCCGTGGCCTTCAGGACTTCGTCGGACGTCACAATGGGCCGACCGCGCCAGCTTTGGTCCGCATGTTCGAACACATAGCAGTGATCACATGCCAGATCGCAGCGGCTGTGCATTTTGAGCACGAATTGGCGTAAGGGGTGGATTGGTCGGCCCATGGGTGTCATGAGAGGTGTGTCAGTTCCCGATCGATGGGTGATCGATGAGATCAGACCGAGCTCTGGAAGGCCGCGACCGCGACCCTGCCCGGTCCCCGCCGCTCGACGCCGTTCGACACGGCGCGAGTCACCGCCGGGGACAGTGCGCCGCTACTCTGTGCAGCCAAACGCACGAGGGAGACCCGCTCCGGGCCGACCGCGGTCGGCTTTCCCGGCTCTTCGGCCGCGATGTCGAGAGAAGCGTTCATTCGGACCTCATCTTCTGACAGCACCTCAGGTGCTGACCTGTATGGCCTTCGATAACTGAAGCATTGGCCGACGGGAACCGCGCGTCGGGAGGCCGAGTCAGAACGCTGCAGGGGCCGACTGGACGAGCGGCATCAGATACCAGTCGGCCTGATTGCGTGCTGACGATAGCGCCCGTACCGGACGGCGAGCGCCTCCTCCACGGCATAAACGTGAGGCGGGTCACACCAGTGGGTGAATGCCCACACCTCCCTCTGTTGCCAATGTCGAGGCCACCGCCCTGAGGCCTGGTCAACCTCGCCATGATGACGATCGCGAGCAGGCCTGGACCTCGTAAGGTTTTTGCCCATTCTTTACTTTTGAGCCAATCGACAAAAGGGGTAAAACGGTCCTCGAGGTGGCGTACTGAACTCGATCTGAAGCACGAAGAGCGCGGCGGTGCATTCTTCGGCGCCCCACCCAACCAAGAGCGCCCCCAGGCGACTTGATCGACTTCCGTCCTCGTGGAGCGCCCGGCCCTGTACAACATTTCTCGGCCCCGGATAAGCTCCGCTAAAGTCACTCTCCGTAACGACAAGCAGGGGTGGAAGGCTGCCCAAGCGGGACGACGCAGCGCCCAAGCGAACGGTTCCGCCTCACGCCGACCGACCTGCCTCCCGCTCTCAGCCCCCTCACAGTCACTCCCCAGCCCCCTGACGGACTGCGCCCCTAGCTTCTGCGATATGACGGGACATCACGCAAGCAAATCGATCACTCGGCGTCGGGCGCTCGCCGTGACCGGCGGGGCGGTCGCGGCCGGTGGGCTGGCGGTCGCCGGTTATCGGGCAGCGTTCGCGGACGAGACGACCGGAACGGCGGGGACGGCGGCCTCGGCCTCGGCGACGAGTGCGAGCGGCAGCACCTGCATGACGCTGATGACGAGCGTCACCGAGGGGCCGTATTACCTGGACGGCGCCCTGGTGCGGAAGGACATCACCGAGGGCAAGAGCGGCGTCCCGCTCACCCTGCGGCTGACGGTCGTCGACGCCACCGACGGCTGCACCCCGGTCCCCGGCGCGGCCGTGGAGATCTGGCACTGCGACGCCTGGGGCTACTACTCCGGCTACACCACCGCCAACCCCGGTAGTTCGGCCCCCGCCGAGAGCGAGGACGGCTCCACCGCCGACAACGACACCTACCTGCGCGGCTACCAGATCGCCAACGCCCACGGCGTCGTCAAGTTCCATACGATCTTCCCCGGTTGGTACACGCCCCGCACCTGCCACATCCACGTCAAGGTGCACACGGGCGGCGCGAAGGAGGACGGCACCTACGAGGGAGGCAAGGTCAATCACACCGGCCAGTTCTTCTTCGACGACGAGATCGCCCAGGAGATCTTCACCCTGGAGCCGTACTCCCGGCACAGCGGCAGCTACACCACCCTCGACGACGACATGGTCTACGACGGCGGTGGCGCCGCCAGCGGCCTGCTCACCCTCAAGGCCGTCAAGAAGGGCACCCCCGCCCGTGGTTACCAGGGCCTCCTCACCCTCGGCATCGACCCCGACACCGAGAACACCGGCGCAGGAAGCGGCAACGGCGGTGGTGGCGAGGGCGGCACACCGCCGTCGGGCGAGCTTCCGCCGTCGGGCGAGCCTCCGACGGACGCCCCGACGGACGGTTCGTCGGAGGCGTCGACTGACACCAACACCGCCACCGCCACCTCCGCTTCGTAGGCCCGGCCATGAGCAGCCGCGAGGACGAGGCGCTGGCGCGTGCCGCCGTGACCGCGCTCACCCGGCAGTTGGAGCTGACCCCCAAACCCGGGCTGCCCGACCCGCGCGACCTCCGCGCACGGATCACCCGCCAGGACCACCGCGCCCTGCGCTGGTCGGCGAAGGCACTGCTCCCCGGCCTCGGAGCGATGGCGGCCTGCGCCCGCCGCAACGGCGCCCCGACACCCGAACTCCGCGCGGAACTCGGGGCGATAGGGCGCTCCACCGAACACTCACTGGCCCTCGCCGGGGGCGGCCACCGGGGCGCCACCTGGGTCCTGGGCCTCCTGGTCGCCGCGGCGGCCCTGGAACCGGGCGCCCGGGGCCGCGAACTCGTCGCCACCGCGAAGAAGATCGCCGTCCACCCCGACCGAAGGGCGCCCCGGCTGCCGTCCCGAGGGTCCTCGGTCTCCGCCAAGTACGGCGCGGCCGGCGCCCGGGGCGAGGCCCGCGCCGGCTTCCCTCATGTACGCCGGGCCCTGGACGTGCTGGCCGCGGCGCGCACCGCCGGAACACCGGAGGAGGACGCCCGTCTCGATGCCCTGCTGACGGTCATGTCGACCCTCCAGGACACCGAACTGCTCTACACCGCCGGCCCGCACGGACTCCGTCACGTCCAGGCGGCCGCCCGTGGTGTTCTCGACGAGGGGGGTACGGCCACGCCGGCCGGCCGCCGGGCCTTGGCCGCGTTCGACGCGGACCTGCAGCAGCGGGGCTGGAGTCCGCGGGGCAGCGGTTCCCTGCTCGCGGGGGCGTTGTTCGCCGACGCGCTGCGGGTGGGGGTGGGCCGGGGCGCCTGGTAGCCCGGGGGTGCGCGGTTCGTTGGCGGGTGCGGGTTCGTTGTGGTGTCTCGCGCAGTTTCCCGCGGCCCTGAAAAGCGACCGGGGCTGCGCCCCCCGTGCTTTTCAGCAGAAGGGCGGGCCGCGGCCCCTACCCTTCAGAGGCGCGAGGCGGTGACACATGCGGCTCCGCCGCGTGGGCGCGAACCGGCCCCACCACCCGCAGAAAAAGTCGATGGCCGGAGCACCCCCGAGGGACCCCGGCCACCACCCCCCTCTCAGCTCTGTCCGGCACCCTTCACGGACGCCATCCACAGCTCGACCTCGTCACTTCGGCGAGGCAGCGCGGCGCTGAGGTTCCGGTTGCCGTTCTCCGTCACCAGGATGTCGTCCTCGATCCGGACGCCGATCCCCCGGTACTCCTCCGGAACGGTCAGGTCGTCCGCCTGGAAGTACAGCCCGGGCTCGACGGTCAGCACCATCCCCGGCTCCAGCGTGCCGTCGACATACGTCTCCACCCGCGCGGCCGCGCAGTCGTGGACGTCCATGCCGAGCATGTGCCCGGTGCCGTGCAGGGTCCACCGGCGCTGCAGGCCCAGTTCCAGGACGCGCTCCACAGGGCCCTCGACGAGCCCCCACTCCACCAGCCGCTCGGTCAGCACCCGCTGCGCGGCATCGTGGAAGTCGCGGTACTTGCCGCCCGGCTGCACCGCCGCGATACCGGCCTCCTGCGCGTCGTACACGGCGTCGTAGATCTTCCGCTGGATCTCGCTGAAACGGCCGTTGATCGGCAGCGTGCGCGTGACGTCGGCGGTGTAGTACGTGTGGGTCTCCACGCCCGCGTCGAGCAGCAGCAGGTCGCCGGAGCGCACGGGGCCGTCGTTGCGGACCCAGTGCAGCGTGGTGGCGTGCGGCCCGGCCGCGCAGATGGAGCCGTAGCCGACGTCGTTGCCCTCGACCCGAGCGCGCAGGAAGAACGTTCCCTCGATGTAGCGCTCGGAGGTGGCCTCGGCCTTGTCGAGCACCCGGACGACGTCCTCGAAGCCGCGCACGGTCGAGTCGACCGCCTTCTGCAGTTCGCCGATCTCGAACTCGTCCTTGACCAGTCGTGCCTCGGAGAGGAAGACGCGCAGTTCCTCGTCGCGCTCGGCGGTGACCTTGTCGGTGAGCGCCGCCTCGATGCCCGCGTCGTGGCCGCGGACGACCCGGACGGGGCCGGTGGCCTCGCGCAGCGAGTCGGCGAGTTCGCGCACGTCGGAGACGGGGATGCCGTACAGCTTCTCCGACTCGGTCAGCGAGTGGCGGCGGCCGACCCACAGCTCGCCCTGGCCGGAGAGCCAGAACTCGCCGTTCTCGCGGTCGGACCGCGGCAGGAGGTAGAGCGTCGCCTCGTGGCCCTCGCCCTTCGGCTCCAGGACGAGGACGCCGTCCTCGGTCTGGTTGCCGGTGAGGTACGCGTACTCCACCGACGCCCGGAACGGGTACTCGGTGTCGTTCGAGCGGGTCTTCAGGTTGCCCGAGGGGATCACCAGCCGGTCGCCGGGGAAGCGCGCGGAGAGCGCGGCGCGGCGGGCGGCGGTCTCGGCGGCCTGGGCGATGGGCCGCAGGTCGTGCAGCTCGGTGTCGGCCCAGCCGGACTTCATGTTCTCGGCCAGCTCGTCGGACACGCCCGGGTACAGGCCGTTCTTGCGCTGCTTGATGGGCTCCTCGGCTTCGGTGGCCTCGTTCTCCGGGGTCGCCGGCTCGAGCTCGTCCGCCACGGTCATCCTCCTAGGTACGGCACTGGACCCCGTCCATCGTACGGTCGCGACGGACGGGGCCCAGGACCCTTCAGGACGTCTCACACCCGGTCACCGAGGGCTCACGGGAAGCAGCAGCGCGGGCTCTCGGGAAGCGGTCGTACGGGGCTCGCGGGAGCAGTCGTACGGGGCTCGCGGGAGGCAGCCGTATGAGGCTCGCGGGAACAGCGGCGCGGGCTCACGGGAAGCAGCCGCGCGGGCCCACGGGAAGCGGTCGTACGGGGCTCGCGGGAGCAGTCGTACGGGGCTCGCGGGAGGCAGCCGTATGAGGCTCGCGGGAACAGCGGCGCGGGCTCATGGGAAGCAGCCGCGCGGGCCCACGGGAAGCGGTCGTACGGTGCTCGCGGCACCCAGCCGCGCTCGCTCACGCGATGCCGTCACGACCCGGTCGGCTACTCGAACCGTGCCGCCAGCAGCACCACGTCCTCCGCGCCGTCCGTCGCATCCAGCTCGTCCGGCAGCACGGTCCGCAGGACGTGGTCGGCGAGGGCGCCGGGGTCGGCGCGCAGCGCGCGGGGGACGCCGGCGGCGGCCGCGTGGAGCCGGGCGAAGGCGCGGTCGACGGGCTCACCGGTGCGCTGGAGGAGGCCGTCGGTGTACAGCAGGACGGTTTCTCCTGGCTGGGCGGTCAGCTCGATGCTGGGCGCCTCCCAGCAGGCGAGCATGCCGAGCGGCGCCGACAGGGACGTCTCCACGAACTCGGTGCGCCGGTCGCCCATCACCAGCGGCGGGCTGTGCCCGGCTCCGGCCAGCGTCAGTTTGCGCAGCGCGGGCTCGACGTAGGCGAAGAGGGCCGTCGCGGAGCGGGCCGGCTCGGTGAGGCGGAGCAGCAGTTCGAGGTCGGAGAGGACGGCGACGGGGTCCTCGCCCTCCATCACGGCGTACGCGCGCAGCGAGGCCCTCAGCCGGCCCATCGCGGCGATCGCGCTGGGCCCGGACCCCGTCACCGAGCCGACCGCGAGGCCGAGCGCGGCGTCGGGCAGCGGCAGGGCGTCGTACCAGTCGCCGCCGCCAAGCGGTCCGGTGCGGTGCCGGGCGGCGAGCTGGACCCCTGCGACGCGGGGCAGCCGGGAGGGCAGCAGTTCCTCGGCGATGGTCGCCATGGACACGCGGGTCCGCTCGACCTCGACGAGCCGCGCCAGGTGCTCGGCTGCGTACCGCGCGTAAAGCCCGACGAGGTGCCGCTGCCGCTCGGCAGGTTCGGCGGGCTCGTCGTACAGCCAGACGACGGCGCCGAGGCGGCCCGCGGCGTCGGTGGACAGGGGGAGCGCGTAGCTGGCGGCGTATCCGAGCCGGGCGGCGACCTCACGGTGGCGGGGGTCGAGCCCGTCCTCGGCGAACAGGTCGGGTTGCGCGATCTCGCCGTCGCCGCCGGGCAGTCCGTCGAGGATGCGGCCGTACGGCAGGGAACTGCGCGGCACGGTCTCCATGTGGCCGAGGTCGGCGCGGCCGAGGCCGAGGCCGATGGTCGTGTCGGGTCCGAGTCCGTCGCGCGGTTCCAGGACGACGAGGCCGCGCCGGGCGCCGACCAGGGCGGCTCCCGCGCTCAGCGCCTCCTGGAGGGCGCCGTCGAGCGCGTCCGTGCGTGCCAGCCGTTCGGTGAGTTCGTGCAGGGTCGTGAGGTCCGAGACCCAGCCGGCGAGCCGGTCCTGGAGGACGGCCCCGGGGGGCGTGCCCGCTGCTGTGGCGGGAGTGGCTGCCGAGGCGCCGGGGGCGGCAGGCGCGGGCGCGACAGTGTGTGCGGGAGAGGGAACCGTGGAATCGATTCCGGCCACTTTCGGAGGGTGAGGGGCGTTCATGGTGTCCGGCTTTCCGACCGGTGCGTATTGCTCAATAGCATCGCAAACCCCCATGTCATTCTGCGCCGCTAGCAGTGTCTCCACATGTACACGCACTCGTGAGGGGATGTCCAGCATTGTCCTGCTGGGATATGTGGTGTCCGTGTGGCCCTGTTGGACTTGTGTTGGGTTACTGTCCAGTCCTTTGGGAAAATCAAAGTTGGCTTAAAAGTGTTGTGGTGAACGGCGTATTGAGGTCGACTGGCCTTGTTCAACAGAGCGTCACAGCGGTCGTGATGGGTACGTACTCGGTGAAGGCCAGGGGTGGCGTCAGTCATCCGGAACCTGGCGACGGAACCGGGCGTCCTATCCACCGACGACCGAGCCCCATCCTCCCGTGGCGGAGGCGGCGAGCAAACGCCGGACGGCAAAACGCCAGGCGTCGCCACCCCCACGCCACGCCATGCTTTGGACAGACTGCAAGTCAGCGCAAGCGATGGACGCGGACGTAGCCGAGCCAGGCCCGCAGGGGTTCCCCTTGTCCGCGACAGGGGTGTGATGCGCCAGCAGGTACGCACAGTGAAGTGAACGACACATGTTGTGAGTGACCCCACGGTGTTGCCATGCGTGCAACGGAAAGGACGAGCGCTCATGCGCGAGATCCCCGGAAGGCGACGCAGGCTCCTGTCCAAGCGCAACGGCGGGAGGCCCGAGCTGCTCGAGCAGGCCCTGACGTTCGCGAGGGAATGGCAGTGGCCCGTACTCCCGGGCGTGGCGCCGGACCCGCAGGGGCGCGCCCGCTGCGCCTGCCCGGACCCGGAGTGCGTGGTGCCAGGCGCTCACCCGTTTGATCCCGGCCTGCTTGCCGCCACCACCGACGAGCGCATGGTCCGCTGGTGGTGGACCAACCGGCCCACGGCACCCATCGTCCTGGCCACAGGCGGCAGCGCGCCGTGCGCGGTCAGCCTGCCGGCCCTCGCCGCCGCACGGGCCCTCGCCGCGCTGGACCGCAGTGGCATGCGCCTCGGCCCGGTCGTCGCCGCCCCGCACCGCTGGTCGATCCTCGTCGCCCCGTACTCGATGGAGCAGCTGGGCGAACTGCTCTACGCCAAGGACTTCGTCCCCGGCTCGCTCCGCTTCCACGGCGAGGGCGGCTACATCGCGCTGCCGCCGTCCGAGACGGGCCACGGCCGGATCCGCTGGGAGCGCGCGCCACTGCCGGGCTCCGCGGCCCCCTGGGTGCCCGACGTCGAGGCCGTCGTGGACGCGGTCGTCGACGCCCTCACTCGTACGGGTGTGAGCGCCCCCGAGTTCTGAGCCCGCCCGGCGCGCGCTCGGCCGGGCGCCCCGGTGGGTCGTTATCTTCCGCTCATGCAGCGTCTTCCCGGGGGCCTCAGGGCCCCGTCGTCGCGCGGTCGGCACAGTGCGCCCTCACCCCGGACCCACCGAGCGACCGGAATGGTGCGCGGTGGTCCGGACGCGCGCGGGCTCCGGCTCCTCGGGCTGACGGTCGCGGTGGCGTGCACCCTCACCCTGCCGCTCGTGGCGTCGGCGGGACCCCTGGCCGACGCCGGCGACACCGTGGCGCGGCGGGCTGCCGCACAGCTCGACGGCACGGGTGCGGAGCGACTCTCCACCGATGCGGCCGACGCAGCCGTCGGAGCCGCCGATGTCGCCGGAGCCGCCGGATCGGCTGAAGTCGCTGATACCGCTGAAGTCGGCGGGCGCGCGGGGACCGGGTACTCCGGGGGCGGGTCCGCCGGGAGGTCGGCGGCCGGGCCCGGCGACGGACCCGACGACAAGGCGCAGGAGGCCCGCGGGGACGCGGAGTCGTCCCGCTCGCACATGCTGCTCGGCCTCGGGCTCGCCACCGCCGCCCGCTGCGGCCCCGAACTCACCTCGCCCGACGGCATCGAGGCCCAGACCTGCGTCCTCACCCAGGGTGAGGAGACCTGGGCGCGTACGTACTACCGCAACGCGACCGGACGGGAGCTGAGTTCGGTCCTCAGCATGATGGGTCCCGGCGGTCGAAGTGTGCGCATGCACTGCGCCGTGGGTGCGGAGGACGAGCCGGGGGCGTGCGAGACACCGAGGGAGCGCACTCAGGTCGAGCCGGGCGCGTACACGGCCGTGGCGGAGTTCGCGGCACCCGACGGAAGTGGGCCGCTGCTCTTGCGTTCCGGAAGCAACTCCAGCCGCACTCAAAGGCGTTGACGGCGGCGGCGAATCCGTACAGTGCGGCCGCTCGCGGGCCCGGACATGAAAAAACCCGGTTGCTGGCGACGGGGGATGCACCAGCAACCGGGCTGATGGAACCGTAACAAGAGATCGGCGCTTCGCAAATTCGATCTCGGCTATTCGGACACGAATTTGCCTGTCACGTAGGGGAGTTGTGACAGGAGTCACCACAAACGCAGGGTCAGCGCCGACCGGTGGACGACCGGTCGGCGCTCCCCGTGTCAGCTGAGCGTGACCTGCCGGTTGGTGAGTCCGCCGCGGGCCCGACGCTCCTCCGGGGTGAGCGGAGACTCCTCCGCCAGAGCCGCGGCGAGCCGCTCGGCGAACTCCGCGGCCGGCTTCTCGATGTCGTCCGCGCCGACCCCGGTGGGGAGGTCCCACACGGGCACCGTGAGCCCGTGAGCACGGAAGGAGCCCACCAGACGGGTGCCCTCACCGAGGCTGGAGGCGCCCGCCGCGTGCAGCCGCGCCAGAGCGTCCAGAAGACGCTCCTCCGGGTGCGGCATGACCCAGCGCAGATGGTTCTTGTCGGGGGTCTCGCACCAGTAGGCCGCGTCGACGCCCGAGAGCTTCACGGTCGGGATCGCCGCGGAGTTGGCCCGCTCCAGGGAGGCGGTGACCTCCGGGGTGGCGTTCTCCGTGTCGGGGACCCAGAACTCGAAGCCCGTGTGCACAACTGGCTCGAACTCACCTTCGGGGTCGAGCAGGTCCTGCAGCCGCAGCCCGTCGGCCGGGGCGCGCCGGCCCTGGACGGGGGTGCCCGGCTCGGCGACGAGGGCGCGCTGGAGGGTGTCGGCGAGGTCGCGGCTGATGTCGCCCGACGCCGTGTCGTTCTGCAGGCCGATCAGCACCGAGCCGTCGTCGCGGCGCAGCGCGGGCCACGCCATCGGCAGGACGGTGGCGAGCGTGACCGACGGGACACCCTCGGGGAGTGCCTCGCGCAGCTTCAGCTCGACGGTGGCGGCGGGGACCAGTTCGCGCAGCGCCACCCAGTCGCACTCGCCGGGCAGGCCCTCGAACGGGCGCTGCACCAGCTCGGTCACGGCCTGCGCGGCGGCCCGGCCGTGACAGGCCTTGTAACGGCGGCCGCTGCCGCAGGGGCAGGGCTCGCGCGCACCGACGACGGGGACCTGCCCATCGGCGCCTGCGGTGCCGACTCCGCCGGTGCCCTGCGGGCGCTTGGCCTTCGTGTGGGGTCGCTTCTTGGCCATCGTGGGTGTCTCCCGATCACGGCTCGTCTCGTACTGGCGCGAGCCTAGCCGCTCGTGCGGCGGCCGACGGGACGCTGTGGACAACGCACCGAGTCGTCACGGAACCGGTGATTCAGGCCAGGTTGGTCGGTCGTGGCCGGGGGACCGTCGTAGGGAGGGGCGACTGGCGGAGGAACCGGGGGCGGGCGCCGGACGGATGCGGCCGCTTCCGGGGAGGGCCAGTAGGGGATCGGTGATCGGTGGAGGGTCAGTCCATGTCCTCGAACGCGTCCGCGAAGTCCAGGTCGGGCAGGGACGAGACCGGCGGGGCCGTGACGCGCGTAGCGAAGTCGTCCCGGCGGTGGGTGTGGCGGACGTCGTCCTGGACGACGACCCAGACCGTGACCTCGCCCCGGGCGTCGTCCCGTACGCCCCAGTCGTCGGCCAGTGCCGTCACGATGTTGAGCCCGCGGCCGCCGTGGGCGGTGACCGAGGGGGTGGACGGAATCGGGCGGGTCGGGCCACCGCCGTCCGTGACCTCGAGGGTGAGCCGCCCCGAGGGGTCCATGCGCCATGCGCAGCGCACGTCGCCGTCGCCGGCCAGCGCGTCGTTGAGGGGCCTGCCGTGTTTGCAGGCATTGCTCAGTAGTTCGGAAAGGATCAGCAGGGCGTCGTCGATGACCGATTCCGCCACACCACCGTCGCGCAACTGATCACGCAACCGGTGCCTCGCCTGCCCCACGCCCGCAGGGCCATGGGGTACGGCCATGCTCGACGACGTGGGCACCTCCTGTGCCACCACCAACGCCACCCCCGAGACCTCCTTCACCCCACGCCACGGTGTGAATGCCCCATGGGACTGGACTGGAAACCGGCCAACACATGTGCTCTGAGGCACTCACACCGATCGAATACGGTCCGAACGCGCCGGTGCACTCCCAGTGAGGGACTGGCTGAATTTCGCCCCCGATGTACGGACTTGTCCGCGCACACAGATTCGCCGTTCTGGCGGAATTCTTACCTCCGCCGACGTTGTGTGCGGGGCTGCGGAGAGGGCCAGTGGCATGGCCAAGAGTGAACAGGCTTGTATTCGGAACCGAGGCGGCACGGCACGTGGAGGTGGTGTGTGGAGGGCGCGCGGAGGGGGTGCGAGGAGGGCGCGCGCGGAGGGGGTGCGAGGAGGGGGTACGCGGAGGAGCGGCGGCGCGCACGCGGCGAGGGCGGGTGGTGGGGTGGGTTGGGGGGCGCGTACGCGGCGTGCGCGGTGAGGGTCAGCGGTGGAGCTGGTCGAGGACCGCGCGGGGGCGGTTGGTGATGATCGCGTCGACGCCGAGGCCGACGCAGAGGTCGACGTCCTCGGGCTCGTTCACCGTCCATACGTGCACCTGGTGTCCGGCCTTCTTCAGGCGCTCGATGTACGCGGGGTGATTGCGCACGATCCGGATGGAGGGGCCCGCGATCCGGACGCCGCCCGGCAGACGTCCGTCCCGCAGCCGGGGCGAGACGAACTGCATGAGGTAGACCGCGGGCAGCGTCGGCGAGGCGGCCCGCACGCGGTGCAGCGAGCGCGCCGAGAAGCTCATGATCCGTACCGGCGACTCGTCGGCCGACGCCGGCGCGTCCAGCCCGAACCGCTTCAACAGCTCCAGCAGCCGCTCCTCCACCTGCCCGGCCCAACGCGTGGGGTGCTTGGTCTCGATGGCCAGTTCCACACGGCGTCCCGCGTCGGCCACGAGTTCGAGCAGTCGTTCCAGGGTGAGGACGGAGGTGTCGGCCCGCTCCTCGGGGGCGATCTCCCAGTCGGGTGCCTCGTCGCCGTTCTTCCAGGAGCCGAAGTCCAGCGCGGCGAGATCGGCGAGCTCCAGGGTGGACACCGCGCCGCGGCCGTTCGACGTACGGTTGACGCGTCGGTCGTGGACACAGACCAGATGGCCGTCCGCGGTCAGCCGGACATCGCATTCGAGGGCGTCCGCACCGTCCTCGATCGCCTTCTTGTAGGCGGCCAGGGTGTGCTCGGGGGCTTCCTCGGAGGCCCCGCGGTGGGCGACGACCTGAATAGGGAGCTGTCGTACGTGGGTCACCGCGTCATGGTGCCACCGTGAAGGGGGTACGCGTCGGGACGGTGGCGTTGTACGGCTGCGGCACCAAGAATGATACGAACCTTTAGTCAGATAGATCCTATATAAAGGTTCCTCCCGGACCCACAGACACCGCTTATGGTGCCCTGACGGCTCGTGGGAAAAGCTGACCGCATACAAAAACTCGCGCACATCCCCGCTGTGCGCCCAAGACGAGTCGACCGCTGACAGGTGACAGCCGTGGATCGAGGAGAGAAGCTGTGAGCACCGAGAACGAGGGCACCGCGGTACCCCCGGCCCCGTCCGCACCTCCCGTGCCGGTGGACACTCCCGCTGCCTCCGCGCCGGCCCCGGCCCCCGAGCCGAGCGCGGCCACCGCGGGAACCACCTCCGAGTCGGCACCGCCCGCCCACACGGCGCCCCCGGCCGCGGCCGGCGCCGCCGAGAACGCCCCGACGGCCCAGCTCCCGTCGGTCCCGCCGACCGCACCGGACCAGACGGCGGTTCAGCCGCAGCAGCCGCCGCACGAGCAGCCGGTGGCCCACGCGCAGCCGCAGGCGCATGGGCAGCAGCCGTATGGGCAGCAGGCTCAGCCGGAACTGGTGACCGCCGGTGCGCCCGGGTACGCGGCCGCCTCGGGCCACGGAGCCGGCCCCGGCCATGGCCATGGCTACGGGCAGGCGCCCGGCGCCGGCGGAGGCTACGGCCAGGCACCCGGCGGTCCCGGTATGCCGGGAGCCTCTGGTGTTCCCGGTGTTCCCGGTGTTCCTGGTGCTCCCGGGGGCTCCTCCGCACCCGACGCGGCGTGGCCGCCCCCGGCTCCGCCGGCCGTCCCCTCGTACGCGGACGGCGGGCACACGTACCCCGAGGGCAGCGGTTTCGCGGGACCGGGCGGCCCCGGAGACCAGGGCGGCGCCGGCGGGCACGGCGGTGGCGCGGGCGGCGGCTGGGGCTCCTCGTGGCAGCAGACGCAGCAGCCGGCCCCTCAGCCGGGCGCCAAGAAGCGCGGCGGTCTGATCGCGGCGGTCCTGGTGGCCGCGCTGGTGGCGGGTGGCGTAGGCGGTGGCATCGGCTACACGCTGGCCGACCGCAACGACAACTCGACGGGTTCCACGACTGTTTCGGCCTCCCAGAACGGCGGGGACGTCAAGCGCGCGGCCGGTACGGTCGCCGCGGTGGCCGCGGCGGCGCTGCCGAGCACGGTCACGATCGAGGCGTCGGGCAGCGACGGCGAGGGCGGCACGGGCACGGGCTTCGTGTTCGACAAGGAAGGGCACATCGTCACCAACAACCACGTGGTGGCGGACGCGGTCGACGGCGGCAAGGTGTCGGCGACCTTCCCGAACGGCAAGAAGTACAACGCCGAGGTCGTCGGCCACGCGCAGGGCTACGACGTGGCGGTCATCAAGCTGAAGAACGCCCCGTCGGACCTCAACCCGCTGACGCTCGGCGACTCCGACAAGGTGGCGGTGGGCGACTCGACGATCGCGATCGGCGCCCCCTTCGGCCTGTCGAACACGGTGACGACGGGCATCATCAGCGCGAAGAACCGCCCGGTCGCCTCCAGCGACGGCTCCTCGGGCAGCAAGGCCTCGTACATGAGCGCCCTGCAGACCGACGCGTCGATCAACCCCGGCAACTCCGGCGGTCCACTGCTCGACGCCCGGGGCAACGTCATCGGCATCAACTCGGCGATCCAGTCCGCGAGCAACGGCGGCTTCGGCTCGGGCCAGGCGGGTTCGATCGGCCTGGGCTTCGCGATCCCGATCAACCAGGCGAAGAACGTGGCCCAGCAACTGATCAAGACGGGCAAGCCGGTGTACCCGGTGATCGGCGCGTCGGTCTCCCTCACCGAGGGCACCGGGGGCGCGGAGATCACCGACTCCGGGGCGAACGGCGCGTCCTCGGTCACGCCCAACGGCCCCGCCGACAAGGCCGGTCTGAAGTCGGGCGACGTGATCACCAAGCTCGACGACCACGTCATCGACAGCGGCCCCACCCTCATCGGCGAGATCTGGACCCACCAGCCCGGCGACAAGGTCACGCTCACGTACACCCGCGACGGCAAGACCCGCACCGCCGAGGTCACCCTCGGCGAACGCGAGGGCGACAGCTGACGGAGCCGCGCACAGTCGGCTGACACGAGCGCGCAGCCGGCTGCTGGGGGCGGTGCCCCCCTGACGTCCCCCACGCACCGCCCCTCTCCCGGGGTGGTGCGTGCCCCGTCCTCCCCCCGAAGGGCCCACGCGCGGCCCACGGCCCCCGCGACCCGCGCCGGGCCGGTACGCTGTACCCGCTCCGCCCCTGGTGGGCCGGGGCACGGGTGGGTTGCCCGAGCGGCCTAAGGGAACGGTCTTGAAAACCGTCGTGGCGCAAGTCACCGTGGGTTCAAATCCCACACCCACCGCGTAGTGAACGGCCCCTGACCAGGCAATCGGTCAGGGGCCGTCGTCGTGCGCGGTTTCCGCTCAGCACCGTGGTTTCCTGCGGCTTTCCCGCTGGAGCGGGCACGGATGGGGCACGTGCACCTTCTGATCCGTAGCTCTACGGATGTCGGTCATGGTGGTCATGCATGATGCTGTGCGGCCTTCAACGACCGCTGCTGGGCGCGGACGGTTGCTGACGGTGCTGTACTTCGCTGCCGTCTCGACTCCTGACCCCGTCAGTTGCCGGCTGCCTGGACCGCTACGCGCCGGGAGCCCGGTACTGAACTTGCCCGGCTTTGCGCAGGGCATCCATGGTTTCGTCGATGGTCAGGAGAACGGTCGTCTCGAACGAGTCGAGCGCGCCGCCTCCGCTGATCGCCAAGGCGACCGCTGCCATGGAGACGTTGTCCGGGGCCTCCCACAGGTTGTAGCCGTCGTGGGTGCCGAACGCGTACCAGAAGCCGTGGAGCTTGCCGCCGACGGACTCGATGTACGACTGAGCGGCCTTGGCGCGGTCCTCGGGGTGGCCGATGAGTCTCGCCCAGGTCTCCGGCGTGTAGCTGAACCTCGATAGATAGAGCGGCATCATGTCTCCCTTTCGTCCCACCTAGGGATGCCCCTGCGGGATGGGACACGCCTCCGAGGTCATCCGCCTATCCCCCGAACGGCCGGGGTGATGACTGGCAGGGCCCCTGCCGATGAGGGACCCGACCGCTGCGGAACCACAGCATTGATGCCCTCAGCTTGGGAAACTGCGGGCATGTGCGGTTCGTCAGGGCTCTGGCCTGTGCGTACGGCCATGGTGAGGCCTCGCGGGGGCGGGTCGCTTTCACCGTGGTTCCCTGCTGTTCCCCGTCATTTCCGGTGCGGTAGTGGTGCAGGTCGCGACGCCGCCGGCACCTACTCGTCATCGGTGTCAGAGGCGGGAAGGATGGCCGCAAGTTCCTCCGAAAGCTCAAGCTTGTAGCGGGCAGCGATGACGCAGAGCCGAATACCGAAAACCGCGGGTAGCTCACCAAGCGCTGCACCGAACGTGGCGCTCTGGAAGCGTCCGCGAACATGTCCCGAGTGGTTGGGGTCCACACCGCCGAGCGGTGTGAGACGGACGCCGCTCCTGTCTGAGTGCTGGCTCTGGCCCGCTTACGCGCTGCCCGCGCCAGGGGGCGCGTCCGGTGTCGTTGCCTTGAGCGGCACCCACAGCGGATCCGGGGGATCATTGGAAAGAGGCACGGCAGCCCACCGCGACCGAGGAGGTGGCGATCATGGTGGGTCCCTTCGGCCCTGACGATTCCCACGCCCCCCGAGCGAAGCCGGAGAGGGAATGGGCACACAAACGGCTGGAGAAGAAACGCAAACTCCGAGCGGACTTCGCGGCCTACGTCGTGATCAACGCTTTCCTGATCGTGGTGTGGGCACTGACCGGAGCCGGGTACTTCTGGCCGGGCTGGGTCCTCGGCGGATGGGGCGTGTTCCTGCTGCTTGACGCGTGGCAGGCCTTCTTCCGGCGGCCCATCACCGAGGAGGACATCGATCGGGAGCTGCGTAGCATGCGTTGAAAGCCGTGCTTCGCAGGAGAGGGTGACGCAATCGACTCGCGCCCTCAACTTGAGAAGCTCAAGGCGTCCGGAGCTTGCTCCAGGCCTGACCTGCGTCGGCGGGACCCAGACGCGCGGTAGACGGTCGATTGGTTCCCTGCTGTTCCCTGTGGTTCCCCGCACGATCTGGCACGCGTCTGGCACGAATCATTCGTCGTCGCACCGCTCCAAGACCAGGCCTACGGAGCCTTCTTCGAGCCCGTTGTTCTCTTCCAGATGGAGATGAGCACCGTCCGGTGTGCCGTCCTGCGCGAGCGTGAGGAGGTGGCCGGCCAGGGTCCTCAAACCGGCAGTGTTGGCCTTTCAGGGCGTGCCCAGGAGGTCAAGGCCGTGCGGAGATCATCAGCTTGGGAAGCAGCGATCATTGCCGGCCGGTTGGGACGCTGGCCTTGGCGAACGGCTGGGGATGCGTCCTGTCGCACACGGATGCCTTCACCGTGACTCCCCGCTGTTCCCCGCTCGATCTGGTGCCCCTGTGGTGCGGCCTGTCTGTCTCAGGTCGCGGTGTCCGGGGCACCTTGAGACTTCGTCCGTCGTCGGCGTAGGCGCCAGCGCTCCGACAGTTCGCCGGTCGCGATGGAAGCAGCAGCCAGGACGCCACAATGTGTCCAGCTCTTGGGATCGTCGTCGATGACCATGCTGATGAGGCGGAAGACCACTGTTGTCAGGCCCCACCAGACGACAGGCCAGGCTGCCGCACCGAGCCGTCCACCTCTGTCGTTCACGGGCCAAAGGTAGCGGCCGGTTGCCGGTCCACCGGAGTGCGTACGGACAGCCTTCCGGTCCGTAGCTCAAAAGAGATCGCTCGGGGACGGTCATACCGGTTGCTCGGGGGTGTCAGGGGGTTGGTGGTCGGGGGCGGTTGCGGGGGTTGCTGTACAGCTGCTGCAGCTCTACGGGTGGCCGTGAGGTTGTTGCGGCTGGTCAGGGTGGGGGGTGGGTGTCGCCCAGAACCTGCTCGCACTGTGTGAGGGGGGTCTCGTAGAGCGGGGTGATCATGTACTCATGAGTATTGGTTTACGTCGTGCGGGCGGGATCGTGGGTGTGGTGGGCGGTATTGGGCTGGCGGCCTGGCTGGTCTTTGGGGCTCCGCATGACTGGGACGGGGGCATGCGGTTGTTGCGGCATGGTTTGGCGTTGGTGTCTCTCGGCGCGATCAACGGCGGTGCCTGGCTGATGTTTTCCGGTGGGCAGGACGGTGCGTCCGATGTGGTGGCCGGGTGAGGGTGGGGAGTTGGTCGGCGGTGGGGCAGTCAGCGGCTGTGCCGGGTCGCGTACACGTCCAGGGGTTCCAGCGCGCCCCACGCCTGGTCGAAGCTGTCCGCGAAGTACCTCAGGAATGCGGGGCCTTCGACGCTGAAGCCCGTCAGTTGTTGGCGGCCGGCTCCGGAGAAGGACATGAACGTGACGGAGTCGTCCACGAGGCCGGTGTTGTGCCAGGCGCAGGACGCGGTCCAGGGCATGACGCGCGCCTCGTAGGCGTAGATGTCCGCCGTCTCCCTCTGGTGGTCGAGCAGCCACTGCAAGTAGGCCGGCTCCGGTGTGCCGTCGCGCTCGGGGACGCCGATGATGCGCCGGGCGCTCGCGCCCTCTCCGGAGTGGTCCCTCGCCCAGTCCAGCACCGTGCTGTAGTACTCGGCCACTTCCGGTGCTCCCCAGTGGCTGGGCGGGTGCCGTCGGACATAGGTGAGCCGGATCTCGCGGCGGGCCGCCCGGATGCGCGCGGCGGAGGCGCGGTAGAAGGACGACGGGTCCGGGTAGCGCACCATCTCCGCCCTCAGCGCCTCCACCGGTGCTTCGGGTCCCTCCCGCTTGAGCCTGTCCAGCTCCGTCCTGGCCTCGCGCCACAGGGACTGCCACTGGCTCCACTCCCCGTCCAGCGCGGCGACCAGGCGGCGGGTGACCGTCTCGCCGGGCAGACGGCGCCCGTTGAGGGCCTCGGAGACCGTCGACGGACTGCACTGCGCCCGCGCGGCGATCGTCGTGATCTGCGGGGTGCCCGCAGTGATCCTCAGCCGGCTCAGTTCCGCCGCGAAGCGACGCACGGCCGGCGGCACACCGCCCGCGTGGACGTTCATGGTTCCCCCTGAGAGCGTCGCCCGGTCCGACGACCGTCTTTCGGTTCCGACGACCGTCTTTCGGTTCGGACGACCGTCTTTCGGTTCGGACGACCGTCTTTCGGTTCGGACGACCGTCTTTCGGCGCGACGACCGTCATCCGGTCCCATCACCGTCATCCGGTCCGATGACGGTGATCGGCTTCGATGCGTGTGATCGGTCGACGACCGTGATCGTCCCACTCTCTCCGGGCGGCCGTCGAACTTCGCCGAATCCCGCCGAAGAAGCCCGAATTCCGCCGAAGCTTCCAGGACTTTCGGGCTCTGCCGGAATCCCTGGACCGCGTGGAGCGGTGCCTGGTCAACTGGCCTACATCTCAAGCCGAGGATCGGAAGAGGAAGGTGACCGCACATGCCGATCGACCTCAGGATGTCGCTGCGCCGCCACTACACGACGTTTCTCGCCGTGCTCGTGACCGGGATCGTTCTGATCATGGCGGTCAACGGCGCCGCGCCCACCCTGGACGTCTACCTGAACTGCCTGATGAGCGTGGCAGGAATGATCGCCGCCTATGTGCTCGCACCGCTGGACTCTTCCCGCTCGGGCGACCGTGATGAACGGGCCGGCGCGGCGGGGGACGAGGCGCGGTGATTACTGCGGCGTGGTCGGGGGCCGGGGGCCCGGATTACCGGTGCCATGCGGCGCTCCGGGCACACCGGGCACGCCGGGCGCACCGTGAACGGCCCCCTGACCATGTCGGATGGTCAGGGGCCCTTCTTCTGCGCGGTGGGCGCTAGGCCGCCTTGGGAGGCCGGGCTGACCGGGTCGGCCGGGCAACGGGGCTCGGGGCCGGGTCCTCGGCGTCCTCGGGCCAGTAGGGCTCGTCCTCTCCGAAGTCCGGGGCCCGGAACGGGTCGGTCGTCGGAGGCGGCGATACCGTGGCGGGACGGCTGGGCTGCCCTTCCACGGCGGAGAACAGCGACGTCTGGTCGATGAGAGGTCTGCCTTTCGTTACAGGTCCCTGAGAGGACCTGGTGTGCCGTGACCGGGCACAGCGGTTCTACAGCTTGGTCATCTTGGCGTACGGGCTCGAGATCCGCACCTGCGCCGAGCCGAAATCGACGAGCGCCGCGATTCCGTCCTCGATGCCGACCACCCGGCCGAGTCCGTACACGTCGTGCGTGACCTGATCGCCCAGGGCGAAGTGCTTGGGAGCCGGTGCGACCGGGGCCTTGAACGGGCTGGTGGGCAAATGACGCTTCGGTGCCGCGGGCTTTGTCATGGCTCAGTATGAGCCTACGCGTCTCCGGCCCGCTGTGGCGGGCAGCACACTCCCCTCGGGAAAACCGTGTTATTCCGGACACCATGGGAGGCCATGCGACGCCTTCGTATCGCACAAGCCCGTGGGCTCACACAGAGCCGCGCCGGGCGAGCGTACGGGGGCTTGGCCGCTCGCCGGTGTGCGTCCGCACGCTCTGCCGCGCGGAACCCGGTGGCTGGAACGATCCCCGTGCCGGTATCGGCGAGAAATCAGCTGAAGGGGGCCTGGCATGGCTGTGGTGTTGTCGATGCACTGGGCGGGGGTCACGCCGGAGCAGTACGACACGGTGCGGGACGCGGTCGGGTGGGAGGAGGAGCCGGCGGCCGGGGGGCAGATGCATGTGGCCTGGTTCGACGACCAGGGGTTCCATGTGACGGATGTGTGGGACTCCCAGGAGGCGTTCGAGGAGTTCTTCGGTGAGCGGCTCGCGCCCGCGATCCAGAAGGCCGGCCTCACGGGGGCGCCCGAGATCGTCTTCAGCCCGCTGCACCGACGGTTCGTCGCGCCCGGCGTCAGCGGTACGGGGTGAGCGGTACGCCCGGCCGCCGGCGCCGCGCGCCTCGCTGGACGCCCCGCGCGGCGTTCCGGTGAACTCGCTGGGTGGAAGGGGTGTCCCGGTGTGCGGGGCGCCCCTTCCGCGCCTCCGGATGCGGGGTGGAGGACGGGCCCTGATTCTGGAGAGGACGGCGAACAGCGGAAGGAGCCGCGATGTCTGTGATGGACAAGCTCAAGCACATGCTGAAGGGCCATGAGGAGCAGGCCGGCAAGGGCGTCGACCGGGCCGGTGACTTCGTCGACGAGAAGACCCAGGGCAAGCACAGGCGTCACGTCGACACCGCTCAGGACCGGCTCAAGCAGCAGCTGGGCACGGACCAGACAGGCCAGACGGACCCGGGCGGCCGGGAAGAGCCGCCTCCGCGGTAGGTAAGGGGCATGGGTGGTCGGTAGCCCGCAATGGGTCGGTAGCCCGCAGTGGCGCGGACGCCGAGTGATGGGCGATGCATGCGGTCGGTTGCCGTTCGGCCGGTGCCGAGCAGGTCTGTGAGGCGTACCCGTGCCCGCGGCGACCCCCAGTGAGCTTCAGCCGCGTGAGACCGGCGCCCGCAATTCGGGGCGCCGGTCTCACGCCGGTTGCTACGAGTGCTCCGCGACCGAGTCTCACCCCCTCCGCCCCGACATCCGTGCCGCCGACGCCACCGTCGAGCGGGCCTCGCGTTCCGTGAGGCCCGTGTGGATCGCGGCGTCTATGAGGGCGTTGGCGAGGTCGGGGCCGAGGCCGTTCTCGTAGGCGCGGCAGGCGGCCCAGAAGAGGCGGGTGTTGCGTTGCCCTTCGTGGGCCGTGAGGACGAAGTGGATCAAACCGTGGCCGTGGTCGTGACCACGGGGATGACCTTGGCCTCGCCATTCTCCGTGGCCACGGCCGTCAGCAGCAGGGATCCCGCCGCCCAGGTCGAAGCCGGAGCCACGGCCCAGCCCCCGGCCGCCCGGCCTACCGGCCGCGCCTCCGCCCGCTCGGGGCTCCCTGGTCGGCGGCGGCAGGAGCAGTCGCAGCAGGGCGGAGGGGCAGGGGGCCGGCGGGAGGTGGGCCGTTCCCGGGACCGTGCCGTAGACGCCGTGGTCCGTGCGGGAGCCGGGGCCGACCAGGTAGCCGCCGGCGCCCCTGATGTCGATGCCGGGGGCGAGACGGCTCGCCGAGTTCGGCACCACGACGTCGGGCGGGCCGGTGAGCCACAGGTGGCGGCCTCCGCTGGGGGTCAGGATCACGACCGTGTCCGGGATCGTGAAGAGGTGGCGCAGGGCCAGTTCACGGAGGGCGGCGGAGGAGTCCGTACCGGATTTCGTGTCGAGGTCGACGCCGATCAGATGGTGGGGGTGGAGACCGCACGCGATGCCGTAGCCGATGGCCCAGGGCGCGGCGGCGAAGAGCGCGCGGATGCGGCGGGGGTCGGTGGAGGCGTCGTACACGCCGTGGCCGAAGCGGCCGCATTCGCCGTGGCAGGGGGTGGGGGTCGGGTCGTCGCGGTGGGGTGAGCGCAGGGCCGGGAGTTTTGAGCGGGACAGGGGGATCACCGCCAGTCCGCGTTCGGCGGCGGAGAGGGCGTGTGCCAGGGCCAGGGTGGTGGCCTGCCGGTCCTTGGTGGCCATGCCTCTATGTTCGTACGTACGTTCGATAAAGGGAAGAGGGTTCGGGGTATGGGTGCTCGGCCGTCTCCTCGGCCGGCGGCAGGGCGTATGTCGCGACGCTTCGGCCCTTGCCCCGCTTGATCTTGAGGGGGTCTGGGTGGCCATCCCCATGCTGAGCTGGGGGTTCCTTGATCCAAGAGCGTTTATCGACAAGTCCTCACGCTTGAGGGGGAATGGGGGCTTCCGGGGTGGTTCGCCGGGGATTCGGTGGGCAACTCTGGTTGCGCAACGTCGATGACCAGCACCGGAGCGGTCGGCCAACCGCACCGGCGCGCCTCGTACTTGGGAACGTCCTGGAGGACATGCATGGCAGGCATCCGTGCTGCCCGCGTTCTGGCCGCCGTCTCGGCCCTGCGGCTCGCCGTCGCTCTCTTCGGCGGTGCCGCGGCGGCCGGCAGCGGTGTCGGCGCGGACAACGGATCGAACGCGGCCAACGGCGGAATCCTCGGCAGCGGGGTCGGAGGGGACGACAGCGGCAACTCGTCCACCTCGCAGCAGCAGGCCGTCGGGTCCGGCACCTCGAACCAGAACAACACGGCACAGGTCAACGGCTCCGGCCTCACGGCCCTCGACCAGAACAACGCCGTCCTCGGCTTCACCGCCATCTGGTGAGCCGACGGGGGGCGGGTCCGGGCCTCGTGGCTCAGGGGCCGCCTCCCCGGGTGTGGGACATGTTTGTGGGGTGTGGTGCGCCTGTGCGGCGGTACTTCGGTGCCGCCGCACAGGCGTTTGACGTCATATATGGATGCGGCCGGACGGTCCGTTGCTTCCGCGCCGCCGCGCTTCCGTGCCCCGCGCCGCTGCGCACCCGCGCACCCGCGCCTCCGTGCCCCCGCGCCCCCGCGCCGCCGTGCACCCGCGCAACCGGATCGGCGCGGAGTCTCCTCGCCGCCGCGCCGGCGTATTGACAGTTCCCCCACCCCTTCCTTCAATCTGACGGGTAGTCAGAAACCTCCGGAGGGGGCCGTGGCGTGGTGGTCGAGGATCTGTCCGTGCGACTCAAGGTCTACGAGGGGCGCCCCGCCGTACGCGGTGGCCTCGGCAAGGACCCCGTCAACTCGCCCATGATCCGGCACTGGTGCGAGGCCATGGGCGACACCAACCCCGCGTACACCGGACCCGACGCGATCGCGCCGCCCACCATGCTCCAGGTGTGGACGATGGGCGGGCTGAGCGGACACGAGACGCGTTCATCGGCGTACGAGGAACTCCTCGCCCTCCTCGACGGCGCCGGGTACACCTCCGTCGTCGCCACCGACTGCGAGCAGGAGTATCTGCGGGCGCTGCGCCCCGGGGACGAGATCAGCTTCGACTCGGTCATCGAGTCGGTGTCGGACCGGAAGACCACCAAACTCGGCACCGGGTACTTCGTCACCACCCGCATGGACGTCCGCGTCGGCGGCGAACTCGCCGGTACCCATCGCTTCCGGATCCTCAAGTACGCGCCCCGCGCCGCGGCCCCGCCACAGGACCCGCCCCCGCGCCGCCCCCGCCCCGTCGTCAACCGCGACAACGCCGGCTTCTGGGAGGGCGTCGCACGGCACCGCCTCCTCATCCAGCGCTGCACCGGATGCGGCACGCTGCGTTTCCCCTGGCTGCCGGGGTGCAACGCATGCGGCTCGCCCGAGTGGGACACCGTCGAGGCGAGCGGCGAGGGCACCGTCCACTCGTACGTCGTCATGCACCACCCGCCCTTCCCGGCCTTCGATCCCCCCTACGCCGTCGGCCTGATCGAACTCGCAGAGGGCGTACGGATGATCAGCAACGTCATCGGGGTGCCGTACGACAAGGTGCGCATCGGCATGCCCGTACGGCTCGCCTTCGTGCGGTACGACGAGGAGTTGGAGTTGCCCGTGTTCCGTGCGGAGGAAGGGGTGCGGGCATGAGGGCCGGGGACGGGCTTCCTCCGCTGCGGATCCCGATCACCCGGACCCTCGTGGTCGCCGGAGCCATCGCCTCGCGCGACTACCAGGACGTGCACCACGATCCCGAGCTGGCGCGGCGGCGCGGATCGCCCGACGTCTTCATGAACATCCTGACGACGAACGGGCTGGTCGGACGGTACGTCACCGACTGCTTCGGCCCACGTGCCGTCCTGCGCAGGGTCGCCATCCGGCTCGGCGCGCCCAACTACCCCGGCGACACGATGGTGTTGTCCGGCACGGTCGAGGAGGTCGACGGGGACACGGCCACCGTGAAGATCGTGGGGGAGAACGGGATCGGCCGACATGTCACGGGGACGGTCACCGTCACCGTCCCGGCGGAGGGCGTCGTAAGCCCGGCGGAGGGTGTCGTATGAGCGTGCGGGTGAAGGACCGGCTCGGCGGGCGGGCCGCCGTCGTCGGGATCGGGGCCACCGACTTCTCCAAGGACTCGGGGCGCAGCGAGCTGCGGCTGGCCGTGGAGGCGGTGCGGGCCGCCCTGGACGACGCGGGGCTGACGCCCGCGGACGTGGACGGGCTGGTGACGTTCACGATGGACACGAGCCCGGAGATCACGGTCGCGCAGGCCGCCGGCATCGGGGAGCTGTCCTTCTTCTCCCGCGTCCACTACGGCGGCGGGGCGGCGTGCGCGACGGTGCAGCAGGCGGCGCTCGCCGTCGCGACGGGCATCGCGGATGTCGTGGTCTGCTACCGCGCGTTCAACGAGCGGTCGGGGCGGCGGTTCGGGGCCGGCGTGCGGCACCGCGAGCCGTCGGCGGAGGGGACGGCACTCGGCTGGACCCTGCCGTTCGGGCTGCTCACCCCCGCGTCCTGGGTGGCGATGGCGGCGCAGCGGTACCTCCACACCTACGGGCTGACCCCGGAGGCGTTCGGGCACGTGGCGGTGGTGGACCGCAAGTACGCGGCCACGAACCCGGCGGCGTACTTCCACGGGCGCCCCATCACACTCGCCGAGCACGCCGCCTCCCGGTGGATCGTCGAGCCGCTGCGGCTGCTCGACTGCTGCCAGGAGACGGACGGCGGCCAGGCCCTCGTCGTGACGTCGGTGGAACGGGCGCGGGACCTGCCGAAGCCGCCCGCGGTGATCGTCGCCGCGGCGCAGGGTGCCGGCCGGGCCCAGGAGCAGATGACGAGCTTCTACGGCGCCGATCTGACGGGGCTGCCCGAGATGGGCGTCGTCGCGCGCCAGCTGTGGCGGACCTCCGGGCTCGGGCCGGGCGACATCGACGTGGGCATCCTCTACGACCACTTCACGCCGTTCGTGCTGATGCAGCTGGAGGAGTTCGGGTTCTGCGCGGCCGGGGAGGCGGCCGACTACGTCGCGGAGGAACGCCTCCCGCTGAACACGCACGGCGGCCAGCTCGGCGAGGCGTATCTGCACGGCATGAACGGCATCGCGGAGGCGGTACGGCAGCTTCGGGGCACCGCGGTCAACCAGATCGCCGGCACGGAACACGTCCTGGTCACCGCGGGCACCGGAGTACCGACCTCGGGCCTGGTACTGGGCACGGGCGGGTGAGGGCCGGTGGGTGGGGGCCACGCCCTCGGGGCCGGTGCTCCGGGCCGGTGCTCCGGGCCGGTGCTCCGGGCACGGGCGGGTGAGGGCGGCGACGACCCCGTACCCGTACGGTCCGGGCAGGCGTTCCTCAGGGGTACACCCTCAGTGGATGGGGGCCGTTCATCCACCTCCAGTAGGTGGGGTCTGCCCCACTCCTACAACCTGAGGGGGATTCGTCTTCGGGACCTGCGGCCGATCCGCCGGGGCGGGCCCGCTCCTAGCGTGGAGCCATGACCACACTCGTCTGCACCAGCGCTTCGAACGCCGCTGTACCGGCGACGCGGACCCGGCCGACCCCGCCCCTGGTGACCCTGTCGTACCCGTCGTTCTCGGCGTACGTGAAGGCCCGCCAGCCGCTGCTGCTGCGGACCGCCCGGTCACTGACGGCGAACCCGAGCGACGCCGAGGATCTGCTGCAGACCGCGCTGGCCAAGACGTACGTCGCCTGGGAGCGGATCGAGGACCACCGGGCGCTCGACGGGTATGTGCGGCGGGCGCTGCTGAACACGCGGACGTCCCAGTGGCGCAAGCGCAAGGTGGACGAGTTCGCGTGCGAGGAGCTGCCCGAGCCGGACGGCGTCCACACGCCGGACCCGGCCGAACAGCAGGCGCTGCACGACGCGATGTGGCGGGCGATCATGAAGCTGCCGGCCCGCCAGCGGGCGATGGTGGTCCTGAGGTACTACGAGGATCTCAGCGAGGTGCAGACGGCCGAGGTCCTCGGCGTCTCGGTGGGCACGGTGAAGTCCGCGGTGTCCCGCGCGCTCAGCAAGCTCCGCGAAGACCCGGAACTGGAACCCGTCCGCTAGCCCGATCGTTGGCACTGGCATGCGGCTGCGATCAAGCTCCTCAGGTAACGCTCTCTGATCGATCATCCCGGCACCTAGTGACATACCGCGCGGTATGTGAGCAGAATCAGCGCAACCGTTACCACCGCGTAGGCAGAGCCGCCCCGGGAGGACGCCGTGCTGAGCACCATGCAGGACGTACCGCTGTTGATCTCCAGGATCCTGGCCCACGGGCAGGTCATCCACGGGACGTCGCAGGTGATCACATGGACCGGCGAGGGGGAACCCGACCGCCGCTCCTACGCCGAGATCGGCGCCCGCACCGCCCAGCTGGCCCACGCCCTGCGTGAGGACCTCGGGGTCGAGGGCGACGAGCGGGTCGCGACCCTCATGTGGAACAACGCGGAGCACGTCGAGGCGTACTTCGCGATCCCCTCCATGGGAGCCGTCCTCCACACCCTCAACCTGCGGCTGCCCCCCGAGCAGCTCGCCTGGATCGTCAACCACGCCGCGGACCGGGTGATCATCGCCAACGGCTCGCTGCTCCCCCTCCTCGCGCCGCTCCTCCCGCACCTCAAGCCGGTGGAGCACGTCGTCGTGTCCGGCCCCGGCGACCGGTCGCTGCTCGCCGGAGCGAGCGTCCAGGTGCACGAGTACGAGGACCTGATCGCCGGCAAGCCGACCACGTACGACTGGCCCGAGCTGGACGAGCGCTCCGCCGCGGCCATGTGTTACACCTCCGGCACCACCGGCGACCCCAAGGGCGTCGTGTACTCCCACCGCTCGATCTACCTGCACTCCATGCAGGTCAACATGGCGCAGTCCATGGGCCTGACGGACGCGGACCTCTCCCTCGTCGTCGTCCCGCAGTTCCATGTGAACGCCTGGGGCCTGCCCCACGCGACGTTCATGACCGGCGTCAACATGCTGATGCCGGACCGGTTCCTGCAGCCCGCCCCTCTCGCCGAGATGATCGAGACGCAGAAGCCGACCCACGCCGCCGCCGTCCCCACCATCTGGCAGGGCCTGCTCGCCGAGCTGCACGCCCGCCCACGTGAGGTCTCCTCCCTCACCCAGGTCACCATCGGCGGCTCCGCCTGCCCGCCCGCCCTCATGGAGGCCTTCGACAAGCTCGGTATGCGGGTCTGCCACGCCTGGGGCATGACGGAGACGTCCCCGCTGGGCACCATCGCCCGGCCGCCGGCCCACGTCGAGGCCGACTCGGAGGAGGAGCTTGCGTACCGCCTCACCCAGGGCCGCTTCCCCGCCTCCGTGGAGGCCCGCCTCACCGGCCCCGGCGGCGAGCGGCTCCCCTGGGACGGCGAGTCCGCCGGTGAGCTGGAGGTCCGCGGCCCCTGGATCGCGGGCGCCTACTACGGCGGCCAGGGCGCCGAGCACCTGAGGCCCGACGACAAGTTCAGCGAGGACGGCTGGCTCAAGACCGGCGACGTCGGCACGATCAGCCCGGACGGCTTCCTCACCCTCACCGACCGCGCCAAGGACGTCATCAAGTCCGGCGGCGAGTGGATCTCCTCGGTCGACCTCGAGAACGCCCTCATGGCCCACCCGGACGTCGCCGAGGCCGCCGTCGTCGCCGTGCCGGACGAGAAGTGGGGCGAGCGCCCGCTGGCCACCGTCGTACTGAAGGAAGGCGCCAGCACGGACTTCGCGGCGCTGCGGTCCTTCCTTGCGGAGGAGGGCCGTATCGCCAAGTGGCAGCTCCCGGAGCGCTGGACGATCATCGAGTCGGTCCCGAAGACGAGCGTCGGCAAGTTCGACAAGAAGGTGCTGCGCAGGCAGTACGCGGATGGTCAGCTGGACGTGACTCAGATCTGAGGGACGTGACGCGGATCTGAGGGACGTGACGCGGATCTGAGGGTCCGGCGTCTGGCCGGCTGAGAAGACTTGCACGACTTGGGGCACTGTTTCACGTGAAACAGTGCCCCAAGTGCTGTGGTCGGCGGCCTCAGTTCGTGCCGATGCGGGCCAGGAGGTCCACGATGCGGGTCTGGACGTCCGGGCTCGTCGAGCGTTCGGCGAGGAACAGAACGGTCTCGCCCGAGGCGAGGCGCGGGAGTTCGGCCTGGTCGACGGCGGTGGTGTAGACGACGAGCGGGGTGCGGTTCAACTGCCCGTTCGTCCGCAGCCAGTCGATGATCCCGGCCTGGTGCCGGTGGACCTGGAGCAGATCCATCACCACGAGGTTGGGGCGCATCTGCGCGGCGAGCGTGACGGCGTCCGCGTCGGACGCGGCCCGCGCGACCTGCATGCCCCGCCGTTCCAGCGTGGCGGTCAGGGCGAGCGCGATCTCCGCGTGCTCCTCGATCAGCAGGACCCTCGGCGGATGCTGCTCGGAGTCACGCGGCGCGAGCGCCTTCAGCAGGATGGCCGGGTCGGCCCCGTACGCCGCGTCACGTGTCGCCTGGCCGAGCCCCGCCGTGACGAGCACGGGGACCTCGGCGGCCACCGCGGCCTGGCGCAGCGACTGAAGGGCCGTACGCGTGATGGGACCGGTGAGCGGGTCGACGAAGAGGGCGGCCGGATACGCGGCGATCTGCGCGTCGACGTCCTCACGCGAGTTCACGATGACGGGCCGGTAGCCGCGCTCGCTGAGCGCCTGGTGGGTGGGCACGTCCGGAGCGGGCCACACAAGCAGCCGGCGCGGGTTGTCCAGCGGCTCCGGCGGCAACTCGTCGTCCATCGGCTGCGGCTGGGGCCGGTCGGGAACCTCCACCGCCCCGCCGGGCCCGTCCAGCGGCTCGGGCCCTTCGTCCGCGTTCTCGTCCGGGGCCCCTATGGCGTACGAGCGCCCGGCCCCGTCGGTGTTGCCCACCAGCCGGGACTGCCCGGCGAGGGAGGGCTGCGGCGGCAGCGGCACCTGTCCGGCCAGTGAGGGCTGGCCCGGTTGAGCGGGCAGCGGGGTCTGCCCACTGCCGTTGCCCTTGGCCTGTCCGGGCTGCGGGTGGGGCCGCGCGGCCGACTCGGGGCGGTCACCGGCGGGTTCGGGCGGCGTACCGAGCTTGCGGCGCCGACCGGAACCGCCGGGCTGGTTCGGAGCGGGGGTGGACCCCGGCTGCGGCTGACCCTGCGCCTGGGGGGCGCCCTGGCGGGCGAACGGTACCCCCTGGCCGAGTGTCCGCACGCTGATCGCCCGGCCCTGGGTCGAGTTGGGGTCGAGCGAGGCGACGGGCCCGGCGGTCGGCGCGGCCTCGGCGGGCAGCGGCTGCGCGGCACGAGGCTGCTGCTGCACGGCACGCTCCGGCGGCAGCGGGGTCCCCGACGACGGCGTCGACTGCGGAGGCAAGGGGGCCTGCGCACCGGTCACGGGGACACCCGCGCCGGAGGTGTGATGACCGGGGTCGGGCCAGGACTGGGGCTGCGCCTGCGGCGTGGCCTGAGGCTGAGTCGCGGCTTGGGCGGGGGCGGGTTGGACACCGCCGGGCACGCCTTGGGCCTGCACCGGCTGAGGGGCACCCTGAGCACCCGGTACGGCACCCTGCGCGGCGCCGGGCTGTCCCGGCGCGGCCACCTGCTGGGGGGCACCCTGGGCCGGTACGGCAGCGCCCTGTTGGGGGACACCTTGCGCCGGTACGGCAGCGACCTGCTCGGCGGCCCCGGGGACACCCTGGCCGGGCACGGGCTGCGCGCCCGCACCGGGAGCGCCGACGGGCTGACCGGGCGCCGGTGCCGCGCCACCGACGGGCTGGCCGGGGGCGACGGCTTGGGCGGGCACCTGCTGAGCCGGACCGGCGACCCCCTGCGGCGGTACGGCACCGGCCTGTGCGGCAGCGGCTTGAGCAGCGGCCCCGGGAACCCCCTGAGCGGGTACCGGCTGTGGGGCGCCCGGCAGACCCTGGGCGGGGACGGGCTGACCGGGAGCCACGGCCTGCGCCGGGGCGGCCGCCATGGGGACACCCTGCGCGGGGACGGGCTGCGGTGCCGGGACGCCCTGTGCGGGCACCGGCTGTGGTGCTGAGGCACCCTGCGCGGGCACCGGCTGACCGGGAACCATCTGCGGAGGGATGCCCTGACCCGGGGGAACCTGGACAGGCACCGGCTGCTGCCCGGCGGCGACCTGGGCCCCGGCGTCGCCCTGCTGTGCGGCGGGGCGGACGGCGCGGCGGCGGCCGGTCGGCGTGGGCAGGGGGTGCGGCTGCGGCGGGGTGTGGTCGTCCGCCGGGTTGTGCAGCGCGGCGTCATGGCGCCCGTCGTCCGCACCAGCGGCGGGAGCCCCCGGCACGGGAACCGGGCCCCAGGCGGGGACCATCCCCCCGGGCGGCACGGGCCCCGGCATCGGCTGCCCGGCGGGCACGGGCCCAGCGGCAGGGACCGGTCCTCCGCCAGGCGCAGCCCCCATCATCGGTACAGGCCCACCGGCGGGTACGGCCCCACCAGGCGGTACGACCCCTCCGGCGGGCAGCGCGGCGCCTCCTCCAGGCAGGCCGGCCCCACCGGCGGGCACCATCCCCCCGGCCGCCACGGCTCCCTGGCCGCCCTCACCGTCGTACGCCTCTGCTCCCGGGGCCCCCGGGGCGCCCTGCGCCCCCTGTGCGGGCACCGAAGGCACGGCCACAGCTCCGGCAGGCGCACCCGGCGCACCCGGCGCACCCGGCGTCCCCGGCACGCCCGGCGCCGCGGGCACCGGCACCGGACCGAGCCCGGCGTTCTGCGCGTACTCGGGGCCACGGTCGGCCTCGGCCGGCGGCAGCGCGAAGACGGCACGCCCGGCGGGCTCGGCGGCGGCCCGCTCCTCCGCCTTGGCCAGCGCACGACGACGGCGCCCGGTGGGCTGGCCCTCGCTCATGTCACCGGTAGCGGCGTCGGGCGAGGG
>NZ_JAMGBG010000033.1 GCF_023516595.1 Streptomyces neyagawaensis | reverse complement strand
CGGGTGCCCGCGCGGCGGCCCGCGTCCAGGACGACCGGCGAGGCGGCCCCGGCAGCGGGCTGCCCGCCCAGCGGCCGGCGCCCGGCGCGACCCACGACGGCACGGCACCCCCGGCCACCGGCCGCGAGGACGGCCTCGCCCCCGGACTGGCGACGAGCCCCGTACCCCCCGGCCAGATCGCCGACCCGTACGGCGTCCGCGCGGGCCGCGGCACGACGACCGCCTGGCACGGCGCACAGCCCCGCGGCGGCATGCACGGAACCGGCACCGACGGACGGAACCACCCGGCTCCGCGCGACGCCCGCCCCGACGGCGTCATGGGCGACGGCACCGCGACGAGCGGCGTGCCGGTGCCCGCCGGAGCCACCGACGCCACGCCCTGGGACCGCGCCGCCGGGGCGGCGTCCGGACGGGGGCCCGCCACGGCGCTCGCCGCCGAGCGGGCGCGGCAGGCGCGGATGGCGGTGGTGGGACCGGTCACCGAGCGCTGGGCGCCGGAACAGGCCGGCCCGGTGCACGAGAACTGGCAGCTGGCGGCCCCGATCGGACCCGCGACGGACCTGTGGGCGCTGGGCGCGCTGCTGTTCCGCGCGGTGCAGGGGCACGCCCCGTACCCGGAGGAGAACACCGCCGAGCTGGTCGAGATGGTGTGCTCGGAACCGCCCGCCTTCGCCGAGGAGTGCGGACCGCTGCGCCCCGTCGTGGAGTCGCTGCTGCGTCAGGACCCCACCGAGCGACTGGACTTCGAGGAACTGCGCGGCTGGCTGCGCTCCCTCGTGCGGTCGGCGCCGGAGCCCGAGGCCGGCACCCATGTCGTCGCCGCGCCGCCCGTGAACGCGAGCCGGCTGCCGATCGTCCGGCGGCGCGGCGAACTCGTCCGCAGGCGCCGCGCCAAAGTGCCCGCGACCAGCGTCCACGCCCGACACCGGCGCGCCCGCGAGGAGAAGCCCCCGCAGCCCCGCAAGCTCGGCCGCACCCTCCTCCTGCTGATCCTGCTCGCGCTGGCCGCGGCGGTCGCGTACGCCATGGTGTTCATGCCGAAGGCCGAGCCGAGCAGCGACGGCGTCGGCAACGGCGGCCGGAGCGACGCGGCCGGACAACCGAGTGCCGGGCCGGAGGCGAGCAGCCAGTCCCGACCCGACCAGAACTCCAGTTCGCCCGACGGGGGCGAGAAGGGGGAGGGCCGGCCGAGCCCGTCGGAGTCGTCCGGTTCGGAGCAGACCCAGACCGGCGGCCCCGAGGTCGCCCAGGGCTTCACCCTGCGCAAGGACGCCGAGGGCTTCCAGGTCGCCGTCGCCACCGGCTGGGACCGCAGCCCCAAGAACGGCCGCGGCCAGGTCGTCTACTCCCGGGGAAGCTTCGAGCTGATCGTCGTACCCGGCCGGGACAGCACGGCGACGTACGGCAGCGATCCGCTGAAGTACCAGCGGGAGGGCGAGCGGGAACTCCAGCCGTTCCGCGACTCGACGTGGGCCACCTCCGGGGGCATGCGGTTGGTCGAGGTCGGCGGGGTCACCATGGCCGAGGGGCAGTTCACCTGGCAGGACGGCCAGGGACGCGGCGTCTTCGTGCGGAACCTCGCGATACTCCTCGACGGCAAGTACCACGTGGTGCAGGTGCGTGGGCCGGAGGCCGAGCGGGACGAGGTGACACGGCTGTACGAGCAGGCCGCGGACACCTACCGGGTGTCCGACTGACCCCGCTCCACGGGAGCGTCGATCCTGCGGCCAGAGGGGAGTTGACGGTGCTCCACCAGGCAGCCGACCTTGCCGCATCGAGGAGTGGGGAGCCCGAACCGCGAGGGCGGCGGAAGGTTGCGCTCCGCTCGCGGAAGCGAGAACCGTCACAGTGCTGTCTCTGTGCGGCCGTGCCGGTTTCCCGGGGGGAGCACCGCTCCTTAACCTGACCCTGTCAAGAGCATTGCGGGGCAACGTGAATCAGATGCAGGGCCGGCTCATCGCCGAGCGCTACCGTCTCGTCGACGTCATCGGCAGCGGCGGCATGGGCAGGGTGTGGCGTGCCCGGGACGAGGTGCTGCACCGGGCCGTCGCCGTCAAGGAGTTGACGGCCGCGCTGTACGTCTCGGAGAACGAGCAGGCCGTCCTGCTGGCGCGGACCCGGGCGGAGGCACGCGCTGCGGCACGGATCAACCACTCGGCCGTCGTCACCGTGCACGACGTGCTGGAGCACGACAACCGGCCATGGATCGTCATGGAGTTGGTCGAGGGACTCTCACTCGCCGACGCGGTCAGGGAACAGGGACGCATCGAGGCGCGGGAGGCCGCCCGGATCGGCATGTGGGTGCTGCGCGCGCTGCGCGCCGCCCACCAGGCCGGTGTGCTGCACCGTGACGTGAAGCCCGGCAACGTCCTGCTCGCCGAGGACGGGCGGGTCATGCTCACCGACTTCGGCATCGCCCAGGTCGAGGGCGACACGACGATCACCCGCACCGGGGAGATCGTCGGCTCGGTCGACTACATCGCACCCGAGCGGGTGCGCGGCCATGAACCCGGGCCCGCGTCGGACCTCTGGTCGCTGGGCGCCACGCTGTACACGGCGGTGGAGGGCAAGTCGCCGTTCCGGCGCACGACCCCGCTCACCACCATGCAGGCCGTGGTGAGCGAGGAGGCCGCCGAACCGGTGGCGGCGGGTCCGCTCGGCCCGGTCATCGCCGCGCTGCTGTGCAAGGACCCCGCCGTACGGCCGGGTGCGCAGGACGCCGAACTGATGCTCGCCGAGGCCGCGGAGGGCCGACGGCCGCGCGTCGCCGAGGCATACGTGGCCACGCGGCAGCAGGAGGCGGGGACGGAGACGACGGAGGGCGCTGCGGGCCCGGCGGGGACGACTGGGGCGGCCGGTACGGATTCCGGTCGGCGTGGCCGGGACGCGGTGAGCGAGGCGGACGGAGCGCCTGACACGGGCTCCGGGTCCGCGAGCCGCTCTCGCGGGGCGGACGGCTGGGCCGGCAGTGGCTCGCACGGGGCTGATGGCCGGGCCGCGAGCGTCGGTCCCTACGGGGTGCGTGAGGGGGGTGCCAGTGGCGCCCATTCCGCCCCTGCGTACGGCGGGCCCCACGGCGGCGGGCCCGGCGGGCACACCGGTGGGGAGGCGTACGGGGCGGGGCATGCCGGTGGGGGTGCCGTGCCGCCCGGCGGCTTCGTGCACTCCGCCACGCCCGCGACCGGCTTCCCTCCCGGCGGCCAGATGGCCGGCCACGCCCCTGGCCACGCCCCCGGCTACGACCCCGCCTCCGCGCCCGGCGGCGCCACACGGCGTGGACGGGGCCGTACCGTCGTGCTCGTCGCCGTGCTGGCCGCGCTCATCGGCGGCGCGGGCGCCGCCACGATGCACTACGCGGACGAGTGGCGGACGGAGAACACCTCGGCCACGGCCGGTACGACGGCCGGGACCGGCGGCACGACCACGGGCCAGGGTCAGCCGGCGACGGACGGCGTCCCCGAGGGATGGGTTCGCGTCGAGGACCCGGAAGGGTTCAGCCTCGCTCTGCCCGAAGGGTGGAAGCGCCGGGTGCAGGGCGCGCAGATCGACTACACACCGGACGGCGGCGAGCACTTCCTCCGCGTGGCCGTCGACGACTCCCCGGACTTCGACAGCCCCTACCACCACCAGCTCGACCTGGAGGAACAGGTGAAGGACCGGCTCCCCGCGTACCGGCGGGTGGGCCTCAAGAAGAACCTCTACCGCGACCGTCCGGGCGCGCTCTGGGACTTCACCTGGAACGCCGCCCAGGACACCGACTTCCCCGGCCCGCGCCGGGCGATCGAACAGACGTATCTCGCCCGCGACGGCGTCGAGTACACGATCTACATGTCCTCGCCCGCCGCCGACTGGGACACCGCGCGCCAACAGTTCGACACGGTGCTGCGCAGCTGGCGAGAGGCACGCAAGTGACCCGAGGGGCGCCGGCGTAGGCCGACCCCAGTGCCGCCCGCCTCGGGGCCGGGGCCCACGCGTGGCGCGTTCACGGCGCTCGCGAGACGCGCGTACGTCGCTTGTCGGCCAGCCCTGTCCCGCGGCACCGGAGGGTTTCGGTCCGGTGCGGCATGATGGGGCGCATGGGGACCGAGGGGGAGAACGTCCGCGTCATAGCGGGCCGGTACCGGCTGGAGGCCAGGATCGGCCGCGGCGGTATGGGCATCGTGTGGCGTGCCACCGACGAACTCCTCGGCCGGCGTGTCGCGGTCAAGGAGCTGGCCCTCGATCCCTCGCTCCCGGAGGAGACGTCCCGGCAGCTGCGCGAACGCACCCTGCGGGAGGCCCGTGCGGTGGCCCGGCTCGGCCACCCGCACATCATCGTCGTCCATGACGTCGTCGAGCAGGACGAACGCCCCTACATCGTCATGGAGTTCATCGACGGCGGTTCGCTCGCGGAGCGGGTCGCGGCCGACGGACCGGTCGACGCGCGGGAGGCGGCCCGGATCGGGCTCGCCCTGCTGGCCGCGCTGCGGCGGGCGCACGACGCGGGCGTTCTGCACCGCGACCTCAAACCCGCGAACGTCCTGATGGAGAAGGGCACCGACCGGGTCGTCCTCACCGACTTCGGCATCGCCCAGGTCGCGGGCGCCACCACGCTCACCGAGAACGGGTCGTTCGTCGGCTCGCCCGAGTACACCGCGCCGGAACGGATGTCCGGGGTCCGCACCGGGCCGGAATCCGACCTGTGGTCGCTGGGCGCGCTGCTGTGCACCGTGCTCAGCGGGGAATCGCCGTTCCGCCGCGACTCGTTGGGCGGCATCCTGCACGCCGTCGTCTTCGACGAGATCCGGCCACCGGCCCAGGCCGCCCCGCTGCTCCCCGTCATCCGCGGACTGCTGGAGCGCGACCCCGACCAGCGGCTCGGCGCGGCGGAGGCGGAGCGGCTGCTGCGCGCGTTCCGGGAGACCGGCCGTACGCCGAGACCGCCCAAGGGGCCGCGCACCTCGACCGGTTACACACCGACCCGGCGGGACATGCCGCGCACGGCCCCGCCGACCGCCCCCCAGGACACGCCGGAGGCCGGGCACCGGGAGCACGCCGAACAACCGGGGCAGCCCGGCGGGCCCGCGCACGACCAGGCAGCGGCTCTGCGGGAGCAGCCCGGCCGGCCCAGGGGGCCCCAGCCGACCCGGAGTGTCCTGGTCGCCGCCGCGCTGGTCGCGGCGATGGCCGGGGCCGGTGTGTCGGCGGCCGCGCTGCTGCTGGGGGAGGGCGGCGGCCCCGGGGGCGGCACGCCGACGACATCGTCGCCCCGGACGCCCGGCGCGTCGCACACGCCGTCCGGCTCGGCGGGCCAGTCGAGCGGGCGCGACACGCCGGGCACCGATGGGACGGCCTCGGACGCGAGCTCCGGTACGGCGTCCGGGACGACGGAGGGCGCGTCGTCGGGGACGTCCTCGGGCTCGTCGGGCGGCGCCACGCCCACCGTGACGCGGTCGCGGGCGGCCACCGCGCCGACCGTGCCCTCCGGGTACCGGCTCGCCCGGGACGACCGGGGCTTCAGCCTCGCCGTGCCGGAGGACTTCACCCGGGAGCCGCAGGGGGAGCGGGTCTTCTACATGTCGCCGGGGCAGTCGATCCGGATCGGCATCAAGATCGACGACCCGGAGGAGGGCGGACCGGTCGCGGTGATGCGGCGCGCCCACGAGAAGGGGCCCTCCACGAACCCCGGCTACCGCGACGGCCGGGTGTCCAGGACGACGCACCAGGGGCGGCCGGCGGCGCTCTGGGAGTTCACCTGGGACGGCTTCAGCTCGGCGGAGGGCCCCCGGCACACGTACGACCTGTGCTGGGAGCAGGACGGGAAGCTGTACGACGTGTGGGTCTCGGCGCCGGTCGGGAGGGTGAGCGAGGCGAAGGAGTACTTCGACGTCGCGGTGGACACCTTCGTGGGTCCGTGAGGGCGCGGTGGACACCTTCGTGGGTCCGTGAGGGCGCGGTGGACACCTTCGCGGGTCCGTGAGGGCGTGGTGGACACCTTCGTGGGTCCGTAAGGGGACGTCACCGTACGCTTGTAAAAGGGAAATAAGGGGCTTCTCGCGTCACGGGTCTGTGACTGGAAAGCGACCGGACTGGAAGCCCGACGGCTGTCGCGATACAGATGAGCATATGAGCAGCAACGGGGGAGCCCCTTACGGATCCGGCGAGCCGACGAGTTTCGGACTGCAACCGCCGCAGCCCGCCGTGCCGTACCCCGGCAACCCGTACGCGCAGCCGACGCCGCCGGCCCAGCCCCAGCAGTCGGCGCACCCCCAGCACGTGGCGCACCCCCAGCAGTCGGCGCCGCAGCCCGCCCCGCCGTCCCACCCGGCCCCGGCCGCCCCGCCCGGCCCGCAGCCTCATTCCGCCTCCTCCACCCCGCCCGGACCGTCCGCGCCCCCCGCGCAGGACCCCGGTGCCGGACGGCTGATCGCGGGCCGTTACCGGCTGCTCGCCAAGCTCGGGCACGGCGGGATGGGCACGGTGTGGCGGGCGAAGGACGAGACGGTGGACCGGGAGGTCGCCGTCAAGGAGCCCCGCGTCCCGGACCATCTTCCCGAGCGTGAACGGGCCAACGCCTACGAGCGGATGCGCCGCGAGGCACGGGCCGCGGCCAGGCTCGATCATCCGGCGGTCGTGAACGTGCACGATGTGGCGGTCGTGGACGACCGGCCGTGGATCGTCATGGAGTTGGTGCAGGGGCGTTCCCTGGGCGACGCCCTCCAGGAGGGCACCCTCGGGGTGCGGGACGCGGCGAGGATCGGCCTGGAGGTGCTCGGCGCGCTGGAGGCCGCGCACGCGGCAGGCATCCTGCACCGCGACGTCAAGCCCGACAACGTCATGCTCGGCCGCCACGACCGGGTCGTCCTCACCGACTTCGGCATCGCCCAGATCGAGGGCGAGACCAATCTGACGGACACCGGCGGTTTCGTCGGCTCCCCCGAGTACATCGCCCCGGAGCGGGTGCTCGGCCAGCGCCCCGGCCCCGCCTCCGACCTCTGGTCGCTCGGCGTCGTCCTCTACGCCGCCACCGAAGGGGTCTCACCCTTCCGGCGCAGCAACACGCCCGCCACGCTGCAGTCCGTCCTCAACGCCGCGCCCGCCGCGCCCGCGTCGGCCACGGGCCCGCTCGCCGAGGCCATCAACGGCCTGCTGCAGAAGGACCCGGCGCGCCGTCCGAACGCCGCCCGCGTCCGCGAACTCCTGGAGGCCGCCGCGAACCCGCCGGCCCCGGCGCCCACTCAGGTGATCCAGCAGATCGCCGCCCCGGCCGGGAAGGGCCTGCGCCTCGGCCCCAAGACCCTCGCGGGCCTCGCCGCGGTGGTGGTCGCGGCCGCGGTCACGGCGTACCTGGTCGTCGCCGACCCCTTCGCCGGACCGCTGCCGGACGGCTGGAAGCAGCGGGACCTCGGGGGCAGGGTCGCCGCGAGCGTCGGCGTGCCCGGCGACTTCACGAAGGACAAGTACGAGCCGGACGAGGCGGACGACACCTACGCGTCGTACAGCGATCCGAGCGGGCTGATCCAGATCGCCGTGGACCGCGACATCAAGGCGGACGACAAGGACAACGAGATCCCGGCCACCGCGCTGGACAAGGCCTACGCCGACTGGGCCATGCTCAAGGACGGCGAGTACTCCTGGGACATCGCCGACGACCCCGCGCCCAGGGGCAAGCCGAAGGAGGCCACGTACCAGGAGCGGGAGGCCGCCGAGAACACCATCGTGTACACGACCACCGACAGCGAGTCCCCGCGCCTGCGCGAGGCGCGGGTCCTCTACTACCGGGCGAAGAACGGCGACACGTACCGGCTCTGGATCGACTATCCGGGCAAGGGGCACTTCACCGAGCAGGGCCGGGAGATCGCCCGGACGGCCATCGACACCCTGGAGATCGACAAGCTGTAGACACGCCGAGGCGGGGGTTCACTCCGGTCGGGACACGCGCACGGCGAGGTCGTTGGTGACGGTGAAGAAGTAGCGGGCCCGCACGGAGGCGCCCGACCGCGTCGGCAGCGTGACCTCCGGGTACGTGTCGGTGTCCTTGCGGTCCACGATGTCGCCGAACAGCCGTCCGAGACGGACCGGTTCGGCGTCGGTGGCGTGCCGTAGGAACAGGTCCCCTCGGTGGGCGGAACCAGCGCGGAGGCTGCGCCATCAGCTCATGGCCGCCGTCGTACGCCGCGGAGTCGGGGCGCTCGTCGACCAGCGGGACCAGGCGGACGTCGCCGTGCACACCGAGCAGCGGCTGTTCCGCCGTCCGGAGGACCGAGACGATCTCGACCTCGTGCCGGGCGGCCAGCGCCCCGGCGAGGTTCAGGGTCGACCGGACCGTGCCGCCGATCGCGTACGCGTTGTGCGGCAGAAAGGTGATCTTCATGGGTGTCGGGCTCCGCGTTTCGTCGGCCACGCCGACTCGCCCAACACCCCGCCGCGCCGCCAGGAACCGGCCCGGACCCCGACCATGACCCCCATGGGGGTACGCGGGTCGCCCCGTGCGGGGCTCGCGACGGCGTTCCCGCGGATGATCGGCAGGCCATCGCCTTGGCCCGCTCCCTGGCCCTAACATGCCGTGTCAAGTGCATGATCGGCGCGGAGGGCGGCGGGCGTGGGCATCGAACACCTGGACGTGCGGGCTCATGCGCGACAGCGCTGGGCGGCGCGGGCCGCTCTCGGCTGCGCGGCGCTGGCCGTCCTGCTGCCGATCGGCTACGCGCGGGAGGCGAGCCTGTTGCTCGTCGCGGGCCTGCTCCTGGGCGCCGGCCTGACGGTGGCCGCGCTGTGGTGGGTGCTGACCCATCGGGGCGCCGTCCGGATGGCGGCGGCCATGCTGGCGGTGGCGGCGCCGGTGGCCGTCATCTGGTGGTTCGCGGCCGTCAACCTGCTGTGGGTCGTGGTCGTGTCGGCGGCACTGTGGGGTGCGGCCGTGTGGTCCGGGAAGTTCGCGCTCAGCCTCACCAAGTCGCACCGGGTGGACGTGCCCGAACACCGCACACCTGCCCCGACCCGGCCCTTCCTCATCATGAACCCCAAGTCGGGGGGCGGGAAGGTCGAGCGCTTCCGGCTCAAGGAGCGGGCCGAACGGCTCGGCGCCCGCGTCCACCTGCTCGATCCCGAGCACCACGAGGACGTCGCCGTGCTGGCCCGCGACGCGGTCCGGGAGGGCGCCGACCTGCTCGGCGTCGCCGGCGGCGACGGCACGCAGGCCCAGGTGGCCGCCATCGCCGCGGCCTACGACGTGCCCCTCCTCGTCATCTCCGCCGGCACCCGCAACCACTTCGCCATGGACCTCGGCCTCGACCGCGACAACCCCGCCGCCTGCCTCGACGCGCTCACCGACAAGGGCGTCGAACTCCATGTGGACCTCGGGTACGCCAGCGGCCACCCCTTCGTCAACAACGCGTCCTTCGGCGCGTACGCGGCCGTCGTGCAGAGCCCCGCCTACCGCGACGACAAGGTCCGCACCACACTGGAACTGCTGCCCGAACTGCTCACGCACCAGCGCGGTCCGCGGCTCACCGCCCGGATCGGCGACGCCGTGATCGACGCGCCCCAGGCCGTGCTGGTCAGCAACAACGTCTACCGCAGCGACGACCTCGTCGGACTGGGCCGCCGGGAGCGGTTGGACGCCGGCGTCCTGGGCGTGGTGGGCGTGCGGGTCGACAGCGCGGCCGACGCCGCGAGCCTGGTCCTCGGGCCGAACGCGCCCGGCCTGAGCCTCCTCATCGCCGACGAGATCGTGGTCGAAGCCGACCGGCCGGAGATCGAGGTCGGTGTCGACGGCGAGGCCCTCGTCCTGCCCACCCCGGTCCACTGCCGGATCTCACACAAAGCACTGCGTGTCCGGGTGCCGCGCGACCGGCCCGGCGTCCCCGAGCCCAAACCGCCGCTGGACTGGCGCCGGTTGCGCAAGCTCGCCGCCGCCGTCGGCCGCACGGCCCTGCCCAAGCACCGCGAACGGTACGGCTGGGCCGAGGACCTGTGGAACCGTCGGCGTTAGAGGGGAGGAGGGCGACCGGCGAGCCGCTCCGGCCGGCGGCGCGCCCGGCGGCCTGGCCGTACGTCGACAGGCCGGCGGCGCGCCCGGCGTCTTGGCCGTACGTCGACAAGTCCCGCTTCGGCGCGGTACTGATGTCGCATGAGTGATGACGGCGAACATCAGCGCGACGCACGCCGGTTGGGCGCCCGGACCACCCAGTGCGACGACCGTCTGGTGGGCGGTCGCTACCGCCTCACCGAGCGCATCGGGTCCGGCGGCATGGGCACCGTGTGGCTGGCCGTCGACGAACTGGTGGGCCGTGAGGTCGCCGTCAAGCAGCCCCGGCTGCCGGGCGACCCCGACGACCCGGACAACGAGGAGCGCCGCCGGGCCGCCAACCGCCTCTACCGAGAGGCCCGCGCCGCCGCCCGCGTCGACCACCCCTCGGCCGTCACCATCCACGACGTCGTCATCGACGACGGCCACCCCTGGATCGTCATGGAGTGGGTCCGCGGAGAGTCCCTCCAGGAACGGCTCCGGCGCGGTCCCCTCACCCCCGCCGAGTCGGCCCGTATCGGCCTCGCCGTCGTCGGCGCGCTGCACGCCGCGCACGGCGTCGGCATCGTGCACCGCGACGTCAAACCGGCCAACGTCCTGCTCGGGCCGCACGGCCAGGTCGTCCTCACCGACTTCGGCATCGCCCACGTCCAGGGCGAGGAATCGCTCACCATGACAGGGGAGTTCGTCGGTTCGTTGGAGTTCGTCGCGCCCGAGCGCATGTCCGGGCACGGTGCCGCCGGGCCGCCCTCCGACCTGTGGTCGCTCGGCGTCCTCCTGTACGCCGCCGTCGAGGGCGCGTCGCCGTTCCGCCGTACGTCCCCGGAGTCCACGCTCGCCGCGATCCTCTCCACCGAGCCCCCCGCACCCACCGGGGCGGGCCCCCTCGGCCCCTTGGTCGTACGGCTTCTGGCCAAGGATCCGGCGGACCGCCCGGACGCCGAGGAGGCGGCGCGGATCCTGACCGATGTGGCGGAGGGCCGGACCCCGGACACGCAACTGCCGTCGGAGCTGAAGCAACTGGGCGAGGACGAGGGCACCCTGCGACTCGCGGGCGAACGGCCGGGCGCGGCGTTACGTGAGGAGGCGGCACCGGCCGTCGCCGCGGCCGACCCCGAGGACGCCCCAGAGGTCCCTCTCACCGCCGGTCCCGAGCAGGTGTCCGGGGACTCGTCGGCGACCCCGTCGGTGACCGTCGGCGTACGGGGGCCCGTGCCCGCCCGGCGGCCCGGCAGGCGTCCGCCCCGGCGGCTGGTCGCCGTAGGGGCCGTCGCCGGGGTTCTGTTCGTCGGCGGGGGAGTCTGGATGGGGACGCTGATCGGCGCCGAGGACGACAGTCTCGCGGTCCCCGAGCCGCACATCGGGGCGTTCTCGGGCCGTCCCGACTCGTCCAGCCCCGAGTCCGGTGCCGCGTCGGAGTCCCCGTACGGCGCCGACACCCGCTGGGTCGCGCACCGCGAGAAGGAGATGAACGCCGTCCTGTCCCTCCCGAGTTCGTACGAGCGGACCGGCGGGAAGAGCGGCGAGAAGCGCGGCGGGGGCGGCGCGTCCCGCACGGTCACCTACGACGGCGAGAAGGTCATCCGGGTGCGCCTCACCCAGTGGGACAAGGCGCCCACGTCGCCCATGAAGGAGGCCAAGGACTCCTCGGACATCGTGGGCAGCGGCGTGAAGTCCACCGCGCAGTACACGAGTACCAGCTTCGACGGGCAGGAGGCGGTGCTCGCCGACACCACGCACTACGCGGACGGTGGCACCCCCACCCGCGTCCTGGAACTGATCGTCCGCACCGACGACAGCCGGATGTTCACCCTCCGGGTGGACATGCCGAAGGGCACGCCGGACGAGAAGAAGGGCACGGCGGTCTTCAAGGGGGCACGCGAGCGGCTGAAGATCCTCACGGAGTGACGCCGGGACTCCTGCCGAGGTGACGCCGGGACTCGGCCGAGGTGACGCCGGGGTTCCACCGGGGTGAGGACGGCGTTCCGCGCGATGTGACCAAGTCGCGGCAGCGGGCGCACAACCCGCTGATCAGCGTCTTCGTGCCACTGATCACTGGCACGGTGTGTGCGGCCGGTGAAAGCCTGTTACCGCCGGGTACCCAAAGTCGTCCGCTCCGGAATACCCTGCGCGTCATGACGGACTCGCAGGCCCCCGAAAAGACCGGCACGGCACGGACGACCGGCACCAACCCCCTCGCACCCGCCCCGGCGGGCGCCCGTACCGCCGCCGACGTGGTCACCCCCGAGCTGGTCGCCCAGCTCACCAAGGGTGTGGTCGGCTCCGGCCGGACCGCCAACCACACGCCGTTCACCGGTGAGAAGCTCGCCGACCTGCCCGAGTCCACCCCTGAGGACGTGGAGAAGGCGTACGTGCGGGCCCGCGCCGCGCAGGCCGTGTGGGCGCAGGTGCCCGTCCGTGAGCGCGCCGCCGTCCTGCTCCGCTTCCACGACCTCGTCCTGCAGCGTCAGGCCGAGGTGCTCGACCTCATCCAGCTGGAGACCGGCAAGGCCCGGCTGCACGCCCACGAGGAGGTCCAGGCCGTCGCGGTCGCGGCCCGCCACTACGGCCGCAAGGCCCCCGCGTACCTGAAGCCGAAGCGGCACACAGGCGCCGTACCGACCCTCACCAAGGTCGTCGAACTCCGCCACCCGCGCGGTGTGGTGGGCCAGATCGCCCCCTGGAACTACCCGCTCGAACTCTCCGTCGGCGACGCCATCCCCGCCTTCGTCGCCGGCAACGCGGTCGTGATGAAGCCCGACACGGAGACCTGCCTGACCGCCCTGTGGGCGCGTGACCTCCTTGTCGAGGCCGGTCTGCCCGCCGAGGTCTTCCAGGTCGTCCTCGGCGACGGCCCGGTCATCGGACCGGAGGTCGTCCGGCACGCCGACTACGTCTCCTTCACCGGCTCCACCCGCACCGGCCGCGAGGTCGCCCAGGGCGCCGCCGCCCGCCTCGTCGGGGTCTCCCTCGAACTCGGCGGCAAGAACGCCATGCTGGTCCTGGAGGACGCCGACATAGAGAAGGCGGCCGCCGGAGCCGTCCGCGCCTGTTTCTCCTCCGCCGGCCAACTCTGCATCTCCATCGAGCGCCTGTACGTCCACGAGTCCGTCGCCGACGCCTTCCTGGAGCGCTTCGCCGCCCGCACCAGGGCGATGCGCCTCGGCACGTCCCTCGCCTACGGCGCCGACATGGGCTCCCTCGTCGGCGACCGCCAGCTGGAGACGGTCACCCGGCATGTGGACGAGGCCGTCGCGAAGGGCGCCAAGGTCGTCGCCGGCGGCGTCGCCCGCCCCGACATCGGCCCCTACTTCTACGAGCCGACCATCCTCGACGGCGTCACCGAACCCATGGCCGTCTGCAACGAGGAGACCTTCGGCCCCGTCGTCTCCGTCTACCGCTTCAAGGACGAGGAGGCGGCCATCGACGAGGCCAACGCCACCGCCTACGGCCTCAACGCCTCCGTCTGGACCAAGGACGGCCGCCGCGGCCGCGCCGTCGCCGCCCGCCTGCGCGCGGGCACGGTCAACGTCAACGAGGGCTACGCCTCCGCGTACGGCAGCGTCCAGTCCCCGATGGGCGGCATGAAGGACTCGGGTCTCGGCCGCCGCCACGGCTCCGAGGGCATCCTCAAGTACACCGAGGCCCAGACGGTCGCCCAGCAGCGCGTCCTGCCGATGGCCCCGGCCTTCGGCATGGACGACGAGAAGTACGCGCAGTTCATGAGCACCAGCCTCAAGGTCATGAAGGCGCTCCGGCTCAGGTAGCCGACCCGCCAGGACCGTTCTCAACGCGGACCAGGACCGTTCTCAACGCAGACCAGGACCGTTCTCAACGAGGAGAACACGTGTCGTACGACTACGACGTCATCGTCGTCGGCTCCGGCTTCGGCGGCTCCGTGACCGCCCTGCGCCTCACGGAGAAGGGATACAAGGTCGGCGTCCTGGAAGCAGGGCGCCGCTTCACCCGTGACTCCTTGCCCAAGAACTCCTGGGACCTGAGGAACTACCTCTGGGCCCCCGCCCTCGGGATGTACGGCATCCAGCGCATCCACCTGCTCGGCAACGTCATGGTGCTCGCCGGCGCCGGCGTGGGCGGCGGCTCCCTCAACTACGCCAACACCCTGTACGTCCCGCCGAAGCCCTTCTTCGAGGACCCCCAGTGGAAGGACATCACGGACTGGGAGGAGGAGTTGAAGCCGTACTACGACCAGGCGCGCCGCATGCTCGGCGTACGGCTCAACCCGACGATGACCCCGTCCGACGTGCACCTGAAGGCGGCCGCCGAGCGGATGGGCGTCGGCGACAGCTTCCACATGGCCCCGGTCGGCGTGTTCTTCGGTGACGGCGAGGACGCCGACGGCAAGGCCAAGGCCGCGCCCGGCGAGCAGGTCCCCGACCCGTACTTCGGCGGCGCGGGCCCGGCCCGCAACGCCTGCACCGAGTGCGGCGAGTGCATGACCGGCTGCCGCCACGGCGCGAAGAACACCCTCAACGAGAACTACCTCCACCTCGCCGAGAAGGCGGGCGCGGTCGTCCACCCGATGACGACGGTGGTCGCCCTCACCGAGGACTCGCAGGGCGGCTTCGCCGTGACCACCCTGCCCACCGACGAACGCCGCAAGGCGGGCCGGGGCAAGGGCAAGGGCGGTTCCGGGGGCCGTGTCTTCAAGGCCCGCAGGGTCGTCCTCGCCGCCGGCACCTACGGCACGCAGACCCTGCTGCACCGTATGAAGGCCCACGGCCAACTGCCGCACATCTCCGACCGGCTGGGCATGCTGACCCGCACCAACTCCGAGGCCCTGGTCGGCGCCCAGACCGACAACCGCCGCTACCGCAAGGCCCACGGGGCTGACGTGGACTTCACCCGGGGCGTGGCCATCACCTCGTCCATCCACCCCGACGAGAACACCCATATCGAGCCGGTCCGCTACGGCAAGGGCTCCAACGCGATGGGCGGTCTGTCGATCCTCCAGGTCCCGTACGCGGGCGGTACGGCGTCGGGCGCGTCGCGCGTGCTCGGCTGGCTGGCCCACGCGACGAGGCATCCGCTGCTGGTGGCCCGTTCGCTGTCCAACCGCCGCTGGTCCGAGCGGACCATCATCGGCCTGGTGATGCAGTCCCTCGACAACTCGCTCACGACGTATCTGAAGCCGAAGGGCCCCGGCAAGGGGCTGCTGACCGCCCGGCAGGGCCACGGCGCCCCCAACCCCAAGCAGATCGAGGCCGCCTCGGCCGCCGCGTCCACGATCGCCGCCGAGATCAACGGGTTCGCCGGCAGCAACGTGGGCGAACTGATGGGCACCCCGCTCACCGCGCACTTCCTCGGCGGCTGCCCCATCGGCGCCACCCCCGAGGAGGGCGTCATCGACCCGTACCACCGCCTGTACGGCCACCCGGGCATCTCGGTCGTCGACGGCGCCGCTGTCTCCGCCAACCTGGGGGTCAATCCGTCCCTGACGATCACGGCGCAGGCCGAGCGCGCGATGTCGCACTGGCCGAACAAGGACGAGCCCGACCACCGTCCCGCCCCCGGAGCGGCGTACGAACGCCTCCGCCCGGTGGAGCCGGTGAACCCGGCGGTCCCGGCGGACGCCTTCGGCGCGCTGCGGCTGCCGCTGATGCCGGTGCCGACGGTGCCGCCGAAGAAGTAGCTGAAGAAAGAAGCCGGAGAAGGACCCGCACCCCCCTCCGAGCGCGGGTCCTCCTCTCGTGTGCCAGGTGTGACAAGCGAGGCATGCGAAGGGTTGCACTCCGGATCACAGTTTTCTGGAGTGACGTGAGTCACATGTGAATGTTGCCGGAGCGACGCAACGAATCCCCGGGGCCGGATGTCACATACGTGTTCGATGGGCCCCGTGGGGCCCTTGTGAGACATGAGACGCGCAAGGCGTAAAGGGTGGGGGACATGAAGTCGAAGATGTCGCGGGCAGCGGTGGCCGTCTCGGTCATGGCCACGCTGGGTCTCACCGCGGCGTGCGGTGGCGGCGGCGACGACAAGGACGCGGAGAAGAAGCCCTCGGCGGGCTCCTCCGCTCCGGCCCAGAAGTCGAAGGAGCCGGCGGGGCAGGGCGCTCTGACGGAGGCCCAGCTGCAGAAGGCCGCCCTGACGAAGGGTGACGTCAAGGGCTACACCATCGCCGACATGCCGGCGGAGGACATGCCCGCCGAGACCGTTCCCGCCGAGCCGGCCGCCTGCCAGCCCATCGCGAACATGTTCTTCTTCACCTCGGACCCGCAGGCCAAGGCCCGCGCCGGGCGCACGGTCACCCCGAAGGACGAGCTCTCCGGCAGCGTCATCTCCCTCGCCCTCGCCGCGCACGAGCAGAGCGACGCCGAGAAGGTGATGGCCGACCTGCGCAAGGCGACCGAGAACTGCACGAAGTACGAGCACGTCGGCAACAAGTACTCCGGCGTCGAGGCCCTCCCCGCCCCCGAGCAGGGCGACGAGGCCGTCTCGTACAAGCTGAAGGGCGACATCGAGGGCGCCAAGATCCCGATGTCCTTCACGGTGGTCCGCAGCGGCTCGACGCTCATCGGCTTCTACTCGATGAACATGCTCGACGCGGACAAGGCGAAGGTCCCGGCGGAGGTGCTGGAGGCGCAGGTCGCGAAGCTGGAGAAGGCGGCGGGCTGATCCCCCGGCTGATCCTCGGCTGACATGCGGCCCAGCCGGGGTCGCTCAACGGCGGTCCGCCGGTGGCGCGCAGGGCGAAGGGCCCCGTGGGACGGAACCCACGGGGCCCTTCGTCGTCAGCACCGACGTCAGGGCAGCGCCGGTGCCTCGCAGCGGCGCCGGGGGGTCGCGCCGCCGGTGGGGGGTGGATGTCGGACGCGCGCACGGGGCGCGGTACCGGGTGTCGACCTTGCGGTGCGGGCTGCTCCTGCATCGTGCCGGGCGGCTGACGGCCTCCGTAACCGTCTCGCCGTCCTCGGAACAATCCGCCGGTCGGCCCCGGGCGTCCCCGGAGCCGACCGTTCAATTCAGTGACCGGGCTGCTGTCCCCTGCGGTCCGGTCACAACCCTGAAGCGAGGTCCCACGGCGCACGGCACGATCCGGACGCCTCATCGCTCCAGCGGAGCCACGCGTGGTTCTTTCGGACCCGGACCTGGCTGGCACGGGCACCGGGACCAACGAAGCGCGTCGCAGGGCGGTCACGCGCCGTACGGGTGAGACGGCAGGCGTACGTACGTGCGCCCGGCGCATGCGCCGTGACCGGCGGCGGGGTGGCGTGGGAGAGCCGGGTTGCGTGGGGCAGCGGGGTTGCGCGGGGCGGCGGTTCAGATGCGTCCCCGGCACAGCTCCAGCAGGGTCATGGCGAGGGCGGTGCCGGGCTTGCCGAGGGCATCGCTGTAGTGGGCGAGGACCTCCATCTCCCGCGAGAGGTTCACCCGTCGGCCACCCGACTCGATCCGGGCCTGCTGGATCACGGCCGACACCGCCATCCGTTCCTGCACCAACCCGATGATCCGGTCGTCCAACGCGTCGATCCGCTCCCGGGCGCCGCTGATCACCCCCGCGGCCTCCTCGGTCCTCGCGCCGGTCCTCTCGGCGACGGTGGCCTTCGGGACGCCCGCGGCCCTCTCGGCGGCGGTCTGTGCCGAGGTGGTCCCCGTGACGGCGGTCTTCTCGGGGGCGGTCTTGTCGGGGGCGGGCTTCTCGGCGGTGATCTGCGCGGCGGTGGTGGTGGTCATCGTCAGAACTCCTCGTGTCCGGTTCCGCACCCCGCCCCGACAGTCCCCGGAAACGCCAGGCGCCCCGGACCTTGTCGGCCCGGGGCGCCTGGGGAAGTCGCTTGTCAGTTGCTCAAGCAGCACGACCATGGCAGCCGGTGGGCCCGGTGCCATAGGTAAAGACGAAGGTCGAGTGCGCGAACATGGGCGCCAGTATGCCACGGCAGGCCACCGGCTCCGAGACGGTCGGCCCACGGACCGGCTGTCCCCACGGACTGGTCGGCCCCACGGCCCGGTCGGGCGGGGGCGCCGCCTTTCCGAGGGGGGGCGGCAAGGGGTGCTCCGGGGGCCCGGGGGCGGAGCCCACGGTGGGCCCGCACCACAAGAGCGCACCCCGGTAGACTCGGCCACACAGACCCCCGCCCGACCGCCGGAAGGCACCCCGTGTCATCAGCGCCCTCCGCTGCCGCCGCTCCCGACACCGTTCTGGTCGTCGACTTCGGCGCGCAGTACGCCCAGCTCATCGCCCGCCGTGTCCGCGAGGCCCGGGTCTACAGCGAGATCGTGCCCAGCACGATGCCGGTCGCGGAGATCCTCGCCAAGAACCCGGCGGCGATCATCCTCTCCGGCGGCCCCTCCTCGGTCTACGCCGAGGGCGCCCCCCGCCTCGACCGCGCACTCTTCGAGTCCGGCGTCCCCGTCTTCGGCATGTGCTACGGCTTCCAGCTGATGGCCACCACCCTCGGCGGCACCGTCGACAACACGGGCGCCCGCGAGTACGGCCGTACGCCGCTGCACGTCACCAAGTCCGGCTCGACCCTCTTCGAGGGCACCCCGGACGAGCAGTCGGTGTGGATGTCGCACGGCGACGCCTGCTCCGCCGCCCCCGAGGGCTTCACCGTCACGGCCTCCACCGACGTCGTACCGGTCGCCGCCTTCGAGAACGACGAGAAGAAGCTGTACGGGGTCCAGTACCACCCGGAGGTCATGCACTCCACGCACGGGCAGCAGGTGCTGGAGCACTTCCTGTACCGGGGCGCCGGGCTGACCCCGTCCTGGACCACCGGCAACGTGATCGAGGAGCAGGTCGCCGCCATCCGCGAGCAGGTCGGCGACAAGCGCGCCATCTGCGGCCTCTCCGGCGGCGTGGACTCCGCGGTCGCCGCGGCCCTCGTGCAGAAGGCCATCGGCTCCCAGCTGACCTGCGTGTACGTCGACCACGGTCTGATGCGCAAGGGCGAGACCGAGCAGGTCGAGAAGGACTTCGTCGCGGCCACCGGCGTCCAGCTGAAGGTGGTCGATGCGGAGGAGCGGTTCCTCAAGGCGCTCGCCGGGGTCTCCGACCCCGAGGAGAAGCGGAAGATCATCGGCCGTGAGTTCATCCGTGTGTTCGAGCAGGCGCAGGCCGAGATCATCGCGGACGAGGGCCCGGCCGTGGAGTTCCTGGTCCAGGGCACCCTCTACCCCGACGTCGTCGAGTCCGGCGGCGGCACCGGCACCGCCAACATCAAGTCCCACCACAACGTGGGCGGCCTCCCCGACGACCTGGAGTTCCAGCTCATCGAGCCGCTCCGCAAGCTGTTCAAGGACGAGGTCCGCATGGTCGGCCAGGAGCTCGGCCTGCCCGAGGAGATCGTCCAGCGGCAGCCGTTCCCCGGCCCCGGCCTCGGCATCCGCATCGTCGGTGAGGTCACCAAGGACCGCCTCGACCTGCTCCGCGAGGCCGACGCGATCGCCCGCGAGGAGCTGACGGCGGCCGGCCTCGACCGCGACATCTGGCAGTGCCCGGTGGTCCTCCTGGCGGACGTCCGCAGCGTCGGCGTCCAGGGCGACGGCCGCACCTACGGCCACCCCATCGTCCTGCGCCCGGTTTCCTCCGAGGACGCCATGACGGCCGACTGGTCGCGCCTGCCGTACGACGTGCTGGCGAAGATCTCGACCCGCATCACCAACGAGGTGCGCGACGTCAACCGCGTGGTCCTGGACGTGACGTCCAAGCCGCCGGGCACCATCGAGTGGGAGTGACCCGCTCGCGGTGACGGGGGCTGCCTCGGGTGAGGCGGTGAGTGGGGCCGCCTCTCGGGTGAGGGGGCTCAGGTCCGCTCGAGTGAGCGGGGGCTTCAGGTCCGTTTGAGGGTGCGCACCGGCTCTCCGGGCTTCCAGACCTGGACGACCAGATACGTCTCGTCCTCGACGTAGGTCCGTACGACCTCCGTCAGCTCGGTGCGGAAGAGGTGGAACGGCTCCGGCGGTTCCGCCTCTTCGCCGTACGCGGCCTTGACGGCCGGATCGTCGACCTCGACCGCCCGCCCGCTGATCCGTACGTCACCGCCGCCCATCCCGGTGCCCGGACCCGGGTTGGCCTGGAGCGCGAACCGGGGGTCGCGGCGCAGGTCGAGCGCCTTCAGGGAGTCCGGCATCATCCCCAGCCACAGTTCGCCGCCGACGAACCTGACCTCCAGCCCGGTCGTGCGCGGCGAGCCGTCCCGGCGGAGGGTGGCGAGGACGTGGTGGGTGAAGGCGCCGAAACGCGCCTCCACGGTCTGCGCGAGACCGGGTTCGGCGGCGGAGAAGGCCGCCCAGTTGGCGGCGGTGTGCGGCACGGCGCGTGGCGTATTTCGTGGCATGGGACGAGTCTCGCGCGGATACCCGACAACCACTGTCCGGTTACCCCGAGCGACTGATGGCTCGTCCCTGGGTGGTGAAACGCCAGCACGCTTCTGTGACTTGCGTAACGGTTGCGCACTCTCTTCAGGGAACGGACCTGTTCTCTAGGGGGGACCGACGGTAACTTCCGCTTCGTCGAGGAAGTCATTCTGGAGGACACATGCACGGGCCCACACCGCCCCTGCCCCTACCCACCGACCAGCTGCGGTTCGCCATGCCGCCGATGCACGAGTCGGTGGAGGACGAGCGGCGGCACCGCAAGGAACGGCTGGCCGGGGCCCTGCGGATCTTCGGACGGCTGGGGTTCGAGGACGGCGTCTCGGGGCACATCACCGCCCGCGACCCGGAGTTCAGCGACTGCTTCTGGGTCAACCCGTTCGGGATGTCCTTCAGGCACGTCACCGTCAGTGACCTCGTCCTCGCCAACCAGGACGGCCAGGTCATCGAGGGCCGCTACCACGTCAACCAGGCCGCGTTCACCGTCCACGCCCAGGTCCACGCCGCCCGCCCGGACGTCGTGGCCGTCGCCCACTGCCACTCGGTGCACGGTCGCGCCCTCGCCGCGCTCGGCGAACTGATCGAGCCGATCACCCAGGAGTCCTGCGCGTTCTACGAGGACCACGCGCTCTACGACAACTACACGGGCGTCGCCGTGGACGCGGACGAGGGGCGGCGGATCGCGGTGGTTCTTGGGAGCCGCAAGGCCCTGGTCCTGCGCAACCACGGTCTGCTGACCGTGGGCGACTCGGTCGACGCGGCGGCCTGGTGGTTCCTGTCGATGGAACGCTCCGCCCAGGTCCAGCTCACCGCGAAGGCCGCGGGCCGCCCCCTCCTCGTCGACCACCGGCTGGCCGTCGCCACCCGCGAACAGGCGGGCGGGGACCTCGTGGCATGGATCAACTACCAGCCCCTGTGGCAGGACATCAGCCGGAGCGAACCGGACCTGCTGAGCTGAGCTCGGCCGAGCCTCGCGGAAGCGGGGGTGTCGGGGGCGGCGGGTGAGTCGCTGTGGTGGGGCGGGCAGTGGTCTCGTCGGGCACTGGTTGCGTCGGGCACTGGTTGCGTCGGGTACTGGTTGCGTCGGGCAGGGTCGGCGGGCGCTGCCCCCGCCGCGTCGCTCAGAAGTCCCGCAGCACCGCCGCCTTCGTGGCCGCGAACTCCTCGTCCGTGAGGACCCCGTCGCGGTGCAGTTCCCCCAACTCGCGCAGGCGGCGCAGCAGCACGTCGTGATGGCCGGAGGCCTGCGCCGGGGCCGGAGCGGGGGCCGGACTCCGTGGCGGGGGAGGGCCCGCGGCTTCGACCGGCCGGGGGCGGTCCGCGTGGCCGTCCGCTCTGGTCGACGGGTGCGGAAGCCGCGCGGTGACGGCCGTGGCGACCAGCGCCGTCAGCAGATCACGGCGGGCGTTGCCCCACAGATCGAGGGCGTACGGGTCCTTCTCGGGCGGCAGCTTGGAGAACACCGTCTCGTAGGTCACGAACCGCAGGAACCCGTCCTCGTAACCGGAGTTCGGCAACCACTCCACCTGCGCCAGATCACCGATGGCGATGATCCGGGGCCCGGTCGCCCGCTTGACCCGGTCGGACGTGTCGTTCCAGTCGATCCTGACCTGCGTGCCGTCGAAGGACACGGTGCCGTCGCTGGACCGTACCGACACCGGCACCGGAGGCCCCGGCAGGAGATACGCCGTGGCGGGCTCCTTCGGGGTCTGTTCCAGCAGCAGGGCCTGCCGTATCTCCTCGGCCATGTACTCGGCGACACCCGACCGGTCGAGATCGACCGTCAGCCGGTAGGGGTCGGCCTCGTCCGGCAGCCGCCCACCGGTGGCCTGGAGCAGCGGATCGCTGCCCTCCCGGAGCCGCAACCGCAGTCGGCCCCGCTTGCGCTCGGGCTCGTAGACGACACCCGACACCGCTTCCAGCGGAACCGCGACCTCCCCGTACGTCTGCCGGAACAGCGCCACGGAACGGTGCGGTCCCGGCGTGATCCGGACCGTGCTCCCGTCGAAGGCCCAGGACCCGTCCCGCTGGATGATCTCGGCCATAGGGAGATTCTCGCAGCCGGGTCAACAGGACGACCCGAACTTCACCCCGCGCTCTCCTTGCACTCGACGCCCCTGCCGGGCACGGCCCGCCTTCCGTACGGCACAATTCGCTGTCATCGCGGGGCATGTGTCCGACCGCACGGCTGTGGTAGTGAGCGGCTGTACGGACGGCGCCCCGCGGGGGCGGTGATGGCGTCGATGACGGTGACGGCGAATGCCGAGGACAGCGCACGCAGAGGCGTGCGCGGCGCGGGAAGGCGGGCTCGGGCGTGGCGGTGCAGGAGGCCAGAGGGGGCATGGGCTCGGCTGCCCATGACGGCGGATGCACGTGCGGGGACTGCCCGCACGGCGCGCGCACGGGACACCGGCGCGCGGTCGCCGAGTTCCTGCTGAAACGCGAGGAGTTCGCCGCCGGACAGGGCCTTCCCGCCGCTGTCGCCCACTCCGCGTCGGCCTCCCGCCAGTGGGTCTCCGACGAACTCACCCAGTCCGCCGCCGTCGTCGCCGAACGCGGCCGCGTCGAGGGCGAGGCCTGGCTCGGCCGGCTCTGGCTGCGCACGGCGATCGTCGTCTGGGCCGCCGTCGTCACCCTGCTCCTCGTCCAGGCGCTCACCGCGATCGGCGCGGGCTGGACCGTCGCCCGCACGGCCGGCCTGATCGCCGCCCTGCTCGTCGCCGCGACGCTCACCGGCGCCGGCTATCTGCACCGTGCGCGCGGCGGCGCCCTCGCCCCGGTCATCGGCGAGGACAACCGCCTCTCCACGTCCCGCGCGATCGCCGCGAGCTGGGTCCTCTTCGTCGTCTTCTGCGTCCTCGTCCTGGTCGGCCGCCTGGCCGCCGCCTCCGACCACCGCGAACGCGACGCCCTCATCGCCGGCCTCGAACTCGCCCGCGGCGCCGGCATCGTCACCGTTCTCGCCGTGGTCTGCGGCATCGCCGTCCTGGTGCGCCGCGTCGTCGGCCTCCGCGTCCTCGGCCAGCGCCTCCAGAAGGTCCGCGCCCACCGCCCCCGCGCCGCCGACCTCCTCACCGACGACGCCGGCCGGGGCAGCTTCACCGACATCCAGTACGTGACCATCTGCGCCGTCGCCCTGGTCTTCGCGGCGGTACGGCTGGCCCGTCGCCCCGACCAGCTCCCCGACCTCCCCTGGGGCCTCGCCCTCCTCGTCCTCGTCTCCGCGGCCACCTACGTCGCCGGCAAGTACGCCGAGGGCGGCCGCCCCGTGATCCTCTCCGTCGTCCGCGCCCGCGAGGCCGGCGACCTCGACGCGCCGATCCGCAACGGCGACGACATCGAGATCCGCGGCGCCGGCTTCGTCCCGCCCGGCGCGCAGACCGCCGACCGTCTCTCCCGCATGGTCGTCCGCATCGGCCCCGTCCACGTCCATGTCCCCCTCGTCCCCGTCGCCGGCGGCTTCAGCAACCCCACCGACGCGGTCCTCACCGTGCCGGTCCCCGCCGACGTCGAACCCGGCAAGGTCGACGTCCAGGTCGTCACCGCGGCCGGAGTGGAAACCAACCGCTACGCGATTGAGGTCTCAGCCGACTGATCCGAGGCGGGGGTCGGCCTGTAGCCGATGGGTGGGGCACTGGCTTCCTTCGGGGCCGCGCTCGCGCGGGCCGTCGCGGATGAGGAACGTCGGCCGGATGCGTCCGGCTGGATGGGTCAGCCGGATGGGTCAGCGGGATGCGTCAGCCGGACGCGACAGCCCGGTCGGCGGGCAAGCGGCCTTGCGACCGCCCGGGTGGGTCTGTCGAGAGGCGAAGCCGTGTGGTGCGGTCTCCGGGCGTCGGGGGCGACTCCGACCTCCGGGTGACTCTCTGCCGGGTGGGGTGGGGCGCAAACGGGGGGGCGGAGGCCGGGGCAGGGCGTAAGCGGGGAGGGGCAGGGCGGGGCGGAAGCGCGTCCGCGATGGCCGCTGCGGCGGCGCGCTGGGCGGGCAGGCCCTCCCCGGCGGACGTGGGCGCCGGGTCGCGGCCGAGAAGGGCCCGTAGGCAGACCCTCGGGACGAGACCACCCAAGACGGAAAAAGAGTGCCGCACCGTTGAGCGCCCCCACCCCTCCGAACGTATCGTCTGTTGAGGGGTCAACGGCACGGCGGACCAGAGGCGGCGCAGACTGATGACTCGCGGTACTCGCACGGACTCCCACACCCCCTACCTCGACGGCGGCCACGACTGGCGAGACGCGGCCACCCGCTACGCGCTTCTGCCCCTGCGGGTCTTCCTGGGCGTCACCTTCATCTACGCCGGCCTGGACAAACTCACCGACAGCGCGTTCATGGCCGAGTCCGGCTCCGGCTCGATCGGCGACATGATGAGCGCCGCGCGTGACGCCTCAGCCATCCCCGCGATGATCGACATGGCCCTGAAGAACCCCGTCGGCTTCGGCTACGCCATCGCCATCGGTGAACTGGCCGTCGGGATCGGCACCCTCATCGGTCTTCTCGCCCGCCTGGCCGCCCTGGGCGGCGCCCTCATCTCCCTCAGCCTGTGGCTGACGGTCAGCTGGTCGTCCAGCCCGTACTACTACGGCAACGACCTCCCCTACCTCATGGCCTGGATCCCCCTGATCCTCGCCGGCGCCCCCATCTTCTCCGTGGACGCTGCCCTCCGCTCCCGACGCAACAGGCGCCGAGCCCGCAGCTACCGCTGACCCGCGCGCTCTCCTCGCGGCTGAAATACGGTCCTTGATCTCTTGCATCCCTGCGCCAACAATGCGCATGACAAAACAGTGGGCGGCCGGACGGTTCCGGCCGCCCTTTCGCAAGAGGGGACCCCCACGTGAGAAAGCCTCTCGGCGCCGCGATCTTCGCTCTGGCCTTCGCCGGAGCGATCGCGACGCCCGCGGTCGCGGCACCCGGCGCCCGGCCCGCGACCGCCCGGCCCGCGACCGCCCAGCCCGTCACCAAGGTGGCCGAGCCGACGCTCCAGGCCGTCAGCCTTGCCGGGACCGTGGCGCTCAGCAACTGCTCCGGCTCGCTCGTCCGCTTCCCCGACTCCGTGGACACCGACCCGGCGCTGGTGCTCTCCAACGGTCACTGCAGCAGCCTGCTGGATCCGGGCGTGGTCATCACCAACCGGCCCGCGAACCGGCCGTTCAACCTGCTCGACGCCTCAGGCACCCAGGTCGCCACGCTGAAGGCCGCCAAGCTCGCGTACGGGACGATGACCGACACCGATGTGGCGCTCTACGAGCTCACCACCACCTATGCGGCGATCAAGAGCTCGTACGGGGTGTCGGCTCTGACCCTGCGGGACACGCCCCCGACCGCCGGGGCCGCCATCACGGTGGCGTCCGGCGCCTGGAAGAAGCTCCTGGACTGCACCATCGACGGGTTCCCGCATCGTCTCAAGGAGGGCAAGTGGACCTGGAAGGATTCGGTCCGCTACAGCCCCGCCTGCCAGACCGTCGGCGGCACCTCCGGCTCCCCGGTGATCGACCGCTCCACCGGTGAGGTCGTCGCGGTCCACAACACCGGCAACGAGAACGGCGCGTCCTGCACGTTGAACAACCCCTGCGAGGTGGACCAGAGCGGCAACATCACCGTCCACAAGGGCATCAACTACGCCGCGCAGACGTACCGGATCCCGGCCTGCTTCACGACCGGCAACCAGCTGGACCTGAGTGCCGCCGGTTGCACTCTGCCGAAGCCGTAGGGCTCCGCCGGACTCCGGTCCCGGATCAGGGTCCCGAGCCAGGGGCCGGGACCGGAGCGGCCGCGCTACGCGTCCGGCGTCGGGTGGCTCTCAGTTCACGTTGACCGCGCTCCAGGCCGCCGCCACCGCGTTGTACTCCGTGCTGCCCGCGCCGTAGAGGTCGCGGGCAGCGTTCAGGGTGGCCGTCCTCGCTCCGGCGTAGTTCGTCGAGGACGTCATGTAGACGGTCAGGGCGCGGTACCAGATCGCGCCGAGCTTGGCGCGGCCTATCCCGGTGACGGTGGAGCGGTTGTACGTCGGTGAGTCATAGGTGACCCCGTTGATCGTCTTGGTGCCGCTGCCCTCCGCGAGGAGGTAGGCGAAGTGGTTGGCGACGCCGGACGAGTAGTGGACGCTGATGGTGCCGACCGAACTGCTCCAGTAGTCCGCGGAACCGCCGTCCTTGCTCGGCCTGTCCATGAAGCGCAGCGCATCCCGCCCGAGGCCGGAACGGACGACCTTCTCACCGATCAGATAGTCGCCGGTGTCCTGGGCGTTCCCCGCGTAGAACTCCACCAGCGTCCCGAAGATGTCGGACGTCGCCTCGTTCAGGCCGCCGGACTCACCCGAGTAGACCAGCCTGGCCGTTCTCGAGGTCACGCCGTGGGACATCTCGTGGGCGGCCACGTCCAGCCCGACCATCGGCCCGAAGTGGATGCCGTTACCGTCGCCGTAGGTCATGCAGAAGCAGGCGTCGTTCCAGAAGGCGTTGGAGAGTTTGTTGCCGTAGTGGACGCGGTTGTACGAGCCCTTGCCGTCGTCGCCGATGCCATTGCGGCCGTGGACGTCCTTGTAGTAGTCCCAGGTCATGTCGCTGCCGTACTGGGCGTCGACGGCGACGGTCGAACGGTCGGCGGTCGTGCCCGTGCCCCAGTGGTTGTCGTCGTCCGTGACGAGGCGACCGTTGCAGGTGTCGTCAGTGCACGCGTCCGTCTTGTCGGCCGCGTCAGCGGTGTAGGTGTTGCCGCGCGTCGGGTCCTTGAGCTGGTAGGCCGACCCCGAGAGGGTCGTCTCCAACGTGACCGTGCCGCTGTACAGGGACTTGCCGTCGCCGGTGGCCGACTCCATGGTGTCCCAGGCGTCGATCCGGGCACCGGTGTGGGCATCGGTCAGCAACGTGCGGGCGACCGGGTTGCCGAGCGAGTCCAGCCCGGTGACCTCCGTGCGCCAGGCCAGTCTCGGAACGCCGTGCAGGGCGTCGACGACGAGCTCGGGCTTGGCCTTCACCTGCTTCAGCTGCTCCAGCGTGTCGCCCGGGTTGGCCGCGCGCAGGGCGTTCACGCCGAGGTCGGCCGCCCTGGAAGCCGACACCTTCGGCGTGGTGCTCGGCAGCGAGATCTCCGCCCTCGCCGCCCGGTCAGCGCTGCGGTAGGTACCGTCGGGCGCCATGTGCACGACGAAGTCACCCCCGAGCACGGGGAGTCGCCGGTACGTACGGTCGTAGCGAACGTGCTGGGCGCCGTCCTTGTCCACGATCACGTCACGCACAGAGGTCTCCTGCGCGGAGGTGAGGCCCAACGACGCGGCCTGGTCGGCGAGGGCCGTCGCCGCGTTGTCGAGGGCGGCGGCACGGCTCGGCCTCTCGGCCGCGTCGGCGGCCGGGGAGAGTACGCCGGCCAGAAGTGTGGCTGTGGTCGCTAAGCCGGCGGTGGCGCGACGGGAACCTCGGACGTGCTGCCGAATCCAACTCATCAGTGTCTTCTGTCTCCTGGAGAAGGCGCCGCAGGGCAAGCGCCTGTGGCGGTGGGCGCCGGGGGGCACACATGAGGGGGCACTGGGGGAGCGGCGCGGCGCTGAGGGCGCCGCTGATCTTGCCCTGGCATTTAAGAGCCCGCAGGGCTGTCATGTCCACATCCGTCGGGTGGGTGGGGGAGGGGCGGCAACAGGGGACGACTCGTTTTCGCCGTCGCTCTCGGCGCCCCCGCACCACCGCTCCGCTCGGCGCCTACGGCACCCACCGTTCCGACAGCGGACCAAGACCTCGTGCTGAGCGACGGCGCCCTCCACGAGGCGCTACGCGGCTCCCGGGCGCGGGCGGCTTACGACCCGACTTTCAACGAGCCCTGACCTTCACCGGGCCAACGCCCCGATCAGCAAGGAGCGCGGCGAACTGGACGCACTGAACGACGTGAGACCGCTGGAGTGCGGGTCGGCCTCCCCAGCTGGACGGCTGCTTTGCGTGCGCAGCTCCCCTTGCCTGCGCCTGCGCCTGCGCCTGCGCCTGCGCCTGCGGCCATGAGGCCACTGAGGCCACGAGGACACCGGGACCATGGGCCGCCCCGGGGACCACGAGGTCGCGCTTGCCGCGGGCTGGGCTCCGCCACCGCCGGGGCCACCGGGAAGGTAGCGCCCTGGCGACCCCAATCCGCCCTGGCGACCCAATCCGCACGCGCGGCGCCCAGCCCTGCCTGCCCGCGTCCGCGCCGGTCAGTTCCACCCTTACCCGGCCGCCGGCCACCCCTCGTCGACCGGCTCGCCCCGCCACAGCGGTTCCAGCGCGTCTCGGGGCGATTGCCCGACTCCGGGTACTGCCCCGTCGTCCGTGCCGATCCCGTGCTTCCCTTCGCCCCCCCCCGCGCGCCGTCCACTCCGTCCGCTGCGTCGGCTCCGCTCCTGCCACCGGCGCCCTGATCTACAGCGGTCCAGCCGTCCCAACGACCCAGTCCGCCCCACTGGCCCCTGTTATGCCCGGTGACTCGGCTGGTCCTGTCGCCCCCGTCCATCCCGCCGCTCCCGCCTGTCCTCCCCTCCCGTCCGGCAAGACGCCCGGTGGCCCCGTATCGCGTGGTGTATGAAGGCCACGGCGCCCGCGAGGCACAGGCCGCCGAAGGTGAGCGGTAGGACGACGAACCATGGTGTCCGCCAGGCCCCGGCCGCATCGCCGAGGTAGATGACTCCGGCGGCGGTCACGAAGAGTCCGCCGACGAGCTTCCCGGGCTGGAACTCATGCCGCAGCACGGGCCACCTCCGCCTGCCCCAGACCGACCTCCAGGTCGAGAGTGATCGTCCCGCCGCTCCCCGAGCCCTCGGCCGGGGGGAGCGTCAGACGATCGCTCTTGTCCGGTGCCACGTCCACGTCCTCCTTGCTCTCGCCCGGCAACTGGATGTCACCGAAGCCCACCTGGACGTCGAGCCGCACCGTCACGTCCGACGGGACCACGACCTTCACCTTGCCCGCGCCCACTTCCACACTCGTCGACAACGTCTGGCCCTTCGTCAGGTCCACCCGCGTCAGATCCAACGTGCCCACCCCCGTCCCCAACTCGTACCGCGTCGCCACGTCCGCGGCCTTCCCCGGTGTCCACTCGGTGCGGGCCCAGTCCGTCGTGATGTTCGACGGGAGCGCCGCCGCGCACGCCAGGAGTCCCGCGGTGACCAGGGCCAGGAAGATCGACCCGGCTCCCGTCCGGCCCACGAAGGCGCTCACCGCTATGCCCAGGCCGAACACCACCAGCGCACAGGCCAGCCCTGTCTGCACGCTGGCCGCCAGCGTGCGGTCCTCCCACGTCGCGGTGGTCCCGAGACCGCCGGCGAGCAGCGCGAGCAGGAAGACCCAGCCGCCTATCCAGCGCGGCCCGCGCGGCTTCGGCCCACGCGCGGCGCGTATGTCGTGCCGCGAGGGGGTGCCCCGGGCGATGTTGACCGCTGCGGCAATGTCCCGCCCACGGGTCTCGCCAGGGCCCCACAGATAGCCCG
>NZ_JAMGBG010000032.1 GCF_023516595.1 Streptomyces neyagawaensis | reverse complement strand
CGCCCACGGGTCTCGCCAGGGCCCCACAGATAGCCCGTGCTGCCCACGTGAGTGCCGTCCTTGACTATCGGGTCCCGCCACCACGACGGATAAGAGGCAGCCACAGGCGGTGCCTGGGCCTCCGGCGGAGCGTCGGCCACGGCCTGGGCTGCCAACGGGTCGGTGTCGGGGGTGCCTCGCTGCCGCGACCAGTAGCCCGCGCCGGCCAGGAGGAGGGAGACGATCACGGAGAACGTCAGGACGGTGCTGTTGCCCAGCATCGTGAGGAACACGCCGCAGCCGACCAGCGCGAAGAGCACGGCCGCCAGGGCCTGACCGTCTACACGGCCGGTGAGCAGCTTCCGTACCTCGTTCTCCTCTTCGTCGTCGTACGGCACGAACAGCCAGGCGAAGCCGTAGAAGATCAGGCCGAGCCCGCCGGTCGCGGAGAGCACCGCGAGCACGATCCGGAAGATCACCGGGTCCATGTCGCACTGCCGTCCGAGGCCGGCGCAGACACCACCCAACATCTTGTACCGCCGGTCACGGCGGAACCCCTGAGGGGCGACCGGGGCGCCGACGGGATCACCGGGAGCGGCCTGCCCCGCCGGACCAGCAGAGCCGCCGGCGGCGGCTCGGTCCCTCGGATCACCCTCACCCGAGCCGGCCGAGCCGCCCAAATTGCCCGAGCCGTCCGACCCCACTGAGCCGCCCGAACCCCCCGAACCCCCCGAACCCCCCGAGGCGCCCGGGCCAGCCGAACCGCCCGGGTCAACCGAACCGCCCGAATCAGTCGGACCGGCAGTATGCGCGCCGTAGGCCGCTTGATCCGCAGGCGCACCCGCACCCGGATACCCCTCCGCACCGGCATGCGCATCCGTGCCCGCACCCCTGTGCATACCTGTGCCCGGGCGTGTGCCCGAGCCCGCGTGCGGTTCCTTCCCCGGGCCCCGGCCCTCGTGTGCGCGCGGCTCCTCTGCCGTGCCCGGCGCGGGCACGGCGTCCTGCGGCTCGGTGGTCGGCCGCGGGGAGTCGGGGCCCGAGGGGGGGCCCGACTCCGATGCCGCGTGCTGGTGATCCGTCATGCGTCCATCGTGACCGCCGTGCCGGTTCGATGGCAGTCGGGATGACCCTGGTCGAACCCTGATATACACCCGGGGATGCGTTCGATCATGGCTCCGCCGAAGATCAGGGGCGTCTCGGGGATCGACCCTGATGCCTCGATCGGCCGTGCGTGTGAACATCGATGGCATGCCGGAAGCCGCAGCACTGCCCATCGACACTCCGCGGCCCCCGCGCAAGCTCTACCGCAGCAGCGACGGTCGCTGGCTCGGCGGAGTGGCGCGAGGGCTCGCAGGGCATCTCGGGCTGCCCGTGGTCTGGGTCCGGCTCGTGTTCGTCGGCCTGTTCACGGCAGACGGCCTGGGCGCCCTGGTGTACGCGGCGTTCTGGTTCTTCGTGCCGCTCGGTGTCGGTGGAGTCGACAATCAGCGGCCCTCGGCCATCACCACCGAGACGTCACCCGACGGCCGCCGCAGACTCGTGGCCCGCCGGCCCGACCGGGGCCAGATCGTCGCCCTTCTCCTCATGGTCGTCGTGGCCATGGTCTTCGTCGGCAATGTGAATCTGGGGGACGGCGCCCGAGCGTATCTCTGGCCGACGGTGCTGGTCGCCGCCGGTGTGGCCCTCGTCTGGCGGCAGGCGGACAATGCCCGGCGGGCACGCTGGGCCGAGGTCGGCCGCCGTCGGCGCACCATCACCCTGCTCCGCTCGGTGGCCGGAGTCCTGCTCGTCACCGCCGGCGTCTCCGGGATATTCGTCCTGCAAGGCTCCGCCGCCCACCTCGGCTCGGTGCTGCAGGCAGCGCTCGCGGTCCTCGTGGGGATAGCCCTGCTGGCGGGCCCTTACCTCGTCAGGATGACCCAGGACCTCTCCGAGGAGCGCCTGATGCGCATCCGCGCCCAGGAACGCGCGGAGGTCGCGGCCCATGTCCATGACTCGGTGCTGCACACCCTGACGCTGATACAGCGCAACGCGGACAACCCCAACGAGGTCCGCCGCCTGGCCCGTGCCCAGGAGCGCGACCTGCGCAACTGGCTGTACAAACCCGAGGGCACCGGAAAGGACGAGGACGACGAACCCGACACCCTCGCCGAGGCCGTGCGGCGCAACGCTGCGGAGGTGGAGGACAAGCACGGAGTGCCCATAGAAGTGGTCGTCGTCGGCGACTGCCCCCTCGACGAGGGACTGACCGCACAGATGCAGGCCGCGCGCGAGGCGATGGTGAACGCCGCCAAGTACGGTGGCGAGGGCGGCGCCGTACAGGTCTTCGCCGAGGTCGAGGGAAGGACGGTCTTCGTGTCCGTGCGTGACCGCGGTCCCGGCTTCGATCTCGACGCGATACCCGCCGACCGCATGGGCGTCAGAGAATCGATCATCGGCCGCATGGAACGGAACGGCGGTACGGCACGGCTCCGCGCCGTACCGGGCGGCGGCACGGAGATCGAGCTGGAGATGGAGAGGGCGGAGACGACGTCATGAGTGACGCGAACGAGCCGAACGACCTTGCCGGGCAGAGCGGTTCGGGCACGGAACCGACCGTGGGCCGGGGAGGCGGCCGGGCCGCGCAGGAATCCGGCACCGTGCCCGCTGGCGGCCGGCAGGGCGAGGCCGCACGCCAGGGGGAGTTCAGGGACCCCGATGTCTCCGATGCGCCGGCTTCCGACGGGTCCGCTTCCGGCGCTTTGGGTGCTTCTGGCGGGCTCTTGGCCGGGGGAGAGCCGGAGGCCGCGGTGTCCGGGCCGGGGCGGCATGTTCGGGTCGTGCTCGTCGACGATCACCGTATGTTCCGTACGGGAGTGCAGGCCGAGATCGGGCAGACGGAGCGTACGGGAGTCGAGGTCGTCGGGGAGGCTCCTGACGTCGACCAGGCGGTCTCGGTGATCACCAGCACTCGCCCCGAGGTGGTGCTCCTGGACGTCCATCTCCCCGGTGGAGGCGGAGTGGAAGTCCTGCGCCGCTGTTCGGCGTTGATGGCGGACGCCGAACGGCCGGTTCGCTTCCTCGCGCTGTCCGTGTCGGACGCGGCGGAGGACGTCATCGGGGTGATCCGGGGCGGTGCGCGGGGCTATGTCACCAAGACGATCACCGGCACCGACCTCGTCGACTCCATCTTCCGCGTCCAGGACGGGGACGCCGTGTTCTCCCCGCGGTTGGCCGGCTTCGTCCTCGACGCCTTCGCCTCCACCGATGCCCCGCCCGTGGACGAGGACCTCGACCGTCTCACCCAGCGTGAGCGTGAGGTGTTGCGTCTCATCGCCCGCGGCTATGCGTACAAGGAGATCGCCAAGCAGCTCTACATCTCGGTGAAGACCGTGGAGTCCCATGTCTCCGCCGTGCTCCGCAAGTTGCAGCTCTCCAACCGGCATGAGCTGACGAGGTGGGCGACGGCACGACGGCTGGTGTAAGGCCGAGCGACCAAGGGGGCTAAGGCAGAGCGACCCAGGGGGACGGGATCGCGATCCCGGCCGCGCCCGCCGGACCGGCCGGCCTCTCTCGACTCCGGCCTGCCGCCGACCCACGCCCCCCTCCTGGCCTACCCCCAGACCCCCGGCGCTGCCCCCCGGGCCCCGGGCCTGCCGCCACGCCACCCGCTGCCGCGGCTCTGCCGGCCCCGTCGCGCGGCGCTGTACCTGCACGGCAGCGTCGGCGCGGGCCCCGGCGGCCGGGTAGTCCGGCCGCCAGGGCCCGCTCACTCCGCACTCACTCCGCCCTCAGGCCACCCGCGTGGCGCCGGCGAACGGCATCTCGTCGAGAGGGGCCACTCGTACCGGGGCGGAGGGGTTCGGGGCGTGGATCATCTGGCCGTTGCCCACATAGATGCCCACGTGGCTGATGCCGGAGTAGAAGAAGACCAGGTCGCCGGGGAGTAGTTCCGCGCGGGAGACGCGGCGGCCGGCGCCGATCTGGCCGTAGGTGGTGCGGGGGAGGGAGACCCCGGCGGAGCGGTAGGCGGCCTGGGTGAGGCCGGAGCAGTCGAAGGCGTTGGGGCCGGTGGCGCCCCAGACGTACGGGCTGCCGAGCTTGGAGTACGCGTAGGAAACGGCCGAGGCGGCACGGGGATTGGGGGCCTCGGAGGCGGAGGAGGCCGGTGAGACCGGGCCGGTGACGGTGCGCGGGGAGGAGAGGGCGGAGCGCGAGGCGTGGCCGGTGCCGGGGCTGCTCAGACGGGTGCGGTCCTCGGGTGTGAGGCGGTCGAGGAGCCGCCGTGCCTCGGCCAGCTTCGAAGTGACCGTCTTCTTGTGCTGCTTGACCTCCTGCTGCTTGGTCCTGAGGGTGCCCAGTTCGACGCGGGCGGCCCCGCGGAGCCGTTCGATCTCCAGTAGCTGCTGCCGTACGCCGGCCACATCGGCCGCCTGCCGGTTGCCGACACGTTCGGCGAGGGCGGCGTTGTCGAGGTACTGGTCCGGGTCACCGGAGAGCGCCAGCTGCCACGACGGGTCGATGCCGCCGGTCCGGTACTGCGCGGTGGCCAGCGAACCCAGCTGCTCGCGGGCGGAGTTGAGCCGGTCGGTGCGGCGGGCCGCCTGGTCGCGCAGTTCCTCCAGGTTCTCCTGCGCCTTGTCGGCCTTCTCCTTGGCCCCGTTGTACTTGTCAGTGGCGACCTCCGCCTCCTCGTACAGCTTGTCCACCTTCGCCTTGATCTGCTCGGGCGTGAGGTGGGGGTCGGCGTGCCCGATACCGTCGAAGCCGGTCGCGGTCGCCGCGCCGGCTAGCGCGAGGGTCGCGGCCGTGCGGACCGTCGGGCCGCCGAGCGAGCGCTGTCTGGGCTTGCGGTGCGCTGCCACGTGGGACTCCATGTCCTCTCGTACGACCGCCGTCCGTGCGTCGGAGCGCACAGACCGCCTGGGGGAGCGGTGACGCATCCGGCGGCGGCCCGCACAGGGGGGAGCGGGACGCCGCCGGACTTTCTCGGCGGTGGTGTCCGACTGCCGCCCCTGGCCCGGGCGGCGGTGGGGAGCCGGTCACCTGAGGGAGGACGCTAAACCTGACTGTGTCGGGCCGGTAACGCCTTGTACGGAAGTGGCGCGCACCGACCGCGAGGTGACCTTATGTGACCATGATCCCGCCCTGGCGCCGCCGTAATCACGCTGCGCGATGACCGATGCGGCGATTCCCGGCCGGAGAGGGGCGAGACGGTGCTATAGGCGCATATATGCAAGATCGATCCCACTGTCGCCGGGTGCGGCGCAGCGCCCCCCTCCCCCGGTGCCGGGCCGGTCGGCGCCTCCTCATTAGGCTCCGCCCATGGACGTACTCATCCACCTCTTCGTCGCGCTCCACATCATCGGGATCGCCGCCCTCCTGGGTGGTTTCCTCACCCAGATGAAGGCCATGGGTCAGGGCACCGCCCGCTTCGTCCCCGCCATGCTGCACGGCGCGCTCACCATGCTGATCACCGGAGCGATCCTCGTCGGCCTCAACCAGGCGGACGACCAGCCCGTCAACAACATCAAGATCGGCATCAAGATGGCGTTGCTGGTCGTGATCCTGGGGCTGGTGTACGTCAAGCGCGACGAGGAGGCCGTGGACAAGTCGCTGTTCGGGCTGGTGGGCGCACTCACCATGGCGAACATCTTCATCGCGGTGCTCTGGACCTGAGTCGGCCCACCTCCCCGGCGAACCGGCCGTGAGGACCGCCCGTACGAACCGGTCGTACGGACCAGCCGCACGACCGGTCGCGTGAACCGGCCGCTCGACGGTTACGCCGGCCGCACCACGCTGTGGATGGAGGACTCGCCGTCGTAGAAGATCGACTCCTCGCGGACGTAGGTGCCCGGCTTCGGGGCGTGGATCATCATGCCGTTGCCGATGTAGAGACCGACGTGGCCGATGTTGTCGTAGAAGAAGATCAGGTCGCCGGGGCGGGCGGCGGAGAGCGAGACGGTCGTACCGGCGTTGACCTGGTCGTAGGTGGTGCGGGGGAGGTCGACGCCGGCGGCCTTCCAGGCGGCCTGGGTGAGGCCGGAGCAGTCGTAGGAGCCGGGGCCGGTGGCGCCCCAGACGTACGGCTTGCCGATCTGCGCGCGGGCGAAGGCGAGGGCCTTGGCGGCCTTCGTGGCGTACGTCGAGTCCTCGACCGGCGTCGTGGTCTCGGTGGACGGGGACGTGGATGGAGAGGTGGAGGTGTCCTGAGGGGCCTCCTGTGTCTCCTGCGTCTCCCGGGCCGCCTCGGTCCGTGACCCGGCCGCCGCCTGCTGCCGCGCCAGCTCCTCCGCCTTGCGGTCGGCCTCCTCCTGCTTCCGCTGCTCGATGTCCGCCAGCCTGGCCTTCTCCTCGGCGGTGAGCTGGGAGAGCAGTTCGCGGGCCGCGGCGAGCTTCGCCTGGACCTTGGCCTTGCTGGACTTGAGGGCGTTCTGCGACTCGGTGAGCTGCTCCAGGCCCTCGGACGCCTCCTGGCGCCGCTGCGAGGTCTCCGCCTGCTGCGAGACGTACTCGTCGACGGCCTCCTGCTGGCGGTCCGTCAGCCGGTCCATCAACTGGTTCTGGGCGAAGTACTCCTGCGGGTCGTCCGCCAGGAGCAGGGCCGCCGTGTCGGGGGCGGCGGCGCCCGTGCGGTACTGGGCGGCCGCGTACGAACCCAGCTCCTCACGCGCTTCGTTGAGCTTTTCCGTCCGCTTCGCGACATCGTCGAGGAGGCTGTCGACCTGTTTCTTCTGCTTTGTGGTCTTCTCCTTGACCGAGTTGTACTTCTCGGTCGCCGTCTCCGCCTGGCGGTAGAGGTCGCCTACCTTCTTCTCGACCTCCTCCAGGCTTGGCTTGTCGTCGGCCGAGGGGGCGGCGGTGGCCGTCTGGGAGAGCAGGGCCACGGAGGTGAGGGCGGCGGTGGCGAGAGCGGGGGTGCGGATGCCCGCGCGCGTCCGGCCGGCCGGACGCGGCTTGCGGTGCGGCGCCATGGTTCGGCGACTCCTTCCGTAGTCCGCCTACCGAGTTAGCTGTCGGGTTCGGGCGCAAGCTTTCGGAAGGTTTGCCCTACGACCCTCGCCGCGTACGGCGGGCGGGTCGATTCACCCCAGAGGTCGGTGGGTCCCCGGCTCCGGCTGCCGTGGAGGGGCGCACCGGACTCGGCGGAGGCCGTGCGGCCCGGCGACGTTCGCCGGTTGGGTCGTACGGCCTGACCCAAGACGCTAGCCAACGGGTGTGGTCCGTGTGAAGGTTGATGTTCGATATGCCCGATACGTTTTCGTGACCTTGGCCTCGCCGACACGATAGGTGCTACGTTCGATCGCTCACCGTGATGGGGTGGGTGCGACCGGTGGCCGACGGCTCCGCGGGGCGCGGTTCGGAGCGTGCTCCGCACGGACTTTCCGGGGCGGCCCCTCGCTGTCAGTGGGGGCGCCTAGACTCGGAGAGCGATGAGCAGCCTCTTTGACGACAGCTTCCTGGCGGACCTCCAGGCCCCCCGCGGCCGTGACGAGGAGCCCCCGCCGCCGCCCGAGGACGATCCTGTGCCGGAGTCGATTCCGGACGATCTGTTCGGCGGGAAGTTCGACGTGCCGCCGGACCGGGACGCCTACTACCGCGACGGCGCCCCGCGCCCCGCGATCGACGCGGCGGCGCTCCTGGACGGGCTGAACGAGAACCAGCGCGCGGCCGTCGTGCACGCCGGCTCCCCCCTGCTCATCGTCGCCGGCGCCGGCTCCGGCAAGACCCGCGTGCTCACCCACCGCATCGCCCACCTGCTCGGCGAGCGGAACGTCCACCCGGGCCAGATCCTCGCGATCACCTTCACCAACAAGGCCGCGGGCGAGATGAAGGAGCGCGTCGAGCAGCTCGTGGGACCGCGGGCGAACGCGATGTGGGTCATGACCTTCCACAGCGCCTGTGTCCGCATCCTGCGCCGCGAGAGCAAGAAGCTGGGCTTCACCTCCTCCTTCTCGATCTACGACGCCGCCGACAGCAAGCGCCTGATGGCCCTGGTCTGCCGTGATCTGGACCTCGACCCCAAGCGCTTCCCGCCCAAGTCCTTCAGCGCCAAGATCAGCAACCTGAAGAACGAGCTGATCGACGAGGAGGACTTCGCCGCCCAGGCCACCGACGGCTTCGAGAAGACCCTCGCGCAGGCCTACGCGCTCTACCAGTCCCGCCTCCGCGAGGCGAACGCGCTCGACTTCGACGACCTGATCATGACGACGGTCAATCTGCTGCGCGCCTTCCCGGACGTCGCCGAGCACTACCGCCGTCGTTTCCGTCACGTCCTCGTCGACGAGTACCAGGACACCAACCACGCCCAATACGCCCTGGTCAGAGAGCTGGTCGGCACCTCCGAGCACCCCGTCGACGTACCCCCCAACGAGTACGACATCCAGCCCGCCGAGCTGTGCGTCGTCGGTGACGCCGACCAGTCGATCTACGCGTTCCGCGGCGCGACGATCCGCAACATCCTCCAGTTCGAGGAGGACTACCCGAACGCGACGACGATCCTGCTCGAACAGAACTACCGCTCGACGCAGACGATCCTCTCCGCCGCCAACGCCGTCATCGAGCGCAACGAGTCCCGCCGCCCCAAGAACCTGTGGACCAACGCGGGCGCCGGCGCGCAGATCACCGGGTACGTCGCCGACACCGAGCACGACGAGGCCCAGTTCGTCGCCGACGAGATAGACCGCCTCACGGACGCGGGCCACGCGAAGGCCGGGGACGTCGCCGTCTTCTACCGGACCAACGCCCAGTCCCGTGTGTTCGAAGAGGTCTTCATCCGCGTCGGCCTGCCCTACAAGGTCGTCGGCGGCGTCCGCTTCTACGAGCGCAAGGAGGTCCGGGACGTCCTGGCCTACCTGCGCGTCCTCGCCAACCCGGAGGACTCGGTCCCGCTGCGCCGCATCCTCAACGTCCCCAAGCGGGGCATCGGTGACCGCGCCGAGGCGATGATCGACGCCCTCTCCCAGCGCGAGAAGATCAGCTTCCCGCAGGCACTGAAGCGCGTCGACGAGGCGTACGGCATGGCAGCCCGGTCGACGAACGCGGTCAAACGGTTCAACACGCTGATGGAGGACCTCCGGACCGTCGTCGAGTCCGGCGCAGGTCCCGCGACCGTCCTGGAAGCGGTCCTCGAACGCACGGGCTATCTCGCCGAGTTGCAGGCGTCCACCGACCCGCAGGACGAGACCCGCATCGAGAACCTCCAGGAACTCGCGGCCGTGGCCCTGGAGTTCGAGCAGGAGGCCGGCGCGGCGGAAGGGGAGGGCGCGACCTCCGCGAGTCTCGCCGAGTTCCTGGAGCGGGTCGCCCTGGTCGCCGACTCCGACCAGATCCCCGACGAGGACGAGGACGGCTCGGGCGTCATCACGCTCATGACCCTCCACACCGCGAAGGGCCTGGAGTTCCCCGTCGTCTTCCTGACGGGCATGGAGGACGGCGTCTTCCCGCACATGCGTGCCCTCGGCCAGACCAAGGAGCTGGAGGAGGAGCGCCGCCTCGCCTACGTCGGCATCACCCGCGCGCGGGAACGGCTCTATCTCACCCGGTCGTCGATGCGCAGCGCCTGGGGGCAGCCGTCGTACAACCCGCCGTCCCGCTTCCTGGAGGAGATCCCGGCGAGCTATCTGGAGTGGAAGCGCAAGGGCGGCTCCGCGTCGATGCCCTCGGGCCCGGCCGGCGGGATCGCGTCGTCGCTGTCGTCGTCGCGCTCCCGTTCCTCCGCGTCGGGCGCGTCCGGCTTCGCCACTCGTCGCACCAACGAGAAGCCGGTGGTCTCCCTCGCCGTCGGCGACCGCGTCACCCACGACCAGTTCGGCCTCGGCACGGTCATCGCCGTCAAGGGCACGGGAGCCAACGGAGAGGCGACGATCGACTTCGGTGACGCCAAGCCGAAGCGGCTCCTGCTGCGGTACGCGCCGGTGGAGAAGCTGTAGCGAGACCCGTCGGAGGCTCGGCGAGGAGCCTCCGACTCCGCCTTCGGTGACATGACTCGGGCCCCTGCTCAGCAGGGGCCCGAGTCTCGTTCCTGAGCTTGTTCGGCCGGGCGCGGTCTCGTCCGATACGCCGGTTGGTACTGCTTGGTGCCGGTCGGTGGCGGTTACGTCGGGTCCAGTCCGTGGCTGCGCAGCCACGGCAGGGGGTCTATGGCCGAGCCGCCCGCGGGGTGGACCTCGAAGTGCAGGTGCGGGCCGGTCGAGTTGCCCGAGTTGCCCGAGTAGGCAATGACATCGCCGGCCTTGACCGTCGCACCGGAGGCGACCTTGTATGTGGAGAGGTGGCAGTACCAGGTCTCGGTGCCGTCCTTGGCGGTCACGATGACCATGTTGCCGTAGGCCGGGTTCCACTGGGTGCGCACGGTGCCGTCGGTCGCGGCCATCACCGGCGTGCCGTACGAGACGGGGAAGTCGATACCGGTGTGCAGCGACATCCAGTTGACACCGGACTGGCCGTAGTACGCGCTGAGCCCGTGCTTGGCGACCGGCAGTGCGAACTTCGGCCGCAGCCGCTCCTTGCGGGCCGCCTCGGCCGCCGCCTTCTTCTGCTCCAGCTCCTGCTGGGCCTTCAGGTCGATGCGCTCCTGCGTGCGGCTCGCCCGGTCGGCGAAGTCGTCCGCCTCGGCGGACAGGCTCTCCAGCTGGGTGTCGAGCTGATTGTTGGCGGCGGACGGCTTCACGGCGGTGGCGTCCGACTTGGTTGCCGCCGTCGTCTCCGTCTCGCCCCCACCGATGCCGACCGAGGCCGCCGCGATACCGGCGACACCCATGACACACGCCGAGGGAACGGCCACCGTCAGCAGGGCGGAACGTTTGGCCGGGGCGCGACGACGTGACCGCGAGGCCGCGCGAGCGGCTGCTCGGCCCGGGCTCGCCGCGGCGGCCGGGGTGGCCTCCTCCTGGTCGTCGAGGAGCGCGGCGCCGCCGGGCTCGGACTCGCCGTCACCGGAGAGGGCCTGATCGTCGTCGTACGGGGCGAGCTGCTCGAAGGTGGCGGTCGCCTGCTGGGCGAACTCCACGGCCTCGGGGGAGGGATGCTCGTGCGCGTTGGGCACCTCGGGGGCGCTGTCGCCGTGGTCGTACGACTCGGCGCCGCCGCCGTCGTGCTCGTCGGAGGCCTGCGTGCCCTCGGTGTTCCACTGCGTGGCGTCGAACACGCCCGTCGCGAAGTGCTGCACCCCGACCCACTGCTGGGTCTGGTCGGCGTCCAACTGATCGTTCTGGCCGAGCTGTTCGGCCTGCAGCCAGCCGCTCGCGTCCCACTGGCCGCTGGCGTCCGGGCCCTGCGACTGGCCGGGGACCTGGGCGAGATGCTCGTACCCGGCGGACCAGGACGTCGAGTCGTAGTTGCCCGTGTCGTACGCGGCCTGGTGCTGCGCCGCATACGGGTCGTAGTTCAGCGTCTGGTGGCTGCCCGTGGACCACTGGGAGGCGTCGTAGGAGCCGCTGCCCGCGTCGTTGCCGGGAAAGTCACCGAAAAGAGGGTCGGTCTCGAAGGTTCCGGTGGCGTTCGCCTGGGCACCCGTGCCGGAGTCAAATCCAGTGGCGGAGAAATCGCCGTACGTGGTGAAGTCGCCGTAACTGGCCCCCTGGTGGCCGTACGACGCGTAGTGCGCCGGGTCGGCATCGGAGGCCGGAGCCGGGGATGTTGCGGTCCCCGACGGGTGACGATCGTTCACCAACTTCTCTTTCGCCTCGACGACAGGGGCTGGCAGAGCAGTGCGGTGACTGTACCCGGCGGTACGCGGGCGCGACAATCTTCAACGGGTTTCGCGGTCGTAGGAAACGGGCATTCGAGCGTCTTTCGGCGGTCTGTGGGTACGAGTTTGGCTTTGCGTTCGAAGTTTGTTCGATAGTCGGCGGCTGTGCGGGGCCTGTGGGGCGGCCGAGTTCCGGGGTTTCGGGCGCTCCTCGATACGCGGGCGGGTCGTCTGTGGGGCGCGCGGATGCTGAGCGGAAGGGTGTCGCGGGTCCGGCGCATGGCAGGGGCGTGCGGGAGCGCGCCGGGTTTACGCCGATGTATCCCTTATTGTCACGCCACCGTCAGGCCGCCCGGGCGGGCGGCGGGGCGGGTTGCCGTCGGGGCCGCGTCCAGTGCCTGACGGATCTCGTTGGCGACGGTGGGGTGCACGGGCAGCGCGAGATGACCGATGCCGGTGACCTGGACATTGCGAACCATGAGGTCGGGGTGGTCGACGCAGGCGGTCTCCACCGGAACCATCACATGGTCGAAATCGCTCCAGAACGCCACGAAATGCGTGCGACAGCCCGGCGCCGGCTCACGCAGCTCCTCCAGTACGTCCGAACCCGGCCGCATCTGCCGGACGATCGGGTGCGCGTTCGCGAGGGGTGCGACCTGGGTGCCGCCGTGCGGGGTGCCCAGAGTGACGAGCGTGCGGACGCGGTGGTCGCCGCCGAGCCGCTGTACGTAGTACCGCGCTATCAGCCCGCCCAGGCTGTGCCCGACGATGTCGACCCGCTCCCGGCCCGTGCGCTCGCAGATGTCCTCGATGTGCCGGCCGAGCAACTCTGCGGCGGCACGGATGTCGAAGGTCAGAGGCGAGTAGTTGAGGGACTCCAGGTGCCGGCCGCCGTCCTGGGCGAGGGCGCGGCGCAGCAGCACGAACACGGAGCGGTTGTCGATGAAGCCGTGCAGGAGCACGACCGGAGGCTTGTCCTCCGTCGGCAGGCGGGGCGCGTCCGCCGAAGGGGGCGCGGGTGCGGTCCGGCGCTCCTGGATGATCCCGGACGGGTAGAGCAGCAGGTGTCCGGCGAGGATCGCCAGTTCCAGGGCGGTCGCCTTGAGGAGGGCGACCGAGAGGCCGGCCAGCCTTGCGGGCAGGAGTCGCTCGCAGAGCGGAAGTAGGGGCGCTGCCGCCCTGGTGACCTTCATGCCCGACCCTCCCGTCGGCAGACGGTCGGACGGCCGGCGTCCCCCGTATGCCCTAGTGGAAGGCCCGCGGCGCGGTCGGCGGGCGGCGAGGACGCGAAGCCTGGTCATCTGCGGCGCCTGATGCGTCCGCGCACATCCGGAGTGTCCGGATGCCTCCGATCCCTGCACCGCGTGGTGCGCCCGCGACGCGTGAGGCGTCGGTGACGCTACGGGAGCCGTCGATTCTCCTTCTGGCCCCCGCTGTCCTGCCGTCCACCGTCCGCCGGTGTCGATCCTCCGTCGCCGTGGCTCCCGTGAACGGCGAGGGCGGTGCGACACCTTGCTGACGGCCTTCCTGTGCGCCCGCTCCCGTTCGTGGCGCGCGTGGCACGGGGGCTGAGGTGCCCGGCACGGCTGCCGTGGCACCTCGATCCCCGCGACGCGTGAGCCGCGAGAACCGGGAGCGGTGCGCGGCGAACGTGTCCCATCGTGTGATTTCCCCCTCGGTCTCCACCGCGAAACTGCCGGTTGCGGGATGCTGGGGATAACGTTCGTTCACTTCCCCGGTATGTGGTGCGGGTAGCTGTTCCACGGAACGGATGGCATGCGGACATGCCCGGTGCGGCGGGTAGTGATATGTGCGGTTTTCGCGGTACGTGCGGTAGTGATGGCCGTGCTCTGTTACGGATGGGTGTAGTCGTTTCATGGAGGCAGTGATGGGTGTGGCAGCCGGTCCGATCCGCGTGGTGGTGGCCAAGCCGGGACTCGACGGCCACGATCGCGGGGCCAAGGTGATCGCGCGGGCGCTGCGCGACGCCGGTATGGAGGTCATCTACACCGGCCTTCACCAGACCCCGGAGCAGATCGTCGACACCGCGATCCAGGAGGACGCCGACGCGATCGGCCTGTCCATCCTCTCGGGCGCCCACAACACGCTCTTCGCGGCCGTCATCGATCTCCTCAAGCAGCGTGACGCCGAGGACATCCTCGTCTTCGGCGGCGGCATCATCCCTGAGGCCGACATCGCGCCCCTCAAGGAGAAGGGTGTCGCCGAGATCTTCACGCCCGGGGCGACGACGGCGTCGATCGTGGACTGGGTCAGGGCGAACGTCCGACAGCCGGCGGGCACGTAACCGCCCCCGCCGGTCTGCCGCCCCCTGGGCCCCCTGGGGATGAGGGGGCGGCTTTGCGGCAGGGGCCCGCGTATGTCGGTGTGGGCGCATTGGGGCCGGTCGCGTGCACCGCTGCGGAAAAGGCGTGGGGCGCAGCCCCAGCTTTTCAGGGGCGCGGGGAACTGCGCGAGAAACCCCACTCCACCCGCACCCGCCAACGAACCCCGCAGCCCCGAGCTACGAGGCGCCGACCCCGCCCGGCGGAACCAACTCCGCTCTCATCGTCGCGCGCAACCGCAACGTCGTCGCCAGGCGCTGGAACGCCTCGGCCCAGTAACCCCCGGCGCCGGGCGCCGCGTCCTCCGGTTCCTCCGTGGCCGCGGTGAGCGGTTCGAGCCGCGCGGCCTCGTCGGGGTCCAGGCATCTCTCCGCCAGGCCCATCACCCCGCTGAAGCTCCAGGGGTAACTGCCGGCGTCCCGCGCGATGTCGAGGGCGTCCACCACGGCCCGGCCCAGAGGCGGGGCCCAGGGGACGTCGCACACTCCGAGCAGCTGGAACGCCTCCGACAGGCCGTGCGTCCCGATGAACCCGGCGACCCACTCGGCCCGCTCGTCGGCATCCAAGGTGGCAAGCAGTTTCGCCCGCTCGGCCAGCGACACAGCTCCTGGCCCGCCCGCTTCCGGCGTGACGGGCGCCCCCAACAGGGCCCTCGACCAGCCCGGATCGCGCTGGCGCACCGCCGCCCGGCACCAGGCGCCGTGCAGCTCCGCCTGCCAGTCGTCCGCGACCGGCAGCGCCACCACCTCCTCCGGTGAACGGCCGCCGAGCCGTGCCGACCAGGCGTCGAGCGGGGCCGCCTCCACCAACTGGCCCAGCCACCACGACCGTTCGCCCCGGCCGGCGGGAGCCTTCGGCTGGACGCCGTCGCGTTCCATGCCGGGATCGCACTCGTGCGGCGCCTCGACCACGATCGTGGGCGTGTCGCCCGTACGGTCCACGGCCACGCACGCCGTCGCCCGCCGCGCCATCCGGCCGGCCAGAGCCGAGGTGGGCAGCGCGGACAGCAACTCGGCGGCGGTGGACCGCACGTTGCGGCTGCGGTCGGACAACGCGCCTTCCAGGAACGGCTCGTCCGCCGCCTCCAGTCCCGTCCGGAGCGAGTCGAGGAACATCAGCCGGTCCTCCGCCCGTTCCGTCGACCAGGTGGAAGCCAGCAACTCCCGTGCGGCGGGCGCGTCCTGGGCGCGCAGGGCGGTGAGCAGCGCCACCCGCTCGGCGAACAGGCCCTCCTGCCACAGTCGCCGTACCCGCTCCGGCTCGTCCGGGCCGGGCAGCGCCGAACCGCCGCCCGGCGCGGCCCGCAACGCGAAACGCCAGTCCGTGTTCAACCTGGCCAGCCACAACGCGCGCGTGCCCGCGAAAGTCAGGGCGGCTGTCCGTAGATCGGTACGGCCGCGCGCCGCGTCGAGCAGCGCGGGCAGCGTCTCCGGCGGTGCCGCGTACCCGTGCGCGTTGGCCAGCGCCAGCCACTGGGGCAACAGCTCCATCAGGTCCGGTGCCGTCCCCCGGCGGCCGCCGCCCGTGCCGGGCCGGTCCGTCAGCAGCGTCGCCAGGCGGCGAGCCGCGGCCGACGGCAGCGGAGGCCGTCCGTCCGGTGCGGCGGGCTGCGGTCCTGCCGCCGCCCGGACGGGCCGTAGCCCCGCCCTGCGCCGGACGGTCTCCACCGCCGCCGCGTCCAGCAGGGCCACGGGCGCCTCCCGGCCGGACGCCGACACCGGAGACGTACGGCGGTCCGTCCCGAGGAGCGCCGTCGTCACGAGCTCCTCCCAGGCGTGCCCCGCCTGTGCGGTCGACGTGCTGGTCATGAGGGTTCCTTCCGTACGGGGACGGCCGGGTGGGCCGGGCCGGTCGGTCGGCTGTTGCCGGTGCCGGTGCCGGTGCCGGTGCCAGTTCCTGTGCCTGTATCGATGCCGGCGTTGGTGTCGATGAACGCGGTGTGGGCTTGTCTCAGCACAGGGCCACCGCCTGTCCCGTCGGATCCTCCGGCCATGCCGTCAGCGGAGTGAAGCCCCGGTGGCCGCATTCGCCGAAGACCGTGACGGGGGCGCCGCCGGACAGGGCGACGAGGCGCCACAGGCCGGGGCGTGAGCGGGCGGACGGCGTGAGCGGCAGCGCCAAGTCGCCCTCCGGATCCGCCAATTGCCAGGAGTCGCCGTCCGGCGTGGGTATCACCCGGGCGAGCGTGACCGGGTACGAGTCGAGCCACGGGTCGTCCCGCAGGGCCTCGCCGTAACGGGCCGCCGCCTCGGCCGGAGTGATTCCGGGAGGCCGAATGTCCGCGGGCGCGGGCGCGGTGAACCGCTGGCCCAGGGCTGCTCGGAGCTGCCCGCCGCCCGGGTACGCCGCCACCTCCGCCTCGAACGCCAGGCCCACCGGCAGCGACAGCTCGGGTGCGCGGCCGGCGGCCCCGTACGACAGGAGTAGCGCCGTACGGCCCGACTCGGCGCCGTGGAGCCAGATACGGCGGGTGGTGAGGCGGGAGTCGGACGTGTCGTACTGGGCGAGGGCCAGCCAACGGTCACGGACCGGCGGTCCGTCCGCCGAGCCCGGCAGGCCGACACGGGAGCGGACCGTCGCCGCGAGTCCCTCCGGGAGGCTCTCGCGGCGCAGCCAGCCCTGGTCGAGAAGGTGGAGAAGGGCGCACTCCTCCAGGAGCCGGACCGGCCAGCCCGCGCCCGATCCCGGTATGGCGCCCAACTCCCGGACCCGCGCGGCGAGTCCGGGAGCCTGCGCGTCGACCATACGAGCGGCCGTCTCCTCCCACAGCCCGTACCCCGCCTGCTCCGCGGCGGCGAGGCCGCCGCGGAGCAGGTCGGTCAGGCGTTGTTCGAGCTCGGTCGCGCCCGCGGTGATCCGCTCGGCGCGCCGCTCGGCCCGGCGCCGCGCCGCCTCGGGGTCAGCGGACGTGGCCCCAGATGCCGCGCCCGTCCTCGTCGTCCTCTCCGCTGCGCGCCTGCGGCGGCCTTCCAGCCACTGCTCCGCCCAGTCCGGCGCCTGCCCAGGCGGCACCGCACCGGCGTCGCCCGCCCAGAGCAGCAGCAGTCCCAGCGCGTGCTTGCACGGGAATTTGCGGCTCGGACAACTGCACTTGTACGCGGGCCCGGATGAGTCCGCGACGTCGACCACAGTCTGATACGGCTTGCTGCCACTGCCTTTGCACAGTCCCCACACCGTCCCCTCGTCCGAAGTGCCCGCCTGCGACCACGGTCCGGCCGCGGCGAGTTTGCTTCCGGCTTTGCGCGAGGCTGCGTCAGGTGCCAGTGCCAGCACCTGCTCAGCCGTCCAGCGCACCCCCTGCTGAGTCATGTTTCGAAGGTAGATCCCACCACTGACAATTGGCTTGCGCCAATGGATTTCCGCAGGTCAGACTGGATTGTCAGTGGCGTGGTGCATCGTGGTCAGCAGATCCGAACCGGCCGAGCTGGAGGGGGACTCAGCCATGCCTGCGTCCGTAGAAACGACCACTGTCGACCCGAGCCACGACCAGTCCGCGCCCGCGAACGCGCACACGGATGCGCGCGTACAGGGCGCGCCCGCGGGCGGCGAGGAACTGCGCCCGCACGCCGAGCACGCCTTCGCCGGAGAACTTGCCGCGCTCGCGGCCCAGGACGACCGGCCCCGCCCGGTCCGCTGGAAGCTGTCGCCGTGGGCGGTCGCCACGTATCTCCTCGGCGGGACGCTCCCGGACGGCACGGTGATCACACCGAAGTACGTCGGCCCGCGCCGCATCGTCGAGGTCGCCGTCACCACCCTCGCCACCGACCGAGCCCTGCTTCTGCTCGGTGTGCCCGGCACCGCCAAGACCTGGGTCTCCGAACACCTCGCGGCGGCCGTCAGCGGCGACTCGACCCTCCTCGTGCAGGGCACCGCCGGCACCCCGGAGGAGGCCATCCGCTACGGCTGGAACTACGCCCAGCTCCTCGCCCACGGCCCGAGCCGCGACGCCCTCGTGCCCAGCCCCGTCATGCGCGCCATGGCCGAGGGCATGACCGCCCGCGTCGAGGAACTGACCCGTATCCCGGCGGACGTCCAGGACACGCTGATCACGATCCTGTCCGAGAAGACACTGCCCATCCCGGAGTTGGGGCAGGAAGTGCAGGCCGTGCGCGGCTTCAACCTCATCGCCACGGCGAACGACCGCGACCGCGGGGTCAACGACCTGTCCAGCGCCCTCCGCCGCCGCTTCAACACCGTCGTACTGCCGCTGCCGGAGAGCGCCGACGCCGAGGTCGAGATCGTCTCGCGCCGCGTCGACCAGATCGGCCGCTCCCTCGACCTGCCGACCGCGCCCGACGGCATCGACGAGATCCGCCGCGTCGTCACCGTCTTCCGCGAGCTGCGCGACGGCGTCACCACCGACGGCCGTACGAAGCTGAAGTCGCCCAGCGGCACGCTCTCCACCGCCGAGGCGATCTCCGTCGTCACCAACGGGCTCGCACTCGCCGCCCACTTCGGCGACGGCGTGCTGCGCCCCTCCGACGTGGCCGCGGGCATCCTCGGCGCCGTCGTCCGCGACCCGGCCGCCGACCGCGTCATCTGGCAGGAGTACCTGGAGGCGGTCGTGCGCGAGCGCGACGGCTGGACCGACTTCTACCGCGCCTGCCGCGAGGTGAGCGCGTGACGGCCCAGGACGAGCGGCGGGAGAGCGCGTGGCCGTCCGGCTCCGGGCCACTGCTCCTCGGTGTACGGCACCACGGGCCCGGATCGGCGCGGGCGGTGCGGGCCGCGCTGGAGGCGGCCCGGCCCCGGGTCGTGCTGATCGAGGGGCCACCGGAGGCGGACACCCTCATCCCGCTCGCCGCCGACGAGGACATGCGGCCCCCGGTCGCCCTCCTCGCCCACGCGGTCGACGAGCCCGGCCGCTCCGCGTTCTGGCCCCTCGCCGAGTTCTCCCCCGAGTGGGTGGCCATCCGCTGGGCCCTGGAGCACGAGGTCCCCGCCCGCTTCATCGACCTGCCGGCGACCCACACGCTGGCCTGGGGTAGGGAGGGCGCCGCGGCGGCCGAGCCGGAAGGACCGACCTCCACGGCGGAGGAACCGGCCCAGCAGGCGCAGGGGGAGACCATCCCGGAAGCGGAAGCGGAAGCGGAAGCGGAAGCGGAAGCGGAAGCGGAAGGGGAGCGGACCGGGGAAGGCGCCGGCGAGGCGGCCGACGAGAACGCCGGGGACGGCGGCGCGGGGTCCGCGGTGGACACGGTTCGGGTCGATCCTCTGGCCGCGCTCGCGGAAGCCGCCGGTTACGACGATCCGGAGCGCTGGTGGGAGGACGTGGTCGAGCACCGGGGCACGGGCGGGGACACGTTCGCGCCGTTCGCCGCGCTGGAGGAGGCCATGGGCGTGCTCCGCGAGATGGAGGTGACCGGCGGGCACGACCGCGACACCGTGCGCGAGGCGTACATGCGCTTGCAGATGCGGGCCGCGCAGAAGGAGTTCGGGGACGACGAGGTGGCCGTCGTGTGCGGCGCCTGGCACGTGCCCGCGCTGCGGGAGAAGCGGACCATGGTCGCCGACCGTGCCCTGCTCAAGGGGCTGCCCAAGGTCAAGGCGGACATGACCTGGGTGCCGTGGACGCACCGGCGGCTGGCCCGGGCCAGCGGCTACGGGGCGGGGATCGACTCACCGGGCTGGTACGGGCACCTGTTCGGCGCGCCCGACCGTCCCGTGGAGCGATGGCTGACCAAGGTGGCCGGCCTGCTGCGCGAGGAGGACCGCATCGTGTCCTCCGCGCACGTCATCGAGGCGGTGCGGCTGGCCGAGACGCTCGCCGCGATGCGCGGGCGCCCCCTGCCGGGCCTCACCGAAACCACCGACGCCGTACGGGCCGTGATGTGCGAGGGCTCGGACGTGCCGCTGTCCCTGGTGCGCGACCGGCTGGTGGTCGGGGATGTGCTGGGGGAGGTGCCCGAGGCGGCTCCGGCCGTGCCGCTCCAGCGGGACCTGGCACGGCTCCAGCGGCGACTGCGGCTCAAGCCGGAGGCGCTGGAACGGGAACTGGAACTCGACCTGCGCAAGGAGAACGACGCCGAGCGCAGCCGCCTCCTGCACCGGCTGCGGCTGCTGGGCGTCGCCTGGGGCGAGCCCACCGTGTCGCGGAGCAGCACGGGGACGTTCCGGGAGACCTGGCGGCTGCGCTGGGAGCCGGAGCTCGCCGTGCGGGTCGCCGAGGCCGGGGTGTGGGGGACCACGGTGCTCGCGGCGGCGACCGCGAAGGCCGAGGCGGACGCCGTCTCCGCCCGGTCGCTCGCCGACATCACCGCGCTCGCCGAGCACTGCCTGCTGGCCGAACTGACCGACGCGCTGCCCGTGGTGATGCGGGTCCTCGCGGACCGGGCCGCCCTCGACGCCGACGTCGCCCACCTCGCGCAGGCGCTCCCGGCCCTGGTCCGTTCCCTGCGCTACGGCGACGTCCGCGCCACCGACACCCGGGCGCTCACGGAGGTCGCCGCCGGGCTCGCCGAGCGGATCTTCGTCGGACTGCCGCCGGCCTGCGCCGCGCTCGACGTGGAGGCGGCACAGGAGATGCGCGGCCATGTGGACGCCGTGCACGGAGCAGTGGGGCTGCTGGGCGACACCGTAGGCGCCGGACGCGGTGACCTGCGGGTCCGCTGGCACTCCGTCCTGCGGGTGCTCTCCGGACGGGACACCGTGCCGGGCGTCATCCGGGGCCGGGCCGTCCGCCTCCTGCTGGACGACGGGGAGTTGGCGCAGGACGAGGCGGCCCGGCTCATGGGGCTCGTCCTGTCCCCGGGCACGGCTCCGGCCGACGCGGCGGCATGGATCGAGGGGTTCGTCGGCGGCGGCTCGGGCGGCGGCATGCTGCTGGTCCACGACGAACGGCTCCTCGGGCTGGTGGACACCTGGCTGACCGGGGTACCGGGGGACGCGTTCACGGACGTACTGCCGCTGCTGCGGCGGACGTTCTCGGCGTACGAGCCGGGAGTGCGCAGGACGCTCGGCGAGCTGGTGCGGCGCGGACCCGGGCGGGGCAGCGCGGTGGCAGCCGGCGGATCCGGCGCACCGGGCTTCGCGGCCGACCTCGACCACGACCGCGCGGACGCCGTGCTGCCGGTGGTGCGGCTGCTGCTGGGCCTGGACGACGACCGGGCCCACATCGACGACAACGACCTTGCGGGGGTGGCGGGATGACGACGGACGGACTGGGGCGGACGGGGCGGGCCGCGGAAGTGGTGGCCACCGGGGACGGCCACGCGCAGGGACCCCGGTCGGATGACCGGCCGACGACGACAGTGCCGGTGATGCCGCTCTGGGCCCGGCCTCGTACGGGGGTGCGCGGATGACGGGGCAGGGGATCGCGGACGGGCCGAAGAGCGTCGCGGACGAGGTGAGGGGGGCCGCGGACGAGGTGATGGGGGCCGTGGAGGGGGCGAAGGGGCCGGTGAAGCGGACGAAGGGGGCCGTGGAGGGCGCACGGGGTTCCGTGGAGGGCGCGCGTGGGGATGCGGCCGACGAACGGTTGCGGCGTTGGCGGCTGGTGCTCGGCGGGGACTCGGCCGACGGCACCGGGTGCGCGCTCGGCGGCCGGGACGCGGCGATGGACCAGGCACTGACCGCGCTGTACGGCAAGGGGGACAAGCCGCAGACGGGGAGGGACCGTTCGGCGGGGCTCGGGGCGTCGGCGCCGTCGGTGGCGCGGTGGCTCGGGGACATCCGGACGTACTTCCCCTCCTCCGTCGTCCAGGTCATGCAGCGCGACGCGATCGACCGCCTCGGGCTGTCCACGCTGCTGCTGGAGCCGGAGATGCTGGAGGCGGTGGAGGCCGACGTCCACCTCGTCGGCACCCTGCTCTCCCTCAACAAGGCCATGCCGGAGACGACGAAGGAGACGGCGCGGGCCGTCGTGCGGAAGGTCGTCGAGGACCTGGAGAAGCGGCTCGCGACCCGCACCCGGGCCACCCTCACCGGTGCGCTCGACCGCAGCGCCCGTGTCAGCCGGCCGCGCCACCACGACATCGACTGGAACCGCACGATCGCGGCCAACCTGAAGAACTACCTGCCCGAGTACCGCACGGTCGTGCCGGAGCGGCTCATCGGGTACGGGCGGGCCTCGCAGTCGGTGAAGAAGGAGGTCATCCTCTGCATCGACCAGTCGGGGTCGATGGCGGCGTCGGTCGTCTACGCGTCCGTGTTCGGGGCGGTGCTCGCGTCGATGCGTTCCATCAGCACCCGGCTTGTCGTCTTCGACACGGCGGTCGTCGACCTCACCGACCAGCTCGACGATCCCGTCGACGTCCTCTTCGGCACCCAGCTCGGCGGCGGCACGGACATCAACCGGGCCCTCGCGTACTGCCAGTCGCAGATCACCCGGCCCGCGGAGACGGTGGTCGTGCTGATCAGCGACCTCTACGAGGGTGGGATCCGCAACGAGATGCTGAAGCGGGTGGCGGCGATGAAGGCGTCCGGGGTGCAGTTCGTGACGCTGCTCGCGCTCTCCGACGAGGGTGCGCCTGCGTACGACCGGGAGCACGCGGCGGCCCTCTCCGCCCTCGGCGCACCGGCGTTCGCCTGCACGCCCGACCTGTTCCCGGAGGTGATGGCGGCGGCGATCGAGAAGCGGCCGTTGCCGATACCGGACAGTGCCTAGACGGGGAACCGGACAGGGGAGGTGGAAAAGCGGACATGACAGTGCATCGGTGACGTGGGGCTTGCGCGACGGCGGGCGGTCCGTGCGAGGATCGGCAGCGCTTCACAGCCTTCACACGGGTGTTCGTATCTCCACCCTGTGCCCCGTAGTACCGCCGCACGGGAGGAACCTCCCCGTCTTGACTTCAGCAGCCGCACTCCCCGGTGCCGGTGCCGCCCCGCGCGTGTTGCGCGGAGCCACCGGGCGCCGTGCGGTGCGGCTGCTGCTCGTGGTCGGTGGACTGTTCGTCCTCGGGATTCTCTGCGGGGGACGCGCGAACGCGGCGGAAGGGGTGACGACTTCGGCCGAGGTCGGCATGAGCGCCCCCGATACGCGCCCTGGGGACACGGGGCCCGCCGAGACCACCGGCGCGATCGATGACGCGGTGACGTCGGCGGGCGGGCAGATCGCCGAGTCGACCACACGGGATGCGGTGCGGCCGGTCACGCCGGATGCGGTGCCGCCAGTCACGCGGGAAGTGGTGCGGCCGGTCACGCGGGAAGTGGTGCGGCCCGTCGCTCGCGAAGTGGTGCGGCCGGTCACGCGAGTTGCGGTGCGGCCCGTGGCGCAGCACGTCGTGCGGCCGGGTGGCCGGGACGTCGTGCATCCGGATCCGGTCGTTGACGAGGCCCTGCGGCCCGTCACTGAGGATGTGTTGCGGCCGGTCGGGGATGTCGTGGAGGCCGTGACCGGGGGGCTGGGGGACGAGTCGTCGTTCCCGCCGGGGGCTCAGATGCCGTCGTGGCCCGAGGGCTCCGGATGGCCGGGGGTCCCTGAGTGGCCGGACGCGCCTGAGTTGGACGTGCCTGGGCTGCCCGGGTTGCCCGGCGTGCCTGCGTGGCCCGCGTTGCCGGGGGAGACGTTGCCCGTCGAGGTGACGCCTCGGGAGCCGGGCGGGGTGTGGCCCGACGAGGCAGGCCACGATGTGGACGGCGGTCGTGAGCGGCACGCCGGTCCCGTTCGTGTCGCGCACGGACCGTTCGCCGAGGACGGTGACGTGGCCGCCGTGGCGGCGCCCCACCGTGGTGCGGGTAGGGGGGCCGAGCATGTCGGGCGAACGGTCGAGCCGCAGACCCCTGGCGGTGTACCCACGGGTGCTCTTGGTGGTCGCTCCGCGGTCGACAACGGCGGGCCGCGTCACGCCGAGCCCCACGCCGTCACTTCTCCTCACCGGGCGCCGCTGAGTCTCGCGCCCGGCGCCACCGCGGCCGATGTCGCGGACGGGACCCGGGACCGGCACCGGGACATCCCCGAGTTCCCCGGGTAGGGCAGGCCGTCCTCCCCCGCCGCACTCGTCGAGCGGGGGCGTGACAGCTCCGCCCTCCGTCCGGAACGTCCCTCCCTTGCGCGGAGGCCCGGACGAAACCCCTCGGAACCGGTACCGCGGCCCCGTCACAGCGACGGAGGCGACGACGCCGGGTGTTCAGCCGCCGGTCCCCCCTCACGGGACCGCAACGAAAGCGGCGGCACCGGTCGCGGTTCCCACCCGGTTCCCACGACTCGGAATCCCGAAGGAACTGACGCACGCATGAACAAGAACATCCGCCGCTCCATCGTCATAGCCGCCGGTGTCACCGGCGCCTGGGCGCTCGGCTCCACCGCCGCCGGCGCGGACGAACTGCACACGTCGACGCTCACCGTGCCCGACGTGAGCGTGGACACCGCCGACACGGACGCCGCCGACAGCAGCTCCGGCGGCACGGTCACGGACACTCTGGGCACGGTCACCGGCACAGTGGACGGCGCCCTCTCCGGGGCCACCGGCGCCGTCTCGGACGTCACCTCGTCCGACGAGGTCAGCGGCGTGACCGGGACGGTCGCCGACACCACGGCCGGCGTGAAGCCCCAGGCAGGCGACAAGGCGGGGGCCGTCACCGGCCACCTCTCCGCGCAGGCGGAGAGGACCGCCGCCGTCACGCACGTTGCGCCCGCCGGGGCCGCAGACCAGGCGCGCCGCTACGTCGACGGCGCGGTCCCGCACACCGCGGGCAAGGCTTCGGGCCGCGTCGCAGCGACCACCGCGACCGCGGAGTCCGGCGTCGGCACCGCTCGGGCCACCACCGCCGACCTCCACCACCCCGGCGACGAGATCGACTACCTCTTCGGTCCGCTCGCCGCCTTCGCCCCCGAACTGGAGCAGGCGCTCGCCGCCGCTCAGACCCGGCTCCAGGGCAGCACCGGCCTCACCGGCAACGTCGCCCGTGGCACGGCACGGCAGAAGGTGGTTGCCGTGACCACCGGCGCGGACCGTACGGCGGCCGCCGCCCGCACCACGGCCCACGGCACCGCCGACGGCGCCCGGACCCGCCTCACGGCGCCGATCGGCCACGCCCAGTCGCAGGTCACCGCCACCACGAACGCCGCCCAGTCCGCGGTCGCCGCGGTCCCGGCCCACATCACGGGCAGGGTCGGAGCCGTCCGCACGACGGTGGTCGGCACGGTCGCGGGTGCCCGTGGCACCGCCACCGGAACCGTCGAGGGCGTCCCCGCAGCCGTCACCCACACGGTCACCCCGGTCGTCGACGAGACGGTCACCGCCGTCACGCCCCCGGTCGTCGGTACCGCCGTCGACGGTGTGACCCCGGTGGCGGGCCGCGCCGCCGACGACGTCACGACGCTGACCGGCACGACCACCACCCACGCCACGGCCGTGGCGCACGGCACGGTCGCCGACACCACGAACCTGGCGCACGGCACGGTCGCCCACGCCACCGCCGTGGCGCGGGGAACCCTCGCCGATACCGGCGCACTCGCCGACCAGGCGCTGGCCGGTGCCCACGGGCTCGGGCACGGGGTCGCGGGTGACGGGTCCGCGCTCGCCGGGCATGTCGTGTCCGACGTACCGCCGTACGCGTCCGGTGTCGCCGCGTACGCCGTCGACGGCACGACCGACGCGGTGCTTCCGCCGGTCGTGGGCACCGCCGTGGACGGTGTGCTGCCCGTCGCCGGGCAGGCGGTCCGGGATGCCGGCGGGGTGGCGTACGGGGTCGCCGGGGACGTGACGCCGTTCGCGGAGGGTGTCGTCGGCGGGGCGGTTCCGCTGGCGACGGGCCTGGTCGGGGAGCAGATCGCACCCTTCGCGGAGCAGGTGGTCACGCACGACGCGGCCACCTTCGCGAAGCAGCAGGTCATCGACAGCGCGGCTGTCTTCGCCGGGCGGCTGGTCACCGAGGACGCGGCGCCGTTCGCGGGTCAGCTGGTCGCGGAGGAGGCCAGGCCGTTCGTGGACGGCACGGTCGACGCCGCGTACCCGTTCGCCGAGGGCACGGTCGACGCCACGCATCCGTTCGCCGAGGGCACGGTCGGCGCCGCGCAGCGTTTCGCGGACGGCACGGTCGGCGCCGTACAGCCGGTCGCGGACGCGGTCGTCGGCTTCGTCCGCCCCGTGGGCGACGGTGTCGCCGGGAGCGCGACCGGCCTGGCCGGCGGTGTGGCGGGCGACGCCACGCCCTTCGTGTACGGCGTCGCGCATGACGCCACTCCCGTCGCGTACGGCGCCGCGCACGACGTCACCCCCCTCGCGTCCGGCGTCGCACATGACGTCACCCCCTTCGCGTACGGCGTCACGGACGACGTGACGCCCTTCGCGCACGGCGTGACCGACGGTGTCGCACCCTTCGCGTCCGGCGTCGCACATGACGTCAGCCCCTTCGCGCACGGTGTCGCGGGTGAGGTCGGTCCGGTCGCCGGGCAGGTCGCCCCGTTCGCCGAGGACGTCACCGGGACCGTCCGGGCGACCGGCACGCCGCTCGCCGGCAACGCCGTCACCGGCGTCGAGGCCCTCGCCGACTCGACGGCGCCGGGCTACATCCCGCGCGGCCTGTGACCGTGCCCCGTGCATCGTGCCGTTCGGCCGGTGCGCGGGAGGGCCGGGTGAACGCGTCCGGCCCGTAGCGCTGCTCCAGTGCTGCTCTCCGCCGGTGGAGTCCCGGACGGCCGAAAGCCGTCGGTCGGGTTCGGGTGGATACCGGCGGAGAGGAGCGGGTGGTCCTCATAGGGGAGACGATCACCCGCCGCGCGGGCCCTTCCCCGAGTCGAGGAAGGGCCCGGAAAGGGGCCTCACCGGGCGTACCCCAGCCCGGTGAGGCCCCGCGATCCGGGGCACATGCGGCTCACATCCGGCACGCCGTGCCAGTGAGCGCGGCATCATGTGACAGGTATCACCGCTCAGGTGTGACGCGCGATTTAGAGGGCTCCCGGAAGCAGAGATAACCTGCGAGACGGACATGCCGCGCGCTCGGACACCGTGTGCGCCTCCCTTGTGACTCTCGGCGGACGTCACGTTGCCCTTCGCGGCACGCCCACGCATCCAACGAACCGCGATCACTGATAGGGACGGAAGCGCGTGGACCTGTTCGAGTACCAGGCGAGGGACCTCTTCGCCAAGCACGGTGTACCGGTGCTGGCCGGTGAAGTCATCGACACGCCTGAGGCGGCGCGCGAGATCACCGAGCGGCTGGGCGGCAAGTCGGTCGTCAAGGCTCAGGTGAAGGTCGGTGGTCGAGGCAAGGCCGGCGGCGTGAAGCTCGCCGCCACCCCGGACGAGGCCGTCGCCCGTTCGACGGACATCCTCGGCATGGACATCAAGGGCCACACGGTCCACAAGGTCATGATCGCCGAGACCGCCCCGGAGATCGTCGAGGAGTACTACGTCTCCTTCCTCCTCGACCGCACCAACCGCACCTTCCTCTCCATCGCCTCCGTCGAGGGCGGCATGGAGATCGAGGAGGTGGCGGTCACCCGCCCCGAGGCCGTCGCCAAGACCCCGATCGACGCCAACGAGGGTGTGACCCCCGAGGTCGCCCGCCGGATCGTCGCGGACGCGAAGTTCCCGGCCGAGGTCGCCGACAAGGTCGCCGACATCCTCGTCACCCTGTGGAAGACCTTCGTCGCCGAGGACGCGCTCCTCGTCGAGGTCAACCCGCTGGCGAAGGTCGCCTCCGGCGATGTCATCGCCCTCGACGGCAAGGTCTCCCTGGACGAGAACGCCGAGTTCCGCCAGCCCTCGCACGAGGAGCTCCAGGACAAGGCGTCGGCCAACCCGCTGGAGGCCGCGGCCAAGGAGAAGGGCCTCAATTACGTCAAGCTCGACGGCGAGGTCGGCATCATCGGCAACGGCGCGGGTCTCGTCATGAGCACCCTGGACGTCGTCGCGTACGCCGGTGAGAACCACGGTGGCGTCAAGCCCGCCAACTTCCTCGACATCGGCGGTGGCGCCTCCGCCGCCGTCATGGCGAACGGCCTGGAGATCATCCTCGGCGACCCGGACGTCAAGTCCGTCTTCGTCAACGTCTTCGGCGGCATCACCGCGTGCGACGAGGTCGCCAACGGCATCGTGCAGGCGCTGCAGCTCCTGAAGGACAAGGGCGAGGAAGTCACCAAGCCCCTCGTCGTCCGTCTCGACGGCAACAACGCCGAGCTGGGTCGCAAGATCCTCTCCGACGCCAACCACCCGCTGGTCCAGCGCGTGGACACCATGGACGGCGCGGCCGACAAGGCCGCCGAGCTCGCGGCTGCGAAGTAAGGGACGAGGACACACAGCCATGGCTATCTTCCTCAACAAGGACAGCAAGGTCATCGTCCAGGGCATGACCGGTGCCACGGGCATGAAGCACACCAAGCTCATGCTGGCCGACGGCACGAACATCGTCGGTGGCGTGAACCCCCGCAAGGCGGGCACGAGCGTCGATGTCGACGGCACCGAGATCCCGGTCTTCGGCACCGTCGCCGAGGCGATCGAGAAGACGGGCGCGAACGTATCCGTCCTCTTCGTGCCGCCGGCCTTCGCCAAGGCCGCCGTCGTCGAGGCCATCGACGCGGAGATCCCCCTCGCGGTCGTCATCACCGAGGGCATCGCGGTGCACGACTCCGCCGCGTTCTACGCGTACGCGGTCGAGAAGGGCAACAAGACCCGCATCATCGGTCCCAACTGCCCCGGTCTGATCACCCCCGGTCAGTCGAACGCCGGCATCATCCCCGGTGACATCACCAAGCCGGGCCGCATCGGTCTCGTCTCGAAGTCCGGCACGCTGACGTACCAGATGATGTACGAGCTCCGTGACATCGGCTTCTCGTCGGCCGTCGGCATCGGTGGCGACCCGGTCATCGGCACCACGCACATCGACGCGCTCGCCGCGTTCGAGGCCGACCCCGACACCGACCTCATCGTGATGATCGGTGAGATCGGTGGCGACGCCGAGGAGCGTGCCGCCGACTTCATCAAGGCGAACGTGAAGAAGCCGGTCGTCGGCTACGTCGCGGGCTTCACCGCGCCCGAGGGCAAGACCATGGGCCACGCCGGCGCCATCGTCTCCGGTTCCTCCGGTACGGCCGCCGCGAAGAAGGAGGCCCTCGAGGCCGCCGGCGTCAAGGTCGGCAAGACCCCGACCGAGACGGCCAAGCTGGCGCGCGAGATCCTCGGCGGCTGAACGCTGAGTGCTTGAGTGCTGAGTGCTGAGCACTCGCTCCGGCTGAACGTCGAGCGGGCCCGTACCCCACCGTGGGGTACGGGCCCGTCGCGTTGTCCACGACCGACTCGGGGCCGGCCTCACCTGGCCTCCGGGTGCAGGCGTTCGGGCCCCGCGGCCGTCGCCGCTCTGAGCTTGGACCGCAGCTTGAGCTGTTTGTGGGAGAGGGGGCCTGGGACCACCTGAGGGGGGACGCCGCTCACGGGGTCGCCCGGGGGGACCGGGGGTTCGTAGTGGTCGGGGGCCGTGCGGAGGGTCAGGGCGGTGGTGGTGAGGAGCACGCTGGCGAAGACGACGGCGGCGTGGATCCAGCGCCGGGCCCGCAGATCGGCCCTGGTGCGCAGGACGATCGGCAGTGTGGGCCGGGGTCGGACGTCCGCCGCCAGCTCATTCAGCAGCCGATGCAGTTCCTCGGGCGTCGTCGGTTCCGGGAGGTACGCGGTGACGACCGCGCGCGCGTACTGCACACGTCCCGCCGTCGCCGGGGTGCTCGCCTCCGTCTCGGCGGCCGTTTCCGGCAGGTCCAGGCCCACACCGTCGTAGAGGACGAGGGCGCGCCGGTACGGGGGCCGCAGTCTCTGGAGTTCGGCGAGAAGGGCGCGACCGGTCGGATCCGTCGGCGCCGACGTGGGTGCCGGCCCCGGCCCCGGCTCCGGCTCCGGCTCCGGCTCCGACTCCGGGCCGCGGAAGGGGACGGGGAGGCGGTGACGCAGCCGGTGCCAGGGCGAGAGGGCGCAGTCGTGGGCCACCGCCCGCAGCCACCCGGCCGGGTCCCGGTCCACGGCCACCTCCGGCCAACGCTGCCAAGCCTGCTGAAAGGCCCGCTCGACCGCGTCGCGGGCCTGCCGAAGACTCCCGGTGAGCAGATACGTCTGCTGTACGAGGGTGGGGGCGCAGTACGAGTAGAGGGCGTCGAAAGCCTGTGCGGGCGTCAGCGGCGGGGGCGCGAGCGCCGGATCGGCGGCGGCCTCGGCGTCCGTGGAGAGCGGCTGCTGATACCACTCGACCTCACCGGCGGAGCCGGCGTCACACCCGGTCTCACCCGCGGTCTCACCCGCGACGCCGGCGTCACCCGCGGTCTCACCCGCGACGCCGGCGTCACTCGCGGTCTCACTCGCGACGCCGGCGGCACACGTGGCTTCGGCTTCGGTGGGCGCCTGCGTCTCGGTCATCGGTGGCACTCGCGTGGTGCGGAACCCTGCCGGAAACCCTGGCGGGCCGCCCTCGCCCTCCCTGGCCTCCGCTGCATAGGGAGAACCGTTCCGCGTACGAGCAAGCACATAAGCACATAGTGGGCGACACGTGCGCGAATCCCCTGTTACCCGGGTAAAGCGCGTGTCGTTGGGAGCATGGCGGACGTGACGCACGTGACCGACCCGAACGACCCGTCCACCCCCTCGGACCACCCCTCCCCACACGGCCGGTCGGCGCCGCCCCCGCCCTCCCCGGCCGGCCCGCCGCCGCTGTCCGCGCTGTCGCCGTCGCTCGGCCGGACCCGCCGCCGGTCGTCCGAACTCGTCACCGGGATGCTGGGCGGAATCCTCGCGGCGGGGCTCGGCCTCGGGGCGTTCGCGGCGCTGGTGATGGTGCTGTGGATCAGCTCGCCGTATCCGGACAGCGGGCCCGGCGGGGCCCTGCACGTGGCGGCGGCCCTGTGGCTGCTGTCCCACGGCGTGGAACTGATCCGGACGGACACGCTCTCCGGCGACCCCGCCCCCGTCGGGCTCGTCCCGCTCCTGCTGCTCGCCCTGCCGCTGGTCCTGCTGCACCGCTCCGCCCGCGACCATGCGGGGGACGGCGTCGGTGCCGCCGCGCGTGCGACCTGGGCCGGGCTCGTCGCGGGCTACACGGCCGTCGGCGGGGTGGTCACGCTGTACGCGTCGGGTGGTGCGCTGCGGCCCTCGTGGTGGTGGGCGGTGGTGTGCGTACCGGCGCTGGCGGCGCTCGCGGCGGGCACAGGGGTGTGGGCGGCACACGGGCGCCCCCTGCTGCCCCTGCCCGCGCCCCTCGGTGGCGCGCTGGAGACGGAAGGCCGACGGCAGGTGCTGGCCGCCGCAGGGAGGGCCGCCGGAGCCGGGGCGCTGGCGCTGGTCGGCGGCGGGGCGCTGCTCGTCGCGGTGTCCCTGGTGGGGCACGGTGACGCGGTCCGCGCGTCGTTCCCGCAGCTCACGGAGGGTTGGTCGGGTCGTTTCGCCGTACTGATGCTCTGTGCGGCCCTGCTGCCGAACGCGGCGGTGTGGGCGGCGGCCTATGCGCTGGGCCCCGGGTTCGTCCTGGGCGCCGGGTACGTCGTGGCGCCCCTGTCGGCGACGGCGCCGACCGCTCTGCTGCCGCCGTTCCCGTTGCTGGCGGCGGTGCCGACGGGCGGTACGGCGCTGACCTGGGCGGTGGGGGTGGTGCCGCTGGCCGCCGGGGCGACCGTGGGGTGGTTCACGGGGGCGCGAGCCGCGGCCGAACGGGGCGCTCCGTGGTCCGTGCGCCGTACCGCGGCTGCCGCCCTCGTCGCCGCCGCCCTGTGCGCCGTTGCCGTAGCCCTGCTGACCGTCCTCGCCAGCGGCCCCCTCGGAGTGGCCGCGCTCAGCCACGTCGGCCCCCTCTGGTGGCAGACCGGCGGAGCGGCCGGCGCCTGGGTGGCCACCGTCGCCCTGCCCGTCGCCCTCTCGTCACGCGGGTGGCGCGCCCGCGCACACGGGAAGCCCTCGGGCGTGGACGGGGATGCGGGCCCGGTCATGACGACCGTGCGGCGGCCCGCTGCGGAAGGTCGCGTGGCGGAGCGGACCGGAAGGACCGGAAGGAGAGGTGGTCTGTTCCGGCGCAAGGAGGTACGTGCGGAGGCGGCGCGGTCGATGAGGAGGCCGGGCGGGGCGGAGCGGAAGCGAGGGGTGGTGGATGCGGGGCCGGGTTCGGCGGTGCCGGCCGTGTTTCCGCGGGAGTTGGAGGCGGCGTTGGACGCGGCGGCACCGCGGGAGCGCTTCGCGGACCTGCCGTTGGCCGCCCTGGTCTCCACGGCCGAGGCTCACCCGGACCGCGCTTCGGACCGGCCCCTCCACGAAGGGGGTGCCGGGGACCGTACCGAGGTGTCGGATCACCCGGACCGACCTCTCGGCCCCGGCGAGCCGACGACGGCGAAGGCACCCGACCAAGCCTCCTGATCCCCGCCCTCACCGCCGTTCGCCCCGCTGTCCACCGCCTACTGCTGCGCGCTGCCCAGCATGTCCCGTACCGGGCCCTCCGGGAGGAGCTCCTTGCAGGACTTCTCGGAGGCTGTGGTGAGGGCGTCGTTCACGCAGGTGTAGTAGTCCCGGTACACGAACTGGGTCGTGAACGTGGCGATCACGACGGTCAGGGCGAGGGAGGCCGTCACGAGGCCGCTGATGGCCGCCGTCCGCTGGGGGCGGCCGCTCACCTCGGGGCGGGCCGGAGCGTCGGGGTCCGGCGTCCGCGGCTTGGCGCGCAAGGCGCTGATCGCCCAGTACAGGGCCAGCGAGCCGAGCAGCAGAGCCACGTACGGCCAGGCGAAGAGGGCGAAGAAGAAGGCCCACATCCCGGAGAGCAGCGCGTACCGCGCGCGACGCTGGGCGGGGTCCGTCGGGTCCCAGCGCATTCCGGCGCCCGGACCGCCCTCCTGGCCCTGACCCGGACCGCCGGGACCACCGGGACCGCCCTGGCCCTGCCCACCGGGACGTTCACCGAAATGCCCACCGGTGGAGCGGCCGGGCTGCCGGTCGCTCCACTGACTGCCCCACGGCGAGTGACCACCCCCGCCGTGACCCCCGCCGTGACCGCCGTCGGAACCCTGGCCGCCCGCGGGCCGCCGAGGCTGCCACGGCCGATCGGGCGCACCCTCCGGAGGCGGCGCGAACGGATTGTCCTCGGAGGAACCGGAGGAACCGGAGGAACCGGAGGAACCGGAGGAACCTGAGGAGCCCGCGGATCCGGAGGAACCACCGGACCCAGACGACCCCGGCTGCCCGGGCCGCTCGGCGGCGTCCTCGCTCTCGCGCGGAGGCGTGGGAGAGGAGCTCCGCTCGCGCAGCAGGAGCGAAGGAAGGCGGAGGCTGCGGTCCGGCATCAGGAGTGCGTCTTCCCCTTGGTGATACGGCTGTCGGTACGGCTGTCGGTACGGCTGGCGGATCGACTGTCGAGCGGCAGTCGGATCGGCAGCCGCGTCGGTTGTCGATTCGGCGGTGATACGGCGGTGGACCCAGCGGTGAACAGGTCAATGTCGGCGGCGTCGGCGGCGTCGGCTGAACACGGTGCTGAGCGTGTCGGGTCCGGCGGTGGACTCGGCTGGTACGGCATGAGCTGTCACTTCGTGAACGCCCCGCGCACCGGCCGCGTTCCCGACCGCCTTCCCGGGCCCGCTCCTCGCAGACGCTACCTTCCGGCCACGCCCCCGTCCCACGGGGGCCGCCGGGTGTGCCGGTATCGTTGCTGCCGGTCGGCCGGTTCGTAGACTTCCCCGTATGGGGGGACGTAAAGCATTCGTATGAATGTACAAGTACGGTCCCGGCGGGCCGGATCGCTCCGCATGACCGTGGAGCGGCCCCCAGGAGCCCGTGCGCACCCGCACGGGACCAGAACCGCAGAAAGGGTCCCACCGTGGCCGCCAAGCCCGTGGCCAAGCGCCTCGTCGTGCTGGTATCCGGATCCGGCACCAACCTCCAGGCGCTGCTCGACGCCATCGCCGAGACCGGCGTCGAGGCCTACGGCGCCGAGATCGTGGCCGTCGGGGCCGACCGCGGCGGCATCGAAGGGCTCGCCCGGGCCGAGCGCGCCGGGCTGCCGACGTTCGTCTGCCGCGTCAAGGACCACGGCACCCGTGAGGAGTGGGACGCGGCGCTCGCCGAGGCCGTCGCCGCGTACGAGCCGGATCTGGTCGTCTCCGCAGGGTTCATGAAGATCGTGGGCAAGGAGTTCCTCGCCCGGTTCGGCGGGCGGTTCGTGAACACGCACCCCGCCCTCCTGCCCAGTTTTCCCGGAGCCCACGGTGTGCGTGACGCGCTCGCGTACGGCGCCAGGGTCACCGGTTGCACCGTCCACTTCGTCGACGACGGCGTCGACACCGGACCGATCATCGCCCAGGGCGTGGTGGAGGTCCGGGACGAGGACGACGAGAGCGCTCTGCACGAGCGCATCAAGGAAGTCGAGCGAAGGCTGCTCGTCGATGTCGTGGGGCGGCTCGCCCGCAACGGCTATCGCATTGAGGGACGAAAGGTAGTTATCCAGTGACCGCCGACAGCACTGTCACGGCCGAGAGCGGCAGGCGGGCCATCCGTCGCGCGCTCGTCAGCGTCTACGACAAGACCGGGCTCGAGGAGCTCGCCCGTGGCCTGCACGAGGCGGGCGTGGAGCTCGTCTCCACCGGGTCGACCGCCGGGCGCATCGCCGGCGCCGGTGTCCCCGTCACCAAGGTCGAGGAGCTGACCGGCTTCCCCGAGTGCCTGGACGGCCGCGTCAAGACGCTGCACCCCAAGGTGCACGCGGGCATCCTCGCCGACCTCCGTCTGGAGGACCACCGGCGCCAGCTCGCCGAGCTGGGCGTGGAGCCGTTCGACCTGGTCGTCGTGAACCTGTACCCGTTCCGCGAGACCGTCGCCTCCGGCGCCACCCCGGACGAGTGCGTGGAGCAGATCGACATCGGCGGCCCGTCGATGGTGCGCGCGGCCGCCAAGAACCACCCGTCGGTCGCGGTGGTCACCAGCCCCGCCCGGTACGCGGACGTCCTGACGGCCGTCAAGGACGGCGGCTTCGACCTCGCCGCCCGCAAGCGGCTGGCCGCCGAGGCGTTCCGCCACACCGCCGAGTACGACATCGCCGTCTCCTCCTGGTTCGCCTCGGCCTACGCGCCCGCCGACGACTCGCCGTTCCCCGAGTTCATCGCCGCGGCCCTGGAGCGCAAGAGCACCCTGCGCTACGGCGAGAACCCGCACCAGCCCGCGGCCCTCTACGTCGACGGCACCGGCAGCGGTCTCGCCGAGGCCGAGCAGCTGCACGGCAAGGAGATGTCGTACAACAACTACACGGACACGGACGCCGCCCGCCGTGCCGCGTACGACCACGACGAGCCCTGCGTCGCGATCATCAAGCACGCCAACCCCTGTGGCATCGCGATCGGCGCGGACGTCGCCGAGGCGCACCGCAAGGCGCACGCCTGCGACCCGCTGTCCGCGTTCGGAGGCGTCATCGCCGTCAACCGGCCGGTGAGCAAGGAAATGGCCGAGCAGGTCGCCGAGATCTTCACCGAGGTCATCGTCGCGCCGGACTACGAGGAGGGCGCCCTCGACGCCCTCGCCAAGAAGAAGAACATCCGCGTGCTGAAGGCCCCGGCCGCGCCCTCCCACCCCGCCGAGGTCAAGCCGATCGACGGCGGTGCCCTCCTCCAGGTGACGGACCGGCTCCAGGCCGACGGCGACGACCCGGCGAACTGGACGCTCGCGACCGGCGAGGCCCTCTCCGCCGAGGAACTGGCGGAGCTGGCCTTCGCGTGGCGGGCCTGCCGCGCGGTCAAGTCCAACGCGATCCTCCTCGCCAAGGACGGCGCCTCGGTCGGCGTCGGCATGGGCCAGGTCAACCGTGTGGACTCCGCGAAGCTCGCCGTCGAGCGGGCCGGCGCCGAGCGGGCACAGGGCTCGTACGCCGCCTCCGACGCCTTCTTCCCGTTCCCGGACGGGCTGGAGATCCTCACCGAGGCCGGCGTCAAGGCCGTCGTGCAGCCCGGCGGCTCGGTCCGCGACGAACTGGTCGTCGAGGCCGCGCAGAAGGCGGGCGTCACCATGTACTTCACGGGGACGCGGCACTTCTTCCACTGACACGGACACTGACCCGGACACGGACCGCCGGACGGCGGAGCAGAAGGGGCGCGCCGCTCGACGCGGCGCGCCCCCGCGCGTTCTCGGACTCGCCTGTTCTCGGACCCGCCTGTTCTCGGACTCGCCCGTTCTCGGCCCCGCCCGTCCTTGGTCCCGGTGCGGCCGGTGCCGCCGGTGCGCACGAGGCGGGGCATGAGGAATGGCCGATACCCCGGTACAGAGGCGCCCGTTCCGCTGCGAGGCTCGAGAGGTCAGCCCACTCGCACGGGTCTCAGGGGGTTTCTCATGCGCAACAGGTCGGGCCGGATACGTCGGACAGCGGCCGTCGGCGGAGTGCTCGCCGTCGTCCTCGGTACGGGGATGACCGGCGTGGCGACCGCCACCGACACCGCCGCCGCGGGGAGCACGGCCGCCGTGCCCTGTCCCCGGGGGTTCGTCTGCATGTCCGAGGTGCCGAACGGCGCGGGCCGCACCTACCGGCTGGCGCAGGGATCGAGCGTCTTCTTCGCCTCTCCCGTGGCGGTCGGCGAGGTCACCAACAGCACGACCGTCGACTACTGCGTGACCGGTACTCCCAGCCATGTGCTCCGCCCCGGCCAGACCCGGACGGGACCGAACCAGGTGCGCTCACTCTCACCTCGCCCGACCGACGGGGCCTGCCCGTTCTGACCGCCGGGAAGCCGCAGCCGTACGTCTGGCGGTGTCTCCGGTGTCTCCGGTGTCTCCGGTCTCCGGTGTCCCGTGTCTCCGGAAGCGCCGAAGGGCCGTACCCCTCGGACGGGGTACGGCCCTTCGTGGGCTCGGCGGCTCAGTAGCGCGGGCGGTTGAACCACGCCTTGCCGTTGGCGTTGCCGGCGAAGACGGCTATCAGGATGCCCAGCACCAGGTGGACCAGACCGATCAGGAAGAACGGGTAGATGCTCAGGACGGCGGTGATGATGCCGAAGACCAGCGCGGCGACGCGTACGCCGTTGCCGCCGCTCTTGAACTTCACCGCGAGCATGATCGCGTAGACGAGCCAGCCCACGGCGAACACGGAGATCGCCCACATCATGCCGACCGGGACGTTACCGAGCGCGTCCTTCAGCGCCGGGTCCTCGGCGCTGTCGCTCGCCGCGCTGATGGCCACCGCGCCGATCGCGTACAGCAGTATGCCGATCACCTGGAGACCGGCGATGACCCAGAGCATCACACGGGCCGCGCTGACCGTGCTGGGCATGGTGGTGGGCGCGCCGCCCGGGTACCCGCCGCCGTACCCCTGCGAGACCGGCGGGGCGGTCGGGTAGCCGTAGCCGGGCTGCTGGGGCTGGTTCTGCTGCGGGTAGCCGTAGCCCGGGGACGGCTGCTGCTGGGGCTGGCCGTAGGGGTTGTTCGGGTCACCGAAGCTCATGGCGGGTCTCCTCCGTTGCCTTGTGCGGGGACGCGCGGCACGGGTCGGAGGAATGCCCTGCTCTGTTGTGGTCACGCCCCCCGGCAGTGCCCGCGGCACTGTGCCCCAATCGTTTTATATGCCCGCTCGGATGTCCAGCCGGATTCCGGGGACGTTGTGCAAGTGCAACACATCCGATCTTGTCGGACAGGGGGTGGCGGGGCGGTCGGGGCATGGCGGGACGCCCTCGCCGAGGGCTTCCGCTGGAGCGTGTGCGGGCCCTCCGCGAACCCCCCTCGCGCCCCCCGCGAATCCTCTGCGAACGCCTGCGCTTCGTCGGCCGATCGATCAGTTGATCGAGCGGTCGACCGATCATCCGATCAGTCGGCTGACCTGGCGACGGACCGGCGGCTGACAAGGCGGCGGAACGGCGACGGACCGGCGGCGTACCAGGCGGCGGACCGGCCGTGGGTGTCCGAGGGGCGGCCGGATTGGAACCGGGAGCCCGTCATCCGCGAAGATTGGGCCCATGACCGCCCAGATTCTCGATGGCAAGGCCACCGCAGCCGCGATCAAGTCCGATCTGACCGCCCGCGTGGCGGCGCTGAAGGAGAAGGGCGTCACGCCCGGCCTCGGCACGATCCTCGTCGGGGAAGACCCCGGCAGCCAGAAGTACGTCGCCGGCAAGCACCGCGACTGCGCGCAGGTCGGCATCGCCTCCATCCAGCGCGAACTGCCCGCGACCGCCACCCAGGAAGAGATCGAGGCGGTGGTGCGGGAGCTCAACGAGGACCCCGCCTGCACCGGCTACATCGTCCAGCTGCCCCTTCCCCGGGGCATCGACGAGAACCGCATCCTCGAACTGATGGACCCCGACAAGGACGCCGACGGCCTCCACCCGATGAACCTCGGGCGCCTCGTCCTGAACGAGCCCGCCCCGCTGCCCTGCACCCCGAACGGCATCCTCACCCTGCTCCGCCACTACGGCGTGGAGATCAAGGGCGCCGAGGTCGTGGTCGTCGGCCGTGGTGTGACCATCGGTCGCCCGATGCCGCTGCTGCTGACCCGGCGCAGCGAGAACGCGACGGTCACGCAGTGCCACACCGGTACGCGTGATCTGGCCGCCCACCTCAAGCGCGCCGACATCATCGTCGCCGCCGCCGGCTCCGCGCACCTGGTCCGCCCCGAGGACGTGAAGCCGGGCGCCGCCGTTCTCGACGTCGGTGTCTCCCGCTCCGCCGAGGGCAAGATCGTCGGCGATGTGCACCCCGGTGTCGCCGAGGTCGCCGGCTGGATCTCCCCCAACCCCGGCGGCGTCGGCCCCATGACCCGGGCCCAGCTGCTCGTCAACGTGGTCGAGGCGGCGGAGCGCAGTGCCGGCTGACGACAAGGCGTCGGGAAAGGCCGAGGTCCGGGGAACGCCCCGGGCATCGGCGAAGCCGAGCACGCCACGGACTCCGACCGGGTCGGGGACACCGGGTGCGTCGAGCACGCCGGGTACGCCGGATGCACCGGGTACGTCGGGGAAGCCGGGCGGGTCGGCGACACCGGGTAGGCCGCAGGCGCGGGCCGATGCGAGTGCGTCGGCCAAGTCGAGTGCGTCAGCCGGGGCGGGCGCCTCGGTCGAGCCGGGTGCATCAGGCGAGTCGCGGAGTGCGTCGGTGAAGTCGGACGCGACCAAGACGCCGGGCTCGTCCCGAGGGACGGGTAGGTCTGAGCGCCCGGGCGCGCCCGCGGAGTCGGGCAGGCCCGCGGCCTCGGGTGCGTCCGGGGAGTCGGGCGAGGCCGTGACGTCGGGTGCGTCCGCTGAATCGGGCCGGGCCGTGGCGTCGGGTGTGGCGGAGAGGGTGGAGATGTCGGGGCGCGTGAGGGAGACGGAGAAGCAGGGGGCGGCGGTGACGGGTGGCACGCCGGACGAGATCGAGGTGCGGGATCCCATCAGCGCGCCCGACGCCGACGGCAAGCCCGTCCGGGTCACCCGGCGCTTCCCGATGTTCACCCGGGACACCGCCCGGCCCGAGGGCGGCGGCAGGGCCGCCCCCCGGAACGCGCCCGCGCCCGCCCGGCAGTGGCCGATCCTCGCCGTGCTCTGCACCGTGGGCCTCGGCCTGCTGCTCACCGCGTTCGACGCGTTCCGGCTCGGCACGATCCTGATCGGGTCCGCGCTGCTCGCCGGGGCGCTGCTGCGCTGGCTGGTCCCGGACGTCGGCATGCTCGCCGTCCGCTCCCGCTTCACCGACATGGTCACCTACATTGCGCTGGGCTCCGCCATCGTGCTCCTCGCGCTGATGGCACAGCCGAAGCCGCTGCTGGAGATCCCCTTCCTCAAGGACACCCTGCACTTCACCGTCGGCGACGAGACCGGCTGACGGACGCGAAGACGGCGGCCCGTCCCCTCCCCCGAGTCAGGACGGACCGCCGTCGCGATCCACCCTCGTGCACGGCGAACGCCCCGTTCAACAGCTGCCGACCCGCTGTGGCACGGAAGTGACAATTCCGCCGAGGTGTCCCCACCCGGCCACGACGTCGGCACCCGCAGGTCATCTCCGCGTGCGTGCCGCCCCCGTACCCCGCCGCGCGCCCTTCGCGCTCCGGCACGCCCTGCCGTCGCCCCACGCGCCCGAGCCGGTGACCGCGCCGACGGGAACCGGTCCGCCCACGGCCGTCGTCACTTGCTCAGACCCCGACCGAGCCCAGGAGGCAGTCGATGAGCGCCTGGCAGCCGCTGCCGGACGGACTTCCCCCGGAGGTGCAGCATTTCGTCGAGCAGATGCGGCTGCTGAAGGACCGTACGGGGCTCAGCCTGGTCGCCCTCGGCGCGCGCACCGCCTACAGCAAGTCCTCCTGGCAGCGCTATCTCAACGCGACCCAGCCCCCGCCCCGCCAGGCCGTCGTCGCCCTGTGCAAGGTCGCCGGGGAGGACGCCGAACGCTTCGGGGTGCGCTGGGAGCTGGCCGTACGGGTCTGGCCGCGCCCGCCGGCACCGGCGGTGACCCCGGACCCGTCGTCGGCCGGCGCGAGGGCGGCGGAAGCGGAGGCGGAGGCGTACGAGGACGACCCCACGCTGCCCTGGTGGGACGCCCCCGCCGAGGAGTCGGCGTCACACCGGCCGGGACGTCTCGCGCTCTACGCCGCGCTCGCCGTCCTCGCCGCCCTGGTCCTCGTCGGAGCCGCGCTGCTGGGGGCCGCCACGCTGTCGTGACGTCCCCCCCGACGCGGGCGGTCGGCAGCCCGGCGGCACCCCGGGGGCAGCCGGGGGCAGCCGGGTGGCATTGTGCGGCGCGCCGCCGGGCCGCCCCGACCTCAGCTGCGCCAGTCGTACGCGGCGAGCTTCCACTTCGAGCCGACCCGGACGTAGTACTTCCCGTCGAGCCGCTTGAAGGTCACCTGGTTCACGGTGCCCGTGTACGTGACCAGGCCGTCGGCGTACGGCCCGTCGAGGAAGCCGTCCGCCTGCCCGAAGGTCTCCTGGCCGACGATGCCGTCGATGTCCTCCAGCTCCTCCTGCGCCTGCCAGTACTTCGTCGCCGAGCGCGTCTTCCAGCCGAAGATCCCGTCGATGTCCCACGGGGTGAAGGCGTGCAGAGTGCCGCCCGAGTCCTTCCACTTGGCGCCGTCGGCGTAGAGGACGCTCTGCCACAGCCGGGTCGCGTTGCTCCTGGAGTGGCTGTTCACGGACAGCGTGCCCTCGTCGCCCCAGTCGTTGTACGCGGCGCCCGAACCGTCGACGACATGCGGCCCGGAGGCCGTGGCGAGCGGAGCGGCGGTACCGAGCGCGAGCCCGGCCGAGGCCGTCACGGCGACGGCCGCGAGCAGCAGCCTGGCCTTGAGTTGCATGTGATCCCCCTGATCCCCGTATGACCTTCCGACCGTCACCGATGCGCAGGATGCCCGTGCTACTTCCGTAAGCCTGTTCGGCGTGGGTGGCCGTGCCTGTGCGGTGGTCGGGCCGATGTGTTGGCGAGTTCGAGGATTTACCGACGATCGGCTCGGTGCCAGGGCTAACGTGAGCTTTTGGGACGGTCCGGGACGGCCCGCGCGGGGATCTGTCATTCCGCCCGGAAAGCCGGGATGGCGGTGGGACACTGGACCACGGACCGGCAGGGGGCGCGCGAGGGGGTGCGCCCAGCCCGAAATGCTCCCGCGCGCCCCTTTTCCGGGAACTGGCATCCCGGCCGGGCGCATCCCAATGGGTAGGCCAGAACGGGGTGCGGAAGAGGGCCTCGGGCTCGGTCACGGACCAGGATTCAGCGAGGGCATCATGCGCGGCACACGGATAGTCGGCACGGGGGGCATGGACAGAAACGCTCAGGGGGAAGAGGGGGGAATCAATGCCTCGTTGGAGGGCCTTGCCGGATGAACTCGATCCACAGGTCAAGGAGTTCGCGAGTCAGCTGCGCAGACTCGTCGACCGCGGTGGACTGAGCATCGCCGCGGTGGCCGACCGTACGGGCTACAGCAAGACGTCATGGGAGAGGTATCTCAACGGAAGACTGCTCGCGCCGAAAGGCGCGATCGTCGCGTTGGCCGAGGTGACCGGCACCAACCCCGTTCATCTGACGACCATGTGGGAGCTGGCCGAGCGTGCCTGGAGCCGCTCGGAGATGCGCCACGACATGACCATGGAGGCCATCCGCATCTCCCAGGCGCGCGCCGCGCTGGGCGAGACCGGTGGCCAGGCGATCGTCAAGGGCGGCCAGAACGCCAGGGCGGGCCGGAGCGTGACGGCGACACCGGGCATCGCGGGTCCGGCGGGCGTCTCGCCGACGGTTCCGCCGCAGCCGCGCGGGCCGGAGGAGGAGCGCACGTCCCGTCCGTCGTACGGGAGTTCGTCCTCATCTTCATCCTCGTCCTCGTCGTCCCGGTACGGAGGGGGCGGGCCGGGGGCGGCCGCGAGTGCCCCACGCGTCAACTGGGGGGCCACCTCGCCCTCGTCCGCCTCGGGTCCGGCCGGAACGTCGTCCACTCCGCCGACCCCGGCCGCGTCGGTCTCCTCGGCGTCCTCGTCGGGGTCGGCGGCCGGCGCGGGCGGTGGCGCGGCGGCTCCGTCCGGCGTCTTCGGACCGCCGCCCGGCGGCACCGGCCGTCCCGACGGCGGCCACTCGGGGGTTGGGCGACGCGTGACGATGTTCCTCGCGGGAGCCGTGGGGGCGCTCGTCGTGATCGCGGCGGCGTTCTTCCTCACCCAGGGGGACGGTGGAAGCGAGGCCGGGAACAAGCCGCCGGCGAACGCTTCGACCGGGGTCGGCACGGAACCCGACCTCCCGGCCGGCGTCAAGTGCGCGGGTGCCGACTGCACCGGCAAGGACCCCGAGACCATGGGGTGCACGACGGGTGTCGTGAAGACCGCGGACGAGGCCACCGTCGGCACGGCCCGGGTCGAGGTCCGCTACAGCCAGAACTGCCGCGCGGCCTGGGCCCGCATCACGCTGGCGGCCCAGGGCGACAAGGTGCGTGTGACGGCCGGCAAGGTCAAGCAGACAGCGGCGGTCGAGGAGCCCGGCGACAACATCGCGTACACGTCGATGGTCGCGGTCAAGGACGCGGGCGACGCCACGGCATGCGTAACGCTGGCCACGGGCGAGAAGGGCTGCACGAACTGAGAAGGCGCCAGGGCTGACGGGCCGAAGCGGCTCAGGGGCTGGAGGGGCTCAGGGGCCGGAGGGGCTGACATGCAGGGTGAGCCGGGCGGCGGAGGGCGCTGCCCGGCTCAGGCGTCGGGCGGTTGACGTGCCTGGCCGACGGCGGGAGAGGGCGGCTTCCGCTGTCACCGACGAGCCCAGAGTGGCCGTCGTGGGCGGCCGTTGAGGGCGGTTCCGGAGGGCCGGGCCCACCTCGGGTGCGCCGCATGCGCACGGCCCGGCGGCCGAGAGGTGCTTCGAACGGACAACCCCCTGAACAGCCCCCTGCTACTTCGTGACCGTCAGTGATCTCGGTCGCTCTCAAAGTAGTTGGAAATTGATGGGCATGCCTTCCGGTTGCCTGGGCAGGCGGAAGGTACCCCCACGGGAGTCCGGCCCGCCCGGGAGATTGGTCTCTCCCGGCCCGGCACCCCCACCGGCGGCCGCCATTGGTCCACCCCCCCCTCGGACCGGCGGCCGCCTTTTCTTGTAGGGCGGCGCGCCTGGGACGGGCCGTGTGTGGTGGGCCACACGAACCCGGCCGTCGGGGATCCTGGATGCGCGATAGCCTGACCACCGATCTCTCTTGATGCCAAGAGATCGATCAAACGTCCGGGGCAGGGACGCCCCACCGCCAGCTGTCATACGGAGAACGCCATGACCCGCACTCCCGTGAACGTCACCGTCACCGGCGCGGCCGGCCAGATCGGTTACGCCCTGCTCTTCCGCATCGCCTCCGGCCAGCTGCTCGGCGCGGACGTGCCGGTCAAGCTCCGCCTGCTGGAGATCACGCCGGCGCTGAAGGCCGCCGAGGGCACCGCCATGGAGCTCGACGACTGTGCCTTCCCGCTCCTCGCCGGCATCGACATCACGGACGACCCGAACGTCGCCTTCGACGGCGCCAACGTGGGCCTGCTCGTCGGCGCCCGCCCCCGTACCAAGGGTATGGAGCGCGGCGACCTGCTGGAGGCCAACGGCGGCATCTTCAAGCCGCAGGGCAAGGCCATCAACGACCACGCCGCGGACGACATCCGCGTCCTCGTCGTCGGCAACCCGGCCAACACCAACGCCCTCATCGCCCAGGCCGCCGCGCCGGACGTACCGGCCGAGCGCTTCACCGCGATGACCCGCCTGGACCACAACCGCGCGCTGACCCAGCTGTCGAAGAAGACCGGCGTCCCGGTCTCCGAGATCAAGAAGCTCACGATCTGGGGCAACCACTCCGCCACCCAGTACCCCGACATCTTCCACGCCACGGTCGCCGGCAAGAACGCCGCTGAGGTCGTCAACGACGAGAAGTGGCTCGCGGAGGACTTCATCCCGACCGTCGCCAAGCGCGGCGCCGCCATCATCGAGGCCCGCGGCGCCTCCTCGGCGGCCTCGGCCGCCAACGCCGCCATCGACCACATCTACACCTGGGTCAACGGCACCGCCGAGGGCGACTGGGCCTCCATGGGCATCCCGTCCGACGGTTCGTACGGTGTGGCCGAGGGCCTCATCTCCTCCTTCCCGGTCACCGTGAAGGACGGCAAGTACGAGATCGTCCAGGGCCTGGAGATCAACGAGTTCTCCCGCGCCCGTATCGACGCCTCCGTCAAGGAGCTCGAGGAGGAGCGCGAGGCGGTCCGCGCGCTCGGCCTCATCTGAGCGGTTCCCCCACACCGTTGGCCCCGCCGTCGCCCCTGAGGCGGGGCGTCACGGTTCCATAGCGGGCTCGCACAGGCTCTGTCCCGGTTTCGCCCGGGACGGGGCCTGTCGGCGTTTACGCCGCTATCGTCGTCAAACGCGTTCACGCGCACGCGTGTCGACGCAGTCGTGAACGCCCGCGACGGCAAGGGGGACTTGATGGCGCGCTGGGATCCGACAACCGGACGCTGGGTGGACGACCCGCCCGCACCCGTCAACGTGTGGCGTATGGCTCTGGTGATCGCCCTCGCGGCCCTGCTCGGCGGCGGCGCCGGTCTCGGCGTATGGACCCTGGTGGGTCCGGACGGTGACACGAAGAACCGTACGACCGCCGCGCACCCGTCCTCGCCGACCCCGTCACCCTCCGCCCCGGAGGCAGGCGCGAAGGGCGGCAGCGACACCGGGCAGGACTCGTCCGGAGGCGCGGACGGGGGGACGGGCGGCTTCACGAGCGGGGGTGCGGGCGGAAGCGGTGACGGGAGTGGTGACGGAGGCGGGGGCGGTGGCGGTGGCTCGTCCGGTGCTTCCGGCGGGACCCCGGCCGACGTCGCACCCGGCTATGTGCGCTCCGAGGACCCCGCAGGCTTCACCGTCGACGTTCCCTCCGGCTGGACCCGCACGGCGAAGCAGCCCGACGGCAAGCCGGCGGTCGTGACGTACAAGTCCCCGGACGGCACCCGGGTCCTCCAACTGTTCGAGGTCATGGAGGAGAGCCCCGCGGCCTCCATGGACGACGCCGAGAACGCGAACTACGGCTTCGCCCGCCTCCCCGGCTACCGGGTCCTCGACCGCTCCGAGGAGGATGTCTACTCCGAGGTCGTCTACCGCTTCGACGGCGAGAGCGGCGCCGGCCCCCGCCGGGTCATCGACCACCGCTTCCTGGCCCCCGACGGCAAGCCCTACGGCGTGCGCTTCAGCGCCCCCGAGTCGACCTCCCTCACCGACCTCCGCGAGCCCGTCACCAACGCGGTGACGTCGCTGTGCCCGTCGGGCACGACCTGCGTACGGGGCTGAACCGACCGAGCCACTCAGCCCCGCCCGTCCTTCTCGTGCTCCAGGAAGGCCCGCAGGAGCCAGGGGGCCGTGTTGCTCTCGGAGTCGATCTTGTGCAGATCGGCTCCCTCGAAGGTGGGCACCTCGGCGCTGCGCGTGAACATGACCTGCTCGTACTCGGTGAGCGCGGCCTCGATGTCGTCGGGGTGCGCGGCGAGGGCCTTGCCGAGTTCGGCGCCGTCGAGCATGGCCAGGTTGGCACCGTCGCCGTTCGGGGCCGTGAGGTGGGCGGCGTCGCCGAGCAGGGTCACGCCCGGCACCCGCTCCCAGCGGTGGCCCCTCGGCGGGGCGTGGTGGGAGCGCAGCACCGGCGCGGTGTCGCTCTCGCTGATCAGCGCGGTGAGTTCGGGCGCCCAGCCCACGAACTCCCGTGCGATCCGGGCGAGGGCCGGGTCGCCCTCGGCGAAGGCGATGACTGCGTGGGCACGACGACCGTGAGCAGTTCCTCGCCGGGATCACCCTCATCCTCGCCGGCATCACGGTGGTCCCCCCGCCCACCGGGTAGCCGGGCCTCAGCGCCTCAGCGCCTCAGCGGACGACCGGCGGTACCTCCGTCTCCTCCCCGCGTACCGTCCGGAAGAACGCCCGGACGTCGGCGACCAAAGCCTCCGGCGCCTCCATGGCGAGGAAATGACCACCTCGGTCCAGCTCCGTCCACCGCACGATGTGGTGGTCACGCTCGGCCCAGCGCCGGACCGTCACATCGTGTGCGGAGACGAGCACGCCGGTGGGGACGCGATGACCACCGGCCGCCTCCGCCCACTCGCTCGCCCCGTCCCAAGCGCCGTCCGCTTCCCAGGTGTTCGCGGAGATCTCCTCGTAGTAGACCTGGGCGGCGGAGGCGGCGGTGCCGGTGAACCAGTACAGCGAGACATTCGTCAGCATCCGGTCCCGGTCGACGCTGTCCTCGGGCAGTCCGTCCTCCGGGTCGGTGAGTTCCTTGAACTTATCCACGATCCAGGTCAGCTGGCCCACAGGCGAGTCGGTGAGGGCGTACGCCACGGTCTGCGGGCGCTTGGAGTTGCACTGCAGGTAGCCGTCATTGAAATCCTGCATGGTCTGCCAGCGCCGCTGCTCCACCTCGCTGAGGCCGTCCGTCTCGCCCTCCGCGCCCACCGGGAAGGCGATCACGGCGTTCATATGGATGCCGATCACCCGGTCCGGGGCCTGCTTGCCGATCTCGGGGGCCACCCAGGAACCGGTGTCGTAGCCCTGCACGCCGTAACGGCCGTAGCCGAGACGGGACATCAGCCCGGCGAGAATGCCGGCCATCCGGGCCGCGTTCATACCGGGGCCCGCCAGTGGGGTGGAGAAACCGAACCCCGGCAGCGACGGGACGACCAGATGGAACGCGTCCGCCGGGTCGCCACCGTGCGCCCGCGGATCGGACAACGGCCCGATGACGTCCAGGAAGTCCACGACGGAGCCGGGCCAGCCGTGAAGCAACAGCAACGGCGTGGCGTCCGGCTCCGGCGAACGCACATGGAGGAAGTGCACGTTCTGCCCGTCCACCGTCGTCGTCCACTGCTCGTACGAGTTCAGCAGCGCCTCCTGGGCCCGCCAGTCGAACCCGGTACGCCAGTACTCCACGAGCTCTTTCGCGTAGCCCACCGGCACGCCACGGCTCCAGCCGACACCGGGCAACTCGTCGGGCCACCGCGCGCCCGCGAGCCGCGCGTGGAGATCGTCCAGCTGGAGTTGGGGGATGTCGATACGGAAGGGGCGCAGGGCTTCATCGGTGGGGTGCGCGGGCGTGGCGGGGGTGTCCTGAACGGCGTGTCCGCCGGGCATCGGATTCGTCATGGCAGCGACGCTAGGGACCGGTTAGGTCACCTTCGGGCCTAAGAACGCGGCAGTCTCGTGACCATGCTGGAGACCTCCGGGCGACTGCTGAGACTGCTCGCCCTGCTGCAGACCCACCGAGAACGCGACCGTTCCGGCGCGGAACTCGCCGAGCACCTGGGCGTCAGCCGCCGCACCCTGCGCCGCGACGTCGAACGGCTGCGCGACCTCGGCTACCCCGTGCACGCCGCCCGGGGCGCCGCGGGCTACCGGCTCGGCGCCGGGGCGAGTCTGCCGCCGCTGCTGCTGGACGACGAGGAGGCCGTGGCGGTGGTCGTCGGGCTGCGCACAGCCGCCGACGGTACGGTCGCGGGCATCGAGGAGGCCTCGCTGCGCGCCCTCAGCAAGCTGGAGCAGGTACTGCCCTCCCGGCTTCGGCACCGGGTCACCACCCTCCACACCGCCACGGTGCGGGCGGGGGCCGCGCCGGCCCCGACGGTCTCGCCGGACACCCTCATGACCATCGCCGAAGCCTGCCGCCGCCGCGAACACCTCCGCTTCACCTACACGAGCCCACACGTGACCAGCCCCCACACCGCCGAGCCGCCGGTGCCGCCGACGACCGCGGGGGTGGGGGATGACGCAGGCGATGAAGACGGTTGGGCCGACGCCGACGGGGCCGTCGAGGGCGCGCCCGACGGGGGTGGGCCCGGGGGTGGCGGATCCGTTGCCGGTAGGACGGTTGGCGGCGGCTCGGGCTACGACGGGTCCGACCCAGGGGTGCCTCGGACGGAGCGGGCCGGGGCTCGTGGGGCGGACCCAGCCCGGTCCGGCGACATACGCGCCGTCCGCTGCGTCGAGCCGTACAACCTGGTCAGCTTTGACCGGCGCTGGTATCTGGTCGCCTGGGACCTCGACCGGGCCGACTGGCGGACCTTCCGGGTCGACCGGCTCGTGCCGCGCACCCCGACCGGGCCCCGGTTCGCGCCCCGACCGATCCCCGAGGGCGACGCGGCGACGTATCTGGCGCACCGCCTCTCCTCGCGGACCTGGCCCGTCCGCGCCACCGTCACCCTCCACGAACCCGTGTCCGCGGTCGCGGACCGGGTGTGGCCCGGCATGGGGGTCCTCGAACCCCTCGACGACCACAGCTGCCTGCTGCACCTGGGCGCCGACACCCCACGGGACCTCGCCTGGATGATCACCTCGGTGGACGCGGACTTCAGCCTCGCCCCGGACGCGCCCCCGGAACTCACCGAGGCGCTCCACACCCAGGCGACCCGTTGCCTGTCCGCGTCCGCGTCCGAATCCCTGACCCGCCCCGCACCGCAGCGCCGAAAGGACACCCAGTGACCCGGCGGTTCCGCGTGGAAGGCCCCAGCCCCCGGCTCCCCCCCCTCAGCACCCAGGCTCCCCCTCCCGCTGCTTCCCCCGGCTCTCCGGTTCCCCCTCCCTCTCCCTCCAGCTTCCCCCGGCTCTCCCGCCCGCCGGCTTTCCCTGTCCTCCCGCCGCCTCCCCGCGCTCCGGCGCCCTCCCTACCCGTATCCGTCCCGTGCCGTTTGGCTGTGGCCTGAACCGATCACTAGTCTGAGCGCCGATAAAGCCCGGGTAAGCCGGGTGCCGAGCGCCGGGCGCTTCGGGGGGTGGTCCCCGCGTACCGGCCCCGCTCGGCCGCGCACACCAGCCCGACGGGGGAGCACATGGGAGAACAGCGCAGGCGACTGCGGTCCAGCACGGTCGTACTCGGTGGGATGGGTGTCGTCGCCGCGGCCCTCACCTCCTGCGGATCCGACCCGGACCGCCGGTGCGTGGACCGCGACAGCTACGACGTCGCCAACGGCTACAAGGTCATCGCCGACAAGAACTGCAACTCCGACTCCGGCTCCGGCTCCTCCTCTTCGTACGGCAAGAACCGCAAGACCAACAGCAGCGGCAACCGCAGCCAGCCCGGCACGGTCGACGCCGCCTGGTACTACGACGCCGACGTCACCGGCAACCGGGCCGACTACGGCACCTTCAGCCGCAGCGAGGCCGTCGACCGGGACGGCTTCGGCTGCTCCGGATCCGGCTCCGGCGGCGGCTGACCCCGCCCGGGAGGCAGAGCCATGGAACGCCGCACCATCGAACCCCGGCCGGGATGGCAGCAGACGGTGGAGGAGCAGGGGCTCATCTACCCCCTGACCCGCTACCCGGACGACTCCCTACGCCCCTACTGGGACGAGAGCGCCTACTACGTCTTCACGCTGCCCGAAGTGGAGGCGCTGGAGGAGGTCGTCGAGGAACTGCACACCATGTGCCTGGCCGCCGCCGCGCACATCGTCGAGCACGACCGCTTCGCCGACCTCGGCATCACCGACCCACGCCTCGCCCGCCTCGTCGCCGAGGCGTGGCGGCGGCGCGCCGAACTGCCCTCCATATACGGCCGCTTCGACCTGCGCTATGACGGCACCGGCCCCGCCAAGCTGCTGGAGTACAACGCCGACACCCCGACCTCGCTCGTCGAGGCGGCCAGCCCCCAGTGGTTCTGGATGGAGGAACGCTTCCCGGGCGCCGACCAGTGGAACTCCCTCCACGAACGCCTCGTCGACGCCTGGAAGAAGCAGGCCCACCTCCTCCCGCCGGGCAGCCCCCTGTACTTCGCGCACACCGCGGGCGACGAACTCGGCGAGGACCTGATGACCGTCGCCTATCTGAAGGAGACCGCCGAGCAGGCCGGGCTCGACACCGACTGGATCTCCATGGAGGACATCGGCTGGGACCGCCTCTCCGAGCGCTTCGTCGACAAGAAGCTCCGCTTCATCCGCAGCATCTTCAAGCTGTACCCCTGGGAGTGGCTCACCACGGACCGCTTCGCCCCGCACGTCCTCGCCACCCTCGACAACGGCGGCGGCACCGGCACCACCCTGTGGATCGAGCCCGCCTGGAAGATGCTCCTCAGCAACAAGGCGCTGCTCGTCGTCCTCTGGGAGCTCTACCCCGGCCACCCCAACCTCCTCCCCGCCTATCTCGACGGCCCCCGCGAACTGGCCGCCACCGACGGCTACGTCTCCAAGCCCCTCCTGGGCCGCGAGGGCGCCGGTGTCACCGTCCATGAGCCCGGCGGTGCCCCGGTCCTGCGCGAGGAACCCTGCTGCTACCAGGGGTTGGCGCCCCTGCCGGCCTTCGACGGCAACCATGTCGTCCTCGGCGCCTGGGTGGTCGAGAACGAGTCCGCCGGCCTCGGCATCCGGGAGTCCTCCGGCCTGGTGACCGACGAGTACGCCCGCTTCCTGCCGCACGTCATCCTGTGACACCCGCGGCCCTGGGCCCGCCGGTCTCCGCGTCGTTCGAATGGTGGACGTCCGGGTCTGCCGCTCGACGCCGCCCGATAAGGTGATCGGCGGGCCGTGACTGGCGCGCTGGGATGGGACGGACCATCGGGGAGCGGCCCGGGAAGATGAGTGCCGTGCGCCTGGGCCGTACCGTGAACGCTGAACGCAACGTCCGGAGGTCCCCATGTCAGCCGAGCCCCTCTCCACCGAGTCCACCGCCTTCCGCTCCGCCCTCGACGTGATCCGCGCCGTCGAGCCGCGCGTGGCCGACGCCATCGGCCAGGAGGTCGCCGACCAGCGCGAGATGCTCAAGCTGATCGCCTCCGAGAACTACGCCTCCCCGGCCACCCTCCTGGCCATGGGCAACTGGTTCAGCGACAAGTACGCCGAGGGCACCGTCGGCCGCCGCTTCTACGCCGGCTGTCGCAACGTCGACACCGTCGAGTCCCTCGCCGCCGAGCACGCCCGGGAGCTGTTCGGGGCCCGCCACGCCTACGTCCAGCCGCACTCCGGCATCGACGCCAACCTCGTGGCCTTCTGGGCCGTCCTCGCCGACCGTGTCGAGGCCCCCTTCCTGGAGAAGGCCGGCGCCCGCCAGGTCAACGACCTCTCCGAGGCCGACTGGGCCGAACTGCGCCAGGCCTTCGGCAACCAGCGCATGCTCGGCATGTCCCTGGACGCCGGCGGCCACCTCACCCACGGCTTCCGCCCGAACATCTCCGGCAAGATGTTCGACCAGCGTTCCTACGGCACCGACCCCGCCACCGGCCTCATCGACTACGAGGCCCTGCGCGCCTCCGCCCGCGAGTTCAAGCCGATGATCATCGTCGCCGGCTACTCCGCCTACCCCCGTCTCGTGAACTTCCGGATCATGCGCGAGATCGCCGACGAGGTCGGCGCCACGCTCATGGTGGACATGGCGCACTTCGCGGGCCTCGTCGCCGGCAAGGTCCTCACCGGCGACTTCGACCCGGTGCCGCACGCCCAGATCGTCACCACGACCACCCACAAGTCGCTGCGCGGCCCGCGCGGCGGCATGGTCCTGTGCGACGACTCCCTCAAGGACCAGGTCGACCGCGGCTGCCCGATGGTCCTCGGCGGCCCGCTCCCGCACGTCATGGCCGCCAAGGCCGTCGCCCTCGCCGAGGCCCGCCGGCCGGCCTTCCAGGACTACGCGCAGCGCATCGTCGACAACTCCCGCGCCCTCGCCGAGGGCCTGATGCGCCGCGGCGCCACCCTGGTCACCGGCGGCACCGACAACCACCTCAACCTGATCGACGTCGCCACCTCCTACGGCCTCACCGGCCGCCAGGCCGAGGCCGCGCTGCTCGACTCCGGCATCGTCACCAACCGCAACGCCATCCCGGCCGACCCGAACGGCGCCTGGTACACCTCCGGCATCCGGATCGGCACGCCCGCCCTGACCACCCGTGGTCTGGGCACCGCCGAGATGGACGAGGTCGCCGGCCTCATCGACCGCGTCCTCACCACCGCGACGCCCGGCACCACCAAGTCGGGCGCCCCGTCCAAGGCCCAGCACGTGCTCGACGCGAAGGTCTCGGACGAGATCTCCCGCCGCGCCACCGACCTCGTGGCCGGCTTCCCGCTGTACCCGGAGATCGACCTCGGCTGACGGCCGCCGCCCTGGTCGGTCAGGCGTCCAGCAACTGCTGACGGGGCCCCGGGCCGCCCGCCTCACGCCGGGCTGCCGCGCGACGCAGCAGCACCGTCACGGTGGAGCCGAGTGCGAGGCCCAGCACCAGCGCGGGTATCGCCCACCGGGCCTGGTCCGCCAGGCCCGGCTTTCCTGCCCTCGTGCCGTCGGCGGTCGCCGCGCCGGAGTCGGCCCGAGCCCCGGCCGACGAGCCGAGCGAGGGCAGTTCGCTCCTCCCCGGGCCGTCCGACCTCGTTCCGTCCGGCTCCGTGCCCAGGACACCGAGCCAGGTCAGCACCTGCCGCAGCTCCTGGGAGTCCTTCGCCTTGTGCCAGGCGCCGCCGCGCTCCTCGTTGGCGTCCGTCCCCATGGCTCCGACGCTGACCGTCGTGTGTATCCAGACGTCCTTCGTGTCGGGCAGGGTCGGATAGACCTGGTCGACCCGCCACGGGCTCACGTCGTGGATCATCCAGGTGACGTTGATCATGTCGGTGGGGGCCTCCGCCATCTCCTCCTCCGACATCGGTGGCTCGCCCCGGCCGCCGCCCGACCCGGAGGCGGCCGGGTCCATCAGTTCGTGCAGTCGCACGTACGCCTTGTCCGTGCCGTAGAGCGAAGCCGTGCGTTGGCTGGTCGGCGAGGCCAGCAGCACGCTGGTCGGCCCGCCCGCCGCCGAGGGCGGCGCCCCCAGCAGCACCAGGCCGAAGCCGGTCAGTAACGCCGTCAGCAGCGCGCCCATGGTCGCCGCCGGTCGTCGCGGTCCACGCATCCGACACCCCCGATCGGAAGCGGTGCGGTCCGCCCGCACTCGCAGTGTCATTCCTGGTACACCGCTCGCGCCGCCGAGGTTCCCACTCCGGCCGGACCGATTCCCACCGATTGATCACCCCACCGACTAGTCCCCCCACCGACCGATCCCCCCACCGGCCGATCACTTCACCGGCCGATCACTTCACCGGTCGATCACTTCACCGACCGGGCGATCTTCTCGGCCCGCACCCGGGAGTCCACGCCCTCCAACCGGAGGGTGAACTCGCCCTCGTGCACCCACAGCAGCGTCGGCCCCGCCGGGCGCTCGGAACGGGTGAAGCGGGAGCCGTCCTCGGAGCGCATCCAGAAGCGCAGCTGATGCGCCCGGGGGAACCACAGCGCCTCGTACCAGCCGGGGCCCAGCTCGACCCACTCCACGTCCTGCTCCCCGGCGACGGTCTTGGCGTACTCCGGTGCCAGCCGGGCCGCGTACTCGTCGAGCCGGATCACACGCCCCCGCTCCCGCCAGCACAGGGTGATCACGGAGCGGCCCTTCGGAGCCCCGGTCACGGACACCGCGTCCGGCGCGCCCAGCGCCTCGGGCACGAGCGGAGTGAACCCGGCGCGACGCCCGGCCTCGGCGAGCGGCACCGGGTCCGGGCAGCCCGGCACCCTCGCCCCGGGTGAAGGCGTCACCGACGGGTCGTACCGCACCTCGACCCCGCCGAACCGGAACCAGTCGGCCACGGCCGCCCGCACCGGGGGAGTGAGGACCAGGGCGGTGAGCAGCCCGCACAGCGCGGCGGTCAGCGCACGCCACCGGAGCCGCAGCCACCGGCGCACCGCCCGCAGCCGCCCATGAGTCACCGGCGGCTGGGCCACCGGCGTCGGCACCTGCTCGGCGAGTATCTGCCGCAGGACCCGCTCGACCATGGTCTCGTCCCCGTCGTCCCGGTCGTCCGCCGGCCGGTCCAGCGACCGCCCGAGCGCCCGCAGCTCCGCGGGCAACCCGACCACCGGACGATCACGCAGCCCGCCGTCGCCGCCACGGGAACCGTCGCCGTCGCCGCCACGGGAACCGTCACCGCGACGGGCACCGGCCCCGTCTCCGCCCCGAGACCCCTCGCCCTGCCCGCGCGCCCGCTCCGGCTCTCGCTGCTCGTCCCCGGTCCGCTCACTCACCCCCATCACCCCCTCTCCTGCGTCCCCTCCGGTCGAGGGACTCGCCCGGATCGAACTCGGGCAGCAAACGCCCCAGCTTGCGCAGGGCGCGGCTCAGGCGGGACTTGACCGTGCCCCGGGGCCAGCCGAGGGCGGCGGCCGTCTCCGGTTCGTCCATCTCCAGCAGATAGCGGTACGTGACGACCAGTCGGTGCTCCTCGCTGAGCTGCTCCAGCGCGCCCAGGAGGGCGACGCGGCGCTCTATCTCCAGCGCGGCGACCGCGGGATCGGCCGTCGGTGGTATCAGCGGCTCGGCCTCCACGAGGGCCGCCTCACGGTCGGCAAGGGACCGCTGGCGTCCGGCTGTCCGCACTGTGTTCCTCGTCTCATTGGCCACGATCGACAGCAGCCACGGCCGGAACGCCGCCCCGTCCCGGAAGCGGCCGAGCGAGCAGTACGCCTTGAAGAAGGCCTGCTGCACCACGTCCTCCGCGTCCGAACCGGCGCCGAGCGCCCGGGCCGCCCTCAGCGCGATGCCCGTGTGGGCGCGCACCAGGTCCGCGTACGCCTCCGGCTCTCCGGCGCGTACGCGTGCGATCACCGCGGCCTCATCGACGATGCGGCCCCCCTCCCGCGTTCTCACAACAGGGGTACACCGCTCGCGGCCGATCGGTTCCCACCTGTGCCCCGACTGTTTCCGGTAGGTTCCGGAGCGGGCCCCGATACCTGAGAGAATGGTGAGCATGGCCTCTGACCGACCCCGTGTGCTCTCCGGAATCCAGCCCACCGCAGGCTCGTTCCACCTCGGCAACTACCTCGGCGCCGTGCGCCAATGGGTGGCTCTGCAGGAGTCCCACGACGCGTTCTACATGGTCGTCGACCTGCACGCGATCACCGTTCCGCAGGACCCCGCGGATCTGCGGGCGAACACCCGGCTCGCCGCCGCGCAGCTGCTCGCCGCCGGTCTCGACCCCGAGCGGTGCACCCTCTTCGTCCAGAGCCATGTTCCCGAGCACGCCCAGCTCGGCTGGGTCATGAACTGCCTCACCGGCTTCGGCGAGGCCTCCCGCATGACCCAGTTCAAGGACAAGTCCGCCAAGCAGGGCGCCGAGCGCGCGAGCGTGGGCCTCTTCACGTACCCGATCCTCCAGGTCGCCGACATCCTGCTGTACCAGGCCAACGAGGTCCCGGTCGGCGAGGACCAGCGCCAGCACATCGAGCTCACCCGTGACCTCGCCGAGCGCTTCAACGGCCGCTTCGGCGAGACCTTCGCGATCCCGAAGCCGTACATCCTCAAGGAGACGGCGAAGATCTACGACCTCCAGGACCCGGCGATCAAGATGAGCAAGTCGGCGTCGACCCCCAAGGGGTTGATCAACCTGCTCGACGACCCGAAGGCCACCGCCAAGAAGGTCAAGAGCGCGGTCACCGACACCGACACCGTGATCCGCTACGACGCCGCCGAGAAGCCGGGCGTCAGCAATCTGCTGACCATCTACTCGACCCTCACCGGGACGGGTATCGCGGAACTGGAGCAGAAGTACGCAGGCAAGGGCTACGGTGCGCTCAAGACGGACCTCGCCGAGGTCATGGTCGATTTCGTGACGCCCTTCCGGGAGCGCACCCAGCAGTACCTGGACGACCCGGAGACGCTCGACTCGATCCTGGCCAAGGGCGCGGAGAAGGCGCGCGCCGTCGCCGCGGAGACGCTCGCCCAGGCGTACGACAGGGTGGGATTCCTGCCCGCCAAGCACTGAGTCGCACCACCCCGGTCGGCCGAGCGCCGACCGCGCCACCGGCAGCGCTGCACATCACTCCGGCCGCGCCTGCCCGGAACACCGCCGTGGCCTTACAGTCGATAGCCGGTGGCGCGTCACGACAGACGAAGACACGACGCATGACACGACGACAGGAGACGACGTGGGGACCGTAACGATCGGTGTGTCGATCGCGGTCCCGGAGCCCCACGGCAGCCAGCTCCAGGAGCGGCGCGCGGGCTTCGGCGACGCCGCTGCTCACGGCATCCCCACGCATGTCACGCTGCTGCCGCCGACGGAGGTCGAGGAGACCGAGCTGCCGGCGATCGAGGCGCATCTCGTCGAGGTCGCGGCCGCCGGCCGGGCCTTCCCGATGCGGCTGGCCGGCACGGGCACCTTCCGGCCGCTGTCGCCCGTGGTGTTCGTCAAGGTCGTCGAGGGCGCCGAGGCGTGCACCTGGCTGCAGAAGCAGGTCAGGGACGCCTCGGGGCCGGTGGCGCGCGAGCTGAACTTCCCGTACCACCCGCACGTCACCGTGGCCCACGGCATCGCCGAGGAGGCGATGGACCGGGCGTTCGAGGAGCTTGCCGGGTACGAGGCCGAATGGCCCTGCACCGGCTTCGCGCTCTACGAGCAGGGCGCCGACGGGATCTGGCGCAAGCTCCGCGAGTTCGCCTTCGGCGGTTCGGTCGTCCCCCCGCAGGCGGGCGCCCCGGTCGGCGACACCACGCTCCCCACCCGCTGAGAACCCACTGAGAACGAACTGAGGACCCACTGGGTCCGGGCGCCCCCAGGTTCTCCAGCGGCACTCGCCCCCCTGTCGGGTCAGCGGCCCCCTGTCGGGTCACAGCGGCCCCCTGTCGGGTCACAGCGGCCCCCTGTCGGGTCAGCGGGCGTTCTACAGCGGCAGCCGGCGGAACAGCGGCCTCGGCACATGGCGGAGCGCCGCCATCACCAGTCGCAGCGCCCCCGGTACCCACACCGTCTCCGAGCGGCGCCGCAGCCCCAGCTCGATCGCCGTCGCCACCGCCTCCGGAGTGGTGGCGAGAGGCGTCTCCGCGCGGCCGGCGGTCATGCTCGTGCGCACGAAACCGGGCCGTACGACCATCACATGGACGCCGGTGCCGTGGAGGGCGTCGCCGAGACCCTGCGTGAAGGCGTCGAGGCCAGCCTTGGCGGAGCCGTAGATGAAGTTGGAGCGGCGGGCGCGCTCGGCGGCCACCGACGACAGGACGACGAGCGAACCGTGGCCCTGCGACTGGAGGGCCCGCGCGCAGACCAGCCCGGCCGACACGGCACCCGTGTAGTTGGTCTGGGCGACGCGTACGGCGGCCACCGGGTCGCGTTCGTCGTGCGCCTGGTCGCCGAGCAGGCCGAAGGCGAGGAGCACCATGTCGATGTCGCCCTCGGCGAAGATCTTGCCGAGGATCGTCTCGTGGGAGTCGGGGGCGAGGGCGTCGAAGGCGACGGTGTGCGTCTCGGCGCCGAGACCCCGCAGATGGGCGGCGGCCTTCTCCAGGTCCGGCGAGGGGCGCCCGGCGAGCCAGACGGTGCGGGTGCGGCGGGCGATCAGCCGACGGGCGGTGGCGAGCGCGATCTCCGACGTACCGCCGAGGATCAGCAGCGACTGGGGGGTGCCGAACGCGTCCTTCATGACAGCTCCTGAGCGACTGGGGAACGGGCGGGGTGGCAGGTCGCGCGGTACGGGCGTCACAGGCCCAGGCGGCGGGCCAGGTCCGACACGAACACGCCGTCGGGGTCCAACTCGCGGCGCAGCGCGCGGAACTCGTGCAGACGGGGATACATCGCGGCCAGCAGTTCGGGGCGGAGCCGGGCGTCCTTGGCCAGGTACACGCGCCCGTCGGCCGCCGCGACCTCCTCGTCCAGCCGGTCGAGGAAGACGCCGAGGCCGGGCAGGCCCGCCGGGATGTCGAGGGCGAGCGTCCAGCCGGGCATCGGGAACGACAGCCAGCCGGTGTCGCCCTCCCCGAACCGCTTCAGCACGGCGAGGAAGGAGGGGCAGCGGCGCGCGGAGATCAGGGTCACGATCCGCCGCAGGGCCTCCTCGTGACCGTGCCCGACGACGAACTGGTACTGCACGAACCCCGAACGCCCGTAGAGCCGGTTCCAGTGCGGGACCCCGTCCAGGGGGTGGAAGAACGTGGAGATCCGCTGAAGTTGGTCGGCGCGGGCCCGAGGCGCCTTGCGGTACCACAGCTCGTTGAACAGCCCTACCGTCGACCGGCTGAGCAGACCTTCGGGGACGAACGCGGGGGCGGCCGGGAAACGCGAGGTCCGGAACTCCAGCGGACGGCCGAGCGGGCCCCGTCGGCCGAAACGTGCCCCACGCGCGCGTGCCGACGCCAACTCCAGCGTCTCCAGGGACGCGTGCTCGCCGCGGGTCAGGACCGCGCGGCCCGTCGCCGAGCCCCGGGCGAGGAGATCGATCCAGGCGACGGAGTAGCGGTAGTACCGGTCGGTGGCCGTGAGCCGGGCCAGCAGGTCGTCCAGATCGCGGGCCCGTTCCGTGTCGACCGACATCCAGGACGTCTCGACGGGCAGCAGCCGTACGGTCGCGGTGAGGATCACCCCCGTCAGGCCCATGCCGCCGGCCGTGGCGTCGAACAGCGGGGTGCCGGGGACCGCCGTGCGGATCTCGCCGTCCGCGGTGAGCAGTTCCAGCGACAGCACATGACGGGCGAACCCCCCGGAGACATGGTGGTTCTTGCCGTGGATGTCCGCCGCGATCGCGCCTCCCACGGTCACCTGGCGGGTACCCGGCGTCACCGGCACGAACCAGCCGAGCGGCAGCAGCACCTCCATCAGCCGGTGCAGGGACACCCCCGCGTCGCACAGGACCGTGCCGCCGTCCGCGTCGATGGCGTGGACCCGGTCCAGGCCCGTCATGTCGAGCACGGCGCCGCCCGCGTTCTGCGCCGCGTCCCCGTACGCCCGCCCCAACCCCCGGGCGATCCCGCCGCGCGCCCCGCACGCCCGCACGGCGGCCGCGGCCTCCTCGTACGTACGGGGGCGGATCAGCCGGGCGGCGGTCGGGGCGGTGCGGCCCCAGCCGGTGACGGGGGTGGTACGGCCGGGGAAGGGGACGGCGTTGGCTGGCATGCTCGCGACCGTATCGCCGTGAATGCCAAGGAATCCGGCGTATCGGCCTGCCTTCCCAGGCGCCTCACTGAAATGGGTGATCAATGGGATGTCGTTCAAGATTGCCGGAGTTCTCGGGTGGGCCGCCCAGAAGAGTGGCATCACATGGACGAAGTTGGGCTGTCGAGGGTGTGCGCGGCCTGGACCGACGGTTGCTCTCCGTGTGCCGAGCCCGGGGCGCCGGTCCGTGTGTCGCGGCCGCCGCGCGCGGACTGTCCCGGGCCGGGGAGCACGGCGCGCTCCGGCTCGCGGCCGGACTCACCGGCGCCGTCGCCGACCGGGAGCGGCGTGTCCTCTGGCTGCGCGGCACGGCCGGAGCGCATCTGATCAGCATGGGCGTCAAACGGCTCGTACGCCGCACCCCACCCACGTCGAACCGCTGGTCCGCACCGCCGGACGGCACTCCTTCCCCAGCCCCCACGCCACCTCGTCGGCGGCGGCGGTCGTCGCGTACGGCACGCTCGGCGTCGTCCCGGTCGTCCCGGTCGTCCCGGTCGTCGCGCCGCTCGCCGCCGCGATGCACCTGTCGCGGCTCGTGGTCGGCGTGCACCACCCCTCGGACGTGGCGGCCGGAATGGCGCTGGGCGCCGCCACGGCCTCGCTGGGCGCGCGGTGGACGACCCGACGGGGAGCGAGCGGCCATGGCTGAGCCCGCGACCGTCCTGGAACGGCGGACCGTCCCCGCGCCGACACCACCGAAGGGGGGCTCGCGCGCGGCCTCCTGCGGACCGCCCGCCCCCGCCGGTGGATCAAGTACCTCCTCGTCATCGCCGCCCCCGCCGCCGCGGGCGAACTCTTCACGCCCCGCGCGCTGACCCGGCTCCCGCTCGTCTTCGTCCTCTTCACGGTCTGCGCCGCCGCCGTCTACCTGATCAACGACGCCCCCGACGCCGAGGCCGACCGCGCCCACCCGGTCACACGCCACCGTCCGGTCGCCGCGGGCCAGGTCCCCGCGCCGGTCGCGTACGCCGTCGGCGGCGCCCTCGCCGTCCTCGCGCCGGTCGCCGCCGTGTGGCTCTGCTCCCCGTGCACCGCGGCCCTGCTGACCGCGTACCTCGGGCTCCAACTCGCCTACTGCGCCAGCCTCAAGCACGTCCTCGTCGTCGATCTCGCGGTCGTCACCGCCGGGTTCCTGATGCGGGCGATGATCGGCGGGCCCGCGCTGGGCATCCCGCTGTCCCGCTGGTTCCTCATCACCACCGGGTTCGGCGCGCTGTTCATGGTCGCCGCCAAGCGGTACTCGGAAGCCGTGCAGCTCGCCGACCGGGCCGGGGCGACCCGGGCGCTGCTCACCGAGTACACCGCCGGACATCTGCGCTTCGTCTGGCAGTCGGCCGCCGGGCTTGCCGTCCTCGGCTACTGCCTGTGGGCCCTCGAAGAGGGCGGCGTCCCGAGCACCAGGGTGCTGCCGTGGCGTCAGCTCTCCATGGTCGCCTTCGTGCTGGCCGTCCTGCGCTACGCCGTCTTCGCCGACCGCGGCACAGCCGGGGAACCGGAGGACGTCGTCCTGCGCGACCGGGCCCTCGCCTGCATCGCGCTGGTGTGGCTGGCAATGTACGGACTGGCCGTCGCCGACTGGTGATCAGCGCTCACGTGGGTACTCCGGCATCGGGTGACCACGACGAGGGCAGAGTCGGATCATGGACTGGCTGAAAAAGCTCCCCGGGATCGGCCCGCTGGCCGAGCGCCTGATGACCACGCACGCGTGGCGCTCGTACGAACGGCTGGAGCGGGTCACATGGACGCGGCTGGCCGCGGCCATGACGTTCATCAGCTTCCTCGCGCTGTTCCCGCTGCTGACCATGGGCGCGGCCATCGCCGCGGCGACACTCGACGAGAACCGGCAGCGCGAGCTGGAGGACCGGCTCGCCGAACAGGTGCCCGGCATCTCCGACCAGCTCGACATCGCCGGGCTCGTCCAGAACGCCGGCACCGTCGGGATCATCGCCGGCGCGCTGCTGCTGTTCACGGGCATCGGCTGGGTCGGGGAGATGCGGGGCTGTCTGCGGGCGGTGTGGGAGAAGCCGGAGCCCGAGGAGAACCCCGTCCTCGCCAAGGCCAAGGACGCGGGCATCCTCGTCGGGCTCGGCGGCGCGGTGCTCGTCTCCCTCGCGGCGTCCACGGTGGCGTCGGCGACGGTCGGCTGGACCGCGGACCGGCTCGGCGTCGACCGGGACGGGTGGGGTGGGGTGGTGCTCCAGATCGCCGCGTTCGGCGTGGCCGTACTGGCCGACTTCCTGCTCCTGCTGTACGTCCTCACGCTGCTGCCGGGCGTCCATCCACCGCGGCGGCGGCTCGTGGTGGCCGCGCTCATGGGGGCGTTCGGCTTCGAACTGCTGAAGCTGCTGCTCAGCGGGTACATGCAGGGGGTCGCGTCGAAGAGCATGTACGGGGCGTTCGGGGTGCCGATCGCGTTGTTGCTGTGGATCAACTTCACGGCGAAATTGCTGCTGTACTGCGCGGCTTGGACGGCGGAGGGGCGGGAGGAGACCGAGGGCGCCTGATAGCTCGGGGCCGGGTGGTTCGTTGGCGGGTGCGGGTGGGTGGGGGTTGTTCGCGCAGTTCCCCGTGCCCCTGAAGGCATGGGCCTGCGGCCCGGCCTTCATCCCCGCGGCTCGCCGTTGAAAAGCACGGGGCGCAGCCCCGGTCGCTTTTCAGGGGCGCGGGGGACTGCACGATCAGCCCCCGCGCCCCCGCAGACCGCGATGCACAGCAACCCCGCAGACCCGACCCGGAACGGCCCTACTTCCCCCGCCGCAGAGGCCACTTCCGGTTGACCAGGAACACCCCGCCGGCCACCAGGGCGAGCACTCCACCCGTGATCCCCAGCGCGATCCCGATGCCGCTCGTTCCGTCGGACGCCGCGGAGGCCACCGCCTTGCCGCCCGCGCCGCCGGAGGCCGGCGCGGGGGAGGTGGCCGATGCCGTACCCCCCGGCTGCGCGCTCGGATCGGTGCCGCCACCGGAGGTCTCCGCACTCTTCGGCGGCACCAGTTCACCCACCGGCTGCACCTTGCCCGCCGCCGCGAACCCCCAGTCGAAGAGCTTCGCGGTCTCCTTGTAGACCTGGTTGTGCTCCTCCTTCTCGGGGTGCATGACGGTGACGAGGAGCACCCGGCCGTCCCGCTCGGCGACCCCCGTGAACGTCGCGCCCGCGTTCGTCGTGTTGCCGTTCTTCACACCCGCGATGCCCTGGTAGGCGTCCAGACCGCTGTCGCCCGTCAGAAGCCGGTTGGTGTTCTGGATCTCGAAGGACGACCGGGTCTTCTTGCCCTTCTTGCCCTTCTTCGTCTCCCCGGGGAACTTGGCGCGCACGGTGGAGCAGTACTCCCGGAAGTCCTTCTTCTGCAGCCCCGACCTGGCGATCAGCGTCAGGTCGTAGGCCGACGACACCTGCCCCTTGGCGTCGTAGCCGTCCGGGCTGACCGCGTGCGTGTCGAGGGCCTGGAGCTCCTCGGCGTGGGCGTTCATGTCGGCGACGGTCTGCTTGACACCGCCGTTCATCGCGGACAGGACGTGCACCGCGTCGTTGCCGGAGCGAAGGAAGACACCGAGCCACAGATCGTGGACGGTGTATGTCTCGTTCTCCTTTATGCCGACCATGCTGGAGCCCGCGCCGATCCCGGCGAGGTCGCTGAGGACGACCTTGTGCTTGTCGTTCTTGTTGAACTTCGGCAGCACCGTGTCCGCGAACAGCATCTTCAGCGTGCTCGCCGGCGCCAGCCGCCAGTGCGCGTTGTGCGCGGCCAGCACCTCGCCCGACTCCGCGTCCGCCACGATCCACGAGCGGGCGCTGATGCCCTTGGGCACCACCGGCGCGTCACCGCCCAGGTTGGCCTGCGTCCCCGGCCTGCCCAGCTGTTCGCCTCCGACGGTCGACATCGCCGCCGGGGGAGTCGCCGACGGGGAGGCGCTGCCGCTCGGGCTCGGGTCGGCGGCATGGGCGGCCGGGGCGAGCGCCGGGGAGAACAGCGACGTCAACGAGAGGGACACGGCGAGGGCGGAGGTGACCGGCAGGGAGCGCCTGGCGGTCTTCTTGGAGGCGGGCACGATCGAGAAAGTACATGGCTCCGCCCGGTGAATCCCACCGCGGTTCTCGGCCACCGCGCCGCCCACGCCCCCGCTCGCACCCCGGCGCGAAGCCCCGGCGGCCGGCGGTGATACTGAACCCATGAAGCTCAGCCGCCCCCTCTCCTGGTTCCTGCTCGCCTTCGGGGTGTGGAGCTGGGTCATCTGGGTCACTTTCATCCGGAATCTCTGGAAGGACGGCAGCGGCCTCGCGTTCGACGACGCGGGCGATCCGACCGCGTACTTCTGGGTGCATCTGACGCTCGCCGTCGTCTCCTTTGTCCTTGGGACGGCCATCGGTGTCATCGGGTTGCGCGGTCTGCGCGCACTTCGTCGGACGACGTGACGGGGAGCACGACGTGATGGTGATCGTCTTCGTTGTCGTGGCGCTGCTGGTGCTGGCCGCCTTCGGTGTCCTGCACTGGTACGCCTGGCGTCGGCTGGTGCGGGACACGACTCGGGGGCCGGGCCTGGCCAGACGCGTGGGTGCCGGTGTGTTCATCGCCGGGCCGGTGCTGCTGTTCGCGGCCTTCGGCGCCGAGCGCGGCGGCGCCCCCTTCTGGCTCCAGCAGACGCTGGGCTGGCCGGGCTTCCTGTGGCTCGCCCTCTCGCTGTACCTGCTGCTGGCCCTCCTGGCGGGGGAGGTCGTACGCCCCCTGCTGAACCGTCTGTTGGCGCGGCGCGCCCCGGCCCCGGCCGAGCGCCTCGAACCGGCGGTGCGCGAACCGGAGCCGGTACCGGCGGGCGCGAAGCCCACGGCTGCCGCCGAGTCCACCGACCCGGCCCCGGCCGACGGCACCGCGACCGCCGGCACCACGGTGACCGACGCGACCACGACCACCGACCCGGCCTCCACGGACGGCACCGCACCCGACGCCGGCTCCCCCCTCCAGCCCGCCGGGGCGTCCCCCTCGGGTGTCTCCCGGCGTCTCTTCGTCTCCCGTGTGGTCGGTGGGGCCGTCGCCGCGACCGCTGTCGGGACGGTCGGCTACGGCACGTACGGCGTCGTACGCGGCCCCCGCGTCGAGCGGGTCACCGTGCCGCTGGCGAAGCTGCCGCGCGCGGCGCACGGTTTCCGGATCGCCGTGGTCAGCGACATCCACCTCGGGCCGATGCTGGGCCGGGGTTTCGCGCGGAAGGTCGTCGACACCATCAACGCGACCCAGCCCGATCTGATCGCGGTGGTCGGCGACCTGGTCGACGGCAGCGTGAAGGACCTGGGCCCGGCGGCGGCGCCGCTCGCGGGTCTCGAGGCGCGGCACGGCACGTACTTCGTCACCGGCAACCACGAGTACTTCTCCGGCGCCGAGCAGTGGGTGGAGGAGGTGCGGCGCCTGGGGATGACCCCGCTGGAGAACGACCGCCGGGAGCTGCCGTACCTCGACCTCGCCGGCGTGAACGACATCGCCGGGGAGGACGACGGGCAGGGCCCCGACTTCGCCAGGGCGCTCGGTGACCGGGACACCTCGCGGGCCGTCGTGCTCCTCGCCCACCAGCCCGTCCAGATCCATGACGCCGTCGACCACGGCGTCGACCTCCAGCTCTCCGGGCACACCCACGGCGGCCAGCTGTGGCCCATGAACTACGTCGCCGAGGCCGCCAACCCCACCCTCGCGGGCCTGGAGCGCTACGGCGACACCCAGTTGTACGTCAGCCGCGGCGCGGGCGCGTGGGGGCCTCCGGTGCGGGTGGGGGCGCCGTCGGACATCACGGTCGTGGAGCTGGCGTCGAAGCAGGCGTGAAGGTTCGTCAGGATCTCGTCGGGAGCGCGTAGTTCGCGCGCTCCTCACGCTTACCGAGTTCTTCCTCAACTCAACAAAACCCCTCTTCCGTGCGTATGAACGCGTGTGGTTAGGTGATCGGCGCCCCGCGTGGCCACTGAGCGTCGTGGGCCGGGTGGAGTCATGGGAGGGGCGCCGATGCGGTCGGTTCGCATGCGGGTTCTCGCGTCGCTGCTGGTGCTGGCGATCGCGGCGATCGGCGGCTGGCAGCTGTTGCCCGCCCAGCAGGACGCGGGCAGGACGATCACCGTCGGGACGACCGACTCGGTGACGTCCCTCGACCCGGCCGGCGCGTACGACGCCGGATCCTGGGCCCTGTTCAACAACGTCTTCCAGTCGCTGCTGACCTTCGAGCCCGGCGGCGCGAGCCCCGTCCCCGACGCGGCCGGCGACTGCGCGTTCGCCGGCAACGCGCTCACCGTCTACCGCTGCAGCCTGCGCCAGGGACTGAGGTTCCCCAGCGGACGCGAGGTGACCGCGGCCGACGTGAAGTACTCCTTCGACCGGGTCAAGCGGATCAACTCCGACGTGGGTCCCGCCTCGCTCCTCGACACCCTCCAGTCGGTGAGCGTGGACGGACCGACCGTCAGCTTCCGCCTCACCGCGCCGGACGCCACCTTCCCGTACAAGATCGCGACCGGCGCCGGGTCGATCGTCGACCGCACCCGGTACCCGGCGAACCGGCTGCGCACCGACGGCGGCGCCGACGGCACCGGACCGTACGTCCTGACGTCGTACACGAAGGACCGGCAGGCCCGCCTCACCCCCAACGAGAGCTACCAGGGAGCCGTCCAGCACACCGGCAGACGCGTCCTCATGCGCTACTACAAGGACTCGGCGGCGCTGGAGAAGGCGTGGCGGGCACGCCGTGTCGACGTCGCCGCGCGCACCCTGCCGCCCGCCGTGCTCGCGGAACTGTCGCCCAGCGACCCCGACCAGCGGGTCACGGAGTCCGACAGCACCGAGACCCGCGACCTGGTCCTCAACGTCCGGGAGAACTCGCCCCTCCACGACCGCCGGGTGCGGCAGGCGCTCGCCGCCGTGATCAACCGGGAGAGGCTGGTCTCCCAGGTCTACCGGGGCACCACCGACCCGCTGTACTCCCTGATCCCGGCCGGCGTCACGGGCCACACCACCTCGTTCTTCGACGCGTACCCGAAGCCCGATCCGCAGCGGGCCCGCAAGCTGCTCGACGCGGCCGGCGTGAGCATGCCGGTGCGCTTCACGTACGGGTACGCCGAGGGCCGGGAGTCGGCGGTCGCCGAGGCCGCCGAGCTGAAGCGGCAACTGGAGGCGACCGGGCTGTTCTACGTGACGACGAAGGCCTACCCCTGGGCCGACTTCCAGCAGCGTTACGCCGACGGCAGGCTGGACGCGTACGGCGTCGGCTGGGTGGCCGACTTCCCCGACCCCGACACCTTCAGCGGGCCCCTGGTGGGCACCGACGGCTCCCTGAAGAACGGGTACAGCAGCGAGGCCGCCGACCGGCTCGTCCGGGACGGCCGGCGCTACGAGGACCGCAGCCGGGCGGTGGACGACTTCAAGAGCCTCCAGGACGTCGTCGCGCAGGACGTCCCGCTGATCCCGCTGTGGCAGCGCAAGGAGTACGTGCTCAGCACGGAGGACGTCGGCGGGGCGCAGTACCTGTCCGACGCGACCGGGGTGTTCCGGCTGTGGCGGCTGGACTGGATCTGACGGCATGTCCCGGTTGTGGCGGCCGGGCTGGATCTGACGGCGAGCGGGGGTCGCGGACGTCTCAGCGCGGTGGCAGGGTCACCGTCACCTCCAGGCCGTCGCCCGGGGACGTGGTCACCGTGACCTCCCCGCCGTGGGCCTCCGCCACGCCCTGCACGATGGCCATGCCCAGGCCGCTGCCGGCGCCCCCGCCCGCCCGGAAGAAGCGGTCGAAGATCCTGGCCGCGTCCTCCTCCGGCAGCCCCGGCCCCTCGTCCGCGACGGACAGCCGCACGGTGCCGTTCTCCCGTGCCACGCACAGGCGGACCGGCACATCGGCGGGGGTGTGGGTGCGTACGTTGCTCACCAGGTTGCCCAGGATCTGCCGCAGCCCCGACTCGTCGGCGTGCACGAGGAGGGCGCCCGCCGCGGCGACCGTCACGGGGCGTTCGGGCTGCTGGGCGCGGAGATCGGCGGCGGCGTCCCGGACCAGGCAGGCCAGGTCCACGTTCCGCAGCCGGAGTTCGGGGTGCTGGTCGAGGCGGGCGAGGGTGAGGAGTTCGTCCACGAGGTGGCCCATGCGGTCGACCTCGCCGTTCATGCGGTCCCAGGCGCGACGGCGTTCGGCGGGATCGGTGAGCATGCCCTTCTCGTAGAGCTGGAGGTAGCCGCGGATCGCGGACAGCGGGGTGCGCAGCTCGTGGGAGGCGTCGCCGACGAAGCGGCGCAGCTGGGCGGCGCTGCGTTCACGGGTGCGGTAGGCCGACTCGACCTGCTGGAGCATCGAGTTGAGGGCGAGGCGCAGCTGCTCGACCTCCAGCGTCGCCTCGGAGCTGGAGGGGATACGGCGGGTCAGATCACCCTCGGCGATCGCCGACGACGTCTCGACCATGTCCTCCAGGGGCCGCATCCGGCGGCGCACACTGAACAGCGTCAGACAGGCGAGGAGCGCGAGGAGCAGGCCGCCGACGCCGAAGTCCAGCCTGAGGGCCTTGGCGATGACCTTGTGGAGCGACTCGGTGGAGGTGGCGAGCAGCACGGTGGTGCCGTCGCCGAGGCGGGCCGCGGTGACCCGGTGCGGGGCGCCGGACACGTGGACATCGTGGGGTGCGTCGTCGGCGACGAGGGCCGCCGGGTCGTCGACGGCCGCGGCGAGCGCCCGCTGGCCGGCCGTGGGCGCGAAACCGGCGACGGCCAGCGGCTCGCCCCGGTCGTCCAGGGCGGTGAAGACGGCGCCCTGCACGAGGGAGTCGGCGTCCTCGGATGCCGGGTCGGCGGACGCCTTGCGGCTGACGGCGACCAGCGCGCTCAGCGCGTCGACCTGCTCCATGCTGACCCGCGCCCGGCCGATCGAGTCGCGGGTCGTCATCAGCTCCGTGTCGACGCTGTCGAGTAGGTACAGCCGCATGCCCATCGCGCTGACCGTTGTCGCCGCGGTGATCGCCACGGCCAGCAGCACCACGTTGGCGAGGGTGAGCTTGGCGCGCAAGGAGTAGTGGCGGCGGCCCTGCCGTGGTCCGCCGGGGAGCCGCCGGGACCTGCCGGGGAGCCGGGGCCTGGCGAGGAGCCGCCGGGGGAGTGTCATGCCAGTCCGTATCCGACGCCCCGCCGGGTGGTGATCAGCGGCGGGCCGAGGGCGTCCAGCTTGCGGCGCAGATAGCTGATGTAGGTCTCCACGACGGTCGACTCGGCCGGCGCGTGCTCGTACTGCCAGACATGGCGCAGGAGTTGCTCCTTCGGCACGATCCGCCCGCCGTTGCGCACCAGGAACCGCAGCAGGGCGTACTCCGTCGGCGTCAGCTCCACCGTGCGGCCGGCCCGGTGCACCGAGTACGTCGTCTCGTCCAGCTCCAGGTCGCCGTAGCGCAGCGGGGGACGCTGGGGGAGGACGTCGGCGCGCCGGGTGCGGCGCGGCACGGCGGTGACGCGGGCGACCACCTCGTCGATGTGGAACGGCTTGGTGATGTAGTCGTCGCCGAAGCCGAGCGCGCCCACGATCTCGGCGGGCGAGTCCCGCGCGGTCAGGAAGACCAGCGCCAGCTCCGGCCGCCGGGCGCGCAGTTCACGGCCGAGGGCCCGGCCGTCGCCGTCCGGGAGCATCACGTCCAGCAGGGCCGCGTCGGGCCGGGTGCGCTCGGCGAGCGCGAGCGCCTCGCGGACCGTGCCGGCCGTCATCACCTCGAAGCGGTGGTAGCGCAGGGCGATGGCGAGGACGTCCGCGATGCTCGGCTCGTCCTCGACGACGAGCACGGTGGCCGTCGTCCCGTGCTGCCCGGCCCCGGCGTGGCCCACGGCCTCGTCGACTCCCTCGTGTCGGGTCATGTCCTCAGTATCCGCACGGTTGTTGCGCAGCGGGGCGGCTTCCTCTTTGGAGTTCCTTGAGAGTCATGGGCGGGCCATGTCGCGCGGGCGGCCCGGCCGTCGAGGGTGTTCGAAGGACCGGGGGGACCCATCGACCGCCGCTGAAGGAGAGTTGAATCGTGGCGACACTGGCACGGTGGTGCTATCGGCACCGACTGGTGGTCCTGTTGTTGTGGGTGGGGACGGTGTTCGGCGTCGGCTTCGCCGGCTCGGCCGCGGGCACCGACTACGCGAACGTCTTCTCGCTCCCGGACACGGACTCCAAGCGCGCGTACGACCTGATGGACAAAGCCTTCCCGGAACGCGCGGGCGACGTCGACACGGTGGTGTGGAAGGTCGACCAGGGGTCGGTCAGGGACGCGTCCGTACGGGCCCGGATCGAGCCCGCGCTCGAACGGATCGGACGCATGGACGGCGTCGGCGAGGTCACCGGCCCCTACGGCGAGGGCGGCGCCGCGGGCGGCGGCGCGGGAGTCAGCCGGGACGGGACGATCGCCTACGCCCAGGTGACCTTCACCGAGCAGGCGAACTCCGTACCGAAGGCGCTGATCGACGACGTCATCGAGACCGCGCGGGACGCCGAACGGGACGGACTCCAGGTGGAACTGGGCGGTCAGGCGATCGCCCGGGCGCAGGAGGCCACCCAGGGCACGTCCGAGGCGGTCGGCATCCTCGCGGCGGCCGTCGTCCTCTTCCTGGCCTTCGGCTCGCTCTTCGCGATGCTGCTGCCGATCGTCGTGGCGATCGCGGGCGTCGGCACCGGCATGATGGCCACGGCCCTGCTCAGCCACACCACGAACATCCCGGACGTGGCCCCGCTGCTCGGCTCGCTCATCGGGCTCGGCGTCGGAATCGACTACGCCTTGTTCATCGTCACCCGGCACCGGCGCGGCATCCTGCGCGGCATGAAACCGGAGGAGGCGGCCGTGGCCGCCCTCAACACCTCCGGCCGGGCGGTGCTGTTCGCGGGCGGCACCGTGTGCATCGCCCTCGCGGGCATGCTGGTGATGAACCTCCGCTTCCTGGACGGCGTCGTCATCGCGACCTCGCTGACCGTGGTGCTGAGCGTGCTCGCGGCGATCACCCTGCTGCCGGCCCTGCTCGGGCTGCTGGGCCCGCGCGTCCTCAGCCGCCGCCAGCGGCGCCGGCTCGCGGCCGCCGGGCCCGAGCCGGAGGTGACCAGTGGTCTCGCCGCCCGCTGGTCGGCGTACGTCGAGCGGCGCCCCCGTTCGACCGCGGTGCTCGCCCTCGTCGTGATGGTGGTCCTCGCGGTGCCGGTCCTGTCGATCCGGCTCGGCACCTCCGACCAGGGCAACCACCGGGACACGACGACCACCCGGCAGGCCTACGACCTCCTGGCGGAGGGCTTCGGCCCCGGCTTCAACGGGCCCCTCCAGGTGGTCGTGGAGGGCACGGACGCGAAGGGTCTCGTCTCGCGCATCGAGTCCACACCGGGTGTGGCCCAGGCGGCCGCCGTTCCGCCCGCGAACGGTGTCACCGTGATCCAGGTGGTCCCGACGACCTCGCCCCAGGACGAGCGGACCGACCGGCTCATCGACCGGCTGCGGGACGACGTGATCCCGGCGTCCGGGACGGAGGCCCATGTGGGCGGGGTGACGGCGGTGTCGAAGGACTTCGCGTCGGTCACGGGCGACCGGCTGCCCTACTTCATCGCGACGATCATCGCGCTGGGCTTCCTGCTGCTGATGGTGGCGTTCCGCTCCCTGGTGGTGCCGCTGACGGCGGCGCTGATGAACCTCGTCGCGGCGGCCGCGTCCTTCGGCGTCCTGGTGGCGATCTTCCAGTGGGGCTGGGGCACGGAACTGCTCGGCGTCGGCAAGGAGGGCCCGATCGCCGCGTTCCTGCCGGTCATCATGCTCTCCCTGCTCTTCGGGCTCTCCATGGACTACCAGGTGTTCCTGGTGAGCCGGATGCACGAGGAGTGGGTCCACACCAAGGACAACGCCCGCGCCGTGCGGGTCGGCCTCGCCGAGACCAGCCGGGTCATCAACTGCGCGGCCCTCATCATGATCTGCGTCTTCAGCGCGTTCGTGCTCAGCGGCGAGCTGGAGGCCGCGATGGCCGGCATCGGCCTCGCGGCGGCCGTCGCCCTGGACGCGTTCATCCTGCGGACGGCGCTCGTACCGGCCGCGATGCATCTGCTGGGGAAGGCGAACTGGTGGCTGCCGGCGGGGCTGGAGAAGCGGTTGCCGCATCTGGCGGTGGAGCCGAAGGAGGAGCCGACGGCCGTCGAACCGACGCCGACGCCGACGCCTATGTCGGCAGGCGGGCCCGCCTCGGTGATCCACGGCTTCATCCGCACGGCGGACGGTGAGCCGGTGGGCGACGCCGACGTGACCCTGCTGACCCGGGGCGGACGCCGACTGGACCGGGTGACGTCCCTGGCGGACGGCTCGTACATCGTCGCGGTCCCGGGCCCCGGCACGTACCTCCTGGCGGCGACCTCCGCGGCGCACACGTCCCGCGCACGACAGGTGGACGTCGGGGAGGGCCCGCTGGTGTACGACGTGGAGCTGGCGGGGGTGCCGGAGGGGGAGGTGGACGCGGTCAGCTGACCTTCGTCTGCCCGGCCTTGAGGATCAGGTCGACGTCCAAGGTGACTTCGGCGCCGATCGACCTGGGCAGCGTGACGGTTTCGCCGGGGGCGTGGATACGGTGGGTCTGGTACTCGCCCCCGGTCGGCTCGGTGAGCACGTGCACGCGCTGGTGCTGGCGGTTGATGATGACGTACACCGGGATCTTCGCTTGGGCGTAGGCGCCGACCTTGCCACGAAGGTCGTTCTCGTAGTTGCTGGAGGTGACCTCCAGGACGAGACGGAATGCGATCGGGTCGTAGCAGTTGTTCTCGATGAGGTGGTCGTCGATGTCGGCGTCGACGACCGCGAGATCAGGGATCGCATAGTCTTCGGCTCCGTTCGGCAGCCAGACCCCCACACCCTCGAGTACCTCGGTTTCACCGCCGTCCAGGCCCGCGGCGATGAAGGGGGTCCGCAACCTGGACAACGCACGGGCGTGGCCGACGTTGGGGGGCGGCGTCACAACGATCGTGCCTCCGATGATCTCGACGCGGTACCCCGGGAGCCGGTCCACGATCCGGTTCGCCTCCGCGATCAGCGGACGGTTGCCGTGGGGCCGCTCGACGGATGCTGCGGACATCGCGTGCCTCCTGTGGGCTGGGGTCGAGGCCATCATCGTAGGCAGGAGCGAGGCCAGAGGTCCCGTTCGACCTCATTCATCCGAAAGCGATCACCCGGGTTTCCTGTTGCCCCCCGGGTCCGGCAGGACCTTCGTCATGCCGGGGAGGAAGTCCGTGAACAGTTCGTGGACCTCGTGGACGAGGGGGCGCAGGACCCGGAAGCGGGCCAGGGAGACTCCTCTGGTCGTCAGTCGGGCCCCGCGCTCCGCGAGGCGGTAGCTGCGTTCGCGGCCCTCCGTGCGGTCGAAGACCCAATAGAGGACGAGACCCATCTGCGACAGCCACATCAACTCGGGCAGGACCTCGCGGAGTTCCTCCGGGACCTTCGTCTTCGCACCGGCGAGGACCTCGCGGTGGACCGCGATGGACTCCTCGCGCGCCCCTGCCGACTCCGGGGAGAACGGGCTGAGCGGGCTGTCCGGGTCGGCCGCGTTCTTGAAGAACTGCGCCGCGAACTCGTGGTACGGCTCCGCCACGTCCAGCCAGGCCGTCAGGACCCCGGCGATCCGCGCCTGCAGATCCGTCTCCCGCTCCAGCACCGGCCGCACTGCCGCGCGGTGCTCCGCGCCGATCCGGTCGTAGAACCCCTGGATCAGGTGCTCCTTGCCGGCGAAGTAGTAGTACGCGTTGCCGACGGAGACCCCGGCCTCCTTGGCGATCGCCCGCATCGTCGTCTTGTCGTACCCGCGCTCCTGGAAGAGCCGCAGCGCGGTCTCCAGGATGAGCGCGCGGGTCTGCTCGGACTTGGCGGAGCCGCCCCGGGCGCCGCCGGGTGCCCCGTCGTCGTCGGCGGCCGGTGGCTCCGCCACGGGGGGCTCGGGGCCGGGCTCTGCGCTGGGTTCGTCGTTCACTGCGGGCACGGGCAGAGCCTAACCAGTCGGGCAGGTACCGCTGTCGCAGCCGTCGGGGAAGGCGGAGGAGGGGCCCTCGGGGGCGGCGGCTGGGGAGGCGGCGCCGGGCGCGACCCCCGCCGGGGCGGCGGGCGCGGTGTACGTCCACCCGCGCCGGGGGTCGTACGTCCAGCCGTCCGCGCTGGAGTAGATGCCGCCGCCCCACTGCGGCCGGGTCCCCGCCGCGCGCGTACCGCTTCCCTGCTCGACGCCCCGCCACTTCGCGGCGGCGAGCACCGCGCCGCGGGCGAGCCGTGCTCCGGCGGGGGTGCTCAGCCGGTGGGCCAGCGGCCGGTGCTCGCGCAGCGCCCACAGGCAGACGATCCAGGCGGCGGAGCCCCGGTACACCTGCCCGGAGTCCCCGACGACGGTGATCTCCGCGAGGGTCGCCCCGTGGTCGAGTGCGGGGAAGCGCCGCCGGGCCTCGTCGGACCCCGCCGCGACGAAGTAGAGCGGCACCAGCTGCCGCTGCCGGCCCAGCCACTCCCTCACGAAGACGCAGAGGGTGCACCGGGCGTCGTAGAGCACGGTGAGCCCGCGGACCGGGACGCGCTCGGCGCCCCGGTCCACGGTGGCCTCGATCGCCGTCATCGGGGTCACGCCCCGGCCGGCGGGACCGAGGGCGCCCCGTGCGTGGTCCAGCCCTGCGGCGCGACCGGCGGCACCTGCTCCCGCTCCATGGCGCCCCGCCGCCGGAACTTGTTGAGCACGAACACGTTGCCCAGGTGCAGCGCCCCCAGCACCAGCAGCACCACGCCCAGCTTCGCCGACACCGCCTCGAACACCTCGCGGGGGCTGTCGATGGCGCCGTCCGCGTTCAGGTAGAGGGCCACGAACCCCAGGTTCACGAGGTAGAAGCCGACGACCAGCAGGTGGTTCACCGCGTCGGCGAGCTTCTCGTTCCCGTGGAGCACGTCTCCGAGGAAGATCCGCCCGTTCCTGCTCAGCGTCCTCGCCACCCAGACCGTCAGACCCACGCTGACCAGCAGATAGATGACGTACGCGACGACCGTGAGGTCCATTCCCCCCACCCCTTCCGGCTTGCTTGAACACGTTCAAAACGTGCTGTCGGTGAGACAGTAGACCTGTTTTTGAACATGTTCAAGCGGGGATTCGGAGGGGTGGGGGAGGTGCCCGAAGGTAGGGGCGGGGGAGGCGCCGAAGGCAAGAGTGGAGCCGGGAAGGGGTCAGGAGGTGCGGGCCAGTTCGGGCCGCTTGGTGTAGTCCGTGAGGCCGATGACGTTCCCCCACGGGTCGGCGAACTCCACGGTCCAGCCGGTGGCGACGGAGAACGGCGGGTCGATCGGCTGGACGCCCGCCGCCGTGAGGGCGCGGGCGGCGGACCGGGCGTCCCGCACCTCCAGCCACACCCGGGCGGCGGCCCACCCCGGCGGCCGGTGCCGCAGCTCGTCCTCCAGCCGGAGCAGCAGCCCGGGGGTCTCCTTGCCCACCTTCAGCAGAGCGATCCCGGCCTCGTCGAGGTGGAAGGCGACATCGAAACCGGCCCGCCCGTAGAAGGCGACGGCCTCGTCGAGGTCGCCGACGGGCAGGAGGATGTTGTCGAAGCCGAGCAGTTCGTACGACTCATCATCTGACATACCGTCAGGTTAAGACGCGGGCCGACGGAACCGCGGGAGCGACGGCGGGCGGCGCGGGAGGGTCGACGGAACGGGCGAAGCGGGCGGTGAGAGGCGGGGCGGGGGAGAACGGCGAGGGGCCGACCGCAGACGTTCGCGGTCGGCCCCTGCCGGGCTGGGGTCAGCCGATGGCGATGCGGGTCTTCCAGTAGCTCACGGGGGCGACGATCTCCGTTCCCGAACCCGGCAGGACGGTCTTGCCGCCCGCGTAGAACCGGACCGAGCCGTCGGAGCGAACGGTCCAGACGTCCGGAATCCCGTCGCCGTTCGCGTCCGGCGTGCCGATGAGCAGCGGGATGTTGGCACTGGACCAGCCCGCGGAACCGTACTCGAGGTCGGTGCCGCCGGAGGAGTCGGCGCCGGACGACAGGGAGTCCAGGTCGGTGCCGCCGCCGCTTGCCGCCTTGCCCTTGCGGAGCATGAGCTGGGAGTGGACGTCCGTGCGGTACACCATGTCCGTCACACCGTCGCCGGTGATGTCCAGGACGGTGACGATGTCGCGCTCGGTCCAGGCGGACGCCGACAAGCGGATCGCCTGGTCGATGGTGGCGCCGTGGTAGCCGGTGAGAGCCCACAGCTCGTCGCGTCGACGAAAACCGGCAGCCCCTGACCCTCACGGGCTCGGAGGAGTTCATGTCGGTCCTCGCGGAGAACATGCGGGGCCTGTGCCAGGAGGGTGGGCCAGGGGAGCACCTGCACATCGAGTACTTCCCCGAGCACTTCTATCCGGCGGAGTCCCGGTCGCCCTGGTCGTGGCCCGCGTCGAGTGACGCGGGCCACGGCTCACGACCCGCAACCCCCCACCCGCCGCGTGCTCAGCGCGATGTCGTCCATCCGTACGTCGTACGACGACGGGCTGGGGTTGGCCTGGTACAGCTGCCAGCCCAGCTTCAGCTTGTCGAACGTCGGGAAGACGAAGTCGTCCGCCGTGCCGCCGTGCTGCTTCGTCGAGACGGTCAGGTCGGGCTGCTCGACACCGTTGAGGTACACGGTGACCCGGTTGTCCGTGGCGTCGAGGTGGAACTCCGCGCAGGTCCACGCCCCGTCGGCGGCCGGCGCGGACGTGCGCCAGTTTGTCCAGTCGCCGGTGGGGCCGAGGTCGGAGCCGACGCCGTAGAAGTTGCCGTTGTCGGTGGGGGCGAACTGGCCGCCGAGCGGCCGGACCAGGGTGGGGGAGTCGGAGCCGGACGCCTCCGCGAGGGTCCAGTGGGCCCACTGGGGTGCCGTCGGGAAGCGGTCGACCCGCAGCCGTATCCGCGCCCAGAGGCTGTTGCCGGGCGGGGCGAGGTCGGGGAAGACCATGAAGGCACGGCCGTTGCCCTCGGTGCGGATCCGGAGTTCCCGGCCGCGCCCGTCGGCGGCGCGCTCGACGGTCAGCGAACCGTTCGCGGTGTCGGCGGTCCAGCCCCGCCCGCCGGTGACGGGGCCGAGGGGGAGCCGGTTGAAGTTCTCCTTCACGAAGGTCCCGCCGTACACGTCGTGCGGGGCGGAGGTCGCCGAGGCAGTGGGGGGTGTCGCGATCAGCATCGCGGCCACGGCCGACAACGCGGCGGCGGCTTTCCTCAGGGAGTTCATGGGAGCAGTGTGTGATCAACAGCCCCATCCGTCACACGAGTTGGACGCGATCCAGCCAGACGGCACCCCTCCACACGGCAGACGGCTACTCCGGGAACGTCGGCTCCAGGCTCAGCTCCGTCACGGTCTCGGTCGTGATCCCGGACGCGCTCGCCCGGAAGAGCAGGCTCGTCCGGCCGTTCACGCTTCCGGCGAGGAGGTCCTTGTCTCCGTCGCCGTCGAGGTCGCGCAGGCGGATGGCGGAGCCGAACATCTCGTACCGTTCAGGGGTGCCCGGTACTCCCGCCGTGGCCCGGCTGTACCACTGGGAGCCCGCGCCGGTCAGGCCCTTCCTGCCGCCGCGCAGGATGTGGACACCGCCCGCGTCCTTCGTGGAGCCGACCTTCTCCCCGGAGACTCCGACCGCGAGGTCCGGGTAGCCGTCACGGTTCGTGTCGCCCGCGGAGAGGCCGTACCCGAAGCCGTCCCCGTTCGACGCGGCCGTGGCGATGCCGGAAGTGGCCTGGGTGAGGCGGTACTTGGTGGCCGGTCCGGACTTTCCGCCGCGCACGACGACCACCGAGCCCGCACCCTTGTTGTACGAGGTGTCGCCGACCGCCAGATCCCCGTAGCCGTCCTTGTCGAAGTCCGCGATCACGCCGGTCGGGTCGTAGTCCGGCTCCTTGTTGTTGATCGCGACCAGCTTGCCGCTCCACCTGACCGTCCTGCCGCCGCGCAGCAACCAGGCGTCCTGGGTCATCTTGTTCTTGCGGTAGCCCTGGCCGAGGGCATACAGATCGGTGGCCCTGTCCTTGGTGACCTTCCCCGCGACCAGCCCGGTCGGTTCGAAGGTGCGGGTGTGGTCCGAGCGGGTGTGCTTCGTGACCTTGCCGGTTCTGCCGGACTGGGTGAAGCCACCCCGGTAGATGTAGATGGTGTCGAGGCCGTCGGCGACCGCCAGGTCCGCCTTGCCGTCACCGTCGAAGTCACCGGTCTCCAGCTCGTTGCCGAAGCTGCGGTGGGACTTGGCCTTGAGGGGGAGCCTTGTCGCCTTGGTGCCGAGACCGGACTTGCCGCCCCACATGATGGTGACCGCGCCCGCGCTGACCTTCCCGCTCACCTTCTCGCTGCGGTCGGCGACCGCCAGATCCGCGTAGCCGTCTCGGTTGAGGTCGGCGGCGGCGAGATCCTCGCCGAAGCCGTCGCCGTAGCCGCCCGCTTCACCGGACTTGCCCGGCACACCAGGGCTGTTCTGCGTGAACGTCCTGGTCTTGGTACCGGGACCGGTCGCTGTCCTAGGTCACCGTGAACGAGCCCCAGTCCGTGGTCGCGTAGTCCCGGTACCCGTCGCCGTTGAAGTCGTCGGAGTGCTTGGCGGGGGCGGCGCTCGCGCTGCCCGTAGAGAGGGCGAGCAGTCCGCCGGTCAGCGACACGGCGGCGGCCGTCGCGAGAACCAGGCGGGTGTTCCTGCGTGTGAACATGCGTCTCCTGCGGTGCGCGCGGGGGCTCGTCGGCCGGCCCGCGCTGGTCTGGTACGCCGGAGAGGCCAGAGCCGGGGGTGGTACCAACGACATTGACTCGCGGTATAGCTGAGTCATCGTCATACTCACGGCGCTGCGCGTACAGAAGAGACACGCTTCGAGATACAAGGGTTGTACGGGAACCGTGGGGAACATGGTGTGCCGGGCTACGCCACGACCACCCGGGTTCCGTTGAAATTCGCGACGATCTCCAACTCCCCGCCCAAGGCCTCCACGTAAGCCGCGACTGTTCCCACCTCGGCTGACTCGGTCCTGCCGCGTTCGATGGCGGACACCCGTTCCTGTCGTACGTGCATACGGTCGGCCACCTCGCGCTGGGTGAGGCCGAGTTGTCTGCGCATCTCGGCCAGCCGGTGGGCACGTGCTTCGGCGACCATGCGCCGGGCACCCGCCGTGATCTCGTCCAAGTCCTCGGTGTCGAAGACCTCTTCCTTGACCTCGTCCCATGAGTGAAAGCTGGTCATCGCTCTGTCTCCTCGTGACGTCGCCGGGCCAGGTGGTCCAGCCACTCGGTATAGCGTTCCTCGGCCAGGGGGATCGAGCGGCGGTACCACGCCGTCCATCGCCCCGCCTTGTCACCGGCCACCAAGAGCACCGCGCTGCGCCCGGGATCGAAGGCGAAGAGGATCCTGATCTCTGTGTCACCGGACGAACCGGGTCTCAGCTCTTTGAGGTGATGCAGGGCTGAGCCCTTGATCCGGTCCACCAGAGGGCGTCCGAGATCCGGGCCCTCCTCCACGAGAGCCTGGATCGCTTGGCCCACCAGGCGTGCCGTGGTGCGGTCGCCCTTGCGCAGTGCGTGCAGCCAATCGCGCACCTCTCCGGTCATTTCAAGATGCCAGGCCATCAACGATCACCATGTAGTACGTGTACATACTAGTACCCTGGTGTACTAGATGCCATCCGAGGGTGACAGTCCGGTGCAGATCACTCGATGGAGTGACCGTTCTCCAGTAGGCCCCGCTCCCTCTCAGAAGCCGCGCGCCTCGAACCCGTTCGTCCGGGGGTCGGTCACACGCTCGTGTCACCCCACGGCCAGTGCCTGTCGATCGCGCGGAAATCGGCCTCCCCGGCGAGGACGGGAACCGACCCCCGTCGAGCGACTGTCTTCTCCAGGAGGGGGACCGCATGCTCGCCGTCATCCTCGGCAAGCCAATGCCGCTCGCCCGGAACGCGGAGATCACGGACCCGACGATCCTCAGCCAACTGTGACCGCGAGGTAACAACTTCTCTCCGGGGCCTCCTCTCCTGCAATATGACGGACAGCCCATATTTCAGCCGCTCAAGCAACCAACACGCAGGAGTCAGTACCGTGACCGAGCAGCCCCAGCAGCCCGCTCAGCCCCCGCAGCCGCCCCAGCCCGGCTACGGGTACCCGAACCAGGCTCCTGGCCAGGCGCCGGGCGCCAACCCCTACGGCGCTCCGCAGGGCGGCTACCCGCAGGACGCGTACCAGCAGCCGGGCGCCGCTCCGGGCTACGGCTACCCCCAGCAGGGCGCCCAGCCGGGCTACGGCTACCAGGCGCCCCCGGTCGGCGGCGCGTACACGGGCGACCCCAACGCCCCGTACGGGTACGACCCGTACGGCCGCCCGTACTCCGACAAGTCGAAGATCGTCGCCGGCATCCTGTCGCTGTTCCTCGGCTCGTTCGGCGTCGGCCGCTTCTACATCGGCCACGTCGGCCTCGGTCTCGGCCAGCTGTTCACCTGCGGCGGCTTCGGCATCTGGGCGCTGGTCGACGGCATCATCCTGCTGACGAGCAGCAACACCACGGACTCCAACGGGCGGGTCCTGCGTGGCTGAGCGCGGCCCCGCCGTCCTGCGACACCCGGCGGCGGCCCCCCTCGTGGTGGCCGCCGCCGGGCTGGCGGGCGCCGCCTATGTGTACGGCACCAACCCGCACGAGCCCGGCCATCTGCTGCCCCAGTGCCCGTTCCGCTATGTCACGGGGCTGCTCTGCCCCGCCTGCGGCGGCACCCGCATGGTGTACGACCTGATGCACGGCCAGTTCACCGCCGCCTGGCACGACAACCGGGTGCTGCTGCTCGCCGCGCCCTTCGCGCTCGTCCTGCTCGGCCGCTGGTTCGTCGAGGGGCTGCGCGGACGCCGCTGGCGCCCCGAACTGAAGCCCCGCACCCAGGCCTTGATCCTGGGCATCGCGGTGATCTGGACGGTCGTCCGCAATCTCCACTGAACGGTCGGCACATCTACGCCGAACCATTGCTTCTTCCCGTCCCGGCCCGCCGTAAATCCCTTACGCCCGCTTTACGTCGCGCAGTTGTCGCAACTTGGCTGGAACCGGATCACGGAATCGGAACGATCGCCTGTTTCCCCTCCCATCCGTCGCACGCGCCTCACTACGCTGCAACGGCGACAGGGGGGATGACGGGGGATTACGTCGTGCTCGATCGTCGGTCGGCGTTCGCCGTGCCCGATTGCTGCCGGTTTTTGCCGCGCCTTCCCTCCTGGACTTCCCCCCGGAGCAATCCGCTTCGGCCTTTCAGTCAGTACATCCAGGAGTTACTTCCATGACCGTCCCCACCCCTGACGCTCCCTTCGGCTTCGACCCGCAGGGCCGTCCCTACTCCGACAAGTCGAAGATCGTCGCCGGCATTCTGCAGCTGTTCCTCGGCACGCTCGGCATCGGCCGCTTCTACGTCGGTTCCGTGGGCGTGGGTGTCGCCCAGCTGCTCACCTGTGGTGGTCTGGGCTTCTGGTCCCTGATCGACGGCATCCTGTTCCTCACGAGCAACGACCGCACCGACTCGCAGGGCCGCGTCCTGCGCGGCTGACACCCCACCCGGGCCCTCGGGGCCCGGTGAGGTACGGCGAGAACGCTGAGGGCCCCGCTCCGATCCCGGAGCGGGGCCCTCAGCGTCGTACGGCCGGGAACGGCCGCGGAGTCCTAGAAGCGGCGCGTGATCAGCGCCCGCTTCACCTCCTGGATCGCCTTGGTGACCTCGATACCGCGCGGGCAGGCGTCCGTGCAGTTGAAGGTCGTGCGGCAACGCCACACGCCGTCCTTGTCGTTGAGGATCTCCAGCCGCTGCTCGCCGGCCTCGTCACGCGAGTCGAAGATGAAGCGGTGGGCGTTGACGATCGCGGCCGGACCGAAGTACTGGCCGTCGTTCCAGAACACCGGGCACGAGGACGTGCAGGCGGCGCACAGGATGCACTTCGTCGTGTCGTCGAACCGCTCGCGGTCCTCCGCCGTCTGAAGCCGCTCACGCGTGGGCTCGTTGGTGTCCTTCGTGATCAGGAAGGGCATCACGTCCCGGTACGCCTGGAAGAACGGCTCCATGTCCACGACCAGGTCCTTGAGGACCGTGAGGCCCTTGATGGGCTCGACCGTGATCGGCTTCTCGGGGTTGATGTCCTTGATCAGCGTCTTGCACGCCAGACGGTTCTTGCCGTTGATCCGCATGGCGTCCGAACCGCAGATGCCGTGCGCGCAGGAGCGGCGGAAGGTCAGCGTTCCGTCCAGGTCCCACTTGATCTTGTGCAGACCGTCGAGGACACGCTCCTTGGGGTCGATCTCCAGCTGGAAGTCTTCCCACACCGCCTCGGCCGAGACCTCGGGGTTGAAGCGGCGGACCCGGAAGGTGACGGTGATGTACGGGGACGCGGCGGAGTCGGCCTCGACCTTGTCCAGAACAGGGGTAGCCATCAGTACTTACGCTCCATCGGCTGGTAGCGGGTCTGGACGACCGGCTTGTAGTCGAGGCGGACGGTCTCGGAGCCGTCGTCGCCGACCTCGCGGTACGCCATGGTGTGACGCATGAAGTTGACGTCGTCGCGGTTCGGGTAGTCCTCGCGGTAGTGACCGCCGCGGGACTCCTTGCGGGCGAGCGCGGAGACGGCCATGACCTCGGCCAGGTCGAGCAGGTTGCCCAGCTCGATGGCCTCCAGCAGGTCGGTGTTGAACCGCTTGCCCTTGTCCTGGATCGCCACGTTCTTGTAGCGCTCGCGCAGCTCGGCGATCTTCTCGACGGCCGTCTTGATCGTCTGCTCGGTGCGGAACACCATGACGTTCGCGTCCATGGTCTCCTGCAGCTCACGGCGGAGTTCCGCCACGCGCTCGTTGCCCGTGGAGGAGCGCAGCCGCTCGATCTGCTCGACGACCAGGGACTGCGGGTCCTCCGGCAGCTCGACGAAGTCGGCCTTCTGCGCGTACTCGGCGGCCGCGATGCCCGCCCGGCGCCCGAACACGTTGATGTCGAGCAGCGAGTTCGTGCCGAGGCGGTTGGCGCCGTGCACGGAGACACAGGCGACCTCACCGGCGGCGTACAGACCCGGCACGACGGTGGTGTTGTCCGCCAGGACCTCACCCTCGACGTTGGTGGGGATACCGCCCATGGCGTAGTGCGCGGTCGGCTGGATCGGGATCGGGTCCGTGTAGGGCTCGATGCCGAGGTAGGTCCGCGCGAACTCGGTGATGTCCGGGAGCTTGGCGTCCAGCTGCTCCGGCGGGAGGTGCGTCAGGTCCAGGTAGACGTGGTCGCCCTCGGGACCGCAGCCGCGGCCCTCGCGGATCTCCGTGTAGATGGAGCGGGAGACGACGTCACGGGACGCGAGGTCCTTCATGACCGGCGCGTACTTCTCCATGAAGCGCTCGCCGTCCTTGTTGCGGAGGATGCCGCCCTCACCGCGGGCGCCCTCCGTCAGCAGGATGCCCATGCGCCAGATGCCGGTCGGGTGGAACTGGAAGAACTCCATGTCCTCCAGCGGCAGACCCCGGCGGTAGACGGCCGCCTGGCCGTCACCGGTGAGGGTGTGCGCGTTGGACGTCACCTTGAAGAACTTGCCGCAGCCGCCGGACGCGTAGATCACGGACTTCGCCTGGAAGACGTGGATCTCGCCGGTCGCCAGCTCGTAGGCCACGACACCGGCGGACTTCTTGACGCCGTCGACCTCGGTGATCAGCTGGTCGAGGACGTAGAACTCGTTGAAGAACTCCACGCCGTGTTTGACGCAGTTCTGGTACAGCGTCTGGAGGATCATGTGGCCGGTGCGGTCGGCCGCGTAGCAGGACCGGCGCACCGGGGCCTCGCCGTGGTTGCGGCTGTGACCGCCGAAGCGGCGCTGGTCGATCGTCCCGTTGGGCGTCCGGTTGAACGGCAGGCCCATCTTCTCCAGGTCGAGGACGGAGTCGATGGCCTCCTTCGCCAGGATCTCGGCGGCGTCCTGGTCGACCAGGTAGTCACCGCCCTTGACCGTGTCGAAGGTGTGCCACTCCCAGTTGTCCTCCTCCACGTTGGCGAGCGCGGCGGCCATGCCGCCCTGCGCGGCGCCCGTGTGGGAGCGGGTCGGGTACAGCTTGGTCAGCACGGCGGTGCGGCTGCGCTTCGTCGACTCGATCGCGGCGCGCATACCGGCGCCGCCGGCGCCGACGATGACGGTGTCGTACTTGTGGATCTTCATGATCGGTTGCCTCAGCCCCGTGCCTAGCGGATGTTCGGGTCGAAGGTGAAGATCACCAGCGTGCCCAGCAGGATGGTGAACACCGTGGCGGTGTACAGCAGGCCCTTCAGCCACAGCCGCGTGTTCGCACGCTCGGCGTAGTCGTTGATGACCGTGCGCAGGCCGTTGGCGCCGTGCAGCATCGCCAGCCACAGCATGAGCAGGTCCCAGACCTGCCAGAACGGGGACGCCCAGCGGCCCGCGACGAACGCGAAGCCGATCTTGGAGACGCCGCCGTCAAGGACGAGCTGGATCAGCAGGTGGCCGATGACCAGGACGACCAGGACGATGCCGGACAGCCGCATGAACAGCCACGCGGCCATCTCGAAGTTGCCGCGGGTCGACTTCGGGGTCTTCTTGGTGCGCTTGCGGGGCGGCTCGATGAGCGGCGCCGGGTTCTCCGGGCTGTAGCCCGACAGGGTGCCCGAGCCCTCGACGGGGCCGATGCCGGAGGCGGTGGTCTCAGTGGTGGACATGGCTGTCAGCTCCCCCACAGTTCACGGACGGCGTGACCGAGGACGGGGTACAGGGCCCCGATCATCAGCACGGCCCAGACGCCGAGGACGATCCACAGCATCTTCTTCTGGTGACGCGGGCCGTTCGACCAGAAGTCGACGGCGATCACCCGAAGGCCGTTGAGCGCGTGGAAGAGGATGGCGGCGACGAGGCCGTACTCCAGCAGCGCGACGATCGGCGTCTTGTACGTGGCCACGACCTTGTCGTAGGCCTCGGGGGAGACACGGACGAGAGCGGTGTCCAGCACGTGTACGAACAGGAAGAAGAAGATGAGGACGCCGGTGACTCGATGAGCCACCCAGGACCACATTCCTTCCCGGCCGCGGTACAGCGTTCCAGCCGGCACGGAAGAACCCTCCGGGAGCGGGATTGGGGCCGGCCGGCTTGTCTGTCGGTCTGACCCGGCCGGGTACGGTCCACCGGCCCTGGCCATCGTAGCGACGTGTGCGTGCGGCGCTTAAGCCGGGTATGGCGGTGTGATCAAACTGGCATCGAAGGCTGCACGTAAGGGTGAGTATCGGGCGGCATCCGGGGTGCGGGTCGCTCGGCCGCCGCCCGGTGGGGGTCCGTCGTGGCCGGTTTCGCCCGTGCGGCCGGGCCGTACGAGGTCAGCGGGGCGCTCCCCGGAGGAAGCCGATCAGCCGTTCCGCGGCGAGGCGCCGGAGTTCCTCCGCCACGACGACCCGTTCCTCCTCCGGGTCGTGGGCCAGACGTGAGCGGATGCCCTCCAGCGTGCGGTCCAGGCGCTCCATCGGAGGGGCGCCGTTCAGGCAGATGACGAACACATGGCCGAAGCGGGCCTCGTAGGCGGCGTGGGCGGCGCTCAGGGCCGTGTGCGCCACGTCGTACGTGTCCGAGGGCAGGGAGGGGAGGGTCTCGCCGGCCAGCGCCTCGGCGAGGTCGGTCGCCGTGAGGTCGTACGCGGCCTCGTCGGAGGCGGCCAGCAGGGCGTCCAGGTCCGGGTACGGGCGGTGGTCGGTGAGCCGGTGGGCCCAGCGGAGGCTGCGCAGACAGCCGAGGAGGGACTGGCGCAGGGTGTCCTCGGGGGCGTGGTTGAACCACTCCACGGCCGTGGGACTCGGGGTGTGCGCCTGCTCCGGAAGGGTGACCCGGCCGGGGAGGTGGGGGAGACGGTGCGGAGGCAGCGTGGTTCCTCGGCGGTGCGTAGGAGCCGGCAGAGCAGGCTGAGCGAGATGTGCCACCACGTTATCGAGGTGGGTCATGGGCTGTCCGTTCGATGCCCGAAATTCACCCGGTCGGGCAAGTTTCGGACTCTGTGGTGGACTGGTGGGGTGGTCGGACGTCGTAGGTTCGAGGGGGAGGCTCGGGGGAGAGGACGGCAGAGAGGTGTGCGAGATGTGGCGGATGCGGACCGGGGACGGGAGCGCGTCGTGAGCGGTGGCCGGCGCCGGGCTCCCCGCAGGAGGACGGCGATCACGACGAAAGGGTTGCTCCTGGGTTCCGGGGTCGTCCTGGCGGGTGGCGCCGTCGCCGTGGCGGTGACCGTGTGGCCGGGCGGTGACACCCGGACGGCGGGCGGTTCGGGGCCCTCGCACGAACCGTCGTCCGTGAGTGCCGCGAAGGGCTCCCCCACGCCGTCCCCCTCTCCCTCGCCCTCGCGCTCGTACGCCCTGTCGCAGAAGCCGCGCACCATTCCGGCGGTACGGCAGCACCAGGCCGCCCGCGGGCCGGGCTGGCGCCCTTCCGGCGGCGGCCGGGTCGTGGTGCGGAGCGGGGCGCTCGCCGACGAGGGACGGCTGACCGCCGGGGAGCTGGGCCTGACCTACGCCGGCGACGCCGAGCCCCGCGAGGGCGATGTGGAGCTGGCGCTCACCGGGTCGGGGAAGTCCGCCTCGGAGGCGTACACCCTGACGGTGAAGGACCGGCGGGTGCGGATCGCGGCGCCGGCCGAGGCCGGGGTCTTCTACGGCACCCGCACCCTGAAGCAGACGGTGCGCGGCGGCGGTACGGCGCCGGAGGGCGTCATCAACGACCAGCCCGCCAAGCCGCAGCGCGGGTTCATGCTCGACATCGCGCGCAAGCACTTCACGGCCGGCTGGATCGAGGACCGCGTCCGGGAGCTGGGCGACCTCAAGTACAACCAGCTCGGCCTGCACTTCTCCGACGACCAGGGCTTCCGGATCGAGTCCTCCACCCATCCCGAGGTGGTGTCGCGCCAGCACCTCACCAAGGCGCAGGTGCGGAAGATCGTGGCGCTCGCCGAGAGCCGCCACATCGAGGTCGTCCCCGAGATCGACTCGCCCGGCCACCTGGGCGCCGTGATCGCCGGGAACCCGGGGTTGCAACTGGTCAACGCACAGGGTGTGGCCGCGCGCGGGGCCGTCGACATCTCCAAGCCGGCCGCCGCGAAGATCGTCGACGAACTCCTGAACGAGTACGCCGGCCTGTTCCCCGGTGCGCGCTGGCACCTCGGCGGCGACGAGTACCGGGCGCTCTTCGCGTCGAACCCGGAGGCGTCCTACCCCCAGCTGGCGGCGGCCGCGCGGGCGAAGTACGGCGCGGGCGCCACCGTCGCCGACCTGGCGACCGGCTGGCTCAACGACCGGGCCGCGGTGATGCGCGGCCACGACCGGACGGTGCGGGCGTGGAACGACGGGTTCTTCCGCGGCGGCCGCGTCCAGGCGGAGAAGCGGATCCAGGTCGCCTACTGGACGGGCAAGGAGATCGGAGCACGGCCGCCGGTCGAGTACCTCAGCGCCGGGCGGCAGGTCGTCAACTACAACGACGAGTACCTCTACTACGTGCTCGGTGAGCCCAACCAGTTCTTCTACCCGACCGGGCAGCGCATCTACGAGTCGTGGACCCCGCGGGTGCTGCGCGGCACGACCGCCGTGCCCGCGCAGTACGACAAGCAGATCCTCGGTGGTGTCTTCGCGGTCTGGTGCGACCTCGCGAACCGGCAGACCGAGGCCCAGGTGGCGGCCGGGGTGCGCATGCCGCTGCGGGCGCTGTCGCAGAAGCTGTGGGACCCGGCGAAGCCGACGCTGTCGTGGGCCCAGTTCCGGGCGCTGGCGGCAAAGGTGAGCTGAGCGCACCGGGGCGGGAGCCGAGCGGGCGGGCCGCGCCGGTGCGGGAGCTGGGCGCACCGGGGTGGGAAAGGGGTGGACGGGCGGGGCCGGTGAACCGTATGTTCCGCGTGTTCTGATCGCCGAGCGTGAGGGTCTGGGGAGGACCGCGCTCGGCTCCTTCACCGCATTCGCTTTCTTCCGCGTCCCGGGGGCGCGGTCGCACGGGGGGCTTTGGCATGACCTGTACACGCTGTCGGCAGTTCGACGCGGCACCGGGCGGAGAACTCTGCCGGGCCTGCGAGGCCGAGGACCTGCACCCGGACGTGGGCCCGAGCCTGCCGCTGGCACCGCCGCTCCCGCAGGCCGGCGGTGCCCCGCCGTTCGGTCCGGGGGCACCGGCGTCCTCGCTGCGGTCGCCGGTGGGCCTCGGGCGGGCCGTGGCGATCCTGCTCGGCGTGGTCGCCCTCACGGACCTGGTCGCCGTGTGGGCGGACGTCACGATGCTCGACGTCCTCGGCCGGATGGCGGACGGCGCGTACGGGTCGGCGATCGAGGCCGACGCGGACCGGGCCGACCGGCTGTACGCCATGACCGGTTCGGCCCAGTCGGTCGCCTTCCTCGCCACCGTGGTCGTGTTCCTCGTCTGGTTCCACCGGGTGCGCGTCAACGCCGAGGTGTTCGAGCCGTTCGGCCACAGCAAGAAGCGGGGCTGGGCGATCGGCGGGTGGTTCGTGCCCGTCGTGAACCTCTGGTTCCCGCGCCGGATCGCGATCGACGCGTGGGACGCGAGCAGTCCCTGGGCGAAGCCCCGGTCGCATGGGCTCGTCAATGCCTGGTGGACGTTCTGGCTGATCGGCAACGGCGTCAGCCAGGCCGGCACCCGGGCCTACGCGCGGGCCGAGACGGCGGACGAGCTCCACTCGGCCACGCAGATGGTGCTGTTCGCCGACGGCTTCGAGATCCTGACCGCCGGACTCGCCATCCTCTTCGTCCTCACGCTCACCCGCATGCAGGACGACAAGGCCCGCAGCGGACCGGGCGCACCGGAGCCGGAGCCGGCGACGGCCTGACCGACGCGAGGCCGGCTTCGGGTCATTGTGCGGATTGCCCGATTCCGGGGGCGGACCGCCGTGCGGCTGTGGTGTATTCCCGACATGGGGTATTGGGGTTACTACGTCGTGGCCCGCAGCGAGCGGCCGCTCGCCGAGCTGGACGCGCTCGCCGGGGCGCGGGGGATGACACTGCGCACCGCGGCGGCCGACGGGTGGCAGGTCTGGGCCTGCCCGAGAGGCATCGACGGCGACGGTGCGGCGGGCGACGGCGGTGACGGTGACGTCGGGAACATGAACAGGCTGGCGCGGGAGACGGGTTCGCCCGCGCTGTTCGGCTACGTCATGGACAGCGACTGCGTCGTGGTGGAGGCCGCCGCGCCGGAGAGCGGGGCATGGACGACCTGTCTGGCGCGGACCGCCATGGCCGACTACCTCGGGGACGGCGGCCAAGGGCTCACCGTCGACGACTACTTCCTCGAACCGCGTGACGCCGCCGAGCGGGCCGTGGCCTGGGCGGCGGAGGCGGGACGGGTCGCCGCGGAGGAGGCCCTGGCCGACGTACTGGCCTCGGAGCCTGGACCGGTGGACCCTCTGGCTGAAAATATCCTCTTCCGGTTGCTCGACCGACTCGGGGTCGTCCCGCTGTGACACTCCCGGGCCGTTGCACGCAGTAAGGGGAAGTGTGGGCTCCGTTAACGGGCATTGGGGGAACGCCGGGAAGTTCTGGGATGCGGAGCCCTGTCGAGCGAGGACGAGCAGGATCGAGGGAGGCGTGATGAGCCTGGTGGAGCTGATCGCCCAGGCCGACGAACGCGGTCTGGCAGCAAGCGGACTGGCTTGTTTGGACCGTTGCGTACCGCTTCTCGGCGGGGACGACGAGGTCCTGCGCCCGCTGTGGGCGGGACTGGTGGACGACGGGGACGGCTGGGGCGAACGCATAGCGAAGATACGCGGTGAACTGGAGGCCGGCACCGCACCCGACGGCGCCGACGAGGGTGAGGACGTCTTCGGGCTCGCCCGTCGGATGCTCGACGCGGTGCCCGACGAACGGTCCGGCGCGGGGCTGCGCGAGTGGGCGGAGGTGTGCTCCGTCGCCGCGCTCCGCATCCATCAACTGCTCGATCCGCTGGACCGCGGGGGAGCGGAGGCCGTTGACGCGTGCCGGGAGGGACGCACCGACGGCGCGTCACATCTCGTCGCCGCCGAACTCCGGCGCCAGGTCGCCGTCCTGGAGCTGATCGCCGGGCACGGCGCGGGAGCGGTCCGGCAGGCGCTCGACGTCTCCACGGAGGGACGGCGCGTCCTGCGCGCGGTCGTGTCGCGGCGGGCGCGCGGGGTACGCGGCTGAGGGTGCCGAACCGCAGAGGGGGCCGGGGGGCGGGGGCACGGCCGCACAGCCCGTAAACCGGGCTTTCCGAGCGGGTTCTGTGGGTGTCCTGGGGGCGGGTGTGGGGGTCCTGCGCCGGTGTCGCCGAAGGGGCCCGAATCGTGTGACGCGAGGCGTGGGACGAGCGCTTGTACGGGTGTGAGCGCACAGCAGACATTCGGTTCGGTCAGGTCGGTCAGGTCGTTCGGTGAGAGCGCCGGGCCCGCGCGACGTCCGCCGAGCGCGGCCAAGCCGCTCCGATGGGCGGCCGACGCGGTGGCGGTCATGCGGGAAGGGGCGCGGGTGCGTCTCGACTACTCGGCGCAGAGCCTGTGGCGAGTGGACCGGATGATCGAGGAGATACGGCAGGAGGGCGCGCCCTACGCCGCCGTCCAGGGCGTCCTGCGGGGGTTCGGCGCGTACGGCGGCGAGGTCGTCGTGCGGTGGGCCGGCGGTGAGTGGGTCGAGGAGGCGGGCGGCCACTGGGTCCGCACGTGGGACGGCAGCTACTGGGACCCCTTCGAGGAGGCCCGCCGCTGCTACGAGGGGGAGGGGTCGCTGCGGTTGCTGTGCCGTGACGCGATGCGATGCGTGTGAGGCCGGGCGCCCAATAGCTCGGGGGCGCGCTGGTTGTTCGGCGGGTGCGGGTGGGTGGGGGCTGGTCGCGCAGTTCCCCGCGCCCCTGAAAAGCGACCGGGGCTGCGCCCCGTGCTTTTCATGAAGGGCGGGCCGCAGGCCCGTTCCCTTCCGGGGCGCGGGGAACTGCGCGAGAAACCACACACCACCCGCACCCGCCAACGAACCCCCCGTCCCGAGCAATTAGGCGCCCCAGCCACCCGTCACGGCGTCAGGCTCTGCCCGAGTCGTGCCCCCGCGGCCGTGCCCAGTTGCGTCATGCCGTAGTACGTCGACCTCGTCGTCGTCGGTGTGCCTCCCGGTGACGGCACGTACAGGATCGTGCCGGTGCCCGCGTCCTCGCCCTCCGCCCCGATGAGCAGGTCGGCGTGTCCGTCGCCCGTGACGTCCGTCAGGGAGACGGCGGAGCCCAGCTTGTCGTCCTTCTCCGTGGAACCGGCGACGTCGGGCGAGTCCTGGGAGAGGGCGAGGGAGCCGGTGCCGGTCGGCCCCGAGGCCGTGCCCTTCAGCAGCCACACCGAGCCCGCGTTCGCCCGGTTCGTCCCGGCACGGGTGATGTCCTCGTTGGGCGCGCCGGTGAGGACGTCCGCGTAGCCGTCCGCGTCCACGTCCCCGACGGACACCGACGCCCCGAACGCGTCGGACGTCTCCGACGCGCCCTCCACGTTCGCCGTGCCCTGGTGGACGGTCCGCACGCCGGTCGTGGTGGGGCCCGTGGCCGAGCCGGCGACCATGGTGATCTGGCCGCCCGCGTCGCCGCCCGACTCACCCGTGTACGGCTGGCCCACCACGATGTCGTCGTAGCCGTTGCCGTCGACGTCGCCCGTGGCGACGGCACGGCCGCCCTTCACCGTCAGCGTCGCCACCTTGGTGAGCCCCAGCGACCGGGAGCCCTTGAACCAGGTCACCTTGCCGATCCCGGACGCGTCCCGGTAGTTGAGGGCCACGTCGGCGTACCCGTCACGGTTGAAGTCGCCGCTCGCGGCGTCCGCGTACGCCAACGGGCCCGTCGCCGTGGTGAGATCACCGGCGACCTCGTGGCCGTCGTTGAACCGGGCCGCCCAGTTGCCGCCCGTGCCGGTGGCGGCGGTGAACACGTCCGCCCTGCCGTCGGCGTTGAAGTCACCGACCGCGACGGTCGCGCCGAACCGCGCGCCCTTCGGCTCGTAGTCGTCGCCGAGGGCCATCGTGTCGGCGTCGGAGGTGAAGGAGGGCCCGTAGAGGATCGTCACCGCGCCGCGGTCCGCGTGCCCGGTGGTGTCGTCCTCGCCGGGCGCGCCGATCGCCAGGTCCGCGTACCCGTCGCCGTTGATGTCGCCCCACGCGGTGGCCGAGCCCCACTGGTCGCCGGACTCGGCGGCGCCGGGGACGCCCGCGCTCGCCTGGTCCAGGCGGAGCCTGGCGGAGGAGACCGGGCCGCCGGTCCCGCCCGGCACGAGGGTGAGCACACCGCTGCCGGTCCCCGGGGTCGCGGCGACGAGGTCGCTGACTCCGTCGCCCGTGTAGTCGGCGGTCGGGATCGCGGAGTTGCGGGCGGGGGAGGCGGCATAGCGGCGGATCTCGGGGAGCTCGGCGTACAGGTTCGCGCCGGGGGAGGCGGTCGACGCCGCGTCCTTGCCTCCGGAGATCACCGGCAGTTCGGCCGGCTCGTCCTGCCCGTACGTGCCGCTGTCCTCGGACGCGGTCAGCGTGACCGTGCCGTTCGGGTCGCCGCCGTACTGGCCGAGCTTCCAGGCCGCGAGCCGGGCCACGGACTCCACGGCGGCCCGGGTCGGCGTGGCGCCGTCGTAGTCGCCGAGGACCGCGACGCCCGTCGAGGCGCGGTCGAAGCCCGGGGTGTGCGCGCCACGTACGGGCAGGTCGGCGCCGCCCTTGCGGCCCTCGTGGATCCGGCCGCACTTGTCGACGACGAAGTTGTACCGGAGGTCGCCGAGACCGGCCGTCTCGGTGTCGTACGCCATGAGCGCGCGGATCAGCGCCGGGGACTCGGCGCAGCTGTAGGCGTCGCTGCCGCCCGTGTGGTGCACGAACACCGCGCTGACCTTGTCGTTGTACTGCGGCGCCCCGGTGACCGTCGCCTCGTTCGCGCCCCACCGGGCCCGGCTGACGATCGGGGGCCGGGTGGCGGTGGAGGTGACGGCGACCGGCGGATCGTCGGTGACGAACGCCGCGTTGCGCATGCCGGTGGCGCCCGCCGTGTCCCGCGTACCGGCCGTCGCGGCGGTGTGCCGGGCCGCGCCGTCCGTCGTCCCCGGGTCGACGAGGTCGACCTGCAGCCCCTCCGGGAGCCGCGCCCGTGATCCGCCGGCCGTGACGACCCGGGCCTCGACGCCGTCACTGGGGCCGACCCACAGCGGCTCGGAGGCGCCGCGGGTGCCGCCGGGCAGGGCGGCGGAGGGGCGCAGGGCGCGCCAGGCGCTCCACCGGCCGGTCGCGGCGTCACGGGTGCGCACCTGGGCCGTGCCGTCCAGCCGGGCCTCGGCATCGGTCCAGGAGACGCCGAGGAGGGAGAAGGGAGAGGTGCGGGTGCGGGCCAGGGCCGGGCGCCCGTCGGCGGCGGACGTGAGCGCCACGTCGTGCACCTCGGCGGGGCGTTGGGCCCCGGCGGCGGACGCGCTGATCGTGCCGGCCGTCCCGTCCTGGGGGCCGACGACTGCGTACGACACCACGCTCGCGCCGCCCGCGACGGCGGCGCCGAGCGTCAGCCATGCCCTTCGCTTCGCACTCATCGGCCGGTACGCATGGCTCCTACGGCGAATCAAATGCCCCACCCCTACACGAACATCGCGAAGACACCACCCGACACAAGGGTGGCCTTCTATTCAGAGCACAAGCCGCCGCGAACATCACCATCGGGCGGCACGCGTGTGATCCAAGTCATGCGAACGGCCACGCGTCCCCCTTATGGGTGATCTCCGGCGGGTCCGTCCGGGACTCTGTGACACTTCCGCGGGGCGCGACGCAGATGACCGTGGGGCCCGGTGACGATCCCGAGGGGGATCGGGGCGGGGCCCGGGACCGCGATGTCGTACTGACTAGGACAGCTCTTGGGCCAGGGAGGCGAACCTCGCCGCGTGCAGGCGTTCGACGGGGAACTGGGCGTGGCCGTCGCGCGGGCACAGGAGGGCGACGAGGCCGCGTTCGCGGTGGCGTACCGGCTGGTGCAGCCGGGGCTGCTCGGGTACCTGCGCGGCATCGTCGGGGACGACGCGGAGGACGTCGCCTCGGACGCCTGGCTGGAGATCGCGCGGGACCTCGGGCGGTTCAAGGGCGACGGAGCCGGGTTCCGCGGCTGGACCGCGACCATCGCCCGGCACCGCGCCCTCGACCATCTGCGGCGCCTGAAGGTAAGGCCCCGGGGGACCGCCCTGGAGAACGACCTGCTGGAGCTGCCCGGCGTCCATGACACCCATGACCAGGCGCTGGAGTCGCTCTCCACCGCGCAGGCCCTCGCGCTCGTCGCCCGGCTGCCCCGTGACCAGGCGGAGGCCGTGCTGCTGCGGGTGGTCGTCGGCCTCGACGGCCCCGCCGCGGCCCGTGTCCTCGGCAAACGCCCCGGCGCGGTGCGCACCGCCACGCACCGGGGGCTGAAGCGGCTGGCCCAGCTGCTCCGCGCGGAGGGTGTGACGGAAGACGGCGCCAGGACGCTGGGGGAGTCGAGATGAACGGCAGCGGCGCCAGCCGCCGCGGCCACGGCAGCGACGGGCGGCACGGCGACAGCGAAGGACGCGCGATGCCGTCGGGCAGGGCGGAGTCGGACATGGGCGAACGACGACACGGCGAGGCAGGCCAGGACGGCCGCCCCGCCCTGAACGACGCCCAGGCGCCCACCCCCGAGGGGCCCACCGACCCCTCCTCCGACGACGGCACCGATACCGGCCTCTCCTCCGGCCGCCCGGAACCTGGCCTCTCCTCCGGCCGCACCGATTCCGGCCGCACCGATACGGGCCGCCTCGACCCCGGTCGCCTCGACCCCGGCCTCTCCTCCGACGGCACCGAAACCGACGGCACCGATGTCGGCCGCACCGGCGCCGGTCGCCTCGACCCCGGCCTCTCCTCCGACAACACCCATGCCGGGTTCACCCGGGCCCGCCTCTCCGATGTCGGCCTGCCCGCAGGCGACGCTTCCTTCGTCGATCTCCTGCTCGCCGTGGCCGTGAGGGGCCGGGCCGAGGTGGACAGCGCGGGGGAGGCGCGGGCCGTGGCGGCGTTCCGGGCGGCGCGGGAGCAGGGGGCGCGGACCGCGCGGACCCGGCGGCGCGACGACTGGCGCCCCAACCCGCGGCGCCGGGTGCAGCTCTCCGTTCGCACCACCCTGGCCGTGCTGCTGTCCAGCCTCACCCTCGGCGGTGTCGCCTTCGCGGCGATCGGCTCCGCCACCCGCGACGACGGCGCCGGACCGCGGCGCGGGGAGGCGGACGGCCGTACCGGGACCTCGCACAGCGCCCCCGCCATACCCGGCCCCTCCGGAACGCCGGGCGCCGGCTCCTCGACCGGCGACCGGCCCGCGAGCGCGCGGGACACCGACGCCCACTGCCGGGCGTACGAGCAGAAGGCCGAGGGGCGGGGCAGGGCCCTGGACGCCACCGCCTGGCGGCGGCTGGCCGACGCGGCCGGCGGCACGGAGAAGGTCGCCGCCTACTGCGCCGCCCGGCTCGGCGACGCCGACGACGCCGAGGACCGGAAGCAGCGGGCCGGGGACTCCGCAGGGAAGCGGGACGGGACCGAGCGGTCCACGGGGGTCGAGGCCGGACGGAAGTCCGACGACGCGGGCGTACCGGCCGGGGCCGCCACGGGGAAACCGGACGGGGCGGGGAAGCCGACCGCGCCGGGCACCTCGGACGAGACGGACCGGCGGGGCCGGGCGGACCAGGAGGAACAGACGGACCCCGGGAGTCAGGCGGATCAGGGTGGCCGCGAGGGCGAGCCGAAGGACGCGGACGCGCCCGGCCGGGCCGACGGGGCGGACAAGGCCCCGGAAACGAAGTAAGGCCGGCGTGCTCGCGAGACCCCCGTACTCGCAAGACACCCGGCCGACTCCGCCGATGGCAACGGCCGGGGCCGCCACCCCCCACAGGAGAGGCCCCGACCGTCGCGCGGCACGGGCCGCGCGGCGGCCCGTACTACCTACAGCGCCGCGCCCCCGATTTGTGTCACACCCCGCCGGATCACGAGTTAGTTGCATGTTCTACGGACATGGACGGGCAGCGGTTTCAGGCCGTAACGTGCCATTCGCGCCGGATCGCGGAGGACGACCACAGCTCTGACCGCCGGTGAGGTTGAGACCGCAACCATTGATCGGAACCACGACGGAGAGAACCCGGGCCGCGAGAGCGGCGCCGGCTCAGGCGCAAGAGGGGCGCGGTGCTGGGGGACGACGCGGAGCTGACCGCCGCGGTACTTGCGGCACAGGACGGGGACGAGGCCGCGTTCCGGACTGTGTACCGCGCCGTGCATCCACGGCTGCTCGGGTACGTACGGACGCTCGTCGGTGATCCGGACGCGGAGGACGTCACCTCCGAGGCGTGGCTCCAGATAGCCCGCGATCTGGAGCGGTTCACCGGCGACGCCGACCGGTTCCGGGGCTGGGCCGCCCGGATCGCCCGCAACCGTGCCCTGGACCACATACGCATGCGTGGCCGCCGCCCCGCGATAGGCGGCGACGAGACCGAGCTGACCGGCCGGGCGGCCGAGTCCGACACGGCGGGTGAGGCGATGGAGGCACTCGCCACCGGCCGCACCCTGTCCCTCATAGCCCAGCTGCCCCAGGACCAGGCCGAGGCCGTGGTGCTGCGTGTCGTGGTCGGCCTCGACGCCAAGACGGCCGCCGACACGCTCGGCAAGCGCGCGGGAGCCGTTCGGACGGCCGCGCACCGGGGTCTGAAACGGCTCGCGGAACTGATCGGGGAGAATCCGGAGAGGGCCGCCGAGACCGATCCGGAATCCGGCGACTCGCTGGACGCGGTGCCCCCACCAAGAGAACCGCGTACCCGCGCGGCTACGTCCGCCGGTGTGACGCATATGCGTTCGCGGACGCAGAAGGACATGTGATGGCCGACGAGCAGTACAAGTGGCTGAACCGCGATGTGGCGGAGCGGCTGCTGCGTGGCGAGCCGCTCGACGCCGTCGACCCCGACACCCGCTCCCGCGCCGACCGGCTCGCCGAGACGCTCGGCGCACTGGCCGCCGAAGCCGCCCCCAAGCCCGCGCCGGGCTCCGAACTTCCGGGTGAGGAAGCCGCGTTGGCGGCCTTCCGCACCGCCAGGACTGCCCGCGCCGGGCAGCGGGACGAGGCCGCCGCGCCCGCGGGGGGCAGCCGTACCCACACCTCGGCGCCGGTCGCCGACGCCGGGCTCGTCCGTCTCGGGCGGCCTGTCCCGGACGGCCGGCGGGCCCGCTGGGGCCGGCCCGTGCGGTTCGGGCTGGTCGCGTCGCTGGCAGGCGGGATGTTCGGCGGGGCCGTCCTGGCGGCCGGCAGCGGGGTCCTGGTGGGCTCCATCGGGAACGAGGAACCGGAACCCCCCGCCTCCGTCTCTTCCCCCGCCGAGTCGCCGGACCGGCCGCTGACGTCGCCGTCGCCGCCCGAGTCCGTGCCCGGGGGCGACACCGGCGGCGGGGGACAGGGCGAACCCACGCCGCGCGGTGACGGCACCGGCGGAAACACCCCCGGCAGCGGCGATTCCGGTGGCCGGAGCGACGGCGACACCTCGGACGACCGCGGGCGGAACCAGGGCGGCCTCACCCCGGAGTGGTGGAACAGCGTCCTCTCCGCGTGCCGCGACGTCCGCAACGGCAAGGACCTGGACGACGACCGGCGGCGCAGCCTGGAGGACGCGTCCGGCGGCAAGGGTGGCGGCCAGGTGAAGAAGTACTGCGACGGCGTCCTCGCGGGCGGCGGCAGGAACTTCGGCGACCGCCACGGCAAGGGCCGGGGCACCGGTGGTGCGTCGGGTTCCGCCGGTTCCTCCGGCACCGGGTCGAGGGACCGCTCGGGGGTCGACCGCGACGAGGACGACGACCCCGACCGCGGCCGGGGCAACGGGCACGGCAACGGCAACGGCAAGAGCCATGGCCGGGGCGGCGGCAAGGGCAAGGGCCAGGGCTACGGCCGGGACAACGGCAAGAACCACGGCGGCAAGGGCGGCGGCCACGGCAAGGGTGGCAAGGGAGGCGGTCATGGCTCCGGCCAGGGCGGCAACCAGCACCGGGGCCAGGGCGGCGCGGCCGCGACGATCGCCGTCGACCTGCGCACGAGCCCGGCCGACGCACCCTCTCACCGCGTCTGACCTGCGGTTTCCTGTCCGTTCAGAAATTCCTTCCCGTAACGGGTAACACTTTCGGCGGCCCCGTCGCAGTAATGAGTGAGCCGACTGGTCATCGGCCGTCGCACAGAGCCGGGGTTCCCCCCGTACCTACGGCTCGTGCACCTAGGCGCGGGCGGGACACGTTCCCCCGGTCCCGCCCGCGCCCCAATCCCCCGTGGACACCCCCGTACTCCTAGTGACGCTTCCGGCGCCCTCCCGCTATGCGCCCTGTGACGCACGTCACTTCTCAACTCTCAACCGGCCCCTCACCAGTAGACGACCACCTTGTCGCCATTCCTGACCTGGGCGAACAGCCGCGCGATCGCCGCCTCGTCGCGGACGTTGACGCAGCCGTGCGAGGCGCCGTAGTAGCCGCGGGCCGCGAAGTCGGACGAGTAGTGGACGGCCTGGCCGCCGCTGAAGAACATCGCGTACGGCATCGCCGTGTCGTACAGGGTCGACCAGTGGTCGCGGGACTTGAAGTAGACGCTGAAGACGCCTTCGCGGGTGGGCGTGTACTGCGAGCCGAACCGCACCTCGACCGTCGTCAGCGTGGTGCCGTTCACCATCCAGCGCAGGGTGCGGCTCGTCTTGCTGATGCACAGCACCCGGCCCGTCAGGCAGCGCGGGTCCGGCTCCGCCGCCGGCTGGCCCCCGAACGCGTACAGCTCCCACTTGCCGGGCTCCCGTGTCATCCCCATCAGCCGCGCCCAGGTGACGGTGTCCGTCCGCCCTGTCCGCGGCAGCCCCCGCTTGCCCTGGAAGCCCTTCACGGCCTGGACGGTCAGCTCGTCGTACGTCCCGGTCGGCCCGACGTGCAGCCACGCGACCTGCCGGAGGCGGGCCTGGAGTTCGCGCACCTCGAACCCCTCGTCGCCACGGGACCACAGGACCTTCGCCGGGGCCGCGGGGGTGGGGTCGTCCTTGGGTGGCGCGGTCGTCGCGGCGGCCCCGCCGCCGGACCCCGGCCCGCCGCCCTTCTCGTCGCTGTCGCCGCCCGCCGTGTCGCCGTCGTCCCGGCCGCCGCCCGGCGTGGCCGTCCCGTCGACGCGGACCGGCTGCCGCTGGTCGCCTTCCACCCGCACCACCGGGCCGGTACAGCCGCCGACCACCACGATCACCGCGAGCGCGGCCGCAGATCTCCGCATGTCCCTGGTACGCATCCGGCTCCCCGACGTCTCATGGCCGCGGTCTCGTGGGCGCGCGGGCCCGGCCGTCCTCCCGGCCGGGTCTGCCGAAAGGTTGCCCGGGCGTGACCCGTCGCGAACAACGGGGCATGGTTGTGAGCAAGGTCCCAGCAAGTGCCCCTCCACCGGGAGCACGGCCGCCGCTACAGTCCGTCGCGAGGGTCGTCTGTACTAGCGAGTAACTACCGAGTAACAAGCAACGCGGAGGCACACACCATGGCGCGCGAGTCGGAGTCCGGACTGCCCATCGAGCCGGTGTACGGACCGGACGCCCTCGACGGCTGGGATCCGGCGGACAAGCTGGGTGCCCCCGGGAAGTACCCCTTCACCCGTGGTGTGTACCCGTCCATGTACACGGGGCGGCCGTGGACGATGCGGCAGTACGCCGGTTTCGGCACGGCGGTGGAGTCCAACGCCCGCTACAAGCAGCTCATCGCCAACGGCACGATGGGGCTGTCCGTCGCGTTCGACCTGCCGACCCAGATGGGCCACGACTCCGACGCGCCGATCGCGCACGGCGAGGTCGGCAAGGTGGGTGTGGCGATCGACTCGATCGACGACATGCGCGTCCTGTTCGGCGGGATCCCGCTGGACAAGGTCTCCACGTCGATGACGATCAACGCCCCCGCCTCGCTGCTGCTCCTGCTGTACCAACTCGTCGCCGAGGAGCAGGGCGTCAGCGCCGACCAGCTGACCGGCACGATCCAGAACGACGTGCTGAAGGAGTACATCGCCCGCGGCACGTACATCTTCCCGCCCAAGCCCTCGCTGCGGCTGATCGCGGACATCTTCAAGTACTGCAAGGCCGAGATCCCGAAGTGGAACACCATCTCGATCTCCGGCTACCACATGGCAGAGGCCGGTGCCTCGCCCGCGCAGGAGATCGCGTTCACCCTCGCCGACGGCATCGAGTACGTGCGGACGGCGGTCGCGGCCGGCATGGACGTCGACGACTTCGCGCCCCGGCTGTCGTTCTTCTTCGTCGCCCGGACGACGATCCTGGAGGAGGTCGCCAAGTTCCGTGCCGCGCGCCGGATCTGGGCGCGGGTGATGAAGGACGAGTTCGGGGCGAAGAACCCCAAGTCGCTGATGCTGCGCTTCCACACGCAGACCGCGGGCGTCCAGCTGACCGCCCAGCAGCCCGAGGTGAACCTCGTACGGGTGGCGGTCCAGGGCCTGGCCGCGGTGCTGGGCGGCACGCAGTCGCTGCACACCAACTCCTTCGACGAGGCCATCGCGCTGCCCACCGACAAGTCGGCACGCCTGGCCCTGCGCACCCAGCAGGTCCTCGCCTACGAGACGGACGTGACCGCCACCGTCGACCCCTTCGCGGGTTCCTACGTCATCGAGAAGATGACCGACGACGTCGAGGCCGCCGCGGTCGAGCTGATGCGGAAGGTCGAGGACCTCGGTGGCGCGGTCTCCGCGATCGAGCACGGCTTCCAGAAGAACGAGATCGAGCGCAGCGCCTACCGGATCGCCCAGGAGACCGACTCCGGTGAACGCGTCGTCGTCGGCGTCAACCGCTTCCAGCTCGACGAGGAGGAGCCCTACGAGCCGCTGCGCGTCGACCCCGCCATCGAGGCCCAGCAGGCGCAGCGCCTCGCGAAGCTGCGCGCCGAGCGGGACCAGACGGCCGTCGACAGCGCACTCGCCGACCTGAAGAAGGCCGCCGAGGGCACCGACAACGTCCTCTACCCGATGCGGGAGGCGCTGAAGGCCCGCGCCACGGTGGGCGAGGTCTGCAACGCGCTCCGCGACGTGTGGGGCACGTACGTGCCGTCGGACGCCTTCTGACGGAGGCGTTCGCCGTCCGGACTCCGGGGCGGATTGTCGTACCCCCGTGCCAGAATGCGGCCCATGTTCGGAGTCGTCGACCTTCCCACCTATCTGGCGGGCCTCGTCCTGATCGTCCTGCTGCCCGGCCCCAACTCCCTGTACGTGCTGTCCGTCGCCGCCCGGCGGGGGATACGGACGGGGTACCGGGCCGCGGCGGGCGTGTGGTGCGGGGACGCCGTGCTCATGACCCTGTCGGCGGCGGGAGTGGCCTCGCTGCTCCAGGCCAACGCCGTGCTGTTCGGGATCGTGAAGTACGCGGGCGCCGGCTATCTGACGTGGCTCGCGGTCGGCATGCTGCGGGCCGCGTGGGGCATGTGGCGCAGCCGCCGGCAGACGGTGGCCGAGACGGCGGGCGGGGAGGCCGTGGAAGGAGAGCGGCCGTTCCGGCGGGCGCTGGTCATCAGCCTGCTCAACCCCAAGGCGATCCTCTTCTTCGTCGCCTTCTTCGTGCAGTTCGTGGACCCGGCGTACGCCTACCCCGCCCTCTCCTTCGTGGTGCTCGGCGCCTTCGCCCAGCTCGCGAGCGTGCTGTATCTGACCGCGCTGATATTCGGCGGGACCAGGCTGGCCGCCGCGTTCCGCCGCCGCAAGCGGCTGTCGGCCGGGGCGACCTCGGCGGCGGGCGCGCTGTTCCTCGGCTTCGCCGTCAAGCTGTCGCTGGCGAGCGGCGCCTAGCAGGTCAGCACTTCGAGCGGCGCCTTGCAGGTCACGGCGTCCGACGTCCGGCAGGTCACGGCGCGCTCTGGGCGAGGCCCACGCGGGTCGCGTAGCGGCGCAGGTCGCTCGCCGTCCCGCCCGCCCAGCCGACGTAGCCGTCGGGGCGGACCAGGAAGACGCCGGTGCCGTACGCCTCGTGGGCAGGTATGCGGACCTGGCGCACATCCCGCGGCTCCGGGAGGTCCGGGGCCTCGGTGTCGACCGTGAGCAGCGTCCAGTGCGGCCCGCGGAAGGCGTCGAAGAGACGTACGCCGCCGCGCCATCCGTCGGGCGCGCGGTCCCCGGCGCGGAGGCCGTCCGGCGGCAGGTTCTCGCGGGTGTCGACGCTGAGGGAGGAGCCCCGGTAGCCGAGGTCGAGCTGGCGGGTGGCGCGGCCCCGGCGCTCCTCGCCCCGGTGGACCCGCGTGGACAGACCCAGCACGCCCTCCGCCACCGGGCGCCGCTCCTCCTCGTAGGTGTCCAGCAGCGTCACGTCCGCGCCGTCGCGCAGCACCGCGCCCAGCTTCCATCCCAGGTTGTAGGCGTCCTGCACGCTGGTGTTGAGGCCCTGACCCCCGGCGGGCGAGTGGACGTGCGCCGCGTCCCCGGCGAGGAACACGCGGCCCGCGCGGAAGCGGTCGGCGAGCGCGGCCCGGGGCCGGAAGTCCGACGCCCAGCGCACCTCGGTCACCTCCCCGGGCGCGAGGTGCGAGCGGGCGGCGACCACCTTGCGGATGCCGTCGGCGGAGAGGTCCACCGCGGTCTCGGCGTCGGGGAAGTTGGCGACCAGTTGGAAGTCGTCGGTGCCGGGGAGCGGGCAGATCGCCAGGAAGCCGCCGGTCAGGGAGTCGGACCGGGCGGGTCGCGCCGCCCCGGCAGGCACCGTGCCGGGAGCGTCCTCCGGTTCGGCCGCAGGCGGGAACACATGCCAGTGGTCGCGGTCCAGGGCCGGGATGCGCACGTCCGCCACCAGGGTCGGGCCCGGGTCGACGGTCTCGCCGGTCATACCGATGCCGAGGAGGCGGCGGACGGTGGACCGTCCCCCGTCGGCGGCGACGGCATAGCGGGCGCGGACCCCCGGGCCCCGGGCGAAGGACGCCGTGACGCCGTCGGTGTCCTGGACCAGCCCCACCAGCTCACGGTCGAACACCACGTCACCGCCCAGTTCCCGCAGCCGGGCCAGCAGGACCTCCTGGGTACGCCACTGCGGGATCAGCCAGGGTCCCGCATAGGGCTCGGTCTCGGTCGCCTCCACCTCGTCGAACATCCGGTGCTCGCCCTGCCGGCGCCCGAGGCTCCAGATCATGCCGACGGGCGCGGGGCCGCCGGCGGCGTGGATCGCGTCCAGCACGCCGAGGTCGTCCATGACCTCCAGCGTGCGCGGCTGCATGCCCTTGCCGCGCGACCCGGGGAACAGGGCACCGGCTCGCTCCACGAGCAGGGCGCGGACGCCGCGCCGGGTGAGGTCGACGGCAAGGGCGAGACCGGTGGGGCCCGCGCCGACGATCAGGACGTCCGTGGAGTGCGTGTCCGTGCTCATCCGAGGATCTCCTTAACGCTGTTAAGTCCCGACGGGCGACAGCATGCGCTTAACGCCGTTAAGCTGTCAACGTGGTTTCCAGGAAATCCCCGAAGCTGGACAAGAAGCAGGTCGCCGAGACGGCCCTGCGGTTGCTGAACGAGGTCGGTCTGGAAGGGCTGAGCCTCCGGGTGATCGCCAAGGAACTCGACGTCCAGGCACCCGCGCTGTACTGGCACTTCAAGAACAAGCAGGACCTGCTCGACGAGATGGCGACCGAGATGGTCCGCCGGATGGCGGCGGACTGGGCGCGACTGCCGCCGGCCGGGGCAGAGGGCGCCGACTGGCAGGAGGGGCTACGGGCGCGGATGCGGGGGATGAGGGAGCATCTGCTGCGCTACCGCGACGGCGCGAAGGTGTACAGCGGGACCCGCTTCACCGACCTGTCGTACGCGGAGCCCATGGAGGCGCACCTGCGGATGCTCACGGCGGCGGGCTTCACCCCGGCGGGAGCCGCGCGGGCCTGGCTGACGGCGTACAGCTACACGATCGGCTACGTGATCGAGGAACAGGCCATGGGCCCGGATCCGGCCGTCGGCACGGAGGGCTACGACCTCACGGCCCGCGCCGAGCGCCTGGAGGCGTTCCCTCTGGCGGCGGAGGCGGGCTGGGAGATCTTCCGGGACCACGAACAAGGCTTCGAGGAGGGCCTGGAGGCGGTCCTGACAGGCATCGGGGCGACGATGAGGACACGGGGGGAGCGGCAGGCCGGGCCAGGCCGGCCCTGAGGGGGCGCAGCCCCCAAAGGGGTGCGGGGAACTGCGCCACCAGCCACACTCGACCCGCAGTTCACCCACGCACGCAACCGCCCCCCACAGAAGATCCACCCACCGGAGAGGGCGCCCGTGGAAGAACCGCCCCTACCTCCCCGGCCTCCTCCCCGCCCGCGCCTTCCGGATCGCCCTGGTCACCACCGGCGGCAGCAGGTCAACGGCCAGCCGACGGGCTCCGCTCAGCGGCGGCCGGGACCGAGGCCGCGACCGCACGGCGGCCACCGGCGACCCGGCCGAGCCGGTCGACCCGGTCGGCGTCGGCCCCGGCTCCACCCAGTGCCGGGACTTGGGAAAGTCCGGCGCCTTCATGCCCTTCGACTTGAGGCGGATCACCCGGTGCCCGGCGGCCCGCTGATTGCTGAGATGGCAGTCGTCGCGCCCGGCGACCATCTCCAGCAGGGCCTCCTGGAGCGGCTCGGGATCGCCCCAGGTGCCGTAGAGCTTCTGGGTGCTCAGACACACGGGGTTGAGGCCCCGGTTGAGCACGGCCTCCCACGCGGCGATCGACACACCGGGCGTGTGCTCGGAGCGGAAGTCGTCGAGCACGACGACGCCACCGGGGAGCAGGATGTCGCGGGCGGCGGTGATGTCGCCCTGGACGTGCTCGTAGAGGTGGGACGCGTCGATGTGCACGAAACGGCACGAGCGTGGCTTCACCTCACCGGGGATGATCGAGCTGGGGCCTTGCAGGACGCGGGGCAGTTCGTCGTGGAAGGCGAGGTAGTTCGCCTCGAAGGCCCGCCGGGTCAGGGTGTTGCGGTACGACTTGGTGGCCTCCGCAGCGTTGGCGTCGTCGGGGGCGTCGCTCTCGAAGAGGTCGCAGACCGTGTAGGACTCGCCCTCCTGGAGGTGCCGGCCGAGGAAGATGGCGCTCTTGCCCATGTAGACGCCGACCTCAAGGAGGTCGCCCCGCTCACCGGCGGCCTCCTGCCGGTCGAGGAACCAGTTGAAGAGGAGCTGGTCGAGCACCGGGAACCAGCCGGGTACGTCGTCGAGTTCACGGGGTGGCCGGATCGTGCCTTGTTCAGTGGTCATGTCAGAGGTCATGAGGACGGAAGACTCTCTTGCGTCGACGAGGCGAACAGGCGAACGGGCCAGGAACCTACGAGAAGCCCCCGACCCGGTCAAGGATGCTGCGGAGCCTCTCCGCGGAGCCCGTTTCGAACCTCTGACCTGGGTGAACACTGGGACAATTTCGGGTTCAACGACGGCGTCCCTGAAGTGACGCGCGCAGCCGCGGTTGCAGCGGCCGTTCGACCCCGTGGTGCAGCAGCCACGCGAGCAGCAGCATCAGCGCCACGGTCAGCGCCAGCGTCAGGGAGGACGGCAACCCCAGACCCTGGTGCAGTGCCCGCACCACCGGCCAGCCGAGGTGCTCGTGGACCAGATAGAAGGGGTATGTCAGCGCGCCGGCCGTGGTCAGCCAGCGCCAGTTCACCCGGTCGAGGAAGCCCAGCGCGACCGCGCCGACGGCCACGAAGCCCACGACGACGGCGAGGACGATGGCCGGCTGGGGCCGGTAGGAGAAGAACGCGTCGTTCGGCGCGTGCCACATGTCCCGGACCGTGTGGTACTGGCTCAGCAGCAGACTGAACCCCACGATCAGCCAGGCGGCGGTGTCCCGGCGGTCCCGGTGCACCAGATAGAGGCCGATACCGCCGATGAACAGCGACGCGTACTCCGGCATCAGCACCAGTTGCAGGAACGGTTCCCCAGATGCCTCGGCCAGGGTCGCGGCCAGCGTCCAGCCGCCGCAGAACCAGATGACGCGCCTGCGGGTGACCCCGGGCAGGACGACGCACAGCGCGAACAGGACGTAGAAGCGGACCTCCGCCCACAGCGTCCAGCACACCCCGAGGACGCGGTCCGCGCCCAGCGGCATCTGGAGCATGGTCAGATTGACCAGGAACTCGCTGGCCGACACCCGTGCGAACGCGATTCCCGGCAGGGCCAGGACGGCCGTGACGAGAACGACCGCCGCCCAGTACGCCGGCAGCAGCCGGGCCGCGCGGGACGCGAGGAACGACTGCACCGAACGGCCCCAGCCGCTCGCGCAGATGACGAACCCGCTGATCACGAAGAAGGCCTGGACGCCCGCCCAGCCGTACGCGAACCAGCTGTGCGCGGTCGGGAACTGCACGGCGGGCGAGGCCCCCCACGCCTTCCCGATCTCCCCGTCGCGGCCTCCGTAGTGGTAGGCCGCGACCGAGAGGGCGGCGAGGAGCCGCAGCCCGTCGAGGGCGTACAGCCGGGGTGAGGGGCGGGCCCCGCCACGTGCGGCGGAGGACCCCGGGGCCGCGGCGGGGGTGGTGCGTGGGGTCGCGCTCGGGGTGGTGCTCGGGGTGGTGCCCGCTTCCGGTGAGAGCGTCGGAAGCGTCGTGCTCTTCGCGGTCACGCCGCGCTCACCCCAGGGTCGCTCGCTTGAGGGACCTGGCCCGGCGCGCGACTCTTCGCACGGTCGCGTTGCGCGGGATGAACGCGAGCTGGACCGGGATACCGCCGGGCAGTCCCAGCGAGGTGAGCCGGCGGCGCTTGAAGTACCGCAGGGTGTGCGTGCTCAGATGCCTCGCCAGATACGACTCGGCCTCCGTGCGCAGCGACGGGTAGATCTTGGACTGCATGGCGTACCCCACCGCGCGCACCAGCCGGTTGAGGTCGGCCACGCTCATCCCCGGCTTCCGCGCCTCCACCGCCGCCCGGTCGCCCAGGTCCGGCAGCAGCGCGTCCACGACGGTGACCGGCACCCGGTTGCTGTTCTCGTACGGCGCGAGCCGCTCCAGCAGGGTCCCGGTGCCCACGCGGGCCACGGGCAGCTCGTACAGCGCGGAGGCGGTGAGCAGGGCGGTGGAGAAGCAGCCGACCACCAGCGCCGGACGCATCCGCTGGTAGAGCACCTCGGCGAGGACCGGCGTGTCGAGCACCGTGAGATCGGCGCCGAGCCGCTCGGCCTCCTTCTCCAGCCCGCGCGACCAGCGCGCCGGGGCGCTGGGGTGCGGCTTGAACACCACCCGCGTGTGCCCGAGCGCCACCGCGCCCTTCAGCATCCGTACATGGAGGTCCTCCTCCTCCTCGGCGGTGAGGATGCCGAGCGCGGAGAGGTACTGGCCGAGCAGCAGCGCCGGTTCCTCGACGGTGGGCAGTGTGTCCCCGGTGTCGACCAGTTCGGCGAGGACCTTCACGAAGGCGTCCGTCGGCACGATCTCCGCCGGGACGCCGAACTCGGTGAGCAGCAGCGGCTCCAGACCCGGCACCAGGTCCAGGTGGAGGAGCCGGTCGATCCGGGTGCCGACCAGCGGGTCGATCTTGTTGCGGGTGGGGCCGTAGCTCATCAGGCCGTCGGCGTACACGGTGACGGGCGCGCCGGTGAAGATCTGGGTGAAGCCGAGCGCCGGATGGACCTGGATGGACTCCACCGCCAGCTCGACGTCGTCGTCGCCGAGGCCCCACAGCAGCCGCAGATGCCGTTCCCACAGGGGCACGTCGTCCATGCGGGGGGACCAGCCGCCCGGGTGGAACGGGGAGATGGTCTCGTTCCAGGAGATGACGTCGTCGAAGCGGGTGCGCAGCCGTTCGAAGCCGGGCATCTCGTCCAGGGCGGGGGCCGTCTCCGGCGTCGCCGCGTTGTTGGAGATCAGCAGGATGCGCCGGTCGGCCGGGCGGAAGCACTCGGTGTCCAGGGCGGCGGCCAGGGTGGCCGTGCCGTACAGCGTGGACGCCATGAAGATCTGCGTGGTCACGCGGCGACCCCCGTCGCGGCGGGACGGCGGCGCAGTCGGCGCAGCCGCGAGGCGCGCTGGATGTCCATGGAGTCGAGCGCCTCGTCCAGCACGTCCTGCGGCATTCGGCGCAACGCGACCGCGCTCATCGACTTGAGTTTCCGTGCCACCGCCGGCTCGAACCTTTCGATGGATCCCAAATGGTGGGAGATAATCGCGCAATATGTGCGCACGGCCTTGGGGAGGAGTTTGTCCGCGTCCCGGTCCTGCGCTGTTTCCGCGATGACCTGGTCGAATGCGCGAATGAAATCGAGCTGGCGTACGTCACCGATCTGGGTCAGCGAGGAGGCGACTCCGCGCCGGTAGAACACGCCCAGCAGCCCCACCGTCGCAAAGGATTCCGCCTCCCGGTGCAGCTTCCAGATCCAGGGCCGGTCCTCCGCCGTACGCAGCCCGTGGGTGAAGTGCAGCAGCCCCCGCTCGACCAGTCGGCGGTGGTAGACGCCGGCCCACGCGTACGCGTAGTCGACGGAGGTGGAGCGGTCCGCCGGCAGGATCGCGTCACGCGGGTTCATCACCACGCCCCGCCGCCCGTTGGGCACCCGGTGGACCGAACGGGCCCGCGCGGTGCACTGGACATGGTCCGTGCGGACGAAGTCGCACCCCAACTCCTCGATCGCGGAGACGAGTTGCGGGTAGTAGCCGGGGGCGAGCCAGTCGTCCCCGTCGAGGAACGTCAGGTACTCGCCACGGGCCTTGTCGATGCCCGTGTTGCGCGCGGTCGCCAGTCCTCCGTTCTGCTCGTGTCTGACATACACGGCGCCCGGCAGCTCGCGCTCCGCGCGCGCGAGGATGTCCGGTGTCTCGTCGCGCGAGCAGTCGTCGACGAGAATGAATTCGAAGTCCTCACGCGCGTTGGCTCTGAGGCTCTTCAGGGTGTCGGGCGCGTATTGCTGCACGTTGAAGAACGGCACGATGACGGAGAGCTTGACCACCCCTGTGACGTTAGGCGGCCCTCCGGCATTCGTCTTGACCACCCGCTTGATGTCAGGTGAACGACGCGTGGCGGTACCGTGAACCAGGCGCATTTCCCGGTGTTCCACGGCCCGATTCGCCATTCGTCGACGCGCTGTTAACCCTTTGTTGCATTCGGGTTGGGCCGATCAACGGAATCCCTTCCTAGCGTCTTCGACGTGCCAGCAAGTGCTACGAACAGCCTGCGAGTCGCCGTTCTCGCCGATTCCGACACCCGGTGGAAATGGGGTGCGCTCACCGCGAGCCGCCTCGCCCCCGAGGGCGCGGACATCCGCCTGGACGGTTTCCTCCTGCGCGGCCGTGCCACCCCCACCGCCCGCCAGCTCCAGGAGGTCGGGGTCCGCCCCGACTCCCTGCGCGAGGTGACGGGCGTCGAGTTCCTGCGCGCCCTGGGCACGCCGGAGGCGGCCGAGTCGTACGACGTCCTCGTGCTCGCCCTCGTGGGCGGCGGCGTCCAGGCGATGCTGCACGGACTGCGGCACGCCTGGGGCGCCCGGAGCAGACGGCCCGTGGTCGTCACCGGCTATGTCGGCGTCGTCTACGAGAAGCTCGCCGACGGTCTGCTGCTGCGACACGGCGCGGACCTCGTCCTCGCCAACTCCCGCCAGGACGCGGAGCGTTTTCGCGCCGTGTACGAGGGGGTCGGCGCCGACGCCGGCTCGGTCACCGAGGTCGCGCTGCCCTTCCTCGGCGGCACCCCGTACAAGGGCGCCGAAGAGCAGGAGGGCCGGCCCTACACGGTCGTCTTCGCCGTCCAGCCGTCCGTCCCGGACAACCGCAAGGACCGTACGTACCTGCTGAACCGGCTCATCCAGCACGCCCGGCTGCACCCGGACCGCCAGGTCCTGCTGAAGCTGCGCTCCAAGCCGGGCGAGCACACCACGCACATTGAGGAGCTGCCCTACCAGAAGCTGGCGCAGAAGACCGATCTGCCGTCCAACTTCCGCCTGGTCTACGGGCACATGGGCGAGGTCCTCGACACCACCGACCTGCTCGTCACCGTCAGCTCCACGGCCGCCCTGGAGTCGCTGCACCGCCGGATCCCCACCGTGGTCCTCACCGACCTCGGGATCCGGGAGGCGCTCGGCAACCACCACTTCGTGGGCTCCGGATGCCTGGCCTCCTGGGACCAGCTGGACGCCGGGCACGAGCCGGCGCCCGACCCCGAGTGGGTGGCCCGGCAGGGCGTCGCCGCCGCGGGCACCGTCACCGGGACAGGCTCCTACGCCACCGCCTTCGACGCCGCCCGCGACCGCCTCGCCAAGCTGATCGCCGCCGAACTCCCGCCCCTCACGCCGTACTACACCCCCGTCACCGCGCCCGGCTATCTGCCCGGCATCCTCGCCCGCCACCACCTCGGCCCCGACGGCAGCCCGCTGCCGGGGGCGCCCGCCGCCGACCGGCAGGCAGGGCCCGTACGGCAGATCGTGCGCCGGGCGGCGCGCGGCGCCTACCGGCACGGGGTGCAGCGCGTGGCACCCGTCATCCGGCGGATGGGGGAGCTGTGAGCCGCAACCCGTCGCCCTCGCAAGGAGCTCCACTGATGTCCCACCCGGAAGCGGACCGAGCGGCCTCCGTCCGCCGCGTCCTCGCCGTCATCCCCGCCCGCGGCGGCTCCAAGGGCGTCCCCGCGAAGAACCTCGCCCCCGTCGGCGGTGTGCCGCTGGTGGCCCGCGCGGTGCGCGAGTGCAAGGCCGCCCGGCTGGTGACCGACGTCGTCGTCTCCACCGACGACCACGCCATCGCCGCCGCCGCCCGCGAGTCCGGCGCCGAGGTCGTCCTGCGGCCCGCCGCCATCGCCGGCGACACCGCCACCTCCGAGGCCGCCGTCCTGCACGCCCTCGACGCCCACGAGGCGCTCCACGGCGCCGCCGTCGACGTGGTCCTCCTCGTCCAGTGCACCAGCCCGTTCATCCTCCGCGAGGACATCGACGGCGTGGCCCGCGCCGTGGTGGAACACGGTGCCGACACGGCCCTCACCGTGGCCCCGTTCCACGGGTTCATCTGGCGGGACACGGCGGACGAGTTCGCCGACGGCGACGAGGCGAACCGCGTGGGCGCCGCGGCGGGCGGCGGCGCGGTGGTGCGCGGCGCGATGGCGCACGGCGCGCCCACGACGCTCGCCGGCGCCACGCGGAACGGAGCCGACGCCGCCCACGCCGCCACCGGGCTCGGCGGGGCCCCGGCGGGCGACGGCCCCGCCGACCCCGGCCCGACCGCCGGAGGCTACGGCGTCAACCACGACAAGTCGTTCCGCCCCCGCCGCCAGGACCGCCCCCAGGACCTGCTGGAGACCGGTGCCGCGTACGCCATGGACGCCGCCGGACTCCGCAAGCACCAGCACCGCTTCTTCGGCCGTACGGAACTCGTCCGCACCGACCCCGCCCGGGTCCTGGAGATCGACGACCCGCACGATCTCGCCCGCGCCCAGGCCCTCGCGCCCCTCTTCGACGCGAACCGGCCCGGCGCCCTCCCCACCTACGACGACATCGACGCCGTAGTCCTCGACTTCGACGGCACCCAGACCGATGACCGGGTGCTGATCGACTCCGACGGACGGGAGTTCGTCTCCGTGCACCGCGGCGACGGACTCGGCATCGCGGCCCTCCGCAGGAGCGGCCTGAAGATGCTGATCCTGTCCACGGAACAGAACCCGGTCGTGGCCGCCCGGGCCCGGAAGCTGCAGATCCCGGTGCTCCACGGCATCGACCGGAAGGACCTCGCCCTGAAGCAGTGGTGCGAGGAACAGGGCATCGCGCCCGAGCGCGTGCTCTACGTCGGCAACGACGTCAACGACCTCCCGTGCTTCGCCCTCGTGGGCTGGCCCGTGGCGGTCGGCAGCGCCCACGACGTCGTGCGCGGCGCCGCACGCGCGGTCACCACCGTCCCCGGTGGTGAAGGCGCGATCCGAGAGATCGCCGGCTGGATCCTCGGTCCCTCTCTCGACTCTCTCGACTCCCTCGACAAGTAAGGAACGTTCCACCATGTCTGCGACCAACTCCCGCCTCCGCACCTTCGGTACCGAGCGCATCGCCGGCCCCGGCCAGCCCGTCTACATCTGCGGCGAGATCGGCATCAACCACAACGGCGAGCTGGAGAACGCGTTCAAGCTGATCGACGTCGCCGCCGAGGCCGGCTGTGACGCCGTCAAGTTCCAGAAGCGCACCCCCGAGATCTGCACCCCCCGCGACCAGTGGGACATCGAGCGCGACACCCCCTGGGGCCGCATGACCTACATCGACTACCGCCACCGTGTGGAGTTCGGTGAGGACGAGTACCGCCAGATCGACGCGTACTGCAAGGAGAAGGGCATCGCCTGGTTCGCCTCCCCGTGGGACACCGAGGCCGTCGCCTTCCTGGAGAAGTTCGACGTCCCCGCCCACAAGGTGGCCTCCGCCTCCCTGACCGACGACGAGCTGCTGCGCGCGCTCCGCGCCACCGGCCGCACGGTCATCCTCTCCACCGGTATGTCCACCCCGAAGCAGATCCGCCACGCGGTCGAGGTCCTCGGCTCGGACAACATCCTGCTCTGCCACGCCACCTCGACGTACCCGGCGAAGGCCGAGGAGCTGAACCTCCGCGTCATCAACACCCTCCAGGCCGAGTACCCGAACGTCCCGATCGGCTACTCCGGCCACGAGACGGGCCTGCAGACCACGCTCGCCGCGGTCGCCCTCGGCGCCACCTTCGTCGAGCGCCACATCACCCTCGACCGCGCGATGTGGGGCTCCGACCAGGCCGCCTCCGTCGAGCCCCAGGGCCTCACCCGCCTGGTCCGCGACATCCGCACCATCGAGGCCTCCCTCGGCGACGGCGTCAAGAAGGTCTACGACTCCGAGCTCGGCCCCATGAAGAAGCTGCGCCGTGTCTCCGGCGTCGTCGCCGAGGCGGAGATCGCGGCGGCGGCGGGCGAGCCGGTCGGCGTCTGAGCCCGCCTGCCGTGGCTGCGGGCAGTCGTGCCGCTGGGGCGGCACGGGTGGGCGCAGCGGCACCCCGCACACGCGGGTGAGTGAAACCCACCCCTGCCCTCCGGAAGATCCGTACTCACGGAAGCGACGGTCGTACGTCGATGAGCCCCCGCGCCGGAACCGCCGGCCCCCACACTCTCGCCTTCGTCGAGAGCCCGGTACAGCTCCTGAACGTGCTGGAGTGGGCCCACGCCCACGCCCTCGGCACGCGACAGGCCCCCGGCGCGGGGCCGGCCTCCGGGCCGGGGGCACCCTCCGGCCTCGCCGCCTCCTACGGCGTGCGACCGTCGCCCGGGGCGTCCGGCACGGGACTCAGCCTGGTCGTCCTGTCGCCCAACGACCCCATGACCCGGGGCCAGCTGCGCCGCATGGCGGAGCTGGCGCGGGACGAGGGCCACGAGGTGCGCTGGGAGGAGGCCCGCGGCGGCACGGCGGCCCCGTTCCGCACCGTCGCCGGGCTCGCCCCGCTGCTGCGCGCCGCGCGCCGCGTCGTCCTGGGCGACCCCTTCTCCCGCTACGTCCAGCTCCTCCTGACGATCACCAGGGCACCGGACGTCGTCGTGGTCGACGACGGCACCGCCACCATGGAGTTCGTCTCCCAGCTGGCCCGCGGCGAACGCCTGGTCCGCTGGCACCGCAAGGGCGGCCGTCCCGGCCCCCGTGACCTGGTCTTCGCCCCGGTCTCCGCGAAGGCCCGCAGACGGCTGACCCCGACCGCCGGCCGGAGCGTCGAGGTCTTCTCCTCCATGCCGATCGACGAGACCCCCGACGGTGTCACCGTCACCGCCAACGTCTTCGCCTGGACCCGGGCCCGCTTCGGCCCGCCCCGCATCACCAAGGGCGCGGACCTCGTCGGCACGTCCCTGGTGGAGACCGGCGTGGTGGACGGCGACCGCTACCTCGAAGCCGTCCGTTCCCTCGCCAAGGCCCACGGCGCGACCCGCTACTTCGCCCACCGCCGCGAAAGCTCCGACAAGCTCCACGCCCTCGCGGCCGAGACGGGCCTGGAGATCGTCCGCCCCGACCTCCCGCTCGAACTGATCGCCCGCCGCGGCCCCATCGGCCGCACCATCCTCAGCTTCCCGTCGACCGTGGTCCACACCCTGCCGCTGGCACTGGCGGGCACGGACGTACGCGTCGCCGTCTGCGACATCGACCCCAGCTGGCTGACCGAGACCGCCTCCCCCCGCGCCCAGGGCTTCCTCTCCGGAGTCACGGGCACGGCGAGAGACGTCCACCGCTTGTCGTCCGTGGCGCCGGCCTAGACGCGGCCCCGCGACCCCGCCGCGAGCAGCCGCCGCACCGCGCGGGCGCAGCAACATCCGGAGCGCGGGCTTCCCCGGTTATCGTGCCGCGTGGACGGGGCGCGGGCGAAGTGCCGCCCCCCATGGGGGAGTGGGGAACCAGTGACGACACACGGCGAACGCGCCCGGCTGACACCGACGGCGGACGACCACAAGGTCACCCCCGCCGAACTCTTCTTCGACCTGGTCTTCGTCTACGCGATCACCCAGGTCACCGCCCTGATGGCGGACCACCCCACCGCCCTGCGCCTGCTGGGCGGCATGGTCGTCCTCGCCCTCCTGTGGTGGTGCTGGTGCTGCTTCGCCTGGCTCGGCAACGTCGTACGGGCCGACTCCGGCGGCCTGTTCGCGGTCCTGGTGGCGGTGATGGCCGTCGTCCTGATCGTCTCCCTGACGGTCCCCGAGGTCTACCGCGACGACCCGGGCGGCCTCCCCGCCCCCCTGCTCTTCGTGCTCTGCTACGGCGCGGTCCGCGTCCTGCACCTGACGACGTACTGGCTCTCCGACCCGGACGACAAGGCCCTGCGCGCCACCCTGCGCCGTACGGCCCTGCTGTCGGTCCTGCCGCCGTTCGCGCTGCTGCTGCTGGGCGCGGCCTTCGAGGGCGTGCCGCGGATCCTGGTCTGGCTGTCCGCCGTCGCGATCGACTACGCGGGCATCTTCATCACGGGCAAGTCGGGCTGGAGAGTGGCCTCCCCGGCGCACTTCTCCGAACGCCACGGCCTGATCGTCATCATCGCGCTCGGCGAGTCGATCGTCGCGATCGGCGTGGGCGTGACCGGCTACGACGTGACGGTCCCCGTGCTCGTCGCGGCCTCCCTCGGCCTCCTGGTCGCGGCCGCGTTGTGGCACCTGTACTTCCACGGGGTGAGCGAGCCCCCGGAACACCGCCTCGCCGAACTGACCGGCGACGCCCGCACGCTCCTGGCCCGCGACGTCTACACCTTCCTCCACCTGCCCCTGGTGGCGGGCGTGGTGATCACCGCCCTCGGCATGAAGACGACCCTCCACCAGGTCGCCGACACCGGCCACTACGGCCTGACCGAGCCGTTGCACGGCATGCCGGCGTGGGCCCTCGCCGGCGGGGCGGGCCTCTTCCTCCTCGGCTCGGCCGCGATCCTGCTCCGCACGACGGGCCGCCACTCCCCGTCCCTCCTCATCGGCGGCACGGTCTGCCTGGCGGTGGGCCCGGCGGTGACCCTGATCCCGGCCCTGGCCGCCCTGGCGGTGCTGGCGGCCACCCTCACGGGCCTGCTCCTGCTCCACGGAAGGACGACGGGGGCGAGGGAGGCGAGGCCGTAGTCGTCGAGGCCCTCCTCGGGCGGGGGGTGCCGGGCCGGAGGCCCCGGTGGCGTGACCACCCCCGGCTTCGCCGTCCACGCGGCGTTCCGGATCTACCTGGGAGCACGTAAGTACGTCGCTCTGCGCCGGCCCGCCCCGCCCTCCAGGGACCCGTCCATGGGCGACTATCGGACAACCCGGCCCCCAGCCGACCGTCCGTCTCCCTCCACCTCCCTCCACCTCCCGTGCGACTCCAGTCGGCCTCAGCCGCGACGCAAGGGGCGTGGCCGACCCTCACAGTCGGGTGTCCACCCGCCCCGCAGCGTCACCGCACCACCCCCGTCCGCCCCCGCGCCCCTTGGTGACCCTGGTCACCATCGGCACCTGAATCCTCACCTCACAGCCCCACCCCGCACCTGGTGAGTCTCGCCCGCGGTAGTCGTACAGTCACCCGACGGCGCCAGTTTCGGCACATCACGGTGCCCGGAACGTGGTATCCGTGGAACGTGGGAATCGTTCGGATACCCCCGGACGTTTGGACGATGGGATTCGCGGGCAACCCCCGGCGTTCCCGGAGGGACGCCCCGGTCATCCCGGTGGGTCGCGCCGTCGGCGCCGCGTCGATCGCGTCCCGTCCATGAGGTCTGCCCGCCACGAAAGGCTGACGGGTATACCCATCCCTGCCCATACGTATGCGTCGTGCGGCCAGAAATCTTCCCCTTACGGGCTGATTTTTTGTTGATCGAGGGTTAGAAGGTCGCTCGATCGCCCTACCCTTCAGAGGGTGAACCAACTGATGTCCCGAGAGTCCGAGGCCGATCTGCCCGGGGAAGCCGAAGCCGCCCTCCCCGGCACCCTGCCCGAAGCCCTGCGTGCCGAACTCGTCGCGTTCCGCCGCGACTTGCACCGGCATCCCGAGCTCGGAAACCAGGAGTTCCGCACGACCGCCGCGATCAAGGCCCGCCTGGAGAAGGCAGGGCTCCGACCGCGCGTGCTCGACAGCGGAACCGGACTCATCTGTGACATCGGCGACTGGGACGGCGGCCGGCCCCGCCTCGCGATGCGCGCCGACATCGACGCGCTGCCCATCCCGGACACCAAGGTGGACTGCGAGTACCGCTCCACCGTCCCGGACCGCGCCCACGCCTGCGGCCACGACGTGCACACCACCGTCGTGCTCGGCGCCGGGCTCGTCCTCGCCGACCTGCACCGCAAGGGGCAGCTGCCGCGCCCCGTCCGGCTGATCTTCCAGCCCGCCGAGGAGGTCCTCCCCGGCGGCGCCGGCGACGTGATCAAGAGCGGCGGCCTCGAAGGCGTCGGACGGATCATCGCCGTGCACTGCGACCCGAGGGTCGACGCCGGCCGCATCGGTCTGCGCCACGGCCCCATCACGTCGGCCTGCGACCGCCTGGAGATCTCCCTCGACGGCCCCGGCGGCCACACCGCGCGCCCCCATCTGACCACCGACCTCGTGACGGCCGCCGCCCGCGTCGTCACCGACGTGCCCGCGCTGGTCGCCCGCCGGGTCGACGCCCGCAGCGGACTGTCCGTGACCTGGGGCCGCGTCGAGTCGGGCCATGCCCCGAACGTGATCCCGCAGCACGCCGAGCTGTCCGGCACCGTGCGCTGCCTCGACATCAACGCCTGGCGGCAGGCGCCCGACCTGGTGCACGAGGCGATCGCCGAGGTCGCGACCCTGCACCGCGCCAAGTCCGAGATCAACTACGTCCGGGGTGTCCCGCCGGTCGTCAACGACCCCGTCGTCACCGAGCTGGTCCACGACGCCATGGTCGCCCGCCGCGGTGCCACGGCCGTCGAGGACACCGAGCAGAGCCTCGGCGGCGAGGACTTCTCCTGGTACCTGGAGCACGTCCCCGGCGCCATGGCCCGCCTGGGTGTCCGCCGCGCGGGCGACCTCACGGTTCGCGACCTCCACCAGGGCGACTTCGACGCGGACGAGCAGGCCATCACCGTGGGCGTCGAGCTGTTCACCGCCGCCGCCCTCCTGGACGCCCGGATGCAGGTCCTCGACACCGCCGCGACCTCCTAGGGGGCGGAGCGGTCGTCCCACGCCGCACCCCGGCGCACGGCCTCCACGGACTCGGTACCCGATCCGCACCCTCTCCGGTTGCGGCGCCCCCGCCCTCACGGCAGCCTGGTGCGCGTGTCGTACGCCCCCGTACGGCGCGCGCACCGTCACGCTTGAGTCACCCGGCAGACACGGAACGCGAGAGACGTGCGAAGGGCTCTGTCCCCAAGCGTCCCTTTCGATCCCATGGTTCACGAGGACGTAACCGGCCATCGGCACGAATGGATAACGGCCAGTCGAAACCCCGTTCCCAGGAGTGTCTACGCGCGTTAATGTGCGCCGAACTGAGCACCCGGCTGCGGGGCTTTGGAGAAGATGGGGAACTTCAAGATGCGTCGGATTTCCAAACTGACCCGCGTCGCGGTGGGGGTCGCGTCGCTGGCGCTCGCCGCCACGGCCTGTGGCGGGACCAGCAGCGAGAGCGGCAACGGCGGCGACGGCGAGAGCAAGGGCACCAAGGGCCTCGCGATCGCGTACGACATCGGCGGCAAGGGCGACCAGTCCTTCAACGACGCGGCGTACGCGGGCCTGCAGAAGGCCGAGAAGGAGTTCGGCTACAAGACAGCCGACATCGAGCCCACCGAGGGCGAGACGGACGCCGACAAGCAGCAGCGTCTGGAGTCCCTCGCCAAGCAGGGCTACAACCCGGTCGTCGGTGTCGGCTTCGCCTACGGCCCGGCCATGGAGGCCGCGTCCAAGAAGTTCCCGAAGACCACGTTCGGCATCGTCGACTCGGTCGTCGAGGGCGACAACGTGGCGTCCCTCGTCTTCGCCGAGGAGCAGGCCTCCTACCTCGCCGGTGTCGCGGCCGCCAAGGCCACCAAGTCGAACACCGTGGGCTTCGTGGGCGGCGTGGACATCCCGCTCATCCACAAGTTCGAGGCCGGCTACAAGCAGGGTGTCCAGGACACCAGCGGTGGCAAGGTCAAGGTCATCTCGCAGTACCTGACCCAGACGGCCGAGGAGGGTGGCTTCTCCAGCCCCGACAAGGGCAAGGCCGCCGCCGAGGGCCAGATCGAGAAGGGCGCGGACGTCCTCTACGCCGCCGCCGGTCTCTCCGGCCAGGGTGTCATCGAGGCCGCCGCCAAGGCGAAGGTCTGGGCGATCGGTGTCGACTCCGACCAGTACAAGCAGGAGGCCCTCGCCTCCTACAAGGGCTCCATCCTCACCTCGGCCCTCAAGGACGTCGGCGGCGCGGTCTACACGCTCGCCAAGTCCGTCAAGGACGGCAAGCCGCTCACCGGCGTCCAGACGTTCGACCTGAAGGTCAACGGCGTCGGCCTGGCCGAGTCGAACCCGGAGTTCGCGAAGATCGCCGGCCTCTCCGCCGCCGTCGCCAAGGCGAAGGAAGAGATCATCAGCGGCAAGATCAAGGTCAAGACCGAGTAGTCCCCACTCCGGCCCTCGGGGACCGGAGCAACCAGAACCGGGCGGGAGCCGACACGGCTCCCGCCCGCTTCGTTTTCACAGGACAGAAAGCCCACGGCGCCCCGTCACGGGATGCTGACGGGTCTCGTCGCGGGGATGGCTGCGGGGCCCGTCACGGGATGTTGACGGGTCTCGTTGCGGGGATGGCTGCGGGGCCCGTCACGGGATGCTGACGGGTCCCGGCACGGGGATGGCCGCGGGGCCCGTCACGGGATGCTCACGGGTCCCGTTGCGGGGATGTTGACGGGTCTCGTCGCGGGGATGGCCGCGGGTCCCGTCACGGGATGCTGACGGGTCTCGTCGCGGGGATGCTCACGGGTCCCGTCACAGGTACGCCCACGGGCCTCGTCACGGGGATGCCCACCGGTAGTGCGGCGAGGCGCAGCGAGATGCGGCCGGGCTCGCCCCGACCGCGCGCCGGCCCGCCGACGGTCGCGCGCCGCGCCCTTGTCGGGACGCCCGGCGGGCGTCGCGCGCCGCGCCCCGCTGGGACGCCTGGCGGCCGGAGAGATGTTGCGCCCGGCGCCCTCAACGCGGGTGTTCACGGCCCCACGCGGTGAGCCGCGACGGGCCCCCACCCCCCGGTGGCCAGAAATGCACCACACCCCCGAATCCACCCACTCGACACCCAGGCAAGCCCCACTTCCCCTCACCGCCCCAGGGCACCCCCGCCAGGGGCGCGGGGAACTGCGCGACCAGCCACATCGAACCCGCACTCGCGCCCCACCGGAAACCCCCTCCACCGCCCGCGCCAACCCCCACCCCTTTGCGGCACGGCCCCGCGCGGTGAGTCGCGACAGACCTCCCGTCAGCCCCCCCCGGCGGCGAAAAATGCACCACACCCCGCCACTCACTCGACACCCAGGCAAGCCCCACTTCCCCTCACCGCCAGGGCACCCCCGCCAGGGGCGCGGGGAACTGCGCGACCAGCCACATCGAACCCGCACCCGCGCCCCACCGAAGCCACCCCCCACCGCCCGCGTCGGCCCCCTCCGACCCGCACGGACCCGCCCCACCAGCCACAACGAACCCACCCCCGCACCCTCACCCGAAACCACCCCCCACCGCCCGCCGCCAACCCCCACCACCCCTTGCGACACGGCCCCATAACAACAGGGCAACCGGGGCTTTCCCGCCAGGGTCTACGCGCGTTACCCTCGGCGAAAGCCAGCGCCGACGCTGTGAAGCACCACTGAGCAGTACCCTCCGGCGCTTGTACGACTAGGAGCACCAGAACATGCGCCGGGTTTCCCGCATCGCGGTCGCAGGCGCAGCGACCGCCTCCCTCGCCCTCGCCCTCTCCGCCTGTGGCGGCACCTCGACGGAGGCCTCGTCCTCCTCCGACTCGAAGGGCGGCGACAAGGGTCTCGCGATCGCGTACGACGTCGGCGGCAAGGGCGACCAGTCCTTCAACGACGCCGCGTTCGCGGGCCTGGAGCAGGCGAAGAAGGAGTTCGGGTACCAGACCCAGGACATCGAGCCCACCGAGGGCGAGACGGACGCCGACAAGGAGCAGCGCCTGGTCTCCCTGGCCAAGCAGGGCTACAACCCGGTCATCGGCGTCGGCTACGCGTACGCGACCGCCGTGAAGGAGGCCGCCGAGCAGTACCCGGACACCACCTTCGGCATCGTGGACGACTCCACCGTCCAGCTGAAGAACGTGGCCGACCTGGTCTTCTCCGAGGAGCAGGCCTCGTACCTCGCGGGCGTCGCGGCCGCCAAGAGCACCAAGACGAACGTGGTCGGCTTCGTGGGCGGCGTGGACATCCCGCTGATCCACAAGTTCCAGGCCGGCTTCGAGCAGGGCGTCAAGGACACCAACCCCAAGGCCAAGGTGCTCACCCAGTACCTCACCCAGACGGCCGAGGAGGGCGGCTTCTCCAGCCCCGACAAGGGCAAGACGGCCGCCGAGGGCCAGATCGAGAAGAAGGCCGATGTCATCTACGCGGCGGCGGGTCTGTCCGGCCAGGGCGTGATCGAGGCCGCCGAGGTCGACCAGATCTGGGCGATCGGCGTCGACTCCGACCAGTACAAGCAGGAAGCCCTCGCGAAGTACAAGGACTTCATCCTGACCTCGGCGACGAAGGACGTCGCCAAGGCGGTGTACAACCTGGCGAAGTCGGTCGAGGACGGCAAGCCCGCGACCGGTATCGTCAGGGGCGATCTGAAGACCGGCGAGGTCGGCCTCGCCGACTCCAACCCGAAGTTCAAGAGCGACACCGAGCTCCAGGAGGCCATCGCCACGGCCAAGGAGAAGATCATCAGCGGCGAGATCAAGGTCAAGACCAGCTGAGCCAGCAGAACCTCGAGCAGACACGCGACCCCGGGGGAGTGCGGCAGGGCGGGAGCCGTACATCCGGCCCGCACCTCCCCGGAGTCGCTGGTAACCGCGGGGTTACGTCCGCTCAACGGGGTACGGGGAGTCTGGCTCCCTGTACCCCGTTGTCTCGGGCGTCGCCCCTTTCGATGCCGTAGGGGCGCTACGCGCGTAGACGACCCCCTTTCCCAGGAGAGTGCGCCATCAACGCGTCCAGCAGCCCTCCGGCCGACGCGGCGGTCAACGGTCAGGCGACCGCCGTCGAACTCGCCGGGATCACCAAGCGATTCCCCGGCGTGGTGGCCAACCACGACATCCACCTCACCGTCCGCAAGGGCACCGTCCACGCCCTCGTCGGTGAGAACGGCGCCGGCAAGTCGACCCTGATGAAGATCCTCTACGGCATGCAGAAGCCGGACGAGGGCACCATCGCGGTCGACGGCGACCAGGTGAGCTTCTCGTCCCCCGCCGACGCCATCACGCGCGGCATCGGCATGGTGCACCAGCACTTCATGCTGGCCGACAACCTCACCGTTCTGGAGAACGTGGTCCTCGGCAGCGAGAAGCTCTACGGCATCGGCGCCAAGGCCCGCCGCACGATCAAGGAGATCTCCGACCGGTACGGCTTCGGGGTCCGCCCCGACGTCCTCGTGGAGGAACTCGGCGTCGCCGAGCGTCAGCGTGTGGAGATCCTCAAGGTCCTCTACCGCGGCGCCCGCACCCTGATCCTCGACGAGCCCACCGCCGTGCTGGTGCCGCAGGAGGTCGAGGCGCTCTTCGCCAACCTGCGCGAGCTCAAGGCGCAGGGCCTGTCGGTCATCTTCATCTCGCACAAGCTGGGTGAGGTGCTGTCCGTCGCCGACGAGATCACCGTCATCCGGCGCGGCACGACCGTCGGTACGGCCGTCCCCGCCGAGACCACCCCGCGCCAGCTCGCCGAGCTGATGGTCGGCAGCGAGCTGCCCACCCCGGAGACCGCCGAGTCCACGGTCACCGACCGCGCCGTCCTGAGCGTCGACAAGCTGCGTCTCGCGGCGCCCGGCGGCAAGGCCCTCCTGGACGACATCAGCTTCACCATCCACGCGGGCGAGGTCCTCGGCCTCGCCGGCGTCGAGGGAAACGGCCAGACCGAGCTGATCGACGCGCTCATCGGCCTGAAGGCCGCCGACTCCGGCACCATCACACTGGCCGACGACGAGATCACCGCGTGGCCCACCCGCAAGCGCCGTGAGCAGGGCGTCGGCTACATCCCCGAGGACCGCCACCGGCACGGTCTGCTCCTGGAGGCCCCCCTCTGGGAGAACCGTATCCTCGGCCATGTGACCGAGCGGCCCAACGCCAAGGGCGTCTGGCTCGATCCGAAGGCCGCCCAGGAGGACACGCGCCGGATCGTCGCCGAGTACGACGTCCGCACCCCCGGCATCGACGTCACCGCCGCCTCCCTGTCCGGCGGCAACCAGCAGAAGCTGATCGTCGGACGCGAGATGAGCCACAAGCCGCGCTTCCTGATCGCCGCCCACCCCACCCGCGGTGTGGACGTCGGCGCGCAGGCCCAGATCTGGGACCAGATCCGGGAGGCCCGCCGCGAGGGTCTGGCCGTGCTGCTGATCTCCGCCGACCTCGACGAGCTGATCGGCCTGTCCGACACCCTCCGGGTGATCTACAACGGCAAGCTGGTCGCGGACGCCGACCCGGCCACCATCACCCCGGAGGAGCTCGGCTCCGCCATGACCGGTGCCGCCACCGGCCACCTCGAACACGAAGAGACCCCCGAGACACCGGGCAAGGGCCCCGCGTCTCCGGAAGGCGAGGCCCGCTGATGAAGAAGTTCGACAAGGAGCGGGTGCTCCTCGCGGTCGCCGGGCCGGTCCTCGCGCTCGCCGTCGCCTTCGTGCTGACCGCGATCGTGCTGCTCGCGTCCGGCAAGAACCCGGTCGAGCCGTTCACGATCATGTTCGAGCAGGCGTCGTTCTCGGACATCCAGGTCCGGATCATCAACCAGGCGTCGCTGTACTACATCGCGGCCCTCGCGGTGGCCATCGGCTTCCGCATGAACCTGTTCAACATCGGTGTCGACGGCCAGTACCTGCTCGGCGCCATGATGGCCGCGATCGTCGGCGCCCACATGGACCTGCCCGCGTTCCTCCAGGTCCCGCTGCTGATGCTCACGGCGATCTGCACCGGTGCCTTCTGGGCCGGCATCGTCGGTGTCCTCAAGGTCACCCGCGGGGTCAGCGAGGTCGTCGCGTCGATCATGCTGAACGCGATCGCGACCTCGATCATCGGCTACCTCTGGCTGCCGAACGTCTTCGGCGTCAAGGTCGGCAACAACAACACCACCGGCGAGATGGCCGAGTCCGGCTGGGTCCCCGGCATCGACATGGGCGCCGCCGGCGAGATCTACGGCCTGGTCCTCCTCGCCGTCGCCCTCGGCGTCGGCTACTGGATCGTCATCAACCGCACCCGCTTCGGCTTCGACCTGCGCGCCTCCGGCGCCTCGGAGACGGCCGCCGCGGCCAGCGGTGTCGACCCCAAGCGGATGATCCTCACCGCGATGCTGATCTCCGGCGGTGTCGCCGGCCTCGCGGGTCTGCCGATCCTGCTCGGCGACACCCACACCTACAGCCTCAACTTCCCCACCGGCATCGGCTTCCTCGGCATCGGCATCGCCCTGCTGGGCCGCAACAGCCCCGTCGGCATCGCCTTCGCGTCCCTGCTGTGGGCCTGGCTCGACAAGGCGTCGCCGGAGCTGGACTTCCACGGCTACGACAAGGAGATCGCGGTCATCATGCAGGGCCTGATCGTGCTCTCGGTCGTCGTCTCCTACGAGACCGTCCGTGAGTGGGGCCTGCGCCGCCAGCAGCGCCGCGTCGGCGCCGAGCTCGCCGCCGGGAACGTCCTCGGCGCGGACAACAACGTCAAGAAGGAGGTGGCTGGCCGATGACCACGAGCACCACCGCGACCGACCTCAACCAGCCCTCGCTGGAGCCCACCGCCCGGACCGGGCGGAAGATGTCGCTGCCCGTGCTGCTGCTGGTCATCGCCGGCGTCCTGGCACTCACCTCGCTCGTCCGCATCATCACCGGCGCGGACGGCATCACCAACGTCAGCCAGATGTCCACCGCGCTGGAGCTGGCCGTCCCGATCGGCCTGGCCGGTCTCGGCGGTCTGTGGGCCGAGCGCTCGGGCGTGGTCAACATCGGCCTCGAGGGCATGATGATCCTCGGCACCTGGTTCGGTGCCTGGGCCGGCTTCCAGTACGGCCCGTGGACCGGCGTTCTGGTCGGCATCGCCGGCGGAGCGATCGGCGGTCTGCTGCACGCCTTCGTCACCGTCACCTTCAACGTCAACCACATCGTCTCCGGTGTGGCCATCAACATCCTGGCCCTCGGCGCCACCCGCTACCTCGCCCCGCTGGCCTTCGAGGGCCACCAGGGCGGTTCCGCCAAGCAGTCCCCGCCGGTCGAGTCCATCGGCGACTTCACCATCCCCGGACTGTCGGACGCGCTGACGGAACTCAACTCCAAGGGCTGGTTCTTCATCTCGGACCTCGCCGGCCTGCTCGGCGGTCTGGTCACCAACGTCTCGTGGCTGACCCTCGTCGCCGTCGCGCTGATCCCCGCCACCTGGTGGATCCTGTGGCGCACCGCCTTCGGTCTGCGGCTGCGCTCCTGCGGTGAGAACCCGATCGCCGCCGAGTCCCTCGGCGTCAACGTCTACAAGTACAAGTACATCGCCGTGATCATCTCCGGCGGTCTGGCCGGCCTCGGCGGAGCCTTCCTCTCCATCGTCGCCAACCCCTTCTACCTGGAGGGCCAGACCAGCGGCCGCGGCTTCATCGGCCTCGCCGCGATGATCTTCGGCAACTGGATGCCGGGCGGCCTCGCCCTCGGCGCCGGCCTGTTCGGCTACACCGACAGCCTCAACCTGCGCGGCGGCTCGGAGAACGTCCACGCCCTGCTGCTGCTCGGCGCGCTGCTGCTGTTCATCGGAGCGATCTGGCTGGCGGTCCGCAAGAAGTACGTCCCGGCTCTGATCACCGCCGTCATCGGCGGCCTGGTGTACGCCTGGTACGCCACCACCAACGAGGTCCCGAACCAGGTCGTCGCCGCCACCCCGTACGTCATCACCCTGATCGTCCTCGCGCTCTCCGCACAGCGGCTGCGGATGCCGAAGGCGGACGGCCTGCCGTACCGGAAGGGACAGGGCAAGTGACCGCCGTCGACTGGGAGAAGCTGCGTACGGTGGCCCAGGACGCAATGTCCCGGGCGTACGCCCCGTACTCCGGCTACCCGGTCGGTGTGGCCGCCCTCGTCGACGACGGCCGGATCGTCTCGGGCTGCAACGTCGAGAACGCCTCCTACGGGCTCGGCCTGTGCGCGGAGTGCGGGCTCGTCTCGGAGCTGCAGAACAGCGGCGGCGGCCGCCTCACGCACTTCACCTGCGTGGACGGCAAGGGCGACGTCCTCGTCCCGTGCGGCCGCTGCCGACAACTGCTGTACGAGTTCGGCGGCCCGGATCTGCTGCTGGAGACTCCCGGCGGGATCCTCCCCCTCTCGGAGATGCTGCCCCAGGCCTTCGGCCCGGACCATCTCACCAAGTAACTCCCGTGCGGCCCCTCCTGACGACCGGTCGGAGGGGCCGCTCCCTTTCCGATCCGCACCGGGTCGCTTTCGGAACCTTCGAAAGGAAAGCCATGACTGTGTTGTCGATGGACGCCATCTCCGTGATCCGCACCAAGCGGGACCGCGGTGAGCTGAGCGACGAGCAGATCGACTGGGTCATCGACGCGTACACCCGCGGGGAGGTCGCCGACTACCAGATGGCCGCCCTGAACATGGCGATCCTGCTCAACGGCATGAACCGCCGCGAGATCGCCCGCTGGACGGCCGCGATGATCGCCTCCGGTGAGCGCATGGACTTCTCGTCACTGTCCCTGCCGACCGCCGACAAGCACTCCACCGGCGGCGTCGGCGACAAGATCACCCTCCCGCTGGCGCCCCTGGTCGCGGCCTGCGGCGCGGCCGTCCCCCAGCTCTCCGGCCGCGGCCTCGGCCACACCGGCGGCACCCTCGACAAGCTGGAGTCCATCCCCGGCTGGCGCGCCCTCCTCTCCAACGAGGAGATGCTGTCCGTGCTGGACGGCGTGGGCGCGGTGATCTGCGCGGCGGGCGACGGCCTGGCCCCCGCCGACAAGAAGCTGTACGCGCTCCGCGACGTCACCGGCACCGTCGAGGCCATCCCGCTGATCGCCTCCTCGATCATGTCGAAGAAGATCGCGGAGGGCACCGGTTCCCTGGTCCTCGATGTGAAGGTCGGCAGCGGCGCCTTCATGAAGACCATCGAGGACGCCCGTGAGCTGGCGTCCACAATGGTCGGCCTCGGCACGGACCACGGTGTGAAGACCGTGGCGCTCCTGACGGACATGTCCACCCCACTGGGCCTGACCGCCGGCAACGCGCTGGAGGTCCGCGAGTCGGTCGAGGTCCTCGCGGGCGGCGGCCCGGCGGACGTCGTCGAGCTGACGATCGCGCTGGCCCGCGAGATGCTCGACGCGGCCGGCGTGAAGGACGCCGACCCGGCGAAGGCGCTGGCCGACGGCTCCGCCATGGACGCCTGGCGCCGCATGATCGCGGCCCAGGGCGGCGACCCCGACGCGGAACTGCCCACCTCCCGCGAGCAGCACATCGTCAAGGCCCCCTCCTCGGGCGTCCTGACCCGCCTCGACGCCTACGACATCGGCATCGCCGCCTGGCGTCTGGGCGCAGGGCGCGCCCGCAAGGAGGACCCGGTGCAGGCCGCGGCGGGCGTCGAGATGCACGCCAAGCCCGGCGACACCGTCACCGAGGGCCAGCCGCTGCTCACCCTGCACACGGACACTCCCGAGCGCTTCTCCTACGCGCTGGACGCCGTCGAGGGCTCGTACGACATCGCCGCCGCGGGCACGCCGTTCACCCCGAACCCGATCGTGCTGGACCGCATCGCCTGAGCGGGCGACCCTGCCACTGCCGACGCCGCTGTCGTCGTGTCCGCGATGAGTTCCGGGGGCCGGTCCGGTCTACCGATCGTGGATGCGACGACACCCGCCGTACTCGTGCTGCCAGGCCCCGTCACCCGGGACGAGGTGCCCCGGTTCTGTGACGAGGTGCGCGCGCGATTGGAGGCGGACCGGGCGGGCGGGGTGGTGGTGTGCGACGTCGCCGGGATCGGGCCGCCCGGGCTGGGAGCCGTCGACCTGCTGGCCCGGTTGCAGCTCACGGCGAAACGGGCCGGGGGCCACATACGGCTACGGGACCCCGCCCCGGCGCTGTGCGCGCTACTGCGCCTGGTCGGGCTTGCCCTCGATGTGGAGGGGCAGGTCGAAGAGGGGGAACCAACGGGCCGTGTCCAGGAAGCAGTGGAACCCGGCGATCCGGCCCTCTGATATCTCCAGCACCTGCACCGCCCAGGCGGTGAAGCCGCCCTTCTCCTCGTCGGGTTTGTACTGCGCGAAGCCCGGCAGGCCGTTCACCGCGACGGGCACCAGGTGCGAGCCGGCGCAGGCGGCGCCCAGCGTCGTCATGAACCCGGTGATGTCGCTCGTGCCGGTCAGCCACAGGTCGAACGGCGGCATCGTCATCACCGCGTCCTCGTGCAGCAGGGCCGTCAGCGCCGTCATGTCGTACCCCTCGAAGGCGGCGACATAGCGCTCCAGCAGCTTCTGCTGCTCCTCGTCGAGCGGGTCGGAGACATCGCCCTCGGCGACCCGGCCGTCGCCGTCGCCGAGGGTGGCGCGGGCCCGCTGGAGCGCGCTGTTCACCGAGGCGACCGAGGTGTCCAGCAGTTCGGCGACCTCGCTCGCCTTCCACGCCAGCACCTCGCGCAGGATGAGCACGGCACGCTGCTTGGCGGGCAGCTTCTGGAGGGCGGCGACGAAGGCGAGGCGCACGGACTCCTTGGCCACGGCCGCCTCCGCCGGGTCGGCGGTCGTCGGCAGCACCCGGGCGTCGGGGACGGGCTCCAGCCAGGTGTTGTCGGGGCGGGGGGCGAGGGCGGCCTGGGCGAGGGGCGTCGACTCGGTGAGATCCATGGGACGGGCCCTCTTGTTCCCCGCGGTCAGCATGTCCAGGCAGACGTTCGTCGCGATGCGGTACAGCCACGACCGCAGGGAGGAGCGGCCCTCGAACTTCTCGTAGCTCCGCCAGGCCCGGATCATGGTGTCCTGCACGGCGTCCTCCGCCTCGAAGGACGAGCCGAGCATCCGGTAGCAGTACCCGGTCAGCTCGACCCGGTGCTTCTCCAGCCGGACGTCCAGATCCGCCGTCACCGTCGCCGTACCGTCACTCATGGCCAACCCACCCCTGTGGCTCATTTCCGTCACACGCACCAGTGCGCGCCAACACTCCGGAAGCTACCGCAGCCCACTGACAATGGCCCCCGGAGCGGAAGAAGGGCCAGGTCAGCGGGCTGGGGTGGAACGGGGTGGAGGGAGTGTCAGACGGTGGCGAGCCTCCGCTGCACACGAGCCGCACGCGACCCCACCACGGTGATCGCCACGACCCCCAGCACGGCCAGCAGGCCCATGGACACGGTGCCGAGCCAGCCGCCCGCGTGGAACGCCATCGCGCCGAGCGTGCTGCCCGCGCTGGACCCCACGTAGTAGGCCGACTGGTACAGCGCGGACGCCTGCGCCCGCCCCTCCTTCGCCGTGTGGCTGACCGCCGACGACGCCACCGCGTGCCCGGCGAAGAACCCGGCGGTGATCAGCACCAGCCCGATCAGCACCAGCGGCAGCGAACCGGACAGCGAGACCAGCAGACCGGCGGTCGTCGTACCGCCCGCCAGGTACAGCGCGCCCCGCCGCCCCAGCCGTGCCACCAGCTTCCCGGCGGTGGAGGCGGACACCGTGCCGACCAGGTACACGAGGAAGATCGACCCGATGACACCCTGCGGCAGCGAGAACGGGGCGTCGGTCAGCCGGTAGCCGATGACCGTGTAGACGGCGCCGAAGACGGTCATGAAGAGCGCGCCGATGGCGTACAGCCGCCGCAGCAGCGGGTCGCCGAGGTGCGAACGGACCGTACGGGCCAGGACCGCCGGCCGCAGCGAGCCCGCCACGAAGTGCCTCGGCGCGGGCAGCAGCAGACGGAAGGCGACCGCGCACCCCACCGCGATCAGGCCGAGCACACCGAGCGCGACCCGCCAGCCCCACTCCTGCGCGACCCAGCCGGTCACGACCCGTCCGCTCATGCCGCCGACGCTGTTGCCGGCGACGAACAGACCGATCGCGGTGACGAGGGCCTTGGGGCGGACCTCCTCGGCGAGATAGGCGGTCGCCGAGGCCGGCACCCCGGCCAGCGCCGCACCCTGCACCGCGCGCAGCACCACCAGCGCGCCCAGCGAGGGCGCGAAGGGGATCAGCAGCCCGACCGTGACCGCGACCGCCAGCGACGCGGTCATCACCGCGCGCCGCCCGAACCGCTCCGACAGCGCGCTCATCGGCAGCACGAACAGCGCCAGCGCACCGGTCGCCGCCGAGACCGTCCAGCTCGCCGCGCTCGCCGTGCCCCCGAAGTCGGTCGAGATCAACGGCAGCAGGGCCTGCGTGGAGTAGAGGAGGGCGAAGGTGGCGACTCCCGCGAGGAACAGCGCCAGGCTCATCCGGCGGTAGCCGGGACCTCCCGGCGCCACACGGGAATCGACGGGGATGCTGACTGATCCGGCGCCCACCCTGGTGGACGCCTCGGTACTGGCGGAAGGCATGTTTCGAAACTACGTACGCCGTTACTCATCCGTCCAATGCATGGAACCCTCATAATCGTTCCTGTGAAGCATCAGCAAAGGTCAGAGCCGCGGCTGTCACTGTCCGGTGACACAGAAGACATCGAGGACATCGTCCTGCGGCTCGCCCCCCGTCTCGCCTACTTCGCCGGTGTCGCCCGCACCGAGCACGTCACGCGGGCCGCGCAGGAGATGCAGGTCCCGCAGTCGACCCTGTCGAGGGCCATGGTCCGGCTCGAACAGGACCTGGGCGTCGACCTGTTCGCCCGCCGCGGCCGCACGGTGTCCCTCACGCACGCCGGCCGCACGTTCCACGCCTCCGTGGAACGTGCCCTCGCCGAGATCGAGCGGGCCGCCGACGAGGTCCGCGCCGACGCCGACCCGGCCACCGGCAAGGTCGCCTTCGGCTTCCTGCACACCATGGGAGCCGAGACCGTCCCCGGCCTCCTCCATGCCTTCCGCGCCGAGCACCCCCGCGTCCGCTTCAGCCTCGTCCAGAACTACGGCGAGGCCATGATCGAACGTCTGCGCGCGGGCGAACTCGACCTCTGCCTCACCTCGCCCGTCCCGGACGCCCCCGACCTGGTCGCCCGCCGCCTCGACGAGCAGAAGCTCCGCCTCGTCGTTCCCGCCGACCACCGCCTCGCCGCCCGCAAACGCGTCCGCCTCGCCGAGGCCGCCGACGAAATGTTCGTCACCCTCGAACCCGGTTACGGCATGCGCCGCATCGCCGACGACCTCTGCAAACAGGCGGGCTTCAAACCGCGTATCGCGTTCGAGGGCGAGGAGGCCGAGACACTGCGCGGCCTCGTCGCCGCCGGCCTGGGCGTCGCCCTGCTGCCCCCGCCGGCCGTCCCGAGGCCGGGTGTCGTGGAACTGACGGTCACCGCACCGCGGGCGGCCCGGGAGATCGGCGTGGCCTGGCTGGCCGGCCACCCGGACACACCGCCGGTGGCCGCCTTCAAGAAGTTCCTGCTGTCGAGGAAGGGCCGCCTCCTGCACGACTGATCGTGTCCGCGAGAACAGCGCGGCCCCGGCGCGGAGCCAGGGGGCCTGCGCGGACGCCCCCGGCGCTCGCCGCAGGCGGGTCGCGTCCCTCAGCCGCTCCACCGGGAGCGGGCCGCTCCGAAGCCGGAGGCGAGCGGCATCCGCAGGCCCAGCGGCGGCGGCGCGGCGAGCGCGTCCTCCACGGGGCGCGCGAACGCCCGGCCGAACAGCACGCCCATCACGAAGTCCGAGGCCAGGGCGTGCACCTCCTCGCGGTACTGCGTCAGCCCGTGCCGGTCCGCGTGCACCTCGAACCGGCAGATGTCGGGGTTCGTCTTCTTCGCGCGCGCGGCGAACCGGAAGGACAGCTCGGGGTCGACCCGTTCGTCGTTCGTGCCGTGCACGATCAGCACCCGCCGCCCCGCGAGCTGTTTCACCGGTTCGGGCGTCGCCGCCGCGTCCTCCTCGGGCAGCCAGGGGGCGATCGCCAGTACGGAGTTGACGGCGTCGTGCCCCCCGGCGTGCAGCGCGGCGCGCGCCCCCATGTGCAGCCCCACCAGGCACACCGGCACGTCCCCGTACCGCCGGACCACCTCGTCCGCGGCCCACTCGGCGTCCCGTGCGAGCCGCGCCTCCGTGCCGTTCCAGCCGCGGTGGCGGTAGTGCACGACATGGGCCGCCAGGCCCTCGTCGCGCCCCGCGCGGACCAGCCGTCGCCCCAGGGCGCGCACGGAGGCGGTGGCGACCATGGGGGAGGGTCTGCGGGGGGAAGCCTCGTCGCCGGCCGGGAGAAGCAGGACCACCGCGCCGACCGTGCTGGGCTCCGGGCCGAACGTCCGCCCAAGTCGGGGCGTCCGTACCGGCATTGCTTGCTGCGCCATGACAGAACAGTGTCAGAAGAGACGGTGTACGCCACCCGTCCTGCGGGTCACCGTTGCGTATCGACGCCACCTCCCGACAGGTGCTCTACGCGCGTAGGCGATATGGTGCGAAAATGACGAACCAGACTGACCGGACCGGAACCACCCCGGACTCGGACCAGATCCGCCGGGCGCCCAAGGTTCTGCTGCACGACCACCTCGACGGCGGGCTCCGCCCCGGCACCGTCGTCGAACTCGCCGACGCCGCGGGCTGCACCTCCCGGCTGCCGGAGACCGACCCCGACCGGCTCGGCGTCTGGTTCCGCGAGGCCGCCGACTCCGGTTCCCTGGAGCGGTACTTGGAGACCTTCTCCCACACCGTCGGCGTCATGCAGACCCGTGACGCGCTCGTCCGGGTCGCCGCCGAGTGCGCCGAGGACCTCGCCGAGGACGGGGTCGTCTACGCCGAGGTCCGCTACGCCCCCGAGCAGCATCTCGACGGCGGCCTCAGCCTCGAAGAGGTCGTCGAGGCCGTCAACGAGGGCTTCCGCCAGGGCGAGCGCCGAGCCAGGGAGGCAGGGCGCCGCATCCGTGTCGGTGCCCTGCTCACCGCCATGCGGCACGCCGCCCGCGCCCTGGAGATCGCGGAACTCGCCAACCGCTACCGCGATCTCGGCGTCGTCGGCTTCGACATCGCCGGCGCGGAGGCCGGCTACCCGCCCACCCGGCACCTCGACGCCTTCGAGTACCTCAAGCGCGAGAACAACCACTTCACCATCCATGCCGGGGAGGCCTTCGGGCTGCCCTCCATCTGGCAGGCGTTGCAGTGGTGCGGCGCGGACCGGCTCGGCCACGGCGTCCGCATCATCGACGACATCCAGGTCCACGAGGACGGCTCGGTGAAGCTCGGCCGGCTCGCCTCCTACGTCCGCGACAAGCGGATCCCGCTGGAACTGTGCCCCAGCTCCAACCTCCAGACGGGGGCGGCCCGTTCGTACGCCGAGCACCCCATCGGGCTGCTGCGGCGGCTGCACTTCCGCGCCACGGTCAACACCGACAACCGGCTGATGTCCCACACCAGCATGAGCCGTGAATTCGAGTACCTGGTCGAGGCTTTCGGTTACACGCTCGACGACATGCAGTGGTTCTCGGTCAATGCTATGAAGTCAGCATTCATTCCTTTCGATGAACGACTGGCCATGATCAATGATGTGATCAAGCCCGGATATGCCGAGTTGAAATCCGAATGGCTGTTCCGTCAAACGGTCTCCACCAGCGGTTCTGTCGACGAATAGCGTCAAACAATCGATTCCGGGAGCGGCCGCGTGAAGGGCGACGCGGCCGCTTGTCGATGTTTGCCACCGGCGGGACTTTGGTGTTTACGTTTCGGGACCGCTCACCACCCGTCGAACGCATTCCAAGGACGCATTCAACATGAAGCAGTCTGCTGCCAAGACCCTCGGTGTCGCCGCCCTCGGTGCCGCCATCGCCGCTGCGGGCGCGAGCGCCGCGAACGCTGCCCCGAGCATGCCGGCCGCTCCCGACGCCTCCCAGGCCGTGGGCACCGTCACCCAGTCGCTGCCCGTGGAGAAGGTGTCGAAGGCGCTGCCGGCTCCCGGCGGAGCCGTCACCCAGGGGCAGCGTGCGCTCGGCGCGGGTCTGGAGTCGATGCAGCCCGCCACCGCTAACGTCCTCGCCGAGGGGCCGACCGCCCCCGCCGGTGGCCTGCTGGGCGGCCTCCCCGCCGGCAAGCCCCTGCCCACCAAAGGCCTCGGCGTGAACGGCCTGCCCCTCGGCGCCTGAGCGGACCGCTCCCCTCGTACACCGATGGGGCGCACCCCGCGAGGGTGCGCCCCATCGGCGTGGTCAGCGGAGGTGCGTCACCATGCCGTGCGGGCCTTTCCCTCGGACGGGAACAGGATCCACAGGGCTATGTAGAGCAGGAACTGCGGGCCCGGAAGCAGGCACGACGCGAGGAACAGCACACGCATCGTGGTCGCGGAGGTGCCGAAGCGCCGTGCCAGCGCTGCGCACACTCCGCCGATCATCCGGCCTTCCGCGGGGCGGGCAAGGCGGCTCATGAGGGGCTCCTTCGTCAGCGTAGGACGTCGGCCGCGGGCCGACGGTGGGGGCGGGGCCTCCTGATGGCCGCCACTCTCTTTTCCACACCATCGACGCTACGGTGACGAAGGGGACGAAGCGTCCCTCTACGGAGCCATCCCGACCCTGGGAATCGTCGGGGTCCGACCCTGAGAATGCTCCTCACGGCGGTGGTCCGTCCGCACCCGGCTGTCCGCCCTGCGACGGAGCGCGGCCCTGGCCGCCGGGACGACGGCGACATGGGCGAGGCCCACACCGACCGCGTTCAGCAGGATGGAGTCGATGTCCACGACCTGGCCCGGCACCCCGGTCTGCAACAGCTCGACGGCCAGCGACAGCAGCGCCCCGGCCGCGACCGACCGGGCCAGCGAGGCGACCGGCGACACCGACAGCCGGCCGTGCACCAGCGGCAGCAGCACACCGAGCGGTGCCAGCAGCGCGAGCCCCTCACCGATCTGCAGGGCGGCCTCCGGCCAGCCCAGCGCCAGATCCGCTCTGATCCCCGCGAAGGGCCGCATGTTGGTCGGGCTCACCCAGGTGACGTCCAGCGGACGCAGCGTGATCCAGGCAACGACCGCGAGATGTGCGGCGAGGAGGACACCCCCCGCCGCACGAACACGGACCGCGGCACTACCGCCGCTCGTACCTTGACGCTGCACGCCCCCCAAGACGCGCCCTCCGGCGCGAACGGTTCCGCTCGATTTTTCCGGCGGCCCCGTGCGGCCCCGGAGCGGCGTCGGGCGTCAGGAACCCGAGACCTCCGTCGAGGGCGGTATCCCCGCCCCCGGATCCGACTGGACGTCCGCGGTGCACTCGTACCGGCGCAGCGCGTCGGCGCTGGTGCTGCCCAGGACGACCGAGCCGTTGTCGCCGGTCGCCGCCGTGTCCGCGAAGGTGCACACGATCTGCGCGAGGGCGTACTTGGGCAGGCCGTCGGGGGCGGTGGACAGCCGCAGCGTGTCGTCGGGGTCACCCGGGCGGGGGCCGGTCACCGTGATGCCGGGCGGCACCGCCGTGCGGTAGCCGGCCTCGTCCTCCACGCCCGACGGTGTCTCGCCGAGGGCCTTCAGGAGCCCTTGGGCGACGACCACGCGCCGCTTCGCCTCGTCCGTGCCGTCGGCGACCCGCACCGAACGGTCGACCCGGACGAGCGCCCCGGAGCAGAGCAGGAACACCTCGACGGGCATCCCGGACGGGCCGGCCTGCGTCGCGAGGTCCGTCACCGACGACGAGCAGGGCACCATCGACGGCGCGGGACCGAAGTCCGTCGGCACCTGGGTCGCCCGGATGCCGCAGCCCGCCAGCAGCCCGGTGAGCACCCCGCCCGCGGCCAGGATCCGTACGCCCCGCACCCGCGTGGCCCGCCCCTGTGGCTCTCGCGTCCGCATCCGCCGTACCCGTGTGTCTCTCGCCGGCACCTCTCGTATCGTCACTGCCCGTCCCCCTCGGTGTCCTGCGTGCCGCCGTCGCCCTGGTCCCCGTCGCGTTCCCCCGCGATCAGCGGGGCGGCGTCCCTGGGCAGGCGGAGGGTGAAGACCGCGCCGCCCTCGGGGGAGTTGGCGGCGGTGATCGAGCCGCCGTGGATGTGGGCGTTCACCAGGGCGATGGACAGGCCGAGGCCGCTGCCCTCGGAGCGCGGACGGGAGGCGCTCGCCTTGTAGAAGCGGTCGAACACGTGCGGAAGGACGTCCTCGGGGATGCCGGGCCCGTGGTCCCGCACCTCGATCAGCAGGTCCTCGCCCTCTTCTCGCACCGAGACCCGCACCGGTGAACCGCCGTGCTTGAGGGCGTTGCCGATGAGGTTGGCGAGGATCACGTCCAGGCGGCGCGGGTCGAGGTTGGCCATGATGCCGCGCTCGGCGTCCAGGTCCACCGCGTCCAGCCAGGCGCGGGCGTCGATACAGGCGGTGATCTGGTCGGCGATGTCCACGTCGTCGAGGACCAGCCGGGCCGTGCCCGCGTCGAAGCGGGTCACCTCCATCAGGTTCTCGACGAGGTCGTTGAGCCGCCGGGTCTCGCTCACCACGAGCCGTACGGCGGGTTCGATCATCGGGTCGACGCTGCCGGTCTCCGCGTCCAGCTCCTCCTCCAGCACCTCCGTGACGGCGGTGATCGCCGTCAGCGGTGTCCGGAGTTCGTGCGACATGTCGGCGACGAAGCGGCGGGACGCCTCCTCGCGGGCGCTCATGTCGTCGACCTTCTTCTCCAGGGACTCCGCCGCGAGGTTGAAGGTCCGTGAGAGGTCGGCCAGTTCGTCCGTGCCGGAGACACGCAGCCGGGTGTCGAGCTGGCCCTCGCCGAGCCGCCGGGCGGCCACCCCGAGGCGCTGCACCGGCTTCAGCACGGTCGTCGCGGCGGCCTGCGCGAGCAGCGCCGAGCCGATCAGCGACAGACCCGTCGCGATCCCCAGCGACCAGGCCAGCGAGTTGAGGTCCTCGGCCTCCTTCTCCAGCGACTTGCGCATGTAGGCGGTCGGACCGCCGCCGATCATCTTCGCGCCGCCCACCAGATACGGGGTGTCGCCGTCGATGACCCGCTGCCAGTACACGTGGTACGGGTGCTGGTTCCCGGAGGTGATCTTCTGCCGCTTGTCGACGGCCTTCTGCAGGGACGCGGGCACGTCGTCGAGGGAGAACCCGTTCAGCGCGTTGTCGGTCGAGGAACCGGACACCGTCCTGCCCTCCGGGTCCTCGTCGATGAGGAGCACCCCGAAGCGATCACCGCCGTCGGCCATCTTGCGCGCGGCGATCCGCAGTTGGTCCTGGGAGGGGTTCGGGCGGAGCGTGCTCACATGGCTCTGCAGCTCACGCTCGAAGTCGTTCAGCGCCGCGTCCTGCGCCCGGCTCTGCACGGCCTCCCGGTTGAGCCAGTACGCGATACCGGAGGCCGACACGGCGGCCGTGAGCGCCACCAGCCCGAACACCACCACCAGCCGCAGCCGAAGGCTGGTGAAACGAATCCGGGACTGGACCTTCGTACGCGTCGCGGACCAGCCGCGAATCCCCCCTCGCGCCTTCGTCACTGAGGAACGTCCAGCCGGTAGCCCACACCACGGACCGTACGGATCAGGGTCGGCGACGACGGAACGTCCTCGACCTTCGCGCGCAGCCGCTGGACGCACGCGTCGACCAGCCGGGAGTCGCCCAGGTAGTCGTGCTCCCACACCAGGCGCAGCAACTGCTGCCGGGACAGGGCCTGTCCGGGGCGCCGGCTCAGCTCCAGCAGCAGCCGCAGCTCGGTCGGCGTCAGCTGGAGGTCCTCGCCGTTCTTCGTCACGGTCATGGCCGCGCGGTCGATGACGAGGCTGCCGAAGGTCGCCGCGTCATTGGCCTCGCGCTCACCGCGCCGCAGCACCGCGCGGATACGGGCGTCCAGCACCCGCCCCTGCACGGGCTTGACCACATAGTCGTCCGCACCGGACTCCAGACCCACCACGACGTCGATGTCGTCGCTGCGGGCGGTCAGCAGGATGATCGGCAGCTGGTCGGTGCGCCGGATACGACGGCACACCTCGAAGCCGTCGATGCCGGGCAGCATCACGTCCAAAACGATCAGATCCGGCCGCTGTTCGCGCAGCAGCTTGAGACCATCCTCGCCGGTGGCGGCGGTGGCGACACGGTGCCCCTGGCGCGTCAGTGAGAGCTCCAGGGCCGTGCGGATGGCGTCGTCGTCCTCGATCAGCAACAGGGAAGGCACGGGCTCATTCTGGCCCATGGCATGGCCACGAATCGACCGTTGAAGCGCTCCCACGCGACACCCGCACACGATCGTGCCGTTCGCGTAGCCATGCGACTCTTCTCTGTGAGCGCGCTGTGTCTTTCCTGGGGCCGACCCCTGTGACAGGTCTGTGACAGTCGGCGGACACGGCCATGAAAGTGGCCGGGCAATCTTTTCGGCACAGGCAAGAAGCACCGCGGCGGTCGAGCGCCGAAGCGGGGTGAGAGACCGGAACTCCACGACGGGGGGCGCGAGATGAACACGCTGCACAGCACCAGCACTAGCGCAGTTGTCACGCGTCTCCACGACGTCATCCGGAACACGGAGAAGTCCGGTGCCGTGAGCGGGCGGGGGTGCGCTCGCGGTACCGGGCGTCAGCACACCACGTACATGTCGGTGGTTGACGCACATGTGGGGGGAAGCGCCACGGGGGTGGCCCACGGGGGAACGGGGGCCGCGTACGGGGAGGGCACGGGGGAGCGCCGTTCTGTGTCGGAGGCGGAGTTCACCGCCTACGTCCAGGAGCGTCGTGCCTCCCTGTACGCAACCGCCTACCACTTGACCGGTGACCGCTTCGAGGCCGAGGACCTCCTCCAGAGCGCCCTCTTCTCGACGTACAAGGCGTGGGACCGGATCAGTGACAAGGCCGCGGTCGGGGGCTACCTCCGCCGCACCATGACCAACCTGCACATCAGCGCGTGGCGCCGCCGCAAGCTGAACGAGTACCCGACCGAGGAACTGCCGGAGACCGCCGGCGACACGGACGCGATGCGCGGCACCGAACTGCGCGCCGTCCTGTGGCAGGCGCTCGCCCGGCTCCCCGAACTCCAGCGGACGATGCTGGTCCTCCGTTACTACGAGGGCCGCACCGACCCGGAGATCGCGGAGATCCTCGACATCAGTGTCGGCACGGTGAAGTCCAGCATCTGGCGGTCCCTGCGCCGCCTGCGCGAGGACGAGGTCCTCAGCTTCGGCCGTGACGAGGAGGAGTCCTTCGGGGAGCTTGTCGCCTGAAGGTCTGGGGGGAGCAGGGAAAGCGGGGGGAAGCACGGGGGATCACGGGGGATCCGGGGGAGTTCGCGGTGGCGCGGGGGAGCGCCGCCGCGACAACCGGGGGGAATCGGGGAAAACCGACGGGACCACGGGGGGCACGGGTCACGACGGGGGACAACGGGGGAAGCGGGACTGGAGGGCCGGGGGGTCCGTCCAGTCCCGCTTTTTCATGTCGCGTTCGTGCAGCGGGGCCGGGTCCCGTTGCCTAGGCCGGGGTCTGCGCGCGGCGGCCCGCCGCGGCTGACGCCAGCCGTCCGAGGGCCTCGTCCTTGTCGCAGGCGTGGGCGCCCAACTCCGTCTGCCGGGCCACGATCGAGCGCTCCAGACGCATCAGCCGCCAGCCGCGCCGCAGCAGGAAGGGCACCGACTTGCGGCCCTCCCGCAGATCGCGCAGGAAGCGGCGGCGGAACGTCGTCACCGGGCCCCGGGTCAGGCACAGCGCGTCCGCGAGGACGCCGAGTTCGCGGCAGCGTCCCACGATCTCCGCGGCGAAGATGCCCTCGGCGATGAACAGCGGGGTCCGCTCGATGCTCAGGGACTCCCAGCCGGTGCGCGCGCTGAGCGAGATGTCGTACGCCGGGACGGTCGTACGGCTCGTGCGGCACAGCTCCTCGATCGCCGCGACCGCGGCGTCCGCGTCCCAGGACAGCGGATGGTCCCAGTCGATGTCCGTGCTGCCCTCCACCAGCGGCAGCGTCGGGTCGTCGCCCTCCTTGTAGAAGTCGTCGAGCCGCAGCACGGGCAGGCCGGAGCGGGCGGCGAGGAGGGATTTGCCTGAGCCGGACGGACCGGACAGCAGGACGACCCGGGTCGGTATCGGGGGATGCGAACTCACGAGAGTCCAGTGTGAGGCATCGCGCGGCTCCCGCCGAGTCGGCGGTCGCCCTTGGAGCGCACATCACACCTCAACTACCGTATGTGCCTTCATGCTTACTTTCCGCAGTGGAAAGTGACCACGCTGATGGCTCGACACTCCGGCCCCCCAGTCCCCCTTCGCCCGGCGCGCGTTGCTCGCCGTCACGACCGCAGGCGTCGCACTCGGCGCGGGCGCCGGTACGGCTGCCGCGGCGGACGGCGCCGCCCCCGTCGTCGACGTGCTGCGCACCCGGCCCACCTCGCTCGGCTCCGTGGACCCCCAGGCGCTGACCGGCACCGTCGGGCCCGTCACCGGCCCGGTCGCCGGCCTCAAGCCCAACCCCCTCGCCGGTACGGGCGTCGACCCGCTCGACAACGGCGTGGGCACCCAGCTCGCCGACTTCCAGGCCGTCAGGTCGACGGCCCTGACCGGCCCGGTGGCGCAGGCGCCGTCGATCGGGAGCATCCCCGTGGTGGGGCAGGTGCTGGGCGGCCTGCGCTGAGCCCAGCCCCCTGCGACGGGACGCGGGAAACCGCGCGGCCGGCCCGTGGACGACCCCTGTCGTCCACGGGCCGGCCCGCGCCTGCTCCGGCGTGCGTCAGTACGAGGAACCCGACGCGCCCAGCGACCCCGTGGGGTGCCAGACCGTCTTCGTCTCCAGGAACGCCGTCATGCGGTCGATGCCCGGCGTCGCCGACCAGTCGTCCACAGGCTGTGGACGCAGCACCCGCTTCAGGTTGTCGGCCGCGGCGATCTCCAGCTCCTTGGCGAGGACGTCGTCCGCGCCGGCCAGGTCGATCGCGTTGACGTCCTGGTGCGCGGCGAGTGGCGTCGCGATCTCCGCCGTACGGCCGGACAGGACGTTCACGACACCGCCGGGCACATCGGACGTGGCCAGGACCTCGGCCAGCGACAGCGCCGGGAGCGGGGCCCTCTCGGAGGCGACCACGACGGCCGTGTTGCCCGTGGCGATCACGGGGGCGACCACCGAGACCAGGCCCAGGAACGACGACTCCTGCGGGGCGAGGACGGCGACCACACCGGTCGGCTCGGGGGAGGAGAGGTTGAAGTACGGGCCCGCCACCGGGTTCCCGCCGCCCACCACCTGGGCGATCTTGTCCGTCCAGCCCGCGTACCAGACCCAGCGGTCGATCGTCGCCTCCACCTGGGCGGCGGCCTTCGACTTCGACAGGCCCTCGGCGTCGGCGACCTCGTGGACGAACTGGCTCTTGCGGCCCTCCAGCATCTCCGCGACCCGGTACAGGACCTGGCCCCGGTTGTACGCCGTCGCGCCGGACCAGGCGCCGAACGCCTTGCGGGCGGCGACCACCGCGTCACGGGCGTCCTTGCGGGAGGAGAGCGGCGCGTTGGCCAGCCACTTGCCCTTTGCGTCGGTCACCTCGTACACCCGGCCGCTCTCGGAACGCGGGAACTTCCCGCCGACGTACAGCTTGTAGGTCTTGAACACACTGAGACGATCAGACATCGAGGTACGCCTCCAGGCCGTGGCGGCCGCCCTCGCGGCCGAAGCCCGACTCCTTGTAGCCGCCGAACGGCGAGGTCGGGTCGAACTTGTTGAACGTGTTGGACCAGACGACGCCCGCGCGGAGCTTGTTCGCCACGGCCAGGATCCGGGAGCCCTTCTCGGTCCAGATGCCCGCCGAGAGCCCGTACTGGGTGTTGTTGGCCTTGGCGACGGCCTCGTCCGGCGTGCGGAAGGTCAGCACCGACAGCACCGGGCCGAAGATCTCGTCGCGGGCGATCGTGTGCGCCTGCGTGACGTTCGTGAACAGCGTCGGCGCGAACCAGTAGCCCGCCGACGGCAGTTCGCACGCCGGGGACCAGCGCTCGGCGCCCTCCGACTCGCCCTGCTCGACGAGCGAGGTGATCCGGGTCAGCTGCTCCTCGGAGTTGATCGCCCCGATGTCCGTGTTCTTGTCGAGCGGGTCGCCGAGGCGGAGCGTCGACAGCCGGCGCTTGAGGGAGTCCAGCAGCTCGTCCTGGATCGACTCCTGGACGAGGAGGCGGGAGCCCGCGCAGCAGACCTGGCCCTGGTTGAAGAAGATGCCGCTCACGATGCCCTCGACGGCCTGGTCGATCGGGGCGTCGTCGAAGACGATGTTCGCGCCCTTGCCGCCCAGCTCCAGGGTGAGCTTCTTGCGGGTGCCGGCGACCGTCTTCGCGATCTCCTTGCCGACGGCAGTGGAGCCGGTGAAGGCCACCTTGTTGACGTCGGGGTGCGCGACCAGGGCCGCGCCCGTGTCGCCGTACCCGGGGAGGATGTTGACGACGCCCTTGGGCAGGCCCGCCTGGCGGCAGATGTCCGCGAAGAACAGCGCCGTCAGCGGCGTCGTCTCGGCCGGCTTGAGGACGACCGTGTTGCCGGTGGCCAGGGCCGGGGCGATCTTCCACGCCAGCATCAGCAGCGGGAAGTTCCACGGGATGACCTGGCCCGCGACGCCCAGCGGCCGGGGGTTCGCGCCGAAGCCGGCGTGGTCGAGCTTGTCGGCCCAGCCCGCGTAGTAGAAGAAGTGCGCGGCGACCAGGGGCAGGTCGGCGTCGCGGGTCTCCTTGATCGGCTTGCCGTTGTCCAGCGTCTCCAGGACCGCCAGCTCACGGCTGCGCTCCTGGATGATGCGGGCGATGCGGAAGAGGTACTTCGCGCGCTCCGAGCCGGGCAGCGCCGACCACTTCTCGAACGCCTTGCGGGCCGCCTGCACGGCGCGGTCGACATCGGCCTCGCCGGCCCGGGCGATCTCGGAGAGGACCTCCTCGGAGGCGGGGCTGACGGTCTTGAAGACCTTGCCGTCGGCCGCCTCCGTGAACTCGCCGTCGATGAACAGGCCGTACGAGGGCGCGATGTCGACGATCGCGCGGGACTCGGGGGCCGGGGCGTACTCGAATACGGGTGACATCTTTTCCATGGTCATGGGGTCTCAGTCCACCGTCACGTAGTCGGGGCCGGAGTAGCGGCCGGTGGCCAGCTTCTGGCGCTGCATCAGCAGGTCGTTGAGGAGCGAGGAGGCGCCGAAGCGGAACCAGTGGTTGTCCAGCCAGTCCTCGCCCGCCGTCTCGTTGACCAGGACCAGGAACTTGATCGCGTCCTTCGTCGTGCGGATGCCGCCGGCCGGCTTCACACCGACCTGGACACCGGTCTGGGCGCGGAAGTCGCGGACGGCCTCCAGCATGAGCAGGGTGTTGGCGGGAGTGGCGTTGACCGCGACCTTGCCGGTCGAGGTCTTGATGAAGTCCGCGCCCGCGAGCATGCCGAGCCAGCTGGCGCGGCGGATGTTGTCGTACGTCGAGAGTTCGCCGGTCTCGAAGATGACCTTCAGGCGGGCGGCGCCGCAGGCCTCCTTCACGGCGACGATCTCCTCGTGGACCTTCAGATAGTGGCCCGCGAGGAACGCGCCCCGGTCGATGACCATGTCGATCTCGTCCGCGCCGGCGGCGATCGCCTCCCGCACGTCGGCCAGCTTGACCGACAGGGGAGCGCGGCCCGCCGGGAAGGCGGTGGCGACCGAGGCGACCTTCACGCTGGACCCCGCTACGGCTGCCTTGGCGGTGGCGACCATGTCGGGGTACACGCAGACCGCCGCCGTGGCGGGGGTCGTGCGGTCGATGGGGTCGGGGTGGACCGCCTTGGCGCCGAGCGCCCGGACCTTGCCCGGGGTGTCCGCGCCTTCCAGCGTCGTCAGGTCGACCATGGAGATGGCCAGGTCGATGGCGTACGCCTTGGCGGTCGTCTTGATGGAACGGGTGCCGAGGGAGGCGGCGCGCGCCTCCAGGCCGACCGCGTCCACACCGGGCAGTCCGTGGAGGAAGCGGCGCAGTGTGCTGTCGGACGCGGTGACGTCGGCTAGGGCGTGGGGTGCGGCAGTGGACATGGTCACCAGACGAGCATATCTACGCGCGTAGCGGGTGTACACCCCCGAAGTCTTCTGGAGGGGGATGGGGGAGGAGGGGGGCGGCGTCCTTCGGCGGGGCCTGGGGGCCTGCTGGGGCGCGGGCCGGGGCCGGAGGAAGGCGTGGGTCGGGGCCGGAGAAAGGCGCCCGTGTGCGGGGTGGGCCGGGGCCGTGTGCGGGGTGGGGGCGCGGTGTCGTGCAGAATCGGACGTATGACCACCCCGGATCGACCGTCGTCCCAGGAGCAGCCGGAACCCCGGAAGCGCTCGGCGGCCTCGACGTCATCGCAGGGCACACCGTCCTCGGAGACCCCGAAGACCGAGCCCGCTCCCGAGACCGCGCGAGCCCGGCCGCGGCAGACGCCCGCGGCGGCGGCCCCGCGGTCCGCCGAGCCCGCCCGGCCCGCCCCGTCGGCCACTCCCGCCAAGCCGGTCTACAAGGACCGTGCCTACCGGTCGCCCGGCGGTCTCACGGGCGGTGTGCTGCTCCTCGGCCTCTTCGGCTGGCTCGGCACGGACGCGATCATCACCGGGGAAGGGCGCACGCCCTGGCTGACCCTGGCCGCGCTGCTGCTGGCCGTGCCGCTGGTGGTCGCCTTCTCGGTACGGCCCGCCGTCTTCGCCAACGACGACCGCCTCCGCGTGCGCAACCCGTTCCGCGTGATCGAGCTGCCCTGGGCCTCCGTCGTCTCGCTGCGCTCCGGTTACTCCAACGAGGTGATCGACGAGGCGGGGACCAAGTATCAGCTCTGGGCCGTCCCCGTGTCGCTGCGCGCCCGCAAGAAGGCCGCCCGGCAGCAGGCCCGGGAGTCCGGCAGGGCCGCCAAGGGGGACAGCAGCGGCCGTACGTCGCTGGAGGAGCGGACCGTCCGCGCCGAGACCGACCAGATCATGGCCGACCTGCGCGAGCTGTGCGAGGCCCGCGCGAAGGCGCCGGGGTCGCAGGGGGAGCCGACCGTTCGCTGGGCGTGGGAGGTCATGGCGCCGGCGGCGGCGGGAGCCGTACTGCTGACGATCCTGATCGCCCTGGGGTGAGCGCGGGGGTGCGGAACGTCCGAGGAGTGGTCCGGGACGGACGTGAGTCGCCGCTGTCCCACCGCGAAGGGCACCCGTACTGAGAGCTCGTCAGAGCCGGGCCGTACGGTCGTACGAATGATGAGCACCGTTGCGGTCCGAGTGTCGGGGTAGCCATGAGCACGAACATAGAGTCCCCGGGGCGGCCGTTGCGCAGGCTGCCCGAGTCCGCCGTCCCCGAGGGCTGCCCGGACTGGAGCGGCGAGAAGGCGCGGCTGTGGGCGCGGGCGCAGCCCCCGGTCTGGGTCCCGGTGCGGATGCGGGCCCTGCACCTGCTCGCCCTGGCCATGGTCGGGCTGACAGCCGGATTCTGGCTGGCCAACTCCCGTGACGTACCGCCCGCCCTCGCCGCGCTGGTCCCCCTGCACCTGGTGTGGACCCTGGCGCGCCCCGAGGCGCTGCGGGTCTCCGGCCCCCTACTGACCCTCGTCCTCGCCTGGTACAGCGGCACGCACGACCTGCCGATCCTCGTGGGCTTCCTCCTGGTGAACGCCGCCTGGGCGCTCGCCGAGTTCCGGATGAGCGCGCGGCGGACGCAGCGGATGTGGGCCGTCAGTGCCGCCGAGGGCGTCACCGCCGTGGTGCCGGAGGGGGTCGGGCCCCTGCGGCGCGGGCGGTTCCTGATCGCGGTGGGGCTGGTGCTCGCGGCCCTCGGCGGGGCGTTCGTCCTCGTCGCGTCCGGGTGGGACGCGCCCACCGACCGGCGGGAGGCCGTGCTGGCCGGGTGGTTCACGGTCGGTTGGGGGCTCACTGCGCTGGCCTCCGGTCGGCTGGCCCGACGCCGCGCCGCCGGGCTGCGCGGCGCCCCCGCGCCCGTCCTGCGGGTCCTCGTGCGCGACGGGGTCAACGGTGACGTGGAGGTCTTCACCGCCGACGACGTGGCGGCGCTGCGGCCGATGTTCACCGTCACCGCCGAGGAGTGGTACGACGACGATGACGACGAGGAGGACGAGGAGGCCCGCCTGCTCAAGGAGAAGGAACTGGAGGCGCTCCTCGACTCCCTCGACGCCGACGCGGACGAGGCGGCACAGCCCGGCCCCCTGCGCGAGGCCGTCCTCTACGGAGCGCCGTACGACGGCGGCGAACTCGTGATCGTCAGCGCCCCCGAGGACGCGCGGAACGGTGCCGATGCCGAGGAGACCCAGGGCGAGGATGCCCAAGGGGAGGGCGAGGGCGAGGGCGAGAGCAGGCAGGAGGCGCCGGAGGGCGCGCGGGAGCCGGGGAGCGGCGGCGGTTCGGGGGACGAGGAGTTCGTCGTCGAGTCGTCCATGGCGCCGGTGCGGGCCCTGTCCGAGCGGGCGGTCAGGCTGCGGATCGCGGCGGAGAAGTCGCGGGCCCGGCGGGCCGCGGTGTACGCGGACCGGCGCGCGGCCGCCGCCGACGGGATCACCGAGCGGCTGACGTCCCGGGCGGTACGGCGGTGGCGGGCAGGCTGGCTGGACCGGTCCGTCTGCCTGGTGGTCGTGCTGTGGGCGGCGCTGATGGTGCTGGGCGAGGCCGGCGGATGGCGGTATGTCCCGGGCGTCCTCCTCGGGTTCATCGGCGTCCTGCTGCTGCCGCGCATGGCGGCGTGGCGCATCACCGCCGACCGTGACGGGCTGTGGTTCAACGGCCTGCGCGGGGTCCGCCACATCGAGTGGGACCACCTCATGACCGTGCGGTGCGAGGGTGGCGAGCTGAAGCTGGACAGCCGCCGGCCCCGGTTCGGCTCGGCCTGGACGGCGCTCGCGCCCCGCTGGGGCCGGCTGGAGCGGCGGTTCGGACTGGTCCACCCGTACGAGCGGACGGCCGCCGAGATCACCGCGATGTGGCAGGACCCGGCCCTGCGGCCCACGGAGGCGAGCGGCGAACGCGAACGGGGCCGAGCGCTGTGGCCGCTGGGCGTGGTGCTGGGGCTGGTGTGGGTGGCGGCGTTGGTGCTGGTGCCGTAGCGGATCGGACACGGCGGAAGCCCCGGCCGATGACGAGGACGATCGTCGGCCGGGGCTTCCGTGCTGCTCGGGGCGTGGCGGGACGGGGCAGGTCGGGCCGGGCGCCGGGGGCTCAGATGCCCGCGGCCGCCGAGAGGTCCTGCTTGATCTTGGCGAGGAGGTCCGCCGCCGTCGCGTGGGCCTCGGGGAGGTCGGCGTGGGTGGCGACCGGGACGACGACCTCCAGGTAGCACTTGAGCTTGGGCTCCGTACCGCTGGGGCGGACGATCACGCGGGCGCCGTCGAGCGTGTAGCGCAGGCCGTCCGTGGGCGGGAGCCGGTCCGTGCCCCGGGTGAGGTCCTCGGCCTTGGTGATGGCGAGGCCCGCGAGGGTGGTCGGCGGCTGCTCGCGGAGCTGCTCCATGGCCCGGGCGATGACCGAGAGGTCCTCGACGCGGACGGAGAGCTGGTCGGTGGCGTGCAGCCCGTGCTCCACGGCGATGTCGTCGAGGAGGTCCAGGAGGGTGCGGCCCTCCTCCTTCAGCTGCGAGGCCAGTTCCGTGATGAGAAGGGCGGCGGTGATGCCGTCCTTGTCGCGGACGCCCTCCGGGTCGACGCAGTAGCCGAGGGCCTCCTCGTAGCCGTAGCGCAGACCGTCGACGCGGGCGATCCACTTGAAGCCGGTGAGGGTCTCCTCGTAGGGCAGGCCCGCCTTCTCGGCGATCCGGCCGAGAAGGGACGAGGAGACGATCGACTCGGCGAAGGTGCCCTGCGCGCCGCGCCGGACCAGATGGGTGGCGAGGAGCGCGCCCACCTCGTCGCCGCGCAGCATCCGCCAGTCCGCCCCGTCCTTGACGGCCACGGCACAGCGGTCGGCGTCCGGGTCGTTGGCGACGATCAGATCGGGGTCCGTCTCGCGGGCCTTGGCGAAGGCCAGGTCCATCGCCCCGGGCTCCTCCGGGTTGGGGAAGGCCACGGTCGGGAACTCCGGGTCCGGCTCGGCCTGCTCCGCGACCAGTACCGGCTCCGGGAACCCGGCCCGCGCGAACGCCGCGAGCAGAGTGTCCTTGCCGACGCCGTGCATCGCCGTGTAGACGGTGCGCGCGGTCCGGGGGGAGCCGTCGGCGAGGACGGCGTCCGTACGGGCCAGATAGGCGCCGAGGACGCTGTCGTCGAGAGTCTCCCAGCCGCCGTCGGGGCGGGGGACGTCGGCGAGGGAGCGTACGGCGTCGATCTCGGCCGCGATCTCCGCGTCGGCCGGGGGCACGATCTGTGAACCGTCGCCGAGGTAGACCTTGTAGCCGTTGTCGCGGGGCGGGTTGTGGCTGGCCGTGACCTCCACACCGGCCACCGCGCCCAGGTGCCTTATGGCGAAGGCCAGCACCGGCGTCGGGAGCGGGCGGGGCAGGACGGCGGCGCGCAGACCGGCGCCGGTCATGACCGCGGCGGTGTCGCGGGCGAAGTCCGCCGACTTGTGGCGGGCGTCGTAGCCGATGACGACGAGCCCGCCGGCCGAGCCCTGCTTGTTCAGGTACGCGGCGAGACCGGCCGCGGCGCGGATGACCACCGAGCGGTTCATACGCATCGGGCCGGCGCCGAGTTCCCCGCGGAGGCCGGCGGTGCCGAACTGGAGGGTGCCGCTGAAGCGTGCGGCGAGCTCCGCGGTGTCCCCGGCGTCGATGAGCCCGGCGAGTTCCTCGCGGGTCTCCGCGTCGGGGTCCTCGGCGAGCCATGTCCTGGCCCGTGCGATGAGTTCGTCCTGCACGTCGGGGTCCAACCTCTCTTGTTCGTCGGCGTCGGGGTTCGGGGCCGGGCGCCTCATAGCTGGGGGCCGGGGGTTCGTTGGCGGGTGCGGGTGGGTGGGGGTTGTTCGCGTCCACGCGGCGGAGCCGCATGTGTCACCGCCCCACGCCCCTGAAGGGAACGGGCCTGCGGCCCGCCCTTCATGAAAAGCACGGGGCGTAGCCCCGGTCGCTTTTCAGGGGCGCGGGGAACTGCGCGAGCAACCACATACCACCCGCACCCGGCGACGTACCCGAGTCCCCCGTTCCACTCCGGCTACAGACGGTCCAGCACCTGCGTCAGCAGTTCGCCCATGCGGGTCGCCGAGTCGCGGCCCGCCTGCAGGACCTCCTCGTGGTTGAGGGGCTCTCCGGTCATGCCGGCGGCGAGGTTCGTGACCAGGGAGATGCCCAGCACCTCCGCGCCCGCCTCACGCGCGGCGATGGCCTCCAGGACCGTCGACATGCCGACCAGGTCCGCGCCGATGACGCGGGCCATGCGGATCTCCGCCGGGGTCTCGTAGTGCGGGCCCGTGAACTGCGCGTAGACGCCCTCCTCCAGGGTGGGGTCGATCTCCTTGCACAGGGCGCGCAGACGCGGCGAGTACAGGTCCGTCAGGTCGACGAAGTTCGCGCCGACGATCGGTGACGTCGCCGTCAGGTTCAGGTGGTCGCTGATCAGGACCGGCTGGCCGGGGCGCATGCCCTCGCGGAGGCCGCCGCAGCCGTTGGTCAGGACGATCGTCTTGACGCCGGCGGAGACGGCCGTACGGACGCCGTGCGCGACGGCGGCGACACCGCGGCCCTCGTAGTAGTGGGTGCGGCCCAGGAACACGAGCGCGCGCTTGTCACCGATCCTGTACGAGCGGATCTTGCCGCCGTGGCCCTCCACCGCCGGGGGCGGGAAGCCGGGCAGTTCGGTGACCTGGAACTCGGCCTCGGGGGCGCCGAGCGCGTCCACGGCCGGGGCCCAGCCGGAGCCCATCACGAGGGCGACGTCGTGGGTCTCGGCGCCCGTGAGCTCCCGCAGGCGCGCGGCGGCGGCGTCGGCGGCGGCGTAGGGGTCGTCCTGGATGTCGTCCGGAAGAAGAGAAGCGTTCACGCGACGAGAGTATCCGGTCTGGGCCTACGCGCGTAGATGACAAGCTCACGGGATTGGGATCGTTGTCTTGTCGTTTCCCGCCAATGGGGGTTCCGGGTGGGGGAGGAGGAGTGATGGACGGGGCCTGAGTGGGAGACGATGCGAGGGTGAAGCGGGGGTGAGGAGGGGTCGGGCGGGGTGCCGCCCCGGACGGGTCGCCGGTCCTCAGCACGGGCGTTTGCGGAGTTCCATCACGTAGTCGTGGGGTGCTCCGGCGGACTCCGCGGCGTCGGCGATCTCGCCGAGGTAGCGGGCGGAGGGCAGGCCGCCCTCGTAGCCGTTGAGGACGTAGACCCAGGCCGGTTCCTCACCCTCCAGGGTGTGCACCCGGACGCGCATCCGGCGGTATATGTCGAGGCCGACGCCCACCCAGCGGTCCATCGCCTCCTCATCCATCGGGGCGATGTCGTACAGCGCCACGAAGACCTGGGAGCGGGGGGCCTCGACGACCGTCGCGAGGGCGCCCTCCCAGCCCATGTGTTCGCCGCCGAAGGTGAGGCGCCAGTCGTTCAGCCAGCCGGTGGCGCGCAGCGGGGAGTGGGGGGCGCGGCGGGACATCAGGCGGGCGTCGAGGTTGCCGGCGTAGGCGGCGTAGAGCGACATGGGGGAGAGCGTAAGCGCTCCGCTGGGGTGGGTGGGGCGTGAGGGGGTGGGGGAGGGGGTGCGTCGGCGGGGTGCGGGTCCGTCGTGGCTGGTCGCGCAGTTCCCCGCGCCCCTGAACGGCCCTCCGGGCCGGTTCGGCGTGCCTCGGTGTGCGCCTGTGTGTTCGCTGCGGCCTGTTGCTGGTCGCGGAGCGCCCCTCCGCCGCCCCGTCTCCCCGAGCCGTCCAGTGGGGCGGAGGGGGTGCGTCGGCGGGGTGCGGGTCCGTCGTGGCTGGTCGCGCAGTTCCCCGCGCCCCTGAACGGCCCTCCGGGCCGGTTCGTCCCGTCGCTGCCCGCACGCCCCTTCCGTGACCCCTCTGCCCGGTGCATGAGCCCTCCGTGGCCGCACCCCTTGGTGCACGAGCGCCCCCGCGCCGACCCCAGTCGCTCGCCCGCTCCCCCTCGGACTCTTCCCCCCGCCTTCCTCTGCCGCCTCCCCCTTGGCCTCTTCCTCCGTCCTCCTCTGTCACCTCCCCCTCGGGCCCTGCCCCTCTCGGCTCCTTCCCCCCGCCCTCTGTCCCTCCTCCTCTCGGCCCCTTCTCTCCCTCCCTCCTTCCTCTCGTCCCCGTCACGGCAAGTGCTCGGCCCCCGTCCCCCTCGGCCCCTTCCTCCCCGCTGTTCCAGCAGTCCCGAAACCCACTCCGCCCGCCGTTGCCGTGGGCGGTGGACCCCGGCTCCGCTGTATTCGGGATCGTGCGGGACAATGGGGTACGTGACTCGGATCGTGATCATCGGTGGCGGACCCGGCGGCTATGAGGCGGCGCTGGTGGCCGCGCAGCTCGGTGCGGAGGTGACCGTCGTGGACTGCGACGGTCTGGGCGGGGCGTCGGTGCTCACCGACTGCGTGCCGTCGAAGACGCTCATCGCGACCGCCGAGGTGATGACCACCTTCGACTCGTCGTACGAGGAGCTGGGCATCATCGTCGCCGACGACACCCCGTACATCGACACGCCCGCGCGTGTCGTCGGGGTGGACCTCGGCAAGGTCAACCGGCGTGTGAAACGGCTCGCGCTGGCGCAGTCGCATGACATCACCGCCTCCGTGACACGCGCCGGCGCGCGGGTCATGCGCGGGCGCGGGCGGCTGGAGGGGCAGCAGGACCTCGACGGGTCGCGCAAGGTCGTCGTCAGGGCGGCGGACGGGTCCGAGGAGACGCTGATCGCCGACGCCGTGCTCATCGCCACCGGCGGCCATCCGCGTGAGCTGCCCGACGCGCAGCCCGACGGGGAGCGGATCCTCAACTGGACGCAGGTGTACGACCTCGACGAGCTGCCCGAAGAGCTGATCGTGGTCGGGTCCGGTGTGACGGGCGCCGAGTTCGCCGGTGCCTACCAGGCGCTCGGCTCGCGGGTCACGCTCGTGTCCAGCCGCGACCGCGTGCTGCCGGGCGAGGACCCCGACGCCGCCGCCGTCCTGGAGGACGTGTTCCGGCGGCGCGGCATGAACGTCATGGCGCGCTCCCGGGCCGAGTCCGCCAAGCGGGTCGGCGACCGCGTCGAGGTGACCCTCGCCGACGGGCGCGTCATCAGCGGCACCCACTGCCTGATGGCCGTCGGCGCCATCCCCAACAGCGCCGGCATGGGCCTGGAGGAGGCCGGGGTCAAGCTCAAGGAATCCGGGCACATCTGGACCGACAAGGTCTCGCGGACCTCGGCCCCCGGCGTGTACGCCGCCGGTGACGTCACCGGCGTGTTCGCCCTCGCCTCCGTGGCCGCCATGCAGGGCCGTATCGCCATGTACCACTTCCTCGGCGACGCGGTGGCCCCGCTGAACCTGAAGACCGTGTCGTCCAACGTCTTCACCGACCCCGAGATCGCCACCGTCGGCTACACCCAGGCCGACCTCGACGCCGGGATCATCGACGCCGTCGGAGTGAAGCTCCCGCTGCTGCGCAACCCGCGCGCGAAGATGCAGGGCATCCGCGACGGCTTCGTCAAGATCTTCTGCCGGCCGGGCACCGGCATCGTCGTCGGCGGCGTCGTGGTCTCCCCGCGCGCCTCGGAACTGATTCACCCCATCTCGATCGCGGTCGACAACAACCTGACCGTGGAACAGATCGCGAACGCGTTCACCGTGTACCCGTCCCTGTCGGGCTCGATCGCCGAGGTCGCCCGCCAGCTCCACACCCGCAAGGCGGGCGGCGGCGTCTGACGAGCTCATACGGCGGTACGAGGGCGGGTCCGGGCCGGTCGGCGGTCCGGGCCCGCCGCGTTTACGTCCCGGATAGCCCCTATATCACTCCTCGCCCCAGGGTGCGAACAACTTCTGTTATTCGGCGCAAACTGCTGAAAGCAGATGGTCGTTGGCGTTACTGTCAGTTTCGTGTTCGCTGCAGAACGTCGCCAATTGATCCTCGAAATGGTGCGGGCCAATGGAGCCGTGTCGCTCCGTGAGCTCGCCCGCGTCGTCCAGACCTCCGAAGTGACCGTACGGCGGGACGTGCGCGCTCTGGAGGCAGAAGGACTCCTCGACCGCCGGCACGGCGGTGCGGTATTGCCGGGCGGGTTCACGCGGGAGTCCGGCTTTCCGCAGAAGTCTCATCTCGCGACCGCCGAGAAGACGGCCATCGCCGACCTCGCCGCGAGCCTCGTCGAAGAGGGCGAGGCCATCGTGGTCGGGGCGGGGACCACCACGCAGGAGCTGGCACGCCGGCTCGCGCGGGTCCCCGGGCTGACCGTCGTCACCAACTCCCTGTTGGTGGCTCAGGCGTTGGCCCACGCCAACCGTGTGGAAGTCGTGATGACCGGCGGCACGCTGCGCGGTTCCAACTACGCCCTGGTCGGCTCCGGCGCCGAGCAGTCCCTCCAGGGGCTGCGTGTCTCCAAGGCATTCCTCTCCGGGAGCGGACTGACCGCCGAGCGCGGCCTGTCCACGTCCAACATGCTGTCGGCGTCCGTCGACCGCGCGCTGGTCCAGGCCGCCGCCGAGGTCGTCGTCCTCGCCGACCACACCAAACTGGGCACCGACACGATGTTCCAGACGGTGCCCACCGATGTGATCACCCGACTGGTCACCGACGATCCGCCGGGCCACGACGACCGTGCCGTCACCGAGTTGCAGGCCCTGGCCGATCAGGGCGTGCAGATCTCCGTGGCCGGGGCGTCGGGCGGCGGCACGGGCGGCGATCCGGTACCGGCACGCCAGTCCCGCCGGGACATGCCGCTCCCGGGCCCTCGCCGGAACCAGGTCCACGGCACCGGGCCCCAGTTGCGCACCGCCACGGTGCTGGGGGAGCAGCCGCCGACCGGTGAGCGCGAGCGGGAGCGAGCGGCCCGCGTGGCGGACCTGCGCCGCCGATGAACGCGACAGCGGCAACGCCCCGCGCGAGCCCCGCGGACGCGAGCACCGCCACCGTCAGCCCCGGTTCAAAACGGCCACGGGCAGCCACTTCACCACCGCTCGGGACCGCCCGTTCGCCGCGGTTCCGGTCCGCCGGTTCACAACGGGCTTCGGGTGCCCGTTCGCCACGCGGTTCCGGGGCGCCGCGTCACTGCGGCCTGGGGCCGCCCATTCGCCAGGGCTCCGGCCCGCCGGTCGCCACCGCTTCGGCCCGCCCGTTCGCTACGGCCTCAGGCCGCGCAGCGTCAGGGTCAGTAGGCGGTCGGCCAGTTCCGGGTCGTCCGGGGTTTCCTCGGCCGCCAGTGCGATCGCGTGGGTGAGCTGGAGGAGATCGCCGATCGACACGTCGTCCCGTACGGCGTGAGCCCGCTGCGCCCGTGTCAGGAGGGCGGTGCCCGCCTCGCGGATCGGGGCGCAGCACCGGGCCAGGTCGGAGGCGTCCTCCTCGACGCGGGAGTCGGCGTACGACACCGTCATGAGGGCCTTCGCCAGACCCCGGTATTCACTCGCACGAGTGATGATGTCGCGCAGCCAGGTGACCAGCGCGGTGCACGGCTGGGGCGCGTCGAGCTGCTCCCGGGCCCGGGCCAGCAGCTCCTGCACCGCGTCCTCGAAGACCGCGCCGAGGAGGGCCTGGCGGTTCGGGAAGTGGCGGTAGAGCGTGCCGATCCCGACATCCGCGCGGCGGGCGATGTCCTCCAGCGAGGCGGTCGTGCCATGGGCCGCGAAGGCGAGGCGGGCCGCCGTGAGGAGGCGCTCGTGGTTGCGGCGGGCGTCGGCCCGCATGGGGCGGGCGCCCGTGGAGGGCCGGGCCGTAGGCGGCCGCGCTGCTGCCGGGGGCCCGGCCGGGGTGGTGCTCACCGTGGCCTCACCTGCTCTCCTCGCTGGGGTCTCCTCGTTGGGGTCTCCACAGCCTAAGAGCTCGGGCGGCCGGGCGAGTTGTCGTGGGGACGAGACGACCCCCGCGGCCCTGACGGGCGCGGGGGTCGTCTCGTCGTACCGGTGCTCAGTCCTTGATCTCGCAGATCGCCGCGCCCGACGTGATGGAGGCGCCGACCTCCGCGCTCAGGCCCTTGATCGTGCCGGAGCGGTGGGCGTTGAGGGGCTGCTCCATCTTCATGGCCTCCAGGACCACGATGAGGTCGCCCTCCTTGACCTCCTGGCCCTCCTCGACGGCGACCTTCACGATCGTGCCCTGCATCGGGGAGGCGAGGGTGTCGCCCGACGCCGCCGGGCCCGACTTCTTCGCCGCGCGGCGCTTGGGCTTGGCGCCCGCGGCCAGGCCGGTGCGGGCCAGGGTCATGCCGAGAGCGGCGGGGAGGGAGACCTCCAGGCGCTTGCCGCCGACCTCGACGACGATCGTCTCGCGGTCCGTCTCGTCCTCGGGCTCGGCGGTGTCCGCGGGAGCCGCGAACGGCTTGATCTCGTTGACGAACTCCGTCTCGATCCAGCGGGTGTGGACCGTGAACGGGTCGGTCGAGCCGGTGAGTTCGGGAGCGAACGCCGGGTCCTTCACGACCACGCGGTGGAACGGGATGGCCGTGGCCATGCCCTCGACCTGGAACTCCTCCAGGGCGCGCGCGGCACGCTGCAGGGCCTGCTGCCGGGTGGCGCCGGTGACGATCAGCTTGGCGAGGAGGGAGTCCCAGGCCGGGCCGATGACACTGCCGGACTCCACGCCCGCGTCCAGACGGACACCGGGACCGGTCGGCGGGGTGAACGTGGTGACCGTGCCGGGGGCCGGGAGGAAGTTGCGGCCCGGGTCCTCGCCGTTGATGCGGAACTCGAACGAATGGCCGCGCATCGGCGGGTCGTCGTACCCCAGCTCCTCGCCGTCCGCGATCCGGAACATCTCGCGGACCAGGTCGATACCCGTGACCTCTTCGGTGACCGGGTGCTCGACCTGGAGACGGGTGTTGACCTCCAGGAAGGAGATCGTGCCGTCCATGCCGACGAGGAACTCCACCGTGCCGGCGCCGACGTAGCCGGCCTCCTTCAGGATGGCCTTCGACGCGCGGTACAGCTCAGCGTTCTGCTCAGGCGACAGGAACGGCGCCGGAGCCTCCTCGACCAGCTTCTGGTGGCGGCGCTGGAGCGAGCAGTCACGGGTCGAGACGACGACCACGTTGCCGTGCTTGTCCGCCAGGCACTGGGTCTCGACGTGCCGCGGCTTGTCCAGGTAGCGCTCCACGAAGCACTCGCCCCGGCCGAACGCCGCGACCGCCTCACGGACCGCCGAGTCGTACAGCTCGGGGACCTCTTCGAGGGTGCGGGCCACCTTCAGACCGCGACCACCGCCGCCGAACGCCGCCTTGATGGCGATGGGCAGACCGTGCTCCTCGGCGAACGCCACGACCTCGTCGGCGCCCGACACCGGGTCCGGGGTGCCCGCGACGAGCGGGGCGCCCGCGCGCTGGGCGATGTGACGGGCCGCCACCTTGTCGCCCAGGTCGCGGATCGCCTGCGGCGGCGGGCCGATCCAGATCAGGCCCGCGTCCAGCACCGCCTGGGCGAACTCCGCGTTCTCCGAGAGGAAGCCGTAGCCCGGATGGATCGCGTCCGCTCCGGAGTCCTTGGCGGCCTGGAGCACCTTGGAGATGTCCAGGTAGCTGGTGGCGGGGGTGTCACCGCCCAGGGCGAACGCCTCGTCCGCGGCACGCACATGCAGTGCGTCCCGGTCCGGATCCGCGTACACGGCCACGCTCGCGATCCCGGCGTCCCGGCACGCCCGGGCGACGCGGACAGCGATTTCGCCTCGGTTGGCGATCAACACCTTGCGCACGATGGCTCCCTCTCCTTGAAACAAGCCGAGTTTAGGGACTGCCGACACGGCGTTTCGACCCGTCCTCAATGGTGACCTTGCCCACACGGAGCGTGAATCGAGGCTCGCTCGACCGGCGAAATCCCTTGTCGTACCGCATCACGCAGGACTCCACCCGAAAACCCTAGCCCTCCACTGTGGTCAAGGTCTCTGTGCGGCCGCGCTGCGGCCGGTTGGGTTTCTTTGTGGAATCCCTACTAATGGCCCAACGATTCTTTGCTCTCGTGAGAACCCTTGTCCCCGGGTTTACCCGTTAGTAGCGTTCGCGATGTCTCGAACAGGTACTTGGGGTAACGGTGCCCCGGCGGGAACGGCGCGGCAGGGAAAGTGGGTGGGTGGCGGTGATCCGCAGACCGGTGGCGGTGGTCACGGCGATCGTGCTGTTCGCGGAGGGGCTGGGGATCGCCCTGCTCCAGTGGTTCCTCGGCACCGTCGTCGACCGGCAGAAGATGTCCCTCGCCGGACTCGACCCCGACGCGATGTCCCTGTCCTCGAAGGCCGGGGGTGTCGTCTTCGGGCTCTACTTCGCGTTCTGCGGGGTCGTCGCGCTGCTCGTCGCGATACGGGACCGGCCTGCCGCCGGGCTCGGGCGTGTCGTGCTCATCAGCGCGGCCGTGGTGCACGGGTTGCTCGGCGCGCTCACGGTGGGGCTGGTCGGGTGGGGCGCGTTCGTCTTCATGATGGTGGTGCTGGCGCTCGTGGTGCTCACCCTGATGACCTGCGACCGCAAGGGGGGCGCAGGGGAGCCCGGCCCGGACGAGGAGGGCGCGCCGGCCGCGCCCGTCGCGCCGCCGGCCGCCGGAGCGTCCTGAGCCGCCGCTACGGGACTTGGGGAGTCCACAGGTCGGTGATGGCCACGTCCAGGTGGGCCAGCAGACGGCGGACCAGGGGGAGGCTGATGCCGATCACGTTGCCGTGGTCGCCGTCGATGCCGTCGATGAACGGGGCCGAGCGGCCGTCGAGGGTGAACGCGCCCGCGACATAGAGGGGTTCGCCCGAGGCCACGTACGCGGCGATCTCCTCGTCGGTGGGATCGCCGAAGTGGACGACCGTGGAGGCGGTCGCGGAGGTGTAGCGGCCGGCGGCGGTGTCGTAGACGCAGTGGCCGGTCTGGAGGGTGCCGGCGCGGCCGCGCATCGCCTTCCAGCGGGCCGTGGCCTCCTCGGCGTCGGCGGGCTTGCCGAGAGCTTCGCCGTCCAGGTCGAGCACCGAGTCGCAGCCGATGACGAGGGCACCCTTGACCTCGGGCTTCGCCGCGACGACGGAGGCCTTGGCCTCGGCGAGGGCGAGGGCCAGCTCGGCCGGGGTGGGGGCGGTGACGGCGTCCTCGTCCACTCCGCTGACGATCACCTCGGGGTCCAGGCCGGCCTGGCGGAGCAGGTTGAGGCGGGCGGGGGACTGCGAGGCGAGCACCAGACGGCGCCGGGGGTGCGGTTCGGTCATGCGGTCAGCGTAGCGGCGGGCACCGGTCGCTCAGAGGATGCCCAGGACCAGCATCGCCAGGACCATGGCCAGGGCCATGAGGATGCTGAGCCGGCGGAGCATGTCCTGGGTGTCGCGGAGTTCCTTCGGCGGCTTGTTCTCAGGGTCGGACCACAGCATGCTCCGATGGTGCGGGGCGCTGTGGTCCGGACGCCTGAGTACGCGTACTCAACTTGAGGCCGCGGTTCCGCTCAGCCGGGCCAGTAGCTGCGGCTCCAGGAGGTGGGGCCCGGCGCGGGCAGCCGGTGCGCGGCGATGCGCGACGGGTCGGACCAGGAGTCCCGGGGGGTGGGCGCGCCGGACGGCTGTGTGGCCGCCGCCGCGGCGCGCGCCTGGACCACCGCCAGGGCGGCGGCCAGCTCCTCGGGGGTCGGGTTGCCCCGTACGACTTTGATCACGATGGCTCCCGTCGGGTCTAGAGGGGGATGTTGCCGTGCTTCTTCGGGGGCAGGGACTCCCGCTTCGTGCGGAGCTGCCGCAGCCCGCGGACGATGTGGCGGCGGGTGTCCGAGGGCGTGATCACGGCGTCGACGTAACCGCGTTCGGCGGCCGTGTAGGGGTTGAGGAGGGTGTCCTCGTACTCCTGGATCAGGCGGGCCCGGACCTCCTCGCGCTCCTCCTCGGAGGCGGCGGCGATGGTGCGGCGGTGCAGGATGTTGACCGCGCCCTGGGCGCCCATGACGGCGATCTGGGCGGTGGGCCAGGCGAGGTTGAGGTCGGCGCCGAGGTGCTTGGAGCCCATGACGTCGTAGGCGCCGCCGAAGGCCTTGCGGGTGATGACCGTGATCAGCGGGACTGTGGCCTCGGCGTAGGCGTAGATGAGCTTGGCGCCGCGGCGGATGATGCCCTCGTGCTCCTGGCCGACGCCCGGGAGGAAGCCGGGGACGTCGACGAACGTCAGGACGGGGACGTTGAAGGCGTCGCAGGTGCGGACGAAGCGGGCCGCCTTCTCCGAGGCGTCGATGTCCAGACAGCCGGCGAACTGCAGCGGCTGATTGGCGACGATGCCCACCGGGTGGCCCTCGACGCGGCCGAAGCCCGTGAGGATGTTCGGCGCGAACAGGGCCTGCGTCTCGAAGAACTCGGCGTCGTCCAGGACGTGTTCGATCACCGTGTGCATGTCGTACGGCTGGTTCGCGCTGTCCGGGACGAGGGTGTCCAGCTCACGGTCCTCGTCGGTGACGGTGAGGTCCGCCTGCTCGGGGAAGGCCGGGGGCTCACTGAGGTTGTTCGAGGGCAGGTACGACAGGAGCTGCTTGACGTACTCGATGGCGTCCTTCTCGTCGCCCGCCATGTGGTGGGCCACGCCCGAGGTCGCGTTGTGGGTGCGGGCGCCGCCCAGTTCCTCGAAGCCGACGTCCTCGCCGGTGACCGTCTTGATGACGTCGGGGCCGGTGATGAACATGTGCGAGGTCTGGTCGACCATGACCGTGAAGTCGGTGATCGCGGGGGAGTAGACCGCGCCGCCCGCGCAGGGGCCCACGACCAGGGAGATCTGCGGGATCACACCGGACGCGTGGGTGTTGCGGCGGAAGATCTCCCCGTACATGCCGAGGGCCATGACGCCCTCCTGGATGCGGGCGCCGCCGGAGTCGTTGATACCGATCACGGGGCAGCCGGTCTTCAGGGCGAAGTCCATCGCCTTCATGATCTTCTGGCCGAAGACCTCGCCCAGGGAACCGCCGAGGACGGTGAAGTCCTGCGAGAACACGGCGACGGGGCGGCCGTCGACCGTGCCGTAGCCGGTGACGACACCGTCGCCGTAGGGGCGGTTGTGCTCCATGCCGAAGTCGGTGGAGCGGTGGCGGGCGAACTCGTCGAACTCCACGAAGGAGTCCTCGTCGAGGAGCAGTTCGATCCGCTCACGGGCCGTCAGTTTGCCCTTGGCGTGCTGCTTCTCCACCGCGCGCTCGGAGCCGGCATGCGTCGCCTCGTGGATACGGCGCTGCAGATCCGCGAGCTTCCCCGCGGTCGTGTGGATGTCGATGGTCGCTGGCTCTTCCGGCTCGGACATCGGGATGCGGCTCCCTGCCTGCTCAGTGGGACATGGGGACGTGAGAACTTCGCGGTACGTGCTTGCTCGGGCGGTGCGGGCTTGCTCGGGGCGACGACGTGTGCTGTCTCGGTACGTGCTCAGAAGTGGCGGTGGTTACTCATCCGTAGCGTAGTGCTGCCCCTACGGATCGGCAGTGCGGCGTTTACCACACCTAGGGTGGGTTGCATGACGCCGCGAGATGCCTCAGACGACAGCCGCTGGTCCGACCTCGACCGCCCACCGCTCAACGGGGCCGCGTTGCGACGCGGGCTGGTACGGGACGGCGGGCACGGGGGCCTCTACCGCGATGTGCAGGTCGTGCAGCGCACCGGCTCCACCAATCACGACCTGGTGGACCGCGCGGTCCGGGGGGACGCCGAGGAGGGCGCCGTCCTCGTCGCCGAGGAACAGACCGCCGGCCGGGGACGCCTCGACCGGCAGTGGACGGCACCGCCCCGCTCCGGCCTCTTCTTCTCCGTCCTCCTCAAGCCCACCGACGTTCCCGTCCACCAGTGGGGCTGGCTGCCGCTGCTGGCCGGTGTCGCCGTCGCGACGGGGCTGTCCCGGGCCGCCGGCGTCGACACGTCACTCAAATGGCCCAACGATGTGCTGGTGACCGTGGACGGGGAGGAACGCAAGGCCGGCGGCATCCTCGCCGAGCGCGCGGGCGACGGCGGCGTCGTCATCGGGATCGGCGTCAACGTCAGCCTCCGCGAGGACGAGCTGCCGGTGCCCACCGCCGGGTCGCTGGCCCTCGCCGGCGCCGTGACCACCGACCGCGATCCCCTGCTGCGCGCCGTGCTGCGCGCGCTGGAGGACTGGTACGGCCGCTGGCGGCGGGCCGGGGGCGACCCGGCGGTGAGCGGGTTGCAGGAGACGTACGCGGCCGGCTGCGCGACCCTCGGGCGCAAGGTGCGGGCCGAGCTGCCGGGCGACCGGTCGATCGTCGGGGAGGCCGTGGCCGTCGACGGGGACGGGCGGCTGGTGCTGGCCACCGGCGACGGCGTGCAGGAGCCGGTGGGCGCCGGGGACATCGTGCATCTGCGCGCCGTGTGAGAAGAGGAGACGTCAGGGGGCGGTGGGGTGTGTGGGACACCCGTTGTCCGGGCACCCGGTGACGGCGTCCAGGCCGCCCGCCGCCGGAAGGCGGGCCGCCGGCCCGGGGTGCGGGTGAGGCCCCCGGGAGTTCCGCTCCCGGGGGCAGCGAGCACGCCGTGGCCGTACGGTCAAGGAGGGCAACCCTGTCGGCCACACCTGACGGAGTGAGCTGGCGCACACCTGCCGTAGAGTTGAGGCCGGTCGAGTACGTGACCGCGGGAGATCGGAAGGGCAGCTGGCGTGAGCGTCGAGGACACGGGCTCCGGCACGGACGCGCAGGGCCGCGTGGACCCGCCGGACCCCCAGGGCGCGGACGGCGGCGAGGAGGACCCGCTCGCGCTGCGGCTCGAAGGGCTCATCCTCGGAGCCGAGCGTCGTTACACCCCCTTCCAGGCGGCCCGGAGCGCGGGCGTCTCCATGGAACTGGCGTCCCGGTTCTGGCGGGCCATGGGCTTCGCGGACATCGGCCAGGCCAAGGCGCTCACCGAGGCGGACGTCCTCGCCCTGCGGCGGCTCGCCGGTCTCGTCGAGGCGGGCCTGCTCAGCGAGGCCATGGCCGTGCAGGTGGCCCGTTCCACCGGTCAGACCACCGCGCGGCTCGCCGAGTGGCAGATCGACTCCTTCCTGGAGGGGCTGACGGAACCGCCGGAGCCGGGCATGACCCGTACCGAGGTGACGTACCCCCTGATCGAACTGCTCCTGCCCGAGCTGGAGGAGTTCCTCGTCTACGTCTGGCGGCGCCAGCTCGCCGCCGCCACCGGCCGGGTCGTGCAGGCCGCCGACGACGAGGAGATGGTCGACCGGCGACTCGCGGTCTGCTTCGCCGACCTGGTCGGCTTCACCCGGCTGACCCGCCGCATGGAGGAGGAGGAGCTCGGCGAACTCGTCGAGGCCTTCGAGACCACGGCCGCGGATCTCGTCGCCGCGAACGGGGGCCGGCTGATCAAGACCCTGGGCGACGAGGTCCTCTACGCCACCGACGACTCGGGTGTGGCCGCGGAGATCGCCCTGCGGCTGATCGAGACCATGGCGAACGACGAGACCATGCCCGAGCTGCGCGTCGGCATGGCCTTCGGGACCGTCACGACCCGCATGGGCGACGTGTTCGGTTCCACGGTGAACCTCGCGAGCCGGCTGACCTCCATAGCGCCCAAGGACGCGGTCCTCGTCGACGCCGCGTTCGCCGAGGAACTCATCCGCGCCGGTGAGGCCCCCGCGTCCGAGGCGGAGGCCGCCGAGGCCGCGGCCGCCGCCGAGAAGGAGGGCGAGGAACCGCCGACCTACCGCTTCGCCCTCCAGCCCATGTGGCAACGCCCCGTACGAGGTCTCGGCGTGGTCCAGCCGTGGCTCCTCACCCGCCGACCGGGCAAGGCGTAGGCACCGCCGCGGGCGGCCCGGACACGGGTGACCGCCGCGATCCGCCGGTGATTCCGGGTGACCGAGCGATGGGCTTCCGGCTGGGGCACGCAAGGACGTTCGGGACTGAGGGCGCGGGCCGGCGACCGGGGGGATGAGCGGTACGGCGCCGGGACGAGAGCCGGGTGTGGCGCGTTCCCCGGTAGGCACCTGGGCCGAGGGCTCAGGACTCCGCGCCGAGTGAGGCTCGCGGCTTCCGATCGCGGGCCGTGGGCTGCGAGCCGTGGCGCTGTCGCCGGGCGGTCGCGTCGTGGCGTCGGCTGCCGGGAGGGCCGTTCTCACCTGCCGACCGGAGTGTCGTCGACGCACAGGCCGACGACCGGGACGCACAGGCCCGGCCGCTGCGACTGAGTCGGCTCGGTCGTGCCGTCGGGGGTGGTCGGGGAGTCCGGTGCGTCGGGTGCGGCGGGTGCGGCGGGTTGCCTGGCCGCGGGCGGCTGTTGGGTGGGCGTGTCCCGGGTGGGGCGGGGGGTCTCGGGGGCCGCCGGGGTCTCCGGGAGCGTGGCGCGCTCCGGGGGAGTGTGGGGGGCGCCGGGGCCGCCCGGGAGTTCGACGCCGATGGAGGGCACGGACGAGGTCGCCGACGGCGACGGTACGGCGGTGGCCGAACCCGGTGCCGGCGGTGCCGTCGGCGCGGCGCCCGTGTCGCCCATGGGCGCGTCGGCGGTCGGCTCCGTTGAGGGCACGCCGCCCAGGGAAGCGCCGGTGCCGGTCGCCTCGTCGGTCGCCTCGTCCGAGAGGTCGTCCGCCGCCCTCGGCGTGGTACCGGCCGCGCCGCCGCCCGAGACCGGGTCCGAGGCCAGCCGCAGCAGGCTCAGCGCACTGGCCGCCAGAGCCATCCCACCGACCGCGAACAGCACCTTCCGGGGACGCGGCCGCCGATGCCGCCCACGGGGCCGCCCGGCGAGAACGACGGGCGCCTGCTGATCGTCGTACGCGCCCGCCGCCGGGGCCGGGGTGGGAGACGAGGACGTGGTGGACGGGGCCCAGGGCGCCGGGGCACCTCGAACCGCCCCTGACGGCGAGGCCTGCGGTTTGGGTGAGCCCGGTGATGTCTGCGCTGGGGGCGCCGCTGGGGATGCCTTGGCCGGGGCCGCGGCGGACGACACGGACGCGGCGGACGGGGTCCAGGGCGTCGAGGTGCCCCGAGCCGCCCCTGACGGCGAGGCTTGCGGTTTGGGTGAGCCCGGTGATGTCTGCGCTGGGGGCGCCGCTGCGGATGCCTTGGAGGCGGCCGCGGTGGACGATGCGTGGGCGGCCGATGGGGTCCAGGGCGCCGAGGCACCTCGAGCCGCCCCTGACGGGGGTGCCTGTGGCGTCGGTGAGCCCGGCTGCGGCGCGGGTGAGCCGGTCGAGGCCCGGGGCCCGGGGGGCCGCTGGGCGGCCTCGGGCGTCGAGGGCCGGGGCCCCGTGTTGGTGCTCGCTTGGGGCTGGGGCTGGGGCTGGGCTTTCTGTGCCTGTGCCGTTGGGGAGGTGTGCGGTCGCGGTGTCGGCGGCTGGGGTGCCGTCGGTGGGGTGTTCGGGCGTGGCCCCGTGGTGGGTGCCGTCGGCCTGGTCACCGTGTGCGTCGTCATGGTCCGTCCTCCCTCCGCGCCCGAGTCCCCCGGTGCGCCTGGCGGAGCGCAGGCTATGCGGCCAAGTGGGCGATGTGGCCCGAGAAGGGTCGGATGTCACTCGATCGGGGAAACGGGCCGACGCGTTGTCGCGCGCGGTTGCCGAACGCGTCGTCGCCGGGGGGAGCAGGCGTCACGCCGTCGCCGGGGGCCCGCGCCGAGACGGGGGTGTTGCGGGGCGGGCCGGGCTGCGATGATCGGGGTGACGGTAGTTAACACGCGTTAACCGGAGGGTGTCATGGGTGTCGGTGTCGATGTCGCAGAGGGGCCGGGCGGCGAGCGTCGGTACGGCGAGTTCGTGGTCGTGCGGCGGCACGCGTACGTCGCCGAACTCGCCCTCGACCGGCCGAAGGCCATGAACGCCGTGTCCACCGACATGGCCCGCTCCATCGCCGCCGCGTGCGACGCGCTGGCCGCCGACCGGGACGTACGGGTGGTCGTGGTGACCTCGACGCACGAGCGGGCGTTCTGCGTCGGGGCCGACCTGAAGGAGCGGAACTCGTTCAGTGACGCGGAGCTGGTGCGGCAGCGGCCCGTCGCGCGGGCGGCGTACACCGGGGTGCTTGAGCTGCCGATGCCGACCGTCGCCGCCGTGCACGGCTTCGCGCTGGGCGGAGGGTTCGAGCTGGCGCTGTCCTGCGATGTGATCGTGGCCGACCGCACGGCGGTGGTGGGGCTGCCGGAGGTGTCGGTGGGGGTGATTCCGGGCGGCGGCGGTACGCAGTTGCTGCCGCGTCGCGTGGGGGCCGCGCGGGCCGCCGAACTGATCTTCACCGCGCGACGGCTGGAGGCCGCGGAGGCGCGGGAGTTGGGTCTGGTCGACGAACTGGTCGCGGAGGGGCAGGACCGTACGGAGGCGTTGGCGCTGGCCGCGCGGATGGCCGCCAACTCGCCCGTGGGGCTGCGGGCCGCGAAGCGGGCGCTGCGGCTCGGGCACGGCCTCGATCTGCGGGCGGGGCTGGACGTCGAGGACGCGGCGTGGCGTTCCGTGGCCTTCTCGGGCGACCGGGCGGAGGGCGTGGCCGCCTTCAACGAGAAGCGCAAGCCGGAGTGGCCGGGGGAGTGAGGCGCGGGCTCCGCCGGGGGCGTGCGCGGGGAGGTCGAGGGTCGGTGGGGCGGGTGGGTACGCCGTCCCCGTGGCATTGAGAAGTAGGGGTTGCGCCCGGTGCTCGGCGTGGGTGCGTGGGGCGGGCGGGCGCGGTCCGCACCTCGGCTCGTCCGGGGGGCTGGGGCTGGGGCTGGTGCGGGCGGGCCGTGCCTGTGCTCGTCCGGTGGCCGGGCCCGGTGTGGGCGGGCCGTACGTGTGCTCGTCCGGTGGCTGGGCCCGGTGTGGGCGGGTCGTCCCTCTCTTTGCCCGGTGGCCGGGGCCGTGCGGGCAGGCCGTACCCCTGCTCGTCCGGGTGGCCGGGGCCGATGCGGGCGGGCCGGACCTCTCTTTGCCCGTGGCCGGGGCGGACGAGGGCGGGCCGTACCCCTGTTCGCCTCGCCAACGTCTCAAATCGGCGCAAAGCTCCCTAGCCTGGAGCCGTGGGTGAGGACAGACGGCTGAGGGCCGTGGTGGCGTTGGCGCGGGGCATGGCCGCCGCGCACACGCCGCAGGAGTCGTGGCGGGCGGCCGCGGACGGGGCGTGCCGGGCCCTGTCCGGCAGCTTCGCCGCGCTGTCCGTGTGGGAGCGGGAGCGCGGGCTGCTGCGGGTGCTCGTGAACGTGGGCACCCGGGCGGCGGACGAGGAGGAGTTCCCGGAGGACGAGACGTACCCCGTGCACCAGTTCCCGGAGATCGCGGAGTTCCTGCACGAGCGGTGGCTGGAGGGCGGTGAGCCCAACGCCTGGGTGGAGACGGCGGCCGGGCCGGTCGCGGACCGGCGCCGGGGTGGCTACTGCCATCAGCGGGTGGCGGCGCTGCGCCGGCGCGGCCGGGGCTGCTGCGTGGTGGCGCCGGTCGTGCTGAACGGGCGGGCGTGGGGCGAGCTGTATGTGGCCCGGCCCGCCGGGGAGCCCGTCTTCCACGGCGACGACGCCGCGTTCGCGACGGTGCTCGCCTCGGTCGTGGCGGCGGGGATCGCGCAGTCGGAACGGCTGGAGGAGGCCCGGCGGCTCGCCTTCACCGACTCCCTCACCGGCCTCGGCAACCGGCGCGCGGTCGATCTGCGGCTCGACGAGGCGATGGAGGCGCACCGGCGCGACGGCACCGTGATCAGCCTGGTGGTCTGCGACCTCAACGGGCTGAAGAAGGTCAATGACTCCTACGGGCACGCCGTGGGCGACCAGGTGCTGGAGCGGTTCGGCTCGGTGCTCTCGCGCTGCGCGGCGGAGCTGCCGCACGTCCTGGCCGCGCGGCTCGGCGGCGACGAGTTCTGTCTGCTCGCGGTGGGGCCCTCGGCGGACGAGGTGGTGCGGGTCGCCGGTGATCTGTGTGCGCGGGCGCGGGACTTGGAGCCCGGTGAGGGCGTCGCCTGCGGGGTCGCCTCCACGGGGGACCCGATCGGGCCGCTGCGTTCGGCGCGGCGGCTGTTCCGGCTTGCGGACGCCGCGCAGTACCGGGCCAAGGCCGCCGGTTCCCTGGAGCCGGTCGTCGCGGGCCGGGAGGGCGACGACGGCGAGGACCCGGTCGTCCGGCTCGCCGACCGGCCGCCCGCGCCCGCCGACCCGGCACACCCCGGGGACCGGCGCCGCATTCGAGGGCGCCGGCCCTAGGGCGGGCCGCGCGCCTGGTCGAGGTCGCGCGCGGCCCTGGGACGCCTACGGACGCCGGGGGTGTGGCCGGGGCCGTAGGGGCCCCACGGCCGACAGGGGGGAGTGGTGGCCGTGGGGACCTGAGGTCGTCCGAGGCGTCGACCCGCATGTGTGCGCGCAGGGAGGTGGCGTGCACGTGAGGCGTCAACGCATCAGGTGTCATGACCGTAACCCTCCGCCCTGCCACATACGTCTGTTACCTGCGAGTTTCTGACCGTTCTTTGATCGAATTCCTATAAAACTCTGATCATTCCCTGATCTACGCGAATTGCTTCGTCCGAGAATGTCGCGGATCGTGTCATGGGTCGCCGGCCCGGTAAGGAGTCCACCCGGCATCCGCTCGTGACATTCGGCGATTCAGTCCCTACGATCCTGAATATGGATATGCACACTGTGGACACGGTGGTCCTCGGGACGTCCGGTGTCACCGCCGCCGACGTCCTCGCCGTGGCGCGCGCCGACGCCCGGGTCGAGCTCTCCGAAGAGGCGCTGACGGCCCTCGCCGCGGCCCGCGGCATCGTGGACGCGCTGGCGGCCAAACCGGAACCCGTCTACGGGGTCTCCACCGGCTTCGGTGCCCTCGCGACCCGGCACATCAGCCCGGAGCTGCGCGCCCAGCTCCAGCGCAACATCGTCCGCTCGCACGCGGCCGGCATGGGCCCGAGGGTGGAGCGCGAGGTCGTCCGCGCGCTGATGTTCCTGCGGCTGAAGACGGTCTGCTCCGGCCGCACCGGTGTGCGCCCCGAGGTCGCGCGGACCATGGCCGACCTCCTCAACGCCGGGATCACCCCCGTCGTGCACGAGTACGGCTCCCTCGGCTGCTCCGGCGACCTCGCCCCGCTGTCGCACTGCGCGCTCACCCTCATGGGCGAGGGCGACGCCGAGGGCCCCGACGGCGTCGTACGGCCGGCCGCCGAGCTGCTGGCCGCGCACGGCATCACCCCCGTCGAACTGCGGGAGAAGGAGGGACTCGCCCTCCTCAACGGCACCGACGGCATGCTGGGCATGCTCGTCATGGCGCTCGCCGACCTGGAGACGCTGTACAAGTCGGCCGACGTCACCGCCTCGATCTCCCTGGAGGCCCTGCTCGGCACCGACAAGGTCCTCGCCCCCGAGCTGCACGCCATCCGCCCGCACCCCGGACAGGGCGCCTCCGCCGCCAACATGCTCGCCGTGCTGCGGGGTTCGGGGCTCACCGGCCACCACCAGGACGACGCGCCGCGCGTGCAGGACGCGTACTCGGTGCGCTGCGCCCCGCAGGTCGCCGGCGCCGGGCGGGACACCCTCGCCCATGCGCGGCTGGTCGCCGAGCGGGAGCTGGCGTCCGCCGTCGACAACCCCGTGGTCCTGCCGGACGGAAGGGTCGAGTCCAACGGCAACTTCCACGGCGCCCCGGTCGCCTACGTGCTGGACTTCCTCGCCATCGCGGTCGCGGACCTGGCCTCGATCGCCGAGCGGCGCACCGACCGGCTGCTCGACAAGAACCGCTCGCACGGGCTGCCGCCGTTCCTCGCGGACGACGCCGGGGTCGACTCGGGCCTCATGATCGCCCAGTACACGCAGGCGGCGCTGGTCAGCGAGCTGAAGCGGCTCGCCGTCCCGGCCTCGGCGGACTCGATCCCGTCCTCCGCGATGCAGGAGGACCACGTCTCCATGGGGTGGTCGGCCGCCCGCAAGCTGCGCACCGCCGTCGACAACCTCACCCGGGTGCTCGCCGTCGAGCTCTACGCCGGAACGCGCGCCGTGGAACTGCGTGAGGGCCTCACGCCCGCGCCGGCCACCAGGGCGGTCGTCGAGGCCGTACGGAAGTTCGGGGTCGAGGGCCCTGGGCCGGATCGCTTCCTCGCCCCCGATCTGGCGCTCGCCGACACGTTCGTCCGCGAGGGCCGGCTGGTAGCGGCCGCCGAGTCGGTCACCGGCCCGCTGGCCTGACCTCGGCTCCCTGAGGGGGGAGCGCCCGACCGGGACGCGCAGGGGGGCACCGCCACGTCGGCGGTGCCCCCCTGCGTACGCGTGTCAGTGCCGGGCCCGTCAGTACGCCTCCAGGCGGCCCTGGCGCACCGAGTACGCCACGAAGCCGGCGCCGAGGCCCAGGAAGAGGGTGCCGCCGACGATGTACGGCGTGGTGTTGGGGCTGCCCGTGTCGGCGAGTTGGGTGGTGCGGCCCGCCGACTCCTCGTCCTCGGCCGATCCGGAGACGGTCGTCCCGCCGGAGTCGGTCGTGGTCGTCGTCTCCTGCCGTATGTCCGGCGCCTCCTGGGTCGCGTTGGCCGACGGCACGAACCACAGGGCAGCCAGAAGGGTCCCCGCGGCGGTGGCGGTCAGCAGCGATCGGCGGGCGGTGGACGACGCGCGACGTGCGACGGACACGGAATATCGATCCCCTTGTGACGCTGGCGAATTGGCCGTGGACAGCGATGCTAATGAAAGTCGCGGGTCGCGGGAAAGTCGCGGGACGTATGAGCCGTACGCTCCGAGGCATGACTACAGATGAGACATCACAGTTTGTTCGCCTTCGGGTGGAATTGGTGGTGGAGGTCGAGAACGTCGAGGCCGTCACCGGTGCCGCGTTGCGACGTATCGCCGACGATCCTGATATGCCGGACGACGAACGGGTACACGCCGAGAGCGCGGTGACGGAGGACACAGCGGAGGCGCTCGCGTATCTGATCGACCCGTTCGACCTGGTCGGTGAGGTGCCGGGCGTCGAACTCGCCCAGGCCTCCTGGAGTAGCGAGGGCATCGACTACGACCCCGATTCGCCGGAGTGGGGCCTCGACGAGGATGATGACGGCGAGGACGACGAGGAAGTCGGACGCGGCTGAGGCGCCTTGGGGAAAACATGACCCCGGGTGGCAACCGCCGCCCGGGGTTCTCTCGTCCCAAGGGGCGCACGGGTCACTCGCGCACCACCGCCGGGGTCACTGGCGACCCGGACCAGGCGGAGTGGCGTATCCCACACATCGGCGCCAAGCGGAACGGCTCGGTGCCGTAGTGGTGTTTTAGTGCTTACGGGGATTCTCGGTTCTTGGGGATTTCGGCAACGATGGAGAAGCGTGTGATGACGAACAGTAAGCGGCGCAAGGGCCTGACGGTCGCGTCCGCACTGCTCGGCGGGGTGCTGGTGCTCTCTGCGTGCAGCGGGGGCGACGGCGACAACGCCTCCGGCGGCGACGGCGGGGACTCCTCGCAGTCCAAGGTCGACGAGGCGGCGGCCAAGAAGACCTCCGAGGCCGACATCAAGATCACCCCGAAGGACGGCTCGAACAACGCCTCCATCAACAACTCCGCCAAGGTCACCGTCAGCAAGGGCGAGCTCACCAAGGTGACGATGACCACCACGGACGGCGCCTCCGTCCAGGGTGAGATATCCGCCGACAAGAAGAGCTGGGCGCCGAGCGTGCAGCTGGAGCGGTCCACCAACTACAAGATCACCGCCACCGCCGAGGACTCCGAGGGCCGCGAGGCCCACGAGAACGCGGCGTTCACCACGGTCTCGCCCGCCAACAGCTTCATCGGCAACTTCACGCCCGAGGACGGCTCCACCGTCGGCGTGGGCATGCCGGTGTCGATCAACTTCGACAAGGCGATCACCGACAAGGCCGCCGTCCAGAAGGGGATCACCGTCTCCTCCAGCTCCGGCCAGGAGGTCGTCGGGCACTGGTTCAACGCGAACCGCCTCGACTTCCGGCCCGAGGACTACTGGAAGGCGGGCTCCACCGTCACGCTGAAGCTCGCGCTCGACGGTGTCGAGGGCGCCGACGGCGTCTTCGGTGTCCAGCAGAAGACGGTCACCTTCAAGATCGGCCGCAACCAGGTCTCGGTCGTCGACGCCAAGACCAAGCAGATGAAGGTCATGCAGGAGGGCAAGGTCGTCAAGACCATCCCGATCTCCGCCGGCTCGCCTGAGAACAAGACGTACGAGGGCCAGATGGTGATCTCCGAGAAGTTCAAGGAGACCCGGATGAACGGCGCGACGGTCGGCTTCACCGACGACGACGGCAAGGGCGAGTACGACATCAAGGACGTGCCGCACGCCCTGCGTCTGACGACGTCCGGCACCTTCCTCCACGGCAACTACTGGGGCGCCGACTCCATCTTCGGCAACGTCAACACCAGCCACGGATGCATCGGCCTGAACGACACCAAGGGCGCCAACGACCCCAACACCGCGGCTGCCTGGTTCTACGAGAACTCCATCGTCGGTGACGTGGTCGTCGTCCAGAACACCGGCGACAAGACGGTCGCCCCGGACAACGGCCTCAACGGCTGGAACCTGAGCTGGGCCGACTGGAAGGCGGGTTCGGCGGCCTGACCCGCCACCCGAGCGGTGCCGCGCCGATCACCGGACGCGGCACCGACCCTCTTCCGGCCTCCTGACATCGAAGCCGCCCCCCAGGGGCGGCTTCGGCGTTCCACAGGGGCGGACTCGGCGCTTCCGGGCCGGGTGCCGGGTTCTCATCCCGCTCTTATGAGGGGCTTATCCCGTCATCACGTGGCCTCCCTAGCTTTCGGCCATGTTTCTCACCTACCTGAGGCGCGAACTGCGCCGCCGCAGAAAGGCGGCGCTCGTCGTCGCCTCCGGGCTCGCCCTCGGCATCGCGCTGGTCATCGTGGTCAGCTCCGTGTCGTCCGGCATGGAGAAGGCCCAGGGCAAGGTGCTCGCCTCCCTCTACGGCCTGGGGACGGACATGACCGTCACCAAGGCCGCCGCCGCGCCCGGCGAGAACGGCGCCGAACGCCCCCGCTTCGAGTTCGACGCACGGGACGAGGACTCCGACGAGGAGCAGAGCAGCGACCTCGTCCGCGTCCAGGGCTTCCAGACCCTGAAGAGTTCGACCGTCACCGAGGTCGCCGAGCAGCAGGGCGTCGCGGAGGCCGTCGGCGGCCTCAGCCTCCAGGTCATCAAGGTCGACGGGCAGTTCCGGCGCGGCCAGTTCCAGCAGGACGAGAGCGCGGGCGGCCGGCAGCAGGGCGCGCCCGGACAGAACGGGGGGAGTGCCGGACAGCCGCAGGGGCGCGTCGAGGGCGGCGGCGCCGAATTCGACGTCGACAACTACTCCGTCTACGGCACCGACGTCACCGAACCCGACCTCGGACCCCTCACCTCCTCGAAGATCACCGGCGGACGTACGTTCACGACCTCCGAGACCGACGCGCGGGTCGTCGTCGCCGACGCCTCCTACGCCCGCGAGAAGGAGCTGAAGGTCGGTGACAGCGTCACCATCGACTCCACGAAGTACAAGGTCATCGGCATCGCCACCCCCGACAGCGGGGACGCCGCGGCCGACCTCTACATGCCGCTGAAGCAGGCCCAGACGCTCAGCGACTCCGAGGGCGAGGTCACCACGATCTACGTCAAGGCGAGCGACTCCCAGCGGATCGACTCCGTCAAGTCGGCCATCCAGAAGAACATCTCGGGGACCACGGTCACCACCTCCGCCGATCTCGCCGACACCGTGTCCGGGTCGCTGTCCACCGCCTCCGACCTCGCCTCCAACGTCGGCAGATGGCTCTCCGTGGCCGTGCTCGCCGCCGCGTTCCTGGTGGCCGGGCTGCTCACCTCCTCGGCGGTCTCGCGCCGGGTGCGGGAGTTCGGGACGCTCAAGGCGCTCGGCTGGCGGTCGGGGCGGGTGACCCGGCAGGTCGTCGGCGAGGCCATGGTCAACGGGCTCGTCGGCGGGGCGCTCGGCATCGCACTGGGCCTCGCGGGGGCGTACACCGTCACGGCGATCAGCCCGACACTTCAGGCCGAAGTAGGTGCGGCCGGGCGCGGGTTCGGCGGCGCGGGCGGCGGACCCGGCGCGGGCGGCTTCCCGGGTGCCGACGGTGCGGGCGGCGGGCGCCAGACGGCGTCGAACGGGCTCGACGTCGCGCTCACCGCGCCCGTCAGCCTCTCCACGATCGCCCTCGCGGTGGGCCTCGCCATCACCGGCGGACTGATCGCGGGCGCGTTCGGCGGCTGGCGCGCATCCCGGCTGCGCCCCGCCGACGCCCTGCGGCGGGTGGAGTGACCGGCCGCCGTCCCCGACCCCAGCGGCACGTCGGCCGCGTCCTCACAACACCATCCAGGAGTTGCACCATGTACGTACTCAGCGGCGTGACCAAGCGCTACACCCGGGGCAAGGACACCGTCCACGCGCTCGACGGCGTCGACCTCACCATCGCGGACGGGGACCGGCTCGTCATCCAAGGGCCCACCGGAGGCGGGAAGTCCACGCTGCTCCAGATGCTCGGCGGGCTCGACAAGCCGTCGGGCGGGAGCGTCGAACTCGACGGCACCGATCTGGCCGGGCTGTCGGAGGCCAGGCTCACCCGGGTGCGCAGCGAGAGCATCGGGTTCGTGTTCCAGAGCTTCAACCTGATCCCGACGCTGAGCGCGCAGGAGAACGTGGAGACGGCGCTCGTACCGCTCGGGGTGAAGGCGGGGGAGCGGCGGCGACGTGCCGCCGAGGCACTGGAGTCGGTGGGGCTGGGGGAGCGGCTCGGGCATCTGCCGGCGGAGCTCTCGGGCGGTCAGCAGCAGCGGGTCGCGATCGCCCGCGCGCTGGTGAAGCGGCCCAAGGTGCTGCTGGCCGACGAACCCACCGGCAACCTCGACGAGTCGACGCGCGACGAGATCATGGAAGTGTTGGAGGGCCTGTGGAAGGAGCACGGGCTCACCTTCGTCATGGTCACGCACGACTCGACACTGGCGAGGAAGGCCCCCCGGGTGGCGACGATCCGCAAGGGGCGCATCACCGTGAAGGAGAACGCCGGGGCGTAAGACCGCCCTTGACGCGGGATGCCCCGGCCGTGGGGCGCGTGGGAGCGGAGACCGGGGCGCGTGTGGTTGCGGGTGTCCCCGGGTTCGCCGCTTTGCGCCAGTCGCGCGGTATGTGACGCGAGTTGACACCCGGTCATACTGCGAAGACCGGGGGGAATTGACGCGCATATGTGCGGTACGTCCCCTGGTCGGACCAAGGGGGAGTCTTGCGCAGACGAATGAGCAGGGTGGGGACGGCCGTTGTCGCCATGGCGTCCGCCGTCGCACTGACGGCGTCCACGACCGGCCCGGCGACCGCGGGCCAGGGGGACGTGCCCGGTACGGCGATGACGGCTGGTACGGCGAGTGCGGCCGGCCGCCAGCCCGGCGGCGGTGCCGGGGCCGGTGCCGAGGGTAGGCATCGCCTCACCCTCGTCACCGGTGACCGGGTCCTCGTGGACGCCGAGGGCCGCGTCCTCGGTCTGGAGCGGGCGAAGGGCCGTGAGGGCGTCCCCGTCCAGGTCCGTCGCGCCGACGGCCACACCTATGTCCTCCCGGCCGACGCGGCACGGCTGATCGCCACGGGCAGGGTCGACCGGCGGCTGTTCGACGTCACGGTACTGAGCGGCTCCGCCACCCGCAGATCCCACCGGCAGGGCCTGAAACTGATCGTGGGGTACCGGGGCACCGCGGCCGGCGCCCGGGCCGACGTACGGGGCGCGGGCGGCACCGAGGTCCGGCGCACTCTGCGGACGCTGAACGCCGACGCGGTCCTCACCCCCAAGGACGACGCCGCCGCGCTGTGGAAGGCGGTCACCGACGGCGACGGCACCACCGCCGGAGGCGTCGCGCACCTATGGCTGGACGGCGTCCGCGAGGTCAGCCTCGACAAGTCCGTCCCGCAGATCGGCGCCCCCACGGTGTGGAAGGCCGGCTACGACGGCAAGGGCGTCACCATCGCCGTCCTCGACACCGGCATCGACACCACCCACCCCGACCTCAAGGGACAGGTCGTCGCGGCGAAGAACTTCTCCACCTCGCCCGGCACCAACGACAGGTTCGGCCACGGCACGCATGTCGCCTCCATAGCCGCCGGCACCGGGAAGCGGTCCAAGGGCGCCTACAAGGGCGTCGCGCCGGGCGCGAAGCTCCTCAACGCCAAGGTGCTGAGCGACGAGGGGTACGGCGACGACTCCGGCATCATCGCCGGCATGGAGTGGGCCGCCGCGCAGGGCGCCGACATCGTCAACCTCAGCCTCGGCGGGCCCGACAGCCCCGGGATCGACCCGATGGAGGCGGAGATCGACAAGCTCTCCGCCGAGAAGGACATCCTCTTCGCGGTCGCCGCCGGCAACGAGGGCCAGGGAGGCGAGCGGACGATCGGCTCACCGGGCAGCGCGGCAGCCGCCCTCACCGTCGGCGCCGTCGACGGCAAGGACCGGCTCGCCCCGTTCTCCAGCCGGGGCCCCGCTCTCGACGGGCGGATCAAGCCCGACGTGACCGCGCCCGGCGTCGCCATCACCGCCGCCTCGGCCAAGGGCAGCGTCCTCGCGCGGGAGGTCGGCGAGCAGCCCGCCGGCTACCTCACGATCTCCGGTACGTCGATGGCGACCCCGCATGTCGCGGGTGCCGCCGCCCTCCTCAGGCAGCGGCACCCGTCGTGGTCGTACACCCGGATCAAGGCCGCCCTCGTCGCCTCCGCCAAGGGCGGCGCGTACACCCCGTTCGAACAGGGGTCGGGCCGCATCCGCGTCGACCGGGCCGTCCGGCAGACGATCCTCGCCACCCCGCCGTCGGTGAACTTCGGCGTCCAGCAGTGGCCGCACACCGACGACAAGCCGGTGTCGAAGAAGATCACCTACCGGAACGTCGGCAGGAAGAGCGTCACTCTCGACCTCTCCGTGACCGGTACCGGCCCCGGAGGCAAGGCGGCCCCCGCCGGGTTCTTCAAGGTCGGCGCGGAGAGGATCACCGTCCCGGCGGGCGGCACGGCCGAGGTCCGCCTCACCGTGAACACCCGGCTCGGCGGGAAGCTCGACGGCGTGTACACCGCGTACGTCACCGCCACGGGCGGTGGCCAGGGCGTACGGACCGCCGCGGCCGTGGAGCGCGAGAAGGAGTCGTACGACCTCACGCTGCGGATGATCGACCGGACCGGCGCGCCCGCCGTGCACCACATGCTCGACCTGACCGGCGTCTCGGGACTCGCCCGGGACACCTGGCTCACGCCGTACGACAAGGACGGCACGGTCGAGCTGAGGGTGCCCGAGGGGACCTACATCCTCAACGCGGGGATCGTCGTGGACCCGGAGGACCACACGAAGGGAGCGACCTGGCTGGCCCGGCCGACGCTCACCGTCGACCGGGACACCTCCCTCACCCTCGACGCCCGCACGGCGAAGCCGGTGGACATCACCGTCCCCGACACCACCGCCGAACCCGTCCTCGCGGCACCCGACTACACCCTCCGGGCCGGCGCGAACGACTACACGTACGGCTGGCTGCTCGACTCGTACGAGGGGTTCCGCACGGCGCATCTCGGCCCACCCGTCACCGGCGGACGGCTCAGCCAGACCTGGGCCGGCCAGTGGACCGAGGGCGAGGCCGCCCAGTACGCCACCGCCACCGGAAGCAAGGTGACCCGGCTCGCCACCGGCTACGCCAGGCACTGGCGGAAGAGCGAACTGGCCACCGTCAAGGCCCGCCTCGGCTCCTCCACCGCGGGCAAGAAGGGCGCGGTCAGCGCCTGGGCCTGGCTCCCCGGCAGCCCCGGCTCGCCCGCCCTCGCCGTCCCGGGGCCGCTGCCCGGCACCCGCACGCTGCACGTGTCCGCCGCGGACAAGGTGAAGTGGAGTTTCGACTTCGAGCAGTACGGCGCGGAGGACGAACAGGGCTTCCCGCTGCTGGACGCGTACTACACGACCGGCGACAGCAGGCCCGTCACGGCGGGCCGCACCTACACCCACACCTTCAACGTCGGGGTCTTCGGCCCGAGGATCAGCCGGTCCTTCGGCATCCGCCGCGACGGGAACCAGCTGTACGGCCTGCTGCCGATGGTCGCCGACGGCGCCGGGCACGCCGGGGCGTCCTTCTACAAGAAGGTCACCACGACCCTCCACCGCGACGGGAAGAAGATCGCCTCGGGCGAGGACCCGCTGGACGGCTCTGCCCACTTCACGGTCCCCTCCGCACCCGCCACCTACCGACTGACGACCAGCGTCATCCGCGACCCGGCCTTGGCCAGGGCCTCCTCGCGGGTCGACGCGAGCTGGACCTTCAGGTCCGCGAGGACCACGAGCGACAGGGGGCTGCCGGTCTCCACGGTCCGCTTCGGCGGCGCGTACCTGGGCCTCGACAGCACGGCCCCGGCCGGCACGAGGATCGGCGTCCCCGTCACCGTCCAGGGCGCGGCCGCCGGCAAACATCGGAAGTCGCTGACCGTGTACGTGTCGCGCGACGGGGAGAAGTGGACCAAGACCCCGGTGAAGAACGGCAAGGTCACCGTCGTGACACCGGGGGCGGGGAAGAGCGTGTCGCTCCGCGCCGAGGTGATCGACAGGAAGGGGAACCGGTCGACGGTGACGATCCACGACGCGTACGTCGGCGCGTGAGACAGGGACGCGGATCACGGATCACGGATCACGGATCACGGATCAGGAAAGGGCTGAGAGCGACGGCCCGCCGGGAGGCACCCCCCCTCGCCGGCTGGGCCGTTCCTCAGCGCCTCACCGCCTGCCGCCAGGGCTGTCCTTGACGACCTGGCCGCCCGGGCTGCCCCCTACGGCGTCTACGGTCTACGGCGTCTACGGCGTCACCGTACGGGCGCGGGTGGCGTCCGTGCCCCAGCTGGCCAGCAGGCGCAGGGCCTCGGCGGACGGGGAGCCCGGCTCGGCGTGGTAGGTGACCAAGGTCTGCTCATGGTCGTCGGGGAGCGGGAACGCCTCGAAGGACAGCGTCAGGTCACCGACCAGGGGGTGCCGCATGCGCTTCACCCCGTGACTCTTCTCCTTCACGTCGTGCGTGGCCCACAGCCGCCGGAACTCCTCGCTCTTCACCGACAGCTCGCCCACCAGCGCCGACAGCCGGGGATCGTCCGGGTGACAGCCCGCGTCCATCCGCAGATAGCTGACCATGTCGGCGGCCTTCTGATCCCAGTCGATGTACAGGTCGCGGTACTCGGGCCGCAGGAACACCATCCGCGCCCAGTTCCGCTCCTGCGCGGGCAGCTCCGACCAGTCCCCGAACACCGCCGCCGCCATGCGGTTCCAGACGAGGATGTCCGAGCGCCGCCCGGTGATGTACGCGGGGACGCCGTCCAGGGAGTCGATCAGCTGCCGCAGGGCGCCCCTGACCTGCTGCGGACGAGCCGACGGCTTCTTCTTGTGGGCCTTCGGCTTGGCCAGGTGCGTCAGATGGCTGTGCTCGGCGTCGCTCAGCCGGAGGGCGCGCGCGATGGCGTCGAGGACCTCCGCCGACACATTGCGGCCGTTGCCCTGCTCCAGCCGCGTGTAGTACGCCACCGACACGCCCGCCAGCTGCGCCAGCTCCTCCCGCCGCAGCCCGGGAACCCGCCGGTGCCGGCCGAACTCCGGCAGCCCGACGTCCTCCGGCTTCAGCCGGGCCCGTCGCGTCCGCAGGAACTCACTGAGCTCGGCACGCCGGTCGAGGGGGGCTCCGGTCGGGCCGTCGAGCGGTTGCCGGTCCTGTGCGGCATCGGGCTGTGCGTCCATACGTCAAGTATTCACGGTCGTACGCCCAGCAGCCTGACCCCGCCAGTGGTAGGACCAGCGGACGTACGCAGAACCGTGACCTGGGTGAACGCGGTGACCTCGGGCAGGCTGACAACCGTGCCCGGCCGGAAGGCAGGCCCGGCACCGGAACGACGGCTAGGAGAACCCTCGGCATGTCCACCACTGTCGCCGCCTACGCGGCACCCTCCGCCAAGGCTCCGCTGGAGCGCACGACGATCGAGCGCCGCGAGGTCGGTGAGTTCGACGTCCTGATCGACATCAAGTTCGCCGGTATCTGCCACTCCGACATCCACCAGGCCCGGGAGGGCTGGGGCGAGGCGATCTTCCCGATGGTGCCGGGCCACGAGATCGCCGGTGTCGTCGAGGCCGTCGGCTCCGGCGTCACGAAGTTCGCCGTCGGCGACCGCGTGGGCGTCGGCTGCATGGTCGACTCCTGCCGCGAGTGCGAGAACTGCGAGGCCGGGCTGGAGCAGTACTGCCTCAAGGGCAACGTCGGCACGTACAACGCCCTCGACAAGAACGGTGAGCCCACCTACGGCGGCTACTCGGAGAAGATCGTCGTCGACGAGGCGTTCACCGTACGCATCCCCGAGGGCGTCGCCCTCGACGAGGCCGCGCCGCTGCTGTGCGCGGGCATCACCACGTACTCCCCGCTCAAGCACTGGAACGCCGGCCCCGGCAAGAAGGTCGCCGTCGTCGGTCTGGGCGGCCTCGGGCACATGGGCGTCAAGCTCGCGCACGCGCTCGGCGCGGAGGTGACCGTCCTGTCCCAGTCGCTGCGCAAGCAGGAGGACGGGCTGAAGCTGGGCGCCGACCACTACTACGCGACCAGCGACCCGGCGACGTTCGAGGAGCTGCGGGGTTCGTTCGACCTGATCCTGTCGACGGTCTCGGCGCCGCTGAACCTGGACGCGTACCTGTCGCTGCTGAAGACCGACGGCGCGTTCGTGAACGTGGGCGCGCCCGAGGAGCCGGTCGCCCTGAACCTGTTCTCGGTGATCGCCGGCCGCAAGACCCTCGCCGGGTCCGGCATCGGCGGCATCCGCGAGACCCAGGAGATGCTCGACTTCTGCGCCGAGCACGGCCTGGGCGCCGAGATCGAACTGATCCGCGCGGACCAGATCAACGAGGCGTACGAGAGGGTCCTGACCAGCGACGTCCGCTACCGCTTCGTAATCGACACGGCAACGATCTGATCCGGGGCTGGAGGGCGGCTCCGGTTACGGGTTGGGACGGTTCCGGTCTGGGCAGAGGGCCAGCTTCGGTCCGGGCTGACGGTTAGCTCCGGCCTGGGTGGAGGGCTGGTCTGGGCTCGGGCTGGGTGTCGGCTTCGGTCTGGGGGGAGGGCTTGCTTCGGTCCGGTCTGGCGTCCAGCTTTGGTCCGGGCTGAGGGTTGGCTTCGGTCTGGTCTGGGGCTCGGTTCCGGTCTGGGCTGGGGTCGGCTTCGGTCTGGGTCGAGGACTGGTCTGGGTCCGGTCTGGGGGTCGATTCCGGTCTGGGTTGAGGCTTGGCCCTGGCCTGGGTTGGGGGCTGGCTTCGGGGCCAGGCTGGTGCTGGTGCTGGTGCTGGTGCTGGTGCTGGTGCTGGTGCTGGTGCTGGTGCTGGTGCTGGTGCTGGTGCGGGTGCGGGTGCGGGTGCGGGCGCGGGCGCTGGTGCGGTGCGGGTGCGTGGGGCGTGTTCGCGCAGTTCCCCGCGCCCCTGAAGGAAGCCTGCGGCTCCTTCATCGGCGGCGCCGGGGCGGCCCGGGGAAGGACCGGCTCACAGGGCCGTCCTTCCAGGGGCGCGGGGAACGGCGCGACCAGCCCCCACCCACCCGCACCCGCCACTCAACCCGACAGGGCCCCCACCTCCGGCGGCCCACCACCCCCCTGGCGGCCCCCAACCGCCGGCAGCCCCCAGGCGCCGACGTGGCCCCCACCCCCAGCGGCCCCCCAATCCACCTGGGCCCCCACCCCCCGGCGCCCCTAGAACACCCCCACCCGGCTCACCCCCGCCTCCCCGGCCCGCAGCAGCTCCTCGTGGCTGACTGCGAAGTCCCCGTTGCGCAGGGGCCCGCCGAAGTGGCGGCCCACGACCGTGTTGGGCAGATAGCTCCGCAGCGCGTGCCGCATCGCGGGGTCGTGGTCGACGGGCGAACCCCAGCCGTCCGGCGCCTCGTCCGTGCCGAGGATCACCCAGTGGTCCGTGTCCACCAGCGCGTCCGGATCGGGCACGGCCCCGGTATGACAGTCGAGCGCGGGCAGGGTCAGCACATCGGGGTCGTGCGGCGGGTACCACATGAGCAGCGGCTTGGCCTGCGCAGCCTCCGCGTTGTCGAAGCAGCAGACGGCGATCGCGTGCGTGGGACAGCGTTCGGCGTAGAACGCGAACAACTCCGGGTTGAGCGCGGGCCGCCGATGCTCCGGCACCTCGGCGAGCGCCGCCGGCACGGCACGCGGGTCACGAGCCAGGACCACCGTGTACACGTCGTGCTCGAACACCTCCACCGCCGGCCCCCGAGCCCCTCCCATCCAGGCGATCGAGTCGTCGACCATCCCCACGGAGACCGGCCGTACCGCGTCCACCATCCGTTCCAGCACATCGGAACTGCGCCCCACGGACAGGAAGTTCCGCCGACTCATCTGCCGCGCAGGCAGGTGCAGCAGCATGGCGTTGGGGCCGTCGGCGAGATTCGCCGCCGTGTTCTGGTAGCCGAGGACGTGGATCAGCCCGTGCTCGGGGTGGTGCAACCGCCCGCAGTACAGGGTGGTGCCGGTGAACTCGGCCGGGGCCAGGGAGACACACATGCCGGAAAGCTATCGAACACCGCCCGCCGCCGATTGCCGCCTGCCGTCCCTGGGCGGGCCGCTCGCGCACCCCGTGCCGTGTCAGGGGCGTCCCGCTCAGGGCAAGGACACCCCGGTGCCGCCCGCCCCGCAGTAGCCCGCCGGGTCGCGGTGCAGGTACTGCTGGTGCAGTGCGCTCGCCGGATAGAACGGGTGCTCCTCGGCCGGCACGATCCAGGTCGTGATCGCCCCGTACCCGGCGGCGGACAGCGCAGCCTGATACCGCGCGCGGGTCGTCTCGGCGGTCGCGCGCTGCTCCGGTGAGTGCGTGAAGACGACCGAGCGGACATGCGTACCGACGTCGTTGCCCTGGCGGAAGCCCTGCGTCGGGTCGTGCCCCTCCCAGAACACCCGCAGCAGCCGCTCGTACGACACCTCGGCCGGGTCGAACACCACGCGTACCGTCTCCGCGTGCCCCGTGAGCCCGGTCCGCACCTCGTCGTCGACCGGGTACGGCGTGTATCCGCCCTGGAACCCGACGAGGGTGGTGCGGACCCCGCCCGGCACCTGCCAGAACCGCCGTTCCGGCCCCCCAGAAGCAGCCCATCGCGAAGGACGCGACCTCGGCTCCCTCCGGATACGGCCCCAGCAGGGGCGTCCCCAGCACGGCGTGCGTCGCGGGCACCTCGTACGCGAGCGCCGCCCGCCCCGGCGGCGCCTCCTCGGCCGTGGGCATCCGCGGCTCCCGGCCTCGTCCGAACAGCATGGGCACCCCCTCGTGCGTAGCGTCGCGACGTCATTCTCCCCGCGCGCCTGCGGTACGGGCGCGCGGTCCGCGCGTGCCGTCCCCGGCGCGTGCGCGGTCACGGCAGCGGATGCGCCCGCGCTCGCACGGCCGGACGATGGAGGCGGGAGCAACAGCGGAGGCATGCGGTCGCGACGATCACCCGCCGGGGGGTTTCCGAGGTGTGAGTGACATGCCCCTTCAAAAGGTCCGCCCGGGTACCGTGCACCGGCTGCGCCCGGACATTAGCGTTCTCGCCGACAGCCTGGAGGTGCCGGGCATCGGGCACATCCCGGTGAACGCGTTCGTACTGCTCGGCGCCGAACCCGTGGTCGTGGACACCGGGTTGGGGCTGCCCGACCGGAACTTCGTCGAGGCCCTCAGCGCCGTGCTGGACCCGGCCGACGTCCGCTGGATCTGGCTCACCCACCCCGACCGCGACCACACCGGCGGGATCTTCGACCTGTTGGCGGCGGCCCCGAAGGCGCGGGTCGTGACGACGTTCATCGGCGCCGGGATCCTGTCCTGCGAGCACCCGCTGCCCCTCGACCGGGCCCACCTCGTGAACCCCGGCGAGACGCTCGACATCGGCGACCGCACCCTCACCGGGTTCCGTCCGCCGCTGTTCGACAACCCCGCCACCGTCGGCTTCTTCGACGACCACTCCGGTGTCTGCTTCAGCTCCGACTGCTTCGGCGCCCCGCTGCCGACCGCCGACCTCGCCCAGGCCGACGACGTCCGCGATGTCGCGGTCGAGGAACTGCGAACCGCCCAACTCCTCTGGGCGACGGTCGACAGCCCCTGGGTCCAGACGGTCGACGTGGAGAAGTACCTCAGGACCTTCGACTCCCTGAAGGACCGCAAGCCCGACCTGGTCCTCTCGACGCATCTGCCCCCGGCCGCCGGCATCACGGGCGCCATGCTGGACACGCTCGCCACCGCCCCGTCCGCGCCGCCCTTCGTCGGCCCGGACCAGGCGGCCCTGGAACAGATGCTGGCGAGCTTCCAGCCGGACGGGGGCGGCCCCTGAGACCCCAGACCCCGGCTCAGGGGATCCAGGGCCGGTGGCCGCCGGGGCACGACATCTCGTTCCAAGGACGAACCCACCACGCAGTGAGGAGTGTGGAGATGTACGTAGCAGTGCGGCGGTACGAAGGGGTGACCGATCCGGCCGAGGCGGCACGTCTCGTGAACGAGGGGTTCGTGCCGCTCATGCGCCAGGTCCCCGGTTTCGTGGCCTACTACTGGGTCGACGCCGGGGACGGAGTGATGGTCTCGACCAGCGTCTTCCAGGACCGGCCCGGCGCCGAGGAATCGATCTCCAGGGCGGCGGATTTCGTGCGGGA
>NZ_JAMGBG010000031.1 GCF_023516595.1 Streptomyces neyagawaensis | reverse complement strand
TGCCGCTCATGCGCCAGGTCCCCGGTTTCGTGGCCTACTACTGGGTCGACGCCGGGGACGGAGTGATGGTCTCGACCAGCGTCTTCCAGGACCGGCCCGGCGCCGAGGAATCGATCTCCAGGGCGGCGGATTTCGTGCGGGACAACCTCGCGTCGCTGCTTCCGAACCCACCCGAGGTCATGGCCGGCGAGGTGGTGGCATCCGCATGACAGCAGGGCTGCCGCCCGGGCCCGTTCCCCGGGTGTGAACGGTGAGCGGTCGGCGCGACCCCCGTCGAAACTCGCGCCGACCGACACCTCACCGTCCTGCCCATGCTGCCCGGTCCTCCCCGCCATGTGCCCGCGGGCGGCAACACCGGCCTACTCAGCCCGAGTTGAGTAGGCGCGCTCATGTCCGGCGGATCCCTGTGCGGCGAGTATCGGTGAAGCGGCGCGAACGAGAAGCGCCGAACCGATACAGGACCTTACGGAGATCCCCATGTCCCGACGTACTGCTCTGTCCGTGGCCGCCGGTGTCGTTGTCCTCGGCGGCGCCGGTGCCCTCACTCTTGCCTACGCCGGGGACCAGCCGTTGAAGCTGGCGCACAGCACCGTCCGCTACACCGCTCCCGCGGGCGACCGCGACGGCTCGCTCACCTTCGACACCGACGTCACGCCGGCCTCCTCCGGCGTGAAGAGCGTGAAGGTGCTGGCGTGGCCGCAGGAGTCGTCCTTCGCCGAGGACGAGCTGACCGCCAAGGACATGGCCGGAGCGGAGTCGGCGGTCTGCAAGCCCGCCGGGAAGGACACCGTGCACTGCACGTACACCGTCAAGGTCACCGCTTCCGACGCGAAGTCCTCCCCGCGCGGCACCTGGCACGTCGCCGTCCTGGCCACCGCCAAGGACGGCACCACGACCCTGGTCAGGGAGGCGGCGGACTTCACCGTCCGGTAACCCCGCCGGGCACGGGGGCACTCCCCCGTGCCCCCGGCGCGGGGGGGGCCAACAGTCCAGTGAGACCTACAGGTTGAAAGTCCCGTTGAGGGACTACTTGAATAGCGCCGTGACCACGGCACCGATGGCCAGCAGCACCGTCGCCGGACAGATCTCACTCGACGACGTCATCGCACAGCTCGGCCGGTACAGGCCGGTCTTTCACTCCGAAGCCGACCTTCAGCACAGTTTCGCCCGGCTGCTGTGGGAACTGACGCCGGACGTGCACTCCAGGCTGGAGGTACCGCAGCGGCACCCGGGCCGGACTGAGTACCTGGATCTCCTGTGCATCGGCCCCTCGGCCCGCACCGCGATCGAGTTCAAGTACTTCACCCGGCGATGGACAGGCACGGCAGGCACGCCCCCCGAGGACTACGCCTTGAAGGGGCATGCCGCAACAGACCTCGCCCGTCTGCGCTTCGTCCGGGACATAGCCAGGCTGGAGCGCTTCTGCCAGCGGTCGGACCAGAACGGTCTCGCCGTCATGGTGACCAACGACGCGTCCCTGTGGACTCCGCCGAGCCCTGACCGTAAGCCGACCCGAGATCGGGACTTCAAGATCCACCAAGGCCGTGAGCTCACTGGCACACTTCTGTGGGCGGAAGGCACCTACAAGCCCCATACATGCACGCTGCGAGGTACATATGTCCTCGACTGGCAGCCGTACTCCGAGTTGGAGGGAGTCGGGGGCGAGTTCCGTTATGTTGCGGTGTCCGTCACCCCGGTCACGGACGAGCCTGGCGGCATGCCCGGGCATGCCGCCAGCGGTGAGCGCGACAGGGTCTCGGGCGGTGGCGTTGTGTCACGTAGCCCGGTCCGGGATCACTCTCCGAAACGTAGTGAGTAGTCGCGGATAAAAGCCGCCAGGCCGCACATGCCGGGTCGCGTCCGAACCAGCTCCAAGTGTTCCCGGAAGCTGAACTCACCGTTGCGGCGATCACCGAGCATGTCAGCGCAGGGTACGAGGACGCCGGCATGCGGTCAG
>NZ_JAMGBG010000030.1 GCF_023516595.1 Streptomyces neyagawaensis | reverse complement strand
CGTAGTGAGTAGTCGCGGATAAAAGCCGCCAGGCCGCACATGCCGGGTCGCGTCCGAACCAGCTCCAAGTGTTCCCGGAAGCTGAACTCACCGTTGCGGCGATCACCGAGCATGTCAGCGCAGGGTACGAGGACGCCGGCATGCGGTCAGTCATCGGCCCGCCGGGTTCCTGTCCAGGTACTGCTGGCGTCAGTGCTCGATCGCCAAGGAGGTCGTTGTGGCGTACGCGAGTAGGTTCGCGAAGCGCAGCCACGGGAGCAGGTACATGTTCAGGGGTGAGTAACCGGGCCGGGTAAGGCCGCGGATGCTGTGGACGGTGTCGGTCAGTTCCGCTGCGGCCGGGCGGTCGAGGCGGCCGAGGGTCTTGAGGTAGGACGAGGCGCAGTCATCGAGCCGGGCGTGCAGGTGGCTGAGTCGGCGTACGTCGATGTCGGGGGAGAGCGTCTCGTCGGGGTACGGGGCTCGCTGGAACGCCGAGTGCCGATTCGCCACGGCGGCGATCAACCCCAGCCGGGACGGGGGCGTCGAACTCGGCCAGCGCGGACCACGCAGAGTGGCCGTGTCGGACGCTCGTGGGGTTCGGCGGCCGGCCGCCTTCTCCACCCTGCGGCGGGCGGCGAAGACGGCCATCTCGGCGAGGTGCGCGGCTCGGCTCTCCTCCAGCGTGCCCAGCGCGCGCGACAACGCCGCGGCATCCCTGCGCAGATCGGGGGCGGGGCACGCCGTCGCGCTCAGATACGCCCAGGTGGCGTTGAAGCCGAGCGGGCCGTAGTCCCCGACGGCACACCTCAGCGCCCTGTGCCGTCGGACGAGCGGCAACCGCTCGTCACGCACTCTGCGGGCGTACGTTCCGAAGGCCACCCGTGACGTCAGCCTTCGGCCTTGGCGACCCCGATCGGGCAGGACACCCCGGTGCCGCCGATGCCGCAGTAGCCCGCCGGGTTCTTGTCCAGGTACTGCTGGTGGTAGCCCTCGGCGGGGTAGAACGTCCGGCCCTCCGCCGGGAGGATCTCCGTGGTGATCGTGCCGTAGCCGGAGCCGGTGAGGACCTTCTGGTAGGCCTCACGGGACGCGGCGGCGGCCTTCTCCTGGGCCGGGGTGTGGGTGTAGACGGCGGAGCGGTACTGGGTGCCGACGTCGTTGCCCTGGCGGAAGCCCTGGGTCGGGTCGTGGGACTCCCAGAAGACCTGGAGGAGCCGCTCGTACGAGATGAGGGACGGGTCGTACACGACGCGGACGGCCTCGGTGTGGCCGGTGAGGCCGGAGCACACCTCTTCGTACGTGGGGTTCTCGGTGAAGCCGCCCTGGTAGCCCACGAGCGTGGTCCACACGCCCGCGGGGAGCTGCCAGAACTTGCGCTCCGCGCCCCAGAAGCAGCCGAGGCCGAAGTCGGCGATCTCCAGGTGCTCCGGGTAGGGGCCGAGGAGCGGGGTGCCGAGCACGGTGTGCCGGTCGGGCACGGTGAACGGCAGCTCGGCGCGGCCCGGCAGAGCCTGCTCGGGGGTGGGCAGCTGGGGCGTGCGGCCGAAGAGCATCATGACTCCTAGGAACGTGCGGGAACGAGCGGGCGGTACCTGGAGAACGTTCCGGGTACCGCCCGAATTCCAGCAGGGCGGCGCTGCTGTCAGCCGGCCGTCTCCGCCGTCTCCGCCGTCTCCGCCGCCACCGCCTGCGCCGAGGCGTTGCGGATCCGGCAGTAGAACGCGGCCATCTCCTCCTCGCTGCCCCGGTAGCGCCACGGCAGCGCGTCGACGTGGCCGTCGACCAGCCGGAACTGTTCGAGCGCGGCGGCGTCACGGTTCTGGAGGGCGAGGTAGTACGCGAGGAGGTGGCGCAGCTCCGGCAGGCGCGGATGGGTCTGGTCGGCCGCGGCGGCGTCGGCGAGACCCGCGTCGACCCGGCCGATCATCCTGGGCGTGCGGTCCACCTCGCTGTCGTCCGACTGGTCGTGCTCGAAGTGGGCGATCAGCGGCAGCACCGTGAGCAGGCTGCCCAGCGGCGCGTTCGCGGCCGCCCGCTCGGCGAAGTCCGTCGCCAGCTTCTCCGAGCCCCGCCACTTCGCGCACCAGTACTGGAGAGCCATGTAGTGCGCCTCGTAGTGGTGCGGGGCGCGGGCGGTGATCTCCGTCCAGAGCCGGTCCATCTCGGCGTGCGGGTAGCCGAGCCCCAGGGCGACGGTGATCTCCGTGACGTACGGCGTCGGGTCGTCGGGGTTCAGCGCGGCGGCCCGCGCGATCTCCTCGCGGGAACGTTCCAGCATCCGGTGGAAGCCCGCGAACTGCTCGCCGGTCGTGTACTGGGCGCGCTTGGCGCCCCGCATCTGCCCGGCCAGGATCACCGTGCTGCGGGCGCGGACGACGGCCGCGTCCGGGTCGTCGGGCCGGTCGGCCTCCCAGGCGAGCAGCCACTCGTCGTCGTCGGCGGCGATCCCGCCGAGCAGGCCCGTCGCCCAGGAGCGGCGGTCCCAGTCCCGGCCGATGTCGTGCAGCAGCTTGGCGGCGGCCTTCCAGTCGCCGCCGCGCACGGCGGCGAGCGTCGCGTCGACGCCCGCCGGCAGCGGACCGGCGTACTTGGTGTTCTGCCGTTCGGCGGGGAGCAGGCCCAGCGCCTCGGCGGCGTCCGGTTCGGCGTCGCCGCTGGGGCGGAAGAACTCCTTGAGGAACACCCCGGCCAGCCACAGACCGATCAGGAGGGTGGGCACGGCCAGGACGGCCAGTATCCACAGCAGTACGGTCATCGCGGGGTGTCCGTTTCTCGTGCGGCGGGGCCGTGGGGAGCGGAGGGCAGCAGCGCGCGCAGCGGCCCGGTGTCCGGATGGTCGGCGACCGCCGCCCCGATCGCGGCGCCGAGGTCGGCCTCGGAGCCGTCCGGTGCGGGCGGCAGGTGCACCATGGCCGCGTCCGCCCAGGAGAACTCCCAGCGCAGCCGGGAGTGGGCGCTCAGCTCGGCGAGCACCATGGTCTGCAGGCCGTCCGCCAGGGCGGGCCGGACGAACTCGCGGAAGGCCCGCCCCTTCGCCTCCGCCGCCTCGTCGGACACCGGCAGCCGCCGCGCCAGCTGCCACAGCTGACCGTCGTCGATCACCTTCAGCAGCCCCCGTAGGGATGGGTGCTCCTTGGTGTACATGGCGAGCGCCCGGTGCAGGGCGGTGTCCGCGGAGACGAAGTTCGCCGCCATCGAACCGTCGAGCAGTTCCTGCCAGTCGGTGGCGCGGGCGAACCGCAGCACGTCGTCGGTGAGGACGGCGTCCTCCAGTTCCGCCAGCGTCCGCTCCGGGTCCGCGAGCAGCGTCAGCGCGGCGCCCCTCGCCTCGTCGGCACGGCCGTCGGCGGGCATGGCCTCGATCCGCGCGACACGGTCGGCGATCGGCGGGTGCGAGTCGTACGGCGACGACGGCTCGCTCGGCAGGTCGGTGCGCAGACCGACGAGTTCGAGCTGGCGGGCGGTGAGCATCCGGCCGAACCCACCGAAGAACTCACCGCGCGGCGGCAGCAGCCGGGCCTCGGAGCCGAGCGTGGCATAGCTGTTCATGTAGAACCCGAACGCGGCGGACAGCGCGGGTATCTCGCGCAGCGCCGACGCGGTGGCGTCGCGTCCGGCGATGCGGGCGGCCGCGGCGTCGGCGGCGTACTCCTCGCGGCGTGACCCGGCGAGGGTGGCCCGGAAGTAGAGGTGGGCGTAGGCGACGTAGATCCGCGCCATCAGCCGGTACGTGAAGCCCGAGTGGCGGGTGTCGATCTCCTTGGTCTTCTTGCCCTTGGCCGCGGCCTTGGCGTTCCTCTTCTCCTGCCGGGCCTGCTCGCGTCCGGCGGTCTTGTCGGCCCGTTCCTCGAAGGTGTCGATGGTGCGCAGCACCTGGGCCCGGCCCCGCGCGGTGATGGCCGCGAGGCGGGTGTCGGAGTTCGAGTAGTGGCCCAGCTCATGGGCGAGGACCGCGCGCAGCTGCGCCTCGGTCAGACCCTGCAGCAGCGGTACGCCGAGGTAGAGGCGGCGCGGGCCGGGCAGCAGGCCGAGCAGCCGGGCGTCCTCGCTGACGGCGGCGTTGACCTCGGGTGTCAGCAGGATGCGCGTCGGGGCGCGGGTGCCGACCTGGTCGGCGAGCTCCCGCACGGTGCGCCACAGCGCGGGCTCGTCGGTGTCGGTCACCGCGAGGCCGGGCCGCTCCTCGCCCTTCGGGGTCCGCAGCATGAACAGGCCGCGGATCAGAGGCAGGGCCAGGAGTACGGAGACCACGTACAGCTTGAGCGCCACGCCGGACGGCGCGTGCAGGTACAGCAGATAGTCGGCGCCGGCGAGCGCCGCGAGCAGGATGACGCCGAGCAGATAGAAGCCGGCGAGCAACACGAGAGCGCGCATTGCGCGCAGGGTTGCGCCCATCGGGCAGTTTCCCCCCACGGTGTGATCGCAAACGATCACAAAATCAACTAAATCGGTCGGCCTAGGACGTGTCCATGACCAAGAGGTGAGGGGGCGGAGTATTTCTCACGGGGTGTGGGGGTGGCAAGGCCTTACTGGAGCAGCCGCCAGGGGGTGCGCGGCTTCGGCGGGTCGGGCGCCCAGAGGGTGCGCGGCTTCGGCGGGCCGGGCGTGAGGCGGGCGGGGCGGAGTGGCTCGGTGGGGCCGGGCGGAGTGGGCCGCGTGGAGTGGGCCGGTGGCGCGGGCGGCGTGGTACGGGCGGAGTGGGTCGTTGGCGGGCGCGGTGCCGTCCGGTCGGTGGGGCCGGGCGGTGTGGTCCTGGCGGCGTGGGTCGGTGGGGCCGGGCGGTGTGCGTGGGGGCGGGGCCCGGCCCCGGTCGTCAGTGATCGTCAGTGGTCGTCAGTGCAGCAGCGTCGCCGGGCTGCCGCCGTTCGCCTCGTAGCCCGCGACCGCCAGGGCCCGGTATATCGCGTAGTCCGAGGCGGGCTCGGAAGCGAGCGTCCAGGGGAGGGCACCCACATGGCCGTCGACGTGCACGAGCTGGTTCATGGCCTCGGCCCAGCGCTCGGCACGGACCAGGAAGAAGATCAGCAGATGGCGCACATGCGCCAGCATCGGGTCGTCGGGCCGCGCCGAGTGCACCGCGTACAGCGCGCCGTGCATCGCCTTGGTGACGACCTCGCTCTCGTAGAAGCCCTGCACCACGATCACCTCGGGCAGGTGCTCGAACACCGCGAACAGCGGCATCGCCGCCAGCAGCGACCCCTGCGGCGCGCGCGCCGCGGCCGCCTCGGCGAACGCGTACGCCTGCTCGCGGGAGCCGTGCCACTTCTCGCACCAGTAGTGCAGCGCCGCCAGATGCGCGCCCATGTGCGCCGGCGCGCGGTCCAGGATCCTCAGCCAGAGCTGCTCGAACTCCTCGCGCGAGTAGCCGAGTCCTCGCGCGACCGACAGCTCGATGATGTACGGGATGGGGTCGCCCGGGGCGAGCAGCGCCGCGTCGCCGCACGCCGATCTCGCCTCCTCCATGATGATCCGGAACTCGTCCGTGCCCGGCGTGGCCGTCCGCCACGCCTGCTGGACCAGGAACTCCGCGTGCACCGCGGCACCACCCGCGTCCTTGGGGGCCTCGGTCCGCCACACCCGCAGCCACTGCCCGCCCGGCGAGTCGCTCACCCCGCCCGGCCGCTGCGCCAGCTCCAGCGAGGCCGCGCCCGCGAACGCCTGCACCCGCTGCCAGCGCACCTCGCCGTCCGCCTCGGTCCCGGCCAGCAGTTGCTGCGCCGCCCGGTAGTCCTGGGTGCGCTGCACCACGTCCAGCACGTCCAGCAGATCCTGGTCGGGGCCGGGCATCCGGACGTCCAGCAGCTCCTGCCGGATGAACCCGTAGTTCGCCGGATCGGCCGCGTCCGGGTGCCCCGCGTGCACCTGCTGAATACCGGCCCGCCTGCGCGCCACGATCGGCCACACCACCATGCCGATCATGAGCAGCGCCATCAGCCCCCAGAGAATCTCCATACGCCAAGGGTTCCAGACACCACCGACAAATGGCGAACGAGGCGGGGGCGGGGCGGCGGAGCCGCCAGCCGGAGCCGCCGCAGTGCTGGCCGGAGCTGCGGGGCGTTCACCCGGGCTGCGGGGTGCCCGCCCCGAGCCGCCGGGCGTCCGCCCGGGCCGCGGCTTTCGGCCGGAGCCGCAGGGGCGCTGGCCTGAGCTGGGGGCGTCCGCCCGAGCCGCGGGGTGTTGGCCTGGGCTATGGGGTGTCGGCCCGAGCAGCGGGGCATCGGCCTGGGGGCCCGAGCCGCGGGGCGCCCGCCGGAGTCGCGGGGCGTCGGCCCGTCGCGGCGTGCTGGCTTGAGTCGCGGGGTGCCGACTGGAGCCGCTGGGCGTTCGCCCGGGCTGCGGGGTGCCCGCCCCGAGCCGCCGGGCATCCGCCCGGGCCGCGGGTTTCGGCCGGAGCCGCAGGGGCGCTGGCCTGGGCCGCGGGGCGTCCGCCCCAGCCGCGGGGTGTCGGCCTGGG
>NZ_JAMGBG010000003.1 GCF_023516595.1 Streptomyces neyagawaensis | reverse complement strand
CACCCCACCCGCCAACGCCAGCGAACACTCCCCCGCCCGCAACGCCGACACCGCCAGATGCACCGCCACCAACGACGACGAACACGCCGTATCCACCGTCACCGCAGGACCCTCAAGCCCCAACGAAAACGCCACCCGACCCGACAGGACGCTCGCGGCACCACCGGTCAGCCGGCGCCCCTCGGAGGAGTCGGGCAGCCTGACGCCGTTGTCGGAGTCCCGGAAGGTGAAGGTGCCGGCGAAGACGCCGGTGCGGCTGCCACGCAACGCGTGCGGGTCGATACCGGCCGACTCGACCGCCTCCCACGACGACTCCAGCAACAACCGCTGCTGCGGATCCATCGCCAACGCCTCACGCGGCGAGATCCCGAAGAACTCCGCATCGAACTCCGCCGCATCATGCAAGAACCCGCCATGACGCGTATAAGACGTCCCCGGCCGATCCGGATCCGGATCGAACAACCCCTCCACATCCCAACCCCGGTCCACCGGAAACCCCGACACACCGTCCCGACCCTCAGCCACCAACTCCCACAACCCCGCAGGCGACACCACCCCACCCGGCAACCGACACGCCATCCCCACCACCGCCACCGGCTCCCCCACACCCGCCTGGGTGAGGGCCTCCGGGTCCGGCGTGTCGCCGTCCACCGCGTTCCGTACGTACCGGATCAGAGCCTCGGGTGTCGGGTGGTCGTAGATCAGGGTGCTGGGCTGGCGTGTGCCGGTCGATCTGCTGAGGAGGTCGCTCAGTTCGACGCCCATGAGGGAGCTGAAACCGAGTTCCTTGAAGGAGGTGCCGATCGGCACGGCGTCGGGCGAGTCGTGGCCGAGCACGCGGGCCACGTGTGCGCGCACCAGCTCCGCCGGTGCGGTTCGGCGGTCGCCGGCGGTGGTCGGCGAGGCCATGTCGGGTCCCGGCGACGGGAGTTCCGGCGCGGCCGGGCCCTGCGGGAGCGGTGCGCCGGTGGAGCCGAGCCAGTAGCGCTGCCGTTGGAAGGCGTAGGTGGGCAGGGCGACGCGGCGCGCTCGGGAGCAGGCGAAGAACTGGTTCAGGGCCCCGGTGGCGCCGCCCACGTGGAGCTCCGCGAGTGCCGAGTAGAGAGTGGCCCCTTCGTCGCGGTCCCTCCGCATGGCGGGGACGAAGAGCTGGTCGGCGCCGTCGGGCGCGCAGTCGCGGGCCATGGTGGAGAGCACCGCGTCCGGCCCGATCTCCAGGTGGAGGACGATGCCCCGGGCGTGCAGGGTCCTGACCCCGTCGAGGAAGCGGACCGCGTCGCGGGCGTGGCGGACCCAGTGGTCGGGAGAGCGGAGTTCGTCCTCGGTGGCGGTCCGGCCGGTCAGGTTGGAGACCACAGCGAGGTGCGGTGTGCGGTAGGTGAGGCTCTCGGCGACCTGGCGGAACTCGTCGAGCATGCCGTCCATGTGGGGTGAGTGGAAGGCGTGGCTCACCCGCAGTCGTCTGGTCCTGCGGCCTCGGTCGCGCCAGCGTCCGGCGAGGCGGAGCACGGCGCTCTCGTCGCCGGAGAGCACGGTCGAGGCCGGTCCGTTGAGCGCGGCCACGGCGACCCGGTCGGCGAACTCGGCCAGGTCGGGGCCGAGTTCCTCCTCGGACGCCTGGACCGAGACCATCGCGCCGCCGCCCGGCAGGCCGTCCATCAGACGCCCTCGGGCCGCGACGAGCGCGCAGGCGTCCCGCAGGTCCAGTACGCCGGCCGCGTGTGCCGCGACCAACTCGCCGACGGAGTGGCCGAGTACGGCGTCCGGGATCAGACCCCAGTGTTCGAGCAGCCGGTAGAGCGCGGTCTCGAAGGCGAAGAGCGCCGGCTGGGTGTAGCCGGTCCGGTCGAGCAGGGCCGCGTCAGGGGTGCCGCCGCTGTCGAGGACCAGGTCCCGCAGCGGCCGGTCGAGGTAGCGGTCCATCTCCTCGCACGCCGCGTCGAAGGCGTCCGCGAAGACGGGGAAGGTGGCGTGCAGTGCCGCGCCCATGCCGGGCCGCTGGCTGCCCTGCCCGGTGAACAGGAACGCGAGGCCGCCCTCGCGTGCGGTGCCCTCCACCAGGCGCGGCGCGGGACGGCCTTCGGCCAGGGCCGCGATCGACGCGAGGAGGTCGTCGCGATCGGTGGCGAGGGCGACCGCGCGTCGCGCGAAGTGGGTACGGGTCGTGGCGCAGGAATACGCGATCTCGCCGGTCCCGAGTTCGGGGCGGTCGGCGAGATGGCCGAGCAGGCGTGCCGCCTGGGCGCGCAGGGCGGGCTCGTCGCGGCCGGAGAGGGCGACGGGGGCGGGCAGCGGGGCGTACGACGCGTCGGGGGCCGCGGCGGGTGTGCCCCGGCCGCACCAGTCCGACAGCACCAGATGGCAGTTGGTGCCGCCCATGCCGAACGAGCTGACCCCCGCGGTCCTCGGCAGGTCGTCGTGGGGCCAGGGCGCGAGTTCTCGCTGGACCGTCAGATTGAGGCGGTCCAGGGGCACCGAGGGGGGCGGGGCGGTGAAGTTGAGGCTGGGCGGAAGGGCCTGGTACTCGATGGACAGGATGACCTTGAGCAGGCCCACGACTCCGGCGGCGGCCTCCAGATGGCCCACGTTGGTCTTGGCGGAGCCGACGGCCAGGGGCCTGCCCGGCGTCCTCGCGGTGCCGAGGGCCGCGCCGAGGGCCGCGGCCTCGACGGGGTCACCGGCCTTGGTGCCGGTGCCGTGCAGTTCGACGTACTGCACCTGGTCGGGGCGGGTCCCGGCGCGCCGGTGGGCGAGCCGGATCACCTCGCGCTGGGCGCTCTCGTCGGGGACGGTCAGCCCGGAGGAGGCGTTGCCGGCGTTGTTCACGGCGCCGCCGAGGATCAGGCAGCGGATGCGGTCGTCGTCGGCCATGGCCCGGTCGAGGGTCTTGAGGACGACCAGGGCTCCGCCCTCGCCGCGTACATACCCGTTGGCGCGTTCGTCGAAGGTGTGGCACCGCCCGTCCGGCGAGAGGGCGCCGGAGCCGGCGGCGACGAGCGCGCCGTCCAGGGCGAGGTTGAGGTTGACCCCTCCGGCCAGGGCGGCCGTGCAGTCGCCCGCGCGCAGGCTCTCACAGGCCAGTTGGACGGCGACCAGGGAAGAGGACTGCCCGCTGTCGACGGTCTGGCTCGGCCCCCGCAGGTCGAGGGCGTGGGAGAGCCGGTTGGCGATCATGGTGCGCTGGGTGCCGACGGCCGTGTGCCGGGTGATGCCGGCGGCGCCCAGGCGGGCGCGCAGGGTCGCGTAGTCGTCGGTGGCGGCGCCGACGAAGACGGCGGTCGGGCTGTCGGCCAGGGTGCCGGGGACGATGCCGGCGTGTTCCAGGGCCTCCCAGCCGAGTTCCAGCACCAGGCGCTGCTGGGGGTCCATGGCGGTGGCCTCGCGCGGGGAGATCCCGAAGAAGGAGGCGTCGAAGAGGTCGGCCCGGTCGAGGAAGCCGCCCCACCGCACGCGCTCGGCGTCCGGTGCCGCCCCGGCCGACGCGATCGCGTCGGCGTCCCAGCGGTCGGGCGGCGCCTGCGTGATGGAGTGCCGCCCTGTGGCGAGCAGACGCCAGAAGGCCTCGGGGTCGGGCGCACCGGGCAGTCGGCAGGAGTATCCGACGACCGCAATCGGCGTGCGGGGATCGTCGTCGTCCTGATTCGACATTTCTTCCACTTCAGACTTCCCGGCCGACCGGACAAGGGGAATTACTCGGGCCACGGAAGAACTCTGACAGCCCCGCATATCGTCTCGATAGCGCGGCCCGCGACACCCACCGATGGCTGGAATCAGGGACAGATGACCCTTTCCGCAAGGCCGGGGTGATGGGTACGGTAGCTGCGCATCAGCGGTCTCGACGGCCTTGTCGTGCAGTTGGCGCACCGAGAGCACCGTGTCCTGTTCACGCCTTTTTTGGTCGAGATATACAGGAGACAGTTATGGCATTGGGCTTTCTGTTCGGCGGCGGAGTGGGTACGGAAGTGCATGGTCTGGAGATGTACCGGGCCCATCCCGTGATGCGGGAGCTGTACGAGCAGGTCTCGGAGTGGACGGGTCTCACGGTGGGCCAGATCCTGGAGGAGGAGCTGCCGGAGCCGCAGGAGGAGCGGCAGAGCGCGGGGACGATCCGCGAGACGGCGCTCGCCCTCGGCATCCACGACGTGCTGGCGGAGCAGGGGCTCAGCCCGGCGGTGCTGGGCGGAGTGAGCCTCGGCGCCATGACGGCGAGCTGTCTGGCCGGCTCGATCGGGCGGCGGGAGCTGTTCGAGATGCTGGCGCACGCCCGTCACACCCCCGAACTGCCCGCCGACGAGCCGGAGCAGGGCCTCGCGCTGGCGTTCGCCCCGGCCGAGGGCGACCTGGGGGCGGCGTACCGGGGTGAGGGCCGGGCCGGGGTGCATCTGTCCGGGGACTTCGGGCCGACGGCCGACGGGGCGATGCGGATCCTGATGCTGTCGGGCGAGCGTGAGGCACTGGACGCGCTGACGGCCGACCTTCCGCCGGGCACCGTCGCGCCCTTGCCGGACCGGCCGATCGCCGTGCACTCGCCGCTGCGCGGCCACTTCCGCGCGTTCATGGCGCCGTACATCGACGCGATGCCGTTCAAGGCGCCCGAACTGCCGCTGGTCTCCTGCCTGGAGCGCAAGACCCTGACCACGGCGGAGGACGTACGGGATCTGTTCGACCGGAACCCCACGGATCCGATCAGCCTGGTGGACGTCTGCGACGAGATGAAGGACCAGGGCGTGCGCCTCGGCCTCATCATGGGCGGTTCCATCCCGGACGGCATCCTCAGGTTCCCGTTCCCGGTGGTCCACGTCGGCAGGCCCGAACACATCCAGCAGGTGCTGACCAGCGTGTACGAGTTCGGCCTGGACCTTTCACCGGTGCGGGCCCGGTGAGCGCGCCGCCGGCCGCCCTGTCGCCCACCGAGCGGGGCACGGAGTGCGACGCGCTGATCGACGACTGGCTCGGGACCGACCTCGACGCGTGGACACGGAAGGTGGTGGCGCGGCACTTCCACCCGGAGACCGGCAGTCCGTACTGGCTGCGGCGCGCCGCTGGACTGGGCTTCGACGCGCGGGACATCACCCGCTATGACCAGCTCACGGCGTTCGGACCGTTCCCGGTGGACATCCTGCGCTCCCAGGACCCGGCGGATCTGGTGCCGCTCGACGTGCCGCGCCCGCTGACCGGCCGCGTCTGGGACACCGGCGGCACGACCGGCGCGCCCTGTCGGCTGTTCTACACACCCGCCATGCTGCTGCACCGGGGCGCGTGGCGCCGCTGGTCCTTCGTCACCGAGGGGTTCACCCAGGGGCGGACCTGGCTCCAGGCGACCCCCACGGGACCGCATCTGATCGGCAACGGCATGTGGGAGGTGTCGGACCTGTACGCCGGTCAGGTGTACGGCGTCGACATGGACCCGCGCTGGGTCAAGCGGCTCATCCGGGCCGGCCGGCTGGCGGACGCGACCGAGTACACCACCCATCTGCTGGAGCAGGTCACCGACGTGCTCATCCACGGCCGGATCGACTACCTCAACACCACTCCCGCGCTCTTCCTGGCGCTGGTGCGCCGCCATCCCGAACTGGTCGCACCGCTGCGGGGGGTGCGGCTGAGCGGCACGCAGCTGAGCCCGGACATGTACCGGGACTTCATGGCCGCGATGGACGACGGAATCTGCGGCCGCAGCTACGGCAACACCTTCGGCAACGCGGCGGGGCTGCCCGTCGAGCAGAACGCCGAACTCATGCCCTATGTTCCGAATTATCCACAGGTGACAATGAACGTCGTACGCAAAGAGGACTGGTCAACCACAGTGGAGTACGGCACTGTAGGACAGGTCCGACTGACCGTGCTGCACGAAGACCTGTTCCTTCCCAACATCCTCGAACGCGACCAGGCGCTGCGTTACGACACCGGCTCCGCATGGCCGTCCGACGGAGTCGCGAATGTGACTCCGCTGCAGACCACTTCGTCGGCTCCCGAGGGGCTCTACTAAAGACTCCCCAACACGTGAAGTCTCCGGAAAATCTACTCGCGTTGTGACGAATAGAATTCCGACGCGCCGCAAAGAGTACATGCATGATACTGATCGACCGCGAAGAAGAACTGTGCGCGTTACACGATTTCCTCTCGGAAAGCCGCCAGGGCAAAGGACACGTCGTCCTCGTCAGCGGCTCCGCGGGCATCGGCAAGTCCGAGTTGCTCTATGCCTTTGCCGAGGAGGCGTCCGCGACCGGTTCCGAGGTCCTGCGAGCCGTGGGCAGGGAGGCGGAGCGCGACGTCCCGTTCGGTGTCGTCCACCAACTCGTCCGGGACATCTCGCTGCCCGCCCCGCTCCGTACGCGGATGACCGAGCTGGAGAGCAGCCTCGCGTCCGGTCCGACCGCCCCTCATGAGTCGGCCGCGCTGCAGGCTCATGTCGCCCGCGGCCTGTGCCGGGAGCTGCTGCACGCGGCCGGGGCGGGCGGCCTGGTGCTCTGCGTCGACGACATCCACCACGCCGACTCCGCCTCCCTGAGCTGTCTGCTGCACCTGCTCCCCCACACGAGATCCGCCCGTCTGATGCTGGTGCTCAGCCGCCCGGACAGCGCCCGTCACCGCCCTCCGCTGTTGAGCGCCGAGCTGCTGCGCCATCCCTTCTACCGGCGCGTCCGGCTGTCTCCCCTGTCGCTGGAGGGCACGACCGAGCTGACGGCGAAGACCCTGGGCACCCAGGAGGCCCAGGCCCACGGTGCCGTCTACCACTCCCTCAGCGGGGGCAATCCGCTGCTGGTGCGGGCCCTGTTGAGGGACCACCGCGACCGGTCGGCCGACGGTGACGCCGAGCCCGAAGTACCTTCCGCGGGAGAGGAGTTCGCACAGGCGGTGCTCGCCTGTCTGCGCGGCGGGGAGCCGCTCGTTCTCGGTGTGGCCCGCACGATGGCGGTGCTGGACTCCTGCTCCTCCCCCGACCGTATAGGCCGCCTGCTCCACCTCGGCCCGTCCTCGGTGGCCGACGCGCTGAGACATGTGGAGGCCGCCGGCCTCGTCGCGGGCGGCTGTTACCGTCACCCGGCGGCGCGGTCGGCCGTCCTGGACGACATCCCCCGGGGCGTGCTCCGGAGACTGCGCCTCGACGTCGCGGAGTTACTCCACCACGAAGGGCTGCCGACGCCCACGGTCGCGCGGCATCTGGTCGCCGTCCGCCACGTACCGGCGTGCTGGGCCGTCCCCGTCCTGATGGACGCCTCGGAGCACGCGCGCCGCAGCGGCGACGTCGGCTTCGCCCTGGAGTGCCTGGAACTGGCGCTGTCCGGCTCCGACGACGTACGAGAGCGGGCGCTCGCCTCGATGATGCTCGCGCGACTGGAGTGGCAGCTCAATCCCTCCACCGTGGGCCCCCGACTGGGGCCGCTCTCCGAAGCGCTGCTGACGGGCGTCCTGCCCGCCGAACTGACCGTTCCGCTCTCCCGTGCCCTGCTGTGGCACGGGCGCTCCGACGAGGCCGCCGAGTTGATCCGCACGCTGGGCCCGAAGGCCCCGGGCCCCCACGGCCTGTTCCCGGAGAACCGGGAGTGGCTGCGGAATCGTTACCCCACAATGGTGTCCCTCCTGCCCACCGCCGAGGACGGCCCGGGTGGCCGCGACGGCAGGGAACCCGCGACCGCCCGCCCCGTCCTGCTCGCGGAGACCGTCCTCGGCTCGACGCTGCGCAACGGCGGTGACGAGTCCAGCGCCTGGAGTGCCGAACAGGTGCTGCGCTCCTGCGGCCTGGACGAGGCCAATCTGTACGCGCTGGAGTCCGCGCTGCTCGCGCTCGTCTACGCGGACCGGCTCGGCCAGGCCTCCATCTGGTCGGCCAAGCTCCTGCAGGAGGCCACCGTCCGGCAGGTGCCCACCTGGCAGGCTAAGATCACCGCGATTCGCGCCGAACTGGCCCTGCGGCAGGGCGATCTGAACGAGGCGTGCGCCCTCGCCCGCCGGGCCATGACCCACCTCTCGCCCCGCAGTTGGGGAGTCGCTGTCGGCGCGCCCCTGAGCACGCTCGTCCTGGCGGCGACCGCCATGGGGGCGGACGGCGTCGCGGAGGAGTATCTGCGGCACTCGGTACCGGAGGCGATCTCCGAGTCCCGGTACGGCCTGCAGTACCTCTACGCCCGGGGCCAGCACCACCTGGCCACCAACCAGGTGCACGCGGCACTGGACGACTTCCTGCGCTGCGGCGACCGGGCCCGCGCCTGGGACATGGACCTGCCCTCCTTCCTGCCCTGGCGCAGCGGCGCGGCCGCCGCCCATCTGCGCCTCGGGCAGCGGGACCAGGTCCGCCGGCTCGCGGAGGCGGAGCTGGCCCGCCCCGGCAGCGCCAAGTCCCGCAGCCGCGGCGTCGCCATGTGCCTGCTCGCCGAGATCGCCGAACCGCGGCGCCGGACGAGTCTGCTGCTGGAGGCCGTCAGTGTCCTGCGGCTCGCCGGGGACAGACTCGAACTGGCGCGGGCGCTGGCCGCGTTGAGTTCCGCGCAGCGCGCGATCGGCGAGGCCGACCAGGCACGTCGGGCGCTGTACCAGGCGCTGCACCTGGCCGATGTGTGCGGCGCCGAACATCTGCAACCCTCCCCGCAACTGCGCGGCAGGGAGGAGACACCGGCCGACCCGATCACCGCTCCACGGGATCCCCTCAGCGCGGCGGAGCGACGCGTCGCGTCCCTGGCCGCCCTGGGCCACTCCAACCGCGAGATCGCCGACCAACTGTGCGTCACCATCAGCACGGTGGAACAGCATCTGACCCGCGTGTACCGCAAGCTCAACGTCACCAGGCGCGCGGATCTGCCCAGCGAGTTCCAGACCCTGACCGCCGGATCCGTCTGAGCGACCGCGCCGCCCTTGCGGCCTGTTCGTGCGCCCGCACTCCGGCCGGCCAGGGCTGCCCGGGGGCTTGTGTCGGTGTGCGAGGGCGGTGAGCTCGACGCGGGGCCAGGAGCAGGCAATGACGGCCGCCCGACCTTGCCCTTGCCCAGCCGCTTCTCCAGCGGCTCTGCCGGCTCCCGCCGGGGCCCAGCGCTACGAGGTCAGCGCGCTTTCTGTGGCGTCCGGGATGCGGTCCAAGAGGACCAGGCCGTCGGGGCCGAGGAGGCCGCCGTCGGCCATGGCCGTGCCGAGCAGCGCCGCGTGCGCGAGGCAGACCGGTGTGCCGCCCACCCATGAGACGAGCCGTGATGGGTGAAGTCGTCGGTGTGCCGGGCGGTCGCGTGGATCAGGGCAGCAGGAGCAGGGCCTTACCGATCACCTCTCGGGCCTCCAGTGCCCGGTGCGCCGCGGCGGCCTGTGCCAGCGGGAAGGTCCGGCCGATGAGTGGCCGCAACTCGCCGCGGGCTGCCGCTTCGACAGCCCGCGTCGCCAGCCGCCGCCGGTCCTCGGCGGAACGTTGCACATCCTGGATGCCGCGTAGCCGCACACCCCGATCCTGTGCGGCCCGCGGGTCGACAGCGGTGAAGGAACCGCTGGGCGCGCCATGCGCGGAGAACCGGGCGCCCGGCGCCGTGAGTTCGAAGGCGGCTCGGCCGACCGCCCCGCCCACGCCGTCGAAGACGACATCGACGCCCCGTCCGCCTGTCGCCTCCCGAACCCGTGTGGTCCAGTCGGGGTAGGAGTAGTCGGCGAGGACATCGGCACCGCGCTCATGGGCGGTGGCCAGTTTGCGCTCGCCGCGCGCCGCGGCGATGGTGCGGGCGCCGGCCGCGTGCGACAGCTGGACCAGCAGGCTGCCGAGCCCTCCGGCCGCCGCCGTGATCAGGACCTGGTCGTCCTTGGTGACCTCGGCGGCCTCGAAAACCGTCAGCGCGGTCGTGCCGTCGTTGAGGAGCGCGGCGGCCCGCGGCAGCTCCAGCCCGTCCGGGACGGGGATCAGCGCCTCGACCGGTACGACGACCTGCTCGGCGTAGCCTCCGTAACCACCGGCGTGGGCGGCCACCCGCCGGCCCACCCACCCGGGGTCGACGCCCGGGCCGACCGCACGCACATGCCCGGCCACGCCGTCGCCCGGTACGTAGGGCGGCTCCACCGAGAAGAACTCCCGGCCCCAGCCGTTCCTGACCTGGGTCTCGATGAAGAGGATGTCGGCGACCGTGACGTCGATCACCGCCTGTCCCTCACCGGCCACAGGGTCGGGCGCCTGCGTCGGCGTCAGAACCTCGGGCGGCCCGAATCGGTTCACCTGGACGACGAACAAGTCGGCACTCTCCTCATACGTGTGCGGTGGTCGGGGACGGACTCACCGTGCCCCCGCCGGAAGTCGGTGCGCCGAGGGTCCTACAACTCGGGCTTCTGACCCCAGACGCAGAATCGCAGCATGGTGACGTCACGGTCCCGCGGGTCGTCGAGGCCCGCCACGAACGCCTCGAGGTTCTCGGCGCTCACCACTCCCCGCTCGATCATCGCGGGGCCCTGGAGCTTCATCCGCAACCGGATCAGTTCGCTGTCCAGTTCGTCCTGTCCCGGACCCAACGGGGTCACCCGCATCGAGACCGAGGTCAGTCCCGCCCTGGCGAACGTCGACGGCAGCCTGCGGCCCCAGTGCATGTCCGCGCCCACGGCCTTCCAGCCGGCGAAGTACGCGCCGATCAACGCCCGTGCGGCAGGACTGACGGCATGCTCGCTGGGCAGGAAGTAGAAGTCCTCCAGCAGGATCCAGCCACCCGGCGCCAGCCAGCGCACCACCCGCTCGAACGTCTCCTCGGCCTTGGGCAGGTGCTCGAACACGGCCCGGGCCAGGATGAGGTCGAGCGAGTCCGGCTCGACCTCGGCCTCCGCGACGTCCTGGCGCACCACCGTCAGGTTCGGCGCGCGCCGCTCGTCCAACCGGCGGATGTCGGTGTCGAGGGCGATCACCGAGCCCTGGTCGGCCTGTGCGGCCAGCCAGTACGACATGGAGCCCGCCCCCGCCCCCACCTCCAGGCAGCGCCAGCCCCGCCCGATCGGCAGGCTCGCCAGAATCTCCGTGGTGAGGGGGTCGTAGACCCGCTCCCACAGCAGAGCCAGGGCGTCCTCGTCCTCGGCGCCCGCGGGGGCCTTCGCGTCCTCGGCCCGGAAGGCATCGGCGTGCTCCTCCACCCATTCCCGGAAGGTCCGCGCGGGCCGGCCGGTGACATCCGCCACGACAGTGGATCCCACTTCCGGCTGCGTGGTGAGCATGGCGAAGTAGTCCAGCGCCCCGTCCGCGTACGCGGGGGGCCAGCCGGACTTCACCATCTCCTTCCGCGCGGCCTGTGCCTGGACGTCCCGCCAACCGAGTTGACGGCCGATCACATCGCCGATGATGTGGACCTGTTCCTCCTGGGTGAGCACCTCCGGCCCCGTCACCAGGTACTTCTTGCCGGCGTGCCCGTCCTCGGTGAGCGCGTGCACCCCCACGGCCGCCAGGTCCCCCTCGTGCACCGACGTCCGGGCGGCCGCGCCGTGCGGGAAGTGCACGGTCCCGCCGCCCTTGATCTGACCGGCGAAGCCGAACGCGTTCGCCATGAACCCCGTGGTGCGTAGAAACGTCCAGTCCAGACTTGTCCGCTCGATCAGCTCTTCCAGGTAGGCGTGGCAGTTGTTGTCCCGTCGCTCCAGCCCTATGTGCACGCCGACCGACGAGACCAGCACGATCCTTTCGGCCTGACGTTCGATCTTCGTCAGCACGGCGGGCGCGGTCTCCACGCTGAGGGTGAAGAACGGCCACATCCAGAAGACACCGTGGACACCGTCGAGAGCGGGGTCGAGGCTGTCGGGGTCGGCCAGGTCGCCATAGTGCAGTTCGACGCCCTCGGGAAGCTTGGCGATGTTGGGGTCGTCCTTCAGTACCAGGGCTCGGACCGTGGCGCCCGTCGCGAGCAACTGGGCGGCGGCGTGCGGACCCACGTTGCCGGTGGCCGCGGTGATCAAGAACGTGCGCTGGGCGGTCATGGGGCGGTTCCTCTCGAGCACTGGAGAGAAGACGAATTTCCGAATTCGGCGGTGGGACGGTCCGCGGGGAGCGAGTGCACGCGAGTGCGGCGAATGGACCCTGGGGCGGCGAATGGACCCGGATGAAAGCTTCTTCGTCATGCCGGGAAGCAGTCAAGGCTTCAATTCCAGATGCTCGTAAGTCTTCTTCAGAGAAATGTCAACTGCGGTGGGGCCCGGTGTCGTTCCAGGCGTCCGCCCGTGCACACTGGCGTCGAGCCGCACAGGTGGCGTAGGAAAACATGAAGCATGAAGGCCGAGAGCCGAAGGAGTTCAGAATGTCCCAGATGGTATTGACGGAGCCGGAGCCGGGGATCTTCGTCTTTGACAGCATCAAGGTGGCGGGTGACGGGGGCGCCGTCGAGTTGGTGGACGCGTTCAAGGAGACGGTGGAACGCGAGTACCGCGAGGCGCCCGGGTTCCTCGGCGCACGCGTCCACCTCAGTGTGGCGGAGGACACGATCGTCACACGGGTCCGCTGGGAGCGAGAGCAGGACTTCAAGGCGTACTCGGCCGCGGTGGCAGCGCGGGGCAACACCTTCACCGAGTGTCTCGCCAAGGCCACGATCACCGATCGGGCCGCTTTCGTCGGTACGCAGGTCGCGGGGTTCACCGGCCCGGACGCCGACAAGGAAGCGGGGTACAGCGTGGTGGCGACGCGACCGGTCCAGGACCGCGAGACGGCCATGAAGATCCATGACGTCCTGCTCAGGACAGGGGAATGGAAGCACACGATTCCCGGCTTCGTGTCCGCCACCCCGTATGTCAGCCTCGACGGCACGGAGTTCCTCAACAACCCCGCATGGGTGGACGAGGACGCCTTCCACGCCTACATGAACCACCCCAGCATCCCGGGCGGGCTGGCGGACGCGAAGGACCACGCGCTCGCCGAGCCGTGCGTGATCTCCTGCCGGTACTCGCGGGACATCGCTTCCTAGCGGCCGATGTCCGGTAGCCCGTCAGCAGCTTGAGTTCGACGGCGGCTTCGTCGCCGGGGCGGACGGGCCGCGGATCGCGGCGCATCCTGGCCTGATGGCGACCTGATCGGCGGCCGGGCCGTCGTGGGGTGCCGGGCGGCGAAGCTACGCAGGCCACGAGGCGGCAGCCGACTGACAGCCCCACCCAGCACCCCCGGGCGACCCCACCCCGCGAATGGCCCGATCAAGACGGTAGAGCCGGCTGACCGCACTTCACTTATGCGAGGTGCCGGCCGCCGCGTCGTACGCCGTCTGGGCGTCGACGATGTCGTGAGTGTGCAGGGTGATCCACTCGACGAGGGCGTGTGTGCGCTGGGCGAGTCCGCTGCCGAGCGGGGTCAGGCCGTACGAGACCCGGGGCGGCGAATCGGGCACGACCTCCCGGCTGACCAGTCCGTCCCGGCACAGGACGCGGAGGTTCTGGGACAGCATCTTCTCGCTGATCCCGCCGATCCGGTCCCGTAGCTCGTAGAACCGCAGGTCGCCTTCGCGCAACGCGCTGAGGATCAGCACACCCCAGCGGCTGGTGACGTGGTTGAGGACATGTCGTCCAGGACAGTCCGTATGGAACGCGTCACTTTCCCCGGCCGACTGATGGCGTGTGAGCTCGTCACGGACCTTCATGTACTGAGCTTACCCAGAGGTATGGGCTCACTTCCAGTAAGCCCATGTACCTAGGCTTGACGCCATGACAGAGATCACCGTGGACATCTGGTCCGACATCGTCTGCCTCTGGTGTCCGATCGGCAAAGCCCAGTTCGACACCGCTCTGGCGCAGTTCGACCATCGGGACGCGGTGACGGTGCGGTATCACAGCTTCGAACTCGACCCGGGTACACCGCGCGACAGCGCCCAGCCCCTGCTGGAGAGGTCGGCCCGCGACATGGGCACCAGCAAGGCGCACGCGGCCAAGGTGCTCGGGCAGGTCGCCTCGATCGCCGCGGATCTGGACCTGGAGTACCGGATCGACGCGATCCGCGTGGTCAACTCCTTCGACGCGCACCGCCTGACGCATTTCGCCGCAGGCCACGGTCGCGCCGACCTCATGCTGGGCCGGCTGATGGCGGCCTATACCGGCGAGGGGGCCGTGCTCTCCGACAGCGACACGCTGGTCCGCCTCGCGGGCGAAGTGGGGCTCGACCAGGAGGAGGCCGCGGAGGCGCTCAGGAGCGGCCGGTACGCCGATTCCGTCCGCCAGGACCAGCAGCTGGCTCGGCGGCTCGGCCTTCGCGGGGTACCCAGCTACGTCGTTCAGGAGACCTACGCGGTCTTCGGGCCGCAGAGCCCGGACGAGATGACCGCGCTGCTCCAGCAGGCCTGGGAGGACGCCGTCCGCTCCGACTCGGGGGCGGGCCATGGGGCCCCTGGTCCCATCAGCCCCTCCGTGGACTCCGGCGCATGAGCGATCCGCGGCCCGCGCCGCACATGACCATCAGTCAGTTCGCGCGGCGCGCCGGTGTGCCCACGTCCACGTTGCGCTTCTACGAGCGGCAGGGACTGGTCCGCAGCGCGCGCACCTCCGGGAACCAGCGCCGTTATGCGCGGGACACACTCCGGCGGGTCTCCTTCATCCGGGTGTCCCAGCGCCTCGGCATACCGCTCGCGGCGATCCGCGAGGTCCTCGACCTGCTGCCCGAAGGCCGTACTCCGACTCCGGAGGACTGGGCCCGCGTCTCGGAGCACTGGTACGAGGACCTGACCCGGCGCATCGAGCAGTTGATCGCCCTCCGGGACGCCCTGACCGACTGCATCGGCTGCGGCTGCCTCACCCTGGAGCGGTGCCAGTTGGCCAACCCCTATGACGTACTCGGCGAGAAGGGGCCGGGCGCCCATCGCCTCGGTATACGCTGAAACCCTGCGGGGGTTTCAGCGTGGCGATTGACATTCCTTTGACGTTGCCCGTCATTCATGTGGACGCCTTGACATTCTTCTGATGATTCATCACGGACCTCTTTATTTCCCGCCTTGACCTGCCCACGCGGAAACGAAGAGGATTTACACCACTCACCGATTCTCCTTCCTCGACACTCCGGAAGAGAGTGGTCCTTTTGAGGTGGTGTTTCCATGCCAGAAAAGGCCCTGATCTCCAATCGTGGCGAAATAGCCGTCCGTGTGGCGCGTGCGTGCCGGGATGCCGGTATCGCGAGCGTGGCCGTCTATGCCGACCCGGACCGGGACGCGCCGCATGTCCGCTTCGCGGACGAGGCGTTCGCCCTGGGCGGCGACGCTCCGGCCACGAGCTACCTCGACATCGAGAAGGTGCTGGGTGCGGCCCGTGAGTGTGGCGCGGACGGAGTGCACCCGGGCTACGGCTTCCTCTCGGAGAACGCGGACTTCGCGCAGGCGGTCCTGGACGCGGGCCTGATCTGGATCGGCCCGCCCCCGCAGGCCATCCGCGACCTCGGCGACAAAGTGGCGGCCCGTCACATCGCCCAACGTGCGGGCGCACCCCTCGTCGCCGGCACCTCCGACCCGGTCTCCGGAGCCGACGAGGTCGTCGCCTTCGCCGAGCAGCACGGTCTGCCCATTGCCATCAAGGCCGCCTTCGGCGGCGGCGGACGCGGCCTGAAGGTCGCCCACACCCTCGAAGAAGTCCCCGAGCTGTACGACTCCGCCGTCCGGGAGGCCGTCGCCGCCTTCGGCCGCGGCGAGTGCTTCGTCGAGCGCTACCTCGACAAGCCCCGCCACGTCGAAACCCAGTGCCTGGCCGACCGCCACGGCAACGTGGTCGTCGTCTCCACCCGCGACTGCTCCCTGCAACGCCGCCACCAGAAACTCGTCGAAGAAGCCCCCGCCCCCTTCCTCACCGACGAACAGAACGCCGAGCTGTACCGCGCCTCCAAGGCCATCCTCAAGGAAGCGGGCTACATCGGTGCCGGCACCGTGGAGTTCCTCGTCGGCAACGACGGCACCATCTCCTTCCTGGAGGTCAACACCCGCCTCCAGGTCGAACACCCGGTCACCGAGGAAGTCACCGGCATCGACCTGGTACGGGAGATGTTCCGCATCGCCGACGGCGAAGAACTCGGCTACGACGACCCGCCCCTGCGCGGCCACTCCTTCGAGTTCCGCATCAACGGTGAAGACCCCGGCCGCGACTTCCTCCCTGCCCCCGGCGCCGTCACCACCTTCACCCCGCCCACCGGTCCCGGCGTCCGCCTCGACGCCGGCGTCGAATCCGGCAGCGTCATCGGCCCCGCCTGGGACTCTCTGCTCGCCAAGCTGATCGTCACCGGCGCCACCCGCCAACAGGCCCTCCAGCGCGCAGCCCGCGCCCTGAGCGAGTTCACCGTCGAAGGCATGGCCACCGCCATCCCCTTCCACCGTACGGTCGTCACCGACCCGGCCTTCGCCCCCGAACTCACCGGCTCGACCGACCCGTTCACCGTCCACACCCGCTGGATCGAAACCGACTTCGCCAACGACATCAAACCCTTCACCGCCCCCGCCGACACCCCCGCGGCCAAGGACGAGGCCGGCCGCGAAACCGTCGTCGTCGAGGTCGGCGGCAAACGCCTGGAGGTCTCCCTCCCCGCCTCCCTCGGCATGACCCTCGCCCGCACCGGCCTGGCCGCCGGCGCCAAGCCCGCACGCCGTGCCGCGAAGAAGTCCGGCCCCGTCGCCTCCGGCGACACCCTCGCCTCTCCCATGCAGGGCACCATCGTCAAGGTCGCCGTCGAGGAAGGCCAGGACGTCGAGGAAGGCGACCTGGTCGTCGTCCTCGAAGCCATGAAGATGGAACAGCCCCTGAACGCGCACAAAGCGGGCACGGTCAAGGACCTCGGAATCGAGGTCGGGGCCGCCGTGGCCCAGGGCGCGGTCATCTGCGAGATCAAGGACTGACGAACCGTCCGGGCCGCAGACCGTCCGGGCCGCAGACCATCCGGGCCACAGTTCTGATCCGCTGGGCTGCTTGCCGACATGTGCGCCAGAAATCCCCTGAATTCTGACCGTGGTCGACCGAGGAGAACATATGGACGCCGAAGTAATTGTCGTCGGAGCGGGGCCGGCCGGGTTGATGCTCGCCGGGGAGCTACGACTGGCGGGTGTCGACGTCGTCGTCATCGAGCGCCTGGCCGCACGGACGGGTGAGTCCAGGGGCCTGGGGTTCACGGCGCGCACCATGGAGGTCTTCGACCAGCGGGGGCTGCTCTCGCGGTTCGGTGACATCGAGATCAGCAACCAGGGCCACTTCGGCGGTCTGCCCGTCGACTTCGCCGTGCTCGACGGCGCTCACCAGGCCGCCAAGACCGTGCCGCAGTCCCACACGGAGACGGTTCTGGAGAACTGGGCCGAGGAACTGGGCGCGGACATCCGGCGCCGGCACGAGCTGCTGTCCCTCAAGGACACCGGTGACCTGGTGGAGGTCGAGGTCCAAGGTCCGGACGGCGTACACCAGTTGACCGCCGGTTATCTGGTGGGCTGTGACGGCGGGCGCAGTGTCGTGCGCAAGACCGTGGGCTTCGACTTCCCGGGCACACCGGCCACGTTGGAGATGTTCCTCGCCGATGTGAAGGGGCTCGACCTGGAGCCCCGCATGATCGGTGAGACGTTGCCGGGCGGCATGGTCATGGTCGGTCCGCTGCCCGGTGGGATCACCCGGCTGATCGTGTGCGAACGGGGCACGCCGCCGCAGCGGCGGGAGACGCCGCCCTCCTACGACGAGGTGGCGGCGGCCTGGAAGCGCCTCACCGGCGACGACATCTCGCACGGTGAGCCGGTCTGGGTCAGTTCGTTCGGCGATGCGACGCGCCAGGTCACCGAGTACCGGCAGGGCCGGGTCTTCCTGGCCGGCGACTCGGCGCACATCCACCTCCCGGCAGGCGGCCAGGGGATGAACACCAGCATCCAGGACGCCGTGAACCTGGGCTGGAAGCTGGCCGCCGTGGTGCGGGGCCGGGCCCCCGAGTCCCTGCTGGACACCTATCACGACGAGCGCCACCCGGTGGGCCGGCGGTTGCTGATGAACACCCGGGCCCAGGGGCTGCTCTTCCTGAGTGGGCCCGAAGTGCAGCCGCTGCGCGATGTGTTCACCGAGCTGATCACCTATCTGCCGGTGAGCCGGCACCTCGCCGGGATGGTCAGCGGTCTGGAGATCCGGTACCCGGTCGCCGGGGGACGGCATCCGCTGCTCGGTCGCCGTATGCCGCACCTGAAGCTGTCCGAGGGCACCGGCAGGAGCGTCGGCAGCAGCACGGAGGCGCTGCACGCGGGGCGCGGTGTCCTGCTCGACCTGGCCGACAATCCGGAGCTTCGGCGCCGCGCCGCCGGGTGGCGGGACCGCGTGGACATCGTGACCGGGCAGCCGCAGGGCCTCGCCGAGGACAGTGAGCTCGCGGGCACCACCGCCGTGCTGATCCGCCCCGACGGCTACGTGGCGTGGGCGGCGCCCGGCTGCCACAGCGATCTGCCCATGGCCCTGGACCGCTGGTTCGGCCCCGCCGGCTAGGTCGTCCTCCCGAACCGGTGTCCCGAACCGGTGTCCCGAACCGGTGTCCCGTACCGGAAACCGCAGGAAACGAACGAAAAGCAGAGGAAAGCGAGAGAAGCATGCACAGTACCCTGATCGTCGCACGGATGGCGCCGGACTCCAGCGCTGACGTGGCACAGCTGTTCAACGCCTTCGACACGACGGACATGCCCCATCGCATGGGCACCCGACGCCGCCAGCTCTTCTCGTACCGGGGCCTCTACTTCCACCTCCAGGACTTCGCCGAGGACAACGGCGACCGGCTCATCCAGGAGGCCAGGACGGACCCCCGGTTCGTCGCCATCAGCGACGACCTGAAGCCCTTCATCGAGGCCTACGACCCGGCGACCTGGCGCTCCCCGGCCGACGCCATGGCCACCCGCTTCTACCACTGGGAGGCCAGGTGAGCGGGCGACGGGTCGTCATCACCGGGATGGAGGTCCTCGCTCCCGGCGGTGTCGGTGTCAAGAACTTCTGGGAGCTGTTGAGCGAGGGACGGACCGCGACCCGTCGGATCACCTTCTTCGATCCTTCGCCGTTCCGCTCCCGGGTCGCGGCGGAGATCGACTTCGATCCCGAGATGCACGGACTGCGCCCGCAGGAGGTGCGGCGCATGGACCGGGCCGCGCAGTTCGCGGTCGTCGCGGCGCGCGGTGCGGTCGCGGACAGCGGGATCGAGCTCGACTCCTACGATCCCTTTCGTGTCGGCGTCACCATCGGCAGCGCCGTGGGCGCCACGACGGGCCTCGACCAGGAGTACCGGATCGTCAGTGACGGCGGTCGGCTGGAACTCGTCGACCACGAGTACGCCGTACCCCATCTGTACGAGTACCTGGTGCCCAGTTCCTTCACCGCCGAGGTCGCGCGGACGGTCGGTGCCCGGGGTCCCAGCACGGTGGTGTCCACGGGCTGCACCTCGGGTCTGGACTCGGTGGGTCACGCCGTCGAGCTGATCCGTGAGGGTTCCGTCGACGTCATGATCGCCGGTGCGACGGACGCGCCGATCTCCCCGATCACCATGGCGTGCTTCGACGCCATCAAGGCGACCACGCCCCGGCATGACGAACCGGAGCGGGCCTCCCGCCCCTTCGACGGCACCCGCAACGGATTCGTGCTGGGCGAGGGAGCGGCGGTGTTCGTCCTGGAGGAGCTGGAGAGTGCCGCCGCGCGCGGCGCCCATGTGTACGCCGAGATCGCGGGGTACGCCACCCGCAGCAACGCGTACCACATGACCGGTCTGCGGCCGGACGGCGCGGAGATGGCCGAGGCGATCCGGGTCGCGCTCGACGAGGCGCGGATGCCCGGTGACCAGATCGACTACATCAACGCCCATGGCTCGGGCACCAAGCAGAACGACCGTCATGAGACGGCGGCGTTCAAGCGAAGCCTCGGCGACCACGCCTATCGGACCCCGGTCAGCTCCATCAAGTCGATGGTCGGCCACTCGCTCGGCGCGATCGGGGCCATCGAGATCGCCGCGTCCGCCCTCGCCATGGAGAACAACACGGTGCCGCCCACCGCCAACCTGCACACCCCCGACCCCGAGTGCGACCTGGACTACGTCCCGCTGGAGGCGCGCGACCAGCTCACGGACGCCGTCCTCACCGTGGGCAGCGGCTTCGGCGGTTTCCAGAGCGCGATGGTGCTGGCCCGGCCCGACCGGAGGGTCGCATGAGCGCGTCGGCCGTGGTGACCGGCCTCGGGGTGGCCGCGCCCAACGGCCTGGGCACGGACGAGTACTGGAAGGCCACGCTGGTCGGCCGGAGCGGGATCGGCCCGATCACCCGCTTCGAGCCGAGTTCCTATCCGGCGCGGCTGGCGGGTGAGATTCCCGGCTTCGTCGCGCAGGAGCACATCCCGGGCCGTCTGATCCCGCAGACCGACCGGATGACCCAGCTCGCGCTGGCGGCGGCGGACTGGGCGCTGCGGGACGCCGGGGTCGAGCCGGGTGAACTGCCCGCTTTCGACATGGGTGTGGTGACGGCCAGTTCCTCCGGCGGCTTCGAGTTCGGTCAGGGCGAACTGCGCAAACTGTGGTCCCAGGGCAGTGAGTACGTCAGCGCCTACCAGTCGTTCGCGTGGTTCTACGCCGTCAACAGCGGCCAGATCTCGATCCGCAACGGAATGAAGGGCCCCAGCGGAGTGGTCGTGAGCGACCAGGCCGGCGGACTGGACGCCCTCGCGCAGGCCAGGCGCCAGATCCGCAAGGGGACCCCGCTCGTCGTCTCCGGCGGTGTCGACGCCTCGATCTGCACCTGGGGCTGGGTGGCCCAGCTCGCCGGCGGCCGTCTGAGCACCAGCGACGATCCCGCGCGGGCCTATGTGCCGTTCGACGCGGAGGCCCGGGGACATGTGCCGGGCGAGGGCGGCGCCATCCTGATCGTGGAGGACGGGGCGGCGGCCCGTCGGCGCGGAGCGCGCGTGTACGGCGAGATCGCCGGCTATGCGGCGACCTTCGACGCCGGGCCGGAAACCGGCCGTGAGCCGGGTCTGGGCAAGGCGATCGAGCTGGCTCTGGCGGACGCCGGGGCACGGCCGTCGGACATCGACGTGGTGTTCGCGGACGCGGCGGCGGTCCCGGAACTGGACCGCGCCGAGGCGGCGGCGATCAACGCGGTCTTCGGCCCGCGCGGGGTGCCCGTGACCGCGCCGAAGACCATGACCGGTCGGCTCTACTCCGGTGCCGCCGCCCTCGATGTCGCGACCGCGCTGCTGGCCGTCCAGGACGGTGTCATACCGCCGACCAGCAACGTCGAACCCGCCGCCGACCATGACCTCGACCTGGTCACCGGCGAGCCCCGCCGTCTTCCCGTGCGCAGCGCCCTGGTACTGGCCCGCGGCCACGGCGGTTTCAACTCCGCGCTCGTCGTACGGGCCGTCTGACCAGCCCGGCGGCACGGGCCGCCGACCGGGCGCGCCCCCACACGCGCCACGCCCCCCTCGCACACCCCGATGACCGGAAGGGAAACACACATGTCCCCGTTCACTCTCGTCGACCTCAAGCGGATCCTCCTCGAAGGCGCGGGCGCCGACGAAGGCGTCGACCTCGACGGCGAGATCCTCGACATGGAGTTCGTGGAGCTGGGCTACGAGTCCCTCGCCCTGCTGGAGACCAGCAGCCGCATCGAGCGTGAGTACGACATCTCGCTGGACGAGTCGGCGATGGCCGACGTGACGACGCCGCGCGCGCTCATCGACCTGGTCAACAGCCACCTCGCCGCCGCGGCCTGAACCGAGCACGGAGGAAGAACATGACCGTCACCCCTGTCGCCGAACAGCGGGACACCGACAGCGAAACGACGCGGAAGGTCGCGCTCGTCTCCGGTGCCACCAGCGGTATCGGGCTCGCCGTGGCCCGGCTGCTGGCCTCGACCGGCCATCGGGTGTTCATCGGCGCCCGGAACGCCGAGAACGTCGCCGCCACCGTCAAGGAGCTGTGCGAGGAAGGCCTCGACGTGGACGGCGCCGTCCTCGACGTCCGTTCGACGGACGCGGTGCGACAGTTCGTCGAAGCCGCCGTCGAACGCTTCGGCACCGTCGACGTGCTGGTCAACAACGCCGGCCGGTCCGGTGGTGGGGTCACCGCCGACATCGACGAAGAACTGTGGCAGGACGTCATCGACACCAATCTCCACAGCGTGTTCCGGATGACCAAGGAAGTCCTCACCACCGGCGGCATGCGTCAGAAGAAGCGCGGGCGCATCATCAACATCGCCTCGACGGCCGGCAAGCAGGGCGTCGTCCTGGGCGCCCCCTACTCGGCCTCCAAGCACGGCGTCGTCGGTTTCACCAAGGCCCTGGGCAATGAGCTGGCGCCGACCGGCATCACCGTCAACGCGGTCTGCCCGGGCTATGTCGAGACGCCGATGGCGCAGCGCGTCCGGCAGGGCTATGCCGCGGCCTACGACACCACCGAGGAGGCGATCATGGAGAAGTTCTCCGCGAAGATCCCGCTCGGCCGCTATTCCACCCCGGAAGAGGTCGCCGGTCTCGTCGGCTACCTGGTGTCCGACCCCGCTGCCTCCATCACCTCGCAGGCCCTCAACGTCTGCGGCGGCCTCGGCAACTTCTGACCGCCGACCGTACGGCACCCGCCCCTCGGGCTCCTTGGGACCCCCGCCGGAAAGGAGAACAGACATGCCCCCCAGCGCACTTCGCGAGGTCGAGCACGAGATCGTCGTGGCGGCACCGGCCGCCGACGTGTACCGGCTCATCGCCGAGGTCGAGAATTGGCCGAGGATCTTCCCACCGACCATCCACGTGGACCATGTGGAACGCGGTGAGAAGGAGGAGGTCATCCGGATCTGGGCCACCGCCAACGGCGAGCCCAAGAACTGGACCTCGCGCCGCACCCTCGACCCCGAGGCCCTGCGGATCGGTTTCCGCCAGACGATATCGACCCCTCCGGTGGCCACGATGGGCGGCACCTGGGTCATCGAGACGCTCTCGGACAGCGAGTCCCGGGTCCGTCTGCTGCACGACTACCGCGCGGTCGACGACGACCCGAAGAGCCTGGAGTGGATCGACAACGCCGTCGACCGCAACTCCCGCTCCGAACTGGCGGCTCTGAAGGGCAATGTGGAACGGGCCGTCGCCCAGTCCCGGGAGCTGTTGCTGTCCTTCGAGGACAGCGTCCGGATCAACGGCTCCGCCAAGAACGTCTTCGACTTCGTCAACGAGGCCCAGCTGTGGGCCGAGCGACTGCCGCACGTGGCCAAGGTCCGGTTCGAGGAGGACACCAACGGGCTGCAGACCCTGGAGATGGACACCCGGGCCAAGGACGGTTCCACGCACACCACGAAGTCCATCCGGGTGACCTTCCCCCACCACAAGATCGCGTACAAGCAGATCACCCTGCCCGCGCTCATGTCCCTGCACACCGGCTACTGGACGTTCGTGGAGCACGAGGAGGCCGACGGCACCGTCGTCACCACCGCGTCCTCGCAACACACCGTGGTGATCAACCCGGAGAACATCACCCGCGTCCTCGGCCCCGAGGCCGGCGTCGCCGAGGCCCGCGAGTACGTCCAGGGCGCGCTGAGCACCAACAGCCTGGCCACGCTCGGCCACGCCAAGGACTACGCCGAAGCCAAGGGTTGACCATGGCCGGCGCAGCGGACGTACAGCCCCGTATCGACACCCAGGTCGTCGTGGTGGGGGCGGGCCCCGTGGGGCTGATGCTCGCCGGGGAACTGCGGCTCGGCGGGGTGGACGTCGTCGTGGTGGAGAGCAGGGCCGAACCGACCACCGAGTCACGTGCGTCGACCCTGCACGCCCGCACCATGGAGATCTTCGCCTCCCGGGGGCTGCTGAACGGCTTCGGGGAACTGCCGAACGACGTCATGGGCCACTTCGGCGGCATCCCGCTGGACCTGACACTGCCGGGCCCGTACCCCGGCCAGTGGAAGGCCCCCCAGGTCCGCACGGAAGCGGTCCTCCAGGAGTGGGCCCTGTCTCTCGGCGCCCGTCTCCGACGCGGTCACGCACTCACCTCGGTGACGCCTCATCAGGACCGGGTGGAGGCCGAGGTGTCGGGGCCCGCCGGGCCGGTCCGGATCAGCGCGCAGTACCTCGTCGGCTGCGACGGCGGGCACAGCACGGTCCGCCGGCTCACCGGGGCGGAGTTCCCCGGCCGGGACGCGGGCCGGGAGCTGATCCGGGCGGACGTCGCCGGGATCGACATCCCGGCCCGGCGCTTCCAGCGGCTGGAGCGGGGGCTGGCCATCGCGGCCCGCAATCCGCAGGGGGTCACCCGGGTCATGGTGCACGAGTTCGGCAGCGCCGCCGGACAGCGCACCCGTGACCCGGAGTTCGCCGACATCCGCGACGCCTGGCGGCGCGTCACCGGCGAGGACATCTCCCCCGGCACACCGCTGTGGGTCAACTCCTTCGACGACGCCTCCCGCCAGCTGGCCCGGTACCGGCACGGCCGCGTGCTGTTCGCGGGCGACGCGGCCCATCAGCAGATGCCCATCGGAGGCCAGGCGCTCAACCTCGGCCTCCAGGACGCGGTCAACCTCGGCTGGAAGCTGGCCCTCCAGGTCGGCGGCCGGGCGCCCGCCGGACTCCTCGACAGCTACCACGCCGAACGTCACGCCGTCGGCCGGCGGGTCCTGGCGAACATCAACGCCCAGGCGCTGCTGCTGCTCGGCGGCCCGGAGGTGGAGGCCGCCCGCAGCGTCCTCGCCGAAATCATCGCCCTGGAACCCGTCCGGCAACGGCTGGCCGGGGCGGTATCCGGCCTGGACATCCGCTACGACACCGGCCCCGGCGGCCCTTCGCTGCTGGGTGCCCGCCTGGCGCACGGTCACCCCGTGCGCTCCGGCCGGGGCCTGCTGATCGACGCCTACGGCGACCCGGAACACCACCTGCGGCTGCGCCGGGCCGCCGCGCCCTGGGCGGACCGGGTGGACGTCCTGGCGGCCGGACCGGAGGCCGTCGGGCTGTCCGGCACCGATGCCGTGCTCGTCCGCCCGGACGGCCATGTCGTCTGGATCGCCTCGGCCGGACCTCCCGGCCCGGAACCACTGGTCGCGGCCCTGCGGACCTGGTTCGGAGAGCCGGCGCGGCTCGACCACGCCGACGCCGCACGAAACCTCTCGGTCGAACGGACCACACGAAACCCCCCAGCCGAACGGAGACACAACATGAACAGGCTCACCGGCAAGACGGCACTGGTCACGGGATCGAGCCGGGGCATAGGCCGCGCGATCGCCGAACGGCTGGCCCGGGAGGGGGCGCTCGTCGCGGTGCACTGCTCCACCGGCGTGGAGGCGGCCGAGGACGTCGTCACGTCGATCGAGAGTGACGGCGGCCGGGCCTTCGTGGTGCAGGCCGAACTCGGTGTGCCCGGCGACGTCCACGAGTTGTTCCTCGCCCTCGAACAAGGGTTGAAGGAGCGCACCGGGTCGACCGATCTGGACATCGTCGTCAACAACGCCGGGGTGATGGGCGGAGTCTCCGTGGAGGACACCACCCAGGAGAAGTTCGACCGGCTGTTCGCCGTCAATGTCAGGGCGCCGTTCTTCATCATCCAGCGGGCCCTGGCCAACCTGACCGAGGGGGGCCGTATCGTCAACATCTCCTCCGGCCTCACCCGCTTCGCCAACCCCGACGAGATCGCGTACGCGATGACGAAGGGAGCGGTGGAGCAACTCGCCCTGCACTTCGCCAAGTACCTCGCACCGCGCAACATCACCATCAACAGCGTGGCGCCGGGCATCACCCGCAACGGCAGTCCCGTCTTCGACATACCGGAGGCGGTCGAGCAGATGGCGCAGCTGTCGGCTTTCGGCCGGGTCGGGGAGCCGCGGGACGTCGCCGACGTCGTGGCCTTCCTCGCCTCCCCCGACGCACGCTGGGTCACCGGCGCGTTCATCGACGCCAGCGGCGGAACGCTGCTCGGCTGAGGGGCGGATCACCGATGACGAGACCCAGGAGTGTTCCCGAGGGAGCGTGGGGTTCCCCCGAAGCCGGGCCGACGGCCGGGCGGTGGGGTGCGGGGCAGTGGGGCCTGCTGATCGTGCTGGCGGGCAACATGCTCATCGACGCGCTCGAGGTGTCCGTGGTGATCGTGGCGCTGCCCTCGGTCGGCGCGGGCCTCGGGATGCCGTTGGTCGCATCGCAGTGGCTGGTCAGCGGGTTCGCTCTGGGGTTCGGCGGGCTGCTGCTGTTCGGTGCCCGTGTGGTGGAGGCGCTGGGACGCCGCCGGGTCTATCTGGCCGCGCTCCTCGTCTTCGCCGCCGCGTCCCTGATGGCCGGCCTGACGAGCGAGCCGTGGCTGCTGATCGCCATGAGGTTCGTCAAGGGCTGCTGTGCCGCGCTCACCGCTCCGACCGGGCTCGCGATCATCAGTTCCGCGTTCCGCGAGGGCCCGGACCGCGATCGGGCGGTCTCGGTGTACGCGTTCTTCGGCGCCGCCGGGTTCACCTCCGGACTGCTGTTGTCCGGGGCGCTCACCGGGATCGGCTGGCGGTGGGCCTTCCTGTTCCCCGCTCCCGCCGTACTCGTCCTCCTCGTCCTCGGACTGCGGCTCGTCCCCGTAGACGAGCCGGGTCCGTCGATGAGGCGGTCCTTCGACGCGACCGGCGCCGCGTCCTTCACCGGAGCGCTGTCGGCGCTGGTGTACGGGGTGATGTCGGTCCCCCGGGCCGGCTGGTCCGCGCCGCCCACGATCATCGCCTTCGCACTCGCCGCGCTGCTCGCAGCGGTCTTCGTCACCGCGGAACGGTTCGCGCGGCAGCCGCTGATCCGCTTCGAGGTGCTCGCCAACACCATGCTCGTCCGCTCGATGCTCGGCGCAGCGGCCCTCAACGGCTCCTACCTGGGGCTGCTGTTGCTCGCCACGGTGCGCCTGCAGACCCGGCACGGTTGGTCCCCCTGGCAGACGGCGCTGGCCTTCCTGCCAGCGAGCGCCCCGGTGGTCGTCACCACGCTGTTGACGCAGCGGCTGGTGAAGCGGTTCGGCACGGCTCGGCTGATCGCCCTGGGAGCGCTGTGCCCGGTGGCGGCCTGTCTGCTGTACGCCGTGCGGGCGTCCGGTACGACCGTCCGCTACACCACCGACGTACTGCCGTCGCTGCTCCTGATGGGCGCCGGGTTCGTGCTGGCTTTCGCGGCGCTCAACATCCAGGCCACGTCGCGGATCGCGGCATCCGAGCGGGCGACCGCCGCGGCCCTGTACCAGACCGCCGTTCAGTTCGCGGCTGCCCTGGTCCCGGCCGTGGTCGCCGCGGTCGTCGCCTCGGGCGCGGGAGAGCGGACGGCCGCCCTGTCCGTCCTCGCCGTCGCCCTGGTGGGCGTCCTGCCGTACGCCGCGGACCGCGTGGTCGCCCACCACGGTTCCACACGAGAGTGAGAGACCCATGCTCGCAACCGACACAACCGCCGCCGACCCGGCCGTCAGGACGGCCTCGCCGCCCACCGCGCGCGAACGCCTGGACGAACTCCGGCTGCTCAAGGAGGAGGCCCGGGACGGAACGGACCCGAAGGCCACCGAACGCCAGCACGCCAGGGGGAAGTTGACCTCCCGGGAGCGTATCGAGCTGCTGCTGGACCCGGGCTCCTTCAACGAGGTCGAGCAGCTGCGCCGGCACCGGGCCACCGGCTTCGGTCTGGAGGCCAAGAAGCCGTACACCGACGGTGTGATCACCGGCTGGGGCACGGTGGAGGGCCGCACGGTCTTCGTCTACGCCCATGACTTCCGTATCTTCGGCGGCGCCCTGGGTGAGGCCCACGCCACGAAGATCCACAAGATCATGGACATGGCCATCGCGGCCGGTGCCCCGCTGGTCTCCCTCAACGACGGCGCCGGCGCCCGTATCCAGGAGGGCGTCTCCGCCCTCGCCGGCTACGGCGGCATCTTCCAGCGCAACACCAAGGCGAGCGGTGTCATCCCGCAGATCAGCGTGATGCTCGGCCCCTGCGCGGGCGGCGCGGCCTACAGCCCCGCCCTGACGGACTTCGTGTTCATGGTCCGCGAGACCTCGCAGATGTTCATCACCGGCCCGGACGTCGTCAAGGCGGTGACCGGCGAGGAGATCACGCAGAACGGCCTGGG
>NZ_JAMGBG010000029.1 GCF_023516595.1 Streptomyces neyagawaensis | reverse complement strand
CCGCCCCGGCCCGCCCGAGGCCCGGCGTACGGGCACCAGCCCGTGCCGCCGCCGGGGCCGTCCCGCCGAGGGGCCCTCTCCTGGCCGCGGCACCGCGACTTCGCCCGCCGGGAGGGCTCGGCTGCCGAGCACGCCCGCCGGACCCACCCGAAGCCCAGGCCTTCAGAGCCCCCGGCCCGCACGCACCGCCGCCGAGGGTTGCCCCACCGGCGCGGCGCGGCCGCCATCCCGCCCGCCTGGCGGGCCGGAGCCCGGTTACCGGACCCCCGTCTCAGTCCCTGGCCAGACCCAGCCGTGCCCGCAGGCCGATCCGTTCGTCCGCCGCCACCGACGCCGCGCCCTCGGTGACCGTCTCGTAGACGCCGAGGATGTCCGCGCCGACCGTCGACCAGTCGAAGCGGCGTACATGGGCGCTGCCGCGTTCGCGGAGCTCGGCGCGGCGGGCGGGGTCGGCGAGGAGGCGTACGGCGGCGGTGGCGAGCGCGTCGGCGTCCTCGTTGGCGAACAGCTCGCCCGCGGCGCCCTGGTCGAGGACCTGGGCGAACGCGTCGAGGTCGGAGGCGAGCACCGGGGCTCCCGCCGACATGGCCTCGACGAGAATGATGCCGAAGCTCTCGCCGCCGGTGTTGGGGGCGACGTACACGTCGACGCTGCGCAGGAAGCGCGCCTTGTCCTCGTCGCTGACCATGCCGAGGAACTCCACGCGCGAACGCAGTTCCTCGGGCAGCGAGGCCACGGCCTCCTCCTCGTCCCCGCGCCCGGCGACCAGCAGCCGGGTCTGCGGACGCTCGGCGAGGATCTTCGGCAGCGCCTTCATCAGAACGGGCAGGCCCTTGCGGGGCTCGTCGATACGGCCGACGAAGCCGAGCGTGTCGCCCTGCCAGTCGGGCTTGGGCTTGGCACGGGCGAAGAAGTCGACGTCGACGCCGTTCGGGATGACGACCGCGTCGCCGCCGAGGTGCTCGACGAGGGTACGGCGGGCGTACTCGCTCACCGCGATGCGCGCGCTGATCTTCTCCAGCGCGGGCTGGAGGATCGGGTACGCGGCGATCATCGCCCGCGACCGCGGGTTGGAGGTGTGGAACGTGGCGACGATCGGCCCCTGGGCCGCCCAGCAGGCGAGCAGGCCGAGCGAGGGCGAGGCCGGCTCGTGGATGTGGATCACGTCGAACGTGCCCTCGTGCAGCCAGCGCCGCACCCGGGCCGCCGACAGGAACCCGAAGTTCAGGCGGGCCACCGAGCCGTTGTAGGGCACCGGGACCGCGCGGCCCGCGGAGACCACGTACGGCGGCAGGGGCGTGTCGTCGTCGGCGGGGGCCAGGACGGACACCTCGTGGCCGAGGCGGATGAGATGGTCGGCCAGGTCACGGATGTGGAACTGGACTCCCCCGGGTACGTCCCAGGAGTAGGGACAGACGATGCCGATCCTCACGGGCGTCCCTTCTCGGGGTCCTCGGAGGATTCCTTGGAGGTCCTCTCAGGATCCTTCGTGGGATCGAGGTCCGCGAGCCACAAGCGCTGGAGCATGTGCCAGTCCTCCGGATGGTCGGCGATGCCGGTGGCGAAGGCATCCGCCAGCGCCTGTGTCATGACAGACGTCTTCTCGGCGCGGGTACCTGACTGGGGTACCTCGACCGGGGAATGGACCCGCCCCCGCATGACGGGAGAGTCGTCGTACCAGAGCGTGACCGGCAGGAGCAGGGCTCCGGTCTGCTGGGCGAGGAGGGCCGGTCCGGCGGGCATCCGGGTCGGCTCGCCGAAGAAGTCGACCTCGACGCCGGAGGCGGACAGGTCCCGGTCGGCGACCAGGCAGACCAGGCCGCCGTCGCGCAGCCGCCGGGCCAGCGTGCCGAAGGCGGTGCCGCCGTTGTGCGGCAGGACCTCCATGCCCAGCCCCTCGCGGTAGGCGACGAAGCGGTCGTACAGGGATTCGGGCTTGAGGCGCTCGGCGACCGTCGTGAACGGGGTCTTCAGCTCGGTGGTGACCCAGGCGCCGGCGAGGTCCCAGTTGGCGAGGTGGGGCAGGGCGAGGATGACGCCCCGACCGGCGGCGAGGCCGTCGGTGAGGTGGTGGAGGTCCTCGGCGGCGAAGCCGGTCCTTATCCGCTGCTCGCTCCAGGCGGGGAGCCGGAAGGACTCCATCCAGTAGCGCAGGTACGACCGCATGCCCGCGCGGGACAGCTCCGCGAGCCGCTCGGGGCTCGCGTCCGGCACCACGCGCGCGTAGTTGGACTCCAGGCGGCGGACGAGCGGGCCGCGCCGCTTCCAGGTGGCGTCGGCGATCGTGGTGCCGAGGCGGACGGCGACGGGTTCCGGCAGCTTCTTCACGGTGCCCCAGCCGAGGCCGTACAGCCCGTCGGTGAGGCGCTCCTGCAGACCGCTCACGAGGTCGCCTCGCTGTTGCGCGGGGAGTCCTCCGGAGCCGTGTCCGCCGCGGCGGCGGCCTGCGCCTCCGCCTCGGCGGACTCGCGACGCACGGTGACCACGCGCTGGATCAGCGTGACGAGGCTGCCGACGGCGACGATCCACAGGGCGATCGGCAGCAGGACCTCGATGCCGGGCACGCCGAACTTGTGCAGCCCCGAGAGACCGGCGGCGACCAGCGAGATCACCAGGCGCTCGGCGCGCTCCACTAGGCCGTTGACCGCCACCGGCAGCCCGATCGACTCGCCGCGCGCCTTGGTGTACGACACCACCTGGCCGCTGGCCAGGCAGAAGATCGACACCGCGCACAGGACGTTGTCGTTGCCGCCGCCCGCGTACCACAGGGCGAAGCCGCCGAAGATCGCTCCGTCGGCGACGCGGTCGAGCGTGGAGTCGAGGAAGGCGCCCCAGCGGCTGGAACGGCCCATCTGGCGGGCCATGTTGCCGTCGACGAGGTCCGAGAACACGAACAGCGTGATGACGACGGTGCCCCAGAAGAACTCGCCCCGGGGGTAGAAGACCAGCGCGCCCGCGATCACTCCGGCGGTGCCGAGGAGCGTGACCGTGTCGGGGCTGACGCCCCTGCGGATCAGAAACGCGGCGAACGGTGTGAGGACACGCGTGAAGAATGCACGCGCGTACTTGTTCAGCATGGCCTTCCCGAGGGTCGGTGTCGCCGGGCGGCCCCTGCTGACCGTCGGCTGGCCCATCGTAGCCACGGGTGTGCGCGGGCGGCCGTCGGGCATCGGCCTGCCGTGTCCTGTCCTGAACGCACCGGTGGCGCGGCGGGGGCGCGGCCGACCACCACCGCGCCCCACCTGCGCGGGAGGAGGGATCACGTCCGTCGTATGGACGCACCGTGACGGGAGTGGAAAGCTCGAAGGACCGCGGGCGTCGCCGGAGCCGCCACCGCACGCGGCCCTCGCGTGTCCGCGCCCACAGTGACCTCACCGTGCACGGGAGGCAGGACCATGGGCGACAAGGCAAACACACACCCCGGGGCCGCCGGCAGGGCTACGGCGGCCGACCACCCCGCGTCCGTACGGAATGTGGTGCTGGTCGGCCACTCCGGATCGGGCAAGACGACTCTGGTGGAGGCTCTCGCGCTGACCGCGGGAGCCGTGAACCGGGCGGGCCGTGTGGAGGACGGCGGCACCGTCTCCGACTACGACGAGATCGAGCACCGGCAGCAGCGCTCGGTGCAGCTCTCCCTGGTACCCGTGGAATGGGGCGGGTACAAGATCAATCTTTTGGACACCCCCGGATACGCCGACTTCGTCGGGGAACTCAGGGCCGGTCTGCGAGCGGCGGACGCGGCCCTTTTCGTCGTCTCGGCCTCCGACGGCGTCGACGGCTCGACCCGCATGGTGTGGGAGGAGTGCGCGGCGGTCGGCATGCCGCGAGCGATCGTGATCACGCATCTGGAGGCCGCGCGGGCGGACTTCGAGGAGATGACGCGGATCTGCGCGGAGGCGTTCGGCGGGGACGACCCCGACGCCGTACTGCCGCTCTACCTGCCTCTGCACGGCCCGCAGGGCCCGGACGGGCACGCGCCCGTGACCGGGCTGATCGGCCTGCTGTCGCAGAAGCTGTTCGACTACGCGTCCGGGGAGCGCAAGGAGTCCGAGCCGGGCCCCGAGCAGCTGCCGGACATCGCGGAGGCGCGCAACCGGCTGATCGAGGGGATCATCGCGGAGAGCGAGGACGAGACCCTCATGGACCGCTACCTCGGCGGCGAGGAGATCGACGTCAAGACGCTCATCGACGACCTGGAGCGGGCCGTCGCCCGCGGTGTCTTCCACCCCGTGCTGGCCGCGGCGCCCGCCGCCGAGGGCGCACGGCAGGGCATCGGCACCGTCGAGCTGCTGGAGCTGATCACCGGCGGTTTCCCCACGCCTCTGGAGCGCGAGGCCCCGTCGGTCACGACGCCGGACGGCGCGCCGCGGGAGATCGGGGCGGCCTGCGATCCGGACGGCCCCCTCGTGGCCGAGGTCGTGAAGACGGCCAGCGACCCCTATGTCGGCCGTATCTCGCTGGTGCGGGTCTTCTCCGGGACGCTGCACCCCGACGAGACGGTGCACGTCTCGGGGCACGGGCTCGCCGACCGGGGACACGAGGACCACGACGTCGACGAGCGGATCGGCGCCCTGTCGGCGCCCTTCGGCAAACAGCAGCGGACCCTCACGCACTGCATCGCGGGTGACCTGGCGTGTGTGGCGAAGCTGAACCGCGCGGAGACCGGCGACACCCTGTCGTCGAAGGACGACCCGCTGCTCATGGAGCCGTGGGAGATGCCGGACCCGCTGCTGCCGCTCGCGATCCAGGCACACAGCAAGGCCGACGAGGACAAGCTCTCCCAGGGCCTTTCCCGACTGGTCGCCGAGGACCCGACGATGCGGCTCGAACAGAACCCGGACACCCATCAGGTGGTGCTCTGGTGCCTGGGCGAGGCGCACGCCGACGTGGCGCTGGAGCGGCTGCGCAGCCGGTACGGCGTCCAGGTCGACGTCGTCCCGCACAAGGTCTCCCTGCGGGAGACGTTCGCGGGCAAGTCGGCCGGGCGGGGCCGCCATGTGAAGCAGTCCGGCGGGCACGGGCAGTACGCGATCTGCGAGATCGACGTGGAGCCGCTGCCCGGCGGTTCGGGCATCGAGTTCGTGGACAAGGTCGTCGGCGGGGCGGTGCCCCGGCAGTTCATCCCGTCCGTCGAGAAGGGTGTGCGGGCGCAGGCCGCCAAGGGAGTCGCGGCCGGCTATCCGCTCATCGACGTGCGGATCACGCTGCGGGACGGCAAGGCGCACTCGGTGGACTCCTCCGACGCCGCGTTCCAGACGGCGGGCGCGCTGGCGCTGCGCGAGGCGGCCTCCGACGCGAAGATCCATCTGCTGGAGCCGGTGGCCGAGGTGTCGGTGCTGGTCGGCGACGAGTACGTGGGCCCGGTCATGAGCGACCTGTCGGGACGGCGCGGACGGGTCGTGGGCACGGAGCAGGCGGGCGGCGGGCGCACCCTGGTGCGCGCCGAGGTCCCCGAGATCGAGATCGACCGCTACGCCGTCGATCTGCGTTCGCTCTCCCACGGCACCGCGCGTTTCGGCCGCCGCTACACCCGGCACGAGCCGATGCCGCCCCAGGTGGCCGAGCGGCTTCGGGAACGGGCGAAGGAGAACTGAGGGAGCGCTGAGGGAGCACTGACGGTTCGGGTTCGGCGGAAGGGACTGCCGGCATGTCGGCGGGCGGCTGCGGCCGCCCGCCGACGGGTGCCGGGGGCCCCGTCCGCCCGCGCGGGAGGGCAGGGCCGGTGGGTTCCGTGAATGTCCGTTCTTCGCGCCGCGCGATGTCCGTCGCTGCGGATACGCTGATCACCTGATCGACAAGTGGGGCTTGATCAGCTCCGGATCGGGTGATGACCTGATCAACAGGTGTGCGGAGCACGGAAGTCGGGAAGAGCCGCAGGAGCGAGTGTGCGGCGATGGGGGCGGCGGTGGCGGACGAATTCGATTTCACTCCCGGGGCACAGGTCCCGCTGACGGGCACCGCGGGACAGACGGCGGCGACGTACGCCCTGGCGTCCGCGGCCTACCGGGACAACGAGGTCGACGAGATCCTCAAGGCCAACAACGAGTGGCACAAGTCCTCGGTGAAACCCGGCCGCAAGTGGGCGACGATCTTCCGGCCGAACCTCGGGGAGGCGTTCTCCCTCGCGGTGCGGGACCGCATGGTCGGCGCGGGCCGCAATCCGCTCATCCAGTCCTTCGGCATGGAGCCGCAGGTCGTCGTCGAGCACTGCCTGGCGGCGACCAACATCCGCCGGGAGCGCGACAACTGGCTGTCGGCGGTGATGGTCCTGTGCGGCCTGCTCTTCCTGCCCGGCCTGCTGCTGTGGCTGCTGGTCTTCCAGATCCGCACGACGATCGCCAAGCGTGAGGACAAGCGGGCCGGTGCGCTCGGCACCACCCTGCTCGTCGCCGTGGGCGCGCTCGCGGTGATCTTCCTGCTCAGGATGCCGTTCGACGGCTTCTGGGCCTGGTACGCGCGTGCGTGCGTGGTGTTGCCGGTGGTCGGCTGGTTCTGGGCCAAGCAGATCTGCGAGCGCACCGCCCAGGACCTGCGGGACCGCTGGTCCGGTCTGCTGTCCGGCGGCGGCATCGGCGCGAAGGTCCCCGAGGCCGTGCCCGGCAGCCCCGGCGAGACCAAGGCAGAGCAGCTGCGCAAGGAGCTCGCCCGGCTCAGCGCCGAGCAGCGCTCCAACCTCGTCTTCTACGCCGGCCCCAAGGGCATCCTCGGCATGGGCACCCGGTGGGGCAGCTGGCAGCTCGCCGAGGACCTGGTGCCCGCCGAGTCCGGCAAGGAGATCCACCCGTTCCGCAGCTGGGACGTCATACGGGCCATCCACGACCAGCTGCGGATGCTGGAGCGCACCCCACTCAACACGGGTGGTTTCACGGCCCCTTCCATCAAGCACTGGATCGTCAGCCCCATCGGTGAGGGCGCCGGCGCCGTGGCCCGGCCGGACGGCACCGACGTCGAGGCGTACCAGTACAAGACGCACGCCATACAGGAGATCTGCAACAAGCAGCACTTCGGCAGCGGCAACCGGCACTACCTGGGTGTCCAGTGGACGCTCTGGGACGGACAGTTGATCATCACCATGCTGGTGACGGTCACCGTCCTGCACCAGACGCTCCGCATCGAGGTGACCGGGCACGCCCTGGGTCCGGTGCACGGTCTGTTCACGACCGGGCCGGCGGCCAAGGAGAAGGAAGTCCAGAAGTCGGTCAGGTTCTGGGAGACCCGCAAGGTCAAGCTCCCCCTCGTCGACGCCGACGAGGTCGTACGGCTCGCCGCGCGTGCCCCGCTGACCTGGTACCCGCCGCTGCTCAACTGGCTCGGCGGCTCCATCGGCCTGCCGGAGCCGTTCGGTCTGCGGCACGCCTGGGCGGATCAGCCGTGGCGGCACCGGTTCATGGCCGACGACGCGCTGCGCGCCGCGACGCCGGTGCTGCGGGTCGTCCACAACGCCGCGATCAAGGTGCTGGCGGAGAACGGCGTGGACACGGAGAAGTTCGGCTCCCGCTCGGCGTTCCTCAGCGGGGCGGTGCAGGATCCTACGCCGCGTAAGGCGGACGTCTACGACGCGTGAGCGCTGCGCTCGCTTGGGCGGGCGCCTGGTGGGTCGGGGGTGCGGATTCGCCGGCGGGTGCGGGTGCGTCGTGGTTTCTCGCGCAGTTCCCCGCGCCCCTGAGAAGCGGCCGGGGCTGCGCCCCGTGCTTCTCATGAAGGGCGGGCCGCAGGCCCGTTCCCTTCAGGCGCGCGGGGAACTGCGCGAACAAGCCCCACGCACCCGCAGACGCGCACGCGCCCTCACCTGGCAGACGAACAGGCGCCCCCGGCTCACACGCTGGGCCATGCCTCCGCAAGCATCTTCCTCGTGTCGGCCAACAGCTGCGGCAGCACCTTCGTGTGGCCCACCACCGGCATGAAGTTCGTGTCGCCGCCCCAGCGGGGCACGATGTGCTGGTGGAGGTGGGCCGCGATGCCCGCGCCGGCGACCGTGCCCTGGTTCATGCCGATGTTGAAGCCGTGCGCGCCGGAGGCGGTGCGCAGGGCGGTCATGGACTGCTTGGTGAGTTCGGCCAGCTCGGCGGTCTCCGGGACGGTCAGGTCCGTGTAGTCGGCGACGTGCCGGTACGGCACGACCATGAGGTGGCCGCCGTTGTACGGGTAGAGGTTGAGCACCGCGTACACATGCTCACCGCGTCGGATGATCAGGCCGTCCTCGTCCGACTTGGCCGGGATGGAGCAGAACGGACAGCCGTCGTCGGCCCCCGGACCGGTCGGCTTGTTCTCGCCCTGGATGTAGGCCATCCGGTGGGGCGTCCACAGGCGCTGGAACGCGTCCTGCGTTCCCACTCCGATCTGCTGTTCCGGCTCACTCGTCATGCAGTGCAGCATATGGCTTCGTCCGTTCTCGGCGTGTCGCCGGGTGCCGGGGCGGGGCAGACGAGCGGAGGCCCCCGGGGATCCGAACCCCCGGGGGCCTCCTTCTCACTCGCTCATCCGCGAGGGCGGCTCACACCTGGACGCGGCGCTCCACCACGTCGGCGAGCTTCGCCAGCGCCTCGTCACGCGGGATGCCGTTCTCCTGCGAGCCGTCCCGGTAGCGGAACGACACCGTGCCCGCGTTCATGTCCTCGTCGCCCACGATGACCATGAACGGCACCTTCTGCTTCTGCGCGTTCCTGATCTTCTTCTGCATGCGGTCGGAGGACGCGTCGACCTCGACGCGCAGCCCCTTCTTCTTCGCCTCCGCGGCGAAGCTCTGCAGGTACTCGACGTGCGCGTCGCCGATCGGGATCCCGACGGCCTGGACGGGCGCCAGCCACGCCGGGAACGCGCCCGCGTAGTGCTCCAGGAGCACCGCGAAGAAGCGCTCGATGGAACCGAACAGCGCGCGGTGGATCATGACGGGGCGCTGCTTGGAGCCGTCCGGGCCGGTGTACTCCAGGTCGAAGCGCTCGGGCAGGTTGAAGTCGAGCTGGACCGTCGACATCTGCCAGGTACGGCCGATGGCGTCACGAGCCTGCACGGAGATCTTCGGACCGTAGAAGGCGGCGCCGCCCGGGTCCGGCACCAGCGGCAGGCCCTGCTTCTCGGCCACCTGGCGCAGGGTCTCGGTGGCCTCCTCCCACGCCTCGTCGGAGCCGACGAACTTCTCCGGGTCCTTGGTGGACAGCTCCAGGTAGAAGTCGGTGAGGCCGTAGTCCCGCAGGAGGTTCAGGACGAAGGTGAGCGTCTTGTCGAGCTCCTCCGCCATCTGCTCGCGGGTGCAGTAGATGTGCGCGTCGTCCTGGGTGAAGCCGCGGGCCCGGGTCAGCCCGTGCACGACACCGGACTTCTCGTACCGGTACACGGTCCCGAACTCGAAGAGGCGCAGCGGCAGTTCACGGTAGGAGCGGCCGCGCGCGTCGAAGATCAGGTTGTGCATCGGGCAGTTCATGGGCTTGAGGTAGTAGTCCACGCCCTCGTCGAGCTGCATGGGCGGGTACATGCCGTCGGCGTACCAGTCCAGGTGGCCCGAGACCTCGAAGAGCTTCCCCTTCGTGGCGTGCGGGGTGTAGACGAACTCGTAGCCCTCCTCCTCGTGGCGGCGCCGCGAGTAGTCCTCCATGACCCGGCGGATGATGCCGCCCTTGGGGTGGAAGACGGCGAGACCGGAGCCGATCTCGTCCGGGATGGAGAACAGGTCGAGTTCGTTGCCCAGCTTGCGGTGGTCGCGCTTCTCGGCCTCGGCGAGGAAGTCGAGGTGCGCCTTCAGCTCCTCCTTCGAGGGCCAGGCGGTGCCATAGATGCGCTGGAGCATGGGGTTCTTCTCGCTGCCGCGCCAGTACGCGGCGGCGTTGCGCATCAGCTTGAACGCCGGGATGTTCCGGGTGGTGGGCAGGTGCGGACCGCGGCAGAGGTCCTTCCAGCACAGGTCACCGGTCTTGGCGTCGAGGTTGTCGTAGATCGTCAGCTCGCCGGAGCCGACCTCGACGTCCGCGCCGTCGTCGGAGGACGCCGAGCCCTTGAGGCCGATCAGCTCCAGCTTGTACGGCTCGGCCGCGAGCTCCTCGCGGGCGGCCTCGTCGGTGACGACGCGGCGGGAGAAGCGCTGGCCGCGCTTCTGGATCTCCTGCATCTTCTTCTCGATGGCCTTGAGATCCTCGGGCGTGAACGGCTTCTCGACGTCGAAGTCGTAGTAGAAGCCGTCCCGGACCGGCGGTCCGATGCCCAGCTTGGCCTCCGGGAACAGCTCCTGGACGGCCTGGGCCATGACGTGCGCGGTGGAGTGGCGCAGGATGTTCAGGCCGTCCTCGGAGGAGATGTCGACGCCCTCGACGGTCTCGCCGTCCATCACCTCGTACGCGAGGTCCTTCAGTTCACCGGCCACGCGGGCCGCGACGATGGAGCGCTCGCCGGCGAAGAGGTCGGCGGCCGTAGTGCCCGTCGTCACCACGCGCTCTTCCCGCTCGGAATCGCGTTGGATGATCACACGGACGTCTGACACCGGTCTCTCCTGCCTGATGGTGGTCGCGCACGCGTCCGCGTACGCAGACAGGAATCGTACCGAGCCGGGGGTGCCCTCTGCGAAACGGTTACGCCCTCGCCGGTCCCCGTCGCCCGACGAGGGACGCCGAAGGCTCGGACGCGGCCGCCGCTCGCTCCCCCGCGGGGGTCTGCGCCGCGACCCGCCCGTGGGGGCTCTCACTCGTCTCCGCCCCGCGCGGGCTCTCGCTCGTCTGCGCCCCGCAGGGGCCTCTCACTCTCCTCCGCACGCCTCCTCGAAGAAGGCCGTGATCTCCGCTGTCTCCTGGAGGGACTTCATCAGGCGGTCCCGCTCCGCCTCGTCGACCTCCACGGGGGCGACGCCGCCCGCGTCGGTGAGCCGCCGGAAGCCGCCCCGGCTCTCCAGCCGTCCGTGGACCCGTACGGGCAGCCCCACGAGATGAGCGTGCCCCGCGATCCGGTACGCCTCCTCGTCGAGGGTCATCCGGACGTGCGGGACCTCGGCCCCGGCGAGGACGCGCAGCCGTACGGTTCCCTCGCCGCGCGCGGCGGACCGGCGCATCCGGACCACTGCCCCGGTGAGGCAGACCGGCACGGAGGGTTCCTCGCGAAGGTAGCGGGCGCCGGCCTCGCGCAGCACGGGCAGGTCGCCGGGTGAGAACTCGACGGGTTCGGGCGGGGTCGTGCCGCCTTCGGGGACCCCGGCGGCGGGCGCCCACTCGACGGCGACGCGGGCGCCCTCGGTGCCGCGGACGAGGGCGACGAGGGCCTCGGTCAACTCGTGGCTCACCCCGGCCTCCACGGCGCCGTCGAAGGCGTCCATGCCGCCGGTGGCGCGCTGGTAGTCGATGGCCTCGCGGGTGGCGTACAGGGCCTGTTGGAGGCGTACGGCGAGGGGGCGCCCGCCGGCGACGGGCACGAAGGCGGTGAGGCTGCGGCCGCCGGGTGCGGCGCCGACGAGGACGCCGTCGAGGAGTGCGGCGGCGGACAGGCGGTGGCGTGCGCCGTAGTAGCCGGCTCGCGCGCGGGTGGCCAGGGCCGCCGCGAGGAGCATCTGGCGCGCGGCGGAGCGGAGTTGGTCCTCGACGGCCCAGGATGCGGTGCCCACGGGTCCGGTCGGTACATCCCGCCACCAGCGGATCTCGTCGCTGGGGACGGCGAGGCCGACCAGGACGTCGCGTGCGGCCGGCGATCCGCTGCGGAAGAGGGCCGTCAGCGCCTCGCCGAGCAGGTCGTCGCTGTCGGGGAAGGCCCGGTTCTCGGGGACGAGCAGGCTCATGCCCCTTCCGCCGGGCCCCGGTGGGGTCCAGCGGCCGTAGCGTCCGGCGGCGCCGCCGCGCCGCTGCCAGCCGTGCCGGAGCAGCAGGGCGCCGAGCACGGCGGGGTCGACGCGGGTGGGGTCGGGCGGCTGGGTCCAGACGGGTTCGACGGGGTGGGGCCGTACCGGGCGTAGGGGCTGGTCGATGGGCCCGTGGGTCACGGTCTGCCTCCCGTTCCGACCCGCGTCATGATCTCGCAGAGCGCTCGGTCGTCGAAGATGCGCGAGGTCGGTATGCGCACGGTCGTGCGGTGCCGGCCGGTGATCGGGTGTCCGGCGAGGTTGATCCAGTAGCAGCAGTGCCGCAGGTCGAGGCGGTCGTGGCCGGCCCGCAGCCACTGCTCCCGCGATCTCGGGACGATCATCACGACGAGGATCTTGTGCACTGTGACGGGTGTGCGGGCGAGCTTCGCCAGGTGGTCGTTGTCGAGCGTGAAGGAGAAGGTGCGTCCGGAGGGGTTGGGGGCGACCTGGTAGGTGGCCTTGAGCTGCACCTTGATGGTGACCTCGTCGTCGACCGTGTGCCCGGGTGAGCCGTGGCTGACGTGCCAGTCGATGCCGTTGTCCGGAAAGGGCTGGGACAGCGAGCAGCCGGCCGCGGCGGCCACCGCGTGCAGATATCCCACCTGCAGTGTCTCCATGCAGGCGGTGGTGGCGAGGGAGCCGCGGTGTGACTCCGCGTGCTCGGGCAGCAGCCCGCCCCGCTCGGGCTGCGCTATGGCCATGACCAACAGCCTTCCCCTACAGGTCCTTCCTTCGTGCGAGCCCCTGAACTGCGCAGACCCGTACTTCTGTTGTCTCCTTCCGGCGTACGGCGCAAACAGCCCGGGTATCACCAAACGGGCAGAAGACGGGACGTCAGCTGCTGTGGGTGAACGAGGAGTTGAGGACGCATGACGTGTTGGTACGAGGGGCCCTTGGCGGCGTTCGACACGGAGACCACGGGTGTGGACGTCGAGACCGACCGGATCGTGTCGGCCGCCGTCGTCGTCCAGGACGCGCCCGGCACCCGCCCCCGGGTGACCCGGTGGCTGGTGAATCCGGGGGTGCCGGTGCCGGCCGGGGCGACGGCGGTGCACGGGCTGACGGACGAGCGGTTGCAGCGCGAGGGCCGCTGGCCGTCGCCGGTGATGGAGGAGATAGCCAGGCTGCTGGCCGAGCAGGCGTCGCGCGGCCGCCCGCTGGTGGTGATGAACGCGCCGTTCGATCTGACGCTGCTGGACCGGGAGTTGAGGCGTCACCGCGCCTCGTCGCTCGACCAGTGGTTCGAGACGACGCCGCTGCGGGTGCTCGATCCCCGGGTCCTGGACAAGCACCTGGACCGGTACCGCAAGGGCCGCCGCACGCTGACCGATCTGTGCGCGCACTACGAGGTCGTGCTGGACGGCGCGCACGACGCGGCGGCCGACGCGCAGGCGGCGATGGACGTCGTACGGGCCGTGGGGCGTCGTTTCGCCACGAGGCTGGCCCGCCTCTCCCCCGCCGAGCTGCACACCCTCCAGGCCGTGTGGCACGCGGCGCAGGCCCGCGGTCTGCAGGCGTGGTTCGCGCGCAGCGGCTCGGAGGAGTCGGTGGATCCGGCGTGGCCCCTGCGCCCGGGGCTGGCCGCGGCGGCGTGAGCGGCAGAACCACCGGCCGAGGGCGCGCCGGTGGCGGCGGCACAGCGGAGAGGCAGCGGCACAACAAAGAACCGGCCCGACTGTGTCGGACCGGTTCTCTTCCGGGTGGGCGATACTGGGTTCGAACCAGTGACCTCTTCGGTGTGAACGAAGCGCTCTCCCACTGAGCTAATCGCCCGGGAACGGACTGAACAATACAGGTCCCGACGGCTCTGGTTCAAACCGCTTGTCCGTCGGCCGCGAGGTACCCGACGAGCCCTCGGTGTCCCGCCCGCATCATCAACGCGTGGTTGGCGCGGAACAGGGGCCGGCCGGGCACGGCGAGCCGTCGCATCAGGGGCTTGGTGACGTCGACCTCCTGGTCGTAGCGGGCGAGGGTGCCGGTCCCGTGGGCGGTGAGCGTCCAGCGGGCCCAGCCGTCGAGGTCCCCGCTCATCTCGATCTCCAGGATCCCGGTGGCCGGATCGCGCCGTACCTCGCGCGCGGTGATGACGAGGTCGTACGGCAGGACCGAGCGGATGCGGAGGGTGCCGCTGGTGTCGTCGGCCGGGGTCACCTCGCGCACCTGGGGCCACCAGCGCGGATAGTCCTCGGCCCGCTGGAGCGCGTCGTACACGGTGGAGGGCGGCGCGGGCAGGGCCCAGAGGCTGCGGAAGCGGTAGTGGCACCAGTCCATGCTCGGATTGTGCCCGCCGACGGGCCTCGTACTGGGCTCGTGGTGGCTGGATCTGAGTACTGCCCTGAGTATGTGTGCTCATGCCGTCGCGGCGTGACCCGGACCACACTGCGGAACATGACGCATTTTCCGTCCCCTGCCGAGGAGTTGCGCCTCCTCGACACCGAGTTGCGGCAGCTCGACGCCCGCCGCGCCGTTCTGCTGACCCGCCGTGCCTGGCTGGTCAACGCGCTGTACGCCCAGGCCGCCGTGCCGTCCCACCCGTCCACGCGTCCGCCGGCCCGGGGCCCCGAGGCGACGGCGCCCGGTGTCCAGAATGTGCTGCTGGTCCTCGGCGGTGTCCTGCTGACCGTCGCGGCGATCGCGTTCACTCTGGTCAGCTGGGGGCACCTGGGGATCGCCGGCCGTTCGCTGGTCCTCGGCGGGGTGACTCTCGCCGCCCTCGCCACGCCCGTGGCGCTCCTGCGGCGGGGGCTGCGCGCCACCGCGGAGGCGGTGGCCGGCCTCGGCATGGCCCTGACGGTGCTCGACGCGTACGCCCTGCACGAGGTGGCCCTCCCGGGGACGGGCGGCACGGGGTTCGCGGCAGCCGCCTCGGCGGTGCTGGCGGCGACCTGGGCGGCGTACGGCCTGGCCATGGGCGCCGTGGCCCCGCCGGTCGTCGACGGCTCACGGGACCGTTCGACCGCCGGTGACGCGGAGGACCGTCCCTCGGCGGGCGCGGGGGCGGGCGCTGTGCGTGTCGCTCTCCGTCTGCCGTTGCCCTTCGCCCTGGTCGCCGCGCAACTGCCGCTGTTGCTCTGGGTGTCGGCGCTGGGCGCGGGTGTGGAGACGGTCACGGCCGTGGTGCTGGTGACGGCCGCGGCGGACAGCGCGGTCGCGCTCCGGGCGCGGATGACGCCCGTCCGGATCGTCGCCCTGGTGGGCGCGTTCGGCTGGGGCGCCTGGGGTGTTCTGGCGGCCGGGTGGCTCTCGTGGGCCGCCGCGGGCCCGGGCGCCGCCGCCCGTGCGGCGGCGCTCCTCGCCCTCGCCGCCGCGACCGCCCTGGCCGTCGCCCGGTTCGCGCCGAAGCCGGGCCTGGCCCTCGGTACCGCCCTGACCGGCGGTCTGCTGATGGTCGCGGCGCTCGGCGGAGTCCTGCGGTCCGTGCTGCCGGACGTGTGGACGGTCCCCGGCTACCTGCTGTGCGGGGTCACCCTGATGGCGGTCGTCCGGACCGGTGTGCCCGATCCCGTACGGCGAGGTCTCGTCCTGTCCTCCGCGGTGGTCCAGGCCATCACCGCCGTGACCGCCCTTCCGGCGGTCGTCGTCACCTTGCTCGGCCCGGCCGGCTGGGTCGAGTGGATCTGGTCCGGCGCTCCCGACGACGCCCGTGCCGTGGTGACGGTGGGCGCCCCGTGGCCGCCGCTCACCGCGACGGTCCCCCTCGTCCTGGCCGTGCTCGCCGGGGTGCTGGCCCTGGCCGGGCGTACGACCGCGTGGCGCACCCCCGCGCTGGTGGGCGCGCTCGTGCTGGGCTGGGCGACGGGCCTGGTGTTCCCGGCGGTGCTGGAACTCCCGTACCTGGCGGGGCTGGTGGTCCAGGGAGCGGTAGCGGTGGCGGCTCTGGTGGTGGCGGCCCGTGTACGGCCCGCGGCCGGCAAGTGCCTCCAGGACCCGGTGGCGCTCACGGCCGCGCTGCTGGCCCTCGTCACGTCGGTCGCCCTGGCCCTGGCAGCGCTCGCGACGGAGTCCGCGACGCTCACGGTGCTCGCCGCCTCGACCGTCCTGTTCGCCCTGGCCGCCTGGCGCACGGACCTCGGTCCGCTCACCGCGCCCGCCGCGCTCGTCCATGGCACCGCGCTGGCCTGCGCGATCGGCGCGTCGGCCGGCTGGGCGCCGCAGCACACGGCCCTGCTGGTCCTGGCGGTACCGGCCACCGCCGCGCTGCTCGCGGCGCGCCTCGGCGCCTCCCCCATGACCGTCCCGGTCGAGGCGACCGGCGCCGCGGCGGGCCTCCTGGCCGTCGCCCTCTCCGCCACCGACGCGCCCATGCTGGCCCTGACCCTCGCGCTCTGCGGAGTCATCACGGCGGGGACCGCGGTACGCCCGGAGCGACGCGACGTCGGCTACGCGGCCGCCGTGCTCCTGGTGCTGGCCAGTTGGGTGCGGCTGGCGGCCTGGGAGGTCGCATCCCCGGAGGCCTACACGCTCCCGGTGACCGTCCCGGCGCTGGCCGTCGGCCTCCTCCGGCGCCGTCGTGACCCGGCGGCCTCGTCCTGGACGGCGTACGGGCCGGGCCTCGCGGCCACCCTCCTGCCGAGCCTCGCGGCGGCCTGGGGCGACGCGCACTGGCTGCGCCCCCTGCTGCTCGGCACGGCGGCGCTGGCCCTCACCTTCGTCGGAGCCCGCCACCGCCTCCAGGCCCCGCTCCTGCTCGGCGGTGTCACCCTCGCGCTGGTGACCCTGCACGAACTGGCCCCGTACATCGCCCAGGTGGTCGACGCCCTCCCCCGCTGGGCGCCTCCGGCCCTGGCCGGCCTGGTCCTGCTGGCGGCGGGCGCCACCTACGAGCAGCGCCTGCGCGACGCGCGCCGCGTACGGGACGTCCTGGGCAGGATGACCTGACGTTCCCGAGTTCCCCGCGCCTCCCCAGGTGGCGCGGGGGAACTGCGCGCCCGGCCACAGCGGACCCGCAATTCCCCACCCCCGTGACGCCCCCGGTTCCCTCGGCGGAGCGTTACGGCATCTTGTCGCCGACGAGCGCCAGGTTCTGAATGGCCGCCAGCCCGTACAGCGCGGTCGCGTTGGTGGACACCCACGCGGCCTCGCTGCCGGGGACGAGCCCCGTCGGCCCCTCGACCTTCTTCGTGGACCAGTCGGTGGACTCCTTGTAGTCCCAGGTGTCGGCGCTGTTGTAGAACTGCCGCCACGCGCGGGCCGCGAGCTTGTCGTCGCCCAACTGCACGGCCGCGTAGGCGTCCTGCCGTGAGTGCCCCTGGAAGAGGAGCAGCGTCCCGAAGTTCGAGCCGTAGCGGGCGGCCTGCTCGGCCTTCGTGGCGTTGAAGTAGCGGCAGTAGTCCAGCCATGCCTCCTTGAACTTCGGCATGTCGATCTGGTCGATGAGTTCGGCGCACATCTCGACCAGGCCGAACATCGCCGACAGGTGCGAGACCCCGACGACCGGCTTCTCCGCGACCGCGAACTTCCCGGTGTCCAGGTCGTACAGTCCGGTGCCCTGGACGAAGCCGTTGGGCTGGGCGGCGATGGTCTCCATGGTCGACAGCACGCGCGCCCTGGCCTTCTCCCACTTCGGCCCGCGCCGCTCCCACTCGGTCAGCCACGCGGAGACCAGGCCCGACCAGTCCGTGCCGAAGCCGATCGACAGGGCGTTGCGGTCGGGCGTGTACGGCTCGGTGCGGATCTTGCGGATGGGGTCGAGGACGAGGAACGTCTCGTCGGAGTCGACGTTGGCGTGCATGAGGTCGCCGACGCGTTCGTCGGCGGTGAGGAAGTAGTAGTAGCGGCGGTAGGTGGTGTTGGCGATGCGCTGCTGCTTGGCGCTGTCGGCGTAGTGCTGGACGCCGTGGCGGGTGCCGAGGCCGGCCCACTTGCCGAGGTGGTAGACGTCGACCTCGCCGGTGTGGCGGGTCATGGCCTCCGCGAAGCGGAAGATGTCGGCGCGGCCGGAGCGCATGTACGCGAACCACAGCCACAGGTCGGGCGAGAGCTCGGAGTTGTCCCAGGCGTAGCCGCCTACGTCGTAGCACCACTGGTGGCGGCTCGGGTCGTAGCTGTGCATGATGTCGCCGTAGTCCCAGAAGCCGTACCAACGGCGCATCTCCACCTGGTCCTTGTAGTAGGTGAAGAGGAAGTCGAGGTGGTCCTCGATCTTCGCCTTGGCCGCGGTGGAGCGGTCCGGCCGGGAGAACAGCTTGCCGAAGACACCGGCCTTGATGAGCTGCTGGGGCGGCGCGGCGAGCTGCGGGGGTGTGCGGACCGCCTCGACCTGCCGGGCCATGGCGTCGGCGGCGGGCGTCGACTCATGGGCCCAGAAGAGGAGTTCGCTGGTGCGGGCGATGCCGTAGGGGGTGCCGAAGCCGGGCTCGTAGTCCTCGTAGGTGATGTTGAGGCCCTCGAGCTGCTCGGGGTAGGTGTCCTGGCCCATGCCGTCGTGGTAGAAGCGCAGGTCCATGGGTTGTGCCTCGGGAGACCACAGCCACATGGTGACCTCGGCCTCGTCGGTGTGGGCGTCCCGGATGTCGAGCTGCGCGGGGAACTTCTCCCAGAAGTCCCTGAGGCCGACGGCGAATCCGCCGCTCGCCCCGCCGACGTACCCGAAGCCGCCGGCGCGCCGGCCGCCGCCCGCCGGGATCCAGCCGTGACCCTTCTTCGTCCGCTTGCGGACCGAGAAGCCGTCGGCGGAGAGCTGGGAGAGGGTGTAGTCGCCCCATTCGGGGATGTACTGCAGGCGGGTGGTGACCCGCTGGTCCCAGGTCGACGGGTCCGGCAGCTTCCTGCCCTCGAACTGGGCGGTGCGCACCGCGGAGCCGGGGTCCCGGCGCAGTCCGGTGACGCCCTTGACGGCCTCACGGAGCAGACCGGTGCCCTCGCCGCCGATACGGATGTGCCGGTCGTACGAGGCGTCGCGCATCGGGACCTTGAAGCGGACGCCGATACCGCGGATGAAGTCGCCGCTCGCCTTCCCGGGCTCCTGGGTGCCGTCGAAGGTGACGGTGTGGATCATGCGGAACGATTCGGCGCCCGCGTAGAAGTAGAGGCGGATCGAGAAGGGGAGCCAGCTGCGGCCGCCCTTGCGGTGCTTGCCGTCGATGCGGACCACGGCTCGGACGGGGCCCTCCTGCTCGACCTCGACCTCGTCGATGGCGCTCTCGAAGCGCTCGTACTTGACCGTGCCGTGGTCGCCGTCCTCGATCTCGGGCTGGCGCAGAAGGACGAGGCGGCCGGTGCGGGCGACCTCGGTGGAGCCGCGCAGCACCGACTTGACGAGGGTGGAGCCGCTCTTGCCGATCCTGGCGGTGATGACGCCGGTCGACACGTCGATGGTGCCGCCGCGCTTGTCGATAGTGACCCTCTTCGCCGGGGCGGCGGGGGTGCCCGCGGTCAGGGTGAGCTTTCCGGAGCCGGCGCCCGCGCCGACCGCGTGGGCGGTCCACTTCAGGGAGCCGTCGGGCCAGTAGCCGATGGGCCAGGACTGGACGGGGATCTCCTTGCCGTCCTCGTCCTTCAAGGAGAACGACTGTTCCTTCTCGTACGCGCCCTTCGGCCAGGGCACGCCCACGGTGGAGCCGGGCGCGGCGCCCAGGCAGCCGTCCTCCAGCCAGTCCAGGGTGACCGGGTCCGCCTCTGCGGCCTCGGCTCTCGGTGCCGCCTGGGCGGCCGTACTCCCTGGCGCCCAGCTGAACTGCGCGGCGGCTCCGGCGACGGCGGCCGCCTTGAGCAGGGACCTGCGGTCGATGGGGGACATGGCCTTTCCTTTCCGTACGGGAAGTCTTGCGTGCGGGGTGGTCAGGGGCATGACAGAGAGAGGTGCGGCGCCCGGAGCGCCGACCTTGTGCGAGGCACCGCGGTCGGTCAGCGGCGGCGCCGGTACCTCTCCTCCACGGCGAGGGCCGCCGCGGCGACGGCCCCGAGGACCGGCACCGCCAGCGGGGCGGTGAACCAGGCGGAGCAGACGACCACGGCCAGTCCGCCGACGACGAGGAAGGACCCGGCGGGGTCGAGCACCGTCCGTCGCCCGGCCGCCCCGAGCAGCGCTCGCCAGGAGGCGCCGGGCTCCCAGACCGCCGCCGCGCGCAGCACAGCGACGGCGGCGCCGATCAGCGCGAGGACGCCGACGGCGCCGACCAGCGGCCCGCCCGGGATCCCGGCGCGTACGGCCCGGATGTCGACCCACACCGCCGCGAGTGCGGCCCAGCCGGCGAGCCCGACGAGCCACCCGCCGCGCAGCGCCGCCCGGAAGTCCGCCATGAACTCGCGCAGTCCGCCGCCCACATGGGCGGTACGGCGGCGCAGGTGCCGGGACCCGGCGGCGAACGCGGCGGGGTACGTCACGAGCGGCAGCGCGGCCACCGCGATCCACACCCCGGTGAGCAGACACTCGGCGAACAGCGCGAACCGTTCGGCGAGCGGGGACTCCCCTCGGGGCTTGGCGGCCTTCGCGCGGGCCCGGTCCATGATCGGTTCACCTCAGCCCTTCAGGCCGGACGTGGCCATGCCGTCGATCAGATAGCGCTGGAAGGCGAGGAAGAAGGCGAGCACCGGCAGCAGGGCCACCAGCGACATCGCGATCATGCCGCCGTAGTTGGCCACGGCGTCCTGGTCCACGAACATCTTCAGACCGAGCGAGACGGTGTACTTCTCCGGGTCGTTCAGATAGATCAGCGGGCCCATGAAGTCGTTCCAGGCGTTGATGAAGGTGAAGATCGCACTGGTGATGAGCGCGGGCCGGGACAGCGGCAGCACGATCGACCAGTAGATCCGGAAGTGCCCGCACCCGTCGAGCCGGGCCGCCTCGTCGAGCTCCCTGGGCAGGTTCCGCATGAACTGCACCATCAGGAAGACGAAGAACGCCTCCGTGGCCAGGTACTTCGGCAGCAGCAGCGGGGTGTTGGTGTTGATCATGTCCATGTTGCGGAACAGCACGTACTGCGGGATGAGCAGTACGTGGTACGGCAGCAGGAGCGTGCCGATCATCAGCGTGAACAGCAGGTTCCGGCCCACGAACTTGATCTTCGCGAAGGCGTACGCGGTCAGCGAGCAGGACACCAGGATCCCGATCACCGAGCCCACGGCGAGCGTGAGCGAGTTCAGGAAGAACGTGGAAATGGGGATGTCGGCGATGCCCTCGGAGAGCCGTGTGTAGTTGGACATGATCGGGTCGCTCGGGAACAGATCCAGGCTGCCGACGATGTCGTCGCTCTTCTTGAACGAGCCTCCCACCACCCAGATCACCGGGTAGAGGATCACCGCGAGGATCAGCAGGGAGCCGATGTGCCAGGCGAGGGAGCCTGGCAGCTTGCGCCGGAGGGCGCCGCCCTTCGCCGTCGACGCCGGGGTGATCTCGCTGGCCTGTGCACTCATCAGGCGCCCTCCTCGTAGTGCACCCAGCGCTTCTGGGACCAGAACAGCACCGCCGTCACCAGGGCGACCGCGACCAGCAGCACCCAGGCCATGGCGGAGGCCAGGCCCATGCGGCTGTTCTCGAAGCCCTGGACGTACAGATAACAGGTATAGACCATCGAACCGTCGGCCGGACCGCAGGCGTTGCCGCCGGCACCGCCGCCGACGATGTACGCCGAGCTGAAGATCTGGAAGGAGTGGATCGTCTCCAGCAGGACGTTGAAGAACAGGACCGGGGAGATCATCGGGAGGGTGATGTTCCAGAACCGCCGGAAGGTCCCCGCCCCGTCGACCTCGGCCGCCTCGTACAGCTCGCGCGGGACCTGCTTGAGACCGGCGAGGAAGATCACCATCGGGGCGCCGAACTGCCAGACGGTGAGCGCCACGAGGCTGTAGATGATCAGGTCCGGGTCACCGGTCCAGCCGCCGACGTCGATCCCGAACAGCTTCTGCGTACGGTCCACGACGGCGTCGTCCGAGAAGATCGCCTTCCACACGATCGCGATGGAGACGCTGGCGCCGATCAGCGACGGCGCGTAGAAGGCGGCCCGGTAGAAGGCCTGGCCGCGCCGCTTCTGGGCGAGCAGCAGCGCCACCGAGAGAGCGGCGATCAGCTTGATCGGCGTGCCGACGGCGACGTACCAGAGCGTCACCTTCACCGAGTTCTGCCAGCGCGGATCGGCGAACATCTCGGAGAAGTTGTCGAGGCCGATCCACCGGGGCGGGTCGAACAGGTTGTAGTCGGTGAAGGCGAAGTAGAGCGAGGCGATCATCGGGCCCGCTGTCAGCAGCAGGAACCCGGCGATCCACGGGGACATGAAGAGATAGCCGGCCAGGGTCTCCCGGCGACCCCGCCGCTTGAGTGCGGCGGGGCGGGGGGACTTGGCCGGACGGTGCCGCGGCTCGGAGTCCCGGGTCAGGTCCTCCATCGCAGGGGCGTGTGTCACGGCGGTTCCCATCAGCTGCCGAGAGCCGTCTTCGACTCGGTGAAGAACTGCTTGACGGCGTCGTCGACCGACCGCTTGCCCAGGGCGAGCTCCTCGGCGATGCGCATGAAACCGGCCTCGCAGATGTCCGCGCCGTTCGGGTGCGGGGTGATGGGCTCCAGGACGCCGGCCGTGACGAGGGACTCCTCGTACTCGGCGATGGCCTTGTTGACCGGGTCGGTCGGCTTGAACGCGTCGTACTGGGCCTGTGTCGCGGGAACACCGCGGTCGTAACCCATGATCTTGGCGACCTCGGGCTCGTGCACCATGAAGTTGATGAACTGCGCGACTTCCTTGGGGTGCTGGGTGCGCTTGGACGCGCTGAGCATGAGGGAGCCGAGGTACTGGCCGGTCTTCTTGCCGTCGGTGGTCGGGATGGGGGCCAGGCCGTACTCGCTCTTGCCCTCGGAGGTGTAGCGGACGGTGAAGTTGTCCCAGGTGAACTCACCGGCGGCGAGTTCCGCGGCGACCGCCGACTTGGGCTTGGTCTGGGCGACCTTCTTGGGGTCGGCGTAGATGCCCTGCTTGACGCCCTTCTCCGCCTTCGTCCACCACTCCTTGAGGTCCGCCTCGGTGAAGCCGAGGCCGTCCTCGGTGAAGAACGCCTTGCCGTTCTGACGCAGGTAGAGGTCGTAGAGGTACATGACGCCGTACATGCCGCTGTCGCCGGCCCGTCCCGACTTGTCGCGGATCTTCTTCATCGCCGCGTCGAAGTCGTCCCAGGTCCAGCCCTGTTCCGGCTTCACCCCGGACTTGGTGTACACGGGCTTGTCGATCACCAGGGCCATCGAGTTGGAACCGACCGGGACACCGAGCAGCTTTCCGTCGACCTCGCCGAACTTCTCCAGCCCCGCCCGGAAGCCGTCCAGGGAGAGATTGCCCGCCTCGACCTGTGCGTTGAGATCGAGCAGCACATTCTTCGCATCATATTTCCGCAGAAATCCGATGGCATTCTGGAAGACGTCCGGCGGATTTCCACCGGAGGCCTGGGTGTTGAACTTCTTCCAGAAGTCCGGATACACCTGGAAGTCGGTCTTCACCTTGATCTTCGGGTACTTCTTCTCGAAAAGAGCGATGGTCTTCTTGATGCGCTCCGCCCGATCCTCAGCACCCCACCAGGCGTAACGGATCGTCACCGTCCCGTCCCCCGACCCGCTGCCGCCGCCACAGGCCGTGGCCGTCGCCCCGAGCCCCGCGACGGCCAGTGAGGCTCCGGCCGCCTTGAGGACAGTCCGCCTCTCAACATTCTTGTCCTGGTGCATGATTGGGCCTCCCCGCGACGCTGCGTTCGCCTCATGAATCGTTTCAAGTAAGCGCTTGCTGGCACAAGGTACGGAGCGCCCCAGGAGACGTCAATGATTCGGACAGGAATTGATGGAAAGCGGAGGGAGCGCTGGGCGGGGCGGCGGGGCGGCTGCGGTGACCGGTCGTCAAGTAAACGTGCAGGTGGCCGAGTTGTGGCCGACCCATCGAACGCGAGACGGGCCGTCGGCCGACGCCGCAGAGAGGCCGAAAGGAGTCAGGCGCCGCCATGCCGGGAGAGAGGCTCGGCCCCCGCCGACTGCGCGATCTGACTCTGGGTGAGGGCGGTTGGGGTGGACTGCGGCGAGGGGAGCGAGAGGCCCGGAGGGGCTGGAAATGGCCAAGTACCGGGGGCGGGAGGGGGCTGGGGTGGAGCGGGTGAGGGCGGCTGGGGTTGGGGGTGCCGCACTGTTGGTCGGCGGGGGGCGGGGCGGGTTGAGGGGGCCGGTGGTGGGCGATGGATGCGCCGGCTGCGAGGGCGTACGAGGGTAGCGGGAGGGTGGGGTGGGAGGTGGCTGTGGGTTGTCCGGCCAGGCACTGAGCAGGGGTTTCATGGGGGTGGGGTGGCAGGCTTCGGGCGCCCATCGGGGGTGGGTGCGCGTCTGTCGCGGGACGCTTGAGGTCGGCGCACGGAGGTCGGTGGGGTGAGGCCCGGGAAGGTGAGGGTCGGCGCCCCTGGACTCCTGGGCATGGTCGCCGGTCCCGGGCTCCTGGGCTCCCCGCCGCCGGCCCTCAGCCTCCGGTGCCTGGCCAGCGGCTCGGTCCCCTGCCCCTGCCCCTGCCCCTGCCCCTGCCCCTGCCCCTGATGGAACCCCTGCCCCACCGGAACCCACCAGCGCGCGCCGCCAGGCCGTCGCGTACGCGCGCTGTCCGTATACGCGAAACGACCTGGTCCACGGAGTTCGTGGACCAGGTCGTTTCGGCTGGTGGGCGATACTGGGTTCGAACCAGTGACCTCTTCGGTGTGAACGAAGCGCTCTCCCACTGAGCTAATCGCCCGGGCGCAGGAAGAACATTACCCCATGTCAGGGGGTGCCTCGGACACTGAGCGGATGCCCGGTGGCGGTCCGGCCCGCGCCTACTGGTTCTTGATGTTCCAGGGCATCTCGAAGCCGAACTTCCAGAGATAGACCCCCATGAGGACGGCCACGATCACCAGGCCGATCGTCGTCAGGATGAGGTTCCGGCGCCGGACCCGGGGGTCGAGCGCGCGCTGGGTCGCCTCGGTGACCTTCCGCTTGGTCCAGCGGAGCACCAGCTGGGCCCACACGAACTCGGTCGCCCAGATCGCCATGCCGCCGAAGATCACGACCCAGCCGGGGCCCGGGAGGGGAAGCATGATCACGCCGGCCACGACCACCGCGAGCCCGATGACGAAGACGGCCACCTGCCAGCTCAGGTGCAGCATCCGGCGCGCCTTGACGAATTCCGGCGCACGGGATCCGAGCGGCGCTTCCTTCTTCGCCACATCGGCCTCGCTGTTCGCTACGTCCGTCTCTCTGTTCGTTCCGTCGGCCGCCACCGCGACCTCCCCCGTTCCGTCACTCCCCGTGTCCATACGGCCAAACCCTACCGGAGAGAAACCAGTCACCGGAATGGTCGTACCGGACGAAGTCGGGCTCGGCCGGATGAGCTACCAAAAGCGACGCAAAACTCCCAGAGGGGTTTACAACGGCACCGTAGGTGGCATGTCGATTTCGCCGACGTGCGAATCCCCGAGCGCACACTGAGCGAAAGGCCTTGGCGCTTATGAACACCACGGTCAGCTGCGAGCTGCACCTGCGCCTCGTTGTGTCGAGCGAGTCCTCACTGCCTGTTCCCGCGGGACTGCGGTATGACACGGCCGATCCCTACGCCGTGCACGCCACCTTCCACACCGGAGCCGAGGAAACGGTCGAATGGGTGTTCGCCCGCGACCTCCTCGCCGAGGGCCTCCACCGGCCCACCGGCACCGGCGACGTCCGTGTCTGGCCGTCGCGCAGTCACGGTCAGGGCGTCGTCTGCATCGCCCTGAGCTCTCCGGAGGGCGAGGCACTGCTCGAAGCCCCGGCGCGGGCTCTGGAGTCCTTCCTGAAGCGCACAGACGCCGCCGTGCCACCCGGCACGGAACATCGGCACTTCGACCTCGATCAGGAGCTCTCGCACATCCTGGCGGAGAGCTAGACCGAGACCCCACAGAGCCGCCCGGCGCCGTCCACTCGGGGAGACGGCTCGGGCCAGGACAACCGCATACGGCTCAGGCCGACCGATCGACGCCGTCGCAGCGGGTCCCCGCGCGGCGGCGTCCGTATGCGCCGGGTGACGGAGCGCGGTCGGTCCGACCGCCGAGCGGACCCTTTCCGATCACTTCGGCCCCGGCACCCCCTCTGACCACACACCCCGCGGTTTCCCGGGCTCTGGGTCGGTCCGTCCGGTCCGTCCGGTGCGGGGAGCCGTTACCATCGGCCAGCATCGGCGGGCGGCTGCCCGACCCTCGCAGGCCAGGGAGCGAAACGTGTTGATCACCCACGACACCCGGTGTGCCCTCGACACCGTGGTGGATCTGGTGAACACCGCACCGGAGAACGACACGGCGACGGACGGGCTCACGGATGTCGCGTCGCTCGACGCCTTCGTACAGGAGCACGACATCAGCGATGTCGGCACGCTGTCGGAGTTCGATCTCGCCGCCGTGCGCAAGGTACGCGGCAGGTTCGCCGAGGTCTTCTCGGCGCCGGACCCCGGCTCGGCCGCCTCGGTCATCAACGACCTCGTCGCCGCGGCGGGCACCACGCCCCGGCTCACGAACCACGACGGCTACGACTGGCATGTGCACTACTTCGCGCCCGGCGCGTCCGTCGCCGACCATCTCGCGGCCGACTGCGGCATGGCTCTCGCCTTCTTCGTCGTCGCGGGGGAACAGGAGCGGCTTCGCCGCTGCGAGGCCCCGGATTGCCGGCGCGCCTTCGTCGATCTCTCCCGCAACCGCTCGCGCCGCTACTGCGACAGCCGTACCTGCGGTAACCGCCTGCATGTGGCCGCGTACCGGGCGCGCCGCAAGGAAGCCGCGGGATGACGGGACGCCCGGAGGGCTGCTCGTAGCAGTGCAGGGCCGTGGCAGTGCCGGGCCGGGGCAAGTCAGGTGGCGGGTGGTGCTGGGGGGTGACGGAGCCCTCGACGGGTGACGTCAGGGGCTCCGTTTACGGCTCAGAGCATCAGCAGGTCGTGCAGTGACGCCATGAGCAGCAGGCAGCCGATCACCGCAAGGAAGATCATCAGCGGCGGCTGGGAAAGCGCGAAGAGACAACCTCGCCGCTCCTCGGGCGGGGCGGTGGTGTCGCTCTGTTCTGTTGTATCCAGCATCTCGCGGCGATGATGACGCAGCGGAGACCCTCCGCGCGATCAACCGACCCCGATTGACGGAGAGTTCGCCAATATCCACAACCTCCAGAGCGATCGTGATCACTTCGGCGCCGCCGGTCGACCTACTGTGTCGTTTCAGTCCGTTCGGTGCGGTACCGGTGAAGGGCGGCCGATACGGGACGTGTGGTCAGATGCCGTGCTTCTTCAGGATCGCCTCGATGTCGCTGAAGTCGTCCGCGGCGGACGCGCCGGGGCTCGTCGGCCGGGATCCGGTGGTGGGGCGGCCCGCCGGGCGGGCGCTACCACCCAAGGAGGGTCCCGAGGCGGCCGGGGCTATCGCCTCCGTGCGGGACGCCTTGGCCGCCTTGCGGTCCTTGCCGGTGTCGCCCCGGCGCCGCTCCACGGCGCGAGTGGTCATGAAGAGGAACCAGGCGGCGCCCAGCACCCCGAAGCCTGCCCATGCGGTCGGGCTGAACGCGGTGTCCGCCGCCCACTCGACGACTCCGGTCATCACAAGGCCGATGGGCACGAGCGCGTAGGCGGCGATGCGCGTGGCCCTGAGGAACCGCTTCCGGTACGCCGTGATCGCGGCGAGGCCCAGGCCGGCCGCTGAGACGGCGGCGCAAACTGTCTCGGCAATCATCGGGGCCTCCAAGGCGCAGCGCGGTCGGGCGGGTCGATCCGTCCCTTCCATCCTGCACCGCCCCGCGCCCGATATGCCATGGTCCGGGGAGACCTCAGGGAGATCTCCGGGTCGTCTCGGGGTCGCCACCGACGAGGGCGGCCCGACCGGGCCGGGCGGGCCGGTGCGCAGTGGGTGGCGCGGCCGGCATGAGGACGGCCGATTGGGCCGGTGCGGTCCCGGGCTGGAAGACTGATCGCATGAGCGACTCCTCCCCCGTGCCGTCGGCCGTCGTCCTGGACGTCTGGTGCGAACTCCAGTGCCCCGACTGCCGCCAGGCCCTCGACGACATCCGGGCGCTGCGGGCCCGCTACGGCGACCGACTCGACATCCGGCTGCGGCACTTCCCGCTGGAGAAGCACAAGCACGCCTTCGCCGCCGCGCAGGCCGCCGAGGAGGCCGCGGAGCAGGGACAGGCGTGGCCGTACGTCGAGGCCGTACTGGGCCGGGTGGAGCAGCTGGACCGTGCCGGTGAGCCGTTCCTGGTGGAGGCCGCCCGGGAACTGGGCCTGGACGCCGAGGAGTTCGACACCGCGCTGATCGACGGCCGGCACATCCTGATCGTGGACGCCGACCAGGCCGAGGGCAAGGCGATCGGCGTGACCGGCACCCCGACGTACGTCATCGGCGGCGAGCGCCTCGACGGCGGCAAGAGCCAGGAAGGGCTGCGCGAGCGCATCGAGGAGATCGCCGACCGCCTGCTGGCCGAGGGGGCCTGACACCCCGGCACCACCCTCACGCGCGGCACGGACCACGAACGCCACGTCCGACCCGGCGAACGCCACGTCCATCCCCACGGGCGCCACGTCCATCCCCACGGGCTCCACGTCCGGCCCGACGGGCGCCACCTCTGCCGCCCCGGCGTGGGCCGACGTCGGGAAGGTCGTCCGCGCGAAAGCCCGGTGTCGCGCGCTTGCGTGAGGCCCCGCGCACGGAACCCGGCAGAGAGCCGGTCCAGGGCCGTCCGACGCGCCCCCGGTGGAGGGCACCCCCTGCCGTCGGCCACGCGCCCGCAGCCTCCTCAGAGCAGCGGCTTGGACAAGTGGTGGGTGGTCGTCTCGTAGCCGAGGGACTCGTAGAGGCATTCGGCGCGGACGTTCCCGGCGAAGACGTTGAGCATGAGGACGTTGCGGCCGGCCGCCATCGCCTGGGCCTCTGCCAGCAGCATGAGGGAACGGCCGTGCCCCCTGCCCCGGTGCGCGGCGTCCGCCTCCACGTCGTAGACCCAGGCGGCGTCGGCGGTCAGCCACACCCACAGGGTGCCGACCCTGGTGCCCTCGTGCTCCAGCACGCTGCACACGTTGTTCGGGGAGGCCGGTCCGTGGGGCAGGCACTGTGCGTAGCTCTCGGGGGCCCGCGCGTACGCCTCCTCCTCGGGCACCCCGTGGGCGACCAGGTCCTGGGCGTAGCCGTCGAGCCCGGCCTCCTTCCAGGGGCCGAACTCGTCCTCGGTCATGGGGCGGCCGCGGCTGCCCTCCGGCAGTTCGGGCGGCGCGCCGTCGAGGGGCTTGCGCATGTGGCGGTTGCGCAGGACGTAGCCGAGGGTCTCGGCGAGCCGCAGGGCGGGCTCCGCGCCGGCCGGGACGGACACCTCGATCCGTCGGCACCCCCAGCCGCGGGCGACTTCCTCGGCGGCCAGCGCGGCCACCGTGGCCCGGCCGCGCCGACGGTCCGGTTCGTCGATCCGCAGGTCCAGGATCCGGGCGGCCGAGGAGCTGGGCTCCGGGCGGGTGCCGAGGTGTATGGCGCCGACGGGACGGCTGTTCACGCACACCTGGTAGCGGCGCGAACGGGACCCGTCGGCTGCGTACTGAAGCGGCTCGATGGGCCGCAGGGTGGTGGTCATCACGGGTGTTCTACCCGCCTCACCGCCCCATGTCTGCCGAATATCGCCGGGTCTACGGATCGAGGTCGTTCCCCGACCGCTCGTCGAAGATCCGCATGGCCTTGGCGGTGACCGGACCGGGCGCGCCGGGCAGTTCGCGGCCGTCGACACGGTGCACGGCCTGCACGTCGCGCAGGCTCGACGTCAGGAAGATCTCGTCGGCGCTCTGAAGGACGTCCAGCGGCAGGTCCGTCTCGCGGACGCCGGTCCATTCGACGACGAGCGCGCGGGTGATGCCCGCGAGACAGCCGGAGGCGACCGGCGGGGTGTGGATCTCGCCGTCGAGGACGACGAAGACGTTGGAGCCCGTGCCCTCGCAGAGCCGCCCGACGGTGTTGGCGAACAGGGCCTCGCTCGCGCCCTGTTCGTGGGCGCGGGCGAGCGCGACGACGTTCTCCGCGTACGAGGTGGTCTTCAGGCCGGTGAGGGCGCCGCGCTCGTTGCGGGTCCACGGGACGGTGATCACTGCGGTGGAGTCGGCGCGCCGGGAGGTCTCGCCGAGGGCGACGACGAGGGTGGGGCCGTGGTCGCCGCGGTCGGAGCCGAGCGGGGAGACACCTCCGGTGTACGTGACGCGCAGCCGGCCGAGCGGCATCGGGTTGGCGTCGAGGACGGCGGAGCAGGCGCGGCGCACCTCGTCGTGGTCGGGCTCGGGGAGCCCGAGGCCGCGCGCCGAGCGCGTGAGCCGGTCGAGATGGCGGGTGAGCGCGAACGGCCGCCCGTCGACCGTCTTGACGGTCTCGAAGATGCCGTCGCCCACGGTCAGCCCGTGGTCGAGGACGGAGACACGTGCGGAGTCGATGTCCTGCAGTCCGCCGTCGAGCCAGATCTTCACGTAAGGGTCCTCCCACTCGCCTCGTACGTTCCCGACGCTACCGCGAGCAGCCGGGCGGCCTTCAGCTCGGTCTCCCGCCACTCCGCCTCGGGGTCCGACCCCCAGGTGATGCCGGCGCCGGTGCCGAACCGCAGCTCGCCCGACGGCCGGTCGATCCAGAAGGTGCGGATGCCGACGGCGAGCTCCGCGGTGCCCCGGTCGGCGTCGACCCAGCCGATGCCCCCGCAGTACGGGCCGCGGGGCGCCGTCTCCAGGGCGTCGATGATCCGCAGGGCGCTGGACTTCGGGGCGCCGGTGACCGAGCCGGGCGGGAAGGCCGCGGCGAGCAGCTCCGGCCAGCCGGCGTCCGCGTCGAGTTCGCCCCGCACGGTCGAGACGAGGTGGACGAGCCCCGGGTGCTTCTCCACGACACACAGGTCCGGGACGGTCACGGAACCGGTGGCGCAGACCCGCCCGATGTCGTTGCGGACGAGGTCGACGATCATCACGTTCTCGGCGTAGTCCTTCTCCAGGAGGTCCGCCTCGGTCCGTCCGGTCCCCTTGATCGGGCCGGACTCGACGCTCCGGCCGTCGACCCGCAGGAACAGCTCGGGCGAAGCGGTGGCTATCTCCACACCGTGACCAGGCAGGCGAATCGTTCCGGCAAAGGGTGCCGGGTTGCCGCGGGCCAGCAGCGCGGTCAGCGCGTCCACGTCGGCGTCCGGCGCGACGGGCGCGGACAGCACCCGGCAGAGGTTCGCCTGGTAGACCTCGCCCGCGGCTATGTGCTCCCGGATGCGGCGGACGCCCGCCGTGTACGCGGCGCGGTCGAGCGACGACGTCCAGTCGTCGACGGCCGGACCGCGCCACTGCCCCGGCACCGGCCGCGGGACCGGCTCGTGCCGTACGTCACTGAAGCGCGCGCAGACCACGCCACCCTCGAAATCGGCGCGGACGGCCCAGAAACCGGACGAGTCCAGAGCGGCGGGATCGCTGGTCACATCGGCGAGGCCGGTGGCGACAAGGTTGCCGAAGCGGGCGAGAGGAGGCAGGTCGGACACGCAGTCGAGTCTAGGACGGGCGCCCGCCGGGCGGCCCCGGCCGGGTGGCGGAGAGGACGCACCCCAGCACGCTGCACAAACGCGTTTTTGTGCTGGCCCCGGAATCCGCTAGAGTTCAACTCGTCGCCGGGACGCGAGAGCGAACCGAAACGACAAGCGGACGTAGCTCAGTTGGTAGAGCGCAACCTTGCCAAGGTTGAGGTCGCGAGTTCGAGCCTCGTCGTCCGCTCGAAGGAACAAGGGGATCTTCCCGAACCCCTCACTCCTGGTGGAGTGGCCGAGAGGCGAGGCAACGGCCTGCAAAGCCGTCTACACGGGTTCAAATCCCGTCTCCACCTCCAAGGACGATTAGCTCAGCGGGAGAGCGCTTCCCTGACACGGAAGAGGTCACTGGTTCAATCCCAGTATCGTCCACTGGATCTTCGACAGATCATCGAAGGTCTGACCCGCGCGATTAGCTCAGCGGGAGAGCGCTTCCCTGACACGGAAGAGGTCACTGGTTCAATCCCAGTATCGCGCACGCGGTATCACCGTGATCTTCGGATCACATCCCGAGGACGATTAGCTCAGCGGGAGAGCGCTTCCCTGACACGGAAGAGGTCACTGGTTCAATCCCAGTATCGTCCACACCTCGAAGCCCCCGGCCGTCTCTGCGGCCGGGGGCTTCGGCGTACGTGGGTTCAGCTGGAGAACAGCATGTGACCGAAGCCTCGGTTGTGGTGCCCGCCGTGGTGACCCCCGTGGTGGCCGCCGTGCGGGGCGCCCCAGGCGGGAGCGGAGTGGTGGCCGCCGGCCGGGTACTGCGGGGCGGCGGGGGGCGGCGGAACGGCCGGGCCGCCCCACTGGGACTCCAGACGGGTCAGCGCCTCCAGCTCGCCGTAGTCGAGAAAGATCCCGCGGCAGCCGCTGCACTGCTCGATCTGGACACCGTTGCGGTTGTACGTGTGCATCGGCGCATGGCACTTCGGACACTGCATGTGCATGGTTCGGCTCAACTCCTCGCCGTTGGTGCTGCTTCGCGTTACGCCAGGACAGACACTGCCCGGCGGCGGTCGGTTGCACCCTACTTCGGGAAATCGCTCGCCAACTCCGGCGGGACGGCACTCATTCGGTCACATGCGTCGATAACGGCCCCCTCCACGTCGTCGACGTGGCGGCCGGCCGCCACGGACTTGGCGATGGCCAGCGCGGCCGTCTGCACGGTGAGTGCGCGGGCCGGTACGTCCAGTACCGGCCAGGGGTCGGCGTCGGCGGGGACCGCGGGGCCGTCCGCCCGTTGGTAGGCGGCCAGGAAACGGGCCCAGACGTCGGGCGGGAGGAGACCGCAGGCGTACCAGGCGGCCGGGCGGGCGAGGTCCCAGGCGGCGACGCCGACCCCGAGGTCGTCGACGTCTATCAGGCGCCAGGGGCCGGTGCTCGCCGGGTGGCGGACGAGCTGGCCGAGATGCAGGTCGCCGTGGCAGAGGGTGGTCGGGCCGGGCATGGGAGCCTCGCCTCTCGCCCAGGCGGGGAGCGTGCGCCAGGCGCGGAGGACGGGGGATGCGGCGGGGTGGTCCGGCGCGGTCCTGCTGAGCCGCGCGACGGCTCGGGCCGCCTTCGCGGGACCCCGCATCGGCGGGAGGCCCGGGGGTGCCTGGCGGCGGTGGAGGTGGGCGAGGAGGGTGGCCGCCTCCTCCCAGGGGGCGTCGTCGGGGGTCTCGGGGTCGACCGGGGTGCCGTACGGCCAGAACGTGATCAGGCGGCCGTGGAGGGCGGACGGGCCGGGGCGGAGGGGAGCCAGGAGGAGGTCGGGGTGGGCCGTGGCGACGGTCAGACGGAGCGCGAGGTGGGCGGGGTCCGTGTCGGGGGCGTGGGCCTTGGCGACCGTGTCCGCGTGGCGGACGACCGTGCCGTCCTCCCGTTCCGCGAGAACGCTGTCGGGGTGGGAACAGGGGGCCGCCTGCGGATGGGCCGCGCCCCGCACCGTGGCCCTGAGGGCGGGCAGGACGTCGGTGGTGGTCATGGGCTCCCCCTGCGGAAGGTACGGCACGCTGCCGGTGAGACTACGCAGTCGAGTGCCGGCGGCACGACGGTCCGCCGCGGGGACGGACTGAAGCGCCCGGCTCCATGAGACCCACGGCGGCCGCGACCCCGGCGGGGTCCTCGGGGGCGCGGGTACTCGGGGGCCGTGGGTCCTCGGGGTCCGGGGGCAAGCGGGGTCCGTGGGGGAAAAGACAACGCCCGCGCAGCTCCCCAGCTGCGCGGGCGTCTATTTGCCGTCCGCCGCACCCCCGTCCCCACGGGGTTTCATGGATGGATGTCCCCACCCGGACCGCTCTTCCGGGCCTGGAGTCGCCGCTCAGCGCCCCAGCATCACACCCACGGACGACGCCTGTGTGACCACTGCCTCCCAGCCGCCGAAGGCGTACACGAGCAGGGCCGCCAGGGGGAGGACCATCGCGGTCGCCACCAAGGGGTGGCGGCGGCCCGCCCCGCGCTCGGCGGTGAACACCCTGCGCTCTCGCGTGCGGAGCGCCGTCCGCGGTGCCGTGTGGGCCATGGTCCCTCCTCCTGACCGATCTTGTCTGTGGTGCTTGTCGTGGGCAGCGGCGGGTGCCTGACCTCGGGGGACGAGTGCTGCACCCGCCGCTTGACCTCAAATCTAGGCGCGCGGCGGGCAGGGGTCGTCATGCCCTCGTACCGATTGGCGGGCCTCCCGGAGGATGAGCGATGACCTGCGACGTACTCCCCAGGGTGGAGACGAGGTCCTAGGTCTCGGGGTGTTCCCGGAGGGGACGGCCGGGAGATGCCTGGAGTGTCCCTTCTGTCAGGGGCTCACCACGGGAGGGTGGGAGCGAGCGCCGAAGAGGGTGACTTCGCTCACTTCCCCTGCGCCCGGCCGCTCTGTCGACGCCGTCCGGTGGCCCGGCGCGAAGACGATCACCCGGCCTCCGCATGTCATGTTCCCGACGTCCTTCATCCTCTTCACCCGGCCTCCCACCAGTCCACCAATCCCCTTTGTCCGTCGCGACGTTGAGATCACCCAGGACCCAACACCCGCCCGAACTCTTGTTCCCTGACCGTCTTTCATGTCGCGGGCGGTGGGCCGACAATCGATCGGGTCGCGAGGGCGCGGCCTCTGCGCGCGCCCGGCCGTGGAAACGTAAGCTGTGGCTCGTCAGACGGAACGGGCAGCGGGGATGAACATGGCGATGATGCGCCTGAGGCGCGAGGACCCGCGCGTCGTCGGCTCGTTCAGGATCCACAGACGGCTGGGCGCGGGCGGGATGGGCGTTGTCTACCTGGGCTCCGACCGGCGTGGACAGCGAGTCGCGTTGAAGGTGATCCGGCCGGACCTGGCGGAGGATCAGGAGTTCCGGTCACGGTTCGCGCGCGAGGTGTCGGCCGCACGGCGGATCAGGGGCGGGTGCACGGCCCGGCTGGTCGCCGCCGATCTGGAGGCGGAGCGGCCCTGGTTCGCCACCCAGTACGTACCGGGGCCCTCGTTGCATGACAAGGTCAACGAGGAGGGGCCGCTCTCGGCCGCCGAGGTGGCCGCGGTCGGTGCCGCCCTCTCCGAGGGACTGGTGGCGGTGCACGAGGCCGGTGTCGTCCACCGCGACCTGAAGCCGTCCAACATCCTGCTGTCCCCGAAGGGACCGCGGATCATCGACTTCGGCATCGCGTGGGCGACCGGCGCCTCGACGCTGACCCATGTCGGTACGGCCGTGGGGTCGCCCGGCTTCCTCGCCCCCGAGCAGGTGCGCGGTGCCGCCGTCACCCCGGCCACCGACGTCTTCTCCCTCGGCGCCACGCTCGCCTACGCGGCGACCTCCGACTCCCCCTTCGGGCACGGCAGTTCGGAGGTCATGCTCTACCGGGTCGTGCACGAGGAGCCGCAGCTGCGCGGGGTGCCGGACGCGCTCGCTCCGCTCGTCCGGGCCTGCCTGGCGAAGGACCCGGAGGAGCGGCCGAGCACCCTGCAACTGTCGTTGCGGCTCAAGGAGATCGCCGCCCGTGAGGCACAGGGGCTGTCGGACGTACGGCCGCCCGCGCCGCGCACCGACCCGGACCGGCCCTCGGGGCGGCTCGCCGAGCAGTACGTCGAGCAGCGCGCGCTGCGGCAGCCGCCGGAGACCCGTGCGGCGCAGCCGAGGACGCCGGGGCCCCGCACCGGGGGCGGCTCCCGGACCGGCGGGGATGCACGGACCGGGGGCGGCTCCCGGCCCGGAGGCCGGCCCGCGCCGGGCCGCGGCGCCACCGGCTCCGGGAAGCGGCCCGCGCCCCGCAGCGGCGCCGGCCGTCCGGGTCCCCGTACCAACGGCACCGGGCGCAGGCCCGCCAATCCGCGGCTGCTGCGTCAGCGGCTCGTCGTGTTCGTCGTGGTGACGCTGCTGGCCGCGCTCGGCATCGCCACGGCTCAGGGATGTCAGGGTCCGGCGCGCGGACTCGGCGTGGACGAGGTGCGGCACGAGCGGACGGTCGCGGAGCCGGACGGCGACTGACCGTCGCGCGGGTCCCGGCGGACGGACCGGCCGGGGCCGCGGCCTCGTCGTACAGCGCGGCCCCCGCGTACCGGTCGCAGCCATCCGGCCGCGCCGTCACGCCTGCGGTCGGCCCGTCGCCACCGCGTAGAACGCCACGGCCGCCGCCGCGCCCACATTGAGGGAGTCGACGCCGTGCGCCATGGGGATGCGGACCCACTCGTCGGCGGCCATCAACGCCTTGGTGGAGAGGCCGTCGCCCTCGGCGCCGAGCATCAGGGCGACACGGTCCATCCGGTGCGGGGCCGCCTCGTCGAGGGACTTGGCCTTCTCGTCCGGGGTGAGGGCGAGAAGGGTGAAGCCGGCGTCGCGTACCGCGTCGAGCCCCCTCGGCCAGGCGTCCAGGCGGGCGTACGGCACGGAGAAGACCGCGCCCATGGAGACCTTGACGCTGCGGCGGTAGAGCGGGTCGGCGCAGTCCGGGGAGAGCAGGACCGCGTCCATGCCGAGGGCGGCGGCCGAGCGGAAGATCGCACCGATGTTGGTGTGGTCGTTGACCGACTCCATGATCACGACCCGGCGGGCGGAGCCCAGCAGGTCCACCGCCGTCGGCAGCGGTCTGCGCTGCATGGAGGCGAGGGCGCCACGGTGCACGTGGTAGCCGGTGACCTGCTCGGCGAGCTCCGGGCTGACCGCGTAGACGGGGGCCGGGAGCTCGTCGATGACATCGCGCATGACGTCGACCCACTTGGCGGAGAGCAGCATCGAGCGCATCTCGTACCCGGCGTCCTTGGCCCGGCGGATGACCTTCTCGCCCTCGGCGATGAAAAGGCCCTCGGCGGGCTCGCGTCTGCGGCGCAGTTCGACGTCGGTCAGGCCCGTGTAGTCACGCAGGCGCGGGTCGGCGGGGTCCTCGACGGTGATGAGTTCGGCCACAGGGTGATACTGCCTTGTCCTGGGTGTGGTGCCAACGGCTCGGTACGGGTTGGGTTACCCGCGGTTACTTGCTGGGGTTCGGGCCCACGGTCACGACCTCGCCGATGACGATGACCGCCGGCGGCTTGATCTCCTCGGCGACGACCGTCTCGGCGACCGTCGCGAGGGTGGCGTCGACCCGGCGCTGGGCCGCCGTGGTGCCCTCCTGGACCAGGGCGACGGGCGTGTCGGGGGACTTGCCGTGCGCGATCAGCGTCTCGGCGACCTTGCCGATCGTGCCGACGCCCATGAGGATCACCAGTGTTCCGGTGAGCCTGGCCAGAGCCGGCCAGTCGACCAGGGAACGTTCGTCGTCGGGGGCGATGTGCCCGCTGACCACGGTGAACTCATGGGCCACGCCCCGGTGGGTGACGGGGATGCCGGCGGCGCCCGGGACCGAGATCGAGCTGGAGATGCCGGGCACGACCGTGCAGGGGATGCCCGCCTCGGCCAGCGCCTGGACCTCCTCCATGCCACGGCCGTAGACGAAGGGGTCGCCGCCCTTGAGGCGGACCACCGACCTGCCCTTGCGCGCATGCTCGATCAGGGCGTCGTTGATGGCCTCCTGGGCCATGAACCGTCCGTACGGCAGCTTCGCCGCGTCGATCACCTCGACGCCCTGCGGCAGTTCCGCGAGCAGGTCGCGCGGGCCGAGGTGGTCGGTGATCACCACATCGGCCTCGGCGAGGAGACGGCGGCCCCGCACGGTGATCAGGTCCGGGTCGCCGGGCCCGCCGCCGACCAGGGCCACTCCTGGCGTACGGGTGCGATGGTGCGGGGCGACCAGGGTGCCGTCCCGGAGGCCCTCGACCACGGCGTCGCGGATCGCGGCGGTGTGCCGGGGGTCGCGGCCCTTGGCATCACTGGTGAGGACGGCGACGGTGACGCCCTCGCTGGTCCCGGTGGCCGGGGTCCAGGCGGTGGCCGCGTCGGCGTCGTCGGCGCGGACGCACCACACGCGGTGCCGCTCCGCCTCCGCCGAGGCCAGGGTGTTCGCCTCGGTGTCGCTGGTCGCGATGAGCGCGTACCAGGCGTCGGCGAGGTCGCCCTCCGCGTAGGGCCGCTTCTCCCAGGTCAGTTCCCCGGCGTCGACCATGGCCTCCACCGAGGGGGTGGCCGTCGGCGAGACGAGGAGGATGTCACCGCCTGCGGCGATCAGGGCGGGCAGACGACGCTGGGCCACCTGGCCACCGCCGAGGACGACGACCTTGCGGCCGGTGAGGCGGAGGCCCACGGGGTAGGCGGGATGTTCGGCCATGAGGGTGCGGCTCCTCTGGTGGCGGCGGTGCGGGACGGAGCCCCTGCGGCGTTGGAGCGGCCCCTGACGTGCGATTTTATTGCGCGGGCGAGGGTGCGGCGGGGGCGGGGTGGGATATGTCTCCCCGTCCCCGCCCCCGTCCGTTCAGCTTTGGCGGCAGGCCTCTACTTCTCGGTGACGCCCGCCGAGTCGAAGGTCGCCACCTCGTGCATCGCCCTCGCCGCGCTCTGGACGACCGGCAGGGCGAGCAGGGCGCCGGTGCCCTCGCCGAGGCGGAGGTCGAGGTCGACCAGGGGACGGAGGCCGAGCTTCTTCAGGGCCGCCACATGGCCGGGTTCGGCGCTGCGGTGGCCCGCGATGCACGCCGCGAGGACCTCGGGGGCGATGGCACGGGCGACCAGGGCGGCGGCGCCGGCGCTGACGCCGTCGAGGATCACCGGGGTGCGCAGTGAGGCGCCGCCGAGGAGGAGACCGACGATCGCCGCGTGTTCGAAACCCCCGATCGCGGCCAGGACACCGATCGGGTCGGCAGGGTCCGGCTGGTGCAACTCGATGGCCCGGCGGACGACCTCGGTCTTGCGGGCGAGCGTCTCGTCGTTGATGCCGGTGCCCCTGCCGGTGACCTCGGCGGGGTCGGCGCCGGTGAAGACGGAGATGAGCGCGGCGGACGCCGTGGTGTTGGCGATGCCCATCTCACCTGTGAGCAGAGCCTTGTTCCCGGCGGCGACCAGATCGCGGGCCGTCTCGATGCCGACCTCGATGGCCTTCTTGGCCTCCTCGCGGGTCATCGCGGGGCCGGTGGTCATGTCGGACGTACCGGCGCGCACCTTGCGCGGCAGCAGACCCGGGGTCGCGGGCAGGTCGCTCGCCACGCCCACGTCGACGACGCACACCTCGGCGCCCACCTGGTTGGCGAAGGCGTTGCAGACCGCTCCCCCGCCGAGGAAGTTGGCGACCATCTGGCCCGTGACCTCCTGCGGCCAGGGGGTGACGCCCTGGGCGTGGACGCCGTGGTCCCCGGCGAAGATCGCGACGGCCGCGGGCTCCGGGATCGGCGGCGGGCACTGGCGGGACAGGCCCGACAGCTGCGCGGAGATGATCTCCAGCATGCCGAGCGCACCGGCCGGCTTGGTCATGCGCTTCTGCCGCTCCCACGCCTCACCGAGCGCCTTGGCGTCCAGCGGGCGGATCCCGGCGACGGTCTCGGCGAGCAGGTCGTGCGGCTCGGCACCGGGCAGTGCGCGACGGCCGTACGTCTCCTCGTGGACGACCCAGGACAGCGGGCGGCGCTTGGCCCAGCCCGCCTGCATCAGCTCGGGCTCCGCCGGGAACTCGTCGACGTACCCGACGCACAGGTACGCCACGACCTCCAGGTGCTCGGGCAGGCCGAGGGCGCGGACCATCTCGCGCTCGTCGAAGAAGCTGACCCAGCCGACGCCGAGGCCCTCGGCGCGGGCCGCGAGCCACAGGTTCTCGACGGCGAGGGCCGAGGAGTACGGGGCCATCTGCGGCTGGGTGTGGCGGCCCAGGGTGTGCCGGCCGCCGCGCGTCGGGTCGGCGGTGACCACGATGTTCACCGGGGTGTCGAGGATGGCCTCGATCTTCAGTTCCTTGAACTGCTTCGCCCGGCCCTTCGGCAGCGACTTGGCGTACGCCTCACGCTGGCGCTGGGCCAGTTCGTGCATGGTCCGGCGGGTCTCGGCGGAGCGGATGACGACGAAGTCCCAGGGCTGGGAGTGGCCCACGGAGGGTGCTGTGTGGGCGGCCTCCAGGACGCGGAGCAGGACGTCGTGCGGGATGGGGTCGCTGCGGAAGCCGTTGCGGATGTCGCGGCGCTCGCGCATGACCTTGAGGACGGCCTCGCGCTCGGCGTCGTCGTAGGGCGGCGCGGCCGGGCCGGCGGGCTGACCTGCCTCCGTCTCTTCGGACGCCTCGTCCACCTCGGCCACGCTCTCGTCGGCTGCTTCCACTGCCTCGGCCTCCTCGCCGTCCTCCTGGTCGGCGGCCCTGGTGTCCAGGTCCTCCGCGTTCTGGACGACGTCGGGATGCGCCTCGGCCGCGGCGGCGACCGGCTGCGGTACGACGATCGTCTCGGCCTCGGAGTCGCGGGGAGCGGGGACCGTGGCGACGGGTTCCGCCTGCGGCTCCTGCTCCGGTGCCTCGTCAGCGGTCCCGCCGGGCGCCGCCGCGGTGGCGGGCGCCGACCGGTCGTCGGCGGGCAGCGGCGGTACGACCATGCCCTGGGGCGGGGTCGGGGCCAGGTGCGGGGTGGTCGGCACCGAGCCGTCCACCGGCACGAACTCACCCATCGGCTGCTCGGTACCGGGCTCCTGGGCCGCGTCGGCGGCGCGCGGAGCGTCGGCCGGGGTCCCCGCCGAGGGTTGGAGGACGGCGCCCTGGGGCGCGTCGAGCGGGGAGACCGTCACCGCCACGGGGGCGTCGGCCGCCACAGCGTCGACGTCGACCGGCTCGGCGGGCTGCGCGGGGGCCTCGGCGGCCGTGGCGACGGCCGGCTCGGCGGGCTGCGTGACGGCAGACTCGTCGGCGGGCGACTCCTCGGCGGTGGGCTCCCCGGCGGTGACGGGCTCGGCGGGAACGGCCTCGCCGGGCTGGTCGGACTGCTGCGCTTCCACGGTTACGTCTGCGGCCTCCGCCTCGCTCTCCGAGGGAGCGGCGGCGGTCTCGGGGCTCTGCTCGGCGGCGTCCGCAGCGGGGGCGACCGGCTCGGTGGCCTGGGGGCCCTGTACAGGGGGCTGCGGGTGCTCGGGCTCGGCCTGCCCGGGCTCCGAGGTCAGCGCCTCCTCGACGACGGCCTGCTCGGCGGCGGCCTCTTCCCCGACAGCCGCCGGCGGCTCGGCCTGTGCGGGCTCCGCCGCCGAGGGCTCGGCCGGCTGGGGCTCGGCGGGGGCGGCTGCGGCCTCGGCCGCGACCGGCTCGGCGGCGTCGGCCGGCTGCGGCTCCTCGGTTTCCGCTGCCGGGGCCTCGGCCGCCTGCGGCTCCTGCCCCTCCTGCGGTTCCGCCGGCTGCTGGACGTCCTGGACGTTCGGCGTGTCGGGCAGCGGCTGCGCGTCGGCGGCGAGCGGGGGCTCACCGGCGGCCTGCTCGCCCGACCCGTCGGCCGCGGGCTGCTCGTCCTCGGCGGCGGGGGCCGGCTGCTCGTCGGCGAGGGCGGCCGCCTCGTCGACCGGAGCAGCGGGCGCGGCCTGGGCCTCGGTGGCAGCAGGCGTCGTCTCGGGGGCGGGGGTCTCGGCGACCTGCTCGGCGGCGTCGCCCGGTGCAGCCTCCGGTGCCGTGGTCCCGGCCTCGGCCTGTGGCGGGGCGGGGACGTCGACCGGCTGGGCGGCGTCCTCGTTCTGCTGCGGGACCGGGGAGACATCCTGTGCGTCGGCGGGCACCTGGGCCTGGATCGGCTCCGGGCCCTCCGCGGCGGGCGGGAACGGCGTGGCCTCCGGGACCTGGGCCTCACGGGCGACAAGGGCGTCGAGGGCGGACTCGGTGGGAGTCCCGACGGCGGGCGACTCAGCAGCGGCCGGAGCGGCAGCGGCGACCTCCTCCGACCCCTGCACGTCCGATGCCGACTCCGCGGGCACGGGGCTCTGCGCGGCGTCGACGGCGGGCTCCGCCACAGGCTGGGCGTCGGCCACGGGCTCCGTCACCACAGGGGCGTCGGCGGCGGGCCCACCCGTCTCCGCCTCGGCGGCAGGCACCTCCTCCACGACGGACTGGGCCTCGGCGACCGCCTGGACCTCGGCGGCCTCGGCGACGGGCCGGCCCTCAACGGCCTCCCCGACCGGCTGGGCCTCCGCACCCTCCGGCACTGCAACCGCCTCGACCGGCTGGGCCTCGGCGGCCTCGGGGGCGGCCGGCACCTCGGCCGGCTGCGGGGCCGTGGCCTGGGCGACCGCCTCCGCGACCTGCACCTGACCGGTGGCGAACTGGGCGACCGCGGCTTCCTGGGCCTGGGCGTAGGCGGCGTCCTGGGCGTCATGGAGGGCTTCGGCGTCCTGTTCCGCCTCCGTGACCTGGGAGGACTCCGTGGCCTGCGGCGTCTCGGCGGCGACCGCGCCGGGCTGCGCCTCCTGCGGAACGACCGTTTCTGCAGCCTGCCCCTGGGCGACGGGCGCGGGCTGCGTCGTCACGGCCCCGGACACAGGGGTGCCCCACGGGGTCACGCCTTGCGGGGGCACGTCGAGGTACTCGGGCCCGGTGGTGGGCGGACCGGAGTGGCGTGCGGCGGCGGGCGGAACGGGGGCTCCTGCGGGGCCGCGGTCGGCGAGCGAGCGGACCGGGCTGGCGGAGGCGTCCGGGGTGGGCGGGCCGAGGTGCAGCGGTCGGCGGGCCACCGGCGGCTGCGGCACCGCGGTGGCGACGGGCTGGCGTACGGCTCCGAGGTCGATGGAGCCGCTGTCCCGGCCGGACGTCTCGTGCGGGCCGGGCTCGTGGACGACCTGGACGACGGGTTCGGGGGCGGGTGGGGGCACTTCGTTGCCCCATGCGCCCTGGGCACCCGGCAGCAGCAGCTCGTCGTCCTCGACGGGGGTCTCGGAGAGGTAGGTGTACGCACCCGGCGCGGCGACGCCCGGCTGTTCCACCATGCCTGCGCTCTCCGGCTGCCCCTCGCCCGGGACCTGGCCGGTGTCGGTCATGCGTACCCCTCGCCCATCGGTTAGTGCCTCTATGCCAGCTGGCCCGGAACGGCGCACCGACCGTTCCACATGTGGAGAACGAGCGTGCGTGCCCAGCGGCACGTGACGACCCGCCTGCATGTCGACAAAGCCATTCGGTGAAACCGTTCAACGGCCATTGTCGCGGTCGTCCCGCCGTCGCGACAGCTTGATCGGCGACGGTCCGCTGTGGACTGCGCCACGTTGCGCGCCCTCCGGTTGCGCCGTACCACACACGCCCTCAAAACGGGCGCGCTTTCCGGACATTGACCGACGAACTGTCGGGTGCCGGAGTGCAGTACGACAGTCGGCCAGCCTACCGCGCCGGTACGACAACCGGATCACTGGGAACGATCGGGCAAAGTCCCGCTGAGCAGGAACGCGACGCTCCGCTCCCGCTCCGTCCAGGCCCGCGTGTCGAGTTCGACGGACTGAACGAACTCGCACCGAACGTCGTACCCGTGCTCGGTCAGGTCGCGTCCGACGCGCTCGGCGGCGGGGCGGGTGAGGGCGTGGGTGACGATGCACCTGGGGCGCCGGTCGGCGACGGCGGAGACCACCGCCGCTCCCCCGCCGCCGACGCGTACGACGTCGGGTTCGGGGAGGTTCTCCAGGATGTGCGGGGCGATGCCGTGGACCACCTGGAGCTGTACGCCGAAGCGGCGGGCGGCGAGGGTCGTCCGGCCGCAGGCCCCGGGGTCGCGGTCGACGGCGATGACACCGGCGCCGCAGCGGGCCGCCTCGGTGGCGAAGGCCCCGCTGCCGGAGCCGATGTCCCACACGAGGTCGCCCACGCGCGGTCCGAGACGGGCCAGTTGGGCCGAGCGCAGCAGTTCGCCCTCCCCCTCGCCCAGGGCGCCGCCGTAGTAGTCGGCGGGCAGGGACCAGCCGCGGGGTCCGGCGCCGGGATCGCGGCCGGCGATCCAGCCTCCGTCCTCGGTGGCGCCCGCCGGGCCGATGACGATGACGAGGTTGGGGTCGCGCCAGGTGTGGTCGGCGGCCTTGTCGGAGGTGACGACGGTGACGCGTTCGCGTGCGGTGCCGAGTTCCTCGCAGATCACGAAGGTGCGGTGAACCCCTTCGAGGAGCAGGCCGAGTTCGGCGGGGCCGGCGCCGGGTGAGGTGAGGACGGCGACCTTGGTGTGGGCGCGGCACACGTTCACGGCGCGCCGGAGCGTGCGGCGGTGCGCGACGACCACCTGCGCGTCGTCCCAGGGCATGCCGGCGCGGGCGAAGGCGGCGGCCACGGAGGAGACACCGGGGACGACCTCGACCTCCAGGCCGAACTCGGGGGCCCGGAGTGTGCGGACGACGCCGAAGAAGCCGGGATCACCGTCGGCGAGGACCACGGCGGTGCCGCGGTGGCCGGCTATACGGCGGGCGGCGAGGGCGACGCTGCCGAGCCGGATGCGTTCGGCGGCCGGGGGCACTTCGGGCAGGGCCAGATGGTGGGCGGCGCCGGCGACGAGGGTCGCGGCGGCGAGGGCGGAGCGCGCCGCGGCGGTCAGGGGGGAGCCGTCCCAGCCGATCACCGTGACCCGGTCGGCCATCGTCGTCAGTCTCCAGAGGGTTTTCGCAGCTCGTCAGGGAAGCCCGCACGGGGTCCCGTGAGCGTACCTGGTGACGGATCGGGGCCCGTCGGCCGGGCGGCGGCCGTGTGCGCCCGTGGGTCGTTCAGTTCCAGTCCGAGTAGGCGCCGAAACCGCCGCTGTCGGCCAGTTCCTCGCTGACGCCCTCGATGTCCTCCGGGAGGAGGCTCCACACGATGTAGTCGGTGCGGACCTCGGTCCAGCCGTCCTCGGGGGTGCGGGCGCGCGCTATGCAGGCGTTGCGCAGGACTCCCTCGCTGATACAGCCGATCTTCTGCGCGACCTGCTGGGAGGCGGTGTTGTCGGCGGCGGTGCGCAGCTCGATCCGTTCGAACTTCTGCTCGCGGAAGAGCCATTGGGCGGTGGCGAGGGCTGCCTCGGAGGCGTAGCCCTCACCGCGTGCCCAGGGGGCGACGACGTACGAGAGTTCGGTGGACCGGACGTGCCAGTTCGTGCTGGTCAGCTGGATGACGCCGACGAGGCGCTGGGTGAGGAACTCGGTGACGGCGAGGTCGAGGCCGCGGCCGGAGGTGCGTTCGGCGGGCGCGTACTCGGTGATCCAGGTGCGGGCGCCGGCCTCGGTGAAGGGCTGCTGGACGTCGGTCCAGGCCATCACCTGCTCGTCGTTCATCATCTCGGTGAGCGCCTGGACGTCGTCCTCGTCGAACGGGCGCAGGACCAACCGCTCCGTGCTGATGGAGATGTCGGGGAAGGTGTTCGTCATGCGCCGCTCCGTAACCTTCGAAAACCTTGGGGGGCTGCTGAACTGCCCAGCATGCAGCATGAAAGCACTGAATCGCACCGCGGGGCCCACTCCCTGTGAGGGAGCGGACCCCATGCGTGGCGATACGCCGTATACGTGCCGCCGATTCGACGGAACGGTTCGAACGGAGGACGGGACGGCTCAGAAGGACGGGATGACCGAGCCGTTGCTCCACTTCTCCTCGATGAACTTCTTCACCTCGGGTGAGGTCAGGAGCTTCGCGAGCTTCTTCACGCGCGGGTCGTCCTCGTTGCCCTCCTTCACGGCGAGGAAGTTGCCGTTCGGGTTGTCCTTGGCGGGCTCCACGGCGAGGGCGTCGTCGGCGGGCGACAGGTCGGCCTCGATGGCGTAGTTGCCGTTGATGACGGCCGCGTCGACGTCCTCCAGGGAGCGCGGGGTCTGGGCCGCCTCCAACTCCTTGAACTTCAGCTTCTTCGGGTTCTCGGCGATGTCGGCGGGGGTCGCCGCGTTGTCGGCGCCGTCCTTGAGCGTGATGATCCCGGCGGCGTCGAGGAGCTTGAGGGCCCGCGCCTCGTTGACCGTGTCGTTCGGGACGGCGACGGTGGCGCCGGTCTTCAGGTCGTCCTTGCTCTTGACCTTGTCGGAGTAGAGGCCGAGCGGCTCCAGGTGCACGGTGACGACGGGCACGATGTGGGTGCCCTGCTTCTTGTTGAAGTCGTCGAGGTAGGGCTGGTTCTGGAAGTAGTTGGCGTCCACGGAGCCGTCCTCGGTGGCCGTGTTCGGCAGGACGTAGTCGGTGAACTCCTTGACCTCCAGGTCCAGCCCGGCCTTCTTCGCCAGGTTGTCCTTGACGAAGGTGAGGATCTCGGCGTGCGGGGTGGGGCTGGCGGCGACGACCAGCGGTCCGCTGGTGTCGGACGCGGTGTCGGCCGCGCCGGAGCCGCAGGCGGTGAGCCCGAAGGTGAGGGCTCCGGCGGCGAGGACGGCGGTGGTGAGCTTTGCGGTGTTACGCACGAAAAGTGCCTTTCCTTTTGGGTGGAGCTGTCCCGTCGTGGGTGGGACGGGAAGTCTGCGGGTGCCGGGAGAGGTACGCGGAGGTCAGACCTTGGTGACCTCGGGGGCGGCGGCCTCGGCCCTCAGCAGCCGGAGCCTCGGGGCGGCTCCCGAGCGGCCGCCGCGGCGGTGGAGGGCGCGGGCCGCGTAGTCGCCGGCGAACTGGATGACGGAGATGACGACCGCCAGGACCGCCACGGTGATCCACATGAGGTCGGTCTCGAAACGCTGGTAGCCGTATCGGATGGCGATGTCGCCGAGGCCGCCCGCGCCGACGGTGCCGGCCATCGCGGAGTAGCCGATGAGGGCGACGACGGTGGTGGTCGCGGAGGAGATCAGCGAGGGCAGGGCTTCCGGGACGAGGACCTTGCGGACCACGGTCCAGGTGTTGCCGCCCATGGCCTGCACGGCCTCGACGAGCCCGTGGTCCACTTCGCGGACGGCCGTCTCGACGAGGCGCGCGAAGAACGGGATGGCGCCGATGGCGAGCGGCACGATCGCGGCCTCACGGCCGATGGTCGAGCCGGTGATCCAGCGGGTGAAGCCCATCAGCGCGACCATGAGGATGATGAAGGGCATCGAGCGGGCGATGTTCACGATCTGCCCGACGACCTTGTTGGCGAGGACGTTCTGCAGGAGTCCGCCGCGCTCGGTGAGGACGAGCAGCAGGCCGAGCGGGAGTCCGCCGGCGACCGCGATCAGCGTGGACCAGCCGACCATGTAGAGGGTGTCCCAACACGCCTGCTCCAGCAGGGGACGCATCTCGGTCCAGTTCACTTGGCACCTTCCTTCGCGAGTACGGACTCCTGGCCGGCGCGGCCGAGCACGTCGATCTGGAGGCCCTGTTCGCGCAGGAACCCGATGGGGACGACGTTGTCCTCGTAGCGGCCGGGCAGTTCGATGCGCATCCGGCCGATCTGGAGGCCGCCGACGGTGTCGATGGCGGCGCCGAGGATCGAGATGTCGATGTTGTAGGTGCGGGACAGCTGGGAGATGACCGGCTGGGTGGCCGCCTCGCCCTGGAAGGTGACGTCGAGGACGGTGCGGTCGTCGCCGGACGCCTCGCCGGTGACCGGGAAGAGCGCGGCGGCCAGCTCGGAGCCGGGGGTGGCGAGGAGTTCGCTGACGGTGCCTGACTCGACCACGCGACCCTTCTCCATGAGGGCGGCCGAGTCGCAGATCGACTTGACGACGTCCATCTCGTGCGTGATGAGCAGGACGGTCAGGCCCAGCTGCCGGTTGAGGTCGCGCAGCAGCGTCAGGATCGAGCGGGTCGTCTCCGGGTCGAGGGCGCTGGTGGCCTCGTCGGAGAGGAGCACCTTCGGGTCGCCGGCCAGGGCGCGGGCGATGCCGACGCGCTGCTTCTGGCCGCCGGAGAGCTGGGCCGGGTAGACCTTGGCCTTGTCGGCGAGGCCGACGAGGTCGAGCAGTTCCAGGGCCTTGCGGGAGCGCTCCTTGCCGGAGGTGCCGAGGATCTCCAGCGGCAGTTCGACGTTGTCCTGGACGGTGCGCGTGGACAGCAGGTTGAAGTGCTGGAAGACCATGCCGATGCGGCTGCGCGCCCGGCGCAGCTCCCGGCCGGCGCGGGGGCCGCGGCCGGCGAGGGCGGTGAGGTCCTGGCCGTCGACCGTGACGGTGCCGGAGGTGGGGCGTTCGAGGAGGTTGACGCAGCGGATCAGCGAGGACTTGCCGGCGCCGGACTGGCCGATGACGCCGTACACCTCGCCCTCGCGTACGTGCAGGTCGACTCCGTCGAGGGCGGTGACCTCGCGGCCACGGCCGCGGTAGACCTTGGTGAGGCCCGATGTGGTGATCACTGGGTTTCCATCACTGTCGAGTACGCGGGCGTGGATGTGCCCGGGTACGGGAGACAAAGGTGTGCGCGGGGCATCAAGGTCGCGTACGGCGTGCGGCGTACGGACGTGCCACAGGTGCTCGCTTCGGGGCGCGAGGCTCAGGGGGTGGTGCGGGGGCCCTCTAGAAGGCGCACATTCGACACATACAACGAGCACCGGGCGTCATGGTCGCCTCGGTCGCACAGATGCGGCAGCTCGTCGTGGTCATGAGGTCAGTAAAGCAGACGTATACCGGGGGCAGGAGACGGCTGTCCGCATTACGGACAGCTCGAGTCGACGGACCAGCAGGTCAAGCCTGCCCTGTCCACTCTTTGGGCACCGGTGACTGTGGTGAAGGCCACGGCGTCCGGTGGGGGCGCGTTATCGTGCGGGGCCGGGCGCGGCGGGTGTTTTTCGCCGTAATAGGGTCGCGGCATGCTTGTTGCCCTGACGGTGGCGACCGCCGTCGCCGCGCTTGTGCTCGCCGCGTGGTGCGGCTGGGCCGCGTACCGGGACCAGCCGACCAAGGACTGGCACTTCATCGGGATGGCCGTGGTGACGGTGCTGACCCTGGTGCAGCTGGTGGTCGGGATCGTGCTGCTGGCGCGCGGTGAGAAGCCCGAGCAGGGCACCACGATCTTCGTCTCCTATCTGCTCGGCTCCTTCGCCTGCGTCCCGGTGGCGGGGTTCATGTCGCTGGCGGAGCGCACCCGTTGGGGCAGCGTGACCGTCGCCGCCGGCGGTGTGGTGCTCGCGGTGCTGCAGGTACGGCTCTACGACATCTGGGGAGGCTGAGGTGACGGCCACGGACGACAAGCCGCGCGGCACGAGCGACGAGCAGCGCGGCACCGACGACGAGCCGCGGCAGAACGACGAGCCGCCGGCGGAGAAGAAGCGGACCCGCCTCATCGGCGGGCCCGGCATGCTGCTCGTCTGGCTGTACGGCGTGATGGTCGTCGGCGCGGTGTCGCGGTCCGTCGTGCAGATCTCCACCGAGTTCGAGCACGCGCCGCTCGCCTACTCGCTGTCCGCGGTCGCGGGTGTCGTGTACGGGTTCATCACGTACTCGCTGGTGCGGGGCGGGGAGTTCGCCCGGAAGGCGGCGCGGGTGTGCTGCGCGGTCGAGCTGGCGGGCGTGCTGATCGTGGGGACGTGGACACTGGTCGAGCCGTCGGCGTTCCCCGACAAGACGGTGTGGTCGGACTACGGGATCGGCTATCTGTTCATCCCGGTGATCCTGCCGATCACCGCCATGTACTGGCTGCGCAAGAGCGCGCGGCAGGAAGCCGCCGCCTGACCTGCGTCAGGCGGCTCCAGCCGGGCGCCGGCGTCCGTCAGGCCGTGGCCACGTACGCCTGGGCCGGCTTCTCCAGGATCACCATCGGCACGCCGTCGCGTCCCTGGCTGGTGCCGACCGCCTCGTAGCCCACCCTGCGGTACAGCCGGAGGTTGCCCTCGCTGCGGTGACCGGCGCTGAGGCGGAACTTGGTGGCGCCGCGCTCCTCCACGAGGGCCGACTCGGCCGCTCGGAGCAGGCGGGCGCCGATGCCGTGGCCCTGGAGGCGGGGGTGGACGCAGAGTTTGCCGATGGCGGCGGCACCGTCCTCGTCGAGGGCTCCGCGTACGGAGCCGACCACCTCGTCACCGAGGCGGGCCACGAACACGCAGTCCGAGGCGACCTCCGCGCGGACCGAGTCGAGGCTCTGGACGAGCGGATCGATGCGGTAGTTGCCGTACAGCGCCGCCTCGCTCTGGAAGCACAGGTACTGCAGCCTGAAGATCTGCTCGGCGTCCTGCTCGGTCGCCACCGAGATGGTCACGCTCATGCCCATGTGTGCACGCCTCCCGCTCACCTGCTCACCTGTTGTCCCCCACTCCTATCCCCGCGGTTCGCGCGCCGCAATCTCCGTCGTCAGCATTCGCCGAAGACATCCCAGGCATCGGGAACGTTCCGGTCCGAGGCTGCCCTGTGAGATACCCAACTCGCCCGCGATCTCGCGATAGGTGAGGTCCCGTGGTGACAGCAGCGCCGCGAGCAGCCGGGGGCAGCGGCCGGGGAGCCGGCGGACGGCGGCGTACAGGGCCCGGCGGCGGGCCGCGGTGAGCGCCTGCTGTTCCGGACCGGGGGCGTGGTCGTCCGCGGGCTCCGCCGCGTAGGGCTGTTCGGCTCGGGCCGTCCGGCGGCTGAGCCGGGCCTCGAAGCGGACGGCGCTGCGCAGCCAGCTCTCGGGGTCGGTGGGCGGGCCGTCGGCGTCGAGCCGTTCCAGCAGACGCAGCCAGACCGCCTGTTCCAGGTCCCCCGCCTCGGCGCCGGCGGCGTGCGCCTCGGCCGACGCCTCCGCGACGAGCAGGGGGCGGAGGGTGGTGAGCATGTCGGGTGTCATATGCGCCGGGACGCCGCCGCCCCGGCGGAGGGTTGCCGGGGCGGCCGGGTGTCACCCCAATCGGGGCATGCGCCGCCTCCGTTGACGCGGAGCGCGTCAGGAGCGGGAGGGGGCGCGGGGGCGCGGGTCAGTCGCCCACGAAGTCCGCGTGCGCCAGCAGGCCCGTGTCCGTGTTGTCGGTGAAGATGCCGTCGATGCCGGTGTCGAAGTACACCTTGAACGCGCCGAAGGCGTCGCCGTAGGCGTTGGGGTCGGTCCCCTTGCGGAAGTCGGCGGGCAGGAAGCTGTTCTCGTTGCGCATGGTGTAGGGGTGCAGGATCAGGCCCTTGGCGTGCGCGTCCGGGACAAGGGTGGTCGGCGTGGTGAGCCGGCCGCCGGAGTCGCGCGGGATGATCAGGTCGAGGGTGGGGCCGATGCCGTTGGCGTAGGAGGCGATCCAGGCCAGGCCCTCCGGCTTGACCAGGTCGGCGACGGTGCGCGGGTCACCGGCCTCGACGAAGTCCCAGGGGCGGGTGGCCGCGCCGGACAGCAGGACGACGAGGGGGCTGTCGACCAGGCGGTTGAGGCGCTGGATGCTGCTCGGCTCGAACGACTGGAGGAAGACCGGCGAGTTCTTCCGGTGGCGGTCGTACTTGCGCAGCAGCTTGGCGAGCGGCTCCTCCAGGCCGAGGCCCAGCTTGCGGAAGTAGGTGGGGTGCTTGGTCTCGACGTGCAGCCAGATCCGTCGGCCGCGCTTCCTGCCCTCCTTCTCGGCCCAGCGCAGGACCTCCTCGAAGGTGGGGATCTCCCAGCGGCCGTCGTAGAGGGTGTTCTCCTGCCGGGTGCCGGGGATGCGCTCCTTGGCGCGCAGGGTCTTCAGCTCCGCGAGGGTGAAGTCCTCGGTGAACCAGCCGGTGTAGGAGACGCCGTCGACGACCTTCGTGGTCTTCCGGTCGGCGAACTCGGTGTGGGACGCCACGTCGGTGGTGCCGGTGATGTCGTTCTCGTGGCGGCACACCAGGTGGCCGTCCTTGGTGGGAACGAGATCCTGTTCGATGACGTGCGCGCCCATGTCGAGGGCGAGCTGGTACGAGCCGAGTGTGTGCTCCGGGCGGTAGCCGCTGGCCCCCCGGTGCGCGATGATCGTCGGCACCGGCAGGCTCCGGTAGCCGCCGTGCGACGACGCGCCGGGCGCCTTCGCCTCCTCGGCCCCCGCCGTGCCCGGCAGCCCGAGGACGGCTCCGCCCGCGCCGAGCACCGCGGCCCCGAGCAGCGCCCGCCTGCCCGTACCGCGCCCCTGTCCGCTCGGGTCCTGCGACTGACGCGACTGTTGCGTCCCCATGTCGGCTCCTCCCACCGCTGTGCCCTGCACCTGTCAAACCGGGTTGATCGTAGGTGCCACGAGGTGACCGTCGGGAGACCTGGGACCGAACACACGGGTGACGCCTCGTGTCGTACGAGTGGCGGAATTTGACGGAGTGTCGGAGGCGGGGCGCGATGTCCGTCACACGCTCCGGGGCGGTGACCAGCGGCCATCCGGGCGATACCGCAGGTAAAGGTATGTCAACAGTGCGTATCCACTCGGTGAACCCGGTGTGCGGGAGCCCCCGACGCGGGAGTATCGTCCTCACCTGCACAGACTTGTTCCGGAACGCTTGACATGGGAGGGCCCGTTGTCCCGCTTCGTGCTCATCAAGGCAGTGCTCGGACCGATCATGCGCCTGATGTTCCGCCCCCGGGTGGAGGGTGCGGAGCACATTCCGGGGGACGGCCCGGTGATCCTCGCCGGCAACCATCTGACCTTCATCGACTCGATGATCCTGCCGCTGGTCTGCGACCGGCAGGTCTGCTTCATCGGCAAGGACGAGTACGTCACCGGCAAGGGCCTCAAGGGGCGGCTGATGGCGTGGTTCTTCACCGGCGTCGGCATGATCCCCGTCGACCGCGACGGCGGGCGCGGGGGTGTCGCCGCCCTGATGACCGGACGGCGCATCCTCGACGAGGGCAAGGTGTTCGGCATCTACCCCGAGGGCACGAGGTCGCCCGACGGGCGCCTGTACCGGGGGCGTACAGGTATCGCCCGACTGACCCTAATGACCGGCGCGCCGGTGGTGCCGTTCGCGATGATCGGCACGGACAAGATCCAGCCGGGGGGCGCGGGCCTGCCCCGGCCGCACCGGGTGACCGTGCGGTTCGGTGAGGCGATGGAGTTCTCCCGCTACGAGGGCATGGACCGGGACCGGTACGTGCTGCGGGCGGTGACCGACTCGGTGATGACCGAGGTCATGCGGCTGTCCGGGCAGGAGTACGTGGACATGTACGCCTCGAAGGCCAAGGAAGCGGCGTAAGAGCTCCGAACAAAAGGGGAGTCCGATCAGCTCGCGGCGTCTGGTGCGTGCGATCGCAAGGCGCCGGAAGCTCCTCGATGGGGGTCCCCCCGCTCGAGCGGAGCCGAGAGTGGGGGAGGAGCTACTAGGAGCTTTCGGCAACGCGGCGAGCGTGCGTACCAGACGCCGCGAGCCGGGCTCCCCTTTTGTTCGGAGCTCTAAAGGACCCGACCCGGCGCCCGGTCGGGCGATAGGGTCCCGGTGTGCGTTGATCTTCCGGGCGGCAGCCGTGTGCTGCCGCAGACGGTGCGGGCGGCTCCCTGACGGGGGCCGCCCTCGGGCATACCCGTCGTCACACCACCGGAGATCCGCACCATGACCGCGCAGCAGCCGCTCACCTATGACGCGTTCGTCCGGCTGGCCACCGCCGATCCGGCGGTCGTCGGCCTCGTCCTCAAGGGCTCCCGGGCCCATGACGGCATGACCACCGAGCACTCCGACCACGACCTGTACGTGGTCCTCGCCGACGGGGCGACAACCGATCTGACCCGGTTCTCGGGCCGTCGCACCCCCGAACTGGACCTCGTCGTCCTCTCCCTCGCAGCGTTCCGGGCCGTCGGCATGCCCGGTTTCGAGCGCTACGCCCTGGCCCGCGCCCGGATCGTGCTCGACCGCCTCGACGGAGGCATCGCCCGGATCCTCGCCGACAAGGCGCGGCTGGACGCCGACGAGGCGTTCCGGGCCGCCGGCGAGTGGCTCGACGCCTACGCCAACTCCCTCTACCGCTCCGTCAAGAACCACCGGGACGGCCAGGCACTCGCCGCGCGGCTCGACGCCGCCGACAGCGTGCGGTACCTGCTCGAACTGCTTTTCGCTCTCGACCGCCGTCCCCGCCCGTACAACAAGTACCTGGAGTGGGAACTCGTCCGGCACCCGCTGCCGGGCTGGGACACGGCCGCGTTGCTCGACGCCGTGGGCCGTATCGCGGCGACCGGCGCCGCGGCCCCGCAACGGCGGCTCTTCGCCCGTGTCGAGGCGGCGGCACGAGAAGCGGGGCTCGGCGACGTACTGGACGCGTGGGGCGAGGATCTCCATCTGATGCGGCCGTGAGGGGAACGCGGGCTCGCCGGGGGCGTGAGCCCGAGGTCGGCTCTCGCCGCGCATGAGCCGGGGCGTGCGTGCGTGGCGCGCGCGATCACGTGAGCCGGGGCGTCGCCGGGCCGCTGCTCATGCGCGGCGACGCCCCGGCTGTCCCGGCCGTCGTGCCTGTCCCGGCCGTCCCGGCGGGATCTACGCCTTGCTGTCCAGTCGCTGCCCGCGCAGCATGAACCAGGCCGCGGCCGCCGTCGCCAGCAGGACCGCCGCTCCGACGCCGGACGCGAGGGTGAGGCCGTCGACGAAGGACTCCCGGGCGGATGCCAGCAGGGCCTGAGCGCTGTCCGACGGGAGACCGGCGGCCACCTCCACCGCTCCGCCCAGCGACTCGTGCGCCCCGGCCGGGGTGTCCGCGGGTGCCGCGAAGCCCCGGTAGACGCCGGTCACGATCGAGCCGAGCAGGGCGATGCCGAGGGCCGCGCCGAGTTCGTACGCGGTCTCGGAGACCGCTGAGGCCGCCCCGGCCTGTTCCTTGGGGACCGAGGAGAGGATGACGTCGGCGGTCACCGTGAAGGAGAAGCCCGCGCCGACGCCGACGACCAACAGGGCGGCACCCAGCAGCGGATAGCCGGTCGACTCGTCGATCATCGTCAGGACGCCCAGGGCCAGCCCGATCGCGGCCAGACCACCGGCGACGACGGACCGTACCGAGAAGCGTCGGGCGGCGCGACCGGCGACGAGACCGGCCACGACCGCGCCCACGGCGGCGGGGAGTTCCGCGAGGCCCGCTTCGAAGGGCCGCCTGCCCTGGACGAGTTGCAGGTACTGGGAGAGGAAGAAGACGAGTCCGGACAGGCCAAACACGGTCAGCAGGTCGGCGAGGACGGCGCCCGAGAACCCGCGGTCGCGGAACAGCCGCATGTCCAGCAGCGGCTGCGGCAGGGCCAGTTGCCTGCGCACGAAGAAGAACAGGGTGGCGACGCCGAACAGGCCCGCGGCGAGCGCGTTGCCGTCGACGCCGTGGCTGGCGATCTCCTTCACGGCGTACACCACACCGATCATGCCGACGAGGGACAGACCGACGCTGAGCAGGTCCCACGGGCCGGGGTTCGGGTGGCGGGACTCGGGGAGCAGCTTGCTGCCGACGACGACCAGCACGATCATCACGGGCAGGTTGATCAGGAAGACCGAACCCCACCAGAAGTGCTCCAGCAGGAAACCGCCGACGACCGGGCCGACCGCCGTGCCGGCGGATGCGGTGGCGCCCCAGATGCCGATGGCGAGACTGCGCTCCCGCGGGTCGTGGAAGAGGTTGCGGATCAGGGCGAGGGTGGCGGGCATCAGGGTGGCGCCCGCGACACCGAGCAGCGCCCGCGCGACGATCATCATCTCGGGGGTCGTCGCGTAGGCGTTCAGCACGGATATCGCGCCGAACGCGGTGGCGCCGATCAGCAGCAGCTTCTTGCGGCCGATGCGGTCGCCGAGGCTGCCGGCCGAGACCAGCAGGCCCGCGATGACGAACGAGTAGACGTCGCCGATCCAGAGCAGCTGGGTGCCGGAGGGGTTGAGGTCCTCGCTGATGTAGGGGGTCGCGAGGCCGAGGACGGTCGCGTCGACGGCCACCAGCAGCACGGCGAGCACGAGGACGCCGAGCGCGAGCCAACGGCCCGGCCGCTTCACCGCCTCGGTCGTGGACGCCGGCTGCAGGGTGCTGGTCATGATTCCTCTCTCCGTACCGCGCCGCCGAGCAGCAGCTCGGCGATCATGTGGGTGAAGTCCTTGCCGGCGACCCGGCCCTCCGAGACCGCCCAGGCGCCGGAGGCCAGCAGGCCGTACAGCGCCTCCGTGAGCCATGCCGGGGTGAGGTCGATGCGGAACTCGCCGGCCGCTTGGCCGCGTCTGAACAGGGCCGCGATGCGGTCGTCGATCCTGGCCCAGCCCTCGTTCTGGCCCTCCCCCTCGAACAGCTGGTTCTCGGTGTAGAGGAAGGCGAGCAGGCCCGCGGCCGGTTCGATCTCGCGGACGAGGCGTCGTACGGCGTCGCGCGCCGGGTCCTCGTCCAGGCGGGCCCTGTCCAGCGCGGCCTCGCACTCGGCGATGCCGAGCGCCTCCAGTGCCAGGACGAGGGCGTCCCGGCCCGCGAAGTGGCGGTGCAGCGTCGCGCGACTGATCCCGGCGGCCTTGGCGACCTCGTCCATGGTCGCGGTGGATTTGCGGGTCAGCAGGGCCGCGGCACTGCGCAGCACATGGTCACGATCGACAGCCATGAGACAACCATAGACCATGTGAGACATCTTTGTCTCAACACGGGCATACGTGTCTCACGTCTCAGGTGTGCGTGCGTGGAGGTCGGCGCGCCGCCCGACCGGCGTACTGCCCCGTCTGCGCCGACGCACCGCTCGGCCCGTGCCGCTCAGTGCCAGGGCAGGCTGCCGCGCTTCTCCCAGTAGGCGCGGGGCTCCTCGGCGAGTGTCGCGAGCCGGGTCAGCTGGTCCTCGTCGAGGTCCACCACCGCCGCGTGCAGGTTGGAGGCGAGCTGGTGGACGGTCGCCGCGCCGGACAGCACGACGCCCGCCCACGGTTGACGGAGGATCCACGCGAGGGCGACCGCGTCGCAGCCGAGAGAGGTCTCGGCGGCCACGGTTCGCAGCGCGTCCGGCGCGTGCGGCTCGGCGAGCCTGCCGTTGGCCATGCCCTCCTTGACGATCACGGTGAGCCCGGCGTCGTGCGCCTCGGCGAGGGCCGGGGCTGCGGAGGTCTCCAGCGCGTTGTACGTCGACTGGACGGTACGGAAGAGGGGCTCGCCGTCGACCGTCACGGTGAGGGCGGCCCGGATGGCGTCGGCCTGCGCCGGGCCGCTCGTGGAGAAGCCGATCGTGACGCCCCGGGCGGCCGCTTCCGCCAGCTTGGCGTGGAGTTCCTTGTCGGTGAGGGCCGGGCTGTCCGGGGTGACCGAATGGATCTGGTAGAGGTCGAGCCGGTCGCCGAGCAGCTCGGCGGTCTCGGCGCGCTGCCGCTCGTACGTGGCGACGCCGTGGTCCTTGATCTCGTGGTGCTCGGCGTCGGTGGTCCAGTCGGCGGTGTACGTGTAGCCCCACTTGCTGCCCACGACGATGTCGTCGATGTCGGGGCGGGCCTTCAACCAGTCGGCGAGGAACTCCTCGGACCGGCCGTAGGAGCGGGCCGCGTCGACGTAGCGGACGCCCTGCGCGTAGGCGGCGTCGAGGAGTTCATGGGTGCGGGTGCGCAGCGCGTCGACGCCTCGGTCGGGCCCGAGGTCCTCGTCCCGGCCGAGGTTGATGTAGCCGGGGCGGCCGACGGCGGCGAGGCCGAGTCCGATGTGGCAAGTGGGGGTGGTCGCTGAGGCCAGTCGCGCGAAGGGCATCACGGGCTCCGTTCGGTCGGCTCCTTACGGCTTCCGACCAACGTAACCCGCGATGACCTTGGTTGTGCGGTGCGGGGGTGACCCGCGTCGGCGTCAGCCCTGCTTCGCCGTCGCCCAGGCGTGCTGGACGGCCAGGTTCTCCTTGACCTCCGCCAGCTGGGTGGCGACCGCGGAGGGGGCCGTGCCACCGCGGCCGTTGCGCGAGGCGAGGGCGCCGGGGACGTTGAGGACCGTGCGGACCTCGGGGGTGAGGTGGGCGGAGATCTTGGCGAACTGTTCGTCCGTCAGCTCGTCGAGCTCCTTGTTCTCGGACTCGGCGACCTTGACGCACTCGCCGGCGACCTCGTGCGCGACCCGGAACGGCACGCCCTGCTTGACCAGCCACTCGGCGATGTCGGTGGCGAGGGAGAAGCCGGCGGGGGCCAGTTCCTCCATGCGCTCGCGGTGGACGGTGAGGGTGGCCATCATCCCGGTGAAGGCGGGCAGGAGGACCTCCAGCTGGTCGATGGAGTCGAAGACCGGCTCCTTGTCCTCCTGGAGGTCGCGGTTGTAAGCGAGCGGGAGGGCCTTCAGGGTCGCCATGAGACCGGTCAGATTGCCGATGAGGCGGCCGGACTTGCCCCGGGCCAGCTCGGCGATGTCCGGGTTCTTCTTCTGCGGCATGATCGACGAGCCGGTGGAGAACGCGTCGTGGAGCGTGACGAAGGAGAACTCCTTCGTGTTCCAGATGATGACCTCCTCGGCGATCCGGGAGAGGTTCACCCCGATCATCGCGGTGATGAAGGCGAACTCGGCGACGAAGTCACGGGAGGCCGTGCCGTCGATGGAGTTGCCGGAGCTGCCGTGCTCGAAGCCGAGGTCCTTGGCGACCGCCTCCGGGTCGAGACCGAGGGAGGAGCCGGCGAGGGCACCGGAGCCGTACGGGGAGACCGCCGTGCGCTCGTCCCACTGACGCAGCCGCTCCGCGTCGCGCGACAGCGACTGCACGTGCGCGAGGACGTGGTGGGCGAACAGCACCGGCTGGGCGTGCTGGAGGTGGGTGCGGCCGGGCATCGCCACGTCCGGGTGGGCCTCGGCCAGTCCGACCAGCGCGTCCTGGAGTTCGGCGATCAGGCCGCCGATGACCCGGGCGTGGTCGCGCAGGTACATACGGAAGAGGGTGGCGACCTGGTCGTTGCGGGAGCGGCCGGCGCGCAACTTGCCGCCGAGGTCGGGACCGAGGCGCTCCAGCAGACCCCGCTCCAGGGCGGTGTGCACGTCCTCGTCGGCGATGGTGCCGGTGAAGGAGCCGTCGGCGACGTCCGCCTCGAGCCGGTCGAGGCCGGCCAGCATGTCGGTCAGCTCGCCGTCCGTGAGCAGGCCCGCCTTGTGCAGCACGCGCGCGTGGGCGCGGGAGCCCGCGATGTCGTAGGGCGCCAGCCGCCAGTCGAAGTGGACGGACGCGGACAGCTTCGCCAGGGCCTCGGCGGGACCGTCGGCGAAACGGCCGCCCCAGAGCCGAACGTCACCGCTGTTGCTGCTCACTTGCGCTGCTCCTAGAGAGGTGTGGATCTTCCACGGGCGTCCGCCGCGACCGTCGGCGGCCGACGCTTGCCATGCATGATTATGCAGAACTCTGCATGAATCGTCAACGTGAGAGAAGTTCAAGAGAAAAGCAAGAAGCCTTGAACACTCGAAACCGCTTACCCGTACCTCTCCCCGAACGCAGGCGCCGCGTTAGATCACACCGACCACACCTGACCCGAGTGAGGCATCCGCATGTCCAGGGCTCTTCCGAAGTACAACAAGCGTCGCGTAGGGATCATCGGCGGCGCCGCCGCGGTCGTGCTCTCCGGAGCGGTCATCGCGGGTTCGGCTCTCGCCGGTGAGGGTGCCAACAACGACGGGCAGGACGGCGCCGCGTCCCCCGGCACCATTGCGTGCCCGGCGGTCGAGGGCAGCCTTCCGGCGGTCCCCGCGTCCGCCAAGGCCGAGGTCGACCGCAACCTCGCCCTGCTGCAGACCCAGATCCAGGAGGCCAACAAGCGCCTCGTCGACACGGTCGGCCAGGGTGGCCCCAACTTCGTCCAGAACGCCATCCTCGGCCCGCTGGAGGACAAGCGCATCGCGACGCGGAACCGCATCGAGACCGCCATCGGCCGCGCCGCCGCCAAGCCCGAGGGCCTGGAGAAGCTCGCCCCCTGCCAGCTCAACCAGGGCGGCGCCGCAGGCGCAGGTGACCAGGCGGGCGCGGGCGAGGAAGCCGGAGCCGGCGCCGAGGCCGGTGCGGGCGAGGACGCGGGTGCCCCGGGCACCATCTCCTGCCCGGCCGTCGAGGGCAGCCTCCCCGCGATCCCCGCCTCCGCCAAGGCCGAGGTCGACCGCAACCTCGCCCTCCTCGACACCCAGATCCAGGAAGCCAACAAGCGCCTCGTCGACACGGTCGGCCAGGGCGGCGCCAACTTCGTCCAGAACGCCATCCTCGGCCCGCTGGAGGACAAGCGCATCGCGACGCTGAACCGCATCGAGACCGCCATCGGCCGCGCCGCCGCCAAGCCCGAGGGCCTGGAGAAGCTCGCCCCCTGCCAGCTCAACCAGGGCGGCGCCGCAGGCGCAGGTGACCAGGCGGGCGCGGGCGAGGAAGCCGAGGCCGGAGCTGGCGCCGAGGCCGGTGCGGGCGAGGAAGCGGGCGACGCCGGCAACGCCGGTGCCGAGAACAACGCGGGCGCCGCGGGCACCATCTCCTGCCCGGCCGTCGAGGGCAGCCTCCCCGCGATCCCGGCGTCCGCGCAGGCCGAGGTCACGCGCAACCTGGAGCTGCTCGACACCCAGATCCAGGAGGCCAACAAGCGCCTCGTCGACACGGTCGGCCAGGGTGGCCCCAACTTCGTCCAGAACGCGATCCTCGGCCCGCTGGAGGACAAGCGCGTCGCCGCGCTGAACCGCATCGAGACCGCCATCGGCCGCGCCGCCGCCAAGCCCGAGGGCCTGGAGAAGCTCGCCCCCTGCCAGCTCAACAAGTGAGCCGTGCCGCGAACTCACCGGGTGGGCACCGTTCGGGTCGGCCGCTCATGACGACCCGCTCGCCCGGCGAGTGACGGCTCCGATTCCGGGTGGATCCCAGCAATGGTGATCCACCCGGAATTCGTATTTCCTCAGCCAGGCGAACGATGTACGCCGAGAATCATGAGTCATGGGAAAGACCTACGAGCGCATAGACGGCCGCCTGCGCACCTTCATGGAGGCCCAGCCCCTCTTCTTCACCGCGACCGCCCCGCTGTCCGCCGACGGCACGGTCAACCTCTCCCCCAAGGGCCTGCGGGGCTCGTTCGCCGTCCTCGACGAACAGACCGTGGCCTACCTGGACTTCGCGGGGTCCAACGCGGAGACCATCGCGCATCTGCGGGAGAACGGCCGGATCACCCTCATGTGGTGCGCCTTCCAGGGCCCGCCCACCATCGTGCGCGTCCATGGCAAGGGCGAGGCCGTCTTCCGTGACGACCCGCGCTTCCCGGAGCTCCTGGCGCGTTTCCCGGACATCGACCCCGGCCTGCACGGTCTGCGCGCCGTCGTCGTCGTGCGGGCCGAACTCGTCCGCGACAGCTGCGGCTACGCGGTGCCCTTCATGGCGTACGAGGAGGACCGGGATCTGCACGGGCGCCGCTTCGCGCGCGAGGACGACGACTCGCTCACCGCGTACTTCCGCTCCAAGGAGCACGTCGAGACCAGCCTGGACGGGCTGCCCGGGCTGCCGTTGCCGCTGCCGCCCTCGACCGGCTGAAACGGAACATCCCGTTCGCCGAGCGGTTTCCCCACCACGTTGAACACACGGCACTCCCTGCACGTACGTGTGGGCCAAGGGTCCAGCCCACCACGGAGGAACCGTGTCCACGATCGCCGGAGGTCGCGCCGCGCGCCGCCAGACGATGCGCCGCATCCGACCTCGCCGCTCCCCCGCCGTCCCGTTGCTGATCGCCTTCTGGGCGGGCGCGGCGGCGGTCGTGTGGCTGTGGTGGGACAACACGCCCTCCATCGCGGACCAGGGCAGCCAGATGGTCAACGCCGGCCGGATCACGGGCCTGCTCGGCGGATACCTGATGGCGCTCGTGGTCCTCCAGATGGCGCGGGTGCCCGCACTGGAACGCCGGGTCGGCTCCGACCGGGTCGCCCGCTGGCACGCGATGACCGGCCGCTACACGCTCTGCCTGGTCGTCGCGCACGTCGTCCTCACGATGTACGGGTACGCCCTCCAGGCCGGTCTGACCCACACCGCGATCCTCCAGCAGACCATCGACTCCATCAACCAGCTGCCGGACATGGGCAAGGCCGCCATCGGCACCGGTCTGCTGGTGTTCATCGGGCTGATCTCGATCGGCCCGGTCCGCAAGCGGATCCCGTACGACCTCTGGTACCACACCCACCTGCTGACGTACGCGGCGACGTTCCTGACGTTCTGGCACCAGATCACCACCGGCAACGAGTTCGCCGCCACCCCCGAGGCGAAGACGGGCTGGTACGCGCTGTACGGGTCGGTGACCGCGCTGGTCGTCTGGTACCGGATCCTCACCCCGATCCGGCTGAACATGCGGCACCGGCTGCGCGTCGAGGCCGTCATCGAGGAGTCGCCCGGCATCGTGTCGGTGCTGATGAGCGGGCGCAAGCTGCACCGGATGGGCGCGGAGGCCGGACAGTTCTTCCGCTGGCGGTTCCTGGCCCCCGGTATGCGGTTCAGCTCGCACCCGTACTCGCTGTCGGCGGCGCCGCGCCCCAACATGCTGCGCATCACCGTCAAGGCGATCGGCGACCACAGCTCCGCCCTGCGCGACCTGGAGCCCGGCACCCGGGTATGGGCCGAGGGCCCGTACGGGGCGCTCACGGCCGCCAAGCGCAGCCGGGGCAAGGTGCTGCTGGTGGCCGGCGGCGTGGGTATCACACCGATGCGGGCCCTGTTCGAGACGCTGCCCGGCGCTGCCGGTGATCTGACCCTGCTCTACCGGGCCAACAGCACCCAGGACCTGGCGCTGTGGGACGAGCTCGCGCAGATCGCGGAGGAGCGCGGGGCACGGCTGATGTACGCGGTGAACAGCCCGGACGGTGAGCGCCCCGACATCTCGGCGGACTCCCTGCGCCGGAAGATCCCGGACATCGAGCGCCACGACGTCTTCCTGTGCGGTCCACCCGGGTTCGCCCAGGGCGTGTACGAGGCACTGCGCGGGGCGGGCGTCCCCACCCGCCGCATCCACCACGAGTCGTTCGAGATGTGAGCGACGGGCCCGCAAGCCGTCGCGCACGCACCACGGGGCCGTCCCCCACCGACCCCTGCCCATGGGACCGCCCACAGGGCTTCCCCCTACCTGCCTTCTCACTTCAGGAGCTGAAGGAGCGATGAAGAAGAGCCACCCCATCCGGCGGACCCTGCTCGCCACCGCCGCCACCGTGTCCGGCATCGTGCTGCTGCTGTCGCTGAAGCCCGCCTCGGACCCGGCCGGATCGGTACAGGCCGGAGCGGCCGGGGGCGCTCCGTCGGCCCAGGGCGGGGTGGCGGCGGGCGCGCAGACCCTCACGGGCACCGCCGTGCAGACCGACTACGGCCCGGTCCAGGTCCGTATCACCGTGGACGGCGGCAAGATCACCCAGGCCGATGCCGTCCAGAAGCCCAGCGGCGGCCGGTCCACGCAGATCAGCAACGACGCCGTCCCCAAGCTCAACCAGGCGGCCGTCGCCGCGGGCAACGCCGACATCGACGCGGTGTCGGGCGCCACCTACACCAGCGACGGCTACAAGAAGTCCCTCCAGTCCGCCCTCGACCAGGCCGGCAGCGCCCAGGGCTCGGGCGGGCAGGGCTCGGGGGCGCAGACGCTCACAGGTACGACCGTGCAGACCGACTACGGTCCGGTCCAGGTGCGTATCACCGTGGCCGGCGGCAAGATCACCAAGGCCGAGGCCGTCCAGAAGCCCAGCGGCGGCCGGTCCACGCAGATCAGCGGCACCGCGATCCCGAAGCTCAACCAGGCGGCCGTGGCCGCCGGTTCCGCCGACATCGACGCCGTCTCCGGCGCCACCTACACCAGCGACGGCTACAAGCAGTCGCTCCAGTCCGCCCTCGACCAGGCGGGCAAGGCGCAGGGCTCGGGTGGGCAGGGCTCGGGCGGCGGGGCCGAGGCGGGCGGTTCGCAGGACGCGGGCGGCGGCACGGCGGACTCCGGGGCCGGGAAGTCGACGGGCACCCAGGTGCTCACGGGCTCGGCCGTCAAGACGGAGTACGGGCCGGTCCAGGTCCGTATCACCGTCACGGACGGCAGGATCACCAACGCCGAGGCTCTCCAGCAGCCCAGCGGTGGCCGCTCCACCCAGATCAGCGGCACCGCCATCCCCAAGCTCAACCAGAACGCCGTCGCGGCAGGGAGCGCCGACATCGATGCTGTCTCAGGTGCCACGTACACCAGCGAGGGGTACAAGAAGTCCGTGCAGTCCGCCCTCGACCAGGCGGGCTGATCCTGTGGCCGAACCCGCCGGGGCGGCCGCGCCCGCCCAGCTGCGGCACGCCGAGGAGGTCATGGGCACCGTCTTCTCCTTCGACGTCCGGGGAGGCGAGCCGGCGGCGATCAGGGCCGCGCTCGACGAGGCGGTGGCCGGGCTGCACACCGTGAACGAGGTGTTCAGCACCTATCGCGAGCAGAGCCAGATCTCCCGGTTGGCGCGGGCCGAGACCACCATCGAGGAGTGCGACCCGGAGGTCGCCGAGGTGCTCGGACTGTGCGCCGAGGCGGAGCGGGTGAGCAACGGCTGGTTCAGCGCGACCTACGAGGGCCGCTTCGATCCGACCGGCCTGGTGAAGGGGTGGGCGACCGAGCGGGCTGCCCTGCGTCTGGTCGAGGCGGGTGCGGCCGGGGTGAGCGTCAACGGCGGCGGCGACGTCCAGCTGTGCGGTGTGCCCGGCCCCGACCGGCCCTGGCGGGTGGGCGTGGCCGATCCGTTGCGGCCGGGCGGGCTGGCCGCGGTCGTCACCGCGGCGGGGGCGGACCGGTTGGCCGTCGCCACCTCGGGCACGGCCGAACGGGGCGCCCATATCGTCGACCCGCGCACCGGGAAGTCCGCGGTCACGGACCTGGTGTCGGTGACGGTGGTCGCTCCCCGGCTGACCTGGGCGGACTGCTGGGCGACGGCGGCGTTCGCGATGGGGTCGCGGGAGGGGCTGGCCTGGCTGGAGTCGCTGCCGGACGTGGAGGCCCTGCTGATCACGGCGGGCGACGAGGTGCGGTGCACGGGAGGGCTGGCCTCCCGCCTGGGGTGAGACCGGCCCCGGACTGCGCCCGGGGCGGGGGCGCCGGACCGGGCAACTTGGAAGCGGGGAAGCCTCCCGCGTACGCCGTCGGCGTGCGCGGGAGGCTTCCCCGTTCTCCGTTGCTTCCGGCCCGGTGGCCGGTCGCTCAGTGGCCGTTCTGGGCCAGCCGCAGCAGGTGGTCCGCGAGCGCCTGCCCGCCCACCGGGTCACGGCTGATCAGCAGCAGCGTGTCGTCGCCGGCGATGGTGCCGAGCACGTCGTGCAGTTCCGCCTGGTCGATGGCCGAGGCCAGGAACTGGGCCGCGCCCGGCGGGGTGCGGAGCACCACCAGGTTCGCGGACGCCTCCGCGGAGATCAGCAGCTCCGCGGAGAGCCGCCGCATCCGCTCCTCCTTCGCCGACTCGCCGAGCGGCGCCCGGGGCGTACGGAAACCGCCCTCGCTGGGCACCGCGTAGATGAGGTCGCCGTCGGTGTTGCGGATCTTCACCGCGTTCAGCTCGTCCAGGTCCCGGGAGAGCGTCGCCTGGGTGACGCTCAGCCCGTCGTCGGAGAGCAGCTTCGCCAACTGGCTCTGCGAGCGCACCGGTTGCCGGTTGAGGATGTCCACGATCCGCCGATGGCGTGCCGTACGGGTCTGCGGCACCGCGGGCCCCGCCTGGTCGTGCTCCTGCGCCTGGCTCATCGTCGTCCCATTCCCCGGATCATCCGTCCCCCTTGGCCACGTCCAGGACACCGGGCAGCGCCCTGAGGAAGGCGTCCACCTCGGCCTCACCGATGTTCAGCGCCGGCATGAGCCGTACGACATCGGGGGCGGGCGCGTTCACCAGGAGACCGGCGTCCTGAGCCGCCTGCTGCGCCTGGGGCGCGAGCGGCTCGGTGAGCACGATACCCAGCAGGAGGCCCGCGCCACGGACATGGGCGATCAACGGGTGGCCGAGGGACTCGATTCCCTCCCGCAGCCGCTCGCTCTGCCGCTTCACGTTCTCCAGCAGGCCCTCGGCCCGGATGGTCTCCAGGACGGCGAGCCCGGCGGCGCACGCGACGGGGTTCCCGCCGAAGGTGGTGCCGTGGTGACCGGGCTGCAGGAACTCCGCCGCCCGGCCGAAGGCGACGGTCGCGCCCAGCGGGAGTCCGCCGCCGAGGCCCTTGGCGAGGGTGACGACGTCGGGCAGGACGCCCTCGTGGGCCTGGTACTCGAACCAGTGCCCGGTCCGGCCGACGCCGGTCTGCACCTCGTCGAGGACCAGCAGGGACCCGGTGGCCGCGGTGATCGCGCGGGCCGCCTTCAGGTAGCCGGGGGGCGGGACGACGACGCCGTTCTCCCCCTGGATCGGCTCGATGATGACGAGCGCCGTCTCCTTGGTGACCGCGGCGGCCAGGGCCTTCGCGTCGCCGTAGGGGACGTGGGTGACGTCGCCGGGCAGCGGGTGGAAGCCGGTCTGCTTGCCGGGCTGGCCGGTCAGGGCGAGGGCGCCCATGGTCCGGCCGTGGAAGCCGCCGGTGGTGGCGACCATATGGGTCCGCCCGGTGAGCCGGCCGATCTTGAAGGCGCCCTCGTTGGCCTCGGCGCCGGAGTTGCAGAAGAAGACCTTGCCGTCCCGGCCGAAGGCCTCCAGGAGCCGTTCGGCGAGCGCGACGGGCGGCTCGGCGACGAACAGGTTGGAGACATGGCCGAGGGAGGCGATCTGCTTGCTGACGGCCTCGACGATCGCCGGGTGGGCGTGGCCGAGGGCGTTGACCGCGATTCCGCCGACGAAGTCCAGGTACTCCTTGCCGTCGGCGTCCCACAGCCTGCTGCCCTCACCGCGGACGAGGGGCAGTCTCGGGGTGCCGTAGTTGTTCATGAGCGAGCCCTGCCACCGCTGGGTCAGCTCTGCGTTGCTCGCGGTCCCGGTCATTCGGCGTCCCCCTCGGTCACGGCGTCGGGCACGACCATCGTGCCGATGCCCTCGTCGGTGAAGATCTCCAGCAGGATCGAGTGCTGGACCCGGCCGTCGATGACGCGGGCGGTGTTGACGCCGTTGCGCACGGCGTGCAGGCAGCCCTCCATCTTCGGCACCATGCCGGAGGACAGCTCCGGCAGCAGCTTCTCCAGCTGGGAAGCGGTGAGGCGGCTGATCACCTCGTCGCTGTTCGGCCAGTCCTCGTAGAGGCCCTCGACATCGGTGAGGACCATGAGGGTCTCGGCGCCCAGCGCGGCAGCGAGTGCCGCAGCCGCCGTATCAGCATTGACGTTGTAGACATGTCCGTCGTCCTCGCTCCGGGCGATCGACGAGACGACCGGGATGCGGCCGTCGGCGAGCAGCGCCTCGATCGCGCCCGTGTCGATGTCGGTGATCTCGCCCACCCGCCCGATGTCGACGAGTTCCCCGTCGATCTCCGGCTGGTGCTTGATGGCGGTGATGGTGTGCGCGTCCTCGCCGGTCAGACCGACGGCGAGCGGTCCGTGCTGGTTGAGCAGGCCGACCAGTTCACGCTGCACCTGTCCGGCGAGCACCATGCGTACGACGTCCATGGCGTCCTCGGTGGTGACGCGCAGTCCGGCCTTGAACTCGCTGACGATGCCGTGCTTGTCGAGGGCGGCGCTGATCTGCGGGCCGCCGCCGTGCACGACGACGACGTTCAGGCCGGCATGCCGCAGGAAGACGACGTCCTGGGCGAACGCCGCCTTCAGCTCCTCGTCGATCATGGCGTTGCCGCCGAACTTGATGACGACCGTCTTGCCGTTGTGGCGGGTCAGCCAGGGCAGCGCCTCGATGAGGATCTGGGCCTTGGGGAGAGCGGTGTGTTTCCGCGTGGTGCTCATGAGGAGTAGGCGCTGTTCTCGTGGACGTAGTCGGCGGTGAGGTCGTTGGTCCAGACGGTGGCGGTCTCGGACCCGGCGGCGAGGTCGGCGACGATGTGCACCTCGCGGTAGCGCATGTCGACGTTGTCGCGGTCCTCTCCGACGCCGCCGTTCTTGCAGACCCAGACGCCGTTGATGGCGACGTTCAGCCGGTCGGGCTCGAACACGGCCTGCGTGGTGCCGATCGCGGACAGCACCCGGCCCCAGTTGGGGTCCTCGCCGTGGATGGCGCACTTGAGGAGGTTGTTGCGGGCGATGGAGCGGCCCACCTCGACGGCGTCGTCCTCGGACGCGGCGTTGATCACCTCGATCTTGATGTCCTTGCTGGCGCCCTCGGCGTCCCGGATCAGCTGCTGTCCGAGGTCGTCGCAGACGGTGCGTACGGCCTCGGCGAACTCCGCGTACTCCGGGGTGACGCCGGAAGCGCCGGAGGCGAGCAGCAGCACGGTGTCGTTGGTGGACATGCAGCCGTCGGAGTCGACCCGGTCGAAGGTGACCCGGGTGGCCGCCCGGAGGGCCTGATCGAGGGTCTCGGCGTCGACGTCGGCGTCGGTGGTGAGGACGACGAGCATGGTGGCGAGGCCGGGGGCGAGCATGCCGGCACCCTTGGCCATGCCGCCGACGGTCCATCCCTCGCCCTGTGCGACGGACGTCTTGTGCACGGTGTCGGTGGTCTTGATGGCGATGGCGGCCTTCTCGCCGCCGTGCTCGGACAGCTGGGCGGCGGCGGTGTCGACGCCGGGGAGCAGCTTGTCCATGGGGAGCAGGACGCCGATGAGGCCGGTGGAGGCGACGGCGACCTCGGCGGCGTTCAGACCGAGGACGTCGGCCACCTTCTCGGCGGTGGCGTGCGTGTCCTGGAAGCCCTTCGGGCCGGTGCAGGCGTTGGCACCGCCCGAGTTGAGGACCACGGCCGAGACCCGGCCGCCCTTGAGGACCTGCTCGGACCAGAGCACCGGCGCGGCCTTGACCCGGTTGGAGGTGAAGACGCCCGCGGCGGCGAGGCGGGGCCCGTTGTTGACCACGAGGGCCAGGTCCGGGTTGCCGTTCTCCTTGATTCCGGCGGCGATCCCGGCCGCCGTGAATCCCTGTGCTGCCGTCACGCTCACGGCGCCACTCCGATCGTCGTCAGCCCGGTGGACTCGGGGAGCCCGAGGGCGATGTTCATGCTCTGGACGGCACCGCCGGCGGTGCCCTTGGTGAGGTTGTCGATGGCGCTGATCGCGATGATGCGGCCCGCCGCCTCGTCGTACGCGACCTGCACCTGAACAGCGTTCGAACCGTGGACGGACGCCGTGGCGGGCCACTGCCCCTCCGGGAGGAGGTGGACGAAGGGCTCGTCGGCGAAGGCCTTCTCGTACGCGGCGCGCACGGACTCGGCGGTGACGCCCGCCCTGGCCTTGGCGCTGCACGTGGCGAGGATGCCGCGGGACATCGGCGCGAGGGTCGGGGTGAAGGACACGGAGACCTGCTCGCCGGCGACCCCGCCGAGGTTCTGGATCATCTCGGGGGTGTGCCGATGGCCGCCGCCGACGCCGTACGGGCTCATCGAGCCCATGACCTCGCTGCCGAGCAGGTGCGTCTTGGGGGCCTTGCCGGCGCCGGACGTCCCGGACGCGGCGACGATCACGGCCTCGTTCTCGGCGATGCCCGCCGCGTACGCGGGGAAGAGGGCCAGGGTGGCGGCCGTGGGGTAGCAACCGGGCACCGCGATGCGCTTGGACCCCTCCAGCGCGGCGCGGGCGCCCGGCAGTTCGGGGAGGCCGTAGGGCCAGGTCCCGGCGTGCGGGGAGCCGTAGAACTTCTCCCAGTCGGCGGCGTCCTTCAGCCGGAAGTCGGCGCCCATGTCGACGACGAGGACGTCCGGGCCGAGCTGCTCGGCCACGGCGGCGGACTGCCCGTGGGGCAGGGCGAGGAACACGACGTCGTGTCCGGCGAGGACCTCGGCCGTGGTCTCCTGGAGGACCCGGTCGGCCAGCGGCAGCAGGTGCGGCTGAAGGGCGCCGAGGCGCTGGCCGGCGTTCGAGTTGCCGGTCAGGGCGCCGATCTCGACCTCGGGGTGCGCGAGCAGCAGGCGCAGCACTTCGCCGCCCGCATACCCGCTCGCTCCCGCCACCGCTGCACGTACCGCCATGGAAAACCCTCCTCCTGGATGGCATGACTATACGTTTCGCTGCACGTTTATGCAATCAGTGATCGCGGGGGTGGGTGCTTCGCGTCCGCGACGGAGGGACACCGGACTGCGGGATCGGCTGCGGCTCGGGGACGACTGGCCACGTCGGTGGAGTTCGACGTGGCAGGTGGGTGCCGAGGAGGTCTGTTGGCCGGTCCGGGATGTGGCTCACGTGCCGGTGATGTCGTCCCGGCCGATGCGGGGGTTCACGTGGCGGGCGAAGTGCGGCATCGCCCCGGCCCGGAGGCGATGGCGTCAGCGGGCGGGAATCATGGCTTCGAGTCGCTGAAGGAAAGTGAGCGTGCTGGTCGCGCTGGACTTCTTGAGGGCGTCGGAAGTGCTGTCGCAGCCGTTCCGGCTGGACTTCCGTTCCGGCTGGACTTCGAGCATGCGGGCACGCGGGTGGGCATGCGTGGCACATCCCGGACTTCCTGGCCGTGATCGGCGGTGGGATGTGGTTGCTGGACGTCCGCCCGATAAAGCTGATCAAGGAAGAGGCCGCGCTGGAGTTCGCGGCGGCCAGGGAAGTGGCGGCCGCCTGCGGCTGGCGGTACTCGTGGTCGCGGGCCGGCGGCCACACGTCTGGAGCGTCCTCGACCAACTGTCCTCGCGCCGGCGGCGGGCGAGGGACCTTCTCGGCATGCGCGAGCAGCCGCTCACCGTTACCAGCGGGCAGCAGGGGCAGGCGAGGACGTTCTCCGACCTGACGGAGGCGACCGGCGCGCCTTCCGTCGGCCGGGCGAACATCGTCCGGCTGCTCTGACACCGCGAGCTCGGCGTTTGCCTGGGCTGTCCCTTGCGCCACAGCTCACTGAGCGTTTTCAGCGTTGACGCTCCAGGGTGAGGACGGCGGCGGCGATGACCGTCATGCGGTTAGGGCCGCAGCGGGCTCTGCGGAAGACACGCCAGGACTTCAGTCTCGCGACGCTTCGTTCGACCGGTGCTCGTGCCGCTGACAGGGCCCGGTTGATCGTCCGCTGGGTCGCGGTGAGGTCCTGGTGGGGAAGACGTCTGATCGGCGTGGTCACCCACGAACCGCCCCCGATGTGGGCGCGGTCGACGAGGACGGGAACGCCCTGGCGTTCGAAGATTCGGATGATGCGGTGGGTGCGGGCCGCGGTCAGGTCGTGGGTGCGGCCGGGCAGTGCGGGCGAGATCCACAGCAGCCTGCCCGCAGGGTCGGCAACAACCTGGAGGTTCACGCCGCGGTGGCGGTGCTTGTGGGAGAAGTCGGCCCGGCTGTCACCCACCCGGTCACACTCGGCGAGAGTTCCGTCGAGCAGGACGTGACCGGGATCCGTTTCCCGCAGGACCCGCAGCAGCCCGGGCGCCCGGCGGGACAGATGGCTGACGACGGTGGTGACGTAGGCGTGGGCGGTGCCGACGGATATACCGAAACCGGCGGCGATCTGCGCGAGCGTGTCATGCCGGCGAAGGTAGACCAGGGCGACGAGAGCACGCTGGTGAGGCGGGAGCTTGCAGCGGCGGTCACCCTCACGGGTGACGATGAGCATGGTTGCCCACTCGACCAGGGCATGCGGGAGGTCGAGTGCGGCAGGATAGGGAACCAACGAGGCTCCTGCGCTGATGAGTTGAGACGTCGAACACCTCTCTCAACGGCACAGGAGCCTCGTGCGTTGCGGGAGGCCACCCTGGCTTTGTTTACGAGAAGCGACAGCCGACACTCACCATTTCCGGAGGCGGTCACGAGGGCCGCAGCGTTCGCATTGTTCACGAGCTGCGGCAGCGCCATTGCCAGATCCTCAGTGGCGGTACGCGGCCGTCGCGATCTTGATGAATGATCGGGTCAACGGGTTGGTGTCTCCTTCGTTACACACAGCCACCACTCGGCTCGGCGCCATGTCGATCAGCGGCACCACGGTGAACTCCGCGGGCAGGTCGTGTCCGAGCGGGGCCAGGCCGACCGTGCCGTTCCACAGCACAGCCTGCAGGCATTCCTGGACGGCGCGCACCACTGGTCCCTCCCGCGGCCTGCCACCGTTCCAGTACGACTGCCAGATGGGGTCTGTGCCCTGCGGGAACTGGAACCACCGGCGGTCGCGCAGCTCGGCCAGCCGCAGCTCATCGCGGTGGGCCAGCGGATCGTCGGCGCGCAGGACGACGCCGACCGGATCGGTCCGCAGCGCACGCACCGTCAGGGCGGTCTCGTCGAACGGTGCCCGGGTGAGGGCGACGTCGACCAGTCCAGCGCGCAGTCCGCACGTCGGGTCAGTCAGATCGGTGTCGCGGATGCGGATGTCGACTCCGGGGTGGTTTCGGCGGTAGGCCGCGGCCAGCCTGGCCACTCCCGGGTCGGTGCCGTCGCCCAGGATGCCGACCGTGATAGTCGCGACGCCGGCCGCTGCGCTCACACGTACCCGGACGCGGTCGGCGTGGTCGAGTAGGGCGCGCGCCTCGTCGAGCAGCACCGCGCCCACTGGAGTGAGCGTGACGCCGGTGGTTGAGCGGGCGAGGAGCAGGGCCCCGACCTCGGCTTCCAACTGCTTGATCGCCCGGCTCAGCGGCGGCTGACTCATATGCAGTCGGGTGGCGGCCCGGCCGAAGTGGAGTTCCTCGGCGACCGCCACGAAGTAGCGCAAGGTCCGTAGCTCCACGCTGCAACGATACCCATGAGGTATCGGCTCTGCTGAATGGGTCTTGGACACCGGCGAGGTCCCGGCGGTGCACTCGTGACCATGACCGAAAAAGCGAAGACCAGCGAGCCGCAGGCCGACCCCGCCGTTTCGGTGGTGGGTCCCCACGACGGCGAGACGATCGTTCTGGGCGCCACGCGCATGCGCGTTCTGGAGGACGGCAGCCACACCGGGCACCGCCTCGCGATCGCCGAGTCCGTCCTCGCCCCGCACACGCAGGGCCCGCCGCAGCACCGCCATGGCCAACACGACGAGGGCTTCTATGTCCTCTCCGGCACCGTGCGGTTCACCGTCGGGGACGAGGACTACGACGCCGCCGCAGGGACGCTCGTCATGGTTCCGCCCGGCACCCCGCACACTTTCGCCAACCTGACCGACCAACCCGCCGTCATGCTCAGCACATTCACACCCGACCTGTATGTGCAGTACTTCCGAGACCTTCATGAGGTGCTCGCATCCGGACAGCCGCTGACGCCACAGGCCAACATCGACACAATGAGCCGCTACGCGACACAGCCCGCGACCGACCTCGCCTGAGGTCGGCGGGACGGAACGGCCCGGCCGCCCTCCTTTCGGCCTCTGGGGCCGTGGCGCTCCCGCCTTCGCGTCCGAACCCCTCGGACGACGGACCGGCCGTCTCCAGGGGCTTCCCTGGCACTCGACGCAATCGACAGGACCCCGCTAACCGGGGCCCCCGTGAACGGAAACCATGAACATCGCCTACTGGATCGTCGCGGGTCTGCTCGCGCTCTTCTACTTCTACGCAGGCACGCTGAAGGTGATCCGCACCCGCGATCAACTCCGACCGATGATGGCTTGGGTCGACCGTATTCCCCTGCCCGCCCTCAGGGCGCTGGGGGCGGTCGAAATACTCGGCGCGGCCGGTCTGGTCCTGCCACCGCTGACCGGTACCGCTCCTTGGCTGGCGTCGGCCGCAGCCATCGGCTTCGTACTTCTGCAGACCGGTGCGATCGCCGTTCACCTGACCGGGGAAGACCGCCGGATCACACTCAATGTCGCACTCACCGCCACCGCGGCCGTGACCGTCTGGTTGGCCACCAGGCCGTGACCGTGGCTCAGTCCTCGACCGGCGGAGCCGACTGCTCGGCCAACCGCCACACGGCCGCCGTCACTTCTCATGAACATCGAACACGCCATCATGTCCCAAGGAACTCTCCCTCGGCCGAGGCGAATGCCATATTCAGGCGATTGCCTCAAAAGTGATCGGAAGAGATGCAAGGAAGCGGAAGTTGAGACTTTCGAGCCACTCGGGCTGCGCCACCTCGCACTTCCAGTTGGTGGTCCGGCGCAGCAGCGCCCGCAGTGCGACGTCGATCTCGGTGAGAGCCAGTGAGGCGCCCAGGCAGTAGTGGATGCCGTGCCCGAACGACAGGTGATCAGCGGCCGGTCGGGAGACATCCAATATGTCAGGGTCGGTGTAACGGCGCGGGTCACGATTCCCCGAACCAAGAACCAGGGTCACCGACTGGCCGGCTCGGATCAGGTGCTCACCGAGTTCGATGTCGGCGAGCGCCTTCCGAGTGGTGAACTGGACCGAACTGTCGTATCTCATCAGTTCGTTCGTGGCGGGTGTCATCAGTTCAGGATCTCTGCGCAGCCGCTGAGTTTGCTCGTCGTTGTTCAACAGGGCGAGGACCGCGTTCCCGATCAGATGTGTGGTAGTCGCCTGCCCCGCGTCGATGAGCAGCAGGAGGTTGGCGAAGACTTCGTCCTCGGTGTAGTCGGCCGCCCGGAGTTGGGGACTGATCATCCGGCTGAAGAAGTCGTCGGCCGTGCCGTTTCGACGAGCGGTGGCAGTGCGGTCGAAGGACTCCCTCAGTGCCTCTATCCGCGCGTTCTGGGAGTCGGACTGGGTAAAGAACTCATGCAACAGCCCCTGCCAGCTCTCCAGGAGGTGCGTGGCGTCGCCGGATACGCCTGCCAGTTTCGCGATGACGCCACGGCTGAGCGGTTCCGAGAAGTCGTGAATGATGTCCATGCGCCCGCTCGGCAGGACCTTGTCGAGCAGTTCTTCGGCCAACTCCTGGACATGGAAGCGCATTTCCCGGGCGAGGCGGGGAGAAAGGCTCGGCCTGATCAGTCGGCGTAGCCGGGTGTGATGCGGCGGATCATTGAACAGCATCATGTCCGACAGTGTGCGAGCCAGCAGTGCAACATCGCCACGGGCCTGTTCGGGGAGGCTCTCGTAGAAATCCGGGATTCTGGCTACAGAAAGACGCCTGTCCTTCGAGAGATCAAGGATTTCTGGATGGCCGAACACCGCCCAGGTCTGCATCCATTCATCCCACTGCACCGGTGATTTTGTACGCGCCTCGGCATAGAACGAGTATGGCTCCGCCGCATGTTCGGGATCGAGCAGGTGAGAAAGATTCGTCGTATGGAGAGTGCGCATGGAAGATCCTCCAGTCCACCGCATCGAAGAAGTCGAAACCCGAGGCTTCTAGTGGGGGTACAGATCGACAGGAGTCGACCTTCATTGTTGACTCCGCGTCGAATACTGCGGTAACGGAATTCCCCAGCATCGGTCTGACACCGGCGGTCGGCGCTGTGGTCGATGGGCACCGCCAGCTCCGTTCCACCCAGGGTTTCAGGAATGAAGAGACGCAAACTCAGCGGCAGAATATCCTTCTCGCTCGTGCGCCGGATCCTCCCTTTACGGACCGCCGGATCATGAATAATCTACGGGACTCAAGCACTTCGCCCGTAATGGAATATCGAGCAGGCTAGCGATGTCCGCGAGCCGGCGTCAAGCGTCGCCAGCAAAGCACGGTTGACAGTTATTGCGCTCTTCTGGACCCATATTGCGCGCCGCCTCGCCGGCCCTTCTTGCGGCATTGACGCTGGGGTGAACGGATGCCAAAGTGAATCCTCTCCGGTCTGAGCGGAGTTCAGTGACCGTCCGATGAGCGTGTACGGCTCATGTTCGCCCGCCACTCCTGTCCGTAGGAATGCATTCTGTTGTCGGGAGTTGATACCGGTAGTACTGCTTGGACACACCGATCTCCGTGACGACTTCGACGCCCGCTCGCGCGCTGGGGCGGCAAGCCGAGGTCGTCCTTGGCCTGTTGGCACGCCATGAACCGAGCAGCATCAGCCGCGAATTAGTGTGGGAATTTTGATGACTTTGCCAGAAGAGAACTTTGCGTCGAACGCTCCACACGACGAGCTCAGCCCAGTCCATGCAGTCGTGGCCCGGATAGCCGGCAGTGATCCGCTGAGGGTCGCCGTTCGGAGCGGGGGCACCGAGCTGAGCTACGGCGAGCTCGACGCCTGGGCCAGGCGCATCGCAGCGTCTGTCCGTGCGGCAGGTGCGGGCAGAGGCGAGCGAATCGGTGTGCTCGTTGAACCTTCGAACGCGATGATTGCCGCCGCACTCGGAATCCTGTACGCCGGTGCCGCGTACGTCCCGGCAGACCCGGCCCACCCCGATCAGCGGATCGCCGATGTGTTCGCTGACGCGGGCGTGTCTGCCGTGATCGTCGCAGACGGCACGTCTGGCCGACTGCCCACGCTCACATGCCCGGTCATTCGAGCGGAGGACGCCCGAGAAGGAGAAGAGACCACGGCGGCGGCAGTCGCGGTGACACCCAATGACGCCGCATACCTCATCTATACCTCGGGCAGCACTGGCGAGCCCAAAGGCGTCCTGGTCGAGCACGGTCAGCTGTCCGCTTCCACGTGGGCACGCCGCGCGGTGTATCCCGGCGCTCCAGTCTTCTTGCTGGTGTCCCCCTTGGCCTTCGATTCCTCGGTTGCCGGGGTGTGGGGGACCTTGACCGCGGGGGGATGCTTGGTCGTAGCCGCATCTGATGAGATCCGTGATCCTGAGCGGCTGGTCGGCCTGGTGGAACGCTGGCAGGTGACCCGGCTGCTCTGTGTACCGCTCCTCTACAGCGCACTGCTGGACGCGGCGACACGGCAGGGCAGGCGGCTGGATGCGCTGGATACGGTGATCGTGGCCGGCGAGTCGCCGGCCGAGGCATTGGTGGAACGCCATTTCGCCTTGCTCGGCCGCAGAGTCGCCCTGGTCAATGAGTACGGCCCGACCGAGGCCACTGTGTGGGCCAGCTTCCGCCGTTATGAGGCCCCTGGACCGATATCCATCGGCGGGCCGGTGCCTGGTGTCCGCCTGTACGTGCTGAATGAGGAGCTGGAGCCGGTCCCACGCGGTGTAAGCGGCGAGTTGTTCATCGGCGGCTCAGGGGTGGCTCGAGGATACTTCGGTCGCCCCGAAGCGACTGCCCAGGCTTTCATCGGCGACCCTTTCACCGACGTCGAGGGCGCCAAGATGTACCGCACGGGGGACCTCGCCCGGTGGAACGACGATGGTGATTTGGAATTCCTCGGCCGCCGCGATCAACAAGTCAAGATCCGTGGCCATCGGATCGAGCTCGGCGCAGTCGAGGCTCATCTGCGTACTGCACCAGGCGTCAGCGACGCGGTCGTGGTGACGAACGCGGAGCGGACCCAGCTTGTCGGGTTCGTCCTGTCGCCTCCTGACATTTCTCCAGAACCAATCCGCGAGCATGTGGCCCGCAGGCTGCCGCAAGCCATGGTTCCGAACTGGATTCACGTGCTCGATCGGTTTCCTGTGACTGTCAACGGCAAAATCGACCGGAAACGCCTCAGTACTCTGGCAGAAACCTATCCGGGCTCCCAGACAGAGGATGAAGTCGCCGCCCCCACGGACGACACTACTGGACGGGTGTCCGCCGCGTGGGCCGAGGTACTGAAGCGGAAAGACGTTCCGATCGAGGTGAATTTCTTCGATCTGGGCGGCCACTCGCTCAAGCTCTTCGAGCTTCAGAACGCCCTTGAGCGGCATGCGGGAGTTCGACTCTCGGTTGTTGCCCTGTTCTCGCATACCACGGTGGCGGCGCAGGCAACGCTGATCCGTGACGGCGTGCCCTCGGACGAGGGTTCGGCTGCGGTCGGGCGAGCGGCATCGGACAGGCGCGCTCGCGCGCTGCGAGCACGGCGCCAGCGTTTGGAGGGCGGGGAACGGCGGTGACGGTGGAGTTGGCCTGGTTCCGGCGCGACCTCAATCATCCCGTCTTCCAGGCGCTCGGCACCCGAGCGGCGCATCCCTTCGCCTCGGGAACCCGCAACGCAGCCGGCTACCCACCGCCCGCCAAGGCCGAGAACGACTTGGGGCTTTCTGATTCCGTGCCCGCGCACAAGATACCGGCGGCCATCGTTGTCCGCCCCGCTCCGAGCCGGTCGTACACCGCCCCGGAGCGGCCGAGCGGCGCGTGGCCCGGGTGTGGCAGCAGCCGCTGACCCTGGACCGGGTCGGCTGCCACGACAACTTCTTCGACTTGGGCGGCAATTCGACAAGGCTGCCGGCCGTCCTCGCGGCGCTCCAGAAACACCCGGAGTACGAGGACTTCATCACCCAGACCGACCGGCCCGGCGCGGCAGCGACCGCCGGGCCGTACTGCACAAGCTCCGTTCCAGGAAGGGCACGACGCGATGACGACCGAGGAAGCCGCACAGCACGACCTTGAGCAAACGGTGGCCGTCGTGGGGATGAGCGGACGCTTCCCCGGCGCCCCCGACCTCGACGCCTACTGGGCCAACCTGCGCGACGGCGTCTGCTCGCTCTCCGAGTTCACCGAGAAGGAACTGCTCGCCGACGGGGCGGACCCGGCCGAACTGCGCAATCCCGCGTTCGTCCCGGTGGCGGGGCATCTCGCTGACGCGGACCGCTTCGAGGCCGAGCTCTTCGGCTTCAACCGCGCCGAGGCGGCCGCCCTGGACCCGCAGCACCGGGTGCTCCTGGAGACCGCCTGGTCGGCGCTGGAGGACGCCGGGTACGCCCCGCTGAACGCACCGCCCCGCACCGGCGTCTACATGGGCGGCAGCTCGACGGACCACGCGCTGGCCGCCGAGATGGACCCGGCGCTCGCCGCGTCGATCGGCGCGCTCCAGCTGCGTATCCTCACCGACCGCGAGTTCCTGGCGCCCTGGATCTCCTACCGGCTGGGCCTGGACGGGCCGAGCATGATGGTCCAGACGGCCTGCTCGACCTCGCTGACGGCGGTCCATCTCGCCGTCCAGGCTCTGCTGCTCGGCGAGTGCGACACCGCGCTCGCGGGCGGCGTCGCCATCGGCACCACGCGCAAGGAGGGCTACGTCTACTACCAGGGCGGGACCTCCTCCCCCGACGGCCGCTGCCGCCCCTTCGACGAGAAGGCGGCCGGCACGGTGCCGGGCAGCGGGGTGGGCGTGCTGGTGCTGCGGCGGCTGGAGGACGCGCTCGCCGACGGCGACCCGGTGCGCGCGGTGATCCGGGGCACGGCCGTCACCAACGACGGGGCCGGCAAGGTCGGCTTCACCGCTCCGGGCGTGAACCGGCAGACGGCCGCGATCACCGAGGCGTGGACGGCGGCGGGGCTGGAGCCGTCGGCGGCGCAGTACCTGGAGGCGCACGGGACCGGGACCGAGCTGGGCGACCGGATCGAACTGGAGGCGGCGAGCGCGGCGTTCACCGCCCGAGCGGGCCTCGACGGCGGCGTGGGCATCGCGCTCGGTTCGGTGAAGTCGAACATCGGGCACGCCGACACGGCGGCCGGTGTGGCGGCGCTGATCAAGACAATCCTGATGCTGGAGCACGCCACCCTGGCGCCGACGGTGAACGTCACGAGCCCGGTCGCCGCCCTGCGGGACTCGCCGCTGCGGCTGGTGACCGAGACCCGTCACTGGCCGCGCAGGCCGGACCTGCCCCGGCTGGCCGGCGTGACGTCGGTCGGCATGGGCGGCACGAACGTGCACGTGGTGGTGCAGGAGGCACCGGCACGCGAGCCGCGCGCGAAGACCGACGCCCGCCCGACGGTCCTGCCGCTGTCGGCCCGCACCGAGCACCAACTCGCTCTCGTGGCGTCACGGTTGGCGGCACGTCTGCGCGAGGCCGACGCCCCCGCCCTCGCCGATGTCGCGCACACCCTGCGCACCGGCCGGGTCGGGATGCCCGTGCGTGCCTACGTGGTCGCCGCCGGCGTGCAGGAGGCGTCGGACAAGCTCATGGCACTGGCCGAGGGCCACCCGGATGCGGTGCGGGACCCGTCGGGGGAGGCGTGGCTGCGCGGCGAGAAGGTGACCTGGCCGACGCTCGACGGCGAGGTGCGCCGGGTACTGCTCCCGTCGTACCCGTTCGCGGGCGAGAGCTACGGCGCCCTGACGCCGCACGGCCCGGCCGCTCAGGCGCCCGTCGAGAGTGCGGCGCCCGCACTGGGGAGCGAACTGGAGGCCGAGGTAGCCGAGTTGGTGATCGAGGCGCTGGATCTCGACGGCCCCGCCGGTCTGGAGAAGACGTACCTCGAAGCGGGCGGCGACTCGCTGACGTCCGTGCATCTGGCCGGACGGCTCCGCGACGTGCTGGACATCGACGTACCGATCGAACTGTTCCTGGAACCGGTGACGCTCAAGGAGATGACGATCCGCATCGTGGGGATCAAGGAAGGCGGCGAGGGCGCCGGGCACCCTGCTCGCCGAGGTGCGGCCGTGCGGCGGACCACCTTCGCCTCGGTGCACGGCGAGGGCGTGACCGAGGTTCACGCGAAGGACCTCACCCTCGACAAGTTCCTCGACGCCCACCTCCTCGCCGACGCCCCCGCGCTGCCCCGCGCCGAGCGGGAGCCGCGCACCGTGCTGCTGACCGGCGCGAACGGCTACCTCGGCCGCTTCCTCGCCCTGGAATGGCTGCGCACCCTCGCGCCGGCCGGCGGCCGGCTGATCGCCCTGGTGCGCGGCAAGGACGCCGCCGCGGCCCGGCAGCGGCTGGACGCGGCCTTCGACAGCGGCGACCCGGAGCTGGTGCGGACGTACGAGGAACTGGCCGCGGTCCATCTCGAGGTCGTGGCGGGTGACGTGGCGGAACCGCGGCTCGGCCTGGACGAGGCGGTCTGGGACCGGCTGGCCGACGAGGTCGACCTGATCGTCCACGCCGGTGCGCTGGTGAACCACCTCCTGCCGTACCCGCACCTCTTCGAGGCCAACGTCGTCGGCACCGCCGAACTCGTCCGGCTGGCCCTCACCTGCCGGGTGAAGCCGATCACCTACATCTCCAGCGTCGGGGTCGCCGACTCCTGCCGGCCGGCCCTCGACGAGGACACCGACGTCCGCGTCGCCATACCGGCCCTGAACGTCGACGATGGCTACGCCAACGGGTACGCGACCAGTAAATGGGCCGGAGAAGTGCTGCTGCGGGAGGCGCACGACCTGTGCGGACTGCCGGTCACGACCTTCCGGTCCAGCATGATCCTCGCGCACAGCCGGTACGGCGGACAGCTCAACGTCACCGATGTGTTCAGCCGCCTCCTGTTCAGCGTGCTCGCCACCGGGGTCGCGCCGCGCAGCTTCTACCGTGCGGACGGCGAACGCGCCCACTACGACGGCCTGCCGGTCGACTTCACCGCCACGGCCATGGTGGCGCTGGGGGGCCGCGGCACCTCTGAAGCCCCGTCCGGCTACCGGACGTTCAGCCTCGTGAACCCCAACGACGACGGCGTCTCCCTCGACGCCATCGTCGACTGGCTCGCGCAGGACGGCCACGCCATCAAGCGCGTGGACGACTACGCCGAGTGGTACCTGCGGTTCGAGGCGGCGATGCGCGCCCTGCCCGAGGCACAGCGGCAGTACTCGGCGCTGCCCATCCGGCACGCCTACAAGGAGCCCGAGGACCCGGTACCCGGATCCGTCATCCCCTCCGACCGGTTCCGCGCCGCCGTCCGGGCCGGCGCCATCGCCGGGCACGGGGACATCCCGAGCCTCACGCGCGACCTCGTCGCCAAGTACGCCCGGGACCTGAAGAACCTGATGACAGCGGGGCGCCCCATGACCGGCGGCCCCGTCAACCACTGACCTGCCGCCCAGGACGCGGGGCCGGGGGTCATCCCCCGTCCCTGGCTCCGCGTCCCGCGGTACAGCCCCCGGTGCTTGACGTCAATCGCAGCAGCCACGGCGACCGCGCATGTGGGCCGGCAGTGGCTGGGCCGGTTACGGCAAGACCGACAACGGCCCGGTACCTCGCGCTGCGCGAGGCCGTCCTGCCCTGTGTCGTGGCGCTCAAGCCGCACCGCGGCACCCTGGACCCGGGCCAACAACCCTGCGGTGAAGAGCAAGCCGAGACCGATCCAGTACCGGCCCGACACCGTCGAGGGGTGCCTCGCCTGAACATGCCTCACACTCGAACCGCCCTGACCTGCAACACCACTTGAGGATCGGTGGTGTCCGGAGCGTGCCGCTCACCACGCCACGGAAGTCCTCCTCTTCCGCGATGCCGGTTATCGACAGACGGGGCACCCGACTCATCGACGCATGGGCAGCAATGCAGATCCCGGAGCGGGCAATATCTGTCAACTGCCCATATCGAAGAGGACGTACATTGCTCCATAGAAGACCTCGCCCCTCGGTCCGGGAGATTGATCACCGACCGGGGAGATATTTCGTTTCCTGCCGAGCACATTGAGCACGAGAGTCAGACATCCCCACGAGCCGTTTCGTTGTTCTTGGGTCGCGAGGATAAGGTTCTGGAGAACGATGAATTTTGATGGGGCATTGCTCGAAGACTGGATGCGCGACCACTATCATGACGCTGCGATAGACATCGGGTCGAGTGGGGTTCTTGACTACTCGCTCGGAGAGGTGCGAAAGCTCGCCGGCATCGAGCCCGGCGATTTGGACGAGGTCGTTTTCCGGGACAGTCCGTGCCTGGGTCGGGACGACCTGCGCGAGGCCATCGCCTCGCGCTGGGGGGACGGTGACCCGCGCAGGGTCATGCTTACGCACGGCGGCAGCGAGGCCATCTACGTCGCGCTCCAGACCCTCCTTGAGCCAGGTGACCAAGTCGTCGCCCTGCACCCGGCCTACCACTCGCACGTATCCGTCGCAGAGTCCATGGGGTGCGAAGTTCTGCGCTGGCGGCTGCGCGAGGAGGACAAGTTTCGGCCTGACGTGGAGGAACTCGCGAGGCTCGTCACTGCGCGCACTAAGGTTATTGTGGTCAACTTTCCACACAACCCGACCGGCGCGACACTCGACCTTGCTGGTTTCCATCGCCTGCTTGAGATTGCTGACAATGTTGGCGCATATCTCATGTGGGACGGCGCTTTCACGGACCTGGTCTACGATGACGCACCCCTGCCGGACCCCGGACTGACCTATCCGCGCACTGTGTCGATCGGAACCTTTTCAAAAGCTTTCGGTCTACCCGGCATGCGTTTCGGGTGGTGCATGGCGGACCCGGAGCTGTTGCGGGCGATGACCAACCTGCGCGACCGCATCACCCTCAGCCTCTCTCCCCTTCTCGAGTACATAGCGCTGCGCGTCGTACAACGTGCGGACGTCTTCATCGCTCCCAGGCTGAAGAACGCCAAGGCCAACCGACGCCTGTTGGCCGACTGGGCCGCGCGGCACGAGGATCATGTCGACCTCCCGCTGCCCCTCGGCGGAGTGACGGCGTTCCCGCAACTGCGCCCGTGGCGGGACACGACCGACCTTTGCCGGCGGCTGGGAGAGACCAGCAACATACTGCTCGTCCCCGGCCGGGCATTCGACCACCCGTGCCGCGTCCGGCTCGGTTTCGGCGGCGATCGCAGCCAACTAAGCAAAGGCCTGGACATTTTGGGCGCTGAGTTCGCCGCGAGCCTCCAACCATGAGGCGGAAAGGAACCCTGACGAACATGCAGAGCATTGAACTCTCGGACATTGAGCTAAAGACAGTCAACGAAGTACTCACTTCGCTCACGGCGAAGTTCCACTCGGTCAGTGACCCGGAGTTCGTCCGGCAGTGCCCGGTGTACGCACACGAACTGCCGCAACGGCTGCGGGCTGAGTTGAACGCGTTCCGCCTGGAGGCTTCCGGTGGCGCGCTGTCCATCCGCGGCTTCCGGATCGACGACGTTGCCATCGGGCCCACTCCCGAGCACTGGCGTACCCACCTCGGCCGGGCGTCCACGCTCCCTGCGGAGATGTACTTCATGCTCTGCGCATCCCTGCTGGGCGACCCCATCGCCTGGGCGACGCAGCAGGACGGCCGGATCATGCACGACATCTTTCCGATCCAGGGACATGAGAAGGAGCAGCTCGGCTCGGGCAGCGAAGAACTGCTGACCTGGCACACCGAGGAGGCCTTCCACCCGCTGCGGGCCGACTACCTCGGCCTGGCCTGTCTGCGCAACCACGACCGGGTGGCAACGACCTTCGCCTCGGTCGACGACCTCGAGCTCACTGATGAGATCAGGGACCTGCTCTGTCAGGAGCGGTACCCGATCAAGCCCGACCGCTCGCATCTGCCGCATCACCACGAAGACAACCGGGAGATGTCGACACGCGAACGCGAGCTGCTCTCGCGCAGCTATGAATGGATCATGGCCAAGGACAGCGAGCCCGACCGAGTCGCCATCCTCTTCGGCGACCGCGAAGCACCCTATCTACGCATCGATCCATTCTTCATGGAGGACGCATACGCCGTCCCGGACAGCGCCCGCGCAATGAAGGCTGTCGAGGCGGAGGTCGATCGCAACATACGAGATTACGTGCTCGAACCGGGTGAACTGCTTTTCCTGGACAACTACAAGATCGTGCACGGCAGGGTGCCCTTCACTGCCCGCTTCGACGGCACGGACCGCTGGCTCAAGAGGCTGAACGTGGCGCGCGACCTGCGGAAGTCGCGCGATCGCAGAATCAGCCACGACGCGCGAGTGATCTATTAACGAACTACAGCACCTCGGCCCTCGCGGCCGGACGGACCCTACCCGGAAAGGACTGGGAGACGTCAGTGTCGACCACCCAAGACTCTGCGATGCAACCGAAAGACAGCCAGGACCGCCGCGTTGACCGGAGTTTCCCCCTTTCCCTGGCACAGGAGCGGATCTGGGTCTCCGAGCAACTCGCCGATGGGGGCTCGCACTACGGGACCCCTGTTGTGTTCGCCCTGCGCGGCGAGCTGGACCTCGGGCTGCTTGAGGCGGCTCTGACCCGGATCGTTGAACGACACGAGGTGCTGCACTCCGTGGTGTCCAACGCGTCTGGCTCGCCCCGGTTCGTCGTCGTCCCCGCACACCCCGTAAGACTTGATCCACAGGACGCGGCCTCGGAGCAGGAGATCGCTGAGCACGTGAGCGCCGCGACGGCAGCTCCGTTCGACCTCTTGCATGGGCCGCTCGTGCGGTTCGGCTTGTACCGCCTTGGTCCCGCGGACCACCGCCTGCTGGTGGACATACATCACCTGGTCTTCGACGGAGTCTCGGCCGGCGTGTTGGTCCAGGAGCTTGCCGAACTTCTTGCCGCGGGGGCCGAGGGCCGCACACCCGGGCTCCCCGTGCTGCCTTTCGCCTACGGGCAGTACGCCGTCGCACAACGTCGCTCGCTCGACGAGGGCCTGTTGGACAGTCAGGTCGAGCACTGGTGCACCCAGCTCAGGGACGCGTCCTTCGCACTTGAACTGCCCACCGACTACCGGCGTCCCGCGCGCATGAGCTTCCATGGCGCCAGTCACTCCTTCACCTTGCCGGCTTCGCTGCGCGACGAACTCGCGGCGGCGGCCCGCCGCTGGAGCGTCACCCCCTACGCGGTCATGCTCGCCGGCTGGGCTGCCGTTCTCGGCCGCTACGCAGGCCAAGAGGACCTGCTGGTGGGTACCCCCATGGCCGGTCGGACCGAGCCCGGCACCGAGGAAATGATCGGCATGTTCGTCAATGTCGTGCCCCTCCGGGTACGCCCAGAGCGCGATCAGACCTTTCACGGCCTGGTCAACCAGACACGCCGGGCTTCCATCGAGGGTCTCGCCCATCAGGAAGCGCCGATCGAGAAGGTCATCGAGCGACTTCGTCCGCCACGCGACCCGAGCCGCAATCCGCTGTTCCAGACGGCGTTCGTCTACGACGAGGGGCTTGAGGAGTCCATACGCGTCGCGGGACTGACGATCGAGGGCGCCGCACCGCCGCCGCGCACCGCCGCCAAACTCGACCTGAGTATCGAGGTGGTTGAGCAGGACGGCCGACTCGAAGCGGAAATCGAGTACGCGACCGACCTGTTCGCGCCGGAGACGATCCGCCGCATCGCATCGCACTACACCACCTTCCTCGCCAACGCGCTCCGCTCGCCGAACCGACCGCTGTGCGAGATTCCAATGGCCTCAGAGGAGGAGCACGCTCTGCTGGTAAGGCAGCAGAGCGGAGACGGCGCATCATTCGATCCCGTCGTCCTCCCCTCGCTCTTCGAGGCCCAGGTCGCGCGGCGCCCCGACGCATGCGCGGTCTCCTGCGGCGCATTGCGGTGGAGCTACCGACAACTCAACGAGCGGGCCAACCGGCTTGCCAGAGCTCTGATTGCCCGCGGAATGGGACCCGAGAAGCTGGTGGGGGTTGCGTTGCCCAGCGGCCCGCTCCTCGTCCTGGCCATCCTCGCGATCAGCAAGGCGGGTGCCGCGTTCCTACCGCTCGACCCGGCCTATCCGACCAAGCGACTCGAGTACATCGTCGGCGACGCGCGTCCCGCCCTGCTGCTGACCGATGCCGCCGGCGCCACGGCCCAGCCCTGGACGACGCCGATCCTGGTCCTCGACGAACAGCAGACCGGGCGGGAGGCGGACGCGGACGCATCGAACGTCTCCGACGCACAGCGGTCGCACCCACTCACCCTCGCGCACCCGGCATACGTCATTTACACCTCCGGTTCGACCGGGACACCGAAGGGCGTGTCGGTCACGCACGAGGGCCTCGCCGGGCTCTCCGGGGCGCAGATCGAGGCATTCGGCGTACGGTCCGACAGCAGGGTCCTGCAATTCGCCAGTCCAAGTTTCGACGCCTCCGTCTCGGAGCTCTGTATGGCCCTGCTCAGCGGCGCTACGGCGGTGTTCGTCCCGGGTCTTCACGACTTCGTCGGGGGTTCGTTCGAAGCAGTGCTCGTCCGAGAGACCGTGACGCACGTAACCCTGCCGCCCTCGGTGCTCGCCTCGCTCTCCCCCGACGAGGATCTGCCCGCGGACCTGACCATCGTGGTCGCCGGGGAAAGCCTGACCGCCGACCTCGCCGCACGCTGGTCCGGGCGTTGCAGCATGTTCAACGCTTACGGGCCCACCGAGGCCACGGTGTGCGCGACGCTGATCGGCCCGCTGACGGGGAACGAACCGCCACCCATCGGCCGACCGATCGCCGGCACCCAGATCTTCGTCCTGGACGAGGGCCTGCGGCCGCTGCCGGTGGGCGTGGCGGGCGAGCTGTACCTTGCCGGCGCTGGGCTGGCCCGCGGATATCTCGGCCGACCCGACCTCACTGCGGCCGGCTTCGTCGCCTGTCCCTTCGGTCCGGCCGGGGGGCGGATGTACCGCACCGGAGATCGGGCCCGCTGGCGTGACGACGGGACTCTTGAGTTCGTCGGGCGCCGGGACGACCAGATCAAGATGAACGGCTTCCGGATCGAGCTCGGCGAGATCGAGAACGTGATCGCAGCGCACCCAGATGTGGAACAGACCGCCGTCGTGGTACGCGAAGACAGGCCGGGGCTGCGGCAAGTCGTCGCCTACGTAGTGGCCCAGGCGCCCAACGAGGAGATCCTCGTCCACGCCGCGGCACAGTTGCCCGGTTACATGGTCCCGTCCGCCGTGGTGCGCTTGCAGAACCTGCCGTTGACCACGAGCGGGAAGGTGGACCGGCGTAACCTGCCCGCTCCGGATGATCGTGCGTCTGTCACCGATCGCGGCCCGGGCACCGCGCGCGAGCAGCAACTGTGCAAGCTGATCGGCGAAGTGCTGGACCTCGCCGAGGTCGGCGTGGACGAGAGCTTCTTCGAACTCGGCGGCCAGTCTCTGCACGCGGTGCGTCTGCTGAGCCGGATCCGCAGTGTCATGGGTGTGGAGATCGGTATCAAGACCCTGTTCCAGGCGCCTACCGCGGCGTTGCTCGCGGCGCAGATCGACTCTGGTCGGATCGCCGTCATCACCCGGCCGGCACTCCTCCCGATGGTCCGCTGACCCACGGCGGGCGGCGGATGACTTCCGCGCGGTCGGGTGGGCCCGCACAGAGCAGTGAGGATCTCAATGTGGGACCAGTCATGATCCCTCTGTCGTTCGGACAGCTCGGACTGTGGTTCATCCATCAGATGAATCCGGGCAGTTCGATGTACACCATGCAGCTCGCTTCGCGGCTGACGGGGCAGCTGGACAGAACAGCCCTGGAAGAGGCACTGCGAGACGTCGTGCAGCGACATGAATCGCTTCGCACGGTGATCCGGGACGGTGAGGGCGAGCCGCAACAGGTTGTTCTGGACGTCTCGGAATGCGTGGTGAGACTGGAGTACGAGGAGCTTGCCGAGGAAGGGCTGTATGAGGCGTTGTACGAGGCCTCGGAACGCCCGTTCGACCTTGTGCACGACCTACCCCTTCGGGCATGGCTGTTCGCACTAGGGCCGCAGGAGCACGTGCTGCTGCTGTCGATGCACCACATCGTCAGCGATGGCTGGTCGTTGGGGCCGCTCACCCGAGACCTCGCCCGGGCCTATGCGGCGCGGCGCCGTGGTGCCGAGCCGAATCTGCCGCCGCTGCCTGTCCAGTACGCCGACTACGCGCTCTGGCAGAGGCGGTTGCTGGGCCGCGAGGAGGACCCGGACAGCCTGGCGTCGAGACAGCTCACGCACTGGCGTTCGGTGCTCGACGGCATTCCCCAGGAACTGCGGTTGCCGGTGGATCACCCGCGCCCGGCGATGTCCGACTTCGCCGGGGGCGCGATCGAGTTCACCCTGGACGCCGATCTGCACACGGCACTGACCGAGGTCGCCCGCACCGAGAACGCGACCATGTTCATGGTGTTGCAGGCCGGGTTTGCGGCGCTGCTGAGCAAGCTCGGTGCGGGCACCGACATTCCGATCGGCTCACCCGTGGCCGGCCGCGTGGATGATGCGCTGACCGATCTCGTCGGGTACTTCGTCAATATGCTGGTGTTCCGCGTTGACGTCTCCGGCGACCCGAGTCTGCGAGACCTGGTCAAGCGGGTCCAGGCCGTCGCCCTTGATGCCTACGACAACCAGGACATCCCCTTCGATCGCCTGGTCAGGGAACTCAATCCGGCCCGCTCGCGGACCCGTCACCCGCTTTTCCAGGTCATGTTCACCCTGGAGAACAACACCGACGCCGGGCTCGAGTTCGACGGATTGACCGACGTGCCATTGGACATAGACGGTGGCAGCTCCATGTTCGACTTGGCGTTGAGTCTGCGGGAGAACTTCGGCCCGAACAAGGAGCCGGCTGGGATGGATGCGTTCCTGGAGTACCAGCTCGACATGTTCGAACGGGAGACCGCACAGCACGTGGCCGACGGTTACCGGCGGATGCTGGCCGCTCTTGCCGCGGACCCGGATGCTCCGATCAGCACAGTCGATGTGCTGCGGGTTGCATAGGTTCCCTATTACCCATGAATTCGGCACGCATATCGAGTTGCGCGGCCGCTGACGAATGACGACTACTTACGTACGGGAGTGAAAGCAGTGGCGAATCCATTCGAGGACCAAGACGGCGTGTACCTGGTGCTGGTCAATGCTGAGGGACAGCACTCGTTGTGGCCCGCCGCCATCACTGTGCCCAAGGGCTGGACCGTAGTACACGGCGAAGCCGGGCGAGAGGACTGCCTGGAGTACGTGAAACGGAACTGGACGGACATGCGGCCCAAGTCCCTGGTCGAGGCGACAACCTCTTGAGGGCCCGTCGGCGTGGCACCGCCGCCCGACTGGACCCGGAGAAACCATCACCTAGCCCTCGTGCCGGGACCTGAAACCAGCACGCGCGGAAAGAGACGCAATGAGCGATGTAGAGGTCTCCGACAAAAAAGGACGCCGAAGCAAACGCAGAAGGCTGCTGACCGACCGAAACTTCACCTGCCTATTGGCCGCCCGGCTGGGCTCCAGCATGGCCAACGGCTTCCTGCCGGTCGCGGAGAGCTTCGGTATCCTCCACACCACCGGTTCTGCGAGTGACCTCGGCCTTGTCCTCGGAGTTCAGGCGGCGGTTTCGCTCGCCTTGTCGCTGTTTGCCGGCGTCGCGGCGGACCGCTTTCCGCGTGCCCCGTTGCTCATCGTTTCGTCGATCGTACGCCTGACCGCAGCGGCGACCTTGGCAATAGGACTCCTCACGGATACTGCGACCCTCGCCTGGTTCTTCGCTCTGGCAGTCGTGTACGGCGGCGCTGACGCGCTGTTCGGTCCGGCCAGCATGGCGATCATGCCGGACGTCGTTGCGAAAGAAGACCTGGACGAGGCCAATGCGCTGGTCGGCGCTTTTTCCTCGCTGGCTTGGACGGTGGCCCCTGCGACGGCAGGAGTGGTCGTGGCGGCGTACGGTTCGGGAGCCGCTTTCCTGGTGGAGAGCGTGCTGATGGCTTTCATCACTCTCTGTCTCATATTCGCCAAGATCCCCGCCCGGGGCGAAGTCGAGCCGGATCACGAAGGCGGGACGCTCACGCAGCTGAAGCAAGGCTGGCGGGAGTTTCGAATGCGCCCCTGGCTATGGCTGCTCACCTTGCAGTGGACGTTGTTCTCGCTGGTCCTGCTGGCTCCCCTCGCGGTCCTCGGCCCGTTGGTGGCCGACACCCATCTGGGCGGTGCCGCAGCTTGGGGTGTCATCGGCACCTGCATGACCATCGGTGTGCTCTGCGCGGAGTTCACCTCCGGGCGGATCAAGCCGAAGCGACCGGTGGTCTTCATAGCGTGGCTGCCACCGCTGATCGTCTTCGAGGCGTTGGCCCTCGGCTCTGGCGTGCCGACGGTGGTGGTGGCGGGTGCCGCATTGCTCTCCGGCTGTGCGATCGGCCTGCAAGGAGTGTTCTTCCAGACCCTCATGCAGCGAGCCGTACCGAGCGCGGTACTCGGCCGGGTGGCCGCCTTCGACCTGATGGCCTCGGAGATCGCCCAGCCGGTCGGCTTCGCCGTGGCCGGCCCACTGGGCATCCTGTTCGGCCTGCGCCCGGTGCTGGTGGGCTGTGCTGTGGTCGCGGTGGTGGGTACGGCACTGTTCGCCCTTGCCCTGGCCAGGGTTGAGCAACCAGAGCTACAGGTCCAGAACGAGCCGGACGATGCCGGGCTCCGCAAGTCCGCCATCGAACCGCACGTGCCGGACAGCGGCAGTGAGGTGCCGGTCAGCTGAGCGGTACTCGACCGCAGACGAGCCTTTGACGAAGCCGGACCACCGCGGCACGAAGGAATCAGGAAGATGATTTACAAGGACAGATTGGCCATCCCCGGTCCGACCCCGCTGCCGCCCGCGGTCATCGCGGCGGCGACGCATCCCATGGTCGACGAGCGCACCGCGGACTTCGCACGCATATTCACACGCATCATCGACGGGCTCAGGCATGTGCTCGGTACCGCGGGGGACGTGCTGATCTTCTCGTCAAGCACCACCGGCGCGTTCGAGAGCGCGGTGCAAAACCTCTTCAGTCCAGGGGACAAGGTACTCGTGGTGGACAACGGTGCCTTTGGAAGGCGCTGGGTGGAGCTCTGCCGCGCCTATGGCCTGGAGACCGTCGTGCTCGACGTCGCATGGGGTTGCGAGCCGGACCCCGCAGCTGTCGAAGCCTGCCTGGCGGCCGACCCGCACATCGTCGCGGCGATCGTCGTGCACTGCGAGACCTCCACAGGCGTCGTCACCGACCTTGAGGCCATCGGGCGCGCGACCCGCGGTGTGCTGACGATAGTGGACTCGGCCTCCGGGGTCGGCGGCTGCGAAATGCAGGCCGACGCGTGGGGGTTGGACGTCGTGGTCGGCGGGAGTCAGAAGGCGCTGATGGCGCCGCCGGGGGTCTCTTTCGTCTCGGTCAGTGAGCGCGCCTGGCGCCGGCACGCCAAGGCCAGGCATCTGCGGTACTACTTCGACTGGACGATCACGCGTGACAACCTGAACCAGTCCATCCCGCGTACCCCCTGGACGCCGGCGGTCGGCGTGCTGCTCCAGTTGTCCGCGGCGCTCGAGCAGGTACTCGCTGAGGGCATGGAGCGGCGCCACCGGCGGCATGCGGAGCTCGGTCGGATGGCCAGAGCGGGCTTGCGCGGCCTCGGACTCCGGCTGCTGACCCCGGAAGTGGCGCGCAACGGCATCGTGACGGCCGCGTTCACACCGCCCGGAGTAAGCGCGCAAGCTCTCGTCGACGCGGTGGTCGAGCACACAGGCGTCCAGCTGACCACCGGCAACGGGGAACTGGCCGACGAAGTGGTACGGATCGGTCACTGCGGCCACGCCGACCCGCTCGACCTGGTCACCGCGCTGGCCGCGCTCGAGACCGGGTTGGCAGCCCTCGGCGCCCCGGTGTTGCCGGGCAGTGGCGTCACACCCGTCGTGAAGCTGATGGCAGAGCAGGTTGACGTCGCCGCAGGCCCCCTGACGTCCACGTCGCCCGAACCTGAGGAGTCTGCCGCGTGAACGCCGACGTTCAATCAGCGCGAAACGACGCGCCGAAGCTCATCCCGCACCTGCTTGAGCAGCACTCAAGGGTGACACCGCACGCCCCCGCCACCGAGGATGCGCAGCGGGCGCTGACGTACGCCGAACTCGCCGCCGAAGCCGAGCACATGGCGGCGCGCCTGGCGGAGATGGGAGTGCTTCCCGGCGATCGCGTCGGCGTGATGATGCGTCACTCCGCTGACCTGCTTGTCGCGATTCTCGGCGTGCTGCGTGCGCGAGCGGCGTACGTGCCGATCGACCCGGACTACCCCGACCAGCGCAAGGGTTTCCTCGCGGCGGACTCCGGTATCAAGATTCTCATCGTGGACGGAGCGCAAGGAGCGCAGGGGACGCCAACCAGCTTGCCTGTCACGACGCTTGCGCCGGACCGGGGGCGCTTGCCTCCCCGCCCGGGCGCCCCCGCGGCCGCGCCGGACGATCTGGCCTGCGTCATCTACACCTCAGGTTCCACCGGAGCGCCCAAAGGCGTCATGATCACCCATCTCGGCCTGGCGAATCTCGCAGCCGCCGCGAGTGCCGAGTTCGGCATGGGGCCGCGTGATCGCTACCTGATGCTGGCCGCCTCCGCGTTCTCCGCCTCACTCGAGGAGCTGTTCCCCCCACTCGTGCAGGGCGGGACAAGCGTGTTCCCGGCCGACCGGGTTGCGCTCTCCCCGGTGGAGGCCCTGCTCGACTACCTCACCGCGCACGAGGTCACGCTGCTGGAGATGCAGACCGCGCACTGGCACGTGCTGGTTCGCCACCTCGTGGACACCGGCGGGGCACTGCCCCCGTCGCTGCGCCTGCTCGTCATGGGAGGAGACCGCGCCATGCCCGAAGCGGTCCAGCAGTGGAACCGCTTCCGCCTTCCGCTGGTGCACGTCTACGGGCCGACCGAGACCACTGCGACCGCGTCGTACTGGACCGTGCCGCCCGGACAAGCACCCAAGGACGGGGTGTTGTCCATGGGCGATGCCATCGCCGGAACCCGCATGTTCGTCGTCGACGAGCGGCTCGAACTCGTTCCCGCAGATGCCGAGGGCGAGCTGCTCATTGGTGGTGACTCGCTGGCACGCGGTTACCTGGGCAGACCCGACGTCACCGCGGAGAGGTTCGTCGCCGACCGCTACTCGGGGATTCCGGGGGCCAGGTTGTACCGCACCGGCGATCGGGTACGCCGTCTTCCCGACGGTCGCCTGCAATTCCTCGGACGCGGCGACCAGCAGGTCAAGGTACGTGGATATCGCGTCGAACCAGGCGAGATCGAGGCTGCGCTCGACCGGCACCCTGCGGTGCGTCAAGCCCTGGTCACGACCGGGCAGGACGCGTCGGGTGAGCGGCGTCTGATCGGCTACGTGACTGCTGACCGGGACAAGGTGAGCGTCGGTGAGCTGCGTTCCTTCCTCGCCGACGAACTGCCGGCCCATCTGATCCCTTCCGCGCTGATCCGGCTGGACGAGTTCCCGCTGACGACGCATCGGAAGATCGACCACGCGATGCTTCCGCAGCCGCCGAAGCGTCGGCCCGACCTGCCCACCGAGTTCGTGCCGCCGACAGGTGAAATCGAGCGACGCGTCGGCGCCGCCGCGGCGGAGCTACTGGGACTCGACGAGATCGGTGTGCTCGACAACCTGCTTGACCTGGGTGGGGATTCGCTGTTCATGTTGCGGCTGATCAGCTGGATCCGCACAGACTTGGGCATCAGCCTCGGTTTCCGCGAGGTCTTCGACACGTATTCGGTACGCGGAGTGGCAGCGCTGGCCGAGGCGAAGGCGGACGTCACGGCGGTGGGCAAGCCGGGCAGTGGCTGGTGACCATGCTTCCCGACCTCCCCGTGGCAGTGCTTCCGCAACCGGCGCCCGCCGATCTCATGACAACGCTGCATGCTTCAGGCGTTCGCCTGGCTCCGCTGGCCCGGGCTCAGGGCTTGATCTGGACCGGCGAGCAGCCCTCGGAGCTGGCAGCCGCACTGGAGTGCGCGCCGTCGGTGCGCTGGGTTCAACTGGCGAGCGCCGGCGTCGAAAGCTACCTGCCGCTCATGGATCAGCGGATCCGCTGGAGCCGGGCCGTGGGCGTCCAGTCCGAGCTGGTGGCTGAACACGCCCTCATGCTCGCGCTGACCGTGCTGCGTCAGGGAACCGCCTCCGTGAGAGCCGGTACGTGGCTGCCGCGCCCCGCCATCGGGCTGACGAACGCCGAGGTCCTCGTGGTGGGCGGCGGCGGGGTTGCCCGGGCACTGCTCGCACTGCTGCGCCCGTTCAGGGTCCGCGCCAAGGTGGTGTGCCGCGGCGGCGCCCCGATAGCGGGCGCCGAGGTCGGCACGCCCGATCGCCTCGACGAATGGCTGCCCGAGGCCCGTGTGGTCTTTCTCGCGGCGCCGCTGACCGCGGACACCGCCGGGCTGATCGACGCAGTCAGGCTCAGGTCCATGCGTCGGGACACGTGCCTGGTGAACGTGGCGCGCGGCGGGCTTGTCATCACCGATGACCTCGTTCGTGCGCTGACCTCCGGGTGGATTGCCGGCGCCGGCCTGGACGTCACCGACCCCGAGCCGCTTCCTCCGGAGCACCCGCTGTGGTCCCTTCCCACCTGTGTGATCACCGCGCACTGCGCGGGCGATCTGGATCACGCACTCGGACCCTTCGTCGACCTGGTCCGGCGCAACATTCGTCGACTGGCGAACGGCCTTGAGCCGATCGGCCTGGTCGACCGGGAACTCGGTTACTAGCCGACTGTCAGGAAGAGCGGGTCACGATGACCGAGCCAACCACTACTCCGCAGGCCACGCACCCGACCGGAGCACCCATGGGCAACCGACAGATCGAGAGGATCTCCCTCCTGCAGGAGCAGATCTGGTTCGCTGAACAACTCGCCCCGGGCCGCAGCGTTTACGGAATACCCATGGTGATCCGACTGCGTGGCGCGTTGGACACGGAGCTCGCCGCGCGCTGCGTGACCGAGATCGTGCGTCGGCATGAGGTGCTGCGCTCCCGGGTGGTCGAGGAAGACGGTGAACTGTGCCTCATCACAGATCCGCCGCAGCCCTTCGCGCTGCCTGTGTTCGACTTTCGCTCCCGGCCCGACGACTGGCGTGTGTTCGTCGAGACCGCCGCTCGCGAGCCCTTCGACCTTGTGCACGGTCCGCTGCTGCGGGCTGCCGCGCTACGTCTTGAGGATGACGCCTACGCGTTCTTCCTCAACATGCACCACATCGTCGCGGACGGTTGGTCGCTGCGTCTGTTCTGGACCGAGTTCGTCGCGCTCTACACCGCATGGCACGCGGGCGGCGAGCCCGATCTGCCTGACCTCACCATGCAGTACCGCGACTTCGCTGCCGAACAGCGGCGCATCACCGAGGACGGCGGGTATGACAACGTGCTCGACGCGTGGGCTCGGGAATTGGCCGGTGCGACGACGATCCTCGCACTGCCGGTCGATCACAGTTCAGGAGCGTCCCGGGACTACCGGGGGGACGAGTTCACGACAGTGGTGCCAGAGCAGCTTCGGGCCGATACCTACGCCTGCGCCAAGCGGCTCGGGGTCACGCCCTTCGCGATGCTCGGCGGTGTTTGGGGCGTGCTGCTGGCCCGCTACACCCGTCAGGACGACCTGCTGATCGGAACGCCTCTGGCCGGCCGGACCCGGCCCGAGTACCAGTCGCTCATTGGGCTGTTCGTCAACACCATGCCGTTGCGACTGCGGCTGGACGCGGACGTGTCCTTCGCCTCGCTGGTCCGCGAACTCCAGCTGAGTACGTTCGACGCGCTCTCCTCACAGGACGCGCCTTTCACCGAGCTTGTCAAACGGGTCGACTCCAAACGCACCTCGCGTGAGACCCCGCTCTTCCAGACGATGTTCTCCTTCGAGCAGTCCACGGAGTTCGAGGCCACGCTGCCGGGCTGCGCGGTGACGGAGCTGTACGAGGTGTCCAATGGCGGAGCCCGGTTCCGTCTCAGTCTCAGCGCTGTGGACGCGCTCGGGGAGCTGAGCCTTCAGTTTGAGTACGACAGTGAGCTGTTCGACCCGGGCACCCTCGAGGCAATGGCCGAGAGCTACCTGGCGCTGCTCGGCGAGGCCGTGTCCCACCCCGAGCTCCCACTGGGAGCGCTTCGCACGTCGACCGACGCCGCGCCCGATCGGGAGCTCACCGGCCGGCCCGTGCCGGGGGACGAGCCGGCCACCCTGCACGCGCTGTTCGAGCGGCGGGTCCGGCAGGGCCCAGACGCGCCGGCGATCGAGCGTGAAGACGGTACTCCTGTCAGTTACGCCCAGCTCAACAGCCAGGCCAACCGGCTCGCGCGGCATCTGCGTCAGCTGGGTCTGCGCACGGGCGAGCGGGTGGCGCTCGCCCTGCCCCATGGCTCCTCCTGGCCGGCCGCCGTGCTCGCCGTGCTGAAGGCGGGCGGGGCCTACGTCCCTGTGGCTCCGGACGCGCCCGGCAGCCGCAAGGCCCACGTCCTCGCCGAGACCGCGCCCCGCTTGGTGCTCACGGTCGTGGCCCTTGCCGAGGACTTCGCCGGGGCCCACCAGGTGCTCGCCCTCGACGATCCGGCGGTTGCTTCCTCGATCGAGGCCCAGAGCGGTGAGGATCTCGAGGACATCGCTGTGACAGGCCGTCAGGTCGCGTATGTCCCGTTCACCTCCGGCTCGACGGGAGTGCCCAAGGGCACCCTCGTCAGCCATGTCAACCTGACCGCGTTCACCCGTGCCGCGGTGGACACGTTCGATCTGGGCCCGGAAGACAGGATGCTGCAGATCGCCGCGATGACCTTCGACGTACATGTCGAGGAGTTCTTCCCCACCTGGCTTGCCGGTGGCTGCGTCGTCTTTTTCGATGGCGTGCTCGGCCGGACCGGCCCGGAGGAACTGCTGCGCCTCCTCGGAGAGCGCGAGATCACCATATGTGAGCTCCCCACCGCCTACTGGATGGAAGTAGTGCGCCTGATCGACCCGGCTGTTGTCCCCATTCCGAAAACCATGCGGCGAGTGCTGGTCGGCGGCGAACGCGCGCCGATCGAGGTTTACCAGCGCTGGTTGGACTTCGGGATTCCGCTCACCAATGTCTATGGGCTCACCGAAACGGCGGTGACCAGCACGACCTACCAGCCTGGTGCTGACTTCGACCGCGAGGCGCTGCCGATCGGACGGCCCATGCCGCACGCCGCCGTCTACGTGCTCGACGCTTTGCTCGCACCGGTTGGACGCGGCGTACCAGGGGAGATCTACCTGGCCGGCCCCGGCGTCTCCGACGGCTTTCTCAACCGGCCCGAGCAGACCGCCGAGCGCTTCGTGGCGGACCCTTTCGCGGTCGAGCCGGGCGCACGTATGTATCGCACCGGCGACCAAGGCCGATGGACCACCGAAGGTGACCTCGAATTTCTCGGCCGCGTGGACCGTCAGCTCAAACTGCGCGGCCATCGGGTCGAGCTCGCCGAGATCGAATCGGTACTCGACGGCCATCCGGACGTGGAGCGCAGCCTGGTCGTGCCTCGGCGCACCGAGGCTGATCCAGCGGCCGAGCTTGAGCTGATCGCGTTCCTGATCGGTGCGTACGCCGACGAGGCAGCAGTCGCGGCGTACGTGCGTACCCAGCTTCCCCCACACCTGGTTCCGGCTCGCATCTCCGTAGTTGAACGGTTCCCGCTCACTTCGCACGGCAAGGTTGACCAGGCAGCGTTGCTCGCGCTGCAGAGCCGCGAGCGTGTCGTCCCCGAGGAAGCGCAGGGCAGCGAGCTCGAGATCAAGGTCGCGGAGATCTACTGCGAGGTACTCAAAGTACCGACGATCGACCTGCGGACAGACATCTTTGCGCTGGGTTTCCACTCTCTGGCCGCGCTGCGGCTCATTTCCCGCCTCAAGAGTGAGTTCACGGTGCAAGTCCCGATCGCCGAGTTCTTCGTGGACTCCTCAGTCACCAACGCGGCCCGACTGATCGTGGCGGCGGGGGCCGCCCAACCAGCCGGCTGACTGCGCCATCGGCGCTCAGGCGGTTTCTGATACCGAAGGCCCGGGCCGCTGTGCGCCCGGACAAGGCAGTGTGGGTCGGCTAGGGAACATGGGTTGGTGTTCACAGGGTTCAGTGGTCGTCCAGGCGGGAGGGGCCGGAGGCGGTCTGGGTGAGGCTTCCGTTGAGCCAGGCGGCGGTGAGTTCCCTCCGGGAGCGGGAGCCTGTGCGCTGGAACAGTCGTGTCAGGCGCTGTTCCACCGTTTTGGGGCTGCAGGCGAGTTCTGCGGCGATCTGCCGGTTGGTCGCGCCGTCAGTGACCATGCGCACCAGTCTGATGTCGAGTTCGGTCAGCTTCTGTTGGCCTTGGCGAAGTCTCGGTACGGGGATGTTGCGCTGCTGCGCGGCACGGGTGACTGCGGTGCGGAAGGGGCCTCCCAGGCCGAGGGTGTGAGCGTTGCCCATGGCCTCGGTCAGCCAGCGCCGGGGGTCGTCGGCGACGTGTGTCAGGCACAGGCAGCTGATGACGCTCAGGTAGACGTCGCCTCGGAGCTTGATCAACCGGTGGGCGGTCAGCGCGCTGTCCGCGTCGTGGTGCGCGATGCCGCGTGCGAGAAGGAGGGCCTCGTGGGTCATGGGGGTGGCTGCCTCGTCGTGCAGGGTTTCCACTTCCTCCAGGGCCTGTTGGACCGTGTACGGCTGATCCGAGCGGGCGGCGAGCGACAGGATGCGCAGCAGCAGCCGCTCGACACCGGCGAGCTGGCCGTTCTTTCGTGCCAGCCGAGCGTCGTGCCAGGCTTCCTCCAGCGCCTCCTCTCGTCGGCCCGACCAGTACCGGACCGCCAGCCGCGCCCGGGCGGCCAGGGGATGAGTGGCGGTGTCGGGGACCAGGTCGAGCCACGCCGTGGCGCGTGCGACGTCCCCGCGCGTGCAGTGGATCTCCGCGGCCAGCGCCCGTGGCAGGTGAGGGGTGCCCGCCGCCGCGTGGGTGCGGCTGCGCACCTCGATACGGCGGGCGGCCGCCAGAGCGGCGTCCCAATCCCCGGCCAGATAGTCGCGCACCATGCCCCGGTACTGGACGGCGATGCCCTCGGGTGCCGCGACATACCGGTCGCCGAGGACTGCTGCGAGAGCGCCGGCCAGGTCTGCGTAGGCGGCGGCGCCGCGCAGCTGGTCCAGGGTGTGGTCGTCGATGGCCTCGGGGGGCATGTGCTGCCGCGCGCGGCTCAGTTCGGTGTGGCTGCCCACCGCGGCGGTCATCAGGCGGAGTTCGGTGGGCTTGGGCAGCGGCATGCGGACGTGTCCGGGACCGGAGGTGTCCAGAATGTGGAGGGAGGCCGCTGTCGGCCGGGCTGACAGCGGGCCGATGCCGTAGAGGCCGCCGAGTGCCGCAAGCCCGGCCCCGGCGGGAGACCGGCCGGCGACCTTGCCCAGACGACGGTGGACGCTGTCGGCGCAAGGGGCTCGGTGTTCGTGAAGGGCTGCCCACACCCATGCGGCGGCAATGTTCGACAGGCCGGCCGGTTTCTCGACGTCCTCGGTGTGTTCGGTATGCGGTGGGTCCAGGAGGGCGAGCAGCGGCTTACCGAGCGCCAGGAGCCCTTCGTGGTCGCCGTGCCGCAGGCTCAGGCTGCTCGCCTCGTGGAGCACACCATGGGTGCGCTGGTCCTGTGGTGTGAGCCGGTGAAGCGCGGCCGCGTAAGCGCGGGCCGATCGGGGCCAGTTCGTCCGGGCGTCCTGGCGGGCTGCGGCCAGCAGCAGCGGGACGGCGAGGGCATCGTCCAGGAGCGGGCCGGAGGCCGCGACGCGATCGGCCAGCCTCGGGTAGCCGCGGCCGGTGGCTTCGGCACCGAACTCGTCCGCCAACCGCTTGATGTACCGGGCGGAGTTGCCCTGCACGTCGCCATGGATGGGCAGGGTCCGCAAGGCCGCGGCGAGCGCCGGGACGGCGAATGACAGGCGGCCCTGCGGGTCCACGGTCAGGATCCCGTCCTTGATCAGGCGGTCCAGTGTGTACTCAAGGGACCGGGCTCCGGCGGATGGCATCATCGTGAACGCGTCATCGACGTGCACTTCGGCGTGGTCCAGTACACAGGCGGTGACGATCGCCGCCTTGATGGTCCTGGAGTCCGCGGGCGTGTCGGGCCAGCCGAACCGGAGCAGCTCGGGCGCCCCGGCGGTCAAGCGCAGCCGCTTGTCCGGCAGCGTGAGGCACAACCGACCGTCGAGTTCCACCAGGTCCTGCTCGTCCAGCGCGCCGAGCACCGACAACACGGCGCGGGGGTTGCCCGCCAGCGTGCCCAGCGCCCGCGACACAGCATCCGCCAACGCGGATTCGGCCGGACGGCCGAACCGCCGTGTGACGTGGATGTCGACGAGCGTGGCAACATCGGCAGGCTGCAGAGGGGGCAGTTCGAGGACCTGGTCGGCCGCGGCCGTCAGCCGGGCGCGGCCGGGTTCCGCCGCGGGCCCCGGCCGCCCGGCCATCACCACGGGTACGCCTCGCGGGCGGAAGACCCGCAGCAGCAGCGCCAAAGCATCGGCACTGCGCTGCGGCATCCGCTCGACGCCGTCGACAACCAGCGCGAACGGGGTCTGGCGGGATGCCTCCGTCAGTGCCTCGGAGAAGGCGGACAGCGCGCTCGCCCCGCCCTCCCGCACGGCGGCGCGCAACGGTGCTCGGCGGGCTGCCATGAGCGGCGGCAGGCAGCCGTCGGGATCCTCGACTGTCAGGCCGCAGCCTGCGTCGAGGACCGTCGCGTCGGCCGTGTCCTCGGCGTCTTCGTCTTCCCAGCCGAGCCGCACCACTGCGGCGCCGGCCTGGGCTGCCGCACGCCGAGCCTGTTCCAGGATGGTTGTCTTGCCCATTCCGGCCTCTGCGGTGACCAGCAGGATCCGGGCCGCTTCCCCGGTGGCGCGCAGGGCTTCCGCTACGTCGCGGACCGCGCCGTCTCTGCCGATGACCGCTCCACGCTGGTGCCGCATGGTGCCGCTCCTCTCGTTCTCCTCAACCCCGAGGAGAGACGGCTCCTCGCCACTTTGCGTTGCCTTTACCCGGCTGGAAATGTACGGCGCTCCTGGCGCACCGGAGGTTGGCGCGTACAGGGCCTGACGGTTCATGGCGTGGCGACGACGCTCATAATGTCCGCGCACCGACGAAAGGCCGGGTGCGGGCACACAGCCGGTGGCCGTGTTCTCTGTCCGCCCGGGCATATCTCTGAACAAGGATGTACCGCACAGTGGCTGCAACCAACGAACTGATCAGCTGGGGTACGCCCGCACGCCTGGACCGTACCGGCGACAGTCTGCTCGGCCGCGAGCGCGAGTTGGAGCAGAGCCACGACTTCCTGAGCGACCCTGACGGTCCCCGCCTGGTCCTTGTCCGAGGCGAAACCGGTGTGGGCCGCAGTGCGTTCCTGAAGGCGGTCGGCGGACGGCTGCGTCCAGAAGGGACCGCCGTGCTGGCGGTGGACTGTGTTCCTGGCGACGGTGAACGGCCTCTACTGCTGGCGCTGCGGCTGGTCATGGCACTCGAAGAGCACCGATCCGCCTCGCCACGGCAGCGGCCGGCCGGGAAGCTGGTTGCGCGGGCGCTGTCCGCCGTCGACCAGGGTGACCCCGCAGCGATGCACGCATTGCTTCGTGCTTCCCTCACCCAGGCCACGTCGCTCACCATCATGGTCGACGACGTCCAGCATGCCGATCCCGACTCCCTGGCCGTGCTGTGCCGCATCGAATTCTCACGGCTCGCGCCCGGTGTCCGGCTGGTGGTGTCGGCAGTGCGGCACGTCGCACCGGGCCCAAGGGGCATGAGAGAGGGCGCGCCGGACGCCGTCGGCTTGGGCACCTCAGGCCAGGGACGGAAGGCCGGAGAGGCCCGGGCATCAGGCTGCGACGGTCCGGCCGGCCTCCTGGAGCGGCTGTCCGGTGTCGAGGGGGCCCGCACGGTGGAGCTGTCCCCGCTGGGACCGGATGACGTCACCGCGCTGGTCGCGCGGTGGTTGCGGGCAAAGCCCGACGCCGTCCTCGCCCGGCAGGTCGGCGAGTTGACCCGTGGCATCCCGGGGGCGGTCGACGCCCTGCTCGCGGGCTGGGCTCGCCGGGACGGGATCCGGGTCGCCGACGGCCACGCATTCCTGGGCGCGAGCACGCCGGTACCGGTGCTGCCCGACGGCGACAGATTCGTCACGGCAGTGGACGCGCTGGGCGAGCCGTGTCGTGCGGTGGCCGCGGCGTTGAGCATCCTGGGGCCGCTCGGCCGACCGGCCCTGCAGCTGACCGCGGCGTGGGCCGGCCTGTCCGCCGACGCCGCCTACGACGGTGTCCGCCGCCTGGTCGAGGCGGGCATCATCGAGGAACAGCCCGGACCGGACGGCGCCACGGCAGAGGGCTGGACGTTCCGGCTGCCGCTGACAGGGCACACCGTCCGGGAGCGGCTGAGCCCCGTGGACCGCAGCCGGTTGTCCGCCACGGCGGTCGAGGTCCTCTGGAAGGACGCGGACGCGGAGAGCTCCGGATGTGTGATCCGCCCGGCGCCGGGTCTTCTCGACGAGGCGAACGCGGCGGCCTACCGGGCAGACCGGGTCGCGGACGCGGGTAGCCTGGTGGACCGGGAGCGTGCGGTGGCCGAACTGACGGCTGCCGCGCGGCGGATGAGGCCCGGCACCGATGACGAGCGGGCCCTGCGGTGGCTGCGGGCCGCCTGTGACCTGACCGAGCACGCCGACGCCCGCGATCTCGTCCTCCAGCAGTACGGGACAATCGCCTACCTGGCCTGCGACTACGCCACGGCACGGGCCGCCGGGGAATCGCTGCTGCGTAACCCGGGGCCTGCGCTGAGCGACCTCGACCTGCAGGAGGCCGCCTTTCTGGTCGTGGCGGTCACGGCCAACCAACGTGACTGGGCCACGATGTCCCGGCTCGCCACCGCGTACTGGTGGGACGGGCTGCCGGTGCCCGCCCTGGCCAAGGTGAGCGGCCAGGTCCTGGCCCTGTGCCACCTCTCGCGATGGCAGGAGGCAGCGCACCTGCTCCGGGATACCGAGACCCTGTGGAACACCAGCCCACGCGCACGCGCGGCGCCCGCCCGGTTCAGAGCCGTGGCCGACCTGGCCATGGGCCGACCAGAACCCTACGGGCGCGAACTGACCATGTACGACGCCCCCGAGCTGCCCCCTGGCAAGGTGTACTCGCTGGCGAGCGGCATGTTCGACGAACTGCTCACCAGCTACGACCTCAACGCCGCCCACAACCTGCTGGAGACCGCCGGCCTGCCCGTACAAGCGCTGCCCCCGCTCAGCCAGTTCCTCTTCGACCACCTTACGGGCCGGTGGGATCAGGCACTGGAGTCAGCCCGCCGACTGCTGGCCAACAACGAGATCCAGTCCACCCCGGTATCGGACAGCTCTCTGCTGTCCGCGCGGACCGCGGCCATCCTCCTCGCCCGGGGCCGCGTCACCAGCGCCCTGCAGATAGTCGAGGAAATGCGCGGCCCCGGCACGAGTCCGCTGCAGTGCGCGCTCAACGCATCAGAAGCAGAAGTGCTCATGGCCCTCGGCGACATGGACGCAGCCGAGAAAACACTGCGCCGCGGGCTCGCCGCTGCACGGGAGCACGACCAGACCTACGCCACAGAGGAGCTGTGGGCCCTGCTGGCCGAGGTGACGGTCGAGGCCGGACGCACCGCAGAGGCGGCGACCTGCTTGGAAAGCCTGAAGCAGCTCTCCTCCCGCACGGACAGCGGAAGGACCCAGCTCAGGTACCTGCTGGCCTCGGCCCGGGTCCTGCGCCAGGAGGCCCCCGACACCGCCCGCGACCACCTGCGCGAGGCGGTGAACCTGGCCCGCTCCCGCGGCCTGCCCTTCGAGACGGCGACCACCCTCCTGGAAGCCGCCGACGGGGGCGCGGGCCCGGGCAAGCCCCTGTACGAGGCATACGAACTGTTCGACATGACCGGTGCCGCCCTGTGGCGCTTCCACACCAGGACCAAGCTGCGCGAGGCCGGACTCACCATCCCCGGCCGCAAGCAGGCCACCGCCGAGAACGACCACCTGCTCGCCACCCTGCTCGCCGAACAGCTCACCACCCGCCAGATCTCCACCATGCTGCGACTCAACGAGGACGCGGTCGTCGGACGCCTCACCCGGCTGCTCGCCCGCACCGGAAAGCGCTCCCGCACCGAACTCGTCACCGCCGTCCTCACGGGCACCCTCGACTCCCTCTGACAAGCGGACCCGACGGTTCGCGATCAGTTTCCCTGTACTTAGCCGCCGAACGACCAGAACCGCCGGAATCGCCGATCACTCCTGCCAGCATGGTCACCCGCAGCAGCCTTGGCATTCGACGGCGCATGCTGGCTCGCGCTCGGACCTGAGGAAACGCCGAGGAAACACCATGAACACGGACAAACGAGATGCGATTGAAAACGTAACGGATCGGTGCATAAGAGCACGATTGCATCGCCGCGGGCTGGCAGCCCCGTGGAAGTGCTCGACCTTGGGCTCGTAGCGGCGCTGCAGGCGTCGGCAGCCCGGTGAGCCAGGACACCGTCCGCTCAACGACCCAACGGTGACGATCCAGCAGCTGCAAGGACCCGATGCCTTCGCGGGCGATGCGGTGGCGGATGCCTCGCTTACGGAGCCGGCGCGGGCCGCGGCGTGAGCGGATCGGTGGCATCCCGCGCACGAGCGGCTTCACGCCGAGGCTGTCGTGCAGTTGGCGCCGGAGATGCCCAGCGACAGAGGTGGACCGTTCCGTTTTTTGCAGCCCTGAGGCTGACGGACCTGGCTCCTGTCACTCCTCGTTTCCCCTACCCCACACAAGGGAAAACTACGTGATCAAGACGTGCCGAGACCAATCCTATCGGGAACTCGTTGTAGAAGAGCGAGCCGCTGGACACGACAGCGGCACCTGGACATACCAATTGCCGGATCAGTGGTTCGGCATCGTCACGCCAATACGAGGCGTGTGTCAAATTGAAGGTCGAGAGAATGGCGGCGGTTGGCTAGGTACCACGCTCGGGCCTGGAGAGGTCTGCCGGGTCGCACCCAACAACCTGATCAGGCTCAGCAGGACGCCACCCAGACGTCTCCCATTCGAAGTCGTCTATATCCAGCTTTCCGTAGAAGTCCTTCAGCGAGCACTGGACACGCACACCACCGCTCCTGTCCGTGATGTTTCGGAATTACAGACCCTGCGCGCCTTCGATCCACATGTCGCATCCATGGCGCAGGCTCTCCTTCACGCCCGAAAGACAGGTGCGGGAGAGCGCTATGCCATGAGTGCAGCCCACTACCTGGCTGAGTATCTACTCCATCCACGCCGCGACGCCTCACCGCGCACCGGAGGTCTCAGCCCGGAACAGCTGCAAACGGTGACAACATTCATGAGCGCGAATTTCTCCTCGAACATCACGCTTGATCAGCTTGCCAAGGAAGCAGGACTCAGCCGGTACCACTTCCTGCGTCGTTTTTCCGCAGCCACCGGAAAGACACCTCTGCAATACCTCACCGAGTTGCGCCTCGAAGCTGCCTGCCATCTGCTCGCAGTGGACAATGACCCGGTATCTCAAGTCGGTAGGCGCTGCGGTTTCCCCAACCCGGAGCACTTCGCCCGCGTGTTCCGTAAGCACGTGGGATGCGCGCCATCGCAATACCGGCAGCAAGGGCAGCTTGCCTCTTCCCCTTGAGCGGGTGTCACCGCATCGCTTCGCCTCCGGGAGGCCGTCTGGCCGGTGTGGTCACCCAGGCGCCGGCCACCTGCACGTCGACCCCGTGGCGGCAGTGCTCGGCCGAGCAGTCGGCGCGGCCGTCGCCGAGGCGGGCCGGCAGATGGGCGCAACGACCACCGACGGGGTTGCCCTCGCCGGAGGCAAGTCTCTACGGGCGAGGGCAACCTGCGCCGCCAGGGTCAGGACACGGTTACGTAGATCTTGCGCACGGTCTCGATCGTCTTCCAGACACCGACGAAGCCGGGCTTCATGACAAAGCTGTCGCCTGTCTTGTAGATCACCGGCTCGCCGCCTTCCGGCGTGAGTTCGACGACGCCGGAAAGGATGTGGCAGAACTCGAAGGTCTCGCCCTTGATCGAGCGCGTCTCGCCGGGCGTCGCCTCCCAGACGCCCGTGTGGATCGTTTCCCCACGGGCGTCGTCCTGTGCCCAGGTCTTGTACGTCGGGTCGCCGGAGATCAGGCGTTCCGGCAGCGGACCGGACTCCTTGGGTGCGAAGGACGGGTCGGTGTCGATGGTCTTCAGGAGCGACATGCTTTTCCTTTACCGCGGACAGGTGGGTGTGGACTGCGCCACGAAGTGCCGGAACGACCGGCTCGTCGAGTGTCCCCGGGACCCCGCTCGGAGCCCATGCGTGAACTGTCCATTGCGGACAGAAGGTTCGGACGTTGTGTCAAGCACGCACGCCGGTTCTCCGTGGGGGGCCGGCCACGGCAGACTGCGCGCATGCAGCTCCCCGTCGAGGCCGTCGCCCTCACCGCACTGATCGAGGTCGTCAGGATCTCCGCGCTTCCGGCGAAGGGGGACGACCCCTGGCCCGGCCGTGTGATCGCGCACTGGGCCGGGGGCGAGGTCGCCGACACCCTGGCGCTGATCGAGGAACTGTCGGGAGGCGAACAGCACCGGTGCGGGTTCTCGCCCGGGTGGAGCGTCCGGGCCTACGGGGACGCCCTCGACACGGCCCTGTTCGAGGCCGCGTTCTGCTTCACGTGCCAGGAGGTCCGGATGCACGGACCGGCCGTGCCGCCCCCGCTGGCCAAGCAGTTCTTCGACCCGGCGGCCCCGCCGGCCCTGGCCCTCCTGACCCGCTTCCGCGCGGTGTCCGCGCAGGCCGAGACCTGAGGGCCGGCACCGATGTCAGTGGGGTGCCGTACCTTCGGGCCATGTCGATCACAGCCCGCCTGCGCGACTCGGTGCAGTTGCCGAACGGTGGATCCCTGGTCAACGGCTTCGCCCTCGACAGTCGTGCCGACCGCCCGCATCGCGCCCTCCTGAGGAACGGGCCCACGCTGGAGGTCCACGACCTGGCCGGGCTGTTCGCCGCCGACCGCGCGCCGACCGCCGTCTTCCCACTGCCCTGGCCCGGCTGGCGCGGGGGCGTCCACTCGGTGAGTGCCGACGCGTCGTTCGCGGTGTTCTCGGGCCAGCGCTCGGTGCGGGCCGTGGCCCCCGGCGGAGCGACGCTGTGGGAGTACCGGCACGGCTGCTGGGGCCCGCTCCTCGGGCACCCGCACACCGGGGACGAACAGGAGGTGTGCGACGGGCCGGAGCACGGGTCGTGCCGGATATCCGACGACGGCCGGCTCGTCTGGGCGCACGTCGTGGCGCCGGAGGAGCACGGCGGGCAGGAGTACTGGGCCGTCCTGGACGCCCGGGACGGGCGTGAGCCGGCCCGGCTGCCACTGGACAGCGCGGCCTCCGGCTCCCACCACCTCTCCCACCCTGACGGCGTCCACATGGGGCTGAGCATCGGCATGGGCCAGGACGGCCTCCTGCTGCACTGGGCCCGCTGGGACGGCGAGGAGCTGACCGCCTGGGACCTGAACGAGACCCTGGACCGCGACCTGACGGACGTCCACCCGGCGCATCCCGGCTTCCTGACCGCCGAGCACGACGGCATGGACCTGAGGCTGCACGCCCTCGACGGCACGGTGCTCGCCGAGTGCGAAGCGGCGGGGGCCCGGCCGGAGCCGCGCGGCGAGGAGGACCTCGACAACGCATACGCCGAGGACGACGAAGACGAGCCGCTCCGCTGGGACCACGGTGGCGGCTTCGTCGACGCCGACACGGTCATCGCCTCGACGACCGACGCCGACGACGACCCGGCGGAGGGCCGCCACTGGCTGCTCGACGCGCACACCCTGGAGATACGCGGCGCGATCACGTATCCCACCGGCCACGTCGACAGCCATGTGCGCCCGCTCGGGGACGGGACCTGGCTCACCTACGACGACGGGAGCGGCACGCTGGCCCGCTGGAGCGAGGCGGCGTCCTGAGCGACGGGCGGCCCGGCCGCCCCCGCGTCACGCGGCACGGCGGGGGAGCCTGCGGGACGAGGACGGCGTTTCCCCCTCCCCCACGTCACGGCAGAGCGAGGACCGCGTCGATCAGGGATCGCATCTCCTCGTCGAACAGGATCGTCCGGTAGTCCCCGTGGGGCGCCAGCCTCCGGTCGGTGTCCCGCACCCGGCGCAGCACCTCACGGGTTTCGTCGGTGACCGTGCCGATGGCGACGAGGGCGCGCAGTGCGTCGACGAAGTAGCCGTAGGAGTCGTCGCCGTCGGCCAGGGGCCGCAGGTGCTCCCCGAGGACGGACACGCTCGGTTCCGGCTCGCCCGTGATCGACGCGAGCGCGATCGCGGACCACAGCCGCAGCCAGCCGTCGCCGCGCTCCATGAGCTGTCGTACCCGGTCGGCGTAGGGCGCGGCAGCCGGGCCGAAGCGACCGATCAGGTGGACGGGGCCGTAGAAGGGCTCCTCCTCGGTCAGCACGGCCTCGCCCACGAGCCGCAGCGCCGCCGCGCTGTCACCGTCGAGTGCCGAGGCGGCCCACGCCACCTTCTGGTGGTTGCCCGGGTGGTCGAGGACGGTGGCGCGGCGCACCTCGGGTGCGGCGGACGCCGCGGCCGGTCCCATCGCCACGAGCGCGTCGATCGCGGTCAGTGAGTAGCGGGCGTCGTCCAGCAGGGCCACCACCTCGGGCAGGGCGGGCGCGGACGCCTCCCCCCACGCGGTGAGGACACCGAGCAGGCAGTTGGTCAGCCCGCCGCCCTTGCCGTCCTTGCGGAGCAGTGCGCGGATGTCCGGCACCAGGGTCTCCGCGTGCGCCGCGAGCGGGGTCAGGACGTCCTCGACCTCCGGCAGGCGGGGGTCGCCCGAACAGTAGGAGCGCGAGTACTGCCCCTCGTAGGGCGCGTACAGTCGCGCGATCAGGCCCGGCAGGGCGCGCGGGTCTCCGATGCGGGTCAGCGCCCAGCGGGCGTGGTCGCCCACGGTGCCCTCCAGGAAGGCGTGCTGGTCCTCGCCCCGGTCGTCGAGGAGGGCGGCGAGTTCGTCGGCGTGGGGGGCCGCGCGGGGGCCCAGTACCGCGAGGAGGTGGGCGGCCCGGTAGCGGACGCCGTCGTCCCGGTCGGCGAGCAGCGCGCCGACGTGCGGCAGCAGCCGCTCGGCCACGGACGGCCGGCGGACAAGCAGCTGCCACGCCTCGTCCAGCGCGACGCGGCACAGCGGGGCATCGCCGTTGCGGCGGGCCGCCTCGATGAGGTCGAGGACGAAGTCGAACATCGTCGGGGGTACGGGGGCGAACAGGCCGACCGTCCAGGAGACGACGTCCTCGCGGGTGAAGGCCGTCTCGACGTCGGAGACGTACCACGCCGCCTCGAACAGCGGTCGCACCGCCGGGTCGGTGAGGATCTCCGTCAGCAGGTCCCGTTCCCGCACCGGTGCCTCGGGATCGAACGCGGCCCAGGCGTGCACGGCCGCGACCCGCAGGACGGGGTCGTCCGTCCGCAGCACCTCGGTCACCACCGCCCGTACCCGGTCCGCCGCCTCCGGGCCGGTGGAGCCGGCGGCGGTCCCCAGTTCCAACAGGACGGCGGGCCGCACCGTCGGGTCCGTCTCGGCCCGCCAGCGGTCCAGCAGCGGGCCGACGTCCCCGGCGAGGGGCAGGGCCTCCCTGCGCACCTCGGGGTCCGGGTCCGCCAGCAGCGCCAGGAACACGGGACGCTGGAGCCGCCATGCCTCATGCCACGCCTCGTCCACCTGGCCCGCCTCGGCTTCGGCCGCGAACCGGGCGAAGCTCACCAGAAGCCCGACGAGTTCTCGCCGCGCGCCGCAGGCCGGATCACCGGCGAGGGCGGCGACGAACGGCAGCGCGGCGGTTCTGAGGGAGGGCAGGCGTCCAGTGCCGAGCGCGAGGCGGTCGTACAGCGGGTAGCAGTCCTCCTCGGTCGCCGCCTCGCCCTTCAGCGCGAGCCTCCGCAGGACCGCGCGCGTCCCCGTCGTCGGACGCTGTTCGAGCACCGGTTCCAGCCGCTCCCACGGCACGTCGTCCAACGCCTCCACCGCGAAACCCGCCACCCGCGCCCCCATGACCCCGTGACCCCGTGACTCTCGGGACCCTCGTGCCTGGTGTTCATCCGTGTCCCCGCGGTCATCCTGTCACCGAGCACGGCCGCCGCCGAACGACTTTTCGACCGACCGACTGACCGACCGACCGATCGCGGCCTCTAACAGTCCGCAGGGGCATTGTCAGACCCCCATGTCACACTGCGTCGCATGTCTCTCGCCGGTCTCACTCTCGACGCATGGCGCTCCTTCGCGCCGACCATCGCGCGGCAGGTCGCCCAGGACGCCGCCGCCCGGGTGGGAGGCCGGGTGGTCCGCGTCGACACCGTCGAGCACCTCGGTGCTCCACTGCACCGGGTCCTGATCGAGCGGGACGGGCAGGAGTTCGCCCTGATACCGGGCGGCCGGGTCACGCTCGGCTTCGACGCCGCCGCCTGGCGGCCGACGTCCGAGCAGTCGGCGGACTACGCCCGGAGCGTGGCCGAGGGATACGGGTACGACAACGATCTTCGAGAACACCTCGCGCAGGTGCTCAGCCCGCGCCGTGACGTGGTGCTGGACGCCGTGCTCATGGCGGTGGAGGGCGAGCATCTGACGGAGCCGCCCGCCGAGACACCGGCCGTCCTGGCGGCGCGCGGTCTGCGCATGCCCACCTCGGACGAGTGGGAGCACGCCTGCGGTGCCGGGGCCCGCACCCTGTTCCGCTGGGGCGACGACTGCCCCCTGGACCGTGTCCCCTACGACGACCCCACGGGCCCCCAGCACGAACCGAACGCCTTCGGCCTGCGCATCGCGTACGACACGTACACGACGGAGCTGACGAGCGATCGCTCGGTGGTGCGCGGCGGCGACGGCGGCGAGTCCGTGTGCGGCGGCTACGGCCGTCTGCTCGGCTGGCTACCCCTGGCCACGGCGAACGTCAATCCGTCGATGGCGGAGTTCGTGTACGGGGAGGACGGCGAGGACCTCTACGAGGACTTCACCGTACGACCGGTGCTCACGCTCTGAGAGCGGCCCGACCGAGAGGCCCGACCGAGAGCAGCCCGACCGAGAGCGGCCCGACCGAGAGCAGCCCACTGCCGGGCCCGCGTTCTCCGGGCGCTCAGGGGCGTTCTGCCGCCCGCTCCGCGTTGCGCTTCTTGATGCGGGCGCCTTCCTTGCGGACCTCGGCCTGGGTGGCGCGCTCGCGCTGGAGCCACTCGGGGCTCTCGTCCTTCAGCGCCTCGATCTGCTCGGTGGTGAGGGGCTCGGTGACTCCGGCGCGGGCCAGCCCCGCGATGGAGACGCCCAGCTTGGCCGCGACGACCGGGCGGGGGTGCGGGCCGTTGCGGCGCAGCTCCTGCAGCCAGGCCGGCGGGTCGGCCTGGAGCGCGTTCAGTTCGGCGCGCGAGACGACGCCGTCCCGGAACTCGGCGGGGGTGGCTTCGAGGTACACACCCAGCTTCTTCGCCGCGGTCGCGGGCTTCATGGTCTGGGGTGCGGTCTGGTGCGACGTCATGGTGTCCAGGGTATCGAGCATGTGAGCCATCGCCGACCACGCCCGGAGAGCGGGGGCAATGGCCCGGCCCGATAGCCTGGTCGTGTGACAGGTTCGGATGCATCGCCCTCGTTCCGGCTCGCGTACGTTCCGGGAGTGACGCCCACGAAGTGGGTGCGGATCTGGAACGAGCGGTTGCCCGACATTCCCCTCACCCTCGTCCAGGTGTCCGCCGCCGAGGCGCTCGGCGCGCTGCGGGGCGGCGAGGCGGACGCCGGGTTCGTCCGGCTGCCGGTGGACGGGGCCGACCTCAGCGCGATCCCCCTCTACACCGAGGCCACGGTGGTCGTGGTCCCGAAGGACCATGTCGTCGCGGCCGTCGACGAGGTGTCCACGGAGGATCTGCGGGACGAGATCGTGCTGCACCCCCTCGACGACACCCTCGGCTGGGAGCGCCCGCCGGGGCAGCCGGCGTTCGAGCGTCCCGCCACCACGGCGGACGCGATCGAGCTGGTGGCGGCCGGGATCGGACTCCTCGTCGTCCCGCAGTCACTGGCCCGCCTGCACCACCGCAAGGACCTGACGTACCGCCCGCTGACCGACGCCCCCGAGTCCCGGGTCGCCCTGTCCTGGCCGCAGGACGCGACCACGGACATGGTCGAGGACTTCATCGGCATCGTCCGGGGCCGCACGGTCAACAGCTCCCGGGGCCGTCCCAGGCCCCCCGAGGAAAAGCAGCAGCCGAAGCCGAAGCGCCAGCCCACCGGGGGCACCCGCCGCCAGCCCACCACCGGAAAGCCGACCGCCCGCAACCCCCGGTCCGGCTCCGGCGGCACCAGAACATCGAAGAGCGGCGGCAGACCAGGAAAGCCCCGCCGCCGCTCGTAAACCGCGGCCCCGAGATGGGCCGCAGGCCCCTGGACCGGGCGCAGGCCCGAAAAGGGACGCGGGGAACTGCGCGACCAGCCCCCACGCACCCGCAGCCGGACCTCAGACCCGGCGGCCGCCCTTCCTCACCGCTTCTTGATCCGAAGGAACGTCACCGAGTTGGCCGGAAACGTATAGCTGAACTCCCTCGCCACCCCACGGAACGTCGACGTCACCGGCGCGACCGGCGTAGCAGTCTCCGTGTTCACGGCGTCCGGCGCCGCCGCGAGCGTGGTCACCCGCGCGGTCCCCCGCACCCTCGCGGTCCCGAGGTCGACGGCCGTACGCGCCGCGACGGGCTGCGCGTTGACGACCTTGACGATCAGGTCACCGGTCCTGGCGTCCCGCGTCACCACCTGCCGGAACGGCTCCGCCGGCTTGTCGTCGGTGAAGGTGCCCCACTCCTCGCCGTCGAGCAGCAGGGTCACCTCGCGGCCCCGCACCTTGACCTCGATGTCGTACGCGCGGCCCGTCTCGATCGTCCCCGGCTTGGAGATCAGCGACGACTTGCCGCCGTCGACGGCCTGCTCGACCGCGCTGGTCGTGTTGTTCCAGCCGCCGAGGTTCCACCAGTAGTAGTTGCCGGTGTCCTTGACGCCGAACGCGACGAGGAAGCCCTCCTTGCCGGACGTCTTCGTGGCCTTCACCTTCAGGTCGTAGTCGTGCCACGAGGGGTCACCGGCGGAGACCATGGTGTTCTCGGCGGCCACGTCGGTCTGCACGTACTGCCCGTCCTGCACGGGCCAGCTGCCGCGACCGGTGTGGGTCCACTGCGAGGCGTCCCCGCTGAAGTCGTCGCTGAGGAGGGTCGCCCCGTCGGCGCCCGTGACCTTCACGTCGTCGTACGCGGCGGTCGTGGCCCAGGTGGACAGGCCCACGGCTCCCGAGATGGGGCCACTGACCGCGGGGGTTCCGGTGGCCTTCGAGGGGACGACCCGGTCCCCGACGTTGTTCATGAACAGCTTCTGCGTCTCGTAGTTGGCCGAACCCCAGGACGCGTGGTTGTTGAACCAGATCATGTCGGGGCTCCACTGCACATAGTCCTCGTTGGCGAGGAGCGGTGCGTAGGAAGCCAGCTTGACGACGTCGGCGTTGCGTTCCAGGCCGGTCATGAACGCGGCCTCGGCGAGGGCGTTCTTGAAGGCGTTGCCCCAGGAGGCGTATTCGCCGAGGAAGACCTTCGGGCCCTTGCGGTCGTAGGAGTCGTAGCGGTCGTTGTTCTGGAGGAACCACTGGGGGCTGTTGTAGTAGTGCTCGTCGACCATGTCGACGTTCGCCTCGCGGTTCAGCTTCCAGGCGGTGTCGAACGTGCTGCCCGCGTCGTCGGGGCCTGAGTTCGACACGACCTTGATGTCGGGGTGCTTCGCCTCGATGGCGGCCCGGAACTTCTGGAAGCGGGCGAAGAACTCGTTCGGCAGGTTCTCCTCGTTGCCGACGCCGAGGTGGGTGAGGTGGAAGGGCTTCGGGTGGCCCATCCGGGCCCGCACGCGGCCCCATTCGCTGGTCGCGGGCCCGTTGGCGAACTCGATCAGGTCGAGCGTGTCCTGGATGTGCCGCTGGAGCAGGGCCTCGTCGTCGGTGGCCTTGTTCTGGCCGCAGCCGGTGACGAGGGCGGGCACGACGGGCAGCGGCATCGCGCCGATGTCCTCGGCGAACTGGAAGTACTCGTAGTAGCCGAGGCCGTAGGACTGGTTGTAGCCCCAGAAGTTGGCGTTGGTGGCCCGCCGCTCGACCGGGCCGATGGTGTCCTTCCACTGGTAGGCGCGGGTGCGCTCCCAGTTGGAGGCCTCGCTGTAGTCCTTCATGGAGCCGGTGTTGACGAGGCAGCCGCCGGGGAAGCGCAGGAAGCCGGGCTTCAGGGCGGCGATCTTCTCGGCGAGGTCCTTGCGCAGACCGTTCCGGCGGCCCTTGTAGGTGTCGCGGGGGAAGAGGGACACCTCGTCGAGGGCGGCGGCGGCGGAGGTGGCGACGGCGAGGCGGCCGTCGGAGCTGGTCCGGGTCGCCTTGAGGACGACGCGGTACTTGGCCCAGCCGCCGCCCGCGACGGCCACCCGGCGGGCCTTCGCCAACGTGCCGTCGGCGTCCTTCAGGGCGACGGTCAGGGTCGTACCGCTCTCGGCCCGCGCCCACACCGAGAAGTCGTACTTCTTGCCCTTCTCGACGCGGATGCCGGTGTTGTAGCCCGTGTTCGTGACGGCCGAACCGGCGCCCAGGGAGAGGTAGACGCGGTTGCGGTCGTTGAGCCGGCCGCTGTCGTTCCGTGCGTGGGCCGAGCCGTCGGCCGTCCAGGAGGTGAGGGGGGTGTACGCGCGGTTGTCGGCGGTGGAGTACTCGAAGGACCGGTTCTGGACGAGTTCGGCGTACAGGCCGCCGTCGGCGGCCCGGTTGATGTCCTCGAAGAAGACGCCGTACATGGTGTCGTCGATCCTGGCGCCCTTGGCGGTGGGGTCGACGGTGATCGTGTAGTCGCTGACGTCCTCGGCGTGGGCGGGGGCCGGGACCGAGGCCGCCGCCACCAGGAAGGCGGTGGCGGTGAGACCGAGTCTCCAACGGGTGCGGGTGCTGTGTGACATGGATACTCCGCGGCTCGTGGTGGGGGTCGGAGAGTGGTTCGAAATATCAGACAATGGTCAGCACATCGAACGGCAAGATAGGGAGGAGGCCGGGAGGCGTCAATGGGGCGTGCGGCCACCCATGCGACTCAAGGGAGGCCCCGTATGGGCGAGTTCCGGTCAGTACCCGATGTGCTGGGCTATCTGTCCGGGAGCTGGCAGGTCACCCGCTCGGTGCGGGATCTCGCGAGTGGCGCGACGGGCGAGTTCTCCGGGACGACGGTTTTCGGCCCACTGGACGGCGGCGGCCTGCTCCATCGCGAGACCGGGATCTTCGTCTGGCAGGGCGTCCCGCGCCCCGCCGAACGCACCCTGCGCTTCCTGCCCGGCCCCACCCCCGGTTCGGCGGACGTCCGTTTCGGCGACGGCCGCCCCTTCCACGACCTGGACCTGACCTCGGGCCACTGGCGCACGGACCACCCGTGCGCCGCCGACCTCTACCGGGGCGAGTTCGAGGTGTACGACGAGGACCACTGGCGGACGACATGGCGCGTCGGCGGCCCCACGAAGGAGCAACTCCTGGTCACCGACTACACCCGGACCCGCGACGCCTAGCCGGACGACACCACGGGACGCCGGACCTGACGCCCGGGTTGCGCCACGGCCCGCACGTGGGCGCCTAGGCTGCGCCCAGCCGCAGGTTCCAGCGGCCCGGCTGGCCCGCGACGGTGAGCGTCGACAAGGGGCGGACGTCCATGTGCCAGTACGCCGACGGCGGCGCCTGGAGCGCGTAGACCAGCGCGGCGCGGAGCACGGAGGGCTCGGCCACGGCGACGATCCGGCCGCCGTCGTCCTTCGGCCGGGTGTCGAGCCAGCTCCCTATCCGGGCGATGAAGGACAGAAGGGACTCACCGCCGTGCGGGGTGCAGCGCGGGTCGGCGAGCCAGGCGTCCACCGCCGAGGGCTCCCTGGCCATGGCCTCGCCGAGGGTGAAGCCGCGCCAGCGGCCCATGTCGCAGTCGCGCAGCGCGGGCTGCGCCAGCGGCGCGTATCCGAGGGCGTCGCCGGTGGCCCGACTACGGGGCGTCGGCGAGCAGTAGCGCAGCTCGGCCGCCGCCAACGGCACCAGTTCGTGGGCGGCGCGCTGCACCTCGTCCCAGCCGGCCTGGTCCAGCGGCCGGTCGTCCTCGAAACGCTCAGCGAGCAGCGAGGAGCAGCGCGCCGCGGCGACGAACGTGACCCGAAGATGCATGCGGAGATCGTGGTGGCCGGAAGTGAGCAGGTCAAGAGGTGTTACCCAGAGGTTACGAGCGGCCCCCGGCCCCTCACGGGACACGGCCCGCACCCTCCCCGGCAACCCCCGCACCGTCCCCGGTGGTTACCCGGCGCCCCTCCCCCGTCAGCCACCCGCACCCCTTCCCTGGCGGGTCGTACCCTTTCCCTGGCGGCCCCCGCCGTCTCACTCGAACACAAGGGCCATCCACCGGTCCGGTTCCACGAGCGGGCGGAAGCCGAGCTGCTCGTAGACGGTGTGCGCGTCCTGGGTGGCGAGCAGGACACGGCGCAGCCCGAGCGGTTCCAGGTGGGCGCGGACGGCGCCCACCAGCGCCTTGCCGATCCCCTTGCCGCGCAGGGCCGGATCCACGTACACATCGCAGAGCCAGGCGAACGTCGCCCCGTCGGTCACGACGCGCGCGTACGCCACCTGCCCGCCCGAAGGGGTCTCGTACACCCCGAAGTTGAGCGATCCGGCGATGGCACGCTCCTGCTTCTCGCGGGGCCGGCCGAGGGCCCAGTACGCGTCGGCGGACAGCCAGCGGTGGACGCGTCCGACGTCGAGACGGGTCGGGTCGGTGGAGATCTCGTAGCCCTCGGGCAGCGGGAATGCGTCGTTCATGGCTGGACGTCCGCAGGTCAGAGCCCCGCTGTCGAACCGTTTACCGCCGCCCGCAGCCGCCGGACCCCTTCGACGATCTCCCCCGTCCCGCTGACCCCCGCGAAGCTCAACCGCAGGTGCGCGGCCGGGGGTTCGGCGCTGAAGTAGGGGCGGCCGGGGGTGACGGCGACCCCCGCGCGGAGGGCGGCGGCGACCAGCGCGGCCTCTCCCCCGGAGCCGAGGGCCCGGTCGGTGCCGCCGGTGCCGTCGGGGAGGCGCAGCCACAGGTGGTAGCCGCCGGAGGGGATGTGGGGCAGGGCGAGCTCGGGCAGGTGCAGCCGCAGCGCGGAGGTCATCGCGTCCCGACGGTTCTTCAACTCCCTGGACACCGCCCGCAGATGGCGGGGCCAGGCGGGCGAGCCGACGAGTTCGAGGGCGGCCTCCTGGAGGGGGCGCGGCACGAAGAAGGTGTCGACGACCTGGATGGCGCGCAGCCGTTCCAGGACCGGTCCCCGGGCGGCCAGCGCGCCCACCCGGAAGCTGGGCGAGGTCGCCTTGGTCAACGAGGACACGTGGACGACGACGCCGTCCGGGTCGTCGGCGACCAGCGGCGGCGGCAGCGGCCCCGCGTCCTCGTGCACGAGCCGGCGCACGAAGTCGTCCTCGATCACGAAGGCCCCCGCCTCGCGTGCGATCCGCAGCACCTCGCCCCGCCGCTCGGCGGACAGGGCGGCCCCGGTGGGGTTCTGGAAGAGGGGCTGGCAGACGAAGACACGGGCGCCGGACGCCTTGAACGCGTCGGCGAGGAGGGCCGGCCGCACGCCGTCCGGGTCCACCGGCACCGGGACCGGCCGCAGACCGGCGGCCCGGGCGATGGCCAGCATGCCGGGGTACGTGGGCGACTCGACCAGCACCGGCGCGCCGGGCGACGCGAGCGCCCGCAGGGCCGTGGTGAGCGCGGACTGGCCGCCCGCCGCCACGATCACCTCGGCCGCCGTGATCTCCCCGCCGATGCTCCGCGCGAACCACTCGCGCAGCTCCAGGACGCCCTCGACCGGGGGCCGCGCCCAGACGCCGGGACGTCGCCCGGCCCGCGACAGGGCGGCGCCCATGGCCTGTTCCGGTTGCAGCGCCGGGTGCAGATAGCCGCCGTTGAACTCGATCACGCCGGGCGGCGGGGAGGCGAGGGAGACCAGGACGCCCGAGGCGTCGACCGTGCGCGGGGTCGGCTCGGCGGTGCCGTCCGCGCTCAGCGCGACCTCCTGCCAGGAGGTGTCCCCCACGGTCGCCCTCCCGGTCTCGCGCGGCCGCGCCCGGAACGCGCCCGCGCCGGGCCGCGTCACCACCAGGCCCTCCGCGGCCAGTTGAGCCAGGGCCCGCGAAACGGTCACCGGGCTCACCCGGAAGCGGTCCACGAGCGCCCGGCTCGACGGCAGCTTTCCACCGGGTGAGTAGCGGTCGAGCTCCTTTCTGAGCTGTTCCGCCAGTTCCGCGACGCTGCTACGCTCTTGCATGAGAGCACAGAGTAGCGCTATCGACCAGCGAACAGTAGCGGTCGCCACCGGCCCAGCCGACCTCCGCCGTCCCGTGGGCCGAGGCGGCACCCTTCAGGCGGCGCTCGGTGTGGTCGCCTTCTCCCTCACGTTCCCGGCGACGGCCTGGGGTCTGGAGGGCTTCGGCCCCTGGTCCCTCGTCGCCGTGCGCAGTGTCCTCGCGGCCGTCATCGCGGGCGGCTGTCTACTGGCGCTGCGAGTGCCGCTGCCCGGCCGCCGGCACTGGGCGGGGCTGGCCGTGGTCGCCGCGGGAGTGGTCGTCGGCTTCCCGCTCCTCACCACGCTCGCCCTGGAGACCTCGACCACCGCGCACGCCGCCGTGGTCGTCGGACTGCTCCCGCTGACCACCGCCCTGTTCTCGGCGCTGCGCATGGGCTCACGGCCCTCGCGCACGTTCTGGTGCGCGGCGCTCGCCGGGGCCGCGGCCGTCCTCGCGTTCACGGTGACGCAGAGCGGCGGCGCCCTCGGCACCGCCGACCTCTACCTCTTCGCCGCGCTCCTGGTGTGCGCGGCCGGCTACACCGAGGGCGGCAGGCTGGCCCGGGTGATGCCCGGCTGGCAGGTCATCGGCTGGGCGCTGGTGTTCTGCCTGCCGTTCAGCGTGCCGGGCGCGCTGCTGGCCCTGTCGTACGAGCCGGTCCAGCTGACCGCGCACAGTGTGACGGGGCTGCTGTGGGTGGCCGCCGGGTCCCAGTTCCTCGGCCTGGTCGTCTGGTACCGGGGCATGGCGGCCATCGGCATACCCCGGGCCAGCCAGTTGCAGCTGGCCCAGCCCCTGCTCACACTGGTGTGGTCGGTGCTGCTGCTGGGCGAGCACCTGACAGTGGCCGCCCCCCTGACGGCCGCGGCGGTGCTCGTGTGCATCGCCGTCACCCAACGGGCGCGGGGCTGAGCGGAGTCCGGGCAGGATCCGATCGGGCCCGCCCGCCGTAGACTCAGGCCACGGACCGATGCTCCCGCGCCTGGTGAGGAGGCCCCGAAGATGCGTGCAACCGTGGGCGACCAGCTTGTCCAGCACGGCAGGGTGGTCGGGCAACACGACAAGATCGGCGAGATCGTCGAAGTCATCGGCCAGGAGGGCAACCCCCCGTACCGCGTCCGGTTCGAGGACGGGCACGAGGGTGTGTGCTCGCCCGGCCCGGACACGGAGATCCGGCACAGGGAAGCACAGCAGTAGACCGGGAGAGGGCCACGGCGGCTCAGCTCGGTGGCTCCGCCGGCTTCTGGTAGTGGTCGGCGACCACGCGGGCCATCGCCCCGATCTTGTCGACGGTCACCTCCTTGGCCGAGAAGAACACATGCCCGCGCACCTCCGGGACGTCACGGGCCAGTGACAGGTGCCCGGACAGCTCGGCCGGGTCCTGCCAGGCCGCGGGCTGCGCCGGGTCGCCTGCCTTGTAGAGGGCCTCGCCGATGTAGAGGCGCGTTCCGGTGCCGCGCGCGGTCTCGGCCCACCAGGGCAGCAGCTTGGCGTAGTCGGCGGCGGCGAAGCCGATGTTCCAGTACAGCTGGGGGACGAGGTAGTCGATCCAGTTCTTCCGGACCCACTTGCGGGTGTCGGCGTACAGGTCGTCGTACGTCTGCACACCGGCCCGGGTGTCGGAGCCGCGCGCGTCGGTGGCGATGTTGCGCCACACTCCGAAGGGGCTGATGCCGAACTGGGTGCCGGGCCGGACCGCCTTGATCTGCGCCGCCATCTCCTTCACCAGCTTGTCGATGTTGTCGCGCCGCCAGTCCGCCCGGTTGGGGAAGCTCCCGCCGTGGGTGTCGTAGGCCGCGTCGTCGTCGAAGACCTGACCGGCGACCGGGTACGGGTAGAAGTAGTCGTCGAAGTGCACCGCGTCGATCGGGTACTTCCGTACGGCGTCGAGCATGGCCTTCTGGACGAAGGCGCGCACGGCGGGGAGGCCCGGGTTGTAGTAGAGCTTGCCGCCGTAGGGGACGACCCAGCCGGGGTTCTCGCGGGCGGGGTGGCCGTCCGCCAGACGGCTCGGGTCGGTGTGGTTGGCGACCCGGTACGGGTTGAACCAGGCGTGCAGCTCCAGCCCCCGCGCGTGGGCCTCCTCGACCGCCGTGCCCAGCGGATCCCAGCCGGGGTCCTTGCCCTGGGTGCCGGTGAGGTACTGCGACCAGGGCTCGTACGGGGAGGGCCAGAGCGCGTCGGCCGTGGGGCGGACCTGGAAGATCACCGTGTTGAGGCGGCGCTCCACGGCGGTGTCGAGATGGGCGAGCAGCTCGGCGCGCTGCTCGTCGGCGGTGAGGCCCGCCTTGGAGGGCCAGTCCCGGTTGACGACGGTGGCGAGCCACATGCCGCGCAGCTCACCGGAGGCCCGTCTGCGGCGGTCGGGACCCTGACCGGCGATGGCGGTGCCCGCCGCCACACCGCCCGCCGCCACGAGTGTGGTCACCGCGGTCGCCCAGAACGCCCTCCGCGACATCCGTGGCTTCCGATGCATCCTCGTACCTCCGCGTACCGCTTCGTGCCCGCCTCGTCGCGGACCGTTCGTGGAGCCAGCCTTCCATGTGGTACCCGCGATACTGATCGGTAGCGGCCGGAGGTAACGTGCAGGTTTGGCGCAGGCCCACACCCCGGGTGTCTGCCGGCCACGTAGACCAGTGAAAGGGACGATGTGACGGACTTCCCAACGGGAGATCTCGCGCGAGTCGGAGTCGTGGGCTGCGGCCAGATGGGAGCGGGCATCGCCGAGGTGTGCGCCCGCGCCGGTCTGGACGTCAAGGTCGCCGAAACCACCGGCGAAGCCCTGGAGATCGGCCGTACCCGGCTGTTCAACTCCCTGTCCAAGGCGGCCGAGCGCGGCAAGATCAGCGAGGAGGAGCGGGACGCCACCCAGGCGCGTCTGAGCTTCACCACCGACCTCGGGGAGTTCGCCGACCGCGATCTCGTCATCGAGGCGGTCGTGGAGAACGAGCAGGTGAAGACCGAGATCTTCCAGGTGCTCGACCAGGTGCTGACCCGCCCCGACGCCATCCTCGCCTCGAACACCTCGTCCATCCCCCTGGTGAAGCTGGCGGTCGCCACCTCGCGTCCGGACCAGGTCATCGGCATCCACTTCTTCAACCCGGCCCCGGTGCAGAAGCTCGTCGAGCTGATCCCGGCCCTCACCACCTCCGAGGGCACGCTCAGCCGGGCGCAGCTGTTCGCCGAGAAGGTCCTCGGCAAGCACGCGGTCCGCGCGCAGGACCGCTCGGGCTTCGTGGTCAACGCGCTGCTCGTGCCGTATCTGCTCTCCGCCATCCGCATGTTCGAGTCGGGCATCGCCGGCCGCGAGGACATCGACAACGGCATGGAGCTGGGCTGCGCCCACCCGATGGGCCCGCTGAAGCTGTCCGACCTGATCGGCCTGGACACGATCGTCTCGATCGCCAACTCGATGTACGAGGAGTACAAGGAGCCCCTGTACGCCGCTCCCCCGCTCCTCCAGCGCATGGTCGACGCGGGCCGCCTCGGCCGCAAGACCGGGTCGGGCTTCTACACGTACCCCTGACCCGCACGCGACGCGAGAGACCCGCTTCCGGATGTTCCCGGGAGCGGGTCTTTCCGTCATCCGGGAGTGGGCCTACGAGGAGATCGTCGCGTCGGCCGCGAGTCGCGCTCGGGCGACGGCGCGTACCTCGGGCGTCTCCATCGGGTCGTCGCGCAGTACCGCGATCCGTTCCCGGGCCTCCGGGCCGTCGGGCGCCGAGGTGATCGCCGCCAACCGCGCCTTCTCCTCGCAGTCCCAGAGCGACTCGGTGTACACGTGGTCCAGCCCGCCCCGGTCGATGGCGGCGAGCGCTTCCAGGTACGCAGTCCGCTCGTACGAGTGCGGGGTGCGCAGCCAGAACCGCCGCAGGTGGGGCACCGCCTCGGCCGCGTCGGGCCCGAACCGGGCCAGGCGGCGGGCTGTCCGGTCGGGACCGCACCAGGTCCGCGCCGCCCACTGCCGGGCGAGTTCCTCCACGAGTCCCGGCAGCGCCTCGGGGCCGGGATGCTCGGCCAGGACGTCCGCTCCCAGCTCAGCCAGCCAGGGGCGCTCGTCCTGCGCCCAGCCGTGCGCCGCCGGTACGGCGGAGGCTCCGAGGCGCTCGACGGCCCGCCGGAGCGGGGGCAGGGGCCGACGGTCGTCCGCCGTGCCCAGGGAGGGGACCAACGGGATCAGTTCCTCGGCGGGCGCTCGGCTGTTCAGCACACGCAACGCGTCGAACTTCGTCATGTCTTCCGCGGAGTCGTCGGCGAGGAGAGTGAGGAGCTCCTCCGTGCGGAACCCGGCAAGCGACGGACGCGGAACGGACGGGCGGCTCCGTACCTCGATGCCGAACCGCGTCCACGGCTCGGAGCACCACGGCAGCTCCGCTTCCCCGCCGATACGAGCGCGTGCGACGTCACCGAGGTCGTCCCACCACTCGGCCGGCCAGCCGGCCGACACCGACTCCAGTACCGGGGCCCAGTGCTCGCCTTCCCGGACATGGGCGCGAAGCCCGTCCCGGGCCTCCTCCGATCCGGCGAGGGCCAGCAGCTCAAGGACATCGCAGGCCCGCAGGCAGGAATCCTCGTCCCCCGCCAGCTGGTCCACGACAGGCGTCAGTGACAGGTCCAGGTCCTGGACGAGCCGCGCCAGATACAGGGACCGGTCGTCGGTCCCGTCCCATCGCCAGTCACGACGGATCCCGTCGTACACGAACGCGGCGGCTCCCCCGGGGTCCCGCAGCGCTCGTACCGCGCCCAGGCCACGCCCCCGTTGCAGGAGGCCCTCGACGGAATCGGGGGGCGAGTAGGTCATCGCGTATGCGTCGCTCATCACCCGGAACCCTGCCCGACGTCGTCACCGGCCCGCCAGGCGATATCGGTCTCGTGACCTTGACGGACGTCTTCAGCGTGCCCGCGCGCGACCGCCCCGTGCCGCACCGGGACCCGGAACTACCTCTCCGCACCGCACAAGCACACGGCTTGACATCGCCGATGTCCGCTACGGAACGTGAGGAGCAGCCCCTCGTACGGGCCCGGCGCCGGAAAGGGCGCCGGGCCCGTCGTATTCACACACCGTGTGCGCGGCGGACACGCATATGCCGCTCGCACACGCTCCCCACGCGCCCACCAGGCGAGTTGACTTGCCGTGCGCATGCAAGGGATGTGACGACTACCGAGACGACTACAGAAAGGAGCGGACTCGTGGCCATCGACCCCGAGCATCCCGTGGCCCACGGTGAACTCGCAGAGTTACGCCGCCGCCTGGACGTGGCGCACGCACGCGTCGAGGGAGGGCTCACCCTGCTGAGTCACCGTGCCGAACAGACCGCCAAGGAACTGGACGACCTGAGCACACGGGTCGTCACCCTGGAGCACTCCCGCTGGCCGCTGCCCGCGGTCGCGGCGCTCGCAGCCGTGGGAGCACTGGTGGTGGCCATCTGGCAGGCCGTGGGCCGCTGACCGGTACGGGCGGGACGCCCGGAGGGGTCAGAGCCCCGCGTCCTGTCCGAGCCTGAGGTGGTGCAGGAGAAGCAGTGCGGCCGCCATGTTGGCGGCCGGGACCTCGCCGCGGGCGACCATGTCAGGCACGAGCTTGAGGGGAACCCATTCCCTGCGGTCCGACTCGAAGTCGTCCACCGGGTGACCGACATACGCGCCCTCGTCGGCCCAGTAGATGTGGTGCCGGGCGTCGGTGAGCCCGTTGGAGGGCTCGACGCTCATCAGGTGGTGCAGCGGTCCCGGCCGCCATCCGGTCTCCTCCTCCAGTTCCCGGGCGGCCGCGTCGGCGATGCCCTCGCCGTCCTCGACGACGCCGGCCGCCAGCTCCCACCCCCAGCTGTCGGTGATGAAGCGGTGCCGCCACAGCAGCAGCACCTCGTTGGCCTCGTTGACCACGGTGGCCACGGCGACGGGCCGCAGCCGTATCAGGAAGTGATCGAGGTGCCGCCCGTCCGGCAATGCGACATCTGCGAGATTGACGCTGAACCAGCGGTTCGAATACACAGTTTGTTCGCTCTGTTGCGTCCACTGCACGGTTCTGCCACCTTCCGCCGAGTAAGTGGCAATATCGCAGCAGGAGCGTGGTGACAGCAGGCGCACAGGCGGTGCACGGCCGGGCCGTGGACGCGGTGTCAGAGCGGTACGCGCAGTGCCCCGTCGATGAGTTCGGCGGCCTCCGTGGTCCCCGCGCAGCCGTTTCGCACGAGATGTTCGCGTACCGCCCGCAGTCTGTCGCGCAGGCGCATGGACTCCATTCCGCGCGCCCGCTCGGCCATTTCCACGGCGGTCTCGACCGCCTTGTCGGCGTTGCCCTGCCGTAGTTCGATCTGGCTGAGCATGGCGAGCCGGTGCACCCGGCCCCGGTCGTGCGCCGGGGTGTCGACGGCCGCCGCCGCGTGCTCCGCCGCGGCCGTCAGGTCGCCGAGGCTGAGCAGCGCCTCCGCCACCTGCACATTGACCAGACCGGGTTGGACATAGCCGGTCTCGTCGGGTTCATGGCCGCGCCGGATGCGCTCGGCGGCCTGTTCCGCCCGCCGGATGCAGGACAGCGCGCTCGTGCCGTCGCCGAGGTGGGCGTACGCCTTGGCCTGCATCGCGTACAGGTCCGCGGCGAGGGCCGGGGTGATGTGCTTGCCGGCGGCGCGCAGTGCGGCCTCGGCGAAGGCGACGGCCTGCCGGTACTCCCGCATGAACAGCGACTGGTTGACGAGCAGCGCGATCACATACGCGCCGAGTCCCCGGTCCCCGCTGGCCTTGGCGAGCCGCAGCGCCTGGTGGAAGTAGCGCTGGGCGAGCCCGTGCGCGTCGGAGTCGTACGCGCAGATGCCGGCGATGGCGACCAGTCCGCCGGTGGCCCGGTGGAGTTGGCGTCCGGTGGCGTCGGTGTAGCTGCCGCGCAGCAGGGGGGCCGCCTCGGCGTTGAGGAATCCGACGATACGGGCGCGGGTCACGATGCCGCCCGCCTTGCGGTACAGCTGCTCGTAGTGCGATCGGGCTGCGCGCAGCATCTCGATGTCGGCCATGCTGACGCGATGCCGTCCGCCGCGGGAGACGTCGACGTCCTCCGGCGGGTTCTCCCACTCCCACACCGGCATCACGGCGGGTGTTCCGGTGACGGCGGGGGCGCCGAGGACGTGGGGGCGTTGTAGCTCGTCGGAGCGCCACAGGGCGGTGGCGCGCTCCACGAACCCGGAGAGTCCGGCGCCGTGCTGGGAGATCGCCTCGCCCGGCACTCCGAGACCGATGTCGTCGAGGGTGACGGTCCGGTGCAGCCGCCGGGCGAGCACTTCGCAGATCAGGTCGGGCACCTGGCCGCGCGGTCGCTGCCCCTTCAACCACCGGGCCACTGCGGTGTGTTCGTATCTCAGCGCCAGACCGCGTGCCCGCCCTGCCTGGTTGACGTGCGCGGCGAGTCCGGCGTGCGAGATACCGGCCTCGTCGAGGATCGCGTCGAGCAGGGTGTTGGGCTGCATGGAAGGCCCTCCGGTGGCTCGGTGCCGGCGTTTGGCAGCGTAGCGCCTCCGTCTTCACACGGGGTGTGAAGGGAATGCCCGAATTCGGGCTGTACGCGCTCTGTTGCGGAGAGTTTCGGACCGCTTGACTGGAATGCCTCGCAAGAGGCCGACTGGGCCACCGGCTCCCCCTCGTACAGCGCGGTGGCCCCGTCGGGACGGACAGGCCGAGGGCGCTCGGCCGTGAGGCCGCTCGGCGGCTACGGCCCGGGGACGACCGGTGGGGTGTCGGTCGCGGGGCCGGGTGGGCCGATCGTGCAGGTGCCCGCGGGTTGGTAAGCGGCGGCGGCCCTCAGGAGCCGGTCGTTGCGGATGATCAGTATGGCGATGTCGTCCTTGGGCCGGCCCCCGGTGTGGCGCAGGAGCTGGCTGAAGACGGCACGCAGGACGGAGTGCGGCGAGATGGGGCGGCCCCGCACGGCCTCCGCCAGGGCCGCGGGCAGCGGGAAGAAGCGGCCGTCGCCGTCCCTGGCGTCCTCCACGCCGTCGGTGTGGAGGAACAGGGCCTCTCCGGGGAGGAGCCGGCCGCACGGGGTGGCCGGCAGTTCCGCCGGCAGCGGGAACACCCCGAGCGGGGGCAGCGGGTCCGGGCCGGCCATCAGTTCCGCCCGGCCGGCGCTCAGCAGATACGGCCAGGGGTGCCCGCAGTTGAGCGCGTGGACCTCGCCGTCGGGGGCGATCTCCAGCAGGAGCACGGTCACGAACTCCTCGGTGTCCTCGGCGCGGGCGCGGTCCCGCACATGCCGGGCGAGGGCGCGGTCGAGGCGGGCGAGGACGCCGGTGAGTTCGGCCTCGTCGTGGACGGCCTCGCGGAAGCTGCCGAGCACGGCGGCGACGGTGCCGATGGCGGAGAGGCCGTGGCCGCGCACGTCTCCCATCACGACGCGTACGCCGTGTTCGGTGGCGATCACCTCGTAGAGGTCGCCGCCGACGGTCGCGCCCCGGTCGGCGGAGAGCTGTGCGGCGGCGGTGGCCAGTCCGTCGACCCGGGCGGGCAGGGGCCGCAGCAGGACGCTCTGCGCGGCGCCGGCGATCCGGCGTGCCTGCCGCACCTCTTGCAGCATCACCTGTCTGACCTGCAGTACGAGCCCGGCGCCGACCGCGAGGAACACGGCGCTGCTGGCGAGCCGGGCCCCGAGCCCGTTGTTCTGCGCCATCGGGCAGGCCCACTTGTAGGTGACGGCTGTCGCCCCCCACACCGCCGGCAACCCCAGCGCGAGCGCCCGTCGGACAGACCGCCGGTCGGACGGGCGGCGCCTTCGGACCCATGCCCGTGGAGGCGCCCCAGTCCTGATTCGAATCATGCCGTTGGCCCCCCATCAGGCCCTGACAGCGGTACGGCCCAGAGAGGCCGGTCCGATTCTGTCGACCGAATGCCCCGTTCGGGCCAGATCGCCCGAAGTTCTCACTCGAATGAGTGAGAAGAGGAGAGGGGGGTGGGGCCGAGCCCCGATCAGGAGCGAAGCCCTGAAAGGGGCGCGGGGAACTGCGCGACCAGCCACGGACAACCCGCAGCCGCCAAACACCCGCAGCTCCCCACCCCTTCGGCGCTCTCAGCACCCCAGGCACCCTCGGCACCCCAGGCGCCCCCGGCGTCCTAGCTCCGCAGAACCGCCCCCGTACGCTCACCCGCGAGGGCGACCGCCGCGTCGCGCGCCGCTGACGCCTCGTCCACGGTCAGCGTCCGGTCCCCGGCCCGGAAGCGGAGCGCGTACGCCAGCGACTTCCGCCCCTCGCCGAGCTGCTCCGCGTTCTCGTAGACGTCGAACAGCCGGATGGCCTCCAGCAGTTCACCGGCGCCCTCACGCAGCGCGGCCTCGACCTCGGCGTGCGGCACGTACTCGTCGACGACCAGCGCGACGTCCTGCGTGGCGACCGGGAACGAGGAGATGCTCGGCGCCTGCGGGGTGTCGTCCCCCACCCGCTCCAGCACATCCAGGTCCAGCTCGGCCGCGCAGGTGCGCGCGGGCAGCCCCAGGGCCTTCACGACACGCGGGTGCAGCTCACCGGCGTGCCCCACGACGCGCTCGGCGCCGTCGACGACGACCACGAACTCGGCGCAGCGGCCCGGGTGCCAGGGCCCGTACTGGCCCTTGCGGACGATCAGCTCCGCGCCGGCCTCACGGGCGACGGCGCGCCCGGCCTCGACCGCGTCGGCCCAGTCCGCCGGACGGCCCTTGCCCCACCAGCCGGCCTGCTCACGGGCCCCGGCGAGAACGACGGCGACATGGCGCGGCTGCTCGGGCAGCGCGGCGTCCAGCGTCGCGATCTCCTCGTCGGTGGGTCGGCGGTCGACCGGCGGCGAAACGGCGACGCCCTGCTCCGCACGGGGGTGGAACACGAGGCCGGTCTCGAAGAGGGCCAGGTCGTGCGAGCCCCGGCCGTCGTTGCGCCGCAGCGCGCCGAGCAGGCCCGGGAGCAGCGACGTGCGGAGCGCGGGCTCCTCGTCGTTCAGCGGGTTGGTGAGCCGGACGACACGGCGGGCCGGGTCGTCGGCGTCCAGCCCGAGCTGGTCGAAGACCTGCTCGCTGATGAACGGGTAGTTCGGCGCCTCGACATACCCGGCGCCGGCGAGCGCCCGGCCGACCCGGCGGTGCAGCCGCTGCCGGTGGGTGAGGCCGCGGCCCGAGGGAAGCCTGGGCAGTGTGGAGGGCAGGTTCTCGTAGCCCTCCAGGCGGATGACCTCCTCCGCCAGGTCGTTGATGTCGGCGAGGTCGGGCCGCCACGACGGCACGGTGACGATCAGCTCGTCCTGGCCGTAGACGTCGCAGCCGATCTCCTGGAGGCGGCGTACGACGGTCTCGCGGCCGTAGACGACACCCGCGACCTTGTCGGGGTGGTCCGCCGGGACCGCGATGGTGTGCGGCGCGGACGGGGCGATGACCTCGGTGACGCCCGCGTCGGCGGTGCCGCCCGCGAGAAGCACCAGCAGGTCGACGGTGCGCTGGGCGGCGGCGGACGCGGCCAGCGGGTCGACGCCGCGCTCGAAGCGGCGGGACGCCTCCGACGACAGCTTGTGCCGACGGGCGGTGCGCGCGATGGAGACCTGGTCGAAGTGGGCGGCCTCGATGACGACCTCGGTGGAGGCGTTCGCCCCGTCCTCGGTGGCATCGTGGTCGGCGATCTCGGTGTCGGCGCCGCCCATGACGCCCGCGAGGCCGATGGGGCCGCGGTCGTCGGTGATGACGAGGTCCTCGGCGTGCAGCTTCCGGGTGACGCCGTCGAGGGTGACGATCTTCTCGCCCTCGGCGGCCCGGCGGACACCGATGGTGCCCTGGACCAGGTTGCGGTCGTAGGCGTGCAGCGGCTGGCCCAGTTCCATCATCACGTAGTTGGTGATGTCGACGGCGAGGGAGATCGGGCGCATGCCGACCTTCTGGAGCCGGCGCTTGAGCCAGATCGGGGAGCGCGCCTCGGGGTCGAGACCGGTGACGGTGCGGGCCGTGAAGCGGTCGCAGCCGAGCGGGTCGGAGACCTGGACGGGGTGGCCGAAGGCGTTCGGGCCGGGCACGTCGAGGAGCGCCGGGTCGCGCAGCGGCAGACCGTAGGCGATGGCGGTCTCGCGGGCGACGCCGCGGATCGACAGGCAGTCGCCGCGGTTGGCCGTGACGGCGATGTCGAGGACCTCGTCGACCAGCTCGAGCAGCTCGATCGCGTCCTTGCCGACCTCGGTCTCCGGCGGCAGCACGATGATGCCCTTGGTGCCGTCGTCGCCCATGCCCAGCTCGTCGCTGGAGCAGATCATGCCGTGGGAGTTGCGGCCGTAGGTCTTGCGGGCGGAGATCGCGAAGCCGCCGGGCAGCTCGGCGCCCGGGAGGACCACGACGACCTTGTCGCCGACGGCGAAGTTGCGGGCGCCGCAGACGATCTCCTGGGGCTCGCCGGTGCCGTTGGCGGTGCCGACGTCGACGGTGCAGAAGCGGATGGGCTTCTTGAAGCCCTCCAGCTCCTCGATGGTCAGCACCTGGCCCACGACGAGGGGGCCCTTGAGGTCGGCTCCGAGCTGCTCGACGGTCTCGACCTCGAGGCCGGCCGACACGAGCTTGGCCTGCACGTCACGGCCGGTTTCGGTCGCCGGCAGGTCGACGTACTCCCGCAGCCAGGAAAGCGGGACCCGCATCAGATCTCCATCCCGAACGGCCGGGTGAACCGGACGTCACCCTCGACCATGTCTCGCATGTCTTCGACGTTGTGGCGGAACATCAGCATCCGCTCGATGCCGAACCCGAAGGCGAAGCCGCTGTACTTCTCCGGGTCGACACCGCAGGCGGTGAGCACCTTGGGGTTGACCATGCCGCAGCCGCCGAGCTCGATCCAGCCCTCGCTGGAGCAGGTGCGGCAGGGCCGGTCGGGGTTGCCGACGGACTCGCCGCGGCAGACGTAGCAGACCATGTCCATCTCGGCGGACGGCTCGGTGAACGGGAAGAAGTTCGGCCGCAGCCGGGTCTTCATGCCCTCGCCGAACAGCGACTGGACCATGTGGTCGAGCGTGCCCTTGAGGTCGGCCATGGTCAGGCCCTCGTCGACGGCGAGCAGCTCCACCTGGTGGAAGACCGGGGTGTGCGTGGCGTCCAGCTCGTCGGTGCGGTACACGCGGCCGGGACAGATCACGTACACCGGCAGCTCGCGGTCGAGCAGGGAGCGGATCTGGACGGGCGAGGTGTGGGTGCGCAGGACGACACCGGACTCGGTGCCGCCGTCCGGCCCCTTGACGAAGAAGGTGTCGGCCTCGCCGCGGGCCGGGTGGTCCGGGCCGATGTTGAGAGCGTCGAAGTTGAACCACTCGGCCTCGACCTGGGGGCCCTCGGCGACCTCGTAGCCCATGGCCACGAAGACGTCCTCGATGCGCTCCGAGAGGGTGGTGAGGGGGTGGCGGGCGCCGGCCGGTACGCGGTCGTAGGGCAGCGTGACGTCCACGGCCTCCTCGACGAGGACACGCGCGTCGCGCTCGGCCTCCAGTTCGGCCTGGCGGGCGGCGAGGCCCTTGTTCACCGCGCCGCGGGCCTGGCCGACGAGCTTGCCGGCGGCGGCCTTGGCATGCGGGGGCAGCGCGCCGATCTCGCGGTTGGCGAGCGACAGCGGGGAGGTGCCGCCGGTGTGGGCGACCTTGGCCTCCTGGAGCGCGTCGAGGGAGTCCGCGGCGGCGAAGGCGGCGAGCGCCTCGTCCCGCATGCGCTCGATCTCTTCCGGTTTCAACGCCTCGACCTCTACAGGGTCGTACGACTTATTCGGTGCCGACATCTCTTCCCGTGCTTCCGGTTGGCTGGCTGAAGGTCCCCGTCACACCGACTCGTGGACGAATCGTCTCCGTCATGGGACGCAAAGGTGCCAAAGGCCGAGTCTAACGGGGTTGAGGTGTGCGAACGCGCCCGCGGGGCGGCTAGGCCAGATAGGCCGGGGCCCCCACGGGCAACGTAAATCGGAACTCGGCGCCGCCGCTCGGGGCGCGTCCGACGGTGATGGTGCCGCCGTGGGCTTCGACGATGCCCTTGACGATGTACAGCCCGAGGCCGGTGCCACCGCGCTTGCTGCCCCGCCAGAAGCGGGTGAAGACGCGGTTCATGGACTCCTCCGGGATACCGGTGCCCTCGTCGCTCACCGTGACCGACGTGCCGGTGTCCTCGCCCTCGCGCGGGGACGCCGTGGGCGTGACGTCAATCGTGACGGTTCCCTCGCCGTGCCGCACGGCATTTTCCAGCAGGTTGCTGAGCACCTGGTCGATCTTGTCGGGGTCGGCCCACAGGTCGGGCAGCGGCTGCTCGATGCGGAGCAGGAACCGGTCGGCGGGCTGTCCCGCCGCGACGTACGCCTGGATGTGCCGGCCGACGGCCGCGCCTATGTCGACGGGCTGCCTGCGCACCTCCAGCCGCCCGGAGTCGATGCGGGAGATGTCGAGCAGCTCGGCGATCAGCCGGGTGACGCGGTTTGCGTCGGCGTCGACGGTCTCCAGCATCAGTTTCTTCTGGTCGTCGGTGAACCGCTCCCATTTGGCGAGCAGGGTCGCGGTGAACCCCTTGACCGAGGTGAGCGGCGAGCGCAGTTCGTGGGCGACCGTGGCGATCAGTTCGGCGTGGCTGCGTTCGGTGCGGCGCCGGGCCTCGGTGTCGCGGAGGGAGACGACGACACGGCGGACGGGTCCGGTGGGTTCGGTGCGGATGTACCGGGCGGACACGAGGACCTCGCGGGCGCCGGGCAGCAGCAGGTTCCGTTCGGGCTGGCCGACCCGGATGGCGAGGCCTCCGTAGGGGTCGGTCAGCTGCCACCAGCGGCGGCCTTCGAGGTCCTCCAGGGGCAGCGCCCGCTCCAGGGGCAGTCCGAGGGCGTCGGCGGCGGGGACGGCGGTGATCCGGGCGGCGGCGGCGTTGAAGCAGATCACACGGCCCTGCTCGTCGGCGACGACGAGCCCGTCGGGGAGGTCGTCGGGGTCGATGCCGAGTCCGGCGATCTCGGCGTGCGGCGCCGTGGGTGTGGCGCGCACATCGCGGCCCCCCAGTGTGCTGCTCGTGCCGACCCTCATCCCCGTACCCCACCTCTTCCGTTGTGCAGTGGGCCCCCGAGCCCGTCACCCTACTAGCTGGGAGTGACGGTGCGGCACCCTCCGAAGGCGCGCTGTGCACGGGCGGACGCGTAGAGACATACGGCGGCGGCGGTCGCGAGGTTCAGGCTCTCCGCCTTTCCGTGGATGGGAACCCGTACGACGGCGTCGGCGAGCGCCCGGGTCTCCTCCGGGAGCCCCCATGCCTCGTTGCCGAACACCCAGGCCGTGGGCCCGCCCATGGTGCCCTTGTCCAGTTCGTCGTCGAGGTCGTCCTGCCCGGCGCCGTCGGCGGCGAGGATGCGGACGCCGGCGTCCTTGAGCCCCGCGACGGCCTGCTCGACGGGCACGCCGACGGCGACGGGCAGATGGAACAGCGACCCCACGGAGGCCCGGACGGCCTTGGGGTTGTAGAGGTCCACGGACGCGTCGGTGAGGACGACGGCCTCGGCGCCGGCGGCGTCGGCGCACCGCAGGACGGTGCCGGCGTTGCCGGGGTCGCGGACGTGGGCGAGGACGGCGACGAGCTTGGGGCGGGCGGCGAGGATCTCCTCGAACGGGGTGTCGAGGAAGCGGCAGATCCCGACGAGGCCCTGCGGGGTGACGGTCGTGGAGATGTCGGCGATGACGGTCTCGTCGGTGAGGTGCACGCGGGCGCCCGCGGCGCGGGCCTCGCCGACGATGTCGGCGTACCGCTCCGCGGCGTCGACCGTGGCGAACAGTTCGACGAGGGTGGGCGTGCCGTCGGCCGGCGCGCGGTGCGCCGCCGCCTCCCGCACCGCCTGGGGGCCCTCGGCGAGGAACAGGCGGTCCTTGCCCCGAAAGTTCCGCTTGGCGAGCCGCCGAGCGGCGGAGACCCGGGCGGAACGGGGGGAGATCAACTCGGGGGCGGCGGACATGGATCACCTTCGGGTCGGGCGGGGGGTGGTGGAGGGGGCGCCTTGGAACTCGGGGGTACGGGTGCGTTGGCGGCTGCGGGCTAGTGGGGGTTGTTCGCGCCCACGCGGCACAGCCGCATGTGTCACCGCCCCGCGCCCCTGAAAAGCGACCGGGGCTACGCCCCGTGCTTTTCAGGATGAAGGCCGGGCCGCAGGCCCAAGCCTTCAGGGGCGCGGGGAACTGCGCGAGAAACCACAACGAACCCGCACCCGCCAAGAGAACCCGCACCCCCGAGCTGGCAGGCGCAACAAACACCCGGACCCGCAAGCCTCGAAAGGCCCACGGGTCCGGGGTTCACATCGACATCCGGCTCAAGGCCAGCGCAGCGTCACGCGGCCTTCGGCGCGTTGACGTCCGCCGGCAGCGCCTTCTGCGCGACCTCGACCAGCGCGGCGAACGCGGTGGCGTCGTTGACGGCCAGCTCGGCGAGGATCTTGCGGTCGACCTCGACGTTCGCGGCCTTCAGACCCTGGATGAAGCGGTTGTACGTGATGCCGTTGGCGCGGGCAGCGGCGTTGATGCGCTGGATCCACAGCTGACGGAAGTCGCCCTTGCGCTTCTTGCGGTCGTTGTAGTTGTAGACCAGCGAGTGGGTGACCTGCTCCTTGGCCTTGCGGTACAGGCGCGAACGCTGACCGCGGTAGCCGGAGGCCTGCTCGAGGATCGCCCGGCGCTTCTTGTGGGCGTTGACTGCCCGCTTGACGCGTGCCACTTTTTAACTCCTTGTAGCGGGGTCGTGGTTGTCCTCACACGACCCGAAATCGATTGGGTCCCGGTCCAGACGTACGGCGCTGGGTGATCGACGGACGATCAGCGCCGCTTCGTCACTTGCCGAGAAGCTTCTTGATCTTCGCGGCGTCGCCCGGGGCCATCTCGGCGTTGCCGGTGAGGCGACGCGTCACGCGGGACGACTTGTGCTCGAGCAGGTGGCGCTTGCCGGCGCGCTCACGGAGCACCTTGCCGGAGCCGGTGACCTTGAAGCGCTTGCTGGCACCGCTGTGCGACTTGTTCTTCGGCATAGCGCCGTTCTCTCCTCGTCAGTGGCGCTCCGGTGCCCGGTCGCTAAACCGGGCACGACGGAACGTCATTTCTATCGGTTGACACCCCGGACTCGCGTCCAGGGCTTCCCCAGGACTCTCGTCCCGGGGACTTACGCCTCGGCAGGCTCCTCGGCCGGCGCCTCGACCTCGACGTGCTCGGCGTCGGCGGCGTTCTGCGACTTGCCAGGGTTGGCCTTCGCTTCCGCCTTCCGCGCTTCCTGAGCCTGACGGGCCTCGGCCATCGCCTCGGTCTTCTTCTTGTGCGGACCGAGAACCATGATCATGTTTCGGCCGTCCTGCTTCGGGTTCGACTCGACGAACCCGAGGTCCTGGACGTCCTCCGCGAGACGCTGCAGCAGTCGGTAGCCCAGCTCGGGCCGGGACTGCTCGCGACCACGGAACATGATCGTGATCTTGACCTTGTCGCCCTGCTTGAGGAACCGGACGACGTGACCCTTCTTGGTGTCATAGTCGTGCGGGTCGATCTTCGGCCGGAGCTTCATCTCCTTGATGACCGTGTGCGCCTGGTTCTTGCGCGCCTCACGGGCCTTCATGGCCGACTCGTACTTGAACTTCCCGTAGTCCATGAGCTTGCAGACCGGCGGACGTGCGTTCGCGGCCACCTCGACCAGGTCGAGGTCGTACTCCTGCGCAAGCTCCAGGGCCTTGGCAAGCGGAACAATTCCGACCTGCTCGCCGCTGGGACCGACAAGTCGCACCTCGGGAACGCGAATCCGGTCGTTGATGCGGGGCTCGGCGCTGATGGATCCTCCTCGGTAGCACCCCACGACGGTCTGGCGGACCGCCGCGTCATGTCTGGTTGACATAAGGACCAACCATCGCGGCGCATGAAAAATGCCCCGGACGGGACACAGGCGGGGCTCCAATGACTGCCGGAGCACCGCCGCGGCAGCCGCGGGGCGCGATTCGGACGACTCCACCGTCCGTACGGAACGGTGGGGGCCGTCTGACCGGTGACCTGCCGTCCCGAAGGATGGTCAGGTGGGAGTTCGGAGCCTCCACTTGCGGGCCGGGCACACAAGTGTCCAGCCGGTCGTAGACATAACCATAGCGGGTTCAAACCTGGGGTGCCAATCGGGGCGCAGCGGACTCCCGCAGGTGGGAGCGTACGCGCCGGGGCCTATCGTGTGGGGCATGAGTGACACCCCTCCTGAGTCCCCCGAGTCCCCCGACTTCGACTCGATGACCCGTGACATCGCCGAGGTCCCGGCGGTCGAGGTGATCGTGACGGTCGCCGTCAATCTGATGAGCGCTGCCGCGGTGAAGCTGGGTCTGACCGAGGAGGGCGACAAGTACAAGGACCTGGACGAGGCCCGGAAGCTGGTGCACGCCCTCGCCGGTCTGCTCGACGCGTCCACGACGGAGATCAGCTCGTTCCACGCGGCGCCACTGCGCGACGGTCTGAAGTCGCTCCAGCTGGCGTTCCGCGAGGCGTCGGTCGTACCGGACGACCCGGGCCAGGGCCCGGGCGAGAAGTACACCGGCCCGATCTACGGCTGAGTCAGTCCTTCACGTACAGGGGCTCGCCCGGAGGCGTGGTTCCGGCCGGCAGGAGTGCCAGGTCGAGGCCGCGCACCAGGCGGGCCCTGAGTGTTTCGTCGGCGGCCAGCCGTGAGGCGACCGCGCGGGCGGCCTCGGCGGGGGCGGCGGCGGGGTCGAGGACCAGGGCGAGGGTGCCGTCGGACTGTCCGGGCCCGAGGTGGGCGCGGAGCACGGAGGGCTCGGCGGCCACGGCCGCGCGCACCGCGGCGAGGACGGCGGGGTCGGCGAGCGGGTCGGCCGTCGTACGTCCCTCGGCGAGCGCGAGCAGCGCGGATCCGGTCAGCTCGAACGGCACGGGCCCCGCCAGGTCCAGGACAAGGGTGTCGGCCTTCTCGTGCGCGGCGGCCTGGAGGGCCTGGTGCGTCGGTACGGCGACGGGGCGGGCGGCGGGGTCCCAGCGGGCGAGGGAGTCGGTGGAGGTGAAGGCGGGCAGGGCGGTGCGGTGGCCGGCCTTCAGGGTGGGTACGGCCATGTCGCTGGTCTTCTCGCGGCGCAGCCCGTTCTCGTCCTCCTCGACCTCGCCGAGCACGGCCACGACGGGCACGAGCAGCCGGGCCTCCTTGAGCGCTTCGAGGACGGGGCCGACGGCGGTGCGGTCCTCGGCCCAGGCGGTGAGCGCGGCGCTCAGCCGGGGGTCGGCGGAGCCGTCGTCGTCGGAGTAGCCGGGGTCGGGGATGTTCTTGTTCGCCACGGTTGTCGACCCTACCGGGGGAGGGCTCCGGGGCGTTCGCCGGGCAGGAAACGTGACCGTCACCTCACTCACAGCTTTCTCAGCGGGTCCTGACCTGGCTCTAACATCCGCCTAACCCACCGCACAGCACGGCCCGCCACCATCGCGGCATGCCTCCTCGCAGAGCCCGTCGCCCGGCCCGCCCGGCCGTGCGCCGCCCCCTCCTCCGTGCCTTCCTGGCCGCCGCCCTCCTGGTGTGCGGGACCGCCGCCGGGACCGTGTACGTGACGGCCCGGGCGCAGGACGGCGGGGGCCCGGCCGTATCGTCGGCGGCGTCATCGTCGGTATCGCCCTCGGCCTCCGCTTCCACCACGCCGGGCGCGGACGTGGAGGAGGCGTCGGTGGAACCTGTGGCGGTGCCCGAGGTGGATCACGACGCGCTGCTCGCGACGGCCCTGGCGGAGGTTCCGGTCGAGGACGGGGCGGCCTTCTCGGTCGCCGTGCTGGACGTGGGGTCCGGGGACGCCGCGGTGTACGGGGACGGGCGGTTCGAGACCGCGAGCATCGTGAAGATGGACATCCTGGCCGCGCTGCTGCTCCAGGCGCAGGACGCGGGCCGGGGGCTCACGGCGCGGGAGAAGGCGTACGCCGCCACGATGATCCGCGACAGCGACAACACGGCCGCGACGGCGCTGTGGAAGGCCGTCGGTGAGGCGAGGGGCCTGGACGCGGCGAACGAACGGTTCGGTCTGACGGAGACGGAGGGCGGCGACGGCCTGTACTGGGGCCTGACCCGCACCACGGCCGCCGACCAACTGGTCCTGCTCCGCCAGGTGTTCGGGGACGACGACGAGTCGGAGCTGAGCGGGGCCTCGCGGACGTATGTGCGGCGGCTGATGGGGCAGGTCGCGGTGGGCCAGGACTGGGGGGTGTCGGCGGCAGCGGCAGCGGACGGCTCCACGGATTCCTCCGGAGTGCGGTTCGCGCTGAAGAACGGGTGGCTGCCGCGTACGGCCACCGGGCTGTGGGTGATCAACAGCGTCGGCCGGGTCACCGTGGACGGGCGGGACTACCTGGTCGCGGTGGTGTCGCACGGCAACACGACGAAGGCGAAGGGGATCGCTCTGGTCGAGGCGGCGGCCAGGGCCGGGGTGTCGGTGTTCTCGTCGTAGCGATCGGTTCGGGCACCGGGTGACGTCCGCGAGGAGCGCGCGGCGGGCCACACCCCCGTCCTGTCAGATCAGGAACTCGTCCGGCCGTCGGCGGTCGCCGCGCCAGATGACGACGGCCGTGATGAGGAGGGCGACGCCGAGGCCGCCGGCGGCGGGGGCCGCCCAGCCGGAGGAGGTGTCCTTCTCCTTCACGGGGTCGGGGCCGGGCCCGAAGTACTTGCGGCCGTACGCCGCGGACGTGAGGTCGTCGGGCCTGAGCCTGCCGCCCTCCTTGATGGCGGCGGCCGGGTCGACGAAGCCGAACCCGCGGGAGTCGTCACGGCCGCCGACCGGGGCGTCGCGAGCGGTGTCCTCCAGGAGCCGTTTCACCTGGGCCGGGGTCAGGCCGGGGTGGGCCGCCTTGACGAGGGCGGCGGCACCGGAGACGAAGGCCGCGGCGGCGCTGGTGCCCCAGCCCTCGTAGTACTTGCGGTCGGGGTCGGCGATGACGACATCGACGCCGGGCGCGCTGACGGTCGCGTACCAGCGGCGGGTGGAGAACGGGGCGCGGTCGCCGTCCTCGTCGACGGCGGTCACCGCGATGACGCCCGGATAGGCCGCCGGGTACGAGACGTGGTCGCCCTTCTTGCCGCCGTTGCCGGCGGAGGCGACGACGACCGAGCCCTTTCTCAGGGCGTACTGGACGGCCGCGTCCTCGGAGGGCTCGGGGTGGGCGGACTCGGAGTCGTCGCCGAGGGAGAGGTTGATGACGTCGGCGCCCTGGTCGGCGGCCCAGCGGATGCCCTCGGCGAGGGCGTTGCCGCGGGTGCTGCGGGCCTTGGAGCGGGCGGAGTCGCCGTCCTCCAGGATGACGCGGACGGGCAGGATCCGCGCCTCGGGGGCGATGCCGAGGACGCCGTCGTCGTTGTTCACGCCGTGGCCGTGACCGGCGATGATGCCGGCCATGGCGGTGCCGTGCCGGGCCCAGGAGCGGTCGCCCCGCGAGGCCCCGAAGCCGACCAGGTCCCTGGTCGGGAGGACGTTCCCGACGAGGTCGGGGTGCTCGTCGTCGACGCCGGTGTCGAGCACCGCGACGGTGATCCCCTCCCCCTTGGTCGTCCGCCATGCCTCCTCGGTGTGCATCGCGTCGAGCGCCCACTGCTGGTCCCGGATGCCGTCGGCGTGGGCGGCGGTGGAGGGCAGGAGGGCCAGGGAGAAGGCGAGGGGGAGAGCCAGCAGGGCGGTGCGCCGGGGGTGGCGGGCAGGGCGGGTCCGCGCGGGTGTGCAGGCGGCGGGTGCGGGGTCCCCCGCCACGGCGAGGGTCGGTGCCGGTTCCCCCGGCTCGGGGTACGACGTCACGCGGGTCGGGACCTTCTGTGGGTACGCGGCGGTCGGAGAGAGGCGGGCCTGCCGGATGCCCTCGGCCGTGTCGGCGCTCCCGGTCCCCTCGGCGGTCATGAAGGCTGCTCCGAGGCGGACGCGGCGGTCTTGCGGAGGCCGCGTTCGATGCGGTCGGCGAGGCCCTGGGCCTCGTGGCCGAGACCGGCCTGGGCTGCGGCGGTGGTGGCGTCGGCCTGCATCGCGTCGGCGGCGGGCTGCGGTTCGGTGACGGTGCGGCCGTCGGCGAAACCGGAGACCGCGTACACGACGACGGGGACGTCGGTGAGGACGGAGATGGTCCAGGAGGCCCGCTGGGCGTCGCCGAAGCCGGCGGCGACGGTGCCCTTGGCCGCGTACGGGCGGGGCATCAGGTCGGTGCGCCGGTCGAGGCCGTCGCGCGCGAAATGGGCCTTGAGGGTGGCCATGGCGGTGGCGTCGGCCTTGGTGAACATCAGGCCGACGGTGGTGACGTTGCTGCGGGTCGCGTCGGTGTAGGTGGCGCGCAGCAGACGCAGGCAGCCGACGGGGGCGAGGGCCTGGCGCAGCAGGGGGTCGAAGGCGTCGGCGCAGCCGCTGTCGGGGGCGACGGCGACGCGGGTCCAGGTGCGGTCGGTGCTGCCGGGGCCGGCGCCCTCTCCCTGCACGGTGGGCGGGAACAGTTCGTCGACGGGTACGCCGTGCCAGAGGGCGCCGGCCGCGGCGAAGCCGACGCGGGTGCCGTCAGGACCCGAGTCGCCGGTGAGCCAACTGCCCGCCGCCGCACCGCCGATGAGGCCGACGCCGAGCACCACGCAGGCGGCCATGGCTGCCGCGCGGGCGCCGGTCGGGCGCGGTCTGCGCCGTACGTCGCCGTCCGACTCGGCCGAGGTCCACGGCGAGGTGTCGGGCTCGGCGAACGTCACGTAGGGCCGCCCGGAACTGCCGCCGAGCGCGTCGTCGATGGCGTCGACGGAGCGCCGGGAGGCCCCGGAGGGCGGCTGCCAGGCCCCCGGATGACCGGGATCCCCGGGCCGCAACCGCCGCCCGGCCTCGGCACCGCCGTCCCCGGACAGAGAACCACGCGGCTCCCCCTTCGCCCCGGAGACGGAGCCCCCGGCCCCCGTGGGCACACCCCCGCGAACCGTGGAAGCGGAGGGCGCCCCCTCGGGGCGCGGCGGAACACCACCGGAGGACTGCCCGGGGAGCCGGGACGGGTGCGGAGTACCACCGGAAGGCCGCGCGGCAGGACGCGCAGCGGGGGCGACGGGCGGCTGACCTCCGGGACGGGATGCGGCGCCGCTGGGCTGCCGGCCCGTCAGCCGGTCGGCCTGGCGGGGGGTGGAGCTGGGCGGGGTGTCGGGGAAGCGGGCCGAGGCCGCGGGGGGTGGCGGGGTCGCGCCGCTCGCCGCGGCGGTCCTGCGGAAGTCGGAGAAGCGCGGGTTTTCCGCACGGTTCCGTGCGGCCGGGCCGCCGTCCGTCGCGGAGCCCTGCGAGGGTTCCCTACCGGAGGAGAACGGGCCGGACGCCTGCGAGGGCTGCCGGCCGGGGAACGGGCCGGACCCCTGCGCAGGTGCGGGCGTCGAGCCGGCCCGCTCACCGGAACTCCGGTGCGCGCGTGTCGTCCTGGCGGTGTCGGAGCCGTGCGGAGGCCGCTGCGCGTCCGCCGGGTCCCCGCGCCGGTCGTCCCTGGGGGCGCCCTGGGTCGTGGAGGGTGCCGAGGAGGGGCGGGGCGGAGCGGTGGGCCGTGCGGGCATCCCTGTCGTGGGCGGTCGCTGCGGACGCCGGGGCACGGCGGGCGTCTCCCCGGTGGACGGCGCCCGGCCCGGCCGCGGCGGCAGGGTCGACGAGGAACCGTTCGAAGGCCGCGTCCCCGACTCGCCCCCGCGTGGGCCGGCAGGCACCGATCCGTCAGAGCGCACCGACGACGGCCCGTCGAAAGCACCCCCGATGAAGGCACCTCCCGCGGAGTCACCCCCGGCAGAGGCACCGCCGCCGGACACGTTCCCGTCGGGCACCTTCCCACCGGATACGTTCCCGTCGGACGCGTTCTCGGCAGAAGCTCGTGCACCACCTGAACCGGACGTGGTGTTCCCGGTGGGCGGACGGCCGGCGGGACCGGCGGCCCCGAAGAACGGGCGTGGTCCGAACGCACTCTCCCCCGTCATGGGCGTCCTGGACGGCCGTCCGCCGTTCGCCCGCGCGTCGGAGGCGCTGTCGCCCGTAGGGCGTGCGCCGGAGCCACTGCCGAGGAAGGGGCGTCCCCCCGGCGCACCACCAGGGCGCGGGCCGGAAGTGCCGTCGCCGGGCGGGCGTCCGCCTCGCGGGGTGTCGGCGGTGGGCGTGGACTCGCGGCGCGGCGGCGGGGTGTCGGTGGGGGGCACGGTGCTCTGGGGTGGGGTGGTGGGCGGCGCGGGGATGTGCGGCGGTGTGGAGGGGCGCCCCGGTGGGCGTGGGGGGATGGAGGCGCGACGCGCTTCCGTGCTCATGCACCCCCCGTTTCCTCGAGCCCGGGCCGACCCGGAAAACGTCCGGGTCCCGGCCACCCACGGGGAGCGACCGGCACGCATGCGACGGGTTCGCTCCCATGGACATGCGCCACACCACGGGCCGACCGCACCCGTGGTCACACCACACGCAAGCCATACCCGTGGCAGCGGATCGGCATCCCCGTCGAGGTCGTCCCCTGCGTTCGCGTCACTCTACGGGTTGCCCGGGGTCGAGCGGGAACCAGTCGGCGGCACCGGGGCTTTAGCCCGGAACGTCCCCCTACCCTGCGGTAATCATGTCTGGCAGGCTTCGTTCATGACTGCGCGCGCCGCCGACCGGGCCCGCTACGACCGGGCCACCGCTCATCTCGACGCACCTCTGGCGATCGTCGACCTCGACGCCTTCGACGCGAACGCCGACGACCTCGCCCGAAGGGCCGGCGGCAAGCCGATCCGCGTCGCGAGCAAGTCCGTTCGCTGCCGGGCACTGCTGGAGAGGGTCCTGGCCCGTGAGGGCTTCCAGGGCATCATGTCGTTCACTCTCGCCGAGTCCCTGTGGCTGGCCCGTTCCGGGTTCGACGACATCCTCCTCGCCTATCCGTCCGCCGACCAGGACGCCTTCGCGGAACTGGCGGGCGATCCCAAGCTCGCCGCCGCCGTCACGGTGATGGTCGACGACCCCGCCCACCTCCAGCTGATCGAGAACTCACGGCGCGGCGGCACCGAAGTGGTGCGCGTCTGCCTGGAGTTGGACACCTCGCTGAAGCTTCTCGGAGGCCGGGTGCGGATCGGGGCGCGGCGTTCGCCGCTGCACTCCCCCGAGCAGGTCGCCGAGGTGGCGCGCGCCGTGGCCGAGCGGCCGGGGTTCAAGCTGGTCGGGATCATGGCGTACGAGGGCCATATCGCCGGTGTGGGCGACTCGGTGGCCGGGCGGCCCCTCCGTTCGCGGGCGGTGCGGCTGATGCAGGCCACCGCGAAGAAGGAACTGGCCGCCCGCCGGGCGGAGGTCGTCCGTGCCGTGCGGCGGGTGGCGCCGGACCTGGAGTTCGTCAACGGCGGTGGCACGGGCAGCGTGCAGCACACGGCGGCGGAGGACGCGGTCACCGAGATCGGCGCCGGGTCCGGGCTCTACGTGCCCCGCCTCTTCGACAACTACACGTCGTTCAGCGGGCGTCCGGCCGCGCTGTTCGCGATGCCCGTGGTCCGGCGCCCCGGTGTCGGTGTGGTCACCGTGCTCGGCGGCGGGTACCCCGCCTCCGGTGCCGCGGGGCCGGACCGGCTGCCGGTGCCGTATCTGCCGGAGGGGCTGAAGTACGACCCGCAGGAGGGGCCGGGCGAGGTGCAGACCCCGCTGCTCGGCGCCCCCGCGGACGATCTGCTGCTCGGCGACAAGGTGTGGTTCCGGCACGCCAAGGCCGGGGAGCTGTGCGAGCGGTTCGACGTGCTGCACCTGGTGGAGGGCGACGAGGTGACGGCGACGGTCCCGACGTACCGGGGCGAGGGCCACACCTTCCTGTAGGACCCGGTGGTGCGCCCGGGCCCTGCATGTCATCGCGGGCCCAGGCTGCTGCCCACTCCCCCGCCGGTCTTCTCGTCGCCGACCGCCCGGATGCCCCGGACGATCCGGTCGATGTCGCCGACCGGCGGGCCGTCGTCCCCCGCGTCGACGGCGAACCGGACGAGGACCGGCGCCTCGGAGCCGACGCTGGACGGGAAGACGAGGGACTGGACGTACCCGCCGGGCCCGGCGTCGGTGGTGACCCGCCAGCGCACGAAGTAGCCGGCGCGCCCCGCGACGGCCACCGAGCCGGAGCCGACGACCTCGTGGCCGGTGATGCCGTCGTACGGACGCCGGTCCAGGTCGTCGCGGTCGTACGCGTCGTTCGCGGCGTCCTCGATGTCGTTCTCGGCGAGGGCCTTCGGGGACGTCTCGTCGCTCTGGGTGACGGTGCGCGAGTAGACCCAGCCGCTGCGGCACAGGCCGTCGTCGCCGGGGCAGTCGTAGGTGCCGTCGGTGACGAGGACGGCGTCCTCGTCGGCGTCCGCGCCGTCGGTCCAGCCGTCGAGGACCGGGAAGGTGATGCCGTTGAGGTCGTCCACGACGACGGACGCGTCACCGCCGCCCCCGGAGCCGGAGGGGGACGCGGACGGGGCGGTCGGGGACGGGCTCTCGGCGCCGCCGGACGACGGGGTGGTGGGGGCCGTTCGTGTCTCCTGACCCCCGTCGCCGTCGCCGCCCAGGACGAGGACGCCGCCGGTGACCGCTCCGGCGATCAGCACGGCCCCGGTGGCGGCCAGCGCGATCAGCTTGGTGCGCCCGGGGCGTTTGGGCGGCCGGGGCTGGGTCGGGAGCGGGACGGGCTGCTCCGGCTGGCGCCGGTGGTCGGTCCACGCGGACCCGTCCCACCAGCGTTCGGTGAGCGGGTAGGACGGGTCGCGGTACCAGCCGGGCGGCGGCGAACTGCTCATCCCGGCACTTTAATCACACCGGCAGGGTGGGTGTTCCCGGTGCGGTGTCCCGATGCTTTAGAGCGGGGTGACGTAGGCGCCCGAGATGCCGCCGTCGACCAGGAAGTCGGTGGCGTTCACGAAGGACGAGTCGTCGCTCGCGAGGAAGGCCACGGCGGCGGCCATCTCCTCGGCCTCCGCGAAACGTCCGACCGGGATGTGCACCAGGCGGCGCGCGGCCCGCTCCGGGTCCTTGGCGAACAGCTCCTGCAGCAGCGGGGTGTTGACCGGGCCGGGGCACAGGGCGTTGACGCGGATGCCCTCCCGGGCGAACTGCACGCCCAGCTCGCGGGACATCGCCAGCACACCGCCCTTGGAGGCCGTGTACGAGATCTGGGAGGTCGCCGCGCCCATCCGGGCCACGAAGGAGGCGGTGTTGATGATGGAGCCCTTGCCCTGGCGCCGCATGTACGGGATGGCCGCCTTGCAACACAGGTAGACCGAGGTGAGGTTGACCTCCTGGACCCGCTTCCAGGCCTCCAGGCCGGTCTCCAGGATGGAGTCGTCGTCGGGCGGGGAGATGCCCGCGTTGTTGAAGGCGATGTCGACGCTGCCGTAGGTGTCGTACGCGGTCTTGAACAGCGCCTCCACCTGCTCGGCGTCGGTGACGTCGACCTTCACGAAGATCCCGCCGACCTCCTCGGCGGCCGCCTTGCCGCGCGCCTCGTCCACGTCGCCGCAGACGACGTGGGCGCCCTCGGAGGCGAGGCGGCGGGCTGTGGCGAGGCCGATGCCGCTGCCGGCGCCGGTGATGACGGCGGTACGGCCGACGAGTCGGCGGCAGATGGTGTCCTGGGGCTGGGTCACAGTGCGGGGCCCTCCGTGCTGATGAAGACGTTCTTGGTTTCGGTGAAGGCGGTCAGGGCGTCCGGGCCGAGTTCGCGGCCGATTCCGGACTGCTTGAAGCCGCCGAAGGGTGTCCAGTAGCGGACGCTGGAGTGGGAGTTGACGGACAGGTTGCCCGCGCGGACGGCCTGCGAGACGCGCAGGGCACGGCCGACGTCCCGGGTCCAGATGGAGCCGGAGAGGCCGTACGGGGTGTCGTTGGCGAGGCGGATCGCGTCGGCCTCGTCGTCGAAGGGGAGGACGACGGCGACCGGGCCGAAGACCTCCTCGGCGGCCACGCGCGCGTGCGGTTCGACACCGGTGAGGACGGTCGGCGGGAACCAGAAGCCGGGGCCCTCGGGGGCCTTGCCGCGGATGCCGGGCGCGTCCGGGTCGACGTAGGCGCGGACGCGGTCGAGCTGGACGGCGGAGATCAGCGGGCCCATCTGGGTGGCCTCGTCGGCCGGGTCGCCGACGCGGACCGACTCGATGCCGGGGGCGAGCAGGTCGAGGAAGCGGTCGTGGACGGAGCGCTGCACGAGGATGCGGGTGCGGGCGCAGCAGTCCTGGCCGGAGTTGTCGAGGAACGACATGGGGGCGGCGGCCGCGGCGGCTTCGAGGTCGGAGTCGGCGAAGACGATGTTGGGGCTCTTGCCGCCGAGTTCGAGCGTGACGCGCTTGAGGAGCGCCGAGCCCTTGGCCAGCACCTGCTTGCCCACGGCCGTCGAACCGGTGAAGACGATCTTCGCGACGCCGGGGTGTTCGACGAGGGCGTTGCCCGTGACGGCGCCGTGTCCGGGCAGCACCTGGAACAGGCCCTCGGGGAGTCCCGCCTCACGTGCCAGCTCCGCGAGGCGGAGGGCGGTGAGCGGGGTGGTCTCGGCCGGTTTGAGGAGCACCGCGTTGCCCGCCGCGAGCGCGGGGGCGACGCCCCAGGCCGCGATGGGCATCGGGAAGTTCCAGGGGGCGATCACGCCGACCACGCCGAGGGGTTCGAGGATGGTGACGTCGAGGCCGCCGGGGACGGGGATCTGCCGTCCGGTGAGGCGTTCGACGCCGCCGGCCGCGTAGTCGAGCAGGTCTCGGACGTTGCCGGCTTCCCAGCGGGCGTTGCCGATGGTGTGCCCGGCCTCGCGGACCTCCAGGAGGGCCAGCTCCTCCAGGTGCTCGTCCACGGTGACGGCGAACCGGCGCAGCAGCCGGGCCCGGTCGGCGGGGGCCAGCGCGGCCCAGGCCCGCTGGGCCTTCGTCGCCAGGGAGACGGCCGCGTCGACGTCCGCCGGGGTGGCGGCGGGGACGGTGGCGACGACCTCCTCGGTGGCGGGGTTCAGTACCTGGAGCTGCTGCTCGTACTGCGGGGACTGTCCGGACAAGTAAGGGCCTTTCCGCGGGGCGTGGTTCACAGGCGTTCGAAGGAGCGGCGCAGCTCCCAGTCGGTGACGGCGGCGTCGAAGGCGGCCAGCTCGACCCGCGCCATGTTGAGGTAGTGGGCGACGACCTCGTCGCCGAAGGCGGCCTTGGCGATGGGGCTGTTGGCCCACAGCTCGGCGGCCTCGCGCAGGGTGGTCGGCACATGGGCGTAGTCGCCGGTGTAGGCGTTGCCCTCGCACACGTCCGGCAGTTCCAGCTTCTGTTCGATGCCGTACAGTCCGGCCGCGACGAGCCCGGCGACGGCGAGGTGCGGGTTGACGTCGCCGCCGGGGAGCCGGTTCTCGAACCGCATGGAGCGGCCGTGGCCGACGACCCTGAGGGCGCAGGTCCGGTTGTCGTGGCCCCAGGCGACGGCGGTGGGGGCGAAGGAGCCCGGCTGGAACCGCTTGTAGGAGTTGATGTTGGGCGCGTAGAGCAGCGAGAAGTCACGGAGGGCGGCGAGCTGGCCGGCGAGGAAGTGCCGCATGACCTGCGACATCCCGTGGCCGTCGGCCATCACGTTGGCGCCGTCGGCGTCCGCGAGGGACAGGTGGATGTGACAGGAGTTGCCCTCACGTTCGTTGTACTTGGCCATGAAGGTGAGGGAGACGCCCTCCTGGGAGGCGATCTCCTTGGCGCCGGTCTTGTAGATGGCGTGCTGGTCGCAGGTGACCAGGGCGTCGTCGTACTTGAAGGCGATCTCGTGCTGGCCGGGGTTGCACTCGCCCTTGGCGGACTCGACGGTCAGCCCGGCGGCCGCCATCTCGTTGCGGATCCTCCTGAGGAGGGGCTCGATACGGCCGGTGCCGAGGACCGAGTAGTCGATGTTGTACTGGTTGGCCGGGGTGAGGCCCTTGTACCCGGCGTCCCAGGCCTGCTCGTAGGTGTCCTTGAAGACGATGAACTCCAGCTCCGTGCCGACCTTGGCGGTGTAGCCCAGTTCGGCGAGGCGCTCCAGCTGACGGCGGAGGATCTGGCGGGGGGCGGCGACGACCGGCGAGCCGTCGTTCCACGCGAGATCGGCGATCAGCATGGCCGTGCCCTCGTTCCAGGGCACCCGGCGCAGGGTGGACAGGTCCGGGTGCATGGCGAAGTCGCCGTAGCCCCGGTCCCAGGAGGACATCGCGTAGCCGTCGACGGTGTTCATCTCGGTGTCGACGGCGAGGAGGTAGTTGCAGCCCTCGGTGCCGTGGGCGAGTACCTCGTCCAGGAAGAAGCGTGCGGCGAACCGCTTGCCCTGGAGCCGCCCTTGCATGTCGGGGAAGGCCAGGACGACAGTATCGATCTCGCCGCCGGCGACGAGGGTGTGCAGTTCCTCGACGGAGAGCGGGGGTGTGCGGTCTGCCACGGGAAAGCCTCCTAGGGGCTTCTTCGGCCATCCGGGAGCCATAAGGTATTACCCGGAACCTTTTATGGGAAGGGGGTACCGCCACATGTCGCGGACAGGGGCGGGACCAGAGAGTCCGTGGGCCGACGACCGGCTGGCGTCCGTACTGCGTCCGGTGCGGGCGGGCAACGGCTTCGAGGAGGCCCTGGAGCAGATCCTCCAGGTGGTCCGGCTCGGCCTGGTGCCGGGCGGCGAGCGCCTGCCGGCCGAGCGCGACCTGGCCGAACGGCTCGGGATCAGCCGGGTGACGCTGCGCGAGGTCCTGAAGGTGCTGCAGGATCAGGGGTTGGTCGAGGCGCGGCGCGGGCGCTACGGAGGAACGTTCGTGCTGCCGCGCGCCGAGACCCCGGGCGAGGACGAACTGCGCCGGCGGCTGAAGGACATCGACGTCGAGGACACGCTGCGCTTCCGCGAGGTGCTGGAGGTGGGCGCGGCGGGGCTGTGCGCGGCGCACAGCCTGACCGACGAGCAGGCCGAGCGGCTGCGTACGGCCCTGTCCCGGACCCGTGACGCGCCGCTCGCGGAGTACCGCCGCCTGGACACCCTGTTCCACCTGACCCTCGCCGAGCTGTCCGGCTCCCCTTCGCTCGCCGCCCAGTACGCCGGTGTGCGCGCCGGGGTGAACGACCTGCTCGACTGCATCCCCCTGCTGGTGCGCAACCTGGAGCACTCGCAGCAGCAGCACACGATCCTGGTGGAGGCGGTGCTCGACGAGGACGCCGAGGCGGCACGGGAGATCATGCGGGAGCACTGCGCGGGCACGGCGGCCCTGCTGCGCGGCTTCCTCGGGTGAGACCCGGGGCCCTGCGGGCAGGCCCGACGGACACGGATTTACGGCCGCTTAACGCAGGGGTATTGCTTTTCGGCCACCGACCCCACAAAGGTATGGATCCATTCCTTTGAGTGGGGAGAGTGCCCATGTCCCTGAAAGCCACGGACACCGTCGACGCGGCGGACGATTACCTGGAGCGCAGAACGCTCCGCCGGGGCAGCGCCGGCTGGGTCCTGCTGACCGGCCTCGGCGTCGCCTATGTCGTCTCCGGCGACTACTCCGGCTGGAACCTCGGCCTGGAGAAGGGCGGCTTCGGCGGCCTGGCGATCGCCACGGTGCTCATGGGCACCATGTACGCCTGCATGGTCTTCGCCCTCGCGGAACTCTCCGCGATCCTGCCCACGGCGGGCGGCGGCTACGGCTTCGCCCGCCGGGCGCTCGGCCCGTGGGGCGGCTTCCTGACCGGCACGGCGATCCTGATCGAGTACGTGCTCGCCCCGGCCGCCATCGTGATCTTCATCGGCGACTACGTCGAGTCGCTGGGCCTGTTCGGTCTGACGTCGAGCTGGCCGGTGTACCTGTTCTGCTTCGCGTTCTTCATCGGCATCCATCTCTGGGGTGTCGGTGAGGCGCTGATCGCCAGCTTCGTCGTCACCGGTTTCGCGGTCCTCGCCCTGATCGTGTTCGCCCTGGGCGCGCTGCCCGACTTCAGTGTGTCCGCGCTCGACGACATCCCGGTCGACACGAGCGCCTTCGGCGCGAGTTCCTGGCTGCCCATGGGGCTGCTGGGCATCTGGGCGGCGTTCCCGTTCGGCATGTGGTTCTTCCTGGGCGTCGAGGGCGTGCCGCTGGCCGCCGAGGAGACCAGGGACCCGGCCCGTACGCTGCCGAAGGCCATCCGCTGGTCGATGGGCGTCCTGGTGGTGCTGGCGGTGATCACCTTCTTCGCCGCGGCCGGGGCACGCGGCTCGGCCGCCATCCAGGACGCCGGCAACCCGCTGGTCGAGGCGCTCCAGCCGGACGGCAAGGCCACAGCGCTCAGCCTTTTCGTGAACTACGCCGGCCTGGCGGGCCTCGTGGCCTCGTTCTTCTCCCTGATCTACGCGGGATCGCGCCAGCTCTTCGCGCTGTCCCGGGCCGGCTACCTCCCGCGGGTCCTGTCCCTCACCAGCGGCCGCAAGGCCCCGTACCTGGGGCTGCTGGTGCCGGGCACGATCGGCTTCGCCCTGGCCGCCGGCACCGGGGACGGCGGCCTGATGCTGAACATCGCCGTCTTCGGCGCCACCATCAGCTATGCCCTGATGTCCCTGTCGCACATCGTGCTGCGCCGCCGGGAGCCGGGGCTCGAACGGCCCTACCGCACGCCGGGCGGGATCCTGACCTCCTCGGTCGCTCTCGTCCTCGCATGCTCGGCACTGGTGGCGACGTTCCTTGTGGACGTGACGGCGGCATTCATCGCGCTCGGCGTGTACGCGGCCGCGGCGGCGTACTTCGGGCTCTACAGCCGTAAGCACCTGGTGGCGAAGGCACCGGAGGAGGAATTCGCGGCCCTGGCCGCCGCCGAGGCAGAGTTGGCACGGGACTGACGCGTTCCGTCCCGCAGTTCCACGCATTTCATCAGTCAGGAGCACGTGTGACCAGGCCGTTGATCGGTGTGAGTACGTATCTGGAGTCCGGCGCGCGCTGGGGCGTCTGGGAGCTGGAGGCCGCGTTGCTGCCGGTCGGCTACCCCCGGCTCGTGCAGGCGGCGGGCGGCGTCGCCGCGATGCTGCCGCCGGACGACCCGTCGTACGCCGCCGCGGCGGTGGCCCGTGTCGACGGCCTGGTCATCGCGGGCGGCCCCGACGTGGACCCCGTCCACTACGGCGCGGAGCGCTCCCCGCGCTGTGGGCCTCCCGCGCCCGCGCGGGACGCCTGGGAGCTGGCCCTGATCCACGCGGCCCTGGCGGCCGGGACGCCTCTGCTGGGCATCTGCCGGGGTATGCAGCTGCTGAACGTGGCGCTCGGCGGCACGCTCGTCCAGCACATCGACGGGCATGTGGCCGGGGTGGGGGTCTTCGGCCGTCACTCCGTGAAGCCGGTGCCGGGGACCCGTTACGCGGAGATCGCACCCGAGGAGGCCGATGTGCCGACGTACCACCACCAGGCCGTGGACCGCCTCGGAGAGGGCCTGGTGGCGTCGGCGTTCACCACGGACGACGGCACGGTGGAGGCGGTCGAACTGCCGGCCCCCGCGTGGGTCCTGGGCGTCCAGTGGCACCCCGAGATGGGCGAGGACCTGGGAGTGATGCGCGCGCTCGTCCGGGCAGCGTCCTGACGGCGGACGGCCGCGGAGAGCCAGGGACGCCGAGGGCCTGGGACGCCGAGGGGCTGGATGTCCCGGGGCGAAGCCCGGGGCATCCAGGGGCGCGGGGAACTGCGCGACAAGCCACGACGCACCCGCGGTCGACACAGGACCGGCCCCACGGGGTCAAAGGCGCAGTGCCTCGCGGCTGCGCCCGTCCACCCGGCGGATGAGGTCGGCTGTCCGCCGCAGGCCGGTCGTGGCTGGTCGCGCACTTCCCCGCGCCCCTGAAATGCCGGGGCTACGCCCACGGCATTTCACCGTCAGTCGGCGGCCGACGTGCCGCCCCGGGTCAGCCCCAACAGGTCCCGTGCCGGCCCCGCCGGCCGGTGGCCCGTCGGCCAGACCGCCCGCAGCGCACGGCGGAGGCGGACCCCGTCGACAGGGATGCGGACGAGCCGGCGGGCGGACAGCTCCTCCCCCAGCGCCAGCTCGCTGAGAACGGCCGGCCCGGCCCCGCTGAGCGCGGACGACTTGACCGCCGTGGTGGACGACAGCTCGATCAGCGGCCGGGCGAGCCCGCCCAGCGCCGACTCCAGCACCTGCCGTGTCCCGGACCCCTTCTCCCGCAGGATCAGCGGCGTCGACGCCAGCTCCGCCGCGTCCAACGGCCGGCGCCGACGCGCCCATGGGTGCCCGGGCGCCGTCACCACGATCAGGTGGTCGTGCGCTATCACGACCGCGTCGAGCCCGGTCGGCACCGTCGGCCCCTCCACGAACCCCAGGTCCGCCTCGTCCGCCAGCAGCCGCTCCGCGACGATCGTGGAGTTGCCCGCGAGGAGCGACACCGCGGTGTCCGGCCGCTCGGCCCGCAGGGCGATCAGCCACCCCGGCAGCAGATACTCGGCGATGGTCATGCTCGCGGCGACCCGGAGCCGAGAGTCCCGCCGGTCCCGCAGTGCCTGCGCGCCCACGTCGAACGCCTCGGCCGCCTCCACGATCCGCCGGGCCCAGTCGGTGACCAGCGCCCCCGCGTCGGTGAGCCGGGAGCCGCGCGGCGACCGGTCGACCAGGGCCACGCCGAGCTGCCGCTCCATGGAGCGGACCCGGCTGCTCGCGGCGGGCTGGGTGATCCCCAGCTCCCGCGCCGCACGCCCGAGCGAGCCCAGCCGGGCGACGGCCAGCAGCAGTTCGAGGGCCCCCAGATCCGGCACCCGATGGGCCAGCCCGCCCCGTGGCTCCTCCAGCTCACTCATAACGCCAGCTTATGTCCCCATACACACGGACTCCCTGGTGGCCCCGCCCCGGCGGCGAGACGCTCACTTCATGGTCACCCCAGTCCGCCGCGTCCTCCCGTCCCCGCCGGCCACCCCGGCGCGCCCCACGGACGCCCCCTCCCCCACCACCGCCCCGGCAGGCCCACCCCCGGCCGCCACCGCGACAGGCGCACTTCCCACTGCCACCGTCCCGGCAGGCACTCCTCCCACCGCCACCAGCCCCGCAGGCCCACCCAGCACCGCCACCGCCCCCACCTCCTCAGCGCCCCTCTCCCCCGCCCTCCGAGCCGCGTCGTTCCGCCACCTCGGCCCCCAGTGGTACGCCCCGGTCATGGGCACCGCGATCGTCGCCACGGCCGGTGCCGGGCTCCCCGGGGACCTGCCGGGCGTCCGGGCGGTCTGCGCGGCGGTCTGGGCCCTCGCGCTGCTCGCCCTGGTCGCCGTGCTCGGCGCCCGCGCCCTGCACTGGCGCCACCACCGCGACCAGGCCCGCGCCCATCTCCTCGACCCCGCCGTGGCCCCCTTCTACGGCTGCCTCTCCATGGCGTTGCTCGCCGTGGGCGGCGGCGCCCTGGTCGTCGGCCGGGACTGGATCGGCGTGCGGGCGGCCGTCGCCCTGGACGCCGTGCTGTTCGGGTCCGGCACACTCGTCGGGGTCGGCGCTGCGGTCGTCGTGCCGTATCTCCTGATCGTCCGGCACCGTGTGGAGCCCGGCCGGGTCACCCCCGTCCTGCTGCTCCCCCTCGTGGCGCCGATGGTGTCCGCCGCGCTCGGCCCGCTCCTCGTGCCGTACCTGCCGCCCGGTCAGGCCCGGCAGACCCTGCTGTTCGGCTGTCTCGCACTGTTCGGGCTGAGTCTGCTGGCCACGCTGCTGATGCTGCCGCTGGTCGTGGCGCGGCTGGTGACGGCGGGGCCGCCGCCGCTCGCCGTGACTCCGAGCCTGTTCCTGGTGCTGGGGCCGCTCGGCCAGTCGACCACCGCGGCCGGGAACCTCGCGGACGCGGCGCCCACCGCCCTGCCCGCGTCGTCGCCGTACGGGCCCGCCCTCGCCGTCCTGTACGGGGTGCCGGTCATGGGTTTCGCGCTGCTGTGGCTGGCCCTGGCGGGGGCGCTGGCGGTGCGGGCGCGGCGGCGGGGCATGGGGTTCTCGATGGCGTGGTGGGCGTTCACCTTCCCGGTGGGCACATGTGTGACCGGCGCGGAGGGCCTGGCCCGGCACACGGGGCTCGTCGCCTTCATGGTCCTCGCCGTCGCGCTGTACGCGCTGCTGCTGGCGGCCTGGGGGACGGCCGCCGTCCGTACCGTGCGGGGGCTGGTCAGCGGAGAGCTGCTCGCAGGGCCCCGCCGAGCACCTGTGGTGCCTCGGTCAGCGACGGCCCGTACCAGGTGAGGTGGCGGCCGCTCAGCAACGCGCACGGCAGGCCGGGGAACGCCTCGGGGCCGTCGTCGGCGGTGAAGCGGTACGGCTCGTCGGGGAGGACCACGACCTCGGGGTCGGCGGCGCGCAGCTCCTCGACGGGCACCTTCGGGTAGCGCTCGGCGTGCCCGCCGTACAGGTTGTCCACGCCGAGCCGGGCGAGGACGTCTCCGGCGAAGGTGTCCCGGCCGAGGACCATCCAGGGCCGCCGCCAGATGGGCACCACGGCTCTCGTCCGGCGGCCCGGGTCCGGCAGCCGGGTCCACGCGGACTCGGCCTCGTCGAGCCAGCCGGGCCGGGACCGGGCGCCGCAGGCACGCAGGAGGCGGTCCAGTTCGGTGAAGGCCTCGGGGACGCCGCGCACCTCGGTCACGAGGACCTCGACGCCCGCCTCGCGCAGGGCGGTCAGGTCGACGGGGCGGTTCTCCTCCTCGTTGGCGACGACCAGGTCGGGGGCGAGCTTCACGATCGCGTCGACCGAGGGGTTCTTGGTGCCGCCGATCCGTACGACGTCCAGATCACCCGGGTGGTCGCACCAGTCGGTGGCGCCGACCAGCGCGCCGGGGAGCGTGACCGCGACGGCCTCGGTCAGCGACGGGACGAGGGAGACAACGCGCGGCACGGCGTCACTTCCCCCTGCGATGCCGGTCCTCCAGCGCCTCGATGTGGTCGGCGACGGCGACCACGACGACACGGGTGTCGGGAACGGTGGCCCGCCAGCGGTGCCGTACGCCACCGGACATGTACAGCGTGTCGCCGCGCCCCAGCCGGTGGGCGCGGCCCTCGGCCTCGACCTCGACGGCGCCCTCGACGACGTACATCAGCTCGTCGTTGCGGTGCTGGACCTCGCGGCCCTCGTCGTGGTCGCCGGTGAACTCCATGGCGTGCAACTGGTGGTGACCACGCACCAGGGAGCGCGGGCGGGAGACGGGGGGCGTGAGGGAGTCGTCGTCGGCGCGCACGACATCGACGCTGCACGCCGGGTCGGCCGCGGCGAGCAGTTCGACGGCGGTGGTGCGCAGGGCGTCCGCGATGCGTTCCAGGGAGGGCTTGCTGGGGCGGGCCCGCTCGTTCTCGACCTGGCTGAGGAAGGGAACCGACAGGCCGCTGCGCTCGGCCACGGCCGAGAGCGTGAGCTCCAGTGCCCGGCGCCGCCGCCGGACGGCCGCACCCACCCGAAGGGGCTGCTCTTTGTGGTCGCCCATAGCTCCGGCTCCCTCCTTCGCTCGTCGCTCTTGGTCCGGGGTCTTCGTTCACAGGTCGGGCCGAGGGGCGCCCACGGCTCCGAATACGGATGGCCGACGGCCCGGCACTCATCCGGCGCGGTTCTCCTGATGAGTTCTCTGCACCCTACGCATGTTCGGCAAACCGTTTCACGCGCCCGTCACATCCCCGTAAACCCGGTGAGGGGCCATGCTCACAGTTCACGCCAGCGAGGGAGCCGCTCCGGCCGCCCGTCCGGGCGCGCGGTGTGATCCCCTCGACACGCCCCGTCACCGGTCGGGGCGGTCAGCCGGACCGTAGTTGACGCTGGGTCGCGCACGAGTGCCGGTACCGGTCGCTGAGTTCGAGCCCGGCCCGGCCGCGCGCCGCGGAGCGGTTGTCCGGATCTTTCCCGTACGCCAGTACGTGAGCGCCCCGCCCGTTCGGCACGGGCGGGGCGGGCGGGGCGGTCACGTCCGGATCGCCTGCCGGAGGGTCCTCGGCGATCCGGCTCGTCGGCTAGCGGGTCCCGCCTACCGGGGCGAGCTTGTCGACGATCCCCGGGTTCTTCCTCAGCCAGGTCCTGACGCCGTCCTCCTGGTGGCCCTTGCCGGCGTCCTCGATGGCGCCCTCCAGGGCGGTGAGCTGTGCCTCGGTGAGCTTGAAGTCCTTGAGCCACCGGGCGACGCGCGGCTCCTTCGCGGCGAAGCCCTTGCGGCCGAGGGTGTGGATCCCGTCGCCCGAGCCGAAGGCCTTCCTCGGGTCGGCCAGCTTGGTCAGCCGGTACTTGTCGTACGCCCAGTGCGGCGACCACAGGGAGACCGCGATCGGCTCCTTCTTCGCGTACGCGCGGTCCAACTGGGCGAGCATGGCGGAGGTGTTGGACTTGACGAGCCGGTACTCGCCCTTGAGGCCATACACGTTCTGAACCTGGTCCTCGTAGAGCTTGGTCTCGCCGGCGCCGGGTTCGATGCCGTAGATCTTCCCCTTGAAGAGTCCGCCCTTCCCCTTGAGGTCGTCGAGCGTCCTGACGCCCTTGACGTAGGAGGGGACGGCGATCTCCAGCGAGGTCCGGTCGTACCAGGCGCCGTAGTCCTCCAGCTGGTCCCGGTACTTCTTCCAGTACGGCGCGTGGGTGGCCGGCAGCCAGGAGTTGGTCTGGATGTCGACGCTGCCCTGGGCCTGGCCGTTGTAGAGGGCGCCGACCTCCAGCGACTTCACCTCGGGGGTGAACCCGCGCTGCTGGAGGATCTCCTTCCACAGATAGGTGGAGGCGACGCCCTCGGGCCAGTCGATGTAGCCCATGCTGACCGGGCGGCCGTGGCCGACGTCCGCCGTGACCTTCGGCACCTCGTCGGCCCTGCCGAAGGCATTCAGGCCGCCGGCGACCAGGGCGAGGACGAGGACGCCCACCATGGCGAGGGGGGTGGCCGGCTTCCAGCGGAGGAAGCGGGGGCCGCCGAGCGCCGCGTCGGCCTTGGCGAGGGCGCGGCGGCCGAGCGGGGACACCCGCTGGTTGAGGGCGCCGGTCATCCGGTCCAGGTAGATCGCGAGGATGACCACGGCGACACCGCCCTCGAAGCCGAGGCCGACGTCGACGGAGCTGATGCCGTCGTACACGGTGGAGCCGAGGCCGCCACCGCCGACCATGCCCGCGATGACGACCATCGACAGGGCCAGCATGATCACCTGGTTGACGCCCGCCATGATCGTGGGCAGCGCCAGCGGCAGCTGCACGCGCCACAGGGTGCGGCGGGGGTGGGTGCCGAACGCCTCGGCGGCCTCGACGAGTTCCGCGTCGACCTGCCGGATGCCCAGCTCGGTGAGGCGTACGGCGGGCGGCATCGCGAACACGATGGTGGCGACCATGCCGGGCACCGGGCCGACACCGAAGAAGAAGATGCCGGGGATGAGGTAGACCATCGCCGGCATGGTCTGCATGAGGTCGAGCACCGGCCGCACCGCGCCGCTGACGGCGCGGCTGCGGGCCGCCGCGATTCCGATCGGCACGGCGAGCGCGAAGATGATCAGGCAGGAGACGAGGACCAGCGCCAGCGAGTTCATCGCGGGCTCCCACTGCTCGATCGAGTCGATCAGCGCGAGGCCGGCGAAGGCAAGCACGGCGGGCAGCGGACCGCGCAGCCACAGGGCGAGCACGCCGAGAATACCGGCGAGGAGCAGGGGCTCGGGCGCGGTGAGCACCGCGTTCGCCCCGTCGTACATGTGCTCGACGACGGTCTTGACGGCGTCGAAGAGCCAGCCGAGGTGGACGCGCAGCCACTCCACGCCGTTGGCGACCCAGTCGCCGAGGTGAACCCTAGGCACGGGCGGTCACCACCTTCGGGGCGTCGTCGCCCGCGGTGTCACCACGACGGGCGTCGCCACGCGGGGCATCGCCACGACGGGCATCGTCGCGCCGGGCACCGTCCGGCCGGGGTGTGCCGGCCACAGGTGCGGCGCATGCGTCGGCTCCACCTGGCGCGGCTTCGCACGGCACGGGCGCGCCCCGCTCGTCGCCGAGGAACCCGACCAGCCGCTGCCGCGGTACGACGCCGACGGGCGACCGGGCGCTGTCGACCACCGCGACCGGGTGGGAGAGCCGGGCGCTCAGCGCGCACAGCTCGGCGAACGGGGTGTCGGGGGTGGCGGTGGCGCAGCCGCAGTCGGCCTCGTCGCCGCGTACGGCGGTGTCCATGACGGCACCGGCGGTGAGCACCCGGGAGCGGTCGACGTCCTGGGTGAAGGAGGCCACGTAGTCGTCGGCGGGCCGGACCAGGATGTCCTCGGCGGTGCCGGTCTGGACGATGCGGCCGTCCCGCATGACGGCGACATGGTCACCGAGGAGCATGGCCTCGTTGAGGTCGTGGGTGATGAAGACGATGGTCTTCTTCAGCGTCTTCTGCAGTTCCAGCAGCTGGTCCTGCATGTCGCGGCGGATCAGCGGGTCGAGGGCGCTGAACGACTCGTCCATGAGGAGCAGGTCGGCGTCGGTGGCGAGGGCGCGGGCCAGTCCGACGCGCTGCTGCATCCCACCGGACAGTTCGTCGGGCCAGGACTTCTCCCACCCGGCGAGGCCGCACAGGGCGAGCGCCTCGGTGGCGCGCGCGTGGCGTTCGGCGCGCGGCACGCCCTGGACCTCCAGGCCGTAGGCGGCGTTCTCCAGCACACTGCGGTGCGGGAACAGCGCGAAGTGCTGGAACACCATGCTGATGTTGCGGGCGCGGACCTCGCGCAGTTCGCGGTCGCTCAGCGCGGTCAGGTCCCGGCCGTCGAAGCGGACGTGTCCCGCGGTGGGCTCCAGGAGCCCGTTGAGCATGCGCAGCAGGGTGGACTTGCCGGAGCCCGACAGGCCCATGACGACGAAGATCTGGCCCGGTTCCACCGTGAAGGAGGCGTCGATGACGGCCGCCGTGGTGCCGTCGGCGCGCAGTTCCTCGCGCCCGGCGCCGGCCCGCAGCCGGTCCACCGCCTCCTCCGGTCGCCTGCCGAAGACCTTGTACAGGCCGTCGGCTTCCAGTCTGGATGACTCCCTGGCTGACACATGCACCTCTTGGATCGTGACGAAACGGCCCCCTCCCCGACGCTCGGGCCGACCGTGGAGCTCGGCGGGATCGGCCCGCCCGCGCCGGTCCCGCTGACGCGGCCGGCGCTGCTCCGGGGCCGCGCCTGCCCTGGCGGCACCGCCCGAAACGCGACAGTGGCCCGCTTCACAGGGCCGTCACCGCTGGTCAGAGGTGTTCACGGAACGGGACCCCGCCTCCCATGCAGGGGGCGCGGCGGTTGCGTCAGGGGCCCGCTGTCGGCGCCGTACGGCATGATGCGGGACGTGACTGGACGTCTGATGCTTCTCGACACCGCCTCCCTCTACTTCCGCGCCTATTTCGGTGTGCCCGAGTCCGTGAAGGCCCCGGACGGCACCCCGGTGAACGCGGTGCGCGGGCTGCTGGACTTCATCGACCGCCTGGTGAAGGACCACCGGCCGACGGACCTGGTGGCCTGCATGGACGCGGACTGGCGGCCGCAGTGGCGGGTCGACCTGATCCCCTCCTACAAGGCGCACCGCGTGGCCGAGGAGCACGAGGCGGGGCCGGACGAGGAGGAGGTGCCGGACACGCTGTCGCCGCAGGTACCGGTGATCGAGGAGGTGCTGGACGCGCTCGGCATCGCGCGCGTCGGCGTCGCCGGGTACGAGGCGGACGACGTGATCGGCACGTTCACGGCTCTCGCGAAGGACCCGGTGGACATCGTCACCGGCGACCGCGACCTGTACCAGCTGGTCGACGACGAGCGGGGCATCCGCGTGCTGTATCCCCTCAAGGGCGTGGGCACCCTCCAGCTCACCGACGAGGCGCTGCTGCGTGAGAAGTATGGGGTGGTCGGGCAGGGGTACGCGGATCTGGCGCTGCTGCGCGGCGACCCGAGCGACGGTCTGCCGGGAGTGCCCGGCATCGGTGAGAAGACGGCCGCGAAGCTGCTCGCGCAGTTCGGCGACCTGGCCGGGATCATGGCCGCGGTCGACGATCCGGCGGCGGGACTCACGCCGTCGCAGCGCAAGCGGCTGGACGGGGCGCGTCCGTACGTGGCGGTCGCGCCGAAGGTGGTACGGGTCGCCTCGGACGTACCGCTCCCCGATGTCGACACCGCCCTGCCGAAGGCGCCGCGGGACGCGGCCGCACTGGAGGCCCTGGCCGCGCGCTGGGGGTTGGGAGGGTCGCTGCAACGGCTGCTCACCACGCTCCAGCGGTGAGGGCCACGGGACCGGGCCGACGACGGTACGGGTGGGGCGTACGCCGGGGGGTGTGGTGGCACTTCGGTGGTGAGGAGGTTGAGGCGCGACTCACATCACGAAGTTGTCGTCCACCGGTCGAGCATGGGGTGCATTCCGGGGGGAGATGATAACTTAGGTGAGCCTTACTAGGTTTTCGGGAGGCCGTCATGGCAGAGCGTCCGGTACGCAGGAGCCCCAAGCCCCACTCCGCGCGAGTCGTCCGCACCGAGCGGCTCACCCCGCACATGCAGCGCGTCGTGCTCGGTGGCGACGGTCTCGCCGAGTTCGCCACGCGGGGCAGCACCGACCATTACGTGAAGCTCCTGTTCGGCCCGGACGGCGTGACGTACCCGGAGCCGTTCGATCTGGAGCGGATCCGGGCGGAGATGCCGCGGGACCAGTGGCCTGTGACCCGGACGTACACCGTGCGCGCCTGGGACACCGAACTGCGCGAGCTGACCGTCGACTTCGTGCTCCACGGCGACGAGGGCCTCGCCGGCCCCTGGGCGACCCGCGTCCAGCCGGGCGAAACGGTACGGCTCCTGGGCCCGGGTGGCGCGTACGCGCCGAACCCCGAGGCCGACTGGCATCTGCTCGCCGGGGACGAGAGCGCCCTGCCCGCGATCGGCGCCTCCCTGGAGTCCCTTCCCGACGGCGCCCGCGCCTACGCGTTCATCGAGGTCGCCGGCCCCGAGGAGGAACAGAAGATCGACTCCGACGTGGACGTGGTCTGGCTGCACCGCGGCGACCGCCCCGTCGGCTCCCTGCTCGTCGAGGCCGTCCGCGCGCTGGAGTTCCCCGAGGGGCGACTGCACGCCTTCGTCCACGGCGAGGCGGGCTTCGTCAAGGAACTGCGCCGACTGCTCCGCGTCGAACGCCAGATCCCCCGCGAGGACCTGTCCGTCTCCGGCTACTGGCGCCTCGGCCACAACGAGGACGGCTGGCAGGCCACGAAGAAGGAGTGGAACGCCCGCGTGGAGGCGGAACAGGACGGCGCGACGGCGTCCGCGTGAGGCGATCGCCGACCACTCCGCGGGCCCGCACGCGATAACCGCGAACTCGCACCGGAGTCGCACCGAGCGTGCACACGTCTTCGCCGCGCGCACCGCGCCCACCTCGGCTCAGGTGGCGTTCGTCGCCGCGTCGACGAACCGGGCCAGCGCGTCCGCGAGCTGCTCCAGGCCGGGGCCCGCCGGGCCGCCCGGCTCGGCCATGTAGACGTCGCGGCGGATCTCGATCATCAGGGCGGTGACCCTTGGGTCCTTCCCGTAATACTCCAGCGGTACGTACGCACCCCCGAACGGGCTGTTGACGCCCGTCCCGCCGAACCCCGCGAACGCCTCCTCCGCGAGGCCGAGAAGCGCGGGCGGCGTGTGGAAGGGGTCGCTCCCCAGGCAGATCGGCGGCCGGGGCCCGTCGCCGTGGAGCTCGTAGGGGAGGCGCTCGCTCGGGTACGAGTGGACGTCGACGACCACGGCACGCCCGGCGGCTTCCAGGCGCCGCGCCACGGCGTCGGTCATGGCGGCGGCGTACGGCAGGAAGTATGTGTCGACGAGGGGCCGTCCGTCGTGCCCGTCCGGGCGGAGGGCCTCCCGGTGCGTGGTCCTCGTATAGACGGCGCCCATCCCCACGGCCAGCATCTCCTCCCGCTCGTCGGGGAACCGCTCGGGGTCGACGACCAGCCGCGAGAGCTGGTTGACGAACCTCCAGGGCGTGGCCCCCGCACAGGCGGCGGCCCGCTCGGCGATCCGGTCCGTGTGCGCGTCGGTGATGTGGTCCAACTCCCTTTCCAGCACGGCGTCATCGAGGACGATCCCCTCCCGTACGGCGGCGGGTATCACCCGTGAACCGTGCGGCACATGCAGGAGCACGGGGGATTCCGGAGCGCCCGGAAAGAGCCGATGGGCGGGCGGCACGTCGGTCATCCACGGCTCCTCGCGGTGGGGTGGTCCAGGGAGTGGTCCAAGGGCCGCTCAGCATAGGCCGACGGGAATCCCGGCCGCCGCACGCGACCGGCGGCCACGGCGGTGCAACACCTGACTACCGGAGGCAACCCCTGCCCGCACGCACCACACCCACCCGCCTCAGGCACCCTCACCAGCCCACCGCACGCCACGCCCCCCTGCCTCACGCACCCCCGCCCACCCGCCGCGTGCGCCCCCTGCCCGCTGCACCCCCAGCAACCCGCCGCGCGCGCCACCCACCTGCCCGCCCCACCCCCAACGACCCGCCGCACGCCACACCCTGCCGCCGCACCACCCACCCCAGCCGCCCGCGATCCGCCCTCCCGTGAGGGTTTGGGCTCGCCGTGGACACGGTCGCGTGACACGCACGACACGAGGCTCCCCTAGCTTCTGTCCCCTCATTTCTGTCACCCGACAGGAATTCGCGTCACCGCCGCGCGAACGCTCGTGCCGCTTGTTGCGAAAGCAGGTTGCCGCCATGACGAGCACCTCCCCCGCCGACCTCCGCCCCGACCCGCCCCGCTCCCTCGACGACAGCTCACTGACCGCGTTCGGCTACCGCCAGGAACTGCACCGCAGCCTGGGCCGGTACGCCTCGTTCGCGGCCGGTTTCTCGTTCATCTCCGTCCTGACGACCGTCTTCCAGTTCTTCGCGTTCGGGTTCGCGTTCGGCGGCCCGGTCTTCTTCTGGACCTGGCCGGCCGTGCTGCTCGGCCAACTCATGGTCGCCGCCTGCTTCGCGGAGCTGGCGGCGCGCTATCCGATCTCGGGCGCCATCTACCAGTGGTCCTCCCGACTGTCGAACGCCACGTTCGGCTGGTTCGCCGGCTGGATCATGGTGATCGGGCAGATCGTAGTGGTCGCGGCGGCCGCGCTCGCCCTGCAGATCGTGATGCCCGCGATCTGGTCCGGCTTCCAACTGGTGGGCGGCGACCCGGCGCCGACCAGCGCCACGGGAGCGGCGAACGCGGCCGTGCTCGGTGTGGTTCTGCTGGCGCTCACCACGCTGGTGAACGTCCTGGACAACCGGGTGCTGTCCATGGTGAACCGGGTGGGGGTGACCGCGGAGATCATCGGGGCGATCCTGATCATCGTCCTCCTGCTGACGCACGCCGAGCGCTCCCCCGGCATCACCTTCCACACCGCCGAGGGCAGCACGGACCTCCTCGGGGCGCTGCTGGTGGGCTCGTTCATGGCGGCGTACGTGATGATCGGCTTCGACAGCGCGGGCGAGATGAGCGAGGAGACCCACCACCCGCGCCGCACCGCGCCCCGGACGATCCTCACCGCTCTGGGCGCGGCGGGACTGCTCGGCGGTCTCATCGTGCTCGGCGGGCTGCTCGCCGCGCCCAGCCTCACCGACGGCCGACTGGCCGTGGACGGCCTGAGCTACGTCCTGACGAGCAGCCTCGGCGACGGTGTGGGCCGGTTGCTGCTCGCCGATGTGGTGGTGGCGATCGCGGTGGCGACGCTGGCGATCCAGACGTCGGCCTGCCGCATGCTGTTCTCGATGGCGCGCGACGGCCAACTCCCTTTCTCCGCACGGCTGGCGCGGGTCAGCCCGCGCACGGGCATGCCGGGCGCGCCGGCCGTGGTCGTGGGCGCCCTCGCCGCGGCCCTGCTGCTCCTGAACTTCGTCTCGCCGGACGCTTTCCTCGCCATCGGCACGACCTGCATCGTGATGCTGTACCTGGCGTACGCGATGGTCACAGGCCCCCTGCTCGTCCGGCGTCTCAAGGGCACGTTCCCCGCCGGAGGCACGGACGAGACGGGCAAGCCCCTGTTCTCCCTGGGCCGTTGGGGCCTCCCCGTCAACGCCCTCGCCCTCGCCTACGGCCTGTTCATGACCATCAACCTGGCCTGGCCCCGGGCCGACGTCTACGACCCCTCGGGAAGCGGCTGGTGGTTCCAGTGGTTCACCCTGTTGTTCCTGCTGGTCACGGTAGGTGTGGGGGTGTTGTACAGGCTGACGCGCGGCTCCCGTGTGTCCGCGGCGGGGCCCGCGCCGACAGACCCGACCCTTTGACCATGCGGGCGCACCCCCATGTCACCCATCCGGCCTAATGACCGTGCACGGAGGTCACGGACGAGCCCCTCATCGGCGGCGCGCGGGGAAGGGCGGGTGTGACACCGTGCATCCGGCCGCCGTGGAATCCGCTCCGTGCGCCGGTCGATACGCCCTTTTGGGTATCCGCGAACCATCGCATGGTGCCAAGTGGCGAGATCCGAAGGTGAGTTGACGGCACGAGACGGTGCCGCACCGCGACCCGCCGGAGGGGGGTGTCCCCATGCCCGCTACGGTCGGCGGTCCACACGACTCCCGAAAGCACACCGATGCGGTCATACGACGATGCGTCACCAATACGCGCCCGCCGGAACATGTTCCAACTTCGAACAGTTGACGAAACCCATTCAGCCACTGGAAGGTGGATGCGATCCATGACCTGACCGCCTTCGGCGCGGTCGTAACGGTGGCGACCACCCATCCAGCGCGCGGATCGGCGGTCGCCCCCAACGACTGCGGCCGACGCCACCCACTCCGCTACGCCATGGACGGAACCCACTCGACCGGGCTCCGCCAGGAGGCCGGATTCGCTCCCGAATCCACCTCACCGCTAGCCGTAACACACCGAGCACAGCGTGTAGTTCACGTACTTTGGTCGACTCCGCCATCCGGAGGGCATCGTGAAAAGCTCTGCTCAGGCTCAGTCACTCGGGGCCTCAGTGACCCCGCAGTCATCTTGTGCGCCCAGTGGCGACTCAAGTTTAGCTCCGAAGCCGTCGATGCCGTGTTCCTCTCAAGCCGAAAGGCCTGAAAATGACCGTTCCTGCCAGGTCTTGAACACCCGACGGGAGATCAGTCACCCGATGGTTCAGCACCGCCCTACGTCGCCTGTGACCACGGCCATGGGCTGCCGGTCACAGGAAGGCGCAAGAGGAGGCAGGCCACACGAGGAGGGAGCAGCCAGTGGTTGAGCTGCCGAGTCTGATGACCACGGTGGGCCACGGGCCTCCTCGCCGGGCTGCGCCGATTTACGAGTTCTGTGGGTGGCGCAACTCGGTCACGTGGCTCCTGTCCGACCCCGATGCCGTCGCCCTGTCCCGAATGCTCTGCCATGCGATCGAGGCCAGGGCCGCCAATGCCAGTCGCTCCGCGTTACGAGCGCCCCGCTCGACCTTGGACGTGGTTCGGTCTCCCGATCTCTGGGCGGTACGCGCCCTGCTGCGTCGCGAGCAATGGCAGGTGAACTGGCAGGCTCTGCTCGGCAGGGACACAGGGGGGCTGCTGTCCACCGCCTGTGACCGGCTGATGCGGACGCCGTCGGGGCCGCCGACGGTCGGGGTACGGGAGGAACTGCTGGTCGACCGGGCCCAGGAGTGGTGCCGAAGGGCTGTGGGAGGTACGCCCTCCTACTCGTTCGCGATGGAGATGTCCGGTCTCTTCACCGCTCTGTGCACCGCCCCCGGGTCGAGCAGTGCTCTCGAGGCCAGGACCACTTTCCTCTGGGGAGTCCTGGCGGGGGTCAGCGAGTACTACGCGGGCACGGTGCCGCATGAGCGGGAGATCGGGCGCCTCGCCCGGGAGGCGATAGCCGCATCCCGGGAATGTGTCCAGTCGCACGGGGAAGGGGGCGAACTCGTGGTCGCCGCCCAGGCGGAGTGCGGGTCGGTCCAGCTCGTCGACAACCTGACCGGGATCCTTCAACTGCCCTATCTCTTCACGACCGAGGAGTACATCCGGATCAGGGGCGCCGACATAGGGGTGCACATCTACACCGTCCAGGACGACCTCTCGGGCCGATACCGGGAGATCGCCGATGAGACCACGATGGTGGCCGTCCTCGCCCACGACCTGATCGATCAGGGCCGCGACGCCGACAACGGCAATCGCAACAACCTCGGTCTGCGGCTGTCGGAGCGGGAACAGCTCTGGGACATCCTGGAGGTCTGTCTGAGCCACACGTGCGCCGTCGGGGGCGAGCAATGGCAACGCGTCGTCGCCGGCTTCGTCGTGGGTACCTGCCTCTACGCGCGTGGGGGTCGGGAACGCATGCACGACGGCACCCGGACCACGGTGCGCAAGAAGCTCCGCCCGAGCGTGGAGTGGACGTACGCGCCCCAGCTGGCCGACTACTTCTCGCGGGCCGAATGCACCTGCGTGGAGGAGGCCGGTCAGGTCGACGTCGGCCCCGAACTGGACAGGCTCTACGCCGACAGCTCGACCATCGTTCGTGGCTGGCTGCATGGCCGCTGGGATGCGCATTTCGACGTGGCGGAGCTGCAGCGGCTCGCTCTCGCCTGTACGTCTGCCGTACGGAGCGGCAGTTCGCTGTTCGCCGGTCGGAACGGAGCGGAAGTGATCCCCTGACGGGGTCCGGCGTGCGCGGCGGCGTCTCGGAGCGAGGTCGTAGGCTTGATCCTGATGAGACGCCGCACCCCGCCACCGCCCTCTCCCCTGCCCCAGCGCGAAGGAGTGGATCCGGTACGGGTGCGGCTTCCGGCCGGGGACGCGTGGGCGACGGTACGCGACCATCTCGTGGAGCGGCTCGCGGCCGGGCCCGGCATGATCGACGGGATGCTCGACGCGGGTCTGATCGTGGACGCCGAGGGGCGCCCGGTACCGCGAGACATGCCGTATGTGCCCGGGATGTTCGTGTGGTTCCATCGGGAGCTGCCGGACGAGGAACGGGTGCCGTTCCCGGTCGACGTCGTGTACCGGGACGAGCACGTGGTGGTGGCCGACAAGCCCCATTTCCTGGCCACCACGCCGCGTGGCAGCCATGTCGCCGAGACGGCCCTGGCGCGACTCAGGCGACAGCTGGGGATACCGACACTGAGTGCCGCTCACCGCCTGGACCGGCTGACCGCGGGTCTGATCCTCTTCACGGTGCGCCCCGAGGAACGCGGCGCGTACCAGTCGCTGTTCCGCGACCGGCGGGTGGAGAAGGTGTACGAGGCAGTGGCGCCGTACGACACGACGGTGGATCTGCCACGCACCGTGCGGAGTCGGATCGTGAAGCCACGCGGGCACATGGCAGCTCAGGAGATCGACGGCGAACCCAACGCCGAGACCTGGATCGAGTTGCTGGCGGTGCGGAAGGGCGTGGCCCGGTACCGGCTGCTGCCGCGTACCGGGCAGACGCATCAACTGCGCGTACACATGAGCGCGTTGGGGCTGCCGATTCTCGGCGACCCCCTCTATCCCGTGGTGACCGAGCCCGTGGCGGTCGGTGATTTCCGGCACCCTCTTCAACTTCTGGCGCGAGAGTTGGAGTTCACCGACCCGGTCACCGGACGCGAGCACCGGTTCGTCAGCCGCCGTGAGCTGCGAGCCTGGTCCTCGACCGACACAGCGGATCAGTAGCGACCGTGGCGCCCAGGGGGCGCCTCACTTGCCCCCGAGCCAGCGCAGGAGACGGTGGAACACACCCCTACGGCCGGCCTGTCCCGGTGCTTGTGTGGACTGGGGTGTGCGGGGCGTGCCGACGGGCTCCGGAGCCGTGGGCCGAGGCTGCTCGGCGGCGGCCCTGGAGCCCGAGCGCTGGGACGGGACCGACTCGGCTTGGGAGCTGAGGGTGACCTCCTGCTGGGGTCCCGGCGCGAACTTCACCGGCAGCTCGACCAGATGCCGGTTCGAGATGGTCTCCCGCCAGCGCAGTTCATGCTCGTCGCAGGCCAGCTGGATGTCCGGCACCCGGTTGAGCAGGGCGTCGACACCGACGTCGGCGATGGCGCGGCCGATGTCCTGGCCGGGGCATTCGTGAGGGCCGCCGCTGAAGGCGAGATGGGAGCGGTTGCCCTGCATGTTGGCCTTGAGGTCGGGGCGCACCCGCGGGTCGACATTGCCGGGGGCGATTCCGAGAAGCAGGCCGTCGCCTTGGCGGATGCGCTGACCGGCCAGCTCGGTGTCCTGCTTGGCGAAGTAGGCGATGACGGCGCTGAACGGCGGTTCGTCCCACAGGGTCTGTTCCACCGCCTCGGGCACGGTCATCTGGCCGCCGTTGAGCTGGGCGCGGAAGCCAGGGTCGGTGAGCACCACCCGCAGCACGTTGGCGAGCAGGTTGGCGCAGCTCTCGGAGGCGACGATCAGGACGAGCCGTAGGTGCTGGGCGACCTCCTCGTCGGTGAGCCGCGCCGGATGGTTGATGAGGTGGCTGGTGAAGTCGTCCTTGGGCTGGGCCCGGCGTCGGGCGGTGAGCCGCATCAGGACGTCCATGATGTACGCGTTGCTGGCGAGGGCTGTCTCCGTGCCCTTGGGCAGGTCCCGGGCGGCCTCCACGAGCCGGTCGTTGTACTCCTCGGGCATGCCGAGGATCTCGCACATGACCACCATGGGCAGGCGCTCCGCGAACTGGCTGACCAGGTCGGCTCTGCCTTCCTCGCAGAACTTGTTGACCAGGTGCTGGGTCGCGCGGTTGATGTGGCGGCGGATGGCCCGGTAGTCGATGGTCGACATGGCGCCGCTGACCGCGCCGCGCAGCCTCAGGTGCTCGTCGCCCTCGGCGTGCGAGCACAGGGGCTGCCAGGCGAGGTGGGGCATGAGCGGGTTGTCCGGCTTGGCCGTCCCGTCCTGCATCGGGGTCCACAGGCGGGTGTCGCGGCAGAAGTGGGAGGGGGTGCTCACCATGTGCATGTTCTCGCTGTGGCCGAGCACCACCCAGATCGGTAGGTCGCCGTGGAGAAGGGCAGGGGCCACCGGGCCGTGTTCGGCGCGGAGCTTCTCGTACACGGCTCCCAGGTCTTCCGCTCCGGGGCCGTAGAGCCGGCGCAGGCCGCCGGGGCCGAGGTCGTGCGCGGGGCAGCCCGGGGGCGGCGCGGCCGAGGGGTCGTCCGTGTCGGTCAGAGAGTGGGATTCAGGCGTCACAACGATCGCTTTCGAACGGAAATGGATCCGGTATGTAGTGCGATGAGACCGAGAGGGGACACCGTGCGGGACGACACGGCTCCCGGTCGGGACAAGTGCGGCGGGCGGCTCAGAGCAGTCGTGGTACGAGGACTCGGAGGGGTTCCGGGGTCAGGCCGACGCCCTCGACATCGCCAGGGAGTGCAGGAAACGCATGAGGGTCATCAGGACGTCCCGGCTGGACGCGCGGCGCCGTGCGTCGCACCGGATGATCGGGATCTCTTCGGCCAGGTCGAGCGCCTGGCGCAGTTCCTCGATCGCGTAACGGGGGGCGTCCGGGAAGTCGTTGACGGCGACCACGAAGGGCACGTTGCGCTCCTCCAGACGGCCCATGACGTCGAAGCTGACCTCCAGCCTGCGGGTGTCGACGAGGACGACGGCGCCGAGAGCCCCCTCGAACAGGCCGTTCCACAGGAACCAGAAGCGCTCCTGGCCGGGGGTTCCGAACAGGTAGAGCACCAGCTGGTCCGTGATGCTGATGCGGCCGAAGTCCATGGCCACGGTGGTGGCGGTCTTGGACTTGGAGCCGTAGTTGTCGTCGACTCCGATGCCGGCCTGGGTCATGGTCTCCTCGGTCGTCAGCGGTCTGATCTCGCTGACGGAGCCCACCATGGTCGTCTTGCCGACCCCGAAACCGCCCACGATCACGATCTTCGCCGCGGCCTGCGCGGTGTGCGGCAGGTGGTCCTCGGTCCGTGGACCCGTGATGGTGTCAGAGCTTTTGAAGTCCATGCATCACCGCTTCGAGGAGGGAACGGTCGGCCCGCGCCTGGCGAACGACGGGTGCGCGCGCTTGGACCAGTTCGGCCGTCAGCAGCTCGGTGAGCAGGACGGTCACCACGCTGATCGGCAGGTTGAGATAGGCCGAGATCTCGGCCACGGACAGGGGTGCCTGGCAGATTCGGATCAGCGCCGACTGCTCCGGAGCGGCAGACGGCGGTGGATCGGCGCGCGCGACGATTAACGTGACGAGGTCGATCGGAGCTCGTTCGCCGTTCTCTCCCGTGAGGATGTAGAGACGCTCGGGGGGCCGCTCTCCCGTCGCGTTCGGAAGGTCGTCCTCGTGGAGCGGGGGAGACGGCTCGTGTTTGGGTTGGCGCCGCTGGCGCTGCGGAGGCGTCATACGGTCTGCCCGTTCCGACGGGGCGGACTGGTCAGATGGGCGCCGATCCGGTCCACGAGGTCCCGCATGCGGTTGCTCATCAGGCCGGGCTCCGCGATCTCATTGGCGAGCACCGCGAGGTAGGCGTTGGAACCGGCGGCCATCAGATAGAAGTAGCCGCCGTTGATCTCGATGATGACCATCCGCATGTGACCGTCGCTCTGCGGGATCTCCCCGGCCACGGCGCCTGCGAGGCTCTGCAGTCCCGCGCAGGCGGCCGCGACCCGGTCGGCCGCGTCCGGGTCGCCTCCGTGGCGGGCGATCCGCAGACCGTCGGCGGACAGCACGACGATCTGCTGGATGCCGGGTACTCCGTCGGCCAAATCCTTCAGCATCCAGTCGAAATTGGCTCGTTGCTGGATCACTTGAGGTCCCCCTCGTCGTCGGCCTCCGTACGGGCCGGCTCGGTGTTCGCGGTGAGAGCGGTGGACGTGGTCGAGTCGTCCGGGTTCCTGAATGCGTTCGGGTCGGGGTCGCCCTTGAGCCCGGCCATGAACGCCTCCACCCACATACCGGGCGGGGGCAGCTCCTTCTTCGGCTCCGGCTCCGGCTGCCACACGGGGGCGGCGGCCATCGCCGCCTCTGCCGCGGCTTCCGCGGCGGCGGCCTCGGCGTAGCGCTGGCTGAGCGGGATCTTGTTCCGGCTGCGGCGCTGCGGCAGGCCGTTGGCGGTCCACTCGGTGACGACGGGCACGTCGTCCTCCACGCCCGGCCCCATCTCCTCCGCCGAGCTCGGGATCCGCGGACCGGTGGTCGGACGACGACGCTTCGGTTTGCGGTTGGGGCCCTCGACACCACCGGTGTCCATGGTGGGTACGGCGCCGATACCGATGCCGTGGGCGAGACCCGGGGCGGCCTCCTCCGTGAGCATGTCGCGAGGTACGACGACGACTGCTCGGACGCCGCCGTAGGCGGACGGCCGCAGCGAGACCTGCATGTTGTACATCGTCGACAGCCGGCCCACAACGGCGAGACCGAGACGCGGGCTGCCGCCCAGGTCGTACATGTCCATGCCCTGCTGCGCCTTCGCCAGCATGTCCTCGACCTTGGCCCGTGCCTCCTCGCTGAGGCTGATGCCGCCGTCCTCGATCTCGATGGCGACGCCGGTCTGCACCTCGACCGCCGTGACGTGCACCTTGGTGTGCGGCGGAGAGTAGCGGGTCGCGTTGTCGAGGAGTTCGGCGCAGGCGTGGATGACGGGTTCGACGGAGACGCCGTTGACGTTGACCTTGGCGATGGAGTGCAGCTCGATGCGGCGGTACTCCAGGATGCGGGACATCGCGCCGCGCAGACAGCTGTACAGCGGGACCGGCTTGGGCCAGACACGGCCCGGGCGGCTGCCGCCGAGGACGGCGATGGAGTCGGCGAGGCGGCCGATCAGCGCGGTGCCGTGGTCGATGCGCAGCAGGTCGTCGAAGACCTCGGGGTTGCGCCCGTGGTCCTCCTCCATCTCTCGGAGTTCCTTGTTCTGCTGGTGGACGATCGCCTGGACGCGGCGGGCGATGTTGACGAAGGAACGCTGCGAGGAGTCGCGCATCGCTTCCTCGCGGTCCACGATGTCGAGCACCGCGCGCAGCAAGTCGCGCTGCGACTCGGGGAGTTCCCGCCACTCCGCGTCTCCGTCGATGACGTGGCGAATCACCTCTGAGGGGGATTCTCCGCCGCGCAGCCGGTACAGCACGGCGGGCAGGATCTCCTTGGCCAGCCGGGTGAACTCCTGGTCGTGGGCGGCGATCCGCTGCTCCAGGGAGAGGGTCCGCCGTTCCTGTTGGGCGCGCAGTTCGCGCACGGAGCGGCGGGTGCCGCGCACGGCCACGACCGCGACCGCGATCAGCAGCAGTGTCGCGACGGCTCCGGACAAGCCGACGGCGAGCCGGATCGGCCCTGTCACCAGGGCGACGGTGATCCCGGTCGCCGCGGCCATCAGTATCGCCGGCAGCAGTAGTACGCGCCCGTGGGGGAGGTCACGGCCACCGGGAGGCGATTGAACACTCACCATGTATGCCCTCTAACGACAAATCGGCTGGAGGTCGGGGGACTTGCTGGGACTTCTGGGACTAGCTGGGGGTTCATCCGGGAATCAAACTGGATCTTCGGTAATTTTTGGAACAAGCGCACGAATACACCTCAACTCGGCGCGCTGCGGGCGAGCTTAGTCCGACCGGATCATCGCTGTGTCATATTCAGCAACCGCCTGAAATCGCCCTCACGACAGGAGTACGCTCTGGTCGTTTACACGCTCAGGCGTGACTCGAACGCATAGCGTGACGGGGTACGGGCGTGCGAAAGCGCGGGCGTGCGGGGCGAGGGGGCGAGGGCCGGCCCTGAAGGTCGGTCGTACGGCCAAGCCGAGACAGCAGACCCCAGGCGTCAGGCGTCAGGCGTCAGGCGTCAGGCGCCGACAATACGCAGCGCGGCGTCCGCCGTGGCCTCGGCGAACGCGGACACCTGGCGGTCCGGGTCGGAGCGGTGCACGAGGATGACCCCCTCGATCAGCCCGAACACGAGGTCGGTCCGCAGCTCCAGCTCACTCTTGGCCAGCGCCGCGCCCACGGCCGTCGCCGCGATCAACTGGCCGTAGGCATCCTTCAGTTCGGCCCGCACGGCATGGAAGCCGGCGAAGCGTTCGGCGCGGACCTCGGGGAGGAGGTACAGCCCGCCGAGGTTGTGCGGGCCGCCGCACAGCAACTCCACATCGGCGCGACACAGCTCCCACAGCCGCTCCTCGGCCGGGTCGGCGTCCCGGGTGAGCAGTTCACGGGCGTACCCCAGGGACGGCGTCACCGTGGACTCCAGGAGCTCCGCCAGCAACTCCTCCTTGCCGGAGACGTAGTGATACATGGACGCCTGCCGCATCCCGGCCCGCTCGGCTACGGCCCGGGTGGTGGTGGCGGCATAGCCACGCGTGGTGAACAACTCGGCCGCCGCCGCGAGGAGTTCGCCGCGCGGCGACAACCCGCTGTCCGGCCGCTGCGCGACCCTGGGCCTCCCGACCCGCCGCCCACCCGCAGCACCGGCACTTCCCGTGCGCTCGCCCGCAGCACCGGTTCCCGCGCGTTCGCCCGCACCACCGGCACGTCCCGCGGGTTCGCCCGCACGACCCGCGCCTCCCGTGCGTTCGCCCGCACCACCCGCGCTTCCCATGCGTTCGATCCTCGCACACACACGGCGACATCCCACCGGAAGGCGATCAACCCCCACCACCCCACCCGCCAACATCCGGCCGGTGAGGCCCCAGTAACTGCCCCGCAACACGTGGGACATGGCGGCGACCCACCTCCCCCCTAATTTCTGTCGCACGACAGAAATGAGCGCCGCACCCGGAGGTCCCGCCATGGCGACAGCGACCACGTACGGAGCACGCGACCACGCCCGCGCGCAGGAGGGCACCCGCGCCGAGGCGATGCCGGTCGTCCCGGCCGGCGACTGGCCCGACCCGCCGCCCGACGCCGGCCCCCTCGTGTGGGCCGAGACCGTCGCGGGCGGCAACTACACGCACAAGGTGCTGGCCCGCGGCACGGAGCTGCGCCTGACCGACCCGCACGGCGACGCCTGCGCCCACGTCCTGCTGTACGTCGCCGACCGTCCCTGGGAGCGGCTGAACGTCGCCGACACCGTCAAGGTCCAGTGGAACGCCTACCTCGGCGCAGGGGTCCTGCTCCTGTCCGACCAGGGCCGCGTCCTCGCCTCCCTGGTCGCCGACACCTCCGGCCGGCACGACGCGCTGTGCGGCACCTCCACCCTCGTACGCAACACCGCCCGTTACGGCGACGGCAGCCCCCAGTCCCCCTCCCCCGCCGGACGCGAACTGTTCAAGCTCGCCGCCGCGAAGAACGGCCTCGGCCCCCGCGACCTGCCGCCCTCCCTCTCGTTCTTCCAGGGCGTCCAGGTACGCGACGACGGCACCCTCGACTTCACCGGCTCCGCCGGCCCCGGCACCAGCGTCACCCTGCGCACCGAGCAGGACGTCACCGTCCTCATCGCCAACGTCCCGCACCCGGCCGATCCGCGCCCGGAGTACGTGAGCACCGCGCTGGAGGTGCTCGCCTGGCGGGCCCGAGCGACCGAGCCTGACGATCCGCTGTGGAACGCCACCCCGGAGGGACGCCGGGCCTTCCTCAACACCGCCGAGTTCCACACCGCCAGGGGGTCCGCATGACAACCGTGATCATTGCGGCCCGAGCCGCGAGGGGGACCGTATGACTTCCGTGGTCGTCGCGGCCCGCGCCGCCTGGTCCGCCGTCGTCCCGGCCGGCGGGACCCTCACCCTCACCGATCTGCACGGCAACCAGGCCGTCGACTTCCTCGTGTACGACGCCCACGACACAGCCGTCCGCTACAGCGCTCCCGACACGATCCACGCGCAGGGCGGCATCTTCCTCACCACCGGCAGTGTGCTGATGTCCAACGAGCACACCCCGCTGATGACCGTGGTCGCCGACGACGTCGGCCGGCACGACACGGTGGGCGGCGCCTGCTCGAAGGAGTCGAACACCCTGCGGTACGGGCACCACACCTGGTCGCAGCACGCCTGCGTGGACAACTTCCTCGCGGAGGGCGCCCGGCACGGCCTCGGCAAACGCGACCTCGTGTCGAACATCAACTGGTACATGAACGTGCCGGTCGAGAAGGACGGCACCCTCGGCATCGTCGACGGCATCTCCGCGCCGGGGCTGTCCCTGACCCTGCGTGCCGAACGCGACGTCCTCGTGCTGGTCTCCAACTGCCCCCAGATCAACAACCCCTGCAACGGCTTCACCCCGACTGCCGTCGAGATGACCATCGACCAGCCACTGCTCGAAGCCCAGGTTGACACGACCAAAGCCGCCGGCACGACCGCCGAAGCCCCCGCCGACACGACCGGACCCACCGCCGCCACGACCGGATCCACCGCCCCAGCCACCGGACTCCCCGTCGGTACCACCGGAGCCACCTCCCCCAGCCCCGAACCCCCCTCCCAAGGGAGCCCCGCATGACCTTCGGCACCCTGCTGGTCGCCAACCGGGGCGAGATCGCCGTCCGCGTCATCCGTACCGCCCGCGACCTGGGCCTGCGCACGGTCGCGGTGTACTCCGACGCCGACCGCGCCGCACCCCATGTCCGCCTCGCCGACACAGCCGTACGGCTCGGCCCGGCGCCCGCGCAGGAGTCGTACCTCGACGCCGACCTGGTGCTGAGGGCGGCCAAGGACGCGGGCGCGGGCGCCGTCCACCCCGGCTACGGCTTCCTGTCCGAGGACGCCGCCTTCGCCCGCCGCTGCGCGGACGCCGGGATCGTGTTCGCGGGCCCCACCCCGGAGCAGCTGGAGCTGTTCGGCGCGAAGCACACCGCGCGGGCCGCCGCCGAGGCCGCGGGCGTCCCACTGCTTCCCGGCACGGGCCTGCTGGCCTCCCTCGACGAGGCCCTCGATCGCGCCGCGGCCATCGGCTACCCGGTGATGCTGAAGGCCACCGGCGGCGGGGGCGGCATCGGCATGTCGGCCTGCCGGTCCGTCGCCGAGCTCACGGAGGCGTGGGAGCGGGTGCAGCGGGTCGCCGCCGCCTCGTTCTCCTCCGCCGGTGTCTTCCTCGAACGCCTCGTCGAGCACGCACGCCACGTGGAGGTGCAGGTCTTCGGCGACGGCGCCGGCCACGTCGTCACCTTCGGCGACCGGGACTGCTCCCTCCAGCGCCGCAACCAGAAGGTCGTCGAGGAGGCCCCGGCGCCCAACCTCCCGGACGCCGTCCGCGAGCGGCTCGCCACCTCGGCCCGCGACCTGTGCGCGAGCGTCGCCTACCGCTCCGCCGGGACCGTCGAGTTCGTGTACGACCCGGAGCGCGGCGAGGCGTACTTCCTGGAGGTCAACACCCGCCTCCAGGTGGAGCACCCGGTCACCGAGGAGACCCACGGCGTCGACCTCGTCGCCTGGATGCTGCGCCTGGCACGCGGCGAGTCGGACGTCGTCCGCGACCCGGGTCCACCCCGCGGCCACGCCGTCGAGGCCCGGATCTACGCCGAGGACCCCTCCCGCGAACACCGGCCGAGCGCGGGCCTGTTGACGCGGGTGGAGTTCCCGCCGGGCGTCCGCGTGGACGGCTGGGTGGAGACCGGCACCGAGGTGACGACGTCGTACGACCCGCTGCTCGCCAAGGTCGTCGCCCACGGACCGGACCGCGCCCACGCCCTGCGCCGGCTCGACGAGGCGCTGTCCCGGACCCGGATCGACGGCATCGAGACCAACCTCGGCCAGCTCAGAGCCGCCCTGCGCGACCCTGATCTGCGGCGGGCCACCCACTCCACCGCCACTCTCGCGAGCGTGAGCGACCCGACCCCCCGTATCGAGGTGCTCTCCGGTGGCACCCTCACCACCGTGCAGGACTGGCCCGGCCGCACCGGGTACTGGCAGGTCGGCGTACCGCCCTGCGGCCCCATGGACGACCTGTCCTTCCGCCTCGGCAACACGGCGCTCGGCAACCCCGAGGGCGCACCGGGCCTCGAATGCACCCTGCGGGGACCCTCCTTGCGGTTCACGCACGCCACCACGGTGTGCGTGACGGGCGCCCCGACCCCCGTGACCGTGGACGGCTCCCCCGTTCCGCAGTGGGAGCCGGTGACGGTGCCCGCCGGAGCCGTACTGGCCGTCGGCGCCCCCACGGAACACGGCCTGCGCACCTACGTGTTGTTCGCCGGGGGCGGCCTGGACGTGCCGTCGTTCCTCGGCAGCGCGGCCACCTTCACCCTGGGGCGCTTCGGCGGTCATGGCGGCCGGGAGCTGCGGACGGGCGACGTGCTGCACGGCGGAGGGGTCACCGAAGGCAGCCCCGTACCGGCCGAGGCCCAACCGGTCTTCGGCTCGACCTGGCAGGTGGCCGCCCTCGAAGGGCCGCACGCGGCACCGGAGTTCTTCACCGAGGAGGACATCCACGAGTTCTACGCCGCCGACTGGAAGGTCCACTTCAACTCGGCCCGCACCGGCGTACGGCTGGTCGGCCCGAAGCCGCGCTGGGCGCGGACCGACGGTGGCGAGGCGGGTCTGCACCCCTCCAACATCCACGACACCCCGTACTCGGTCGGCGCCGTCGACTACACCGGCGACATGCCGGTCCTGCTCGGCCCCGACGGCCCCTCACTCGGCGGATTCGTCTGCCCGGCCACGGTGATCTCCACGGAACGCTGGAAGCTGGGGCAGCTCCGCCCGGGCGACACGGTCCGCTTCCTGCCCGTCGCCGACGACGCCTCACCCCGGCCCGCGATCGTCGACGGCGGTGTCCTGGCCCGGGACGGCGAGGTCACGTACCGCCGCAGCGGCGACGACAACCTGCTCGTCGAGTTCGGCCCCATGCAGCTGGACCTGGGCCTGCGAATGCGGGTGCACGCTCTGATGGAGGCGGTGGCCGAGACGGGCCCCGACGGCGTCACCGACCTCACCCCCGGCATCCGTTCCCTCCAGATCCGCACCGACCCGGCGCGGCTCCCCCAACCCGAACTCCTGGGCGCCGTACGGCGGATCGTCGCCTCGCTCCCACCGGCCGACGAGTTGGTCGTCCCCTCCCGCACGGTCCACCTGCCCCTGTCCTGGGACGATCCCGCGACCCGTGAGGCCATCGCCCGCTACATGGCCGGTGTCCGCGACGACGCGCCCTGGTGCCCGTGGAACATCGAGTTCATCCGCCGTGTCAACGGCCTGGAATCGGTGGCGGACGTCTACGACACGGTGTTCGCCGCCGAGTACCTGGTCCTGGGCCTGGGCGATGTGTACCTGGGTGCGCCGGTGGCGACCCCGCTCGACCCACGTCACCGCCTGGTGACGACGAAGTACAACCCTGCCCGCACCTGGACCGCCGAGAACTCGGTGGGCATCGGCGGCGCGTATCTGTGCGTCTACGGCATGGAGGGGCCCGGCGGCTACCAGTTCGTCGGCCGCACCACCCAGGTCTGGTCCCCCTGGCAGCAGCGCGGTGCCTTCGAGGCGGGCTCCCCCTGGCTGCTGCGCTTCTTCGACCGGGTGAAGTGGTATCCGGTGGACGCGGACGAACTCCTCGCTCTGCGGGCCGACATCATCTCCGGCCGCTTCGTCCCGCGGATCGAGGAGGGCGAGTTCTCCCTCGCCGACCACCAGCGGTTCCTGGCTGAACACGCCGACTCCATAGCGGAGTTCAGGTCCCGCCAGCGGTCCGCCTTCGCCGCGGAACGAGCCGCGTGGGAGGCCGCCGGTGAGTTCGCCCGAGCGGAGGCGGCCACCGCCGCACCGGTGCCCTCGACGGAGATCGATGTCCCGGCGGGCGGGCGGGTGATCGAGGCGGAGTTCGCCGCGTCGGTCTGGCAGCTCCACGTCCGGCCCGGCGACCGAGTGACCACCGGCGGGCCCCTGCTGACCCTGGAGGCCATGAAGATGGAGTCCCGCGTCCACTCCCCGCTGAACGGCGTGGTCCACGAGACCCTGACCGTCCCGGGCGCCCAGGTCCAGGCGGGCACCCCGCTCCTCGTCCTGACACCCGACACCGACTGATCGGGGCCCGCCCCGCACGTCGACGGGCAGGGGAATCGCCCCGCACGCCGACGGGCGGGGCATCGCCCGCACGCCGAGGGGCACGGGTTCGCCCCGCAGCCGACTGACACGGGCTCACCCGCACGCCCGACGGACCGTCCCATCCCAGGAGCACCGATGCCGCACCCGTCCCCGACCCCGTCCCCCACCCCGGCCCTGACCCGAGTTCGCCTGGCGTACGAGCGCATCGACGCCGTGGACCGCCCCGAGATCTGGATCGACCTGCGGGCCCGGCCGGACGTCGAAGCGGAGGCGAGGGCCGTCGACGCCCGCCTCGCCGCCGGGGACCGTCTCCCCCTCGCCGGCCGCCTCCTCGCCGTCAAGGGGAACATCGACGTCCACGGCCTCCCCACGACCGCCGGCTGCCCGGCCTACGCGTACCCGCCGGACGCGGACGCCCCGGTCGTCGCCCGTCTCCGCGAGGCCGGCGCGATCGTCCTGGGCACCACCAACCTCGACCAGTTCGCGACCGGCCTCGTCGGCACCCGTTCCCCGTACGGCGCCGTCCGCAACGCCCACGACCCGTCCAGGGTCAGCGGCGGCTCCAGCTCCGGTTCGGCCGTGGCGGTGGCCCTCGGCATCGTCGACCTCGCCCTCGGCACGGACACCGCGGGCTCGGGCCGCGTCCCCGCCGCCTTCAACGGCATCGTCGGCCTGAAGCCCACCCGTGGTCAGGTCCCCACCACCGGCGTGGTCCCCGCCTGCGCCTCCCTCGACTGTGTGACGGTGTTCGCCCGCACCCTCCCGGAGGCCGAGCAGGCCCTCGCCCACATGACCTCCCCGTCGGCCCGAGCCCTCCCGCCCCTCCCGCAGCGCGCCCCGGGTCCGTGGCGTGTCGCCGTCCCGCCCCGCGAGCAGCTCGGCGAACTGGACGACGGCTGGGCGGAGGCGTACGAGGCGGCGGTGACGCGACTGGGCGACGCGGGCGTGGAGATCCGCGCCCTGGACCTCACCCCGTTCACCGAGGCGGCCGCGATGCTGTACCAGGGCGCGTTCGTGGCGGAGCGGTACACGGCGGTGGGCGCCTTCGTCGACAAGGCCCTCGCCGACGGTGTGGACTGTCTCGACCCCACCGTGGCAGGCATCATCAGCCGCGCCCGCGAGGTCCCGGCCCATCAACTGTTCGCCGATCAGGACCGGTTGGCCGCGCTGCGCGCCCACGCCCTCGTCGAACTGGCCGACGCGGACGCCCTGCTGCTGCCGACGGCCCCGGGGCACCCGACCCTCGCCGATGTGGCCGCCGACCCGCTGGGCGCCAATGCCCGCCTGGGCCGCTTCACCAACTCGACGAACCTGTTCGACCTGGCGGCGGTGGCCGCCCCCGCGGGCGAGGTGAACGGCCTGCCCTTCGGTGTGATGCTGATCGGCCCGGCGTTCACGGACGAGCGGCTCGCCAGGATCGCCGCGCTCCTCCCGCCGGAGACCCGGCTGGCCGTGGTCGGCGCCCATCTCTCGGGCCAGCCCCTGAACCCCCAGCTCCTCTCGCTGGGGGCCCGCCTGGAGCGCACGACGACCACGGCCCCCGTGTACCGCCTCCACGCCCTGCGGACGTCCCCGCCGAAGCCGGGCCTGGTCCACGTCGGCGAGGGCGGCGCCGCGATCGAGACGGAGATCTGGCGCCTCCCGGCGGAGGGCCTGGGCCGCCTCCTGACAGCACTCCCCCACCCCATGGCCTTGGGCAGTGTGCGGCTGGCCGACGGCACGAGCACCCCCGGCTTCCTCTGCGAACCGACAGCCCTGCGGGACGCCGAGGACATCACCCGCTACGGCGGCTGGAGGTCGTTCCTGACCAGCGGCGGACCCGAGGGTCCCATGTGACCGGAGAGCAGCGAGGGGCGCGGGGAACTACGCAACCAGCCACACACGCACCCGCCGAACACCCCGCACCCCACCCCCCGTAGGCGTCACCCCACCGAGGAGTAGGCCACAACCCCCCGCAACAGCTCGTCGACCGCCTTGCGCGCACTCTTGCCCACGGTCGACCCGGAAGGGGCAGCCGCCGAGATCTGCCCGAGTACGTCGATCACCTGCTTGCACCACCGCACGAAGTCACCGGCCGGCATGTCCGCCTCCCGCAGCACCTCGTCGAGCCCCTTCCCGGAGGCCCACATGTACGCGGCCCAGGCGAAGCCGAGGTCGGGCTCGCGCTGTCCGACCCCTTCGCTCTGGGTGATCCGGAACTCCTCCTCCAGCGCGTCCAGCCGCCCCCAGATCCGGACCATCTCGCCGAGCGCGGCCTTCGCGGCGCCGGACGGCAGCTTCGGCGCCATCGCGTCGTCGCCGACCCGGGCCTCGTAGACGAGCGCGGAGACACAGGCGGCGAGTTCCGCGGGGCCGAGGCCCTCCCAGACGCCGGCGCGCAGGCATTCACTCGCCAGCAGGTCCAGCTCGCCGTAGAGCCGGGCGAGCCGCTTGCCGTGCTCGGTGACCTCGTTGCCCCGCAGATAGTCCAGCTCGGTCAGGAGCGCGACGATCCGGTCGAAGGTGCGGGCGATCGTGTTGGTGCGGCCCTCGATGCGCCGCTCCAGCTGCGTGGTGTCCCGCTTGAGCCGGTAGTAGCGCTCCGCCCAGCGGGCGTGGTCCTCGCGGTCGCTGCACCCGTGGCAGGGGTGGGCCCGCAGGTCGGCGCGCAGCCGTGCGATCTCACGGTCGTCGGCGGCTGCGGAGCGCCGCTTGCGGTGCCGGTCGGGCACCAGGTGGCCGGCCTTCGTGCGCAGCGCGGACGCCAGATCGCGGCGGGACTGCGGCGAGCGGGGGTTGAAGGACTTCGGGATCCGCATCCGCTCCAGCGCCTCGACGGGCACCGGGAAGTCCATCGACGCCAGCCGCTTGACCTGCCGCTCGGCGGTGAGCACCAGCGGGCGCGGCCCGTCGTGGTACTCGAAGCCGCGGTGGCCGTTGGACCGCCCGGCGGGCAGGCCGGGGTCCAGCACCAGGGCGAGCCCCGCGTATTTGCCGGTCGGGACGTGGATGACGTCGCCCGGCTTGAGCTTCTCCAGGGCCACGGCGGCCTCGGCGCGCCGCTGGGCCGCGCCCTGCTTGGCCAGTTCGGTCTCCCGGTCCTTCAGCTCACGCCGGAGGCGGGCGTACTCCTCGAAGTCCCCGAGGTGGCAGGTCATGGACTCCTTGTAGCCCTCGAGCCCCTCCTCGTTGCGCTGGACCTGGCGGGAGATGCCGACGACGGACTTGTCGGCCTGGAACTGCGCGAAGGACGTCTCCAGCAGCTCCCGCGAGCGGTGCCGGCCGAACTGTTCGACCAGGTTCACCGCCATGTTGTACGACGGCTTGAAGCTGGAGCGCAGCGGATAGGTGCGGGTGCCCGCGAGTCCGGCGAGGTGGTCGGGGTTCATGCCGCGCTGCCACAGCACGACGGCGTGGCCCTCGACGTCGATGCCGCGGCGGCCGGCGCGACCGGTCAACTGGGTGTACTCGCCGGGGGTGATGTCGGCGTGCTGCTCGCCGTTCCACTTGACGAGCTTCTCCAGCACCACCGAACGGGCGGGCATGTTGATGCCGAGGGCGAGGGTCTCGGTGGCGAACACGGCCTTGACCAGGCCGCGCACGAAGAGTTCCTCGACGACCTCCTTGAACGTCGGCAGCATGCCCGCGTGATGGGCCGCTATGCCACGCTCCAGGCCTTCCAGCCACTCGAAGTAGCCGAGGACGTGGAGGTCCTCGGAGGGGATGGACGCGGTGCGCTCCTCGACGAGGGCGCGCACCCTCAGGCGTGCGTCGTCGTCGTTGAGGCGCAGGCCCGCGTGCAGGCACTGCTGGACGGCGGCCTCGCAGGCGGCGCGGCTGAAGATGAAGGTGATGGCCGGCAACAGGCCCTCGGAGTCGAGCCGTTCGATGACTTCCGGCCGGCTCGGGATCCAGATGCGGGAGCGCTGGCGGCGCTCGCGCTCACGGTCGGCCTCGCGCATGGCGCGGCCCCGTCTGCGGTCCTGGTACGAGGGGCGGCTGGCCTCCATGCGGGCCATGCGCGTGAGGTCGGGGTTGACGGCCTTGCGGTGGCCCTCGCCCTCCTCGAAGAGGTCGTACATCCGCCGGCCGGCGAGCACGTGCTGGAACAGCGGCACGGGCCGGTGCTCGGAGACGATCACCTCGGTGTCGCCGCGCACGGTGTCCAGCCAGTCGCCGAACTCCTCGGCGTTCGACACGGTCGCCGAGAGGGAGACGAGGGTGACCGACTCGGGGAGGTGGATGATCACCTCTTCCCAGACGGCGCCGCGGAAGCGGTCGGAGAGGTAGTGCACCTCGTCCATGACCACGTAGCCGAGGCCGCGGAGGGTCTGGGAGCCCGCGTACAGCATGTTCCGCAGGACCTCGGTGGTCATCACGACCACCGGGGCGTCGGAGTTGACGCTGTTGTCGCCGGTGAGGAGTCCGACCTGGTCGGCGCCGTAGCGGCGGCACAGGTCGGCGTACTTCTGGTTCGACAGGGCCTTGATGGGTGTCGTGTAGAAGCACTTCTTGCCCTGTTTCAGGGCGAGGTGGACGGCGAACTCGCCGACGATCGTCTTGCCCGAGCCGGTGGGGGCGGCCACCAGGACGCCCTTGCCCGCCTCGAGCGCCTGGCAGGCCTCGATCTGGAAGGGGTCGAGGCCGAAGTCGTACATCTCGCGGAAGGACGCGAGCGCGGTGGCCTGCTCGGCAGCGCGCCTACGTGCTGCCGCATACCGCTCGGCCGGTGAGAGATCCTCTGTCATCGTGCTTTCGAGCGTACCGGGCCCCACTGACAACGGGACGATCATTATCCGGATGACTGCCCCGCGCACGGGAGCGGCCGGGTGCGCCTTGTGGGCGCCCCGGCCGCTCCCGGCCTTGCGAGGTCTGTTCCGTGGCGGTGCGTGTACGTCACGTCACGGATGGGTGTGGTGCGGTGCGTCAGGTGACGTCGTCGTAGCCGTTGATCCGGTCGCGTTCCGTCTCCGGTGACGGCGAGGGAGACGGCAGCGCCGTACTCACGGACACGGTCTCGACCTCGCCGATGTCCTCGGGCGTGAGATCAAGCTCGGAGGCCTCGTCGTCGCCCGGCTTCAGGGCCTCGATGCGGGCCCGGCGCCTGTCGTTGAGCAGGGCGATGGCCGACGCCACGAAGTACAGGACCCAGATGGGGCCGGCCAGGGCCAGCATCGAGATCGGGTCGGTGCTGGGGGTGGCGATGGCCGCGAACAGCGTGATGCCGAGGATCATGCCCCGCCACCAGCCGGCCATCTTCTTACCGGAGAGCACCCCACCGAAGTTCAGCATCACCAGCAGCAGCGGCAGCTCGAAGGAGAGGCCGAAGACGACGATCATCCGCATGATGAGGTTCAGCAGGTCGTCGAGGGGGAGCTGGTTGTCGCTTCCGATGATGGAGAACTGCAGCATCACCGAGGCCATCTTGGGCAACGACCAGTACGCGAAGTACGCACCCATGACGAACAGCGGGAAGCCCGCCGCCACGAAACCCAGGCTGTACTTCTTCTCGTTCCGGTGCAGACCCGGGGCGACGAACGCCCAGAGCTGGTACAGCCACACCGGTGCGGCCAGCACCACGCCCGACGACAGGGAGACCGTCAGGGCGAGGGTGAACGGGCTCAGAAGACCGTTCTGCACGATGCGCGCGCACTGCGTCTCATTGGTGTTCTTCGCCAGCTCGGCGAAGGAGTAGTCGCATCCCACCGCGCGGAGGATGGGATCCGTGAAGAACTGGATGATGTCCTTGTAGAAGAGGACTGCGAAGACGGTCGCGATGACGATCGCCAGCAGACTCTTCACCAGACGGTTTCGCAGCTCGCGCAGGTGCTCCGCGAGGGGCATGCGCCCCTCCGGATCCTTCTCCGTCTTGCGGGCAGACTTGAGCAACCCACGTCCTCATCTCGTGCGGCAGGCCGGACGTCCCGTCCGGCCTTGCGTCAGCGCTTGGTCGTGTCCGTCGGCTCGGCCACGGGCCGGGAGCTGGTCACGTCACCGGGGGCGGCCTGGATCGTGCGCTGAGTCTGGGCCTCGCCGCTCGTGTGCGCGGGCGCGGCCGAGGTGGTGTCGTCCTGGCCGTCGCTCTTCATGGCCTTGGCCTCGCTCTTGAGGATGCGGGCCGACTTGCCGAGCGAACGCGCCATATCCGGGAGCTTCTTCGCACCGAACAGCAGAATGACGACGACGAGGATCAGAATGATCTCGGTGGGGCCGAGGTTACCCATAACTGTCTACCTTCTTCACCGAGGCGGGCGGGTGAGGGCTGTCCGACCGGTCGGACAAGTGTCCGAACGATCGCACTGGCAGCGATCGTAACGCTCAGGGGTGAATCAGAGGCAATCCCTGTGCGTACTCCCGATTCGCGCGACCCTGGCCTCGTTCACCGGGCCGCGACAGGCAGCGTACCTGCCGAAGGTATGAAGGTGACAGGGCGAAGTGGCGCAAACCGCACAGGCCCACCGACTCACAGCAGCCACGCCCGCACCGCACCGCAGCCACGCTCTTACCTCACGGCGTGTCCACGAAGCGGGTCGACCGCTCACAGCGCGTCCACGGAGCAGGCCGACGGCTCACAGCACGGCCACGGGTCAGGTCAGCGGCTCGCTCACGCCGCGTCCACAGAGCAGGTGTGCCGGCTCGTTCACGCCGCGCCCACAGAGCAGGTCAGCGGTCCGCTCACGCCGCGTCCACGGAACAGGCCGCCCACGCACAGCGCAGTGGAGCAGGCCGGCCACTCACAGCGCGTCCACGGAGCGGGCCGCGCTCGCCGTCGCCCGCTCCAGGTCCTCCGCCGCCCTGTTGATCCGCCGCGCCGACTCGGTGACCTGCCGGCCCAGCCGCTGGGCCTCGACGAAGACCCGGACGGCGAGCACCCCCAGCACGGAGAGCCCCAGAAAACCCATAGCGACAGCGAACATCGGCCAGAACATAGCGACGACCCTAGCCCGGCGAATGGAGCCGCAGCGTCCGCACGCCGCCCCCGGTCAGCAGCTCGACGATGCGCTCCCCGGCCGGCTTGCGGACGGCCACACCGCACTCGGGGCAGGTGAAGGAGTAGAACGTGGTCTTGCTGGTGGCGCCGATGGCCAGCCGCAGCGCGCTCGCGCCGAGTTCGAAGTTGGCCCGGCAGTCGGGGCATCCGGCCCTGAACACCACGTCGACCACCCGCTTCATGCCCGCGAACGCGACCGCCGCCGACATCTCCGGCACGCCCTGTAAACCCTGCACACCCTGCAGGCCCTGAGCTCCAGACACAGCCGACCCGCCGTTCACAGCCCTCGCTCCTGTCTGTCGTACCGCCGCTCCTGAGCTCCATCGACCGCACGGGGCGCACCGAGCCGGGCGTCGAGCCCGGCGTACGCCGGTCCGGCCTCGTCGTAGGCCGCCAGGGCCTCCCGGGCCGCCCGTCGGGCGTTGTCGGCCAGGTCCTGGGGCGAGACGATCCGCCCGTCCGGCCCGAGCCGCAGCGCGAGCCGCCGCAGCGAGGCGGGGTCGGGCGTGCGCAGGGTGATCCGCAGCCCGCCGTCCGGGAGCTCCTCGGCGCTGTCGTGCGGGTAGTACTCGGCGACCCACCGTCCGCCGGGCCCGACCTCGACGACGACCTCCGGGTCCTCTGCGGCCGGCTGCACCAGCGCCTCCGACAGATCCCGCAGCTCGATCTCGGGCGGCGCGGACGGCTCGTCGAGGATCTTGATCTCGGCGACCCGGTCGAGACGGAAGGTCCGGCGCGCCTCCGAGCGGCGGCACCATGCCTCGACATAGGTGTGACCCACGCTGACCAGGCGAATCGGGTCGATCTCCCGTTCGGTGACCTCGTCGCGGGCCGGCGAGTAGTAGCGGATCCACAGCCGTCGGCGCTCCGAGATGGCCCGGTCGACGTCGGCGAAGACACCGCCCTCCGACTCGAAGGTCACCGACAGCCGGGAGCTGGCCCCGGCCGCCTCGCCCGCGGCCGTCTCCACCTTGGCGGTGGCCCGCAGCAGCGCCTGCCGGTCGCTCTCGCGCAGCCCGGGCAGCGTGGCGACCGCGCGGGCGGCCACGAGCAGGGCGGTGGCCTCGTCGGCGGCCAGCCTCAGCGGCTCGGCGGCCTCCGCCCCGAGCGCGGCCGGGTTGTGCCACCAGATCCGCTCGCCGTCGGTGTCGATGTCGAGCAGGTCACCGCCGCGGAAGCTGGTCCCGCACATGGGCAGCACATCGAGGTCCGACACCAGCTCGTCCTCGGTGATCCCGAAGGCGCGGGCCACGTCCTCGATACGGGCGCCGGGGCGCTCGCGCAGATACGTGACCAGGGAGAGCATCCGCCGGGTCTGGTCGATGGCGTTCGCCGGCCGGGCCGGTTTTCCCACCACTTTCTTACGTCCCCTCAACCCTTGGCCACGGCACGCAGCCGGTCCACCACGTCGGCCCGCAGCTCGGCGGGGTCCAGGACGACCACGTCGGGCCCGAACTCGACCAGCCAGGCGTCCAGACCGTGCCCGTACGGAATCTCCAACTCGTCCCAGCCGTCACCGAGTTCCCGCACGGCGGTGGCCCTGGCCCGCAGCGGATAGCCGGCGCCCGTGCGGAGCCGGATCAGCGCGGAGCGGTCGGCGGTCTCCCCCGCCCAGCTCGCGACGGTCTCCCGCACCGTGACGACGTCCGGGACCTCGGCGGTGAAGGCGCCGCCCCGGCTGCGCACCTTGCCGGTGATCCGCGACAGCCGGAAGACCCGCTCGGCGCCCCGGTCCCGGTCGAAACCGGCGAGGTACCAGTGGCCGCGCCAGCACTCCAGCGCCCACGGCTCCACATGGCGGGGCTCAGGGCGGGCGGCGGTGGCCTTGCGGTACTCGAACACCACCGGGCGGCGGTCCCGGCAGGCCAGCATCAGCGGCTCGAAGGCGGCCTCGTGCACCGGGATCCGCGGCTCCAGCGCCCCATGGGCCTCGTACGGGTCGACGTCCTCGGGGAGGCCGGCCGCGCGCAGCTTCTGCAGGGCACCGCTCGCGGCCCCGGCGAGCCGGGCCTGCTGCCACACCTTGGCGGCGAGCCCGAGGGCCGCGGCCTCCTCGGCGTCGAGGGTGATGGGCGGGAGGCTGTTGCTGTCGCGGCGGGCCTGGTAGCCGACCTCGCCGTCGAGGTTCTCCACCGTCTCGATGACCAGGCCGAGTTCGCGCAGATCGTCCTTGTCGCGCTCGAACATGCGGTTGAAGGAGTCGTCGGACCCGGCTGCGTCCATACCCGGCCTGGCGGCCTCCACATACGCCTCGATGGAATCCCGCAGCTCGCGCTTGCTGAGCGGTCGGCGCGTCCCCAGCAGACACAGCGCCAGGTTCATCAACCGCTCGGCCTTGGCAATGGCCATCGACGCCCTTCCCTATGGGTGCTTCTGCGGCACGACCGTACCGCTACCGAGCGTCGCGGCAAAAGCCGAGGGCCCATGCCCGGACAGGCATGGACCCCAGGTGGTCGGCTCCGGTCACAGGACCGGGCCGCTCCGGTCGTACGATGATCAGACCCCGAGCAGGTCGACCACGAAGATCAGCGTCTCGCCCGGCTTGATCGCCGGGGTGGGGCTCTGGTTGCCGTAGGCGAGGTGCGCGGGGATGGTCAGCTGACGGCGGCCGCCGACCTTCATGCCCTGCACGCCCTGGTCCCAGCCCTTGATGACACGGCCACCACCCAGCGGGAAGCTGAACGGCGTACCACGGTTCCAGCTGGCGTCGAACTCCTCGCCGGTGCTGAAGGCCACGCCCACGTAGTGCACGGTGACCTTCTGGCCCGCCTGCGCGACCGGGCCCTCGCCCTCCCAGATGTCCTTGATCTCAAGGTCCTTCGGGGGCTCGCCACCGGGGAAGTCGATCTCGGGCTTCTCAATGCTCACGTCTTCAGGCTCCTGCTCTTGTACGAAAAGACAACGCGGGACAGTCTCGCATCCCGCGTACTCACATCTTCGCGAGGATGTCCACGGTGAAGACCATCGTGGAGTCCTTCTTGATGTCGCTGCCACTCGGCGGCGTGTCGCCGTAACCGAGCTTCGGAGGAATCACGATCAGAAGGCGGCTGCCCACCTTCTTGCCCGCCATGCCCTGCTGCCAGCCCTTGACGACCTGCTGCATCCCGAACGAGCTCAGCGCGTCCCGGCTGTACGAGGAGTCGAACTCCTTGCCGGTGTCCCAGATGACGCCCTTGTACTGCACCAGCAGGCTGTCGTCGGCGGCGACCTCCGGGCCGTCGCCCTCGATGATGTACGTCGAGGCCAGACCGGCCGGCGGGTCCGCCTTCGGGATGTCGATGGTGGGGGCCTTGCCGTCGGTGTTCGTGCTCACCTTCGGCAGCTTCGCGTCGTTCTGCGGGACGTTCTTGCCCTTGGCGGAACTCTTGGCGTTGAACGTGTTCTGGATGTCCACCACGAAGACCAGCGTGTCGTCGCCCTTGATACCCGCCTGGGGGTTCCCCTGGGTGCCGTAGCCCCAGGTCGGCGGCACGGCCATCTCGACCCGGCTGCCGGCCTTCTTGCCGGTCAGCCCGTAGCGCCAGCCGTCGATGATGCCCTGCGGGCTCAGCTGGATGACCAGCGGCGTCTTGCGGTCGTAGGAGTTGTCGAAGACCTTGGCCGTCTTCCAGATCTGCCCCAGATAGTTCGCCTGGATGTAGTCACCCTCGGCGACCGTCTTGCCGGTGCCCGCGATCACCGTCTTCACGGCCAGGTTCTTCGACGGATCCCCACTGCCCTTCGCTACGGTCGGCTTCTCGTCGAACTTCACCCCGTCCGTGATCGCGGGCAGCGGACCGTCCACGATCTTCGGCGGCTTCGCCGCACTCGCCGACGCGGACGGGCTGCTGCTGGCCTTGGCCGAGTCGGACTTGTCGTCACCACAGGCGGCGAGCGTGACCAGTCCAGCGGGGACAGCGATGAGGAGTGAGCGTCGGCGCACGGTGAGGGCCTCGTATCGGTCGATCTTGTCGGATGCGTGCGCGCAACTCTACGGCGTGAGAAGGGCGCCGTACGGCAAACGTACGGCGCCCCGCGTTGCGTTCCGACGCAGAGGCCACCCGCCCCGGTGAATTCCAGAGCGGGTGACACACCCGGAACATTCCGGCTCACATTCCGGCGATCAGCTTCTCCACCCGGTCGTCCACCGAACGGAACGGGTCCTTGCACAACACCGTGCGCTGCGCCTGGTCGTTGAGCTTCAGATGCACCCAGTCGACCGTGAAATCCCGGCGCTGTTCCTGCGCCCGCCGGATGAAGTCACCACGCAGCCGCGCCCGAGTCGTCTGCGGCGGAACCGACTTGCCCTCGAAGATCTTCAAGTCATTGCAGATCCGGGCGGCTTGACCTTTCCTCTCCAAGAGGTAGTACAACCCACGACGACGGTGAATGTCGTGATACGCGAGGTCTATCTGCGCGACCCGCGGATGCGACATGGTCATGTTGTGCTTGGCCCGGTACCGCTCGATGAGCTTGTACTTCATCACCCAGTCGATTTCGGTACCGATCCGGTCCAGGTCCTCGGCCTCGATCGCGTCCAGCGTGCGACCCCACAGCTCCAGGACCTGCTCCACGGTGCCCGTGCGGATACCGCGCCGCTCGCAGAAGTCCACGGCCTTCTCGAAGTACTCGCGCTGCACCTCCAGCGCGGACGCCTCCCGGCCACTGGCCAGCCGTACCTTGCGCCGGCCCGTGATGTCATGGCTGACCTCGCGGATCGCCCGGATCGGGTTCTCCAGCGTCAGGTCCCGCATCACCGTGCCCGCCTCGATCATGCGCAGCACCAGATCGGTGGCACCGACCTTCAGCAGCATGGTCGTCTCGGACATGTTCGAGTCGCCCACGATCACATGGAGCCGGCGGTACCGCTCCGCGTCCGCGTGCGGCTCGTCACGCGTGTTGATGATCGGCCGGGAACGCGTCGTCGCCGAGCTGACGCCCTCCCAGATGTGCTCCGCACGCTGACTCACGCAGTACACAGCACCACGCGGCGTCTGCAACACCTTGCCCGCGCCACACAACAACTGCCGCGTGACCAGGAACGGAATGAGGATGTCGGCGAGCCGGGAGAACTCCCCGTGCCGCGCCACCAGATAGTTCTCATGGCAACCGTATGAGTTGCCCGCCGAGTCCGTGTTGTTCTTGAAGAGATAGACGTCGCCCGCGATTCCCTCCTCGTGCAGGCGGCGTTCGGCGTCGACCAGCAGTCCTTCCAGAATGCGCTCGCCGGCCTTGTCGTGAGTGACCAGCTCGGTCACGTTGTCACATTCGGGTGTCGCGTATTCCGGATGTGAGCCCACGTCGAGATAGAGGCGGGCCCCGTTCCGCAGAAACACATTGCTGCTGCGGCCCCATGACACGACACGGCGGAAGAGGTACCGCGCCACCTCGTCAGGAGACAGACGGCGCTGTCCCCTGAACGTGCACGTGACGCCGTACTCGTTCTCCAGCCCGAAAATGCGGCGGTCCATGACTGAACATTACGCCCGATCCACCGACCTGAAACGGGGTTCGACAGCACGGTTTGGATCATTTTCCGATGAGACCGCTACCACCGCACCCCCCGAGGGAACAGCCAGAACCCGTCCCGTCGCCAGCAGAACCAGCAGCGACACGGCCCCCGAGGCACCCGGCACCACGAACCCCCACAGCGTCCCGCCCCACTCCACGACCGGCCCCGCCACCGCCGTACCCACCGACTGGCCCACAGTGAACGTCGTCACGATCCACGAGAACGCCTCCGTCACCGTCCCCCGCGGCGCGTGCCGGTCCACCAGCACGAACCCGCACGCGATCGCCGGCGCCAGGAACACCCCCGCGAGCGTCGTCAGTCCCGTCATCCCGACCGGACCCGGCATCAGCGTCAACGGCACATAGCAGACCGCAAGCAGCCCCACCAGGACCTGCAACCGCCGCTCGGGCGCCCCGTTCCACCGCCGCGCCCCGTACGCCGTACCGCCGACGAGCGCGCCCAGGCCCACGCCCGCCATCAGCCAGCCGTACACCGCGTCCCCGCCGTGACCATCCGCGTACGACACCGCGGCGACCGTGATCGAACCCAGCGCGATGCCCACGAACAGGAACGCCCCGAGCAGCGCCAGCATCCCCGGCGAGCGCAGCGCGCCCAGCCAGTGCGCCTCCCGCGGCGCCGACCGCCAGGCCCGCGACGGCGGCGAGACCACCACCCACAGCGCGCCGAGCACCCCGATGACATTGAGCACGACCAGCGCCGCCGCCGCGGACCACAGCGCCACGCACAGCGTCACCAGCAGCGGCCCCACCGTGAACATGATCTCCTGGGCCACCGCGTCCATCGCGTACGCCGTGTGCACCTGGTCCTCCCGGCGCAGGACCGACGACCACAGGGCCCGCAGCCCGCCCTCCAGCGGGGGCGTGAACAGCCCCGCGACCGCCATCGAGAGATACGCGACGGGCAGCGGATCCAGCCCCGAGAGCGCGAAGACGGTCATGCCGAGCGCCGACACCAGCGCCGCGGGCAGCTGCACCCGCGGCTGCCCGCGCAGATCCACCAGACGGCCCAGCAGCGGCTGCCCCACCGCGTTCGCCACGCCGTACACGGCGGCCAGCGCCCCCGCCAGGCTGTACGTCCCGCCCTCCGCCCGCACGAACAGCACGATCGCGATCGCGGCCGTCGCGTTCGGCAACCGCCCCACCAGGGTGCCCGCCAACAGACGCGCGGCGTGCCGCGCCCTGAGGATCTCCAGGTATCCGGCTGCCATGTTCCGCCCCTCGAACGACTCTCGTCGACTCGTCGCCCTCACCGGTCCGCACGGGCCGACGGAGGAAGTGTTACGTATAACGTCCTCTGCCATACGTACCATGAGCGCGGACGACGAGTCCATACGCACGAGTCCCACGAAGGAGCACGCACACGGTGGCACGAGCAGGTACACGGCCCACGAGCCGTGACGTCGCCCAGGCCGCCGGTGTCTCCCAGGCCGCCGTCTCCCTCGTCCTCGGCGACAAATGGCGCGGCCGCGTCTCCGAGACCACCGCCGAACGCGTCCGCGAAGCCGCCCGCGAACTCGGCTACCGGCCCAACCTCGCCGCACGCAACCTCCGCCTCGGCCGCACCCGCACCGTCCTCCTCGTCGTCCCCGCCCTCACCACCGAGTTCTTCGGCGGCGTCTACACCGGAGCCGCCCGCGTCGCCGCCCGGCACGGCTTCGGCGTCGTCCTCTACCCCTCCCCCGAAGGCATCGGCCCCGCCCGCGACCCCTTCGCCTCCGCCCAGGCCGCCCTCGACGGCGTCATCGCCTCCTCCATGGCCGCCGACGCACTCACCGCCATCCGCGGCGACCAACTGCCCCTGGTGATGCTCGACAGCGACCCCAGGGGCAGCCACGGCGCCGTCACCGTCAACCTCGACATCGGGGACGGCGCACGACAGGTCGCCGACCACCTCCTCGCCCTGGGCCACCGACACTTCCTGCACCTCGCCGCCGACGTCCCCTCCTGGACCTTCGAGGTACGCGCCCAGGAACTCGCCACACGGGTCGCCACGGTCGCCGGAACCACCCTGCGGACGGTGACCGCACCCATCTCCATCGAGGGCGCCCTGGCCGCCACGGAAGCCGCGCTCACCGGGCCCGACGGCCCCCGGCCCACCGCACTCGTCTGCGACGACGACAAACTCGCCGCCGGCGCCTACAAGGCACTGCGCCGCCTCGGACTCCGGGTCCCCGACGACATCTCCGTCACCGGCGTCGACGACCTCGGCCTCGCCACCGCACTCGACCCCGAGCTCACGACCGTGCGCCTCGACGCCGAAACCTTCGGGGAACGCGGCATGGCCGCCCTCCTGGCGGTCCTGGAGGGCCGCACACCCCAGGAGGGAGACATCCCCGTGGAACTCGTCGTACGGGGCTCCACGGCCCGCGCACGGGCCTGAACACGCCATCGGGGTGAGCGGCACACCCTGAGCGGCACACCCCCTCCAACGCCGCGCGCCCCGGCCATGATCGGCCGGGGCGCACTACGGGCGGACTGACGCTGGACTGCCGGCCTACTCCTCCTCGGAGCTCTCGGCCTCCGTGGACGCGCCGTCCGTCTCCAGAAGACGGGCCAGCTGACGGCCGACGATGCGCTTGAACTTGCGCTGCTGCGGACGCGTACGGTCCAGAACCGCCACCTCCAGCCGCTCGGCGGGGATCTCCCGCTGCGTGCCGTTGGTGTCCCGCGACAGCGCCTGAACCGCCAGCTTCAGGGCCTCCGCCAAGGACATACCGTCCTGGTGACGCTGGTCCAGATAGCTGCTGATCTGCTCGGCGTTACCACCCACCGCCACCGAACCGTGCTCGTCGACGATCGAGCCGTCGTGCGGCAGACGGTAGATCTGATCGCCCTCGGGCGTCTCCCCCACCTCGGCCACGACCAGCTCCACCTCGTACGGCTTCTCGGCCGCCGAGGAGAAGATCGTGCCCAGCGTCTGGGCGTAGACGTTCGCGAGACCGCGAGCGGTCACATCGTCACGGTCGTAGGTGTACCCCCGCAGGTCGGCGTAGCGCACACCACCGATCCGCAGGTTCTCGTACTCGTTGTACTTGCCGGCGGCCGCGAAACCGATCCGGTCGTAGATCTCGCTGAACTTGTGCAGCGCACGGGACGGGTTCTCGCCGACGAACACGATGCCGTCGGCATACTGCAGCACGACCAGGCTGCGGCCACGGGCGATGCCCTTGCGGGCGTACTCCGCCCGGTCGGCCATGGCCTGCTGGGGTGAGACATAGAACGGCGTCGACACCGGTTATCCGTCCCTTTCTGTCGAAGTCACTGGATCACCTTGATAAGAGGGCCGTCTGCGCCGGACCGGCTAGAGCAGCGCGGCCCGCGGACCGTCGGGCTGCTCCAGACGCCGCTCCAGGATCGAGCGGGCGATCCCGGACGACTCCTCGTCGGTGAGCCGGCGGAAGCCGTCCTCGGTGATCACGGTGACGATCGGGTAGATCCGGCGGGCGACATCGGGACCACCGGTCGCCGAGTCGTCGTCAGCCGCGTCATACAGAGCCTGCACCACGAGCGTCGTGGCCTGCTCCTCGGTCAGATCCTCACGGAAGAGCTTCTTCATGGCACCGCGCGCGAAGATCGAGCCGGAACCCGTGGCCGCGTAACCGGACTCCTCGGAACGGCCACCCGTCACGTCGTAGGAGAAGATGCGGCCCTTCTCCCGGTCCACGTCGTAGCCCGCGAACAGCGGGACCACCGCCAGACCCTGCATCGCCATGCCGAGGTTGGAACGGATCATGGTCGACAGACGGTTCGCCTTGCCCTCCAGGGAGAGCTGCGCCCCCTCGACCTTCTCGAAGTGCTCCAGCTCCAGCTGGAACAGCTTGACCATCTCCACGGCCAGACCGGCCGTACCGGCGATTCCCACCGCCGAGTACTCGTCCGCGGGGAACACCTTCTCGATGTCCCGCTGCGCGATGATGTTCCCCATCGTGGCCCGTCGGTCGCCGGCGAGCACCACACCGCCGGGGAACGTCACGGCCACGATCGTCGTGCCGTGCGGGGCCTCGATCACGCCCTGGGTCGGCGGCAGCTGCCGCTTGCCGGGCAGCAGCTCCGGCTGGTGCTCCGACAGGAAGTCCATGAAGGACGACGACCCAGGCGTCAGGAAGGCAGCTGGTAGACGCCCGGTGCTACGAGTGTTGGCTTCCACGCGTTTCCTTCCACGTATGTCGCAGCCCGCCTCATGACGTCGGGCCGATCCTTGAACTGCCCCAGCGCCGCGTTGCAGCTGAAGCACAGTACGCCTCGGACCCTACCCGTCTGGTGGCAGTGATCCACATGCTCGGCCGGACCAGCGAGACAGATACAACAGATGCCGTGCTGCTCGGCCACCATGGCGTCCAACTCGGCTGGGGTGAGGCCGTACTTGCGCTTGAAGTAGCTGATCCGATTACGCTCCGCACGGCATTTCCGGCAGTAGCTCGCCCACCCATCGGACGCGGACTTGTTCGGCTCCCATTCGGAGTGCGGCTTGACCTGTTCGCACTGGGGGCATCGCTTGTGCCCACGAGGAACCGGCACCTTGGGCCGGACCTTTTTACCCTTGGCCTCCTGACGCTGCCGGTAGTACTCGGTCGAGCACTCCCGGCAGTACGCCTGAAGGCCGTCAGACATGGATTTGTTACTGGCGAACGCCACCCGCGGTAAGTACTCCTTGCACCGCGAACAGCGCCGCACCCCCGATTGCTCCTCCACCGAACGATTCCCACTTCACCTTCGAATCAAAGGTGAAGCTACTCTCCACCCTTCTGAACGAAGGACCTCACGAAATCCTCGGCGTTCTCTTCCAGGACATCGTCGATTTCATCCAGAACCGAGTCGACGTCGTCGCTCAGCTTCTCGTGTCGTTCCTTGAGGTCCTCGCCGGCCTGCGCCTCGGGCGCCTGCTCCTCGACCTCTTCGGTGGAACGGGTGGCCTTCTGCTGTCCGCCGCCGGTGTCCTTGGTCGCCATAACCCTCACCCCGCTCAGTTCGCCCGACATGGTCGGCAGGTCGGCTTTCCTGCCGATCGGTCATGATCAGACCCTACAAGCCCGATCTGACATTGGCCCCGTTGTTTCGACAACGTCCGGGAACCACCTCGATGATTCCCGGACAGCGCTGTTTCCACCCTGCCCGGCTGATCGGGTTCGAACCCCGGTTCAGCCGCCGGACAGGACCTTGACCAGGTCTTCTGCCGTGCGGCAGCGGTCCAGGAGCTCCTTGACGTGATTTCGCGTTCCGCGAAGGGGTTCGAGGGTTGGAACCCGCTGGAGCGAATCCCGGCCCGGAAGATCGAAGATCACGGAGTCCCAGGAGGCGGCCGCGACGTCGTCGGCGTACTGCTCCAGGCAGCGGCCACGGAAGTACGCGCGGGTGTCCTCCGGCGGCTTCGTACGGGCCCGCTCGACCTCCGTCTCGTCCAGGAGCCGCTTCATCCTGCCGCGGGCCACGAGACGGTTGTACAGGCCCTTGTCGGCCCGTACGTCGGCGTACTGGAGGTCGACCAGGTGGAGCCGGGCGGCGTCCCAGTCGAGGCCGTCACGGCGCCGGTAGCCCTCCATGAGTTCCCGCTTGGCGACCCAGTCGAGCTCTCCGGCCAGGCTCATGGGGTCGTTCTCCAGACGGTTCAGGGTGTCCTCCCAGCGGCTGAGGACGTCCTTGGTCTGGTCGTCGGCGTCCGCCCCGAACCGCTCCTCCACGTATTTGCGCGACAGCTCGTAGTACTCCATCTGGAGTTGCACGGCGGTCAGCGTGCGTCCGCTGCGGAGGGTGATCAGCCGTTGCAGCGTCGGGTCGTGGGAGACCTGGTGGAGGGTGCGTACGGGCTGGTCGACGGCGAGGTCCACGGCGATGAAGCCGTCCTCGATCATGGAGAGGACGAGGGCGGTGGTGCCCAGCTTCAGGTAGGTGGAGATCTCCGAGAGGTTCGCGTCGCCGATGATCACGTGGAGGCGGCGGTACTTCTCGGCGTCCGCGTGGGGTTCGTCGCGGGTGTTGATGATGGGGCGCTTGAGGGTGGTCTCCAGGCCGACCTCGACCTCGAAGTAGTCGGCGCGCTGGCTGAGCTGGAAGCCGTGTTCGTGGCCGTCCTGGCCGATGCCGACGCGCCCGGCGCCGGCGAAGACCTGGCGGGAGACGAAGAACGGCGTGAGGTGGCGCACGATGTCCGAGAAGGGGGTCTCCCGCTTCATCAGGTAGTTCTCGTGCGTGCCGTAGGAGGCGCCCTTGTTGTCGGTGTTGTTCTTGTAGAGGTGGATCGGCTGCGCGCCGGGGAGCTGGGCCGCCCGTTCGGCGGCTTCGGCCATGATCCGTTCGCCGGCCTTGTCCCAGAGGACGGCGTCCCGGGGGTTGGTGACCTCGGGGGCGCTGTATTCGGGGTGTGCGTGGTCGACGTAGAGGCGTGCGCCGTTGGTGAGGATGACGTTGGCCAGGCCGATGTCCTCGTCGGTGAGCTGGCTGGAGTCGGCGGCCTCACGGGCGAGGTCGAAGCCTCGCGCGTCCCTCAGCGGGTTCTCCTCCTCGAAGTCCCAGCGGGCCCGGCGGGCCCGGTGCATCGCCGCGGCGTAGGCGTTGACGATCTGGGACGAGGTGAGCATGGCATTGGCATTGGGGTGGCCGGGGACGGAGATCCCGTACTCCGTCTCGATGCCCATTACTCGCCGTACGGTCATGCGGCCCTCCTTGCCCGGCGGCGCCCTCGGTCGGGGACGCTGCTCAAGTACCGCTGGCGCTCCGGTGCGTGTGCGGTGCCCGTCCCCGCACTGCGCGACTCGGCGGTACGAACGAGCCTAGAACGGCTTCGCGCTGGTGGGGAGATCATTTGCGTCATTGACTGCTCCAGCCGTGACCCGAAAAACAGTCGGCTGCGGGTACCCACTGAGGGCACCCGCAGCCGCCCTGTCTTTTACAGGTACTGTCCGGTGTTCGCCACCGTGTCGATGGAGCGTCCGGTGTCGGCACCCTGCTTTCCGGTGATCAGGGTACGGATGTAGACGATCCGTTCGCCCTTCTTTCCGGAGATTCGGGCCCAGTCGTCCGGGTTGGTGGTGTTGGGCAGGTCCTCGTTCTCCTTGAACTCGTCCACGCAGGCCTGGAGGAGGTGGGAGACGCGGAGGCCCTTCTGGTTCTTTTCGAGGAAGTCCTTGATCGCCATCTTCTTGGCGCGGCCGACGATGTTCTCGATCATGGCGCCGCTGTTGAAGTCCTTGAAGTAGAGGACTTCCTTGTCTCCGTTGGCGTAGGTGACTTCCAGGAAGCGGTTCTCCTCGGATTCGGCGTACATGTGTTCCACTGCCGTCTGGATCATGCTCTGGACGGTGGTGGCCTTGCTGCCGCCGTGCTCGCCGAGGTCGTCGGAGTGCAGCGGGAGGCGCTCGGTGAGGTACTTGCCGAAGATGTCCTTGGCGGCCTCGGCGTCGGGACGCTCGATCTTGATCTTCACGTCGAGTCGGCCGGGGCGCAGGATGGCGGGGTCGATCATGTCCTCGCGGTTGGAGGCGCCGATCACGACCACGTTCTGCAGGCCTTCCACGCCGTCGATCTCGGCGAGCAGCTGGGGGACGATGGTGTTCTCCACGTCCGAGCTGACTCCGGATCCGCGGGTGCGGAAGAGGGATTCCATTTCGTCGAAGAAGACGATGACGGGGGTGCCCTCGCTGGCCTTCTCCCTCGCACGCTGGAAGACGAGGCGGATCTGCCGCTCGGTCTCGCCGACGTACTTGTTGAGGAGCTCGGGTCCCTTGATGTTGAGGAAGAAGCTCTTGCCCGCGGCCTGGCCGGTCACTTCGGCGACCTTCTTGGCCAGTGAGTTGGCCACGGCCTTGGCGATGAGCGTCTTGCCGCATCCGGGGGGCCCGTAGAGGAGGACGCCCTTGGGCGGCCTCAGCTCGTGCTCCTTGAAGAGGTCGGGGTAGAGGTACGGGAGCTCGACCGCGTCCCGGATGGCCTCGATCTGGCCGCCGAGGCCGCCGATCTGTTCGTAGCCGATGTCCGGGACCTCTTCGAGGACGAGTTCCTCGACCTCGCTCTTGGGGACGATCTCGTAGACATAGCCGGAGCGGGGTTCGAGCAGCAGGGCGTCGCCGGGGCGGATGGTGACGTCCAGCAGCGGCTCGGCGAGCCGTACCACCCGTTCCTCGTCGGTGTGCCCGAGCACCAGGGCGCGCTCGCCGTCCTCGAGGATCTCCTTGAGGGTGACGATGTCCCCGACGCGCTCGTACTCCATGGCTTCGACCACGTTGAGCGCCTCGTTGAGCATGACTTCCTGGCCGCGCCGGAGCTCTTCCAGGTCGACGCTCGGGCTGACGTTCACGCGGAGCTTTCGGCCTCCGGTGAAGATGTCGGCCGTGCCGTCCTCGTTCGCCGTGAGGAAGACACCGAAGCCGGCCGGGGGCTGTGCGAGCCGGTCGACTTCTTCCTTGAGGGCCACGATCTGGTCGCGGGCCTCACGGAGCGTGTTGGCGAGCCGCTCGTTCTGTGCGGACACGCCGGCCAGGTTGGTCTGCAGCTCGACGATCCGCTCTTCGAGAATCCTCGTGTGTCGCGGAGAGTCGGCGAGCTTGCGTCGCAGGACGGCGATCTCCTGCTCAAGGTAGGCAATCTGCCCGGCCGGGTCGTCGGACCCTCGTCCCGGGCGGATGCCGCGGTTCATGTCGTCGTCGTGGGCTGCCACGGTCCTCACCTCCTCCAAGGGGAGCTGGACGCTTCCAGACCCTACCTGGGTGGGTGTCGATTGAAACCCCTAGATCACAAAGACGGTCGGGGTGTGTCCGATCTTCACCCTTGCGCTCTCCCTCACGCCAGGGGAATACCCACGGAACATGATTCGGAAGCCGGTCCGGGTAGGGTCGAAGTGTTCAACACCCGTCAGGGCCTGCTTGGTTCCCGACCGTGGCGAGAGGAATGGCAGGAGAGATGTCCGTGCGACAGGAGTCCGGGACCGTGGGCGAGGCGCTCGAGGTCTGGATCGACCAGGACCTGTGCACCGGTGACGGTATTTGCGCCCAGTACGCGCCCGAGGTGTTCGAGCTGGACATCGACGGGCTGGCGTATGTGAAGAGCGTGGACGACGAGTTGCTGCAGGCTCCGGGGGCGACGGCACCGGTTCCGCTGCCGCTTCTGACGGACGTGGTGGACTCGGCGAAGGAGTGTCCGGGCGAGTGCATCCACGTACGTCGGGTTTCGGACAGGGTCGAGGTGTACGGCCCGGACGCGGAGTGACCGGGCGGCCACTCCGCGCCATGCCGTGTCAGCTTTCTCACACCGGGTTTGCCGGGTGATCACATCCCGTTGGGCGGGGTGTCACACGCTTTGGGTGCCTGCGGGTGTCGAGCGTACGAACGCCCCGTTCCTCCACTGCCATTCGACGTCGTCGGTGACGTCGGGGCAGCAATTGGGCACGTTGCGCGAGGAGTAGCCGTGCAGGGTGGCCGTGACGGCTCCGTCACGGACGGCGAAGTCGGTGACGGTGATGCGGTCCTTGGGGGCGACGAGGGTGGCCACGACGCGGGGCCGTGCGGCGTCGGTGGAGCGGGTGAGCACGTAGACGGCGTCGGGCGGGGTGCCCATAGCGGCGTCGCAGTGGACGACGGCCACGGTCTCGGGGCGGCTGTCACCGTCGAGGTCTGCGGAGGCCTGCTCCTTGATGACGACGTCGACGGGGCCGCAGTCCAGGGGCAGGTCGACGTCGGCCGGGTCGGGGGCGGCGACCGCCACGGGGGCGGGCTTGGGCCCGGGGCCGGGCTGGGCGGCTCTCGCCGCGTCCGGTTGGAGGGCCGACGACAGGGCCACGACTCCGGCGAGGGCGGTGGCCGTGGCGAGCCAGTGGATCGGGCGGGTGTGCGCGTGTGCCAGTTCCGGGACCGCGGGCTGCTGCACTAGGAGCGTCTCCTGGGAGGGCTGTGGCGGTTGGGATGCCCGCATGGTGCCACACGTCACAGCCGGGTGGAACGGCGGGGTGCGGGGTTCGCGGGGCTCTCCGGTGGCGTGTCAACGCGAGAGCGCCGTGGCCGAGTTCCCGGGCTCTGCGGGGAACTCGGCCACGGCAAGGGTGGGTTGCCGGTGGGGTCAGCGGGCGCTGCCGCCGTCGGCGTTGGGGCCGGCGTAGTCCTCGCCGTAGGCACCCTTGGCGGGGCGGCGGCGGCGCATGGGGGGCTCGACGCCGTCGGCGAGGCGGCGGGCGGTGAGCAGGAAGCCGGTGTGGCCGATCATGCGGTGGTCCGGGCGGACGGCGAGGCCCTCGATGTGCCAGTTGCGGATCATCGTCTCCCAGGCGGTCGGCTCGTTGAAGCAGCCGATCTCGCGGATGGACTCGACGGTCCGGGCGAGCTGGGTGGTGGTGGCGACGTAGCAGCAGAGGATGCCGCCGGGGACGAGTGCCTTGGAGACGGCCTCCAGGCATTCCCAGGGGGCGAGCATGTCGAGGATGACGCGGTCGACGTCGGTGTCGGACAGGTTGTCCTGGAGGTCGCCGACGGTGAGCTGCCAGGCGGGGTGGGGGCCGCCGAAGTAGCGTTCCACGTTCTGCTGGGCGATCTCGGCGAAGTCCGCGCGGCGCTCGTACGAGTGGAGCATGCCCTGGTCGCCGATGGCGCGCAGCAGGAAGCTGCTGAGCGAGCCGGAGCCGACGCCGGCCTCCACGACACGCGCGCCGGGGAAGATGTCGGCGAAGGCGAGGATCTGCCCCGCGTCCTTGGGGTAGACCACGGCGGCGCCGCGGGGCATGGACAGGACGTAGTCGGGGAGCAGGGGGCGCAGCGCGAGGTAGGCGACGTTACCGGTGGTGCGGACAACGCTGCCCTCGGGTGCGCCGATCAGCTCGTCGTGCGGGAAGGAACCCTTGTGGGTGTGGAAGTTCTTTCCCTCTTCGAGCGTGAACGTGTAGTGGCGGCCCTTGGGGTCGGTCAGCTGAACCTGGTCCCCGACCTTGAAGGGCCCGCGTCGGCGGGCGGCACCGGTCGGTTCGGACATGTGACCAGCCTACCGGTCCCCGGAGGGGCCGGAGACCATGGCTGTGCCCGGGTGGTGGAGGGGGTCGTGCGGGTCAGGAGGGCCTGGCCATGGCCTTGACGAAGGCGCGTTCCACGTCGGCGGCGGAGAGGACGCCGTAGATCTCGCCGGTCTCCTCGACGACGAGGTATTCGGTGGCGGGGGTGGCGCGGAGGGCGTCGAGGAGTTCTTCTCCGGCGAGTTCCGCGGAGACGCGCATGCCGTCGGTGAGGTCCTGGGCGAGGCCGCTGACGACGACCCAGGGGCGGCGGTGTTCGGGGACGCCGACGATGGCGGCCTCGCGGACGAGGGAGAGGGGTTCGCCGTCGGCGTCGACGACGACGAGAGCGCGGGCGCCGGCGTCGTTGGCGCGGCGGAGGGCTTCGGAGAGGGGGGTGTCGGTCTCGACGGGGACGGCGCGGCGGGTGAGGGCGCGGGCGCGTAGTTCGGGGAGGTGTTCGCGCAGGCGGGCCATGCGGAGGCTGTTGCCGGCGCCGGTCCAGATGATGGCGGCGAGGATCGCGGCGAGCAGCGCGTCGAGGACGGTGTCCATGCCGACGCTGTCGGTGGCTTCGGCGCCGAGGAGGCCCGACTGGGTGAGCCAGGGCAGTCCGATGAGGACGGAGAGGGCGAGGGCGCGGCCGACCCAGGCGGCGGCGACGGTACCGCTCATGGGCTTGCCGGTGATCTTCCAGACGACGGCGCGGAGCATGCGGCCGCCGTCGAGGGGGAGGCCGGGGAGGAGGTTGAAGGCGGCGACGATGAGGTTGGAGATCATCAGGCCGGCCAGCAGGACGCCGGGGACGGTGCCGGGTTCGACGGCGAGGAGGGCGAGGTAGAAGACGCCGGCGAGGATCAGGGAGAGGAGGGGGCCGACGAAGGCGAGGACGAATTCGCGGCCGGGGGTCTCGGACTCCTTCTCGATCTCGGAGACACCGCCGAAGAACTGGAGCTGGATGCGGCGTACGGGGAGTTTGAAGCGGAGCGCGGCGATGGTGTGGGCGAGTTCGTGGACGAGGACGGAGGCGTAGAAGGCGACCGCGAAGAAGAGGGAGACGAGGTAGCGCAGGGCACCGAGTTCGGGCAGGACGCGGTCGAGTTGGCCGCCGAAGACCCAGGTGATGAGGGCGGCGACGAGGAACCAGCTGGGCGCGACGTACACGGGGACGCCGAAGGGCCGCCCCATGAGGATGCCGCCCCCGGGCTCCTTGGGCCGCTCGGGGGGCTTGGGTCCGCCGCCGTGTGCGTAGGGCCGAGGGGTACTGGCGGTGTCCTCGGAGCCGGCGGAGGGGCCGGCGGAGGACTCGGCCGAGGGGTCCTTGCGGAGAGAGGCGGGGCCGTCCGACGAGTGGGGCACGTCGGGCCGCTGAGGGCTCTCGGAGGAGGGAGTGTCTGCGGCTCGCGGGTGGTCCTCCGGAAGGAGGGTGTCCGCGGGCTGCCGGGGGCCGTCGGCCGGGCGGGGTTCCTCGGACGGCTGCGTGTCCGCTGAGGGCGAGGGGTGCCCGGAGGGCTGCGCGTCGGCGGATGGCTGCTGGGCGTCGGCGGGCGACTGGGGGTTCTCGGGAGCGGTCGGCTCACCGGGCTCCTCCGTGCCTCCGGCGGGCTCCGGCGTCCGGGCGGGCTCCGGCGTCCGGGCGGCCTCGGTGGCGCCCTGCTTCTCGGCTCCCCCGGCGGCCTTCGCGTCCGCCCCGGACTCGTCCGTGAGGTCCGAGGGTTCGATGCCCTCGGCGCCCTCGGTGCCCTCCGTGGTCTGCGGGTCTCGACGGGGGGCGGGGGTGCCCTCGGGTGTCGGTTCGACAGGGTTGGTGGGGGCGAGGTCGGCGGTGTGGGTGGTCTCGCCGTCCGTGTGTTCGGTCGCGTCGTCGTTGCCCGACCGCGGCTGCCCGCTCCCGCCGCTCGTCTCCACGATGTCCCCTCGTTCGAAGCGTCTTCCGCGCCTGTGTCCAGTGGCGGAAGGGTCTGTGGTCGATGCTATGCGGTCGCCGTCATGGGTTCCGCCCCGGCACCCCCTCAGTTTTCCCCGCGTCGCAGCAGGCACACGGCCCTGTCCGTGGGCGGGGGCGGTCCGGGTACGTGCGGGCGGGTCGGCGTCCGTCGCCTGCGGCCCCGTGGCGGTCACTGTCAGTGGTGGGCCGTATGGTCTGTCGTCATGGAAACCAGCACCGACGGCTCCGGCGCCGACACCGCCCCCTCCGGCGCGGTGGACGGCACCGGCGAAGAGGGCGCGCGCCCTGCGCGGGAGGCGGCGCCCCCGGCCTCGTTGTCGCCCTCGCGGGCCAGTGACTTCATGCAGTGTCCGCTGCTGTACCGGTTCCGGGTGATCGACCGGCTGCCGGAGAAGCCGAGCGAGGCGGCGACGCGGGGCACGCTGGTGCACGCGGTGCTTGAGCGGCTGTTCGACGCGCCGGCGGCGGAGCGGACGGCGCCGAAGGCCAAGTCGCTGGTGCCGGCGCAGTGGGACCGGCTGCGGGAGTCGCGGCCGGAGGTCGTCGAACTGTTCGCGGACGACCCGGAGGGCGAGCGGCTCGCGGGGTGGCTGGCGGAGGCCGAGCGGCTGGTGGAGCGCTGGTTCACGCTGGAGGACCCGACCCGGTTGGAGCCGGTCGAGCGGGAGTTGTTCGTGGAGGCGGAGCTGGATTCGGGGCTCAGGCTGCGCGGGATCATCGACCGGGTGGACGTGGCGCCCACGGGTGAGGTGCGGATCGTCGACTACAAGACGGGGAAGGCGCCGCGGCCCGAGTACGCGGAGGGCGCGCTGTTCCAGATGAAGTTCTACGCGCTGGTGGTGTGGCGGCTGAAGCGGGTGGTGCCGCGTCGGCTGCAGCTGGTGTACCTGGGCAGTGGCGATGTGCTGACGTACGACCCGGTGATGGCGGATCTGGAGCGGGTGGAGCGCAAGCTGCTCGCGCTGTGGGAGGCGATCCGGCTGGCGACGGAGACGGGTGAGTGGCGGCCGCGGCCGACGAAGCTGTGCGGCTGGTGCGACCACCAGGCGGTGTGCCCGGAATTCGGGGGTACTCCCCCGCCGTATCCCTTGCAGGTGAGGTCGCCGGAGTCTCCCGCTGACACGCAGGGCAGAATGGGCCCGGACTAGCGAAGGAGATTTTCGTGGCCATCCGCGTCCTACTGGTCGACGACCAGCCGCTACTGCGTACCGGTTTCCGGATGATTCTGGAGGCGGAGCAGGATCTCGCGGTCGTCGGGGAGGCCGGAGACGGCCTGCAGGCGCTCGACCAGGTGCGGGCGTTGCAGCCCGATGTGGTTCTGATGGACATTCGTATGCCCCGCATGGACGGGGTGGAGGCGACCCGTCAGATCACCGGTCCCGGGCGGGACGGTCCGGCGAAGGTGCTGGTGCTGACCACGTTCGATCTGGACGAGTACGTGGTGGAGGCGTTGCGGGCGGGGGCCAGCGGGTTCCTGTTGAAGGACGCGCCCGCGCATGAGCTGGTGCAGGCGATCCGGGTGGTCGCGGGCGGTGAGGCGATGCTGGCGCCGAGCATCACGCGCCGGCTCCTCGACAAGTACGCGGAGCATCTGCCGTCGGGGGACGAGCCGGTGCCGGACACCCTGCACACGCTGACCGACCGTGAGGTCGAGGTGCTGAAGCTGGTGGCGCGGGGGCTGTCGAACGCGGAGATCGCGGCCGATCTGTTCGTCAGCGAGACGACGGTGAAGACGCATGTGGGGCATGTGCTCACCAAGTTGGGGCTGCGGGACCGGGTGCAGGCGGCGGTGTACGCGTACGAGAGCGGGCTGGTGCGTCCCGGAGCGCAGTAGCGGACGCGGGGTCGACGACGCGCCGAGGGCGCCCTCTTCGTGGTGAAGGGGGCGCCCTCGGGTGTTGACGGGGGGCGTCGACGGCTGGTGCGCCGTCGACGGCTGATGGGCCGTCAGGAGATGGGCCGTCAGTCCTTGCTGATCTCCCAGAAGCGGAACACGGTGGAGGCGTCGAGGCAGTACTCGAGACCGTAGACGTTCTGGCGGATGACGGCGTACTGCTTGGCCTGCCAGACGGGGAGGAGGGGGACCTCCTCGGCGACGAGGTTCTGCAGTTCGGCGTATTCCTGCTCGGTGGCGGAGCGGTCGCTCTGGGCGGCCGTGCTCGGCAGGAGATCACCGGTGATGGTCTTGTTGGTGTAGTTGTTGTCGAGGACGTTGCCCTTGCCGAAGAAGGGGCTGGTGAAGTTGTCGGGGTCCGGGTAGTCCGGGACCCAGCCCTTGACGTAGAGGCCGTACTTGCCGGCGGCTATGTCCTTCTCGTACTGGGTGAACGGGACGGACTTGACCTTGGCGTCGAACAGGCCGGAGTCGTTGAGCTGCTTGGCGATGGCCTCGAGCTCCTGGTCGGTGGAGGGGCCGTAGCGGGACGGCGTGGACCAGAGGGTGAGTTCGACCTTGTCGGTGATGCCGTCGGCGCGCAGGGCGGCCTCGGCCTTGGCCTTCGAGGGGCGGGCGCCGTAGGTGTCGAAGAAGGCGGTGTTGTGGCCGGTGATGCCCGCCGGGATGATCGAGTACAGCGGGGTGGCGGTGCCCTGGTAGACCTCGTCGACGAGGGCCTCGCGGTCGAGGAGGTGGGCGATGGCGCGGCGGACGCCGATCTTGCCGGTGACCGGGTCGTTCATGTTGAAGACCAGGTGCTGGACCTCGGCTCCGGTGCCGTCGACGAGTTCGACGCCGCTGGCGGTGGAGGTGTCGGTCTCGATGTCGGAGATGGCTCCGGCGCTGAGGCCGCGGAAGGCGACGTCGACCTCGCCCTCCAGGAGGGCCTTCTTCAAGGCGTCCTGCTTGCCGTGGAAGAACTTGAGGGTGATGCCCTCGTTGTCGACTTCGGCGGGGCCCTTGTAGTTGTCGTTGACGGCGAAGACGGCCTCGTCCTTGCCGAAGGACTCCAGCTTGTAGGGGCCGGAGCCGACCGCTTCGCCGTCCTTGCGGAGGCCGTCGGCGTCGTAGGAGCTCTCGTCGACGATGGCGCCGGCGCCGGAGGCGATCTTGCTGGGGAAGGTGGCGTCGGCGTACTTCAGGTTGAAGCGGACGGTGGTGTCGTCCGGTGTCTCGACGTTGTCGAGCATGGGGAACATGATCGCCGGGCCGGCGTCGTCGTTGATCTTCAGCATGCGGTCGAAGGAGAACTTGACGTCCTTCGCGGTGAGGTCCTCACCGTTGCTGAACTTGAGGCCCTTCTTCAGGGTGCACTCGTAGACGGTGGTCCTGGAGTCGGCGAAGGAGCACTCGTCGGCGAGGTCCGGCTCGGGCTCGGTGGCGCCGTTGGGGAAGCTCAGCAGCGACTGGAAGACGTTGTTGAAGAGGAGCCAGGAACCCGGGTCGTAGCCGGAGGCGGGGTCGGTGGCCAGGACGTCGTCGGACATCCCCAGCACCACGTTGGAGCCGGAGTCCCCGGTCCCCCCGGATTCGGAGCCGCAGCCGGTCAGCAGGCCGGCGGCCAGCCCTGTCGCGATGGTCAGGACGGACCACTGGGTGCGCATGTTCACGTGTGAGTGCCTTGTGTCGTCGTCGGGTGTCGGGACGCGCCGGGCTCCCCCGGGTGTCGGCGCGCGTGGTGAAGAGTGACGGTCAGTCGCCGATGCCGCGGCCGAGCTGCCACAGCTGGAGCGTGGAGGCGGAGTTGAGGGCGTACTCGGCGCCGGTGACGTCGTCGCGGGCGGCGACGTACTGGTTGCCCTGCCACAGCGGGAGGATCGGAACGTCGTCGGCGACGATGTCCTGGATGCCGGTGAGGCTCTCGGAGGCCGTGAGCCGGTCGGCCTCGCGGCGGGACTCGGGGATCAGCTTGCTGCGGATCTCGCTGTTGTCGTACGGCGAGTTGAGGAAGTTGTCCTTGTCGAGGAAGGGCGCGAGGTAGTTGTCGGCGTCCGGGAAGTCCGGGAACCAGCCCATGCCGTAGAGGGCGTACTCGCCCTTCTGTTCGGCGGGGCGGAACGTGGACCAGGGGGCGCCCTTGAGGGTGACGTCGAACAGGCCGCTGTCTTCGAGCTGCTTCTTCAGGACCTCGAACTCGGTCTTCGTGGCGGCGCCGTAGTGGTCGGTCGTGTAGTGCAGGGTCAGCTTGACCGGCGTGGTGATGCCGGCCCGCTTCAGCATCTCGGTGGCCTTGGAGACGCTGGGCTCGCCGTACTTGTTGAAGAACGAGTTGGAGTGGCCGGTGATCCCCGCCGGGACGATCGAGAAGAGGGGCTCGGACTGGGAGCCGTAGACCTTGGAGACGAGTGCGCCGCGGTCGATGATCTGGGCGACGGCCCGGCGGACGGCGGTGCTCTTGACCGGGGCCGCGTCGGTGTTGAAGGCGAGGTAGCGGATCTCCAGGCCGGAGGACTCGACGAGGTCGATGTTCTTGTCCTCGGACTTGGCGTACTTGTCGATCTGCGCCGGCGTCATGGTCCGGGTCATCAGGTCGATGTCGCCGTTCTCGAGGGCGCTGCCCATGGCGTCGGGGTCGGCGAAGGAACGCAGTTCGACCTGGTCGTTCTTCGGGTCCAAGTGGCCCCGGTAGTGGGGGTTCTTGGTGAAGACGGCCTTGACGAGTTCGTTGTTCTCGACCTCGGCGTCCAGGGTGTAGGGGCCGGAGCCGTCGACCTTGAAGCCGTCGCGGAGCTTGTCCTTGTCGTAGTCGGCGGGGTTGACGATGCCGGCGACGGGGGTGGACAGCTTGTACGGGAGGGTGGCGTCGGGGCCGTTGAGGTGGAAGATGACCTGCTTGTCGCCCTTGGTCTCGACGAGGTCGATGGTGGACAGCAGGGCGAAGACACCGCTGTCGGCCTTGATGGAGCGGGCGCGGTCGATGGAGAACTTGACGTCCTCGGCGGTGATCGGGCTGCCGTCGGCGAACTTGAGGCCGTCGCGCAGGGTGCAGACGTAGCGCTCGCTGCCGGTGTCGGTGAAGCCGCAGCGGGAGGCGGCCTCGGGCTCCGGTTCGCCGTCGCCGCTGGGCTGGACGAGGAGGGTCTGGACGGTCTGGCGGAGGATGTTCCAGGTGCCGACGTCGTAGGCGTAGGCCGGGTCGATCGGGGCCGGGGCCTCCTTCGAGGCGGTGAACCGGTCGGTGGTGCCGACGACGATCGCGTCGCCGTCGCTGCTCGCGCCGTCGGTGGCGCCGCAGGCGGCGATCACCGGGGCGAGCAGGCCGAGGACGGCCGGCAGCACCAGGGTCTTGCGGTTCATGCTCGAGTTTCTCCAGAGCTCAATTCCGGGGCGGGTGCCTGCGGGGTGGTGCGGGCGGGTCCCGGGCGGTACGGCGATGTTTCCGCGTCGAGATTAGCCCGCCCCGTGTAAGGCGCCCGCGCGCACCGGAGTTGAGTTCCCCTCACGCTGTGGAGCCGGGTGTGGACGCACGGATGAGGGCGTCGGCGGAATGTTTGGTGCACCCTGCACCAATCGGGACACATGGGCGCGTCAATCGCCCCTGAAAGCGGGGTTTGGACGTGCCGGACCCGGCCGCGGGGGCCGGGTCCGAGTGGTAAACGTCACAGGCTGAAGGGGCTTCCCGATGGCGGGAATTAGGTTTTTCCCGGCCGGAATTCCGGGCGCCTGACACGGGGAGCCCGCTAATGATCTTGGGCTTTTATTGCGCTTTCAATTGTTCACGCTGGGTGCATGAGCGGACCCATTTCCGTCGCCGTCAGAGCGTGATCAGGCCGTGCAGGAATGGCAGGTCGACCTCTTCCAACGAGGTCACGACGGTACGCCGGGCGGCGGGGGCGATGGGGGCCACGGAGGGCACGGCGACGACGTGGCAGCCCGCCGCCTCGGCGGCCGCGACACCGGTCGCGGTGTCCTCGATGACCGCGCACCGGCCCGGTTCCGCGCCCAGCCCGGCGGCCGCCAGGAGGTAGGGGTCGGGGAAGGGCTTGGTGCGGGTCACCTCGTCGCCGGCGACGGTCAGGGCGAAGTGCTGAGGGCCGAGGGTGGTCAGGACGCGGTCGATGATGCGCCGGTGGGAGGCGGAGACCAGGGCGGTGGGGACGCCGTGCGCGGCGAGTTCGCCGAGGAGTCTCGCCGCACCGGGCATCAGCGGCAGGGCGTGTCCGATCCGGGCCTCGAAGCCGTCGTTGAGCAGCACGGACAGGTCGGCGAGGGTGATGTCGGCGCCGGTGGCCTCGATCAGGAAGCCCGCGCTGCGGCTCATGGGGCCGCCGACCACGACATGGCGCCAGGACTCGTCGAGGGTGTGGCCGAGGGAGCGGAAGACCTCGACCTCCACGTCCCACCAGAAACCCTCGGTGTCCACCAGGGTTCCGTCCATGTCGAGGAGCACGGCCTGCAGGGCGGAGCCTTCGGCCGTCCGGGTTCCTAGCGCGGGGATCGTCGTGGTCATCCGGCGCACCTCCTTGTGGGACGAGCAGGCCGGTTCCCGGGTGGGGAACCGGCCTGCGGTGGACCGACCAGTGTACGACGCCGCGCGACGAAACACCTTTCGTCCGGGTCGCCGCAGGGGCGCGGCGGTGTTCGGTGGCCCTGGGCCGTGTCCGGGAGGTCCCGCCTGCCCCGCGACGCCTGGCACGACCTATCGCGCGTTGAAGTACTTCGCCTCGGGGTGGTGGATCACGATGGCGTCGGTGGACTGCTCGGGGTGGAGCTGGAACTCCTCCGAGAGCTGGACGCCGATGCGCTCGGGCTCCAGGAGCTCGGCGATCTTGGCGCGGTCCTCCAGGTCGGGGCAGGCGCCGTAGCCCAGGGAGAAGCGGGCGCCCCGGTACTTGAGGTCGAACATGTCCTCGATGGCCGCCGGGTCCTCCCCGCCGAAGCCGAGCTCGGCGCGGACCCGGGCGTGCCAGTACTCGGCGAGCGCCTCGGCCAACTGCACGGACAGGCCGTGGAGTTCGAGGTAGTCGCGGTAGGCGTTGGCCTCAAAGAGCTTGGCGGTCTCCTCGCCGATGCGGGAGCCGACGGTGACGACCTGAAGGCCGACGACGTCGGTCTCGCCGGACTCCTCCGGGCGGAAGAAGTCGGCGAGGCACAGGCGGCGGCCGCGGCGCTGGCGGGGGAAGGAGAAACGGGTGCGTTCATTGCCGGCGTCGTCGAGGATGATGAGGTCGTCGTCCTTGGAGACGCAAGGGAAGTAGCCGTGGACGACGGCCGCTTCGAGGAGGTTGTCGGTCTGGAGGCGGTCCAGCAGACCGCGCAGCCGGGGCCGGCCCTCGGTCTCCACGAGCTCCTCGTAGCTGGGGCCGTCGCCGGTCCGGGCCTGCTTGAGTCCCCACTGGCCCTTGAAGAGGGCCCCCTCGTCCAGCCAGGTCGCGTACTCCTTGAGCTGGATGCCCTTGCTGACGCGGGTGCCCCAGAACGGCGGGGTGGGCACGGGGTTGTCGGTGGCGACGTCGGAGCGGACGTGGCCCTCCTCGGGGCGCTCCTCGACGGTCGTGGCGGCGGCGCGGACCCGGCGCTGCCTCAGTTCGGGCAGCTTGGCGCCGGGGACGCCGCGCTTGACGCCGATGAGGGCGTCCATCAGGCGCAGACCCTCGAAGGCGTCGCGGGCGTAGCGGACCTCGCCCTCGTAGATCTCGTGCAGGTCCTGCTCGACGTAGGCGCGGGTGAGGGCGGCGCCGCCGAGGATGACGGGGTAGTTCGCGGCGAGGCCCCGCTGGTTCAGCTCCTCCAGGTTCTCCTTCATGATCACCGTGGACTTGACCAGGAGCCCGGACATGCCGATGACGTCGGCGCGGTGCTCCTGGGCGGCGTCGAGGATCGCGGAGACCGGCTGCTTGATGCCGAGGTTGACGACGTTGTAGCCGTTGTTGGACAGGATGATGTCGACGAGATTCTTGCCGATGTCGTGGACGTCGCCGCGGACGGTGGCGAGGACGATGGTGCCCTTGCCCGCCTCCTCGCCGTCGGCGCTCTTCTCCATGTGGGGTTCGAGGTGGGCGACGGCGGCCTTCATGACCTCGGCGGACTGCAGGACGAACGGCAGCTGCATCTGGCCGGAGCCGAAGAGTTCACCGACGACCTTCATGCCGTCGAGGAGGGTGTCGTTGACGATGTCGAGGGCCGGGCGGGTCTGAAGTGCCTCGTCGAGGTCGGCCTCCAGGCCGTTGCGTTCGCCGTCGATGATGCGGCGCTTGAGGCGCTCCTCCAGCGGCAGGGCGGCCAGTTCCTCGGCCTTGCCCGCCTTCAGGGACTTCGCGGTGGCACCCTCGAAGAGCTCCATGAGCTTCTGGAGGGGGTCGTAGCCCTCGGCGCGGCGGTCGTAGATGAGGTCGAGGGCGGTCTGCACCTGCTCCTCGTCGAAGCGGGCGATGGGCAGGATCTTGCTGGCGTGCACGATCGCCGAGTCGAGGCCGGCCTTGACGCACTCGTCGAGGAAGACCGAGTTGAGGAGGATGCGGGCGGCCGGGTTGAGGCCGAAGGAGATGTTGGACAGGCCGAGGGTGGTCTGGACGTCCGGGTGGCGGCGCTTGAGTTCACGGATCGCCTCGATGGTGGCGATGCCGTCCCCCCGGGACTCCTCCTGACCGGTACAGATGGTGAAGGTCAGGGTGTCGATGAGGATGTCCGACTCGTGGATGCCCCAGTTGCCGGTGAGGTCGTCGATGAGCCGTTCGGCGATCTCGACCTTCTTCTGCGGGGTGCGGGCCTGGCCCTCCTCGTCGATGGTGAGGGCGATCAGCGCGGCGCCGTGCTCCTGGGCCAGACGGGTGACCTTCGCGAAGCGGGACTCGGGGCCGTCGCCGTCCTCGTAGTTGACGGAGTTGATGACCGCGCGGCCGCCGAGCTTCTCGAGGCCCGCCTGGATGACGTCGACCTCGGTGGAGTCGAGGACGATGGGCAGGGTGGAGGCGGTGGCGAAGCGGCCGGCGAGTTCGGCCATGTCGGCGACGCCGTCGCGGCCCACGTAGTCGACGCACAGGTCGAGCATGTGGGCGCCCTCGCGGATCTGGTCGCGGGCCATCTCCACACAGTCGTCCCAGCGGCCCTCCAACATGGCCTCGCGGAACTTCTTCGAGCCGTTGGCGTTGGTGCGCTCACCGATGGCCAGGTACGAGGTGTCCTGGCGGAACGGGACGGTCTGGTAGAGGGAGGCGGCGCCGGGCTCGGGGCGGGGGCGGCGCTCGGCCGGGGTGAGGTCGCGGACGCGTTCGACGACCTGGCGCAGGTGCTCGGGGGTGGTGCCGCAGCAGCCGCCGATGAGGGAGAGGCCGTACTCGCGGACGAAGTTCTCCTGGGCGGTGGCCAGCTCGGGTGCGGTCAGCGGGTAGTGGGCGCCGTCCTTGGTGAGCACGGGCAGACCGGCGTTGGGCATGCAGGAGAGCCGGACGCGGGAGTGCCGCGAGAGGTAGCGCAGGTGTTCGCTCATCTCGGCGGGGCCGGTGGCGCAGTTCAGGCCGATCATGTCGATGCCCAGCGGCTCCAGCGCGGTCAGCGCGGCGCCGATCTCGGAGCCGAGGAGCATCGTGCCGGTGGTCTCGACGGTGACCGACACGATCAGCGGGACGTCGTAGCCGGCGGTGGCCATGGCGCGGCGGGCGGCGAGGACGGACGCCTTGGTCTGGAGGAGGTCCTGGGTGGTCTCCACGAGCAGGGCGTCGGCGCCGCCGGCGAGGAGGCCCTCGGCGTTCTGCTGGTAGGCGTCGCGGATGGCGGTGAACGTGGTGTGGCCGAGGGTGGGGAGCTTGGTGCCGGGGCCGATCGAGCCGAGGACCCAGCGCTGCCGGCCGTCGCGCGCGGTGAACTCGTCGGCGGTCTCGCGGGCGATGCGGGCGCCGGCCTCGGACAGCTCGGCGGTGCGCTCGGGGATGTCGTACTCGCCGAGGGCGGTGAGGTTCGCGCCGAACGTGTTGGTCTCGACGCAGTCGACGCCCGCCTCGAAGTAGGCGGCGTGCACCGAGCGGACGATGTCGGGGCGGGTGACGTTCAGGACCTCGTTGCAGCCCTCCAGCTGCTGGAAGTCGTCCAGGGTGGGGTCCTGGGCCTGGAGCATGGTGCCCATCGCGCCGTCGGCGACAACCACACGGGTCGCGAGGGCCTCGCGCAGGGCGTCGGAACGGGCCCGTCCTGCGGCGGCGGACGAAAGGGACGGATTCGGCGACGAGGCCATGAAGGTGCTCCCTGGAGTGCGACGGCTGTCGGCTTTGCGTCTTCCCACGGAAGGCGCACGCCGTCAGGGTAGCCCGGAGCGCCGGGCGAGGTCAGGGGCGTCCACGGGGCGGACCGGCGTGGCGTGAGCGGTCGAGTGCGGTTTACTCCCTCGACGGACGAACGGCGACACCGCTCGGACACCTGGTGTCCACGGGATGCGCACCGGACGGACACCGGACCGGCACCGGAAGGGCGCCGCTCGGGCCCGTTCGGCCGAAAAGGTGCTGCCGGCCATTAGCGAGAGGTCGGCAACGACCGGTAGTGTTCGACATTGCCGAACGTTGGAAGTTCATGTGCGGGCGGCGGTCGAAGGGGACGGAGGCAGGACGGCGATGGCACGGAACATCCAGTCGCTCGAACGGGCGGCCGCGATGCTGCGGCTGCTCGCGGGCGGCGAGCGACGACTCGGCCTGTCGGACATCGCCTCGTCGCTGGGCCTCGCCAAAGGCACCGCCCACGGCATACTGCGCACCCTCCAGCAGGAGGGCTTCGTCGAGCAGGACGACGCATCCGGGCGCTACCAACTGGGCGCCGAGCTGCTGCGCCTGGGCACCACCTACCTCGACGTGCACGAGCTGCGGGCGCGGGCGCTGGTGTGGACGGACGACCTGGCCCGCTCCAGCGGCGAGAGCGTCCACCTGGGGGTGCTGCACCAGCAGGGCGTGCTGATCGTGCACCACGTCTTCCGGCCCGACGACAGCCGGCAGGTGCTGGAGATAGGGGCCATGCAGCCCCTGCACTCCACGGCCCTCGGCAAGGTCCTCGCGGCCTACGACCCGGTGGCGCACAGCGAGGTCCTGGAGACCGACCGCAAGCCGTTCACGGAGCGGACCGTGTGCGAACTGGACGACTTCGAGGGCGTCCTGGACCTCACCCGTGCCCGCGGGTACGCGGCGGACGTCGAGGAGACCTGGGAGGGCGTCGCCTCGATCGCGGCCCCCATCCACGACCGGCGGCGCATGCCCGTCGGCGCGGTCGGCATCACGGGCGCCGTGGAGCGGCTGCGCCGGGACGGCGAGCTGCGGTCCGAGCTGATCGCGGCGGTGCGGGACTGCGCGCGTGCCGTCTCGCGCGACCTGGGCGCCGCCCGCTTCTGACGCCGCGCCCCACCGCCGCCGTGCGCGTGCCGTGCGGCGGCCGCCGATCCTTCGAGGGCCGGGACACCGAGAGTGTCCCGGCCCTCGCCGTACGCGGTCGTGGCGGTCTCGGTGTGCGCGCCCATAGCAGCCGACGCGCGATCGATCAGGCAGTTCGATCAATAACGATCGGGTTTTCGATAACAGGACCCTTGACGAGCCACTCACGCCACAGCAAGACTCCCGTCCATCGGTCGGCATTGTCGAACACCTACCGGCAATACGCGCTAGAGTGTGACAACGCCAAGGGCCGGTACTGCTCTCACCCCCGAGGGCGCGGACCCCCGGAATGGGACCCGGGGTTCGCCTTCCCCTGGACGAAGGACAAAGGAGTCGCGGGTGTCCAGCTCCGACATCTTCATCGGCGAGACCATCGGTACCGCCATACTCATCCTGCTCGGCGGTGGCGTCTGTGCCGCCGTCACACTGAAGGCCTCCAAGGCCCGTAACGCCGGTTGGCTCGCCATCACCTTCGGGTGGGGTTTTGCCGTTCTGACGGCCGTCTACACCTCCGCGCCGCTCTCCGGCGCCCATCTGAACCCGGCCGTGACCCTCGCGCTCGCGCTGAAGGACAACGGCATCGAGTGGAGCCAGGTCCCCACCTACTGGGGCGGGCAGCTGCTCGGCGCGATGATCGGTGCCGCTCTGGTCTGGGTCGCCTACTACGGCCAGTTCCACGCCCACCTCACCGACAAGGAGATCGTCGGCGGTCCGGGCGCGGAGACCACCAAGGCGAAGGCCGTCGAGGCCCGTGAGACCGGTGCCGGTCCGGTGCTCGGCATCTTCTCCACCGGTCCCGAGATCCGCAACGCGGTGCAGAACGTCGCCACCGAGGTCATCGGCACCATCGTGCTGGTCCTCGCGGTCCTCACCCAGGGCCTCAACGACAGCGGCAAGGGCCTCGGCACCCTCGGCGCCCTGATCACCTCGCTCGTCGTGGTCTCGATCGGTCTGTCCCTCGGCGGTCCGACCGGTTACGCGATCAACCCGGCCCGTGACCTCGGTCCGCGCATCGTGCACGCCCTTCTGCCCCTGCCCAACAAGGGCGGCTCCGACTGGAGCTACGCCTGGGTCCCGGTGATCGGTCCGCTGGTCGGCGCCGCCATCGCCGCGGGCATCTACAACGTCGCGTTCGCCTAAGAGCCGCCTACGAGCGACGAGCCGCAGATGTCACCCGACTCCCGGCACGCGCCGTACGTACCGCCCTTCGACCAGTTGACTTTCAGGAGCACACCGTGACCGACGCCCACACCGCCGGCCCGTTCATCGCCGCCATCGACCAGGGCACCACCTCCAGCCGCTGCATCGTCTTCGACCGGGACGGCCGTATCGTCTCCGTCGACCAGAAGGAGCACGAGCAGATCTTCCCGAAGCCGGGCTGGGTCGAGCACAACGCCAACGAGATCTGGACCAACGTCCAGGAAGTCGTCGCCGGAGCCATCCAGAAGGCCGGCATCACCCGCGACGACATCAAGGCCATCGGCATCACCAACCAGCGCGAGACCACGCTGCTCTGGGACAAGAACACCGGCGAGCCCGTCCACAACGCCATCGTCTGGCAGGACACCCGTACCGACGCCCTGTGCAAGGAACTCGGCCGCAACGTCGGGCAGGACCGTTTCCGCCGTGAGACCGGTCTGCCGCTGGCCTCGTACTTCGCCGGTCCGAAGGCCCGCTGGCTGCTGGACAACGTCGAGGGCCTGCGGGAGCGCGCCGAGGCCGGCGACATCCTTTTCGGCACCATGGACACCTGGGTCATCTGGAACCTCACCGGTGGTGTCAACGGCGGCAAGCACTACACCGACGTCACCAACGCCTCCCGCACCATGCTGATGAACCTCCACACCCTGGAGTGGGACGACAAGATCGCCGAGTCCATCGGCGTGCCGCTGTCGATGCTCCCGGAGATCCGCTCCTCCGCCGAGGTCTACGGTGAGGTCACCGGCGGCAGACTGGGCGACCTGCTCGGCGGCATCCCGGTCGCCTCGGCGCTCGGCGACCAGCAGGCGGCCCTGTTCGGCCAGACCTGTTTCTCCGAGGGTGAGGCCAAGTCCACCTACGGCACCGGCACGTTCATGCTGATGAACACCGGCGAGAAGATCATCAACTCGTACTCGGGTCTGCTGACCACCGTCGGCTACCGCATCGGCGACCAGGCCCCGGTGTACGCGCTGGAGGGCTCCATCGCCGTCACCGGTTCACTGGTGCAGTGGATGCGCGACCAGATGGGGCTCATCTCCACCGCCGCCGAGATCGAGACGCTCGCGCTCTCGGTCGAGGACAACGGCGGCGCGTACTTCGTGCCGGCCTTCTCCGGTCTGTTCGCCCCGTACTGGCGCTCCGACGCCCGCGGTGTGATCGCCGGTCTCACCCGGTACGTCACCAAGGCGCACCTCGCGCGCGCCGTCCTGGAGGCCACCGCCTGGCAGACCCGTGAGATCACGGACGCCATGACCAAGGACTCGGGCGTCGAGCTCGCGGCCCTCAAGGTCGACGGCGGCATGACCTCCAACAACCTGCTGATGCAGACCCTCTCGGACTTCCTGGACGCTCCCGTGGTGCGCCCGATGGTCGCCGAGACGACCTGCCTCGGCGCCGCCTACGCCGCCGGTCTCGCCGTCGGCTTCTGGACCAGCACCGACGACCTGCGCGCCAACTGGCGGCGGGCCGCCGAGTGGACCCCCCGCATGGACGCGGACACCCGCGACCGTGAGTACAAGAGCTGGCTCAAGGCCGTCGAGCGGACCATGGGCTGGCTCGAGGACGAGAGCTGAGCCGGGGCCCGAAGCCTCCGTACCGGCTCTGATGAGGAGTAAGAACCCGACATGACCAGTCAGTCCACCCTGCAAGCCCTGCCTGCCCTGGGGACGCGCCCGGCGTCCGGCTCGAACCCGAGCCGCGCCGAGACCCGGGAGCAGCTCTCCAAGGCGTCGTACGACCTCCTCGTGATCGGCGGCGGCATCCTGGGCATCTCCACCGCCTGGCACGCCGCGCAGTCCGGGCTCAGGGTGGCGCTGGTCGACGCCGGCGACTTCGCCGGCGCCACCTCCTCCGCCTCCTCCAAGCTGCTCCACGGCGGTCTGCGCTATCTGCAGACCGGCGCGGTGAAGCTGGTGGCGGAGAACCACTTCGAGCGCCGTGCGGTCTCCCGCCAGGTGGCCCCCCACCTGGCGAACCCGCTCACGTTCTACCTCCCCGTGTACAAGGGCGGGCCGCACGGCGCGGCGAAGCTCGGGGCGGGCGTCTTCGCCTACTCCGCGCTGTCGGCGTTCGGTGACGGCGTCGGGCATCTGCTGTCGCCGGCGAAGGCCGCACAGGACGTGCCCGAGCTGCGCACCGAGAACCTGAAGGCCGTGGCCGTGTACGGCGACGGCCAGATGAACGACTCCCGGATGGCGCTGATGACGGTCCGCGCGGCCGTCGAGTCCGGTGCGGTGGTCCTGAACCACGCCGAGGTCACCGGGCTGCGCTTCACCAAGGGCCGGGTGACCGGCGCCGAGCTGCGCGACCGGCTCTCCGGCGACGAGTTCGGCGTGAGCGCCCGGCTGGTGCTGAACGCGACCGGCCCGTGGGTCGACCACCTGCGCCGTATGGAGGACCCGAACGCGGCCCCCTCGATCCGGCTGTCCAAGGGCGCGCACCTGGTGCTGAAGCGGACCTCCCCGTGGAAGGCCGCGCTCGCCACCCCGATCGACAAGTACCGCATCACGTTCGCGCTGCCCTGGGAGGACATGCTCCTGCTGGGCACCACGGACGAGATGTACGAGGGCGACCCGGCGGACGTCGCCGTCAACGACAAGGACATAACCCAGATCCTGGACGAGGCCGCGTTCTCCGTCCGGGACCAGCAGCTCGACCGTGATCTGATCACGTACGCCTTCGCGGGTCTGCGGGTGCTGCCGGGCGGCCCCGGCGACACCGCCAAGGCCAAGCGGGAGACGGTCGTCACCGAGGGCCGGGGCGGCATGCTGTCCATCGCGGGCGGCAAGTGGACGACGTTCCGGCACATCGGCCGCACCATCATGAAGAAGCTGGAGAGCCTGCCCGGCCACCCGCTGGGCGAGGACTTCGAGCCGGTCGCCACGCTGCCGCGGAAGCTGCCGCTGCCGGGCATCGCCAACCCGCGGGCGGTCGCGCACCGGCTGCTCACCGACCGCCCGGCGCCGGGCCCCCGCATGGGTGCCGACACCGCGCGGCATCTGGCCACGCACTACGGTTCGCTGGCCTTCGACATCGCCCGTCTCGCCAACGAGAGCCCCGAGCTGGCCGAGCGGGTCCACCCCGACGCGCCGGAGATCTGGGCGCAGGTCGTGTACGCCCGTGACACCGAGTGGGCGGAGACCGCCGATGACGTGCTGCGCCGCCGCACGACGCTGACGATCCGGGGTCTGGCGACGGACGAGGTCCGTACGAAGGTCCAGGACCTGCTCGACAAGAAGTAGACCCGCCTGCCGGTCCGGCCTCTCCCCTGACCGGGGCCGGACGGCCGGGAACCGGCCCCTGCCGCTCCGGGGCCGGACATCGAGGGGGCGGTTCCACCACATCGGTGGGACCGCCCCCTCGGCCTGTGCCGGGTCTTCGCCCCGGTCTGATCTTCTCCCGGTGGCATCTTCTTTCCGGTGGCACCTTCCGCCCGGTGGCATCTTCTTCCCCTGGGCACCTTCTATTTCCATCCGGTCGCACCTTCTACCCGGTGGGCCCTGCCTCTGCCATGATCAATGGTCATGAACGGGGCAAACGAACTGCATCGGTTGTTCGAGGCATGGGCGCGGCTGACGCCCGACCGGCCCGCGGTGACCACCGCGACGGCCCGGCTGACGTACGGGGAGCTGGAGGGGCGGGCCAACCGACTGGCCCGGCATCTGCTGGACTCGGGGCTCGCCACCGGAGAGACCGTCGCCGTGTGCGCCTCCGGGACACCGGACGTCCTGGTCGCCGTGCTGGGCGTGCTCAAGGCGGGCGGGGCCTTCGCCCTGATCGGCCCGCGGCAGTCGACGGGGGACATCGGGCGGGCGCTGGAGCAGTCCGGGGCGCGCACCGTCCTCACGCACGCGCGGTACGCGCCGGCCGTGGACGACGGCACCGGCCGGCCCGTCGTCTGCCTGGACACCGACGCGGCGCTGATCGACGCCCACTCCCCCGAGCCCGCCGCCGCGCCCTGCGGGGTGACGGCGGCGGTGCTGTTCTCGGCAGGTACCGCGGGCGAGCGGCGGGCGGTGGAGGTCGGCCACCAACGGCTGCACGACGCCTACCGGGCCTGGGCCGAAACGTTTGGGCTGCGGCCCTCCGACGTCCATCTGGTGACCGCGCCGGCCGACACCGCCGCCTTCACCTATGGCTGGGTCCGGGCCCTGTGCTCCGGCGGCACGCTGGTGCTGCCGGAGGACGAGACGGGGCCCGCCCTGTGGGAGCGGCCCTTCGCCGAGGGCGTCACAGTGCTGGACACCGATCCGTACGCGGCCCGGCTGCTGCTCGACCGGGCGGCGCCGCCCGCGGGACTGCGGCTGGTGGCGGTCGGCGGAGAACGGCTCGGGCTCGACGAGCAGGTACGGCTCCAGGGGCGGCTGGCGCCGGGGGCGCGGCTGCTCAACGTCTACGGGACCGTGGAGGTCGCGGGCTGCGGCACCTGGTTCGAGACGGACCAGCTCACCGGCCCGGTCGCCGAGCCCGGCCGGGTCAGCCTCCTCGGCCGCCCCTTCCCCGGCTGCCGGGTCGAGGTCCGCAAGGGCGAGATCTGGCTGACACCCCCGGACGGCGTCGCCGACGGCAGCGGCGGAACCGGCGGCACTGGCGGCTCGGATCGCTCCGACGGCTCGGGGGGCTCCGATGGTTCGGGCGGCTCCGACGGCTCCCGTGGGTCGGATCGCTCTGCCGGCTCGGGCGGCGGTGACGCGGTGGCCACCGGGGACGCGGGGACGCTGCGGGAGGACGGGCTGCTGGAGTTCGGCGGCCGGCTGGCGCACCGGGTCCGGGTCCGCGGCCGTACCGTCGACCCCTACCGGGCCGAGACGGCGCTGGGCGCGCATCCCGGCATACGGGAGTCGGTGATCGCTGCCGTGGACGGGGACCGGCTCGTCGCCTACGTCGTCCCGGCCTCCCCGACGGCCGCTCCGGGCGCCGACGAGATACGCGCCCGGCTGCGGGGCACGGTGCCGGACCAGGAGATCCCGGCGGCCGTGGTGACCCTGGAGGCCCTGCCCCGTGACCCGGCCGGGAGGATCGACCGCCGGCTGCTGCCGCTGCCCGCGCGGCACGGGACGTCCGCGCCCGTGAACGGCAAGGGCGGCGGTGCGGCCGCGGGCCCTGCCGGGTTCCTCTACGGGGTGGGCTGCGCGGTGCTCGTCGTGGTCCTGCCGCTCGCCGCGATTCTCACCGACGTCCTCTGGCCGGGCTCGACCGACCTCAGCTATGTGCCCACGCCGTGGTCGTGGCTGTTTCGGGGGCTGTACGCCGCCGAGTTGCTGGCGTTCGGTGTCGGCCTCGCCTTCCTGATCGCCGGGCGCCCGCTGATGCGCCGTCAGGGCCGCTCCGGCGGACTGACGACGGCGGCGCATCTGGCCGTGGTGTGGCTGCTCGTCTCGTGGTGGCCGCAGGACAACTTCTACCGGCTGGCGGCGAAGAACGACTGGGAACGGCAGGCGGCCCTGGTGTACGCCTTCAACGTGCCGCTGATGATCGCGGCGGTGGTGGTGGCGGTGTACGTGACCCGCCGACCGGAGCCCGCGGCGGTCACCCCTGGGTCGTGAACAGGCGGCCGGTGTCGTGGGCCGCCGTGCGCACCAGGGCCTCGGCGGCGTCGAGGCGTTCACGGGTGTGCGCGGCCAGGACGACGCCCAGGTAGGGGGCGGGCGCGAAGGCGGCGGTGGGGATCGAGGGCAGCAGGACGGCCTCGATCCCGGCGCAGCGCACGGTGGTCTCGCGCAGGAAGGCGGACAGGGCCGGGCCGGGCAGCCGGGCGCCGAGGGGGACGTGGTCGACGCTGCGGACAAAGTGGTCGCCCCCTCGGGTCTCGTCCAGCCGCGCCTTGACCATGAAGGCGACGGACGGTCCGGTCATCCGGAGGTTGATCTCGGTGGGCGCCGGGCGGCCGTCGGAGCCGGTGACGAAGTCGACGTCGTACCAGCCCCGGTGGCCGCTCGCAGCGATCCGCTCCCCCACGGCGGCGCCGAACCGTGCCACGGCCTCGGCGAGCGCCGGCGGTACGACTCCGGGGCCCACGGTGGCGCCCCGGTAGGCGGTGCCGAGGACGTCCATGACGGCGACGCCCACCCCGTGGACGCGGCCGTCCGCGTCGACCAGCCCGTCGAAGGTCACGTCCCGCGGCTCGGTCTCCCCGGCGACGAACTCCTCCAGCAGGACGGGCCCTCGGGGCAGCGGAGGTCTTCTCAGGCGTGGCAGCCCGCCGCGGCCCTGGTCCCGGACCACGACGGTGCCGGAACCCCCGGCGCCGTGCTCGGTCTTGACGACCGTCGTCAGTCCCACGCGGGCCCTTCTCCGCAGCAGACGTGCCGTCTCCCGCCGGGTGGCCGGCTGCCACTGCTCGGGCACCCGGATCTCCGGGTGGTCCGGGGCGAGCCGGGTGAACAGTTCGTGCGAGGCCCGCTTCGACTCGTACCGCAGCGCTTCGGGGTCCAGGGGTACGCCGGTCAGCTCGGCGACGGCGGGGGTGCGGCCCCAGGGGAGGAGGGGCAGGTCGAGGGAGTTCAGCCGCCGGAGCAGGGCCGGGCGGGACAGGACGGCCCGGGTCAGGGTGTCGCCCTGAGCCTCCGGGGCCGGCCGAGTCGCGCGTGCCATGGGGCCGTCCGGCTGGCTGTCCGGCTGGCCGCCCGGCCGGCCGGGTGGTTCCGTCAGGCCGTCGTAGACCTCCACGGGGCCCCAGCCCAGGGGGCGGCCGATCAGGTCGGTCCAGTCGGGCGGGACCGCGGCGGGCAGGACCAGGACGGCCGGGTGGGGCGAGAGGAACGCGGCCAGGCAGGAGTAGTGCGTGGCCTGCGGGGAGACGGGGCCGAACTGGGACTGGAACCCGGCGACGTTGCCGAGGTGGACGGCACGGCGCCCCGCCGTCCACGCCTGGGTCCAGCCCTCGGTCCGGGGCCGGAGACGCACTTCGAGGAGCGGGAGTTCACGGCCCGCGAGGGAGCCGGCGGGTGTGGAGCCGACGGGGCGGGCACCCATCCGGCGGTAGAAGGGTTCGGCGTTCGGGTCCGCCTCGATGGTGAGCCGGGCGAAGCCGAGCTCGCGGGCGGCACCCGTCACATGGAAGTAGAGGGCGCGGCCCACGCCCCGGCTGATGGCGGCGGGTTCGACGAAACACAGACCGAGGCTGCCCTCGGGGGCCGTGCCCTCCAGGGACGCCACCCCCACGACTCCGCTGTCGGCGTCCTCGGCGACGACCACGCGGCGGCGGTGGATGTCCTCCGGGCGGATGGTGAGTTCCTCCCGGCACGCCGCCAGGAACTCCGCGCCGTAGCCCCAGTGTGCCTTCGAGCGCAGCACCAGCTCGGTCAGCGCCGCCGCCTCGTCCGTGCGCGCCGGTCGGATCCGCATCGCCACCCCCGTGCCTCCTGACTCCGGATCGTGTGATCAGCGTAGGACCGCCGGTGTTCCGAGGTCCCGTGGCCGTACCCGACCTGCGAAAACGGCCGAGAACTGCAGCTGGAGGAGCCCCGGGCCGGGCGCCGGGCGGGGGCGCGGTCGGCGACCTGGGAACGCTTCCCCGGCGGTGGCCCATAATGACCTGAGACATCGGATGTCTGATCAGCAGGGAACGGCAGGGAGGGCGGCGCCATGGCAGTCACCGACGAGGCGATCGAGAAGATCAAGGACATGATCGTCTCCGGGGCGCTGCGCCCGGGCGACCGGCTGCCGAAGGAGAGCGAGCTCGCCGCCGATCTGGGACTGTCCCGCAACTCCCTGCGCGAGGCGGTGCGCGCCCTGTCACTGATCCGCATCCTGGACGTACGGCAGGGCGACGGCACGTATGTGACGAGCCTCGACCCGCAGCTCCTGCTGGAGGCGCTGAGCTTCGTCGTCGACTTCCACCGCGACGACACGGTCCTGGAGTTCCTCGCCGTGCGCCGCATCCTGGAGCCGGCCGCCACGGCGATGGCGGCCCTGCGCATCAGCGAGCAGCAACTGGACGCGCTGGGCGCCCAGTTGGACAAGCTGGGCGACGATCCGTCGGTGGAGGAACTGGTCGCCTGCGACCTGGAGTTCCACAAGGGCATCGTGCAGAGCTCCGGGAACTCCGTGCTCTGCTCCCTCCTGGACGGCCTGTCGGGCCCCACCACCCGGGCCCGCGTCTGGCGGGGCCTCACCCAGGAGAACGCCGTCAGCCGCACCCTCCACGAGCACCGCGCCATCCTCGCCGCCCTCCGCGACCGCGACGCCGAGGCCGCCCGCTCCTGGGCGACGGTCCACATCGCGAGCATCGAGCAGTGGCTGCGCTCGTCGCTGTGAGGCGATGATCACTCGCGCCCGGCGGGCGGAGCGTGTTTCCGCCGCGCGAACGGGGCATTGATCCGTTCACTCCCCCGTGCAAGGGGGCTGCGAAGGCCCCCTGGGCACGCCGTAAGGTTGGGGCGTACGCGAGGGCACGTCGGAAGGAGGCGCTGGGTGATCGAGCTGGAGGGGGTTCCCGAGCTGATCGACCCAGTCATGGTGGCCGCGTTCGAAGGCTGGAACGACGCCGGCGACGCCGCCTCCACCGCGGTCGCGCACCTGGACCGGGAGTGGAAGGGCGAGGTGTTCGCGGCGCTGGACGCCGAGGACTACTACGACTTCCAGGTGAACCGGCCCACGGTGTGGCTGGACGGCGGCGTGCGCAAGATCACTTGGCCGACGACAAGGTTGTCGGTGGTGCGGGTCGGCGGCGACAAGCCCCGCGATCTCGTGCTGGTCCGGGGTATCGAGCCGTCGATGCGGTGGCGCTCGTTCTGCAACGAGCTGCTGGGCTTCGCCCACGAGCTGGGCGTGGAGCTGGTGGTGATCCTGGGCGCCCTGCTCGGTGACACCCCGCACACACGTCCGGTCCCCGTCAGCGGGGTCACGTCGGACCCGGATCTCGCGCAGCGGATGGACCTGGAGGAGACCAAGTACGAGGGCCCCACGGGCATCGTCGGCATCCTCCAGGAGGCGTGCACGCACGCCGGGGTCCCGGCGGTGTCGCTCTGGGCCGCGGTGCCGCACTACGTGTCGCAGCCGCCGAACCCGAAGGCGACGCTGGCCCTCCTCAACCGCCTGGAGGACCTGATCGACGTGCGCATCCCGCTGGGCGAGCTGCCCGAGGACGCGCGCGCCTGGCAGGTGGGCGTGGACCAGCTGGCCGCCGAGGACAGCGAGGTCGCGGAGTACGTGCAGACGCTGGAGGAGGCGCGGGACACCGCGGAGCTCCCGGAGGCGTCGGGCGAGGCGATCGCCCGCGAGTTCGAGCGGTATCTGCGGCGCCGCGACGGCGGCCCCACCGGTGGGGCCGGCGGGCACGCCACGGCCGACGGGGGCGAGACCGGCCCCGGCGCCTGGAACCCGAAGGACAACCCCGGTGGCCGGGCGCGACCGCCCAAGCCGCCCCGGGCGGGCGGCGACGACGAGGAGTCGTCGGAGGACTGATCGGCAGACTGATCGACCCGTCCCGTAAGAGGACGTCACCGCCGCGCTGCCCGCTCCCTGCCACAGGGAGCGGGCAGCGCGGCGGCCTCCATATCGCGTGCTGGTCCGTTTCGCGCGCTGGTCCGTCGGCCGCCGTCAGCGCTCCACCGCGACGACCGTGTACGTCGTGTCCGGCGTCGGGGTCGTGGTGAAGCGGGCGTTGGGCAGGTACAGGCGGTTCTGGTGGGCGGCGACGGTCGTCGGGACGTCGAAGTCCGGGTCGGTGAGCCGGCCCTCGAAGATGCCGGAGCGGCCGTCCGCGGCGAGCCTGAACACATCGATCGCGTTCTGACGGTTCTGCACCACGTACAGCCGCCGTCCGAGGAGCAGCAGGCCGTCGCCGTTGGTGAGGGGCGCGGAGTCGCCGAGGTCGACGAGTCGGGTGACGCCGGTGCGCGGGTCCACCCGGTGCAGTCCCCCTGCGCCGGACTGCACGACGAGCAGGGCCTTGCCGTCCGGGGTTCCGGTGACGCCGTTGGCGTTGACCGTCTCGCCGGGCGTCTGGGCCCAGTCGCCACGCAGGGTGAGCGTCACCACCTCGTCCGCGTGCGGCAGCTCGCCGTGCTTGCCGAGCGGCAGCGCGTGGAGGGCCGGCTGGAACGAGTCGGTGAACCAGGCGGCCCGCGAGGTCAGGAAGACGTCGTTGGCGAAGCTGGGCGTCGTCGTGGTGAGCCGGTACGAGGCGAGGACCGCGCCGGTGCGTACGTCCACCACGCGGGCGCCCTGGGCGCGTCCGGCGACGAACAGCCGTCCCCGTCCGTCGAGTTCGAGGCCGACGGAGGGGGTGCCGGGCCCGGTGGAGATGATGCGGCCCTGTCCGGTGCGCAGGTCGGCGCGGTAGATGGAGCCGTCGCCGAGGGAGCCGAGGTAGGCGTAGGGGCCGCCGCCGATCGCGATGCCCTCGGGGCGGAAGCCGTTGGGGAGCGGGATGACGTCCGGCCAGGTCTTCCCGGCCGCGGCGGCGGTCCCGGCGGCCGACGCGGTCCCGGCGGCCGACGTCCCGACGAGCAGGGCGCCCGCGGTGGCGGCCGATGCCGTGAGCAGTCCGCGTCGGCTGACGGGGCGTTGGGCGGGGTGGGGGGAGAGGGAGGAGCGGGAGGAGGAGTGCGGGGGTGCCACTGTGCGTCCCTTCCACGAAGGGACCGGCGGCTGGCCGGTCCGGCTTCGACTGACGTGTGTCACCCCATCACATGCCGCCCCGCCCCGCAGCCTTCGACAACCGACCGACAGGGCCTCGACAGCCCCACGACAGCCTCCTCGACGCCCCCCGCGTGCGCGGAGGAAAGGACCTCGTCCTCGCGAGGGCACCCGTGTACGCGCAAGGGGCGCCCCCTCCGAACGGAGAAGGCGCCCCCTCGCTGCGACACCATCGCGCCGCCCTGAGCCCGTGTCACGTGTGACGGCCGGTCATCCCGGTTCCTTCGGTGCGAAGCCGTGCCGACGGTGCCCAGCCGTGCTGCCTGTGCAGAGTCGCGCCGCCTGTGCGGTGCCGTGTCGCCTCTGCAGAGTCGTTACTTCACAGGGCTACGCCGAGGAGGGCGTCCACGGCGCGGGAGACGACACCGGGTGCCCCCTCGTCCGTGCCGCCCTGCTCCTGCTGCAGCGCGGCCCAGCGGTCGACCGCCGCGAGCGCGGCCGGGGCGTCCAGGTCGTCGGCGAGAGCCTCGCGGATCTCCTCGACGAGCGCCTCCGCGGGCGGCCCGTCGGGCCGGGAGACGGCGGCACGCCACCGGCCCAGCCGGGCGACGGCGTCCTCGAGGACCTGGTCGGTCCACTCCCAGTCGGCCCGGTAGTGGTGGGCGAGGAGCGCGAGCCGTATGGCCGCCGGGTCGACCCCGTCCCGGCGCAGCCGGGAGACGAAGACGAGGTTGCCCTTGGACTTCGACATCTTCTCGCCGTGCAGCGCGACCATGCCGGCGTGGACGTACGCCTTGGCCATGGGGAACTCGCCGGTCAGCACCTGGGCGTGCGAGGCGCCCATCTCGTGGTGCGGGAAGGCGAGGTCGGAGCCACCGCCCTGCACGTCGAAGCCCATGCCGAGATGGTCCAGGGCGATGGCGACGCACTCGATGTGCCAGCCGGGCCGACCGCGGCCGAGGGAGCCGCCGTCCCAGCTGGGCTCGCCCTCGCGTGCGGCCATCCACAGCATCGGGTCGAGGGGGTTCTTCTTGCCGGGCCGGTCCGGGTCGCCGCCGCGCTCGGCGGACAGCAGCCGCATCGCGTCGGCGTCGAGGCCGGAGACCTTGCCGAAGTCGGGGTCGGACTCGACGGAGAAGTAGATGTCGCCCTCGAGTTCGTACGCGGCGCCGGCGTCGCGGAGCCGCTCGACGAGCGGGACGATGCCGGGGATGGCCTCGACGGCGCCGATGTACTCCCGCGGCGGCAGCATCCGCAGGGCGGTCATGTCCTCACGGAAGAGGGCGGTCTCCTTCTCGGCGAGGGCCACCCAGTCGATGCCGTCGCGCTCGGCCCGCTCCAGCAGCGGATCGTCGACATCGGTGACGTTCTGGACGTAGTGAACCTGCCGCTTGGTGTCGAGCCACACGCGCTGAACGAGGTCGAACGCGTTGTAGGTCGCCGCGTGACCCATGTGGGTCGCGTCGTACGGGGTGATACCGCAGACGTAGATACGGGCGACGGGACCGGGGTCAAGGGTGACCAGACCGCCGGTCGCGGTGTCGTGGATCCTCAGGTCGCTGCCCTTGCCGGGCAGGACGGGGACCTCAGAAGCGGGCCAGGCATACATGTCACGAGCCTAACCCGATCCCTCCGGGGTTAAGCCGGGGGCGCCCAACGGGTCGGCAGTCCACGATGCCGTCCTTCCAGCCGGTCGGCCCTGCCGCGCCGTCTCACACCGGCGGCCACGGGATCGCCGGCCACTCCCCGCTCGGTTCCGGATGGCGGCCGGTCCTCAGCAGGGTGGCGACCCGCTCCCTGGTCGCGTCCAGTTCGGCGGCCGTGATCAAGGACGACAACCTCGCCGCCAGTTCCCCGCCGTCGCCCAACGCGTCCCGCAGCCGCTTCAGCACGTCGACGGCCTCGTCCGTGAGGGGCTCCCCCGCCCACCCCCACAGCAGGGTCCGCAGCTTGTTCTCGACGTTGAAGGTCACACCGTGGTCGATGCCGTAGAGCCGGTCCTCGGCTGCGGGCAGGAGATGGCCGCCCTTGCGGTCCGCGTTGTTGATGACGGCGTCGAGGACGGCGAGGCGGCGCAGCCGCCGGTCGTCGGCGTGCACGAGGAGCGCGGTCTCGCCGTCGCCGACCTCGGCGAAGCCGACGGCCTTCCAGCCCTCCCCCGCCTCCTCACCGTCCACGAGGGCGAGCAGCTCCGATCCGGGCACCCCCTCGATCCACAGCTGGCACATGCCCTCCCCGTACGGCCCGTCCCGCAGCACCGTGGGCGGTACGAGCCCCCACCCGGTCGCCTCGGACACCTCGTACGCGGCGACCTCGCGCTGCGCGAGCGTCCCGTCGGGAAAGTCCCACAGCGGGCGCTCCCCGGCGACGGGCTTGTAGACGCAGGCGGCCTCGCGTCCCTCGTACGAGACCGAGCAGTACAGGACCGCGTTGGACGCCTCGCGCACCTGGCCGCGCACGGTCAGCTCGCCCTCGGCCAGCAGCACGGCGGCCGAGGTCCGCCCGTCGGAGGTCACTCCCCGCGGCGGTATCCGTTCTGGCGCGGACATACGTGTCCCTCCGGGTCGAGCGGAAGACTGCACAGCGGGCACGGCGGCCGTCCCGCGTTGACGACGTCCAGGGCGCGCTTGGCGAAGGCCCTGGCCTGGGCGCCGGTGAGGCGGACGCGGAGCATCGGCGGGCCGTTCTCCTCGTCCTGGAGGAGCCGCTCCTCTGCCTCGGCGAGGTCCTCCTCGGAGTCGGCGTCCAGCTCGACCAGCGCCTGGGCCTCGACGATCATGCGCTGCTCGTCACCGTCCCAGGCCAGCGCCATGGTGCCGACGCGGAACTCCTCCTCGATGGGGGTCTCCAGCGGTGCCGTGTCCGAGACCTCGGTGGGGGCGACGGCGGGCACCGGGGCACTGCCGCCGCTGCGCCGCACGACCTCGTCGAGCAGCTCGTCCATGCGCTCGGCGAGCGCGGCGACCTGGGTCTTCTCCAGGGACACGCTGGTGACCCGCTGCCCCGATGAGGCTTGCAGGAAGAAGGTCCGGCGCCCGGGCAGCCCGACCGTACCGGCCACGAAGCGGTCCGGGGGGTCGTAGAGGAACACCTGACGGGACACGTCCTGTCTCCATTGGAATCGACGTCGGGACCGGTCGCTCCGGCTGCTGACGGGTTCAGCGCCTTCGCGACCGCTTCACCCTACTGCGGTTGACGATCACGGTGCTCCCGCGCCGCCCCCGACGGCGGCGTCGCCGTTCGGGGGTTCCTCGCGCGGCGCCAGGGACGCGAAGTCCCCGGTGTCGCCGAGGCGGACGAGAAAAGGCCGCAGTCGTGTGTAACGGATCGCGGTGATGGAACACGGTTCGACAGAGATCCGCTGGAAGAGGTCCAGATGAAGTCCGAGTGCGTCCGCGACGAGCGACTTGATGATGTCGCCGTGGGAGCACATCACATACACGGCGTCCGCTCCGTGGTCGCGCTCCACGCGCGCGTTCCACTCCCGTACCGCCTCCGCCGCCCGGTGCTGCATCTCCCGCATCGACTCCCCGCCGGGGAACTGCACGGCCGTCGGATGCGACTGGACGACCTGCATCAGCGGCTCGTCGGCGAGTTCGGCGAGCTTGCGGCCGGACCAGTCGCCGTAGTGGGCCTCGCCGATGCGGTCGTCGGTGTGCGGGCTCAGCTCGGGCCGGGCCTCCAGGAGGGGGCGCACCGTCTCCTGGCAGCGCTGGAGGGGGCTGGTGACGACCTCGGAGATCGGCAGCCCGGCGAGACGGCCGGGCAGTGCCGCGGCCTGCGCGGTGCCGCGCTCGTCGAGGGCGACACCGGGCGTCCACCCGGCGAGCACCCCATCGGTGTTGGCGGTGGACCGTCCGTGCCGGACAAGGATCAACGTGGGCATGCGGCCCAGCCTAGACGCCCCTCCGGTGGCTCCACCGTCGAGAAAGGAACTCCCCGTGATCGTCGACTGCGCCGTCTATCGCGACGGCCACCGCACCGAGGGGCCCGAGGACCTCTCCGACGCCCTGGCCGCCGCGCGTGCCTCGGGCGGCTTCGTGTGGATCGGCCTGCACGAGCCGACGGAGAAGGAGTTCGCCCTCGTCACCGAGGAGTTCGCACTGCATCCGCTGGCCGTCGAGGACGCCCTGAAGGCGCACCAGCGGCCGAAGCTGGAGGTGTACGAGGACTCGCTGTTCATGGTGCTGAAGCCGGTCGTGTACGAGCCGGCCGGGGACACGGTGAGCACGCACGAGATCATGGTGTTCCTCGGCGACGCCTTCGTGGTGACCGTCCGCCACGGCGAGGGCTCGCCCCTGGACGCCGTACGACGGCGGCTGGAGCAGGAGCCCGAGCTGCTGGACGAGGGACCCACGTCGGTGCTGTACGCGATCACGGACGCCACGGTCGACCACTATCTGGAGGTGGCGACCGAGCTCCAGACGGACCTGGAGGAACTGGAGACGGAGGTGTTCTCCCCGGACATCGGCGGCTCGCGGAACACGGCGTCGCGGATCTACGCCTTCAAGCGCCAGGTGCTGGAGTTCCGCCGTGCCACCGGCCCGCTGGCCGTGCCCCTCACCCGGCTCTCCGGCCAGGGCGCGACCGGCTCCGCGGTGCCGTTCGTGAACGAGCGGGCCCGGCCCTTCTTCCGTGACGTCAGCGACCATCTCACCCGCGTGAACGAGTCCGTCGAGGGCCTGGACCGGCTGGTGTCCGACATCCTGTCGGCGCATCTCGCGCAGATGAGCGTCCGGCAGAACGACGACATGCGGAAGATCTCCGCGTGGGCGGCCATGGCGGCGATCCCCACGATGATCGCCGGGATCTACGGCATGAACTTCGAGCACATGCCCGAGCTGCGCTGGGTGTGGTCGTATCCGGCGGTGATCGCGGTGACGGCCGTGCTGGAGGTGCTGGTGTACCGGCTGTTCAAGCGGCGCGGGTGGCTGTGACGGCTGTGAGTTCCGGCCGCCGCGCGCGGGGAGGCCGGGTGGAGCGGGGTGCTCCACGCGCGCGTGCGGCTGTTTCGTGCCCGGCGGCTCAGGCGAACTCGGGTGCCGCGGTCGCCGGTCCGCCGAGGGCGTCGCGGCGCTCCGGCATCTCCAGGGTGACCATGCGGCGCCAGCCGAAGGCCCGCTCGTAGGCGTACACCGCGTGAATGCCCGCCGCGAGCACGGCGGACTTGGCCTTCGACCAGCCGAGGACGCGCCCCATGTGGGCCATCACGGCGAGGCTGACGTCCCGGTAGACGGCGATCTCGGCGAGGGCGCACTCGCGCAGGGTCCGCTGGATGAGGCGGCCGTGCCCGGCGGCGGCGAACCGCAGGAGTTCCTCGTGGGTGTACGCGAGGTGGTTGTCCTCGTCGTCGGAGATCATCCGGACGGCCTTGCCGATCTCCGGGTGGTCGGCGAAGTGCTTGCGGAGCAGCACCATCTGCTCGGAGGCGCGCTGTTCGGTGACGCGGCTGTGGGACAGGTAGACGATGATGTCCCGCTCCGTGAGGGCCTGGTCGGCCTTGAGTTTCTCGTGGGCCAGTCCGATGCCGTTGCGCTCCAGCAGCATCGTGTAGTCGGTGTCCGGCGGGACCTCCACGGGTTCGAGGCCACGTCTCCTCATCAAGGCGTTGAAGATCCGTCCGTGCTTGTCCTCGTCCGCGCCGTGGCGGGTGATCCTGGGGGCGAGCGCGCGCTCGCTCCGCGGGACGAGCGCGGCGATGCGCGCGTTCTCCCAGCCGCCCTGGGACTCGCCGCTGGCGGCGATGGAGCAGAACAGCCGGAACGACTCGTCGTCGTCGATGATCTCCTGGAACAGGCTCTTGGCCGAAAGCATCTGAGGCACCTCTCTGCAGGACCCTGAAAATCGAGTCAAATGGGGTACCAGGAGTCGGGCAACAGCTGTGTCGGACAAATCCGCCAAACGAAGGACGACAGGGCGGCGAAGACGCGTAACCGAGAGGGCCGCCGGCGCGTTGTGTCCCGTGACGGCCGTGGCGGGGAAGACCCCCGAGCCCCCACCACGGCCGTAGAGCTTCTCGGGGCCGGCGCGCGGGCGCCGGCCCCCTCCGATTTATGCGAGCCCGGCCCGCTCCAGGGCCTCGGTGCCGGCCCGCAGCGAGGCGATCCGCTCGTCCAGCGTGAAGCCCGCGGGCGCCAGCGTGAGAGTGGTGACGCCGGCCTCCTTGTAGGCCTTCATCCGGTCGGCGATGCGCTCCACGGAGCCGAGGAGCGTCGTCTGGTCGATCAGCTCGTGCGGGATCGCGGCCGCGGCACCGGCCTTGTCGCCGGCCAGGTACTTGTCCTGGATCTCGGCGGCCTCCTTCTCGTAGCCCATGCGCTGGGCGAGCTGGTTGTAGAAGTTCTGCTTGCGGCTGCCCATGCCCCCGACGTACAGCGCGGTGTACGGGCGGAAGGTGTCGGCGAGCGTCGTGACGTCCTTGTCGTCGCCGACGGCGAGCGGCAGCGTCGGGCACACGTCGAACCCATCGAGGGTCTTGCCGGCCTTCTCGCGGCCCGCGCGCAGGTGCGTGATGGCGGTGTCCTCCAGGTGCGCGGCCGACGGGAAGATCAGCAGCGCGCCGTCGGCGATCTCACCGGTCTGCTCCAGGTTCTTCGGACCGATGGCCGCGATGTACAGCGGGATGTGCTCGCGGGTGGGGTGCACTGTGAGCTTGAGCGGCTTGCCGGGGCCGCCGGGCAGCGGCAGCGTCCAGTGCTCGCCGTCGTGGGACAGGCGCTCGCGGGTCATGGCCTTGCGGACGATCTCGACGTACTCGCGGGTGCGGGCGAGCGGCTTGTCGAACTTGACGCCGTACCAGCCCTCGGAGACCTGCGGGCCGGAGACCCCGAGGCCGAGGCGGAACCGGCCGCCGGAGAGCGAGTCCAGGGTCGCGGCGGTCATGGCGGTCATCGCCGGCTGGCGGGCCGGGATCTGGAAGATGGCCGAGCCGACGTCGATGCGTTCGGTCTTGGCGGCTACCCAGCTGAGCACGGTGGCGGCGTCCGAGCCGTACGCCTCCGCCGCCCAGCACACCGCGTAGCCGAGGCGGTCGGCCTCCTGGGCCACGGCCAGGTTGTCCCCGTCCATTCCGGCGCCCCAGTAGCCGAGGTTGATCCCGAGCTTCATATAGACCCGCCTTCCCCTTACCGATCGGTAACGTCCTTGTCGCGCCGACCCTACCGGGGAGGGGCGGCAGAGGGGCCAGTGCGGGGTGCGTCGGGACCGTTCGCGCGGTGCGCTGGGGAAATCGGTCGTCCACAGGCCCCCACACGGCGAACTCCGGACAGTAATGTCGGCGTCCATGGAGCAGAGGCATCTCGGCCGTACCGGCCTGCGTGTGTCCCGGATCGGGCTCGGCACCCTGACGTGGGGCCGCGACACGGACGAGCATGACGCCGCGGACATGTTGAAGGTGTTCTGGGAGGCGGGCGGCACCCTCGTCGACACGGCGGACGTGTACGGCGACGGCGAGGCCGAATATCTGCTCGGCCAGCTCATGGACGGCCTCGTTCCCCGTCGTGACCTGGTCATCTCCACGAAGGCCGGCAGCGTCCCCGACCCCGACCGCCGCTTCGACGGCTCCCGCGGTCATCTGCTCGCCGCCCTGGACGCCTCCCTGGCCCGCCTCGGCACCGACCACGTCGACCTCTGGCACCTGCACGCCTTCGACCCCGAGACCCCGTTGGAGGAGACGCTCCACGCCCTCGACCTGGCCGTCAGCAGCGGCCGCGCCCGCTACGCCGGGGTCTCCAACTTCTGCGGCTGGCAACTCGCGAAGGCGGCCACCTGGCAGCTCGCCGCACCGGGGATACGCACCCGGCTGGCCAGTACGCAGATGGAGTACTCCCTGCTCCAGCGCGGCGTCGAGCGCGAGGTGCTGCCGGCCGCGCTGGACCTCGGGGTCGGGCTGCTCCCGTCCTCCCCGCTGGGCCGCGGGGTGCTGACCGGCAAGTACCGGCACGCCACGCCGCCGGATTCGCGGGGCGGCTCCGAGCACATGGCCCGGTTCGTCGCGCCGTACCTCGACGACACGGCGACCAGCATCGTGGACGCGGTGCAGACCGCCGCGGACGGGCTCGCCGTGACACCGCTCCAGGTCGCCCTCGCCTGGGTCCGGGACCGGCCGGGCGTCGCCGCGCCCATCGTCGGCGCGCGCAACGCGCTCCAGCTCACGGCGGCGTTGTCAGTGGAGACCCTTAGTCTTCCTGACGAGATCTGCCGGGCGCTCGACGACGTGTCGGCGCCCGTGCACCGCTATCCCGATCACGACTGGAGCACGCTGTGAGCACGGAGCCCGCGACCACGGAGCCGGACGAGCCGGGGGGCCGGGCCGACGGAACTCCCGACGCCGGGACCCCGGAGGCCGAGGGCACCCCCGACGAGCGGGGTACGGGGGCCACCGCGGCGACGGACGACAGCACCCCGGAGGACGGGGAGACCGGGGAGACCACCGAGGCCACGGGAGCCACGGGGGAGGCGGCTGCCGACGCGCAGAGCGCCGACGGCGCGTCCGACCTGTCCGAGGCCCAGGCCGAGTTGGCGGCGCAGAAGCTGGAGCGGGAGCGGATCGAGCGGCGGAAGGCCGAGAAGAAGGCGCCGATCACGGCGGGCGCCAAGCTCAGCGGCACGGCGGCCGACCTGCTGGCGGCCGTACGGGCCGTGGAGGGCGGCCAGAAGCCCTCGGCCACCGTCTTCGCGGAGCCGGAGCCCGTGCCTCGGCGGCCCGCGCCGGAACCGGTGCGGCGGCCGGAGCCGGTGGCCGCCCCCGTGGCCGCGGCTCCGTCCGGCGAGACCGTCGGGGCGGTGCGCGCGGTGCTGGCCGAGGGCGGTGCCCCGGAGTCGCTGGCCCCGCAGGTCGCCGAGGCGCTCGGCGAGGGCGCCGGTGACCGACTGCGCGAGGACCCCTGGCAGTTGTTGCGGGTCGTCGGGGTCCGGCCCGAACAGGCCGACGGTTTCGCGCGGGCGCTGCTCGGCGCGGAGTGCGGCCCGGACGACGAGCGGCGCGGCCGGGCGGTCACGGTATGGCTGCTGGAACAGGCCGCCGTCGCCGGGCACACCGCGTTGGAGGTCCCTGCCCTCACCGCCGCGCTCGCGCAGCGTGCGGTGCCGGACCCGGACGAGGCCGTGCAGAGCGCCGTCGCCGAGGGCGAGGCGCTGATCTTCCAGGACGCGCTCGACGACGCCCCGCCCGCTGCGGCGGCCACCGACGCCGAGGACGACGAGGAGGAACCGGAGCGCCCGGTGCGGGTCCTGGTCGGCCTGGAGCGTTACGCCCTCGCCGAGGAGAGCCTCGCCGACGGCCTCGCCCGGATCGTGAACTCCCTGCCCAAGGACGACACCACGGACTGGGCGTCCGCGGCCGCCTCGGCGCCCCGTCCCGCCGCCGAGCTGATCCGCGCCGTCGCCGGGGCCGGGCTCGTCCTGCACACCGGCGGCGAGGCCGCCCGCGCCGAGCCCGCCGCGCTGGTCGCCGCCGCGCGGTCCCTCGGGCTGCGGGCGTACGCGGCCACGCA
>NZ_JAMGBG010000028.1 GCF_023516595.1 Streptomyces neyagawaensis | reverse complement strand
CCGGCCCCGGCCCCGGCGCCCGGCCCGCGGGCCAGCGCCGCCCGGGCCCCCGGCAGCCGGCCCCGCGCACCATCCGCCTGGGCAGCCCCCGCCCCCGGCTGCGCATGGTGAGCCTCGCCCTGACCCTGGTGATGATCGCCTTCGTGGTCCGGCTGCTCCAGGTGCAGGCCGTCGACGCGGGAGAGTACGCGGCCAAGGCCGACCGGAACCGCTACGTCGGCCGGGTCCTCGCCGCCGAGCGGGGCGGGATCACCGACCGCAACGGGGTCCACCTGGCGATCAGCGCGGACGCCAACGACATCACCGCCGACCCGACGATGTTCACGCGCGACCAGCTCAAGGTCGGTGACGGCCCCGAGCAGGCGGCCGCGCTCCTCGCCCCGATCCTCGGCGCCGACCAGGACACGATCGCCGGGAAGCTGCGCACCAAGAACACGCGGTACGTGCTCCTCGCCCGCCGCCAGACCCCCCAGGTCTGGAACCAGATCACCGACCTGAAGACCGCGCTCGTCAAGAAGGCCAAGGACGACCCGGGCACCGTCAACGTCCTGGCCGGCGTCTTCCAGGAGCCCAGCAGCAAACGCGTGTACCCCAACGGCGACCTCGCCGCCGGGATACTGGGCTGGGTCAACGCCGAGGGCAAGGGCGGCGGGGGTGTCGAGCAGCAGCTGAACCGCGATCTGTCCGGCAAGAACGGCAAGATCCGCTACGCCCAGTCCGGCGGACGCCTCGTGCCCACCGCGGGCTCCGCCGAGACCCCCGCCGTGGCCGGCTCCGACGTCGAGCTGACCATCGACCGGGACATCCAGTGGGCCGCGCAGAGCGCCATCACCGAGCAGGTGAAGAAGTCCAAGGCGGACCGCGGCTACGTGATAGTGCAGGACACCCGCACCGGCGAGATCCTCGCCATGGCCAACTCACCCGGCTTCGACCCCAACGACCTCAGCAAAGCGAACCCGGACGCCCTGGGCAACGCGGCCCTCCAGGACGCCTACGAGCCCGGCTCCACCGCCAAGGTCATGTCGATGGCCGCCGTACTGGAGGAGAACGTCGCCACCCCCGAGACGCATGTCACCGTGCCCAACCGGCTGCACCGCGGCGACCGCCTCTTCAAGGACGACATCGACCACCCGACCTGGTACCTGACGCTCAACGGCGTGCTCGCCAAGTCCAGCAACATCGGCACGATCCTCGCCACCGGCGAACTCGGCAGGAACCAGCGGGAGTCCAACCGGATCCTCTACTCCTATCTGCGCAAGTTCGGCATCGGCAGCTACACCGGGCTCGGCTTTCCCGGCGAGACCAAGGGCATCCTCGCCGCGCCCGGCGACTGGTCGACGTCGCAGCAGTACACGATCCCTTTCGGTCAGGGCGTCTCGATAAACGCCATGCAGGCGACCTCCGTCTACTCGACGATCGCCAACGGCGGCGTCCGCGTGGCGCCCACCCTCGTCCGCGGCACCAAGGGGCCCGACGGCCGCTTCACCCCCGCCCCGAAGCCGAAGAAGACCCGGGTCGTGAGTGAGAGGACGGCGAAGACCCTGGCCAGGATGCTGGAGTCCGTCGTGGACGACGAGGAGGGCACCGGCACCAAGGCACGCATCCCCGGCTACCGGGTCGCGGGCAAGACGGGTACGGCGAACCGTGTGGATCCGGCCACCGGCAGGTACCGCGGCTACACCTCGTCGTTCGCCGGCTTCGCACCCGCGGACAAGCCGCGGATCACCGTGTACTGCGCCATCCAGAACGCCACCAAGGGCAACTACTTCGGCGGCCAGATCTGCGGGCCCATCTACAAGGAGGTCATGGAGTTCGCCCTGAAGACCCTCCAGGTCCCGCCGACCGGCGCCGGGCCCGCGAACCTGCCCGTCAGCTTCAAGCCGTGACCCGCCGCCCGGGCGACCCCCGACCCTCCTGACCCCCCTGATCCACCCACTGATCAGCGCAACCAGCCAGGAACGCACTCGTGACCATGATCACTCCCGACCCCGGGAACCACGCCGCCCCACCGCCCCCGCGCAAACCCTCGCTTCGCTCCGGCGGGGGTGCGCCCGGTACGCTCACCGCCGTGCCACACGCTGATCAGTCCCAAACCACCCAGAAGGGCGTTTCCGTGACATACCCCGGACCGCCCAGGCCGGCCCAGGTCTCCGCCACACCCCTCGCGGAACTCGCCGGACACCTGGGTGCCGCACAGCCGGAGACCGGGGAGGCGACCACCGGGGTCACGGGCATCACCCATGACTCCCGCGCCGTCCGCCCCGGCGATCTGTACGCCGCCCTGCCCGGCGCCCGGCTGCACGGCGCCGACTTCGTGAACCAGGCGGCCGGCCTCGGTGCCGTCGCCGTCCTGACCGACCCGACCGGTGCCGAGCGCGCCGCCGCCACCGGGCTCCCGGTCCTCGTCGTCGACGACCCGCGCGGACGGATGGGCGAACTGGCGGCCACGATCTACGGCCGGCCCGGCCGCGACCTGCTCCAGATCGGCATCACCGGCACCTCCGGCAAGACCACCACCGCCTACCTCGTCGAGGGCGGCCTGCGCACGGTGCGCTCCACCGGGCTCATCGGCACCGTCGAGATGCGCATCGGCGACGAGCGCGTCAAGTCCGAGCGCACCACCCCCGAGGCCACCGACCTCCAGGCCCTCTTCGCCGTCATGCGCGAACGCGGCGCCGACGCGGTCGTCATGGAGGTGTCCAGCCACGCCCTGGTCCTCGGCCGGGTCGACGGCTGCGTCTTCGACGTGGCGGTGTTCAACAACCTCAGCCCGGAGCACATGGAGTTCCACTCCGACATGGAGGACTACTTCCAGGCCAAGGCGGGGCTGTTCACCCCGGAGCGCAGCAGGCTCGGCGTCGTCAACCTCGACGACGAGTACGGCCGCAGGCTCACCAAGGAGGCCACGGTCCCGGTCGTCACGTTCTCCGCCGAGGGCCACCCCGACGCCGACTGGCGCGCCGTGGACGTCCAGGTCGGCCCGATGGACTCGACGTTCACCGTGCTCGGCCCGAAGGACGAGCGGATCACCGCGAGGTCACCGCTGCCGGGCCCGTTCAACGTCGCCAACACCGTCGCCGCCATCGCCGCCCTGGCCGTCGCCGGGATCGACCCGCAGACCGCCGCCGACGGCATCGCCGCCGTGCCGGGCGTGCCGGGCCGCCTGGAGCGCGTGGACGCCGGACAGCCCTACCTCGCGGTCGTCGACTACGCCCACAAGACGGACGCCGTCGAGTCGGTCCTCAAGGCGCTGCGCAAGGTCACCGAGGGCAGGCTGCACGTGGTGCTCGGCTGCGGCGGCGACCGGGACCGCACCAAGCGCGCGCCGATGGGCGCCGCCATCGCCCGGTTCTCCGACACCGCCGTACTGACCTCCGACAACCCCCGCTCCGAGGACCCCCTCGCGATCCTCGCCACCATGCTCGAGGGCGCGGCCTCCGTGCCGGCCCACGAGCGCGGCGAGGTCCTCCTCTTCGAGGACCGGGCCGCCGCGATCGCCGCGGCCGTGGCCCGCGCCGAACCCGGCGACACCGTGCTGGTCGCGGGCAAGGGCCACGAGCAGGGCCAGGACATCGCCGGCGTGGTACGTCCCTTCGACGACCGCCAGGTGCTTCGCGAAGCTATCCAGCAGACCCAGGGATGAACTTGTGATCGCCCTCTCTCTCGCCGAGATCGCAGAAGTCGTCGGCGGGCAGACGCACGACATACCGGATCCGTCGGCGCTCGTCACCGGACCCGTCGTCCGGGACTCCCGTGAGGTGGAGCCCGGCAGCCTCTTCGTCGCCTTCGTCGGCGAGCGAGTGGACGGCCACGACTACGCGGCCGCGGTCGTCGAGGCGGGCGCGGCAGCGGTGCTGGCGTCCCGCCCCGTCGGCGTGCCCGCGATCGTCGTGGCCGACGTCCAGGCGGCCCTCGGTGCCCTCGCCCGCCATGTGGTGCGCGAACTCGGCACCACCCTCGT
>NZ_JAMGBG010000271.1 GCF_023516595.1 Streptomyces neyagawaensis | reverse complement strand
GGTGTCGCCATCGTCAAGGTCGGCGGCAGCGAGGACTCCATCCGGGCCGCGGCCCAGCGGTTCCTGATGCAGCAGGACGGCATCGTCGGCTTCACCCAGGAAGTGCTGTCGGGTGCGCTGCGGGCGATCGTCGGGCGGATGTCCGTGGAGGACGTCATCCGTGACCGGGCCGCCTTCGCGGGCCAGGTGGCGGAGGAGGCGGAGGCCAGTCTGTCCGGGCAGGGTCTGGTGCTGGACGCCTTCCAGATCCAGGACATCACCACCGAGGGTTCCTACCTGGAGGACCTCGGCCGGCCGGAGGC
>NZ_JAMGBG010000270.1 GCF_023516595.1 Streptomyces neyagawaensis | reverse complement strand
TCTACGACGGCAAGCGGATCTGGCAGTGGTCCCTGAAGCTGGTCCCGGCGGCGGCCCGCCCCGGAGTCTCCGCGGCCGGGCCCCGCGCCTGGCGGACGTTGACCGCGTATGTGCGCGGCACGGTGATAGTGGCCCTGATCGACGCCATCTTCATCGGCCTCGGCATCTACTTCCTCGATGTGCCGATGGCCGTCCCGCTCGCCGTGTTCATCTTCCTGTTCGCCTTCATCCCCCTGGTCGGCGCGGTCGTCTCGGGCGCCCTCGCCGTGGTCGTGGCGCTGGTGACGCAGGGCGTCTTCACCG
>NZ_JAMGBG010000027.1 GCF_023516595.1 Streptomyces neyagawaensis | reverse complement strand
CGCCATGTGGTGCGCGAACTCGGCACCACCCTCGTCGCCCTCACCGGCTCCGCGGGCAAGACCAGCACCAAGGACCTGATCGCCCAGGTGCTCCGCCGCAAGGCGCCGACGGTGTTCACGCCCGGTTCCCTCAACAACGAGATCGGGCTGCCCCTCACCGCGCTCAGCGCCACCGAGGAGACCCGCTTCCTCGTCCTGGAGATGGGCGCCCGCGGCATCGGCCACATCCGCTACCTCACCGGCCTGACCCCGCCCAAGGTGGGCCTCGTGCTCAACGTCGGCACCGCCCACATCGGCGAGTTCGGCGGCCGTGAGCAGATCGCGCAGGCCAAGGGCGAGCTGGTCGAGGCCCTGCCGCCGGCGAGCGAGGGCGGCGCCGCGATCCTCAACGCCGACGACCCCCTCGTCCGCGCCATGGCCTCCCGTACGAAGGCCAAGGTCGTCCTCTTCGGAGAGTCCGGCGAAGCGGACGTACGCGCAGAGAACGTACGGCTCACGGACGCGGGACAGCCCGCGTTCCGCCTTCACACACCCTCCGGTGCAAGTGATGTGACCATGCGCCTGTACGGTGAGCACCACGTGTCGAACGCGCTCGCCGCGGCCGCCGTCGCCCATGAGCTGGGCATGTCCGCGGAAGAGATCGCCACCGCGCTCTCCGAGGCGGGCTCCCTCTCCCGTTGGCGGATGGAGGTCACCGAGCGCCCGGACGGCGTGACGGTCGTCAACGACGCCTACAACGCGAACCCCGAGTCCATGCGGGCCGCTCTGCGCGCGCTCGCAGCCATGGGCAAGGGGCGGCGGACCTGGGCGGTGCTCGGCAAGATGGCCGAGCTCGGGGACGAATCGCTCGCCGAGCACGACGCGGTCGGACGGCTCGCCGTCCGGCTCAATGTCGGCAAGCTCGTCGCGGTCGGGGGCAGGGAGGCCTCGTGGCTGCAACTGGGCGCATACAACGAGGGTTCGTGGGGTGAGGAGTCGGTGCACGTGTCCGACGCACAGGCGGCGATCGACCTGTTGCGCAGTCAGTTGCGCCCGGGGGACGTCGTGCTCGTGAAGGCGTCCCGGTCGGTCGGGCTCGAGAGTGTGGCGCAGGCGCTGCTCGACGGCGGCAACGAGGGTGAGGTTGCCGCGCGATGATGAATCAGATCCTGTTCGCAGGAGTCATCGGTCTCTTCCTGACGCTGGTCGGCACCCCGCTGCTGATCAAGCTGCTGGCCCGCAAGGGCTACGGCCAGTACATCCGTGACGACGGCCCGCGCGAGCACGCCAGCAAGCGCGGTACGCCGACCATGGGTGGTATCGCCTTCATCCTGGCGACGATCGTCGCGTACTTCCTGGCCAAGGTGATCTCGGGCCAGCCGCCGACCTTCTCCGGTCTGCTGGTGCTCGGCCTGATGGGCGGCATGGGCCTGGTCGGCTTCCTCGACGACTACATCAAGATCGTCAAGCGCCGTTCGCTCGGTCTGCGCGCCAAGGCCAAGATGGCCGGCCAGCTGATCGTCGGTATCGGCTTCGCGGTCCTCGCGCTGCAGTTCCCGGACGCCCGCGATCAGACGCCGGCCTCCACCAAGCTCTCCTTCGTGCAGGACTTCGGCTGGTCCATCGGCCCGGTGCTGTTCGTGATCTGGGCGCTGTTCATGATCCTCGCGATGTCGAACGGCGTGAACCTGACCGACGGCCTCGACGGCCTCGCCACCGGCGCCTCCGTGCTCGTCTTCGGCGCGTACACCTTCATCGGCGTCTGGCAGTTCCAGGAGTCCTGCGCCAACACGCAGACCCTGACCAACCCGGAAGCCTGCTACGAGGTACGCGATCCCCTCGACCTCGCGATCGTCGCCTCCGCCCTGATGGGCGCCTGCCTCGGCTTCCTGTGGTGGAACACCTCGCCCGCGAAGATCTTCATGGGCGACACCGGTTCGCTGGCCCTCGGCGGCGCGCTCGCCGGTCTCGCGATCTGCTCCCGCACCGAGCTGCTCCTCGCGCTCCTCGGCGGCCTGTTCGTCCTCATCACCATGTCGGTCGTCATCCAGGTCGGCTCGTTCAAGCTGACCGGCAAGCGCGTCTTCCGCATGGCACCGCTCCAGCACCACTTCGAACTCAAGGGCTGGTCCGAGGTCCTCGTCGTGGTCCGCTTCTGGATCATCCAGGGCATCTGTGTGATCGTCGGACTGGGCCTCTTCTACGCGGGATGGGCGGCCGACAAGTGACCGACTGGCAGGGCAAGCACGTCACCGTCGCCGGGCTCGGCGTCTCCGGCATCCCCGCGGCCAAGGTCCTGCACGGCCTCGGCGCCGCCGTCACGGTCGTCAACGACGGCGACGACGAACGCGCCCGGGCCCAGGCCGCCGAGCTGGAGGCGCTCGGCATCACCGTGCGCCTCGGTGACGGCGCCACCCTGCCCGAGGGCACCGACCTCGTCGTCACCGCGCCCGGCTGGAAGCCCGACAAGCCGCTGTTCACCGCCGCCCGCGAGGCGGGCCTGGAGATCTGGGGCGACGTCGAGCTGGCCTGGCGCCTGCGCGGCCCCGACGCGGCGCCCTGGCTGGCCGTCACGGGCACCAACGGCAAGACCACGACCGTCCAGATGCTCGCCTCGATCCTCAGGGCGGCGGGGCTGCGCACGGCCGCCGTCGGCAACATCGGGGTCTCGCTCCTGGACGTCGTCCTCGGCGACGAGCAGTACGACGTCCTGGCCGTGGAGTTGTCCAGCTACCAGCTCCACTGGGCGCCCTCGCTGCGCGCCCACTCCGCCGCCGTCCTGAACCTCGCCCCCGACCACCTCGACTGGCACGGCTCCATGGAGGCGTACGCCAAGGACAAGGGCCGCGTCTACGAGGGCAACCGGGTGGCCTGCGTCTACAACGTGGATGCCACCGACAAACCGTCCACCGAGGACCTGGTGCGCGAGGCGGACGTCGAAGAGGGCTGCCGGGCCATCGGGTTCACGCTCGGCACCCCGGGCCCGTCCCAACTCGGCGTCGTCGACGGCATCCTGGTCGACCGGGCCTTCGTCGAGAACCGCCAGAAGAACGCCCAGGAGCTCGCCGAGGTCTCCGACATCGACCCGCCGGCCCCGCACAACGTCGCCAACGCCCTCGCCGCGGCCGCCCTCGCCCGCGCCTTCGGCGTGCCCGCCAAGGCCGTACGGGACGGCCTGCGGGCCTTCACCCCGGACGCCCACCGCATCGCACACGTGGCCGACGTGGACGGCGTCACGTACATCGACGACTCCAAGGCCACCAACACGCACGCCGCCCAGGCCTCGTTGGCGGCCTACGAGTCGATCGTGTGGATCGCGGGCGGACTCGCCAAGGGCGCCACCTTCGACGAGCTCGTCGCCGGGGCGGCGAAGCGGCTGAAGGGCGTCGTGCTGATCGGCGCGGACCGCGCGCTGATCCGCGAAGCGCTCGCGCGACACGCCCCCGAAGTGCCGGTCGTGGACCTCGACCGGACAGACACTGGGGCGATGCTCGCGGCGGTCCGCGAGGCACGGGCGCTCGCCCAGGCGGGCGACACGGTGCTGCTGGCACCGGCCTGCGCGTCGATGGACATGTTCGTCAACTACAACAGGCGCGGGGAAGCGTTCGCGGAGGCAGTGCGCGAACTCGCCTCCGCGGACGGCTGACCGGCCCGCCCGTGCCTGGCGGCGGAGCTGGGCGAACCTGGGAGGGAACGCGTGACACGGATGTCGTCGGTGCGCCGCGGGAAGGGCGCCCCCGATGCCCAGTAGCCGTACCGGCCGCCCTCCCGTCCAGCGCCTCACCCGCAGGCCGCCCGTCCCCCGCCCGTCCCGCGAGAACCCCGTACGCCGGCTCCACACGCGGGCGCGGCGGGCCTGGGACCGCCCGCTCACCGCGTACTACCTGATCCTCGGCGGCAGTCTGCTGATCACCGTGCTCGGCCTGGTGATGGTCTACTCGGCCTCGCAGATCACGGCGCTGCAGAAGTCGCTGCCGGGGACCTTCTTCTTCCGCAAGCAGTTCCTCGCGGCGTCGATCGGCACCCTGCTGCTGCTCGTGGCCTCGCGCATGCCGGTGAAGCTGCACCGGGCACTGGCGTACCCGATCCTGGCCGGCTGTGTCTTCCTGATGGCCCTGGTGCAGGTCCCGGGGATAGGGCAGTCGATCAACGGCAACCAGAACTGGATCGCCGTCGGCGGCTCGTTCCAGATCCAGCCCAGCGAGTTCGGCAAGCTGGCGCTGGTGCTGTGGGGGGCCGATCTGCTCGCCCGCAAGGAGGACAGGCGGCTGCTGACCCAGTGGAAGCACATGCTGGTGCCGCTGGTGCCGGTGGCGTTCATGCTCCTCGGGCTGATCATGCTCGGCGGCGACATGGGCACCGCGATCATCCTCACGGCCATCCTGTTCGGCCTGCTGTGGCTGGCCGGCGCGCCGACCAGGCTGTTCGTGGGTGTGCTGTCCGTCGCCGGACTGATCGGCTTCGTCCTGATCAGGACCAGCGAGAACCGTATGGCCCGACTCGCGTGCATCGGTGCCACGGAACCGGGGCAGGGGGACACCTGCTGGCAGGCCGTGCACGGCATCTACGCCCTCGCCTCGGGCGGAATCTTCGGCTCCGGGCTCGGTGCCAGTGTGGAAAAATGGGGCCAACTCCCGGAAGCGCACACCGACTTCATCTTCGCCGTCACCGGTGAGGAACTGGGTCTCGCGGGGACGCTGTCGGTGCTCGCCCTCTTCGCGGCTCTAGGCTATGCGGGTATCCGCGTGGCCGGACGCACGGAGGACCCCTTCGTCAGGTATGCCGCGGGAGGCGTGACCACCTGGATCACCGCTCAGGCGGTGATCAACATCGGTGCGGTGCTCGGTCTGCTGCCGATCGCCGGAGTCCCGCTCCCGCTGTTCTCCTACGGGGGTTCGGCCCTGCTGCCGACCATGTTCGCCATCGGGCTGCTGATCGCCTTCGCACGCGACGAGCCCGCTGCGCGGGCGGCGCTTGCGATGCGGCAACCTCGCTTTGGTAGAAAGCGGGGCGGCCGCCCTTCGGGGCGGCCCGGGAGATGGAACACGATGCGACGGCGTGCCTGAACGGCACGTTCGTCCGGAGAGCGGTGAATTTCGGTGCATGTCGTCCTCGCCGGTGGCGGAACCGCCGGTCACATCGAGCCCGCGCTCGCCCTCGCGGACGCCCTGCGCAGGCAGGACCCGACCGTGGGCATCACGGCCCTGGGCACGGAGCGCGGCCTTGAGACACGCCTCGTCCCCGAGCGCGGCTACGAACTCGCGCTGATCCCCGCCGTACCCCTGCCACGCAAGCCCACGCCCGAGCTGATCACCGTGCCCGGCCGACTGCGCGGCACGATCAAGGCGACCGAGCAGATCCTGGAGCGCACCAAGGCGGACTGCGTCGTCGGCTTCGGCGGCTACGTCGCCCTGCCCGGCTACCTCGCCGCCAAGCGCCTCGGGGTGCCGATCGTCGTCCACGAGGCCAACGCCCGACCCGGCCTCGCCAACAAGATCGGCTCCCGGTACGCGGCCCAGGTGGCCGTCTCCACCCCGGACAGCAAGCTGCGCGACTCCCGCTACATCGGCATCCCGCTGCGCCGCTCCATCGCCACCCTCGACCGCGCCGCGGCGCGCCCCGAGGCCCGCGCCCTGTTCGGTCTCGACCCGAACCTGCCGACGCTGCTGGTCTCCGGCGGCTCGCAGGGCGCCCGCCGCCTCAACGAGGTGGTCCAGCAGGTCGCGCCCTACCTCCAGCAGGCCGGGATCCAGATCCTGCACGCGGTCGGCCCGAAGAACGAACTGCCGCAGGTGCACCAGATGCCGGGGATGCCCCCGTACATCCCGGTACCGTACGTGGACCGGATGGACCTCGCGTACGCCGCGGCCGACATGATGCTCTGCCGCGCGGGCGCGATGACCGTCGCCGAGCTCTCCGCCGTCGGGCTCCCCGCCGCCTACGTCCCGCTGCCCATCGGCAACGGCGAACAGCGGCTGAACGCCCAGCCGGTGGTCAAGGCCGGCGGCGGGCTGCTGGTCGATGACGCGGAGCTGACCCCCCAGTGGGTCCAGCAGAACGTCCTGCCCGTGCTCGCCGACCCGCACCGGCTGTACGAGATGTCCCGCGCCGCCAGCGAGTTCGGCCGCCGGGACGCCGACGACCTGCTCGTCGGGATGGTGTACGAGGCGATCGCGTCGCGCCGCTAGGGGCGCGGCAGAAGGCAGGGGAGCGTGGCCGGACCGACCACCGCCGAACGCGGCGCGGACGACGATCTGGACTCCGGCCCGCTTCCACGACGCCGGCGGCGGCCCGGCCCGCGGGCCCTGATCGCCGCCGCGGTCGCCCTGGTGCTGCTCGGCGGGGTCTCGGTCTGGGCCCTGTACGGCTCGTCGTGGCTGCGGGCCGAGCGGGTCTCCGTGTCGGGCACCCGGGTGCTCACCGAGGCCCAGGTGCGCGAGGCGGCCGAGGTGCCCCCCGGGGATCCGCTGATTTCCGTGGACACCGACGCGATCGAGTCGCGATTGCTGGAGAAATTGCCCCGAATCGACTCGGTTGAGGTCATTCGTTCCTGGCCTCATGGAATCGGGCTGAAAGTCACCGAGCGCACTCCGGTGCTGATTGTCGAAGCCGCCGGAAATTCGGGCAAGTACGTCGAAGTCGACGCGAAGGGTGTTCGTTTCGCCACCGTTTCGCGTGCCCCGAAGGGCGTTCCCGTCCTGGAATTGGCGCTGTCCCGTCCGGGATCCTCCGCCGCCAGTCTGCGGCGATTCGGCGAGGACCGGCTGGTGCGTGAGGCGGTGCGGGTCGCGGGTGACATTCCGGCCGCGGTCGCGCCGGACACCATGGTCGTCAAGGTCCGCTCCTACGACTCCATCTCGCTGGAGCTGAGCGGGGACCGCACCGTCGCCTGGGGGAGCGCGGAGAAGGGGCGTGCGAAGGCCCGTGCACTCAGCGCGCTGATGAAAGCCGCCCCCGACGCGGGGCACTTCGACGTGAGTGTCCCCACGGCGCCTGCGTCATCAGGGAGTTGACGCGTATCCGTGCAGGCCAGCACCCTGGTTGGGCACCGCTACGGCTGATCACATAGGGTGAAAAGAAAAACGGGAGGTTCGGCGTGTTCGTTGAACGTGCGCCACTTGTCGACTTAGTGTCCTGTTCGGAAGAGTCCAAGGAACAGACACACTGGTAACCCTAAACTTCAGCGTTAGGGTTCGGGTCGGCGTTCGGACCGTCCCACTTCGGCATCAGTCGTCGGATCGCGGGTACCCGCGAGGCGGCGACACGTAACTCGAGGCGAGAGGCCTTCGACGTGGCAGCACCGCAGAACTACCTCGCAGTCATCAAAGTCATCGGTGTCGGCGGCGGTGGTGTCAATGCCATCAACCGGATGATCGAGGTCGGTCTCAAGGGCGTCGAGTTCATCGCCATCAACACCGACGCGCAAGCTCTGTTGATGAGCGACGCCGACGTCAAGCTCGACGTCGGCCGTGAACTCACCCGCGGACTCGGCGCCGGCGCCAACCCGGCGGTCGGCCGCAAGGCCGCAGAGGACCACCGCGAGGAGATCGAGGAGGTCCTCAAGGGGGCCGACATGGTCTTCGTGACCGCCGGCGAGGGCGGCGGCACCGGCACCGGCGGCGCGCCCGTCGTGGCCAACATCGCCCGCTCGCTGGGCGCCCTCACCATCGGCGTGGTCACCCGCCCCTTCACCTTCGAGGGCCGCCGCCGCGCCAACCAGGCCGAGGACGGCATCGCCGAGCTCCGTGAAGAGGTCGACACCCTCATCGTCATCCCGAACGACCGGCTGCTGTCCATCTCGGACCGCCAGGTCTCGGTGCTCGACGCCTTCAAGTCGGCCGACCAGGTCCTGCTCTCCGGTGTCCAGGGCATCACCGACCTCATCACCACGCCCGGCCTGATCAACCTCGACTTCGCCGACGTCAAGTCCGTCATGTCCGAGGCCGGCTCCGCCCTCATGGGCATCGGCTCGGCCCGCGGCGACGACCGCGCGGTGGCCGCCGCCGAGATGGCGATCTCCTCGCCGCTGCTGGAGGCCTCCATCGACGGTGCCCGCGGGGTGCTGCTCTCCATTTCCGGCGGGTCCGACCTCGGTCTCTTCGAGATCAACGAGGCCGCCCAGCTGGTCAGCGAGGCCGCCCACCCCGAGGCCAACATCATCTTCGGCGCGGTCATCGACGACGCCCTCGGCGACGAGGTCCGGGTCACGGTCATCGCGGCCGGCTTCGACGGCGGGCAGCCCCCGGCCAAGCGGGACAACATCCTCGGCTCGGCCTCGGCCAAGCGGGACGAGCCCGCCCCGGTGCGGGCCGCCGAGGCCCGCCCGTCCTTCGGCTCGCTCGGCAGCGTCAAGCCGAAGGAGGAGCCGGCGCCCGCACCGGAGCCGGTGAGCGAGGTGCCCGTCGCCCCGCCGGTCCCGCCGTCCCGGTCCTACACGGACAGTGCGGCGGAGGAGCTGGACGTGCCGGACTTCCTCAAGTGATAGGACAGCGCGAGAACGCGAGCGGCGCGCACTTCGCCTTCACCGACAGGTGGGGCGGGGTGAGCGCCGCTCCGTATGAGGAGCTCAATCTCGGCGGGGCGGTCGGGGACGACGCTGCCGCCGTGACGACCAACCGGGAGCTGGCCGCGAAGTCGCTGGGCCTCGACCCCGGCCGGGTCGTCTGGATGAAACAGGTGCACGGCGCGGACGTGGCGGTGGTCGACGGACCATGGGGTTCCGCGGTCGACATCCCCTCCGTCGACGCGATCGTCACCACCGGGCGCGGACTCGCGCTCGCGGTGCTCACCGCCGACTGCGTGCCCGTACTGCTGGCCGACCCCGTCGCCGGGGTCGCGGCCGCCGCCCACGCGGGCCGGCCCGGAATGGTCGCCGGGGTCGTCCCGGCCGCCGTCAAGGCCATGATCGAACTCGGCGCCGACCCCGCGCGGATCGTCGCCCGCACCGGCCCCGCCGTCTGCGGCCGCTGTTACGAAGTGCCCGAAGCGATGCGCGCCGACGTGGCCGCCGTGGAGCCGACGGCGTACGCCGAGACCAGTTGGGGCACGCCTGCCGTGGATGTGAGCGCCGGAGTGCACTCCCAGCTGGAGCGACTGGGGGTGCACGACCGGGAGCAGTCGCCGGTGTGCACGCTGGAGTCGCGCGACCACTTCTCGTACCGCCGCGACCGCACCACAGGGCGACTCGCGGGATATGTCTGGCTGGACTGATGGGCATGACCGACCGTAAGGCACAACTCGCCGCGAATCTGGCGAAGGTGGAGGGTCGCATCGCGGCGGCGTGCGCGGCCGCGGGGCGCAAGCATGAAGAGGTGACCCTGATCGTGGTCACCAAGACCTATCCCGCGAGCGATGTGCGGATCCTGTCGGAACTCGGTGTGCGTCATGTTGCCGAGAACAAGGACCAGGACGCGGCCCCCAAGGCGGCAGAGTGCTCGGATCTGCCCCTTGTGTGGCACTTCGTGGGGCAATTGCAGACCAACAAGGTCCGTTCTGTGGTGCGTTATGCCGATCTCGTGCAGTCCGTCGACCGCTCCCGGCTCGTCACGGCACTGTCGAAGGAGGCGGTCCGGGTCGGACGCGAGGTGGGCTGCCTCATCCAGGTCGCCCTTGACGCGGACGAGAGCGGCCGGGGGGCGCGCGGCGGTGTCGGTCCGGACGGGATCGCGGAGTTGGCCGATCTCCTCGCCGACTCCCCGGGGGTGCGGCTCGATGGTCTGATGACCGTGGCGCCGCTCACCGGCGAGTACGCCGGGCGGCAACGCGAGGCCTTCGGGCGGTTGATGGATTTGTCGACCGACCTGCGCCGCGCTCATCCGGCTGCGAACATGGTCTCCGCAGGGATGAGTGCGGACCTCGAGGAGGCCGTGGCGGCAGGGGCGACACATGTGCGCGTCGGCACTGCGGTACTCGGAGTCCGCCCCAGGCTCGGGTAACGTCGCCAAGAAGTCGGACCACAGCAGAAAATATGGTCATTCCGTCGAAGGGCGGCGCAACGACCTCGTGGATCGCGGGCACTTGGGAAGTCGTCAGTCGATCCACCACAGAGCGGAGGACTCAGAGCATGGCCGGCGCGATGCGCAAGATGGCGGTCTACCTCGGCCTCGTGGAGGACGATGGGTACGACGGCAGGGGATTCGACCCCGATGACGACTTCGAGCCCGAGCTCGACCCCGAGCCCGAGCGGGACCACCGGCGCCATGAACCGGTGCACCAGTCACACCAGTCACATCAGTCCCAAAGGGACGAATCGGTGCGAGTGGTGCAGCCCCCGGCGCAGCGCGAGCCGGTGGCGCACGCCACTTCGCTCCCCGCGGAATCGGTGCGACCCGCCCGGATCGCACCCGTGGCGTCCATCACACAAGACCGTTCCAGTCTGGAGAAGAACGCACCGGTGATCATGCCCAAGGTCGTGTCCGAACGGGAGCCGTATCGGATCACGACGTTGCACCCGCGGACCTACAACGAGGCCCGTACCATCGGGGAACACTTCCGTGAGGGCACCCCGGTGATCATGAATCTGACTGAGATGGACGACACAGATGCGAAGCGACTTGTCGACTTTGCGGCAGGTTTGGTGTTTGGTCTTCACGGAAGCATCGAGCGGGTGACGCAGAAGGTGTTCCTGTTGTCGCCTGCTAACGTCGATGTCACGGCGGAGGACAAGGCCCGCATCGCAGAGGGCGGGTTCTTCAACCAGAGCTGAGACGCACCACCCGGAAACAGCAGTACAGGCAGCACGGAACGGGGAGAGGGAAACACCGGACATGAGCGTGGTCTTGACGATCCTCTACATCGCGCTGACGGTGTTCTTCATCGTGCTGATCTTCCGGTTGGTCATGGACTACGTCTTCCAGTTCGCCCGCTCATGGCAACCCGGCAAGGCGATGGTGGTCGTTCTGGAGGCCACCTACACTGTCACTGATCCACCGCTCAAGCTTCTGCGGCGGTTCATTCCGCCGCTGCGTCTCGGGGGCGTGGCGCTCGACCTGTCCTTCTTCGTGCTGATGATCATCGTTTTTATCCTGCGCACGGTAGTGGCCAGCGGGATGGGAACGGTGTGAGAGATGCGGTCTTGCCGAATGCCGACGACTACGTTGAGGTGAAGAGATGCCGTTGACCCCCGAGGACGTGCGGAACAAGCAGTTCACGACCGTCCGCCTCCGAGAAGGCTATGACGAGGACGAGGTCGATGCCTTCCTCGATGAGGTCGAAGCCGAACTGACGCGCTTGCTTCGTGAGAACGAGGACCTGCGTGCCAAGCTCGCCGCGGCCACGCGTGCTGCTGCCCAGAATCAGCAGAACATGCGCAAGCCCCCCGAGCCGCAGGACCAGCAGCAGGGCGGCATGCAGCAAGGTGGCATGCAGCAGGGCGGTATGCAGCAGGGCGGCATGCAGCAGCAGGGCATGCGAGGACCCGGCGGTCCCGTACCCGCTGGGATATCGGGCCCGCCGCAGCAGATGGGGGGCCCCATGGGTGGCCCGCCCCAGCTGCCGAGCGGTGCTCCGCAGCTGCCCGCCGGCCCCGGTGGCCAGGGGCAGCAGGGTCCCGGACCGATGGGTCAGGGGCCGATGGGCCAGGGCCCCATGGGCCAGGGCCAGATGGGTCAGCCCCAGATGGGGCAGGGCCCGATGGGTGGCCAGCCGCCCATGCAGCAGATGGGTGGCCCGATGGGCGGCCCCATGGGTGGTCCGATGGGCGGCCCCGGTCAGGGCCCGGGCGGCGACAGCGCCGCGCGTGTGCTCTCGCTGGCCCAGCAGACCGCCGACCAGGCGATCGCCGAGGCCCGTTCCGAGGCCAACAAGATCGTCGGCGAGGCCCGTAGCCGCGCCGAGGGTCTGGAGCGGGACGCCCGTGCCAAGGCCGACGCCCTGGAGCGGGACGCGCAGGAGAAGCACCGCGTCGCGATGGGCTCCCTGGAGTCCGCCCGCGCCACGCTGGAGCGCAAGGTCGAGGACCTGCGCGGCTTCGAGCGCGAGTACCGCACGCGTCTGAAGTCCTACCTGGAGTCGCAGCTGCGTCAGCTGGAGACCCAGGCGGACGACTCGCTGGCCCCGCCGCGCACCCCGGCGACCGCGTCGCTGCCGCCGTCCCCGTCGCCGTCCATGGCGCCGGCCGGTGCGAGCGCGCCGTCGTACGGCGGCCAGGGCATGGGTGGCGCCCCGGCGCCGGCCGCGCCCTCCTACGGCGGTCAGCAGCAGATGTCCCCGGCCATGACCCAGCCGATGGCTCCGGTCCGGCCGCAGGGTCCGTCGCCGATGGGGCAGGCTCCCTCGCCGATGCGTGGCTTCCTCATCGACGAGGACGACAACTGATCATCACCGGCGCGCCATAGGCGTCGGCAGCGTTCAGGGCGGGGCCCCGGATCTCTTCGATCCGGGGCCCCGCCCTTGTGCTACGCGCGTTCGGGGGTGTTTGGGACGGTTGTTCGCAGGTGGGACGGATGTCCTGCGCACACCACGCCGAAGCACACCACGCCGAAGGCCCGGTGACACCGCCTGTGCGGTGTCACCGGGCCTTCGGTCATGATCGGCGCCGCGGCTCCGGAGCGGTCGGCTCCGGGCCGGGCGGTTCAGCGGGCCTGCGTCACGCCTTGCGGAGGCGGAACGTCAGGGTCAGGGCCTCGTCCGTGAACGGGGCGCCGTAGGTGTCGTCGGCCTCACCGGTGGCGAAGTCCGTCGCGAGGACCTCGTCGGCGATCAGCCCGGCGTGCTCGGTGAGCGCGTCGACCACGGCCTCGTCGGTCGCGGTCCAGCGCAGCGCGATGCGGTCGGCCACGTCGAGGCCGCTGTTCTTGCGGGCCTCCTGGATCAGCCGGATCGCGTCACGGGCGAGGCCCGCCCGGCGGAGCTCCTCCGTGATCTCCAGGTCCAGGGCCACCGTCGCACCCGAGTCGGAGGCGACCGACCAGCCCTCGCGCGGGGTCTCCGTGATGATCACCTCGTCCGGCGCCAGGGTGATCGTCTCACCGTCGACCTCGACCGACGCCGTGCCCTCCCGCAGGGCGAGGGAGAGGGCGGCGGCGTCCGCGTTCGCCACGGCCTTGGCCACGTCCTGGACGCGCTTGCCGAAGCGCTTGCCGAGGGCGCGGAAGTTCGCCTTGGCGGTGGTGTCCACCAGGCTGCCGCCGACCTCGCTCAGCGAGGCGAGCGAGCTCACGTTCAGCTCTTCCGTGATCTGGGTGTGCAGCTCGGGGTCCAGGGAGCCGAACCCGGTGGCGGCCACCAGGGCGCGGGACAGCGGCTGGCGGGTCTTGACGCCCGACTCCGCGCGCGTGGCGCGGCCCAGCTCCACGAGACGGCGGACGAGCACCATCTGCTTCGACAGCTCCGGGTCGATGGCCGTGAGGTCCGCCTCCGGCCAGGACGCCAGGTGCACGGACTCCGGAGCACCGGGGGACACCGGCACGATCAGGTCCTGCCAGACCCGCTCGGTGATGAACGGGGTCAGCGGGGCCATCAGCTTGGTGACCGTCTCGACGACCTCGTGCAGGGTGCGCAGCGCGGCCTTGTCGCCCTGCCAGAAGCGGCGGCGCGAGCGGCGGACGTACCAGTTCGACAGGTCGTCCACGAACGCGGAGAGCAGCTTGCCGGCGCGCTGGGTGTCGTACGCCTCCAGCGACTGCGTCACCTGGTCGACCAGGGCGTGCAGCTCGCTCAGCAGCCAGCGGTCCAGGACGGGGCGGTCGGCGGGGGCCGGGTCCGCCTCGGACGGCGCCCAGTTCGACGTACGGGCGTACAGGGCCTGGAAGGCGACCGTGTTCCAGTACGTGAGGAGGGTCTTGCGCACGACCTCCTGGATCGTGCCGTGGCCGACGCGGCGGGCCGCCCAGGGGGAGCCGCCGGCCGCCATGAACCAGCGGACCGCGTCGGCGCCGTGCTGGTCCATGAGCGGGATGGGCTGCAGGATGTTGCCGAGGTGCTTGGACATCTTGCGGCCGTCCTCGGCGAGGATGTGGCCGAGGCAGACGACGTTCTCGTACGACGACTTGTCGAAGACCAGGGTGCCGACCGCCATCAGCGTGTAGAACCAGCCGCGGGTCTGGTCGATGGCCTCGCTGATGAACTGGGCCGGGTAGCGGCTCTCGAAGAGCTCCTTGTTCTTGTACGGGTAGCCCCACTGCGCGAACGGCATCGAGCCCGAGTCGTACCAGGCGTCGATGACCTCCGGGACGCGGGTGGCGGTGGCGGCGCAGCCGCCCTCGGGGCACGGGAAGGTGACCGCGTCGATGAACGGGCGGTGCGGGTCCAGCTCCGACTGGTCGGTGCCGGAGAGCCGGCTCAGCTCCTCGCGGGAGCCCACGCAGGTGAGGTGACCCTCCTCGCAGCGCCAGATCGGCAGCGGGGTGCCCCAGTAGCGGTTGCGGGACAGCGCCCAGTCGATGTTGTTGTTCAGCCAGTCGCCGAAGCGGCCGTGCTTGACCGTGTCCGGGAACCAGTTGGTCTTCTCGTTCTCCTGGAGGAGACGGTCCTTGACGGCGGTGGTGCGGATGTACCAGGACGGCTGCGCGTAGTAGAGGAGCGCGGTGTGGCAGCGCCAGCAGTGGGGGTAGCTGTGCTCGTACGGGATGTGCTTGAACAGCAGGCCCCGGGTCTGGAGGTCCTCGGTGAGCTTCTCGTCCGCCTTCTTGAAGAAGACGCCGCCGACCAGCGGGACGTTCTCCTCGAACGTGCCGTCCGGGCGGACCGGGTTGATCACCGGCAGGCCGTACGCCCGGCACACCTTGAGGTCGTCCTCACCGAAGGCGGGGGACTGGTGGACCAGACCCGTGCCGTCCTCGGTGGTCACGTACTCGGCGTTCACCACGTAGTGGGCGGGCTCGGGGAACTCCACGAGCTCGAACGGACGTTGATAGGTCCAGCGCTCCATCTCGGCGCCGGTGAAGGACTGACCGGTGGTCTCCCAGCCCTCGCCGAGCGCCTTGGCGACGAGCGGCTCGGCGACGACGAGCTTCTCGGTGCCGTCCGTGGCGACCACGTAGGTGACCTCGGGGTGGGCGGCGACCGCGGTGTTGGACACCAGCGTCCACGGCGTGGTCGTCCACACCAGGAGCGCGGCCTCGCCCGCGAGCGGACCGGAGGTGAGCGGGAAACGGACGTACACCGAGGGGTCGACGACCGTCTCGTAGCCCTGCGCCAGCTCGTGGTCCGACAGGCCGGTGCCGCAGCGGGGGCACCAGGGGGCCACGCGGTGGTCCTGGACCAGCAGGCCCTTGTTGAAGATCTCCTTCAGCGACCACCAGACGGACTCGATGTACTCGGGCTCCATGGTCACGTACGCGTCGTCGAGGTCGACCCAGTAGCCCATGCGGGTCGTCAGGTCGGAGAACGCGTCGGTGTGGCGGAGCACGGACTCACGGCACTTGGCGTTGAACTCGGCGATGCCGTACGCCTCGATGTCCTTCTTGCCGTTGAAGCCGAGCTCCTTCTCGACCGCCAGCTCCACCGGCAGGCCGTGGCAGTCCCAGCCGGCCTTGCGGGCCACGTGGTAGCCGCGCATGGTGCGGAAGCGGGGGAAGACGTCCTTGAAGACGCGGGCCTCGATGTGGTGGGCGCCCGGCATGCCGTTGGCGGTGGGCGGGCCCTCGTAGAACACCCATTCGGGGCGACCCTCGGACTGCTCCAGGCTCTTGGCGAAGATCTTCTGCTCGCGCCAGAAGTCGAGCACCGCGTGCTCGAGCGCGGGCAGGTCGACCTGGGCGGGCACCTGGCGGTACGTCGGCTCTGTCATGAGCGAGCTTCCTCCAACGGACTTGCTGCCTTCCGTCGGAGGGACGAGAGCCTTCATCCTGCGTACGCCGTGTGCGGCGCGCTCCCGCGGTACCACCCTCCTTGGCCCGTCGTCGCGTCGTACGCCGTGACGAGCCCCCTCATTGAGGTCGCGATGCCGGGTCTACTGGCCGCGTCCCGAGGGTCTCGGCGTTCTTCCGGCGGCTCCGGGGTGATCTTCGCGTCGCGCTCGCCCCCGGGCTTCCACCGTCCCCGGGTCGCTCTTGGCTGCGTACGGCGCTACTCGTCCCCATCCACGCTTTTCGCTGCGCCCAGTGTACGGCGCCGGGCGGACAGCGGCCGACCGGTTTTGCGGCGCCCGTGGCGGGGCGGGCGGGGGCCTTCGGCGGGCTCGGTGGCCGGGTGGCGCGGTGACCTGCGGGGTGACCCGAATGGAGCGGTCCGGACGTCCGGATCCCCGGACCCGCGGCGGGGCGGAATACCCGGCGGGGAGCTGGGCACAACGCTTGCAGGCTCGCTGCGTGACGGTCGCGAGGTGGCCGGAATGGGTGGTGTGCCCCGTTGCCGCGGGACTCGGGTCGATTTATCGTCCCAGCACGATTCGCGTGCAAGATCACAATATGTGAAGGGGCCGCGGCCATGGTGGCGAAGGATGTGAGCGGCAAGAAGCGGGTCCCCGCGACCCCGGGAGCGAAGGCGGCCACCAGCAGGACGAGCGCCCGGAAGACGGACGCCGAGGGAACGACCGCGGAGAAGGGAGCCGCGAAGACCGCCGCAGTGGGGCCGAGGTCCGGCGCCGATCAGGAGGGCACGCCTGGTGCCGGGGCCGTGCGGGTGACGAGGAGGAAGGACGTCGGCACGGGCGCGGCGAAGAGGAGTCCGGGGAAGAAGACCGCGGCGGGGAAGACCGCAGCAAAGAAGACCGCGGCCAAGAAGACGGCAACAAAGAAGACCGCAGCAAAGAAGGCCGAGGGGAAGAAGGCCGAGGGCGAGGAGACCGAGGCGCGGGAGACCACGGCGGAGAAGGCCGTGGTGAGGAAGACAGCGGCCCGGAAGACCGCCGGGAAGGACAGTGCCGCCGCGCGGTCGGCGGCCGGGAAGAGCGCGGCCACCGATGCGGTGGCCAAGAAGGGTGCCGCCGGGAAGACGGCGGCCACGAAGAGCAGCACATCCACGAAGAGCACCGCCCGGAACACCTCCGCGACGAGCGAGGCCGAGAAGGCGGGCGCGGCCGAGGCCGCCGAGACGACGGGAGCCACGACGGTGGTTGCGAAGAACACTCCTGGTACGGCTACGGCGGCGAAGAAGCCCACCGCCGTCCCCAAGGCACGGCCCGCCGCGGCGGACCCCGGCGAGCTGGCGGTACGGCCCGGTGAGGACCCCTGGAGCCCGGAGGAGGTCGCCGAGGCCCGCACGGAGCTGACGTCCGAGGCGATGCGGCTGCGGGCGGAGCTGGACGCCTCCGAGAAGTCGCTCACGGGTCTGATGCGGGACTCCGGCGACGGCGCGGGCGACGACCAGGCCGACACCGGCGCCAAGAACATCACGCGCGAGCACGAGATGGCGCTGGCCCACAACGCGCGCGAGATGCTCGACCAGACCGAGCGCGCCCTGGAACGGCTCGCCACGGGCACGTACGGCCTCTGCGAGAGCTGCGGCAACCCGATCGGCAAGGCGCGCATGCAGGCCTTCCCGAGGGCCACGCTGTGCGTCGAGTGCAAGCAGAAGCAGGAACGGCGGTAGTGATCCCCGACTGAGCCCCTGGTCCCCGGAGGTCGTGTCGTACCTTTGTCCTCAGTCAGGAACCTAGGTTGAGGGACTCACGTGGCAGAGGCGGAGCGCATCATCGGTACGCCGGACATCCCAGAGGCGGCGGGCACGGACCCGGAGCAGGCCGACGACGGGAACGGCGCGGACGCGGCGCGGACCGACGCGTCCGCGCGCCCGCGCGGCAAGCGCCGCATCGCCGTGCTGTTCGGGGTCGCCGCGCTGGCGTACGTGCTCGACCTGGTCAGCAAGATGATCGTGGTCGCCAGACTGGAGCACCACGAGCCGATCGAGATCATCGGGGACTGGCTGAAGTTCGAGGCGATCCGCAACGCGGGCGCCGCTTTCGGCTTCGGCGAGGCCTTCACGATCATCTTCACGATGATCGCGGCGATCGTGATCGTGGTGATCGCCCGGCTCGCGCGCAAGCTCTACAGCCTGCCCTGGGCGATCGCGCTCGGCCTGCTGCTGGGCGGCGCGCTGGGCAACCTCACCGACCGGATCTTCCGTTCGCCGGGTGTCTTCGAGGGCGCGGTCGTCGACTTCATCGCACCCAAGGGCTTCGCCGTGTTCAACCTGGCGGACTCGGCGATCGTGTGCGGCGGCATCCTGATCGTGCTGCTGTCCTTCCGCGGGCTCGACCCGGACGGCACCGTCCACAAGGACTGAGCGCCCCGGGCACGGCCGGGGTCGGGGGAGTTTTCCACAGGCGCGGTCGGGCGTGTCGTGGCGGTCCGGCATACTCGACGGGTGAGCACGCTTCCCGAGATCCGTACCCTGCCCGTGCCCGACGGCCTGGAGGGCGAGCGCGTCGACGCCGCCATCTCCCGCATGTTCGGCTTCTCCCGTACCAAGGCCGCGGAGCTCGCCGCCGCGGGGAAGGTCGCGGTCGACGGGTCGGTGGTCGGCAAATCGGAGCGGGTGCACGGCGGGGCCTGGCTGGAGGTCGAGATGCCGCAGGCGCCCGCGCCGGTGCAGGTGGTGGCCGAGCCGGTCGAGGGCATGGAGATCGTGCACGACGACGACGACGTGGTCGTGATCGTCAAGCCGGTCGGTGTGGCCGCGCACCCCAGCCCCGGCTGGTCCGGGCCGACCGTCATCGGCGGACTCGCCGCCGCCGGGTACCGGATCTCGACGTCCGGCGCCGCCGAGCGCCAGGGCATCGTCCACCGGCTCGACGTGGGCACGTCGGGCCTGATGGTGGTCGCCAAGTCCGAGTACGCGTACACGTTCCTGAAGCGCCAGTTCAAGGAGCGGACCGTCGACAAGCGGTACCACACGCTCGTCCAGGGCCACCCCGACCCCACCAGCGGCACCATCGACGCGCCCATCGGGCGGCACCCGAACCACGACTACAAGTGGGCGGTCATCGCCGAGGGCAAGCCGTCCGTCACGCACTACGACCTGGTGGAGGCGTTCCGCGCCGCCTCCCTGCTCGACATCAAGCTGGAGACCGGGCGCACGCACCAGATCCGCGTCCACATGTCCGCCCACCGGCACCCGTGCGTGGGCGACCTGACGTACGGCGCCGACCCGACGCTCGCCAAGCGCCTCGGCCTCACCCGCCAGTGGCTGCACGCGGTCCGGCTGGGCTTCGAGCACCCCGGGGACGGGCAGTGGGTCGAGTTCGCGAGCGACTACCTGGCCGATCTGCAGAAGGCCCTCGACAAGGTGCGGGAGGAGACGTACGCGTGAGCGACGTGCCCGCGAGCCCGGAGCCGGTGGCGTACGCCGTGCGTGTGGCCGACGACCCCGCCGACCGCGCCATGTGCTTCGCGGTGCGCAAGGAGGTCTTCGTCGTGGAGCAGGGCGTGCCGGAGGACCTCGAGTACGACGCGTACGACGAGGTGGCCGTGCATGTGCTCGCCGTGCGGGACGACGGGGTGCCGCTCGGCGCCGGTCGGCTGCTCCACGGAGCGGCCGCCGCCGGCAAGACCGGTGGGGAGCCGGGCGTCGGCTCGCTAGGGCGGCTGGCGGTCGTGCCGGCGGCCCGCGGGCTGGGTGTGGGCGTCGCGCTCGTGCGGGCCGTCGAGGACGCGGCACGCGCGCGGGGCCTGACCTCGGTGCAACTGGGCGCGCAGACGCATGCGCTGGGGTTCTACGAGCGGCTGGGGTACGAGGCGTACGGGCCGGAGTTCCCGGACGCCGGGATACCGCACCGGGCGATGCGGCGGTCGCTGTAGGGCCGATCCCCGGGGGCCCGACTCCCCGTGCCGGGTACGTGGGGCCACGGGGCGGAATGGGTGGGATGTGGGGGGCGTGGCACTCTGGGGGGCTGTTGAGGTAATCGTCTAGACCTCGTCGGGGTGCTCAGCGTGGATCAGTTGGCCCTGTTGTTCGTCCTGTTGTTGGGGGCCGTGCTGAGTGTGCCGGTGGGGGAGCGGCTCGGGCTGCCGGCGCCGGTGCTGATGACGCTGCTCGGGATCTCCCTCGCCCTGCCGGGCTTCGTGCCCAACATCGACATCCCGCCGGATTTCATCCTGCCCCTGGTACTGCCGCCGTTGCTGTACGCGGCGGTGCGGCGGACCTCCTGGCGGCAGTTCGCCGCCAACCGGCGGCCGATCTTCCTGCTGGCCGTGGCGCTGGTGTTCGTGACCACCGCCGCGGTGGCCGCCGTCGCCCAGGCGATCGTGCCCGGGCTGCCCATCGCCGCCGCCGTGGCGCTGGGCGCGCTGGTCGCACCGCCGGACCCGGTGGCGGCGACGGCCGTGGCCGGTCAACTCGGGCTGCCTCGGAGGCTGGTGTCGATCCTGGAGGGCGAGGGCCTGTTCAACGACGTGACCGCCATCGTGCTGTACCACGTGGCGATCGCCGCCGTCGTCAGCGGCTCCTTCTCGCTGCCCCACGCCGCGCTCCAGCTGGTGCTCTCCGGTGTCGTGGCCGTCGCCGTGGGGCTCGCCCTCGGCTGGGCGGCCAACAAGCTGATGGACCTCCTCGACGACGCCACGCTGCAGATCGGGCTGACCCTCCTCGTGCCGTACGCGTCGTACGTGTTGGCCGAGGAACTGCACGGGTCCGGGGTGCTCGCCGTGCTCACCACCGCGCTGTTCCTCGCGGAGTACGCGCTCGGCGCCGACGACGTCATGACGCGGCTCGCCGGGCACACCGTCTGGGACGTCGTGGACACGCTGGTCACGGGCGTCGCGTTCGGGTTGATCGGGCTGGAGCTGCACAACGCGCTCAGGACGGCGTCCGGGCGATGGGCCGACATGCTGGGCTGGGCGGCGGCGGTCGTGGCCGTCGTGGTCCTCGTACGGCTGCTGTGGCTGCTGCCGGCCACCTGGCTCGCGCGGCGGCTGCACGCCAAGCGCGACTACGACGAGGAGATCCCGATGTCGTGGCGCGAGACCGTGGTGATGTGGTGGTCGGGGATGCGGGGCGTGGCGTCCGTGGCGCTGGCGCTGGCGATTCCCCTGGAGACGTCGGACGGGAGGCCCTTTCCCGACCGGGACGAGATCGTGTTCATCGCGTTCGGCGTGATCATGGCGACGCTGGTGCTGCAGGGGCTGACGCTGCCGTGGCTCGTACGGCGGTTGGGGGTGCGGGCGGACGAGGGAGCCGAGAAGGAGTTCGAGAAGGCGCTGGCCGTGCGGGCCGCGAAGGCGGCGAAGCGGCGGCTGAAGGAGATCGAGGACGAGGAGGAACTCCCCGAGGAGATGGCCGAGCGGTTGCTGCGGCGGGCCTTCGAGATCGGGGTGCGGATCAGTCCCGACGTGGCGGAGGACGAACGGCGGGCAGGGCACGAGCAGCGGGTGCGGTGGCTGCGGAGGATGCGGCGGATCCAGGGGGAGATGCTGAGCGCGGCCCGGCACGAGGTGCTGGCCGCGCGGAGTGAGCCGGGGGCGGATCCCGAGGTGGTGGACCGGGTGCTGCGGCATCTGGATGTGCGGAGCCTGCGGTGACCGGGTGATCCGTTTCGTAGGGTCGGGGCATGGCACGCAATGTGGTGATCAGTGGTGGCGGTACGGGAATCGGGCTCGCGGCGGCGCGGGCGTTCGCCGAGAGCGGGGATCGGGTCCTGTTGCTCGGGCGGCGGGCCGAGGTGTTGGAGAAGGCGGGGGTGGACCGGGCCCTGACGTACGCGGCGGACCTCGCCGACGCGGAGAGGGTGCGGGGAGTCGCCGAGTTCGTCGGGCGTGAGTTCGGGACCGTGGACGTGCTGATCCACAGTGCTGGCGGCAACGGCGGGCTGGAGCCCGCGGCGGAGGGGGACGATCCGCTCGACACCGTCGCGCACGACTGGCAGGTCAACTTCCGGCTCAACACGCTGACCGCCGTGCTGCTCACGGAGGCGCTGCGGGAGCGGCTCGCCTCGCCCGGCGGGCGGGTGCTGTTCCTTTCGTCCATCGCCGCGTACCGGGGCTCGGGGAGCGGGGCGTACGCCGCGTCCAAGGCGGCGCTGCATCCGTACGCCTTCGACCTGGCGCGGGAGTTGGGGTCCCGGGGGATCACGGTGAACGTCGTGGCGCCGGGCTACATCGAGGACACCGAGTTCTTCGGCGGGGCGATACAGGAGGCCCGGCGGGCGCGGCTCGTCGCCGAGACGTCCACGGGCCGGGCCGGCACACCGGCCGACGTCGCCGACACCCTGCACTGGCTCGCCTCCCCGGGCGCCGGCCACATCACCGCCCAGATCCTCCAGGTCAACGGGGGCGCGGAGAGGGGGCACTGAGGGCGGAGCCGGGCGCATCGCGAACGGCGGACGGCGGGTGCCCGCGCTCTCCGCGCAGGCACCCGCCGTGCGTCCCGGTCCGGTCCGTCCGCAGGCTCCCGGAGGGAGACGCCACGCGCCGCTCCTCCAGAACCACCGGCCACCTGTACGGCCACCCGCCGTGGTCCTCGGCTCTGCCGTGGCCCCGGGGTGTCACCTTCCCGTCGACCTCGGTGGTTCGTGGACCCGGGACCGGGTGGGGCGGGGGAGGTGGGCGTCGGGACGCGGGTGGGTCGGGGGCAGCACCGCGTCGGCCGTGTTGACCCTCGGGAGGGCGTACGGGTGGGTCTCGGCCAGCCAGCGGACCAGCTGTTCGCGGACCGTGACGCGGACCGTCCACAGGTCGTCCGGGTCCTTGGCGGTGACCAGGGCGCGGACCTCCATCGTCGACGGCGTCGAGTCGGTGACGGTCAGGTCGTAGTGCCGGCCGTCCCACGCCGGGCACTCCCGCAGGATGTCGCGGAGCTTCTCCCGCATCGCGGGCAGCGGAGCGGCGTGGTCGACGTGCAGGAAGACCGTGCCGGTCATCTGGGCGCCACCGCGCGACCAGTTCTCGAACGGCTTCGCCGTGAAGTACGACACGGGCATAGTGATCCGGCGCTCGTCCCAGGTCCGCACGGTCAGGAACGTGAGGGTGATCTCGTCGACCGTCCCCCACTCGCCCTCCACGACGACCACGTCCCCGAGGCGGACCATGTCGCCGAAGGCGATCTGGAGCCCCGCGAACAGGTTGCTCAGCGTGGACTGCGCGGCGATACCGGCGACGATGCCCAGCAGGCCCGCCGAGGCCAGCAGGGAGGCGCCCGCGGCCCGCATCGCCGGGAAGGTCAGCAGCATGGCCGCCGCGGCGACCACACCGACGATCGCGGAGACCACCCGCATGATGAGCGTCACCTGGGTCCGCACCCGGCGCACCCGGGCCGGGTCACGGTGGACGCGGGCGTACCTGCTGTACGAGGTCTCCACCACCGCCGCCGCGATGCGGATCACCAGCCAGGCCGTGGCGCCGATCAGCACCAGCGTCAGGGCACGGCCGATCGTGGTCCGGTACTGCTCCAGCAGTTGCGCCTCGTCGTACGTCGCTCTGAGGAAGGCCGCGCACAGGACCAGCTGGTAGGGGATGCGGCCGCGGCGCAGCAGGCCCCACAGAGGTGTCTCGTGGTGCCGCTGGTCCGCCTTGCGCAGCAGAAGGTCGGTGGTCCAGCCGATGACGAGTGTCAGGACGACCGAACCACCGATGACGATCAGTGGGCGGAGTAGGTTCTCCATGCCTTCGAACGTAACCGCCCTCGCGGGGTCATGAACATGTGACTTCGGCCGCGCTCGGGGTACGGGGCCGCGAGCCGCTGTCGTACCCGGCTGGCACCATGGCCTCATGAACATCATGCTGTTCCACTCGACCTACGGCCTGCGACCCGCGGTCCACCGGGCCGCGGCCGGGTTGCGGGCCGCCGGGCACGAGGTGTGGACCCCCGACCTCTTCGACGGACGGACCTTCGACACGGTCGAGGAGGGCATGGCCTTCAACGAGGAGCTGGGCAAGGAGGAGCTGCTCAAGCGGGCCGTCCTGGCCGCCGCCCCCTACTCGGAGCGAGGGCTCGTCTACGCCGGGTTCTCCCTCGGCGCGGCCACCGCGCAGACCCTGGCCCTGGGCGACGCCAAGGCCCGCGGGCTGCTGCTCCTGCACGGTACGTCGGACATCGCGGCCACCGCGTCCGTCGACAACCTGCCCGTGCAGCTCCACGTCGCCGAGCCGGACGCGTTCGAGACGGACGACTGGTTGAGCGCCTGGTACCTCCAGATGCGCAAGGCCGGCGCCGACGTGGAGATCTACCGCTACCCCGGCGCGGGCCACCTCTACACCGACTTCGACCTGCCCGACTTCGACGAGGAGGCCGCCGAGGCCACCTGGCGGGTGGCACTCGGCTTCCTCGACACCCTCTGACGGCCGGAGCATGCCCCCCGGGGCCCGAGGGTGCTCCGGACTACACCGGGTCGTACGTCCGCTCCACCTTCTGCGTCCCGCTCCGCGTCCGGTACGAGCGCGCCCACGACGACCTCGCGTCGGGCTTCGTCCGGTCGGACAGGACGTAGAAGTCCATCTGCGCCCGCGCGGCGGTGATGTCGAGGACGCCGTAGCCGTGCCGGTCGGTGTCGACCCAGTGGACATGCCGGTTGGCGGCGCGGATCAGGGGGGAGGCCACCGCGGAGACGGTGCCCTCGGGGACCTTCACGAGGTCGTCGAGGTTGTCCGAGGTGACCGAGGTGACGACGAACTCGGTGGCCGCGGACGCCGACAGCGGGTACGTACCGGCGTTGACCGGCACATCGTTGGCCCAGGCCATGTGGATGTCGCCGGTGAGGAAGACCGTGTTGCGGATGGCGTTCTCCCGCAGGTGGGCGAGGAGTTCACGGCGGTCGTCGGTGTAGCCGTCCCACTGGTCGGGGTTGAGGGCGAGGCCCTCCTTCGGCAGACCGAGCAGCTCGGTCAGCGGTCCCAGCAGATCGGCGGTGAGGTTGCCGAGGGCGAACGGGGCGATCATCACCGAGTTGCCGACCAGACGCCAGGTCGTGTCGGAGGACTTCAGCCCCGTCTTCAGCCAGTCGAGCTGGGCCCGGCCCGTCAGCGTACGGTTCGGGTCGTCGACCTGGCCGTTGCCGACGCCCACCTGCTGGGAGCGGTAGGAGCGCAGGTCGAGCAACGAGAGGTCGGCGAGCTTGCCGAAGCGCAGCCGCCGGTAGGTGGTGCCGGCGATCGCCGGGCGCACCGGCATCCACTCGAAGTACGCCCGCTTGGCCGCCGACTGACGGGCCGCCCAGGAGCCCTCCGTGCCCTCGGTGTGGTTCTCGGCGCCGCCCGACCAGGCGTCGTTGGCGATCTCGTGGTCGTCCCAGATGGCGATGACCGGCGCGACCGCGTGCAGGGCCTGGAGGTCGGGGTCCGTCTTGTAACGGGCGTGCCGGACGCGGTAGTCGGCGAGGGAGACGATCTCGTGGGTCGGCGCGTGCGGTCGGACGACCTTGCCACGGGTGGCGTACTGGCCGGTGCCGTACTCGTAGATGTAGTCGCCCAGGTGGATCCAGGCGTCCAGGTCGCCGCGGGCGGCCAGATGGCGATAGGCGGCGAAGTGGCCGCCCTCCCAGTTGGCGCAGGAGACCACTCCGAAGCGCAGCCCCGCCGGGGCGGCGTCGGCGGCGGGTGCCGTACGGGTGCGGGCGGCGGGCGAGTCGGTGCCGCCGGCCGAGAAGCGGAACCAGTAGTCGGTGGCCGGGGCGAGACCGCGGACGTCCGCCTTCACGGTGTGGTCGGAGTCGGCGGTCGCGGTGACCGAACCCTTGGCCACGACATTCGTGAACGCCTTGTCCAGGGCGACGGTCCAGCCGACCTCGACGTCCGGGCCCAGCCCCGAGCCGGGTACGGCCTCCGGAGTGGGCGTCACACGGGTCCACAGCAGGACACCGTCGGGCAGCGGATCGCCGGAGGCTACACCGTGCAGGAACGCGGGGGCGTCGGCGGCGCTCGCGGGGAACGCGGCGGTCAGCGGGGCCGCGAGGACCGCGCCCGCGGCGGCCGCCTTGACGACCGTACGGCGGCGCGGGGCGGAGGAGGAGAGGCCCGGCTGAGCGGGCGACATGCCTCTGGGGTCGGCGGGGACACCGGAGTTGGAGTGAGATCTGCGACTGGTCACGGCGGATGAGATTACTGATCAGTAGAGGTTTGGGTAAGGCGTATGACGCGAAATCCGCCCAATGTTCAGATCGCGGTGCCCTGTTGGTCGATGGTCTGCCCGGTCACCGTCCGTCGGCGTACCTGCGGGCCAGGGCGATCAGCGCGGCTCGGTCGGCGCAGCCGGTGCGGTTGCGCAGGCTCGCCAGGTGCTTCTCGACGGTGCGCGGGGAGAGGAAGAGATGCTCGGCGATCTCCTGGTTGCCGAAGCGGCGGCCGAGCAGCCGGAGCACCTCGTACTCCCGGGCCGTCACCCCCGTCCTCCGCAGTTCCGCCGGGATCGTGTCGTGGCCCTGGCGGCGCCGGGGCACGGCGGAGCCCGCGTCACGCAGCAGCGCGCGGCACGCCGCCGACACCCGGGTGGTCCCCCGGTCATGGAAGAACTGCTCGGTGGAGCGCAGCCATTCGACCGGCCGGCCCCAGCCGTCGGCGAGGGCCGCCCCGGCGCCCAGACGCAGACACAGGTGGGCGGCGAGGGGAATGGACTCGGTCCCGACCAGGGCCTCCTCCGCGGACTTCGCGGCCTCGGCGGCCCTGCCCTCGCGGCCCAGCAGCACGGCCCGGGACCAGCCGACGAAGGGCCGGTCCCAGTGGACCTGGGCGAGCCGGCCCGTGCCGGGGCCCTCCAGCTCCGCCCAGCCGACCGTGCCCTTCAGGGTGCGCAGCAGCAGATACGGCCCCAGGAAGCCGCCGACCCCCCGAGTGCTGGGCAGCGCCCGCATGACGTGGTCCGCCTCCGTGAACTCGGCCAGCGCCCGATCGTGTTCCTCCCGCATCAGGGAGCAGATGCCCTGGGCCCAGCCCCACACGGAGGTGTCGTAGCCCCAGACCGCCCCCGCGCTCCGGCCGGCCAGCGCGTTCCGCAGGGCGTCCAGGGCACTCTGGAGGCGCTCGCGTTCACCGAGCGCGGCGGCGACGACGCCGTCCACGCCGATCCCGATCAGCTCCACCTCGCGCAGCCGCAGCCGCCGGGCCGTCTCCCGCAGCCGCCGGGCGGACTCCACCGCCCGGTCCGGTTCGTCGCGCAGCACATGAGCGAGCGTCAGATGCATGTCGGCCCAGGCTGTCATGAGCGTCGCGCCCGTCTCCTCGGCCGCCCGCCGCGCGGCCGTCAGACGGTCCGTGCCGGTGAACCGCAGCCGGTCGAGCACACCGAGTTCCAGCAGACCGCGGATGCGCCACACGGGCAGGGCATGGGCCTCGGCCGTCGCCACCAGACGGGCGAACGTCTCCTCCGCCTCGGCGAGGCTCTGGGGCCGCAGACAGTAGCCGAGCATGTTCAGCGCCTTGCAGCTCACCTCCGGCAGCCCGACCGCCTCCGCGGTGGCGACGGCTCCCTCGGCGAGGGCGCGGGCGGACTCCAACCGGTCGGGGCGCCGCGAGTTGAGGACCAGGTGGGCGGCGACCGCGTCCAGGGAGGCGCGCGAACCAGGGTCCGGGTCGTCGCCGAGCAGTTCCCTCGCCCGCCGTACGGTGGCCAGCCCCTCCTCCCACTGCTGTGCCGTTGCCGCGGCCCTGGCCCGGGTCACGAAGCCCGCCACCCGCCGGGTGTTCGGCGCGCCCGACGCGGTCAGTACGTCGTCCAGACGGTCCCCGAGCTCCGGCACGCGCCGGACGTCACCGGTGAGGACCAGGGTGCGGAGCAGTTCCTCCAACAGCCCGGCCACGGCCTCGGGCGGGGTGTCCGGTGCGCCCGAGGTCAACTCCAGGCCCCGGTCGAGGAGTTCCACCGCGGTCAGCAGCGCGCCGCGCGCGACGGCCTGCCGCCCCGCCCGGGTGAGCAGGACGGCCGCCCGTGCCCGCCGGCCACCGGCGACACACAACTCGGCGGCCAGCCGGTCGAGATCGTCCCCGGCCTCCCCACCGATGAGCCCGTGCGGTTCGTTGGGGACGCCCGCGTGGCGCGTCCCGGTGGGCCATGCGTCCTCGTGGCGCGTCCCCGTGTGGGGTGCGGTCACCTGCCGCGTTCGGGCGTGTCGTGCGCTCTCGTGCCCTGCTCCGGCGTGTCGGGTGCCCTCGTCCTCCGTACCCTCGAACTGCGTGTCCTCGTGCCGCGTGTCCGCGTGGCGCGGGCCCTCGTCCTCCGTGTGCCCCGAAGCCCCCGGCAGCCGTCCCGTCGTGTCCCGTACCGACTCGATCGCGTCGGCGGCGGCGAGGCAGAGGGCGGCTCGTTCGGTCGGGAGGAGGCGGTGGGCGATGGCGTCGGCGGTCAGGGCGTGGCGGAAGGCATGCCAGCCGGGCTCGCCCGCCGGGGAGCCGCCGGAGACCAGGTCGGCGTGGGCCGCGTGGCGCAGGTGGGTGAGGGCGGTGGCGCGGTCGAGGCCGGCGACACGCGCCGCGATGTCCACCGGGAACCGTCTGCCGAGGACCGCCGCCGCCTCCAGGAGGGCCACACCGGGCGCCGCCAGCCGGTCCACGCGTTGCAGCACGGCGGCGGCGACGGTCGCGGGGACCCCGGCGTCGAGGGAACCGGTGACCGTCCAGCCGGCGGCGCCGTCCCGGACGAGGCTGCCGCCGTCGACCATGGCCCGCAGGAGTTCCTCCACCACGAACGGGACGCCCTCGGAGACGGCGTGCAGCCGCTCCAGTACGGCCGCGGGCACCTCGTCGGCATCACCGTGGCCGAGACAGCGGGCGGCCAACTCGGCGGTGCCGGCCGGCCCGAGACGGGCGAGCCGCAGCGAACGGGCGGTGCGGCGGGACGCCGCCGCCTCGGCCAGGTCGAGGGCGGGACCGGGCTCGCCGCGCAACGTGGCCAGCAGGACGGCCCGTTGGCCGGTGAGGTTGTCGGCCAGATAGTCGACGATGGCGAGGGTGTCGGCGTCCGCGTCGTGCAGGTCCTCCAGCACCAGCACACAGCCACCGTCGCGCCCCAGTACCGCCAGGAGCCTCAACACCGCCTCGGCGTACCCGACCAGGGGTGCCCCGTCCTCCGGAGCCAGCCCGCACAGCCGGGACAGCAGGGGTTCGTAGAGGCCGAGGTCACCGTCCGAGGGCGCGCCCTCCCCGCGCAACGCGGAGAACACGGCCTCCGCGAGCGGACGCAGCGGCACGGCGCGCCCCGCGGACGCCGCCCGCCCGCGCAGTACGCGCGCTCCGGAGCGCGCCGCGGCGGCCGCGGCCTCCTCGACGAGCCGGGACTTCCCGATGCCGGGCTCGCCGAGCACGAACACCGACGCGCCCCGCCCCTCGCGGGCCGCCCGTACGGCGGCGGTCAGAAGGTCCCGCTCCGCCTCCCTGCCGACCAGCGCGGGCGCCGACAGTGATGAGAACGACGACACCTCAAGGCTCCCTGCGCCACGTCGAATACGCCTTCGAGGCGTACAGGTTAGTACCCGTGTTCACAGGGGCCGCACAACTATATGGGGGATCTTCCCCGATGGCCGGGGGCCCGGCGCCGGGGCACGCTTGCTACCGGCAGGGCAGGGGGACAGGGCATGACCTGGGGGGACATGCCCTGCCTGCCGCTTTAACCGTCGTGCTGGGAGGTCGTCATGCAGGGTGCCCGGATGTGGGCCGTCGCCGGGGTACTGGGCGTGGCCCTGTGCGGGTGTTCGTCGTCCACCGGGTCCACGGGAGCGGGCAGCGGCGGCGGGTCGTCGTCGGGCGGGGCCGCGGCGGACACGCCCGAGGTGCCGGTGACCACCCAGGACCTGGAGCGGGTCTGCTCCGACGGGCTCGGCTTCAAGGGGCTGCCGGCCTACGACCGTGCGAAGAAGTCCGTGCACCCGGCGCAACTCATGCGCAGCGACGGCGACGACGACGGCTGGACGAGCAGCGTGCCCTCCGACGGTGACTTCCCCAAGGGCTGGTTCCTCGACTACATGGACAAGCCGGAGAAGGCCGAACTGGTCGTCTGCGTCGAGCGCACCAAGGCCACCGCGACCGGCAAGGTGTGCGACATGGAGGCCGACGGCAAGCCGCTGAAGATCAAGACGTACAACACCACGTACCGGCTGCGGGTGGTCGAGGCGCGCACCGGCAAGGAGCAGTACACGTACACCGGCAAGGCCGAGTCCGACGAGTGCCCGTACTACATCCTCACCTCGAAGGGCGAGGACGCGAACAAGTACTACAACGAGGTGCGCCCCGAGGACTACCGCAAGCGCGTCAAGCCGTACATCGCCCCGTAGCGCGGCCGGCGCCCGCCGGGCCCTTCCGGGTCCTCCACCGCGCCCTTCGCCGTGCCCTCCGCTGCCTCCGGCGGCCCCGTGCCGCGGGCGGGCCGTACGGGCGGGTGTTCCTGGCGGCCTCCGGGAACACCCGCCCGCCCCACGGCGAACGGCGCGGACGCGGGCGTTACTTGGTGACGCCCGCGTCCTTCAGGGACTTCTCCCAGTCGGCGACCGAGGACGGGTTGCCGACCGTCTTGTCGTTGATCTTGATGGTGGGGGTCGACTGGACGCCCTTGGCGTTGTCGAAGGACTTGCTCATCCTCATCGCCCAGGCGTCGTAGGTGCCCTTCTCCACGGCGTCCTGGAACTTCTTGTTGTTCTTCAGCGCGTCCACCGTGTTCGCCACCTTGATCAGGTAGCTGTCGTCGGCGAACTTGTCGGTCGTCTCCTCCGGGTGGTACTTCGCGGAGTACAGCGCGGCCTTGTAGTCGAGGAACGCCTCGGGGCTGACGTTCAGGGCGGCGCCCAGCGCGCTCAGCGCGTTCTTCGAGCCCTCGCCGCTGAGCTTGTCGTCGAGGAAGGTGCCGAGGGTGAAGGACAGCTTGTAGTCGCCGTCCTCCATGCCCTTGTCGACCGTCTCACCGACCGTCTGCTCGAACTGGGCGCAGGCAGGGCAGCGCGGGTCCTCGTACAGGTGGACGACGTTGGCGGTCTTGGAGTCGCCGATCACGACGGTGGCGCCGTTCTCGCCCGAGGTGTTGGCGGGCTTGACCACGGTGTCCTCGGCGGCGGCCTCCCACTTGGTGGGCTTGCCGGTCTGCACGACGGCGTAGCCGATACCGCCGGCGGCCGCGAGGACCGCGACGACCGAGGCCGCCACGATCGCCTGCCGCCTGACCTTCGCGCGCTTGGCCTGACGCTCGCGCTCCAGCCGCAGCCGCTCGCGCGCCGCCGACTTCGCCGTCTGGCTGTTCCGCTTGCTCATGTGGGTGAACTCCCTGGAAAACGCGCACACGTGGGTGTGCGGGATACGTGGATGGACTGCTCGTGCTCGGCGGCGTCGGGAGCCCGTGGCTCACCGAACGCCCGGAGGGGTCACGCGAAGGTGACCGAGCGCGGCGGTCCGCGCCGCCCCAGGGAGTGGGCGAGGAGAAGGCCGCGGGCGGTGGACCCGCGGTGCGCGGTGCGCGTCGGCCGCTGCTTCGCCGGAGCGCACCGCGGCGTGAGCGCGGCGACCGCGAGGAGCAGGGGCCGGAAACCGGCGGCGACGGCGGCGCCGAGGAGCTGGGCCAGCGCCCGCTCGCCGCGGCGCAGCCAGGCGGCGGCCAACAGCCCCACACCGATGTGCGCCGCGAGCAGCAGCCAGACGGCGGCCGGTCCCGCGCCCGACAGAAGCGCGGCCGCCTGGTCGGAGTCACCGGTGACGCGCGCCAGCGGGGCGCCGATGCCACCGGCGCACAGCACGTCCAGACCGACCTGGCGCAGCGGACCGGTGACCGGGCCGCCCGCCTCGCCGTAACAGGCGTGCTGACCCGTCGTGAACACCGTGTCCGCCGCCAGCTCCAGCGGGATCAGCACGGCGGCGATCCGTCCGAAGCCGCGCTCACGGCGGCCCGCCAGCGCGTACGCCACGACATAGACGGCGGCGGTGATCGCGGCCACGGCGACCAGCGGCAGCGGGGCCCGGGACAGCAGGACGTGCGACGCGGTGCTGAGCGTCACGACGAGTGCCGTGAACAGCGCCGCGCGCACGGCTCTGAGATGCGTCCCGGATATGTCCATACCGCTGGAGAGTGTCCCACGGACCCCCGTAAGGGAGCCTTAAAGGGTGCCTGTGCGCTCCCCTGCAGGGCTCCCCTGCAGGACCGCGATCCGGCCGATCACAGGCCCGGGATCCGGCCGTTGCGGAACAGGTCCACGAAGATCCGGTGGTCCGTGCGCGCGCGTGCGCCGTAGCGGTGGGCGAAGTCCACCAGCAGGGGCGCGAAGTTCGCCTCGTCGGCGGCGATCGCCGCGTCGATGGCCCGCTCCGTGGAGAACGGCACCAGGGACTGGCCGGAGAGGTCGTCCGCGGCCGCGTGCATCGTCGCCGTGGCCCGGCCGAGGTCGGCGACGACCGCCGCGACCTCCTCCGGGTCGTCGATGTCGCTCCAGTCCAGGTCCACCGCGTACGGCGACACCTCGGCGACCAACTGGCCCGTGCCGTCCAGTTCGGTCCAGCCGAGCCACGGGTCGGCGTGCGCCTGGAGGGCGCGCTGGGAGATCACCGTGCGGTGGCCCTCGTGCTGGAAGTAGTCCTGGATGCGCTGGTCGGTGATGTGCCGGGAGACGGCCGGGGTCTGGGCCTGCTTGATGTAGATCACCACATCGTTCTCCAGGGCGTCCGTGGCGCCCTCCAGCAGGATGTTGTACGACGGCAGTCCCGCCGAGCCGATGCCGATGCCGCGGCGGCCCACGACGTCCTTCACCCGATACGAGTCGGGGCGGGTCAGGGAGGACTCCGGGAGCGTCTCCAGATAGCCGTCGAAGGCGGCCAGCACCTTGTAGCGCGTGGCCGCGTCCAGCTCGATGGAGCCGCCGCCGGGCGCGAAACGGCGCTCGAAGTCGCGGATCTCGGTCATCGAGTCGAGCAGCCCGAAACGCGTCAGCGAACGCGCGTCCCGCAGCGCCCCGAGCAGCGGGCCCTGCGCGGTGTCCAGGGTGAACGGCGGCACCTCGTCCCGCTTGGCGCCCGCCGCGACCGCGTGGACCCGCTCGCGGTAGGCGGCCGCGTACACGTTCACCAGGTCCGTGATCTGCTCGTCGCTGAACGCCTTCGCGTACCCGATGAGCGCCACGGAGGCGGCGAAGCGCTTCAGGTCCCAGGTGAAGGGGCCGACATAGGCCTCGTCGAAGTCGTTCACGTTGAAGATCAGACGGCCCGTGGAGTCCATGTACGTGCCGAAGTTCTCCGCGTGCAGGTCGCCGTGGATCCACACGCGCGAGGTGCGCTCGTCCAGGTAGGGACCGGAGGCACCGTCCCCGCCGCCCCAACCGGAGGTCGCCTCGCTCAGGTCGTGGTAGAAGAGGCACGCCGTACCCCGGTAGAACGCGAAGGCCGAGGCCGCCATCTTCCGGAACTTCACGTGGAACGCGGCCGGGTCGGCGGCCAGCAGCCGGCCGAAGGCGGTGTCGAAGACGGCGAGGATCTCCTCGCCGCGTCGCTCGTCGCTGAGCTGCGGAACCGACATCGCTGGGTGCCTCCTGGTACATGAAGAATGGGACGGCTGGTCCGTCCCCTGGGCAACGTTCGGGGGTGCGCGGGAGTGCCCGCGACTCCTTCACGAAAGGTACGGGGGAGAGCCCTCACGGTGTCAGTGCCGAGGCATAGACTTCGACGCTGTCCCCCAGACTGTCCGCAGCCCGCCGGGGACCCGTCGTCGCCCTGTCGTCCGCAGTTCTCCCTGGAGGCCGAAGCCGTGTCAAAGCCGCCGTTCACGCACCTGCACGTCCACACCCAGTACTCGCTGCTGGACGGTGCCGCGCGGCTCAAGGACATGTTCAACGCGTGCAACGAGATGGGCATGACCCACATCGCGATGTCCGACCACGGCAACCTCCACGGCGCGTACGACTTCTTCCACTCCGCGCAGAAGGCCGGGATCACCCCGATCATCGGCATCGAGGCCTATGTCGCCCCCGAGTCCCGGCGGAACAAGCGGAAGATCCAGTGGGGCCAGCCGCACCAGAAGCGCGACGACGTCTCCGGCTCCGGTGGTTACACCCACAAGACCATGTGGGCGGTGAACGCCACGGGCCTGCACAACCTCTTCCGCCTCTCCTCGGACGCCTACGCCGAGGGCTGGCTGCAGAAGTGGCCCCGTATGGACAAGGAGACCATCTCCAAGTGGTCCGAGGGGATCGTCGCCTCCACCGGCTGCCCCTCCGGTGAGCTCCAGACCCGGCTGCGCCTCGGCCAGTACGACGAGGCGCTGAAGGCGGCCGCCGAGTACCAGGACATCTTCGGCAAGGACAAGTACTTCCTGGAGCTGATGGACCACGGCATCGAGATCGAGCACCGGGTCCGCGACGGCCTGCTGGAGATCGGCAAGAAGCTCGGCATCCCCCCGCTGGTCACCAACGACTCGCACTACACCTACGCCCACGAGGCGACCGCGCACGACGCCCTGCTGTGCATCCAGACCGGCAAGAACCTCTCCGACCCGGACCGCTTCAAGTTCGACGGCACCGGCTACTACCTGAAGTCCACCGACGAGATGTACGCCATCGACTCCTCGGACGCCTGGCAGGAGGGCTGCGCCAACACCCTGCTGATCGCCGAGATGGTCGACACCAAGGGCATGTTCGAAAAGCGCGACCTGATGCCCAAGTTCGACATCCCCGAGGGGTACACGGAGGTCAGCTGGTTCCGCGAGGAAACCATGCGCGGCATGGCCCGCCGGTTCCCGGACGGCATCCCGGACGACCGCATGAAGCAGGTCGAGTACGAGATGGACACCATCATCTCGATGGGCTTCCCGGGCTACTTCCTCGTGGTCGCCGACTTCATCATGTGGGCCAAGAAGCAGGGCATCGCGGTCGGCCCCGGCCGAGGCTCCGCGGCCGGTTCGATCGTCGCGTACGCCCTCGGCATCACCGACCTCGACCCCATCCCGCACGGCCTGATCTTCGAGCGGTTCCTCAACCCCGAGCGCATCTCGATGCCCGATGTCGACATCGACTTCGACGAGCGCAGGCGCGTCGAGGTGATCCGGTACGTGACCGAGAAGTACGGCGCCGACAAGGTCGCCATGATCGGCACGTACGGCACCATCAAGGCGAAGAACGCCATCAAGGACTCCGCGCGCGTCCTGGGCTACCCGTACGCGATGGGCGACCGCATCACCAAGGCCATGCCCGCCGACGTCCTCGGCAAGGGCATCCCGCTCTCCGGCATCACTGACCCCAGCCACCCCCGCTACAGCGAGGCCGGCGAGGTCCGCGGGATGTACGAGAACGAACCGGACGTGAAGAAGGTCATCGACACCGCCCGCGGTGTGGAGGGCCTGGTCCGGCAGATGGGTGTGCACGCCGCCGGCGTGATCATGTCCAGCGAGACCATCACCGAGCACGTCCCCGTCTGGGTCAGGCACACCGACGGCGTGACCATCACCCAGTGGGACTACCCGAGCTGTGAGTCGCTCGGCCTGCTGAAGATGGACTTCCTCGGCCTGCGCAACCTGACGATCATGGACGACGCCGTCAAGATGGTGAAGTCCAACAAGGGCATCGACATCGACCTGCTGTCGCTGCCGCTGGACGACCCCACGACCTTCGAACTGCTCCAGCGCGGCGACACCCTGGGCGTCTTCCAGTTCGACGGCGGCCCCATGCGCTCCCTGCTGCGCCTGATGAAGCCCGACAACTTCGAAGACATCTCCGCCGTGTCGGCCCTGTACCGCCCGGGCCCGATGGGCATGAACTCCCACACGAACTACGCGCTGCGCAAGAACGGGCAGCAGGAGATCACGCCGATCCACCCCGAGCTGGAGGCGCCGCTCAAGGAGGTCCTGGACGTCACCTACGGCCTCATCGTCTACCAGGAGCAGGTGCAGAAGGCCGCCCAGATCATCGCCGGCTACTCGCTCGGCGAGGCCGACATCCTCCGCCGCGTCATGGGCAAGAAGAAGCCCGACGAGCTGGCGAAGAACTTCACCATCTTCCAGGCCGGCGCCCAGAAGAACGGCTACAGCGACGAGGCCATCCAGGCCCTGTGGGACGTGCTGGTCCCCTTCGCCGGCTACGCCTTCAACAAGGCGCACTCCGCCGCGTACGGACTGGTCTCCTACTGGACCGCCTACCTCAAGGCGAACCACCCGGCCGAGTACATGGCCGCGCTCCTCACCTCGGTCAAGGACGACAAGGACAAGTCCGCGATCTACCTGAACGAGTGCCGGCGCATGGGCATCAAGGTGCTCCCGCCGAACGTCAACGAATCGGTGCACAACTTCGCCGCCCAGGGCGACGACGTGATCCTGTTCGGCCTGGAGGCCGTCCGTAACGTCGGCACCAACGTGGTCGACGCGATCATCCGCTCCCGCAAGGCGAAGGGGAAGTACGCCTCCTTCCCCGACTACCTGGACAAGGTCGAGGCCGCCGCCTGCAACAAGCGCACCACGGAATCGCTGATCAAGGCCGGCGCCTTCGACACCCTCGGCCACACCCGCAAGGGCCTCACCGCCCAGTTCGAACCCATGATCGACAACGTGGTGGCGGTCAAGCGCAAGGAGGCCGAGGGCCAGTTCGACCTCTTCGGCGGCATGGGCGAGGAGCAGAGCAGCGAGCCCGGCTTCGGACTCGACGTCCAGTTCACCGACGACGAGTGGGACAAGGCCTACCTCCTCGCCCAGGAGCGGGAGATGCTCGGCCTCTACGTCTCCGACCACCCGCTGTTCGGGCTGGAGCACGTGCTCTCCGACAAGGCCGACGCGGGCATCGCCCAGCTCACCGGTGGCGAGCACGCGGACGGCGCGGTCGTCACCATCGGCGGCATTATCTCCGGCCTCCAGCGCAAGATGACCAAGCAGGGCAACGCCTGGGCCATCGCCACCGTCGAGGACCTCGCCGGCTCCATCGAATGCATGTTCTTCCCGGCGACCTATCAGCTCGTCTCGACCCAGCTCGTCGAGGACGCCGTCGTCTTCGTCAAGGGCCGCCTCGACAAGCGCGAGGACGTTCCCCGGCTCGTCGCGATGGAGCTCCAGGTCCCCGACCTGTCCAACGCGGGCACCAACGCGCCCGTGATCCTCACCATCCCGGCCACCCGGGTGACCCCGCCCATGGTCAGCCGGCTCGGCGAGATCCTCACCCACCACAAGGGCGAGAGCGAGGTGCGCATCCGGCTCCAGGGGCCCACCAAGACCACGGTGCTCCGCCTCGACCGGCACCGGGTGAAGCCGGACCCGGCCCTCTTCGGCGACCTGAAGGTCCTGCTCGGCCCGTCCTGTCTGGCCGGCTGAGTCCGCCCCGGCGGACCTAGGGCCCTTCTGATGGATCTCCGCGGCGTCGCGACGCCCGGCACGCCCTCTCGCCGCACCGCGCGAAAGCCCAAGTACATCCAGTACGAGGGCTTCCGCGCGGCACGCCGAGAGCACGCACCGGACGCCGCTCCTTCTCCCGCGGAGATCCATCAGAAGCGCCCTAGGGGGCGTGATCGCGCGAGGGGCGCATCCGGAGTTCCGGATGCGCCCCTCGGTGCCATGGGGCTGCGACCAGCCCGTCATACGGATGTCAGTTGTGGCCGAAGCGCTTCTGCCGACCCTTGCGGGACATGTCGCCGGGGGTCACCGAGGCGACACGCTGGTCGGCGCCCGACTCCATGGAGGACGGCTGTACCTCCTGCTGACCACGCTCGGACTGGGGCTGCTTACGGTCCTGCTTCTTGTTCTTGGCCATGGTGATCTGCCTCCTGTGGGGGATCTAGGGGCCAGGGCCGCGACCAGATTCACATAGCCCGACACGCCGCGCATGTCGGGGAATCACCGTCCGTGACGACCGTTGTCGCCACCTGCGGTGCGATGTGTGGCGCGACCGGCGAACACGCCACGCCGATGATCCAGTTCCGGCCGTTAACCTCCGCGAGGTCGGGCAGACTCGAAGGAAGCCCTAAGCACACCTCCCGGAAAGAGGGTGGATCGAGTGGACCGCTGCATCGTCCTGGTGGACGCCGGGTATCTGCTCGGCGCGGCCGCCAGCCTCCTCGCCGGGGAACCCTCCCGCTCCCGCATCACCGTCGACCACACGGCCCTCATCCAGGGCCTGCGCGAACGCGCCGAGGCCGACACCGAACGCCCCCTGCTGCGCATCTACTGGTTCGACGGCGCCCCTGACCGCGTACCGCAGCCCGAGCACCGCAGGCTGCGCGTGATGCCCCGGGTGACCGTCCGGCTCGGCGCCCTGACCCGTAGCGACGGCCGCTGGGCGCAGAAGGGCGTGGACGCCGCCATGCACGCCGAGCTGACCGAGCTGGCCCGCAACCGGGCCTGCTCCGACGTGGTCCTCGTCACGGGCGACGGGGATCTCCTGCCCGGCATGATGGCGGCCAAGGAGCACGGCGTCGCCGTGCACCTGTGGGCGGTGCAGGCCGCCGACGGGGACTACAACCAGTCCGAGGACCTGGTCGCCGAGGCCGACGAGCGGCGCGTCCTCGACCGGGCGTGGATCACCAAGGCCGTACGGGCGAAGGACCTCGGCGGGGTCTGCGCACCGCCTCCCGTGCCCCGGCCCGAGATCGCCGCGATCCTGTCGGCGCCGCTGCCCGAGTCCGCCCTCGCCGCCGCGGAGCGGACGGCCCCCGAGCCCGAGCAGGCCCCCGCGGGACGCAACGGGGCCGCCGAGCGGGTGCCGGCCGCCGCCAAGGGCGTACCGACGCCGAAGGACCTCGCCGCGATGCGGGGACCCGGCGCGCACCCCGTTCAGCACCCGGCGACCGCCACGCTGCGCTGGTCCTCCGACAAGGGATGGGTGGACCGGCCCGGTGCCACGGCGGAGCCGCCGGAGGCGGCGGCGATGCCGACGCTGGCGCAGCTGACCACGGCGGAGCAGCGGTGGGCCGACCGCGAGGAGGACATCACCACGGTCGGCGGCGACCCCTTCGAGGTCGGACAGGTGTTCGCCCGGCGGTGGATCTCACGGCTGACCGACCAGTCCCATGTGCAGAAGCTGTCGGCGATGTACCCGCGGGTGCCGCACCGCGTGGACGGCGAGCTGCTCCGGTACGCGGCCCGGTTCGGGCTGCTCGCGCACAAGGACGACCAGATCGACGAGCACGACCGGTACGCCATCCGGGCCGGGTTCTGGCGCGAGATCGATGTGCGCACGGCCGCGGAGCACGCACCGGCCGGGGAGTGACCCCGCGGCACCGCCCCGGCCTGCGGGTTCCCCGGCGGTGACGGGTTCGCCGCGGCGTGTCGCCCGGTTCCCCGCGCCGCGGGAGGGGTGCCCCGGAGGCGATTCGGTCCCCGGGACCCCGTAGGCTCGTCCCTCGTGAGTACGCGTTCGGCACAGGCGGTTCGGCATGACGGGGATGTCGTGTGTGCCGTGCGGGGCCTCACCAAGACGTATCCGGCGACCCGGGCACGGCGCGGGACGCCGGGAACCCCCGAGGTACGGGCCAACGACGCGGTCGGACTGGAGGTCCGGCGCGGCGAGATCTTCGGACTGCTCGGGCCCAACGGCGCCGGAAAGACCACCCTCGTACGGCAGCTGACCGGGCTCATGCGGCCCGACGACGGCACCGTCGAGATCCTCGGGCACGACATCGTGCGCCACCCGGAGCGGGCCGCGCGCATCCTCGCCTACCTCGGCCAGGAGTCGACCGCGCTCGACGAGCTGACCGTGGCGCTGGCCGCCGAGACCACCGGGCGGCTGCGCGGCCTCGACGTACGGCGGGCGCGCGCCGAGCGGGACGCCGTCCTCGACGAACTCGGGCTGAGCGGCCTCGCCGCACGGCCCCTGAAGAAGCTGTCCGGAGGGCAGCGCCGGCTCGCCTGCTTCGCCACCGCGCTGGTCGGCGAGCGGCCGCTGCTCGTACTGGACGAGCCGACCAGCGGCATGGACCCCGTCGCCCGCCGGTCCGTGTGGGCGGCCGTCGACCGGCGGCGCGCCGAGTCCGGCACCACCGTCCTGCTGGTCACCCACAACGTCATCGAGGCCGAGACCGTCCTCGACCGGGTCGCCGTCCTCGACCAGGGGCGGGTCATCGCCTGCGACACCCCGGCCGGGCTGAAGGAGAAGGTCGCCGGCGAGGTCCGCGTCGAACTGGTGTGGCGCGAGCGGGCCCCGCTGGACGTGCCCGAGGTCGCCGCCCTGCTGCCCCGGGCCGTGGAGTCCGGCCGCCGCTGGACGCTGCGGCTCGCCCCTGAGGAGGCGCGCGCGGTGGTGGCCACCGTCACCGGCGGCGCCGCCTTCGTCGCGCTCGACGACTTCACGCTCGCCACACCGAGCCTGGAGGACGTCTACCTGGCGCTCGGCGGCAGCGCGGGCCACGCACAGGGCCTGGTCAAGGCGTGAGGGGCGCGGGCATGGGCCGGACGGCGGCCGGTACCGGCGTGAACGCCAGGGCTGCCGCAGCCGTACGAGAATGGGCGACAGCCGAAGCGCGAAGGAGCAGCTCGACGTGAGTGTCGTACCCGCCGAGGCCCTGCCGGGCAGTGCCCTGGCAGTCGAGGAGCGTGCGAAGCGGGAGGCCGCCGAGCTGGGGCCCCGCGCCCGGCTGTGGCCCTCCCTCGCCGCCGTGTACCGGGCGCAGCTCTCCCGGGCGCGGGTCGCGCGGATCCCGCTGCTGTTCGTCGCCACCTTCCAGTCGATCGGGATCATGATCCTGATGCGCGGGGTGGTGGACGGCGGGGCCGAGGCACGGGCCGTCGTCGCCGGTTCGTCCGTGCTCGTCGTCGCGTTCGTGGCGCTGAACCTGCTGGCGCAGTACTTCGGGCAGCTGCGCTCCAGCGGCGGCCTCGACCACTACGCGACCCTGCCGGTGCCGCCGGCCGCCGTCGTCCTCGGCGCCGCCGGCGCGTACGCGTCGTTCACCGTGCCGGGCACCGTGGTCACGGCGGTGTTCGGGTGCGTGCTGTTCGGGCTGCCGCTGGCCCACCTGTGGGTCCTCGCCGCGGTGATCCCGCTCGCCGGGGCCGCCCTCGCCGGGCTCGGCGCCGCGCTGGGCCTGCTCGCCCCGCGCCCCGAACTCGCCACCGTCCTCGGCCAGCTCGGCATGTCGGCGGCGCTGCTGCTGGGCGTGCTCCCGGCCGACCGGATGCCCACCGTGATCCAGTTCGCCCGCGACCTGCTGCCCTCCACCTACGGCGTCGAGGCCTTCGCACGGACCTTCGGGCCCCACCCCGACTGGGCGTTCGTCCTCGGCGACCTCGCCGTGTGCGCGGGCGTCGGTGTCGTCTCCCTCGCCGTCGCCACCTGGGCGTACCGCAGGGCCGCCGTCCGGTGACGCGCCGCACAGCCGCGCCTGGCACGATGTCAGAGTGACCGCACCGTTTTCTTCGCCTCCGCCGCAGCCGCACCACCAGCCGCCGACCGACCCCTGGGCCCCGCCGCCCACCGGCGGACACGGCGAGGGACACGGGTGGCACGAGCCGGAGGAGCCGTCCGGGCCCGGGCTGGGGAGAGAGCTGCTGGAGGCCGCCGTCGTCACGGTGGTCATGACGCTGGTCGGCGGGGTGCTGCTCGGAGTGCTGTGGTGGTGGCTCGCCCCGCACGTGCCACTCGTCTCCGACGGGTCGGCGGTCTACTTCAAGGACACCGAGGGCGAGCAGGCCGTCGGCGTCGACGGAACGTTCACGCTGCTCGCGCTGGGTATGGGCGCGGTGAGCGCGCTCGTCGTGTTCCTCCTGCGCCGGCGCGGTGGTGTGCCACTGGTCGCGGCGCTCGCCGTGGGCGGGCTGCTGGGCGCGGTAGTGGCGTGGCGCCTCGGGGTGTGGCTCGGTCCCGGTACGGATGTGGTGGCACGGGCGAAGGAAGCGGGGCGGGGGGTGACGTTCTCGGCGCCGCTGAAGCTGGCGGCGAAGGGGGCGTTGCTGGCGTGGCCTTTGGCGGGGCTGTTGGTGCACCTCGCGTTGACGGGGTTGTTCGGGCCGCGGGATCCGGAGCGGGTCGAGGAGTACGAGGGCGCGAAATAACTCGGGGCCGGGGGGTTCGTCGGCGGGTGCGGGTGGGTGGGGGCTTGTCGCGCAGTTCCCCGCGCCCCTGAAAAGCGACCAGGCTGCGCCCCGTGCTTTTCACAGGGTGAAGGGCGGGCCGCAGGCCCGTCCCGTCAGGGGCGCGGGGAACTGCGCGAGAAACCACGAACCACCCGCAGTCGCCCTACCACCCGCACCCCCGAGCTACCAGGCGCCCTACGCCCTCGCGATCCGCGCCGTCGTCGCCCCCGTCAACCCCGCCAGATCCCCCGGCGTCAGCTCGACCTCCAGCCCCCGGCGGCCCGCCGAGACGCAGATCGTGGTGTGGCCGGAGGCCGACTCGTCCAGGACCGTGCGGAGCTTCTTGCGCTGGCCGAGGGGGGAGATGCCCCCGCGGACGTACCCCGTCGTGCGTTCGGCCAGCGTGGGGTCCGCCATCGCCGCCCGCTTCCCGCCGACCGCCGTCGCCAGCGACTTCAGGTCCAGCTGGCCCGCGACCGGCACCACGGCCACGACCAGCGCGCCGTCGACGTCCGCGACGAGGGTCTTGAAGACACGCTCGGGCGAGACTCCCATCGCCTCCGCCGCCTCCTCGCCGTAGGAGGGGTGGGACGGGTCGTGCTCGTAGGCGTGGACGGTGAACTCCACGCCCGCCGCCGTCAGCGCCACCGTCGCCGGCGTGCCCCCCGCCTGCTGCTTCTTCGCCTTCTTCGCCATCCCAGCCTGTTCCCGGTAGCCGTGTCCGCGAGCCGTCGTCAGTTGAGGCTCGTCGGACCCCGCGTCAGCTCCGACGCGGGCAACGACGGCAGACTACGGATGATCGCGCTCTCGGCGCGCAGGAGTTTCAGCTCGTCACGCAGCCGGGACGCGGTGTCGGGGGCCTGGAGGAGCCGCTGCTTGGCCGGGGTGTCGAGCATCATCGCCGCGGCGACCAGGTACGACACCACGGCCGGCTCGTCGGGCAGGTCCGCGCCCGTCGACAGCGACCGCTCCCGCGCCCCCGCCAGACGCTTCTGGTACTGGCGGAAGGCCCGCAGCACGCCCTCGGCGAGCGCGCCCGCCTCGTCACCGGGTGCCTCCGGCAGCTCCTCCAGGTCCGCCACGAGGAACGGTCCGCTCGTGTCGAGGGAGAGCAGCCGGACCCGGTTCGTGCCGGTGGCGAGGACCTCGAACGTGCCGTTGTCGCGCTCCCGGATGGTGGCCGCGTCGGCGATGCAGCCCACCGTGTGGAACGCCTTGGCCGGGTCGTCGCCGAACCCGGCGGTCGGGCCGCGCTCCGGGAGCGCCGTCGGATCCGGCATGCCGGGCGCGCTCGGCGCGACCTCGTGGCCGTCACGGATGGCGACGACGGCGAAGCGGCGCGGTTCGTCCTCGGGGGTCTTCAGCAACTCGCGCATCATGGCGCGGTAGCGCTCCTCGAAGATGTTCAGAGGAAGCACGAGCCCCGGGTACAACACGGAGTTCAGGGGGAAGAGCGGCAGCCGGACGGTGGTCACGAGGCCAGAGCCTAGTCGCCGTCGGGGCGCGCGCGTTCGCTCGTACTGGTTTGTGACCTTGCCGCGGGCCGCCCGGCGCGCTTCTGGGACCGCGTCAGCAGCGGCATCGAGGACGCCACCTCCAGCCGTACCCCGTCCCGCAGTTGGAGGAACTGGCCCAGCGGATCGCCGGAGACCCGGTCCCAGGGGAACGAGGTGGCGTACGGGCCGATCCTGCGCAGCTGTTCCAGGGCGTCCGGCCAGCGTTCGAGGCGGACCAGGACGTAGGTGAGGAGGTTGCGGACCTCGGCGGGCCACGGGTCGCCCGGCTCGTACGCGGCGGAGAGCGCGATCGCGCGGTCCGCCGCCTCGTCCAGTCGTGCGCGCCGTACCTCGGGGCCGCCGCCGTCGACGAAGTGGGCGAAGGCCGCCCGAACGGGGAGGGCCTGGACGAGGGAGCCGGGCAGGGCGTCCTCGGCGGCCCGTTCGGCGAAGTCGAAGCACTCGGGGTGCGAGCCGTACCAGGCGGCGGAGAGGTACTTCAGGGCCGAGACATGGCAGCCGTAATGGTGCGGGGAACGGCGGACGGCCTCCGCCCACAGCCGCTCGAAGCCGGCGCGGCCCACGCCCGTGCCCCGCGCCTGGTCCAGGGCGATCCGCCACGGCACCGGGTCGCGGGGCTCGCGCTCGGCGGCCGCCATGATCAACGGGCCCGCCTCGCGCAGCAGTTCCACCCTGGCGGGGGAGTGCCAGCCGCGGGACACCGCCAGCTCGGCCCTGACCAGCAGGACGTCCGGGTCGTGCGGGGCGGCGCGCCGCCACTCGCGCAGCCATGGGTCGCGCGCGCGGGCGAAGGCGGCGAGCCGCAGCGCGTACCGGTCGCGGTTCTCCCACTCCGCCGCCTCCCGCGTCGTCGCGAGGAGCCGGGCCGCGGGCGCGTACGCCCCCCGGCCGGCCGCGACCAGCGCGGGCCCGAGCCGCTCGTCCGGGGCGTCGAGCAGCACGTCGTCGTCGGCCGGCAGGCCGTCGGCGAGGCCCGAGGTGTGCCGCGCCATCCGGGCCGTGCGCACGAGCGCACGCAGCAGGTCCATGTGGCGCGCCCCCTCAGCGCCCGGCCGGTCCGCTCGGCGGGACCGGTGCTCTCCGTCTCGGTACAACGCCTCGACGGTGGTGTCGTGGTCGGTGGTTCGAGGGGAAGACGGAGCGCGGGCGACTCGGGTTGTGCCTCTTCACAACCTTTTCAGTTCCTGCTCAGCAGTCGCGTGGCGCCCGCGGCGACCGTCGTCGCGAGGATCCAGCCCAGCAGGATCACCACCACCGCGAGCCACTGCCAGCCGCCCCGCAGCTGCCAGTAGCCGACCTGGCCGAGGTCGATCACCGGGAGCAGCAGATCCAGGGCGAACAGGGACGGACTCCAGTGCGGGTGCTCGCCGCTCTTGATCGGCGGATGGTCGGCGTGGGAGAAGGCGTACGAGGTGAGCGCCCACAGCAGCGCCATCCACACGACGGCCCGGCCGGGTCGGTACCCGTACGCCACCGCCCAGTCCTGCGCGTAGCCCCACAGCTTGGCCGCGAGCGGCAGGTTCTCCCGGCGGTGGCGCTGCTTGGCGAGGAGCACCTCGCGGGCGCCCTCGTCGTCGCCGCTGGCCCGCAGCACCGTCGCGAGCCGCTCGTACGGCTCCGGCTGGTACTCGGGGGTCGCCGCCGCCACCCACTCCAGCCGTCCGGCCAGCGGGAACCGGTCCCGGGGCACGAGGTTCTCGTACTGGAAGCCCCCCATCTGGAGGTTGCCGGGGCCCGGCCAGCTGTCCGCCCGGTCGATGAGGACGCCGACCCGGGCCCCCGACAGCACGACCTTGCCGCGCTCGGGCCGCTCGCCGAGGAAGCGCAGCTCGGGCACCTGGACCCGGCGCAGGGACAGCTCCTGTTCATCCGTGAAGGTGAACCTGGCCCGCTCCAGGTCGACGGCGTCCCCGAACCGCCCGTCGTCCAGACGTATCCCGCCCTGACACTCGAACCGCTGGACGCGGGTGCCGCGCGCGGGCGTGCTGCCGCTGGTGTACAGCGGATTGCCGACGCCGGCGGGGGTCAGATAGAGGGTGCGCTCGACGGTCAGCTGCGGCGCGTTCAGGGCGAGACGGCCGTAGGGGTTGGCGAGCCGGCTGCCGCGCAGGCTGAGCGAGGCCCCGACGGTCGCGCCGCGCAGACTCAGCTCGCCGTGCGACTCCAGCATCTCCGCCTGCACGTCCTGGGCGACGCTGAGGCCGTCGGCGGACAGGGACCGGCCGTGCCGGTCGCGGTAGACGACCGCCTGGTTGAGCAACAGATCGGTGCCGATGTGCGCGTCGGCGAGCCGCACCCCGTTGTGGAAGCGGCAGCGCGGCAGATGCAGGTCGCCCTCGGTGTGCAGCCGGGCCGCCTCCAGCCGCGGCACCGAGCAGTCCACCAGCCGCACGGTGGTGAACCGGGCCTCCGGCAGCAGGATCTCCTTCTCGAAGCGGCAGCCCTTCATCTCCACGTACGGCACCACCTGGCCGCCCGCCAGCTCCAGGACGCCCTTGATCTGCACGCCCACCAGCTTGAGCGCGGACACCCGGCCGGCCAGCGCGGGCGGCCCGTCCAGCAGCAGCCAGGCCACGATCCGGGCCCGTACCGTCCGCTCCGGGCCCCAGGGGTGGCCGCCGTGCGGATCGTCCTCGGCGGTGTCGCCGCTGCGGAGGTCGTACACGCTGCCGTTGCGGAACGCCTGCCACATACCGGCCTCGGCGGCGGTGAGGTCGTCCGGGATCTCCCCGTCGTCCCGGATGGCGGCACCCTCGCTCACGGCTGTTCCTTCCTCCGTCTCCGTCACTCGCGTGTATCGCACAACAGTTCACGCAGGTGATGCCCGCTGAGTGACGCCCCGAACGCTAGACGTGAAGAGGATCTTCCGGGTTTCGTCGGCGACGCGTATCAGCCATTGGAACGTGCGGACAGCCGTCGACCGAGGTCTGAGAGAATTGGGCCTGTGATCTCCCGAATCGATCTGCGCGGCGACGCCCTCCCGAAGGGACCCGCCCTGCGCGACCTGCTGCCCCGAGCCGACTTCGACGTCTCGGCCGCCCTGGAGAAGGTGCGTCCGATCTGCGAGGCCGTGCATCATCGCGGGGACGCGGCGCTGATCGACTTCGCCGAGAAGTTCGACGGCGTACGCCTCACCTCCGTGCGGGTCCCGGCCGAGGCCCTCACGGACGCGCTGGACCAGCTCGACCCGGCCGTCCGCGCGGCCCTGGAGGAGTCCATCCGCCGCGCCCGCCTCGTCCACCGCGAGCAGCGCCGCACCACCCACACCACCCAGGTCGTGCCCGGCGGCACCGTCACCGAGAAGTGGGTGCCGGTCGAGCGCGTCGGCCTCTACGCCCCCGGCGGCCGCTCGGTCTACCCCTCCTCCGTGATCATGAACGTGGTCCCGGCGCAGGAGGCGGGCGTCCCCTCGATCGCGTTGGCCTCGCCCGCGCAGGCCGAGTTCGACGGACTGCCGCACCCCACGATCCTCGCAGCGTGCGCCCTGCTCGGCGTCGACGAGGTGTACGCGGCCGGCGGCGCCACCGCCGTCGCGATGTTCGCGTACGGCACCGAGTCCTGCCCGCCGGCCAACATGGTCACCGGGCCGGGCAACATCTGGGTGGCCGCCGCCAAGCGCTACTTCACCGGCGTCATCGGCATCGACTCCGAGGCCGGCCCCACCGAGATCGCGGTCCTCGCGGACGACACCGCCGACCCGGCGCACGTCGCCGCCGACCTGATCAGCCAGGCCGAGCACGACCCGCTGGCCGCCGCCGTGCTCGTCACCGACTCCGTCGCGCTCGCCGACGCCGTCGAGAAGGAGCTGGGCCCGCAGGTCGAGGCCACCAAGCACATCGAGGACCGGATCCGCCCCGCCCTCGCGGGCCGCCAGTCCGCGATCGTCCTCGTCGACGGCATCGACGAGGGCCTCAGGGTCGTCAACGCCTACGGCGCCGAACACCTGGAGATCCAGACGGCGGACGCCGCGGCGGTCGCCGAGCGCGTCGTCAACGCGGGCGCCATCTTCATCGGCCCCTGGGCGCCGGTCTCGCTCGGCGACTACGCGGCGGGCTCCAACCACGTGCTCCCGACCGGCGGCTGCGCCTGCCACTCCTCCGGTCTGTCCGTCCAGTCCTTCCTGCGCGGCATCCACATCGTCGACTACACGCGGGAGGCGCTGGCCGAGGTCGCGCACCACGTGGTCACGCTGGCGGAGGCGGAGGACCTGCCCGCGCACGGCGCGGCGATCAAGGCTCGTTTTGGCGGAGCCGAACAGTGGACACGCGGTTGGAAGGTACCTGGTCAGTGAGCTTCGGAATCGACGATCTCCCCGTCCGGGACGAACTGCGCGGCAAGAGCCCCTACGGCGCGCCCCAGCTCGACGTCCCGGTGCGGCTGAACACCAACGAGAACCCCTACCCCCTGCCCGAGCCGCTGGTGGAGCGGATCGCGGAGCGGGTGCGCGAGGCGGCACGGAACCTCAACCGCTACCCCGACCGGGACGCGGTGGAGCTGCGGACCCGGCTCGCCGAATACCTGACGCGGACCTCCGGGTTCGCCGTGGACGTCACGAACGTCTGGGCGGCCAACGGCTCCAACGAGGTCATCCAGCAGCTGTTGCAGACCTTCGGCGGCCCCGGCCGTACGGCCATCGGCTTCGAGCCGTCGTACTCGATGCACGGACTCATCGCGCGGGGCACCGGCACCGGCTGGATCTCCGGCCCCCGCAACGACGACTTCACGATCGACCTCGCGGCGGCCGAGCGGGCCATCGCCGAGCACCGGCCTGACGTCGTCTTCGTCACCACCCCCAACAACCCCACGGGCAACGCGGTCCCCGAGGAGACGGTCCTCGCCCTGTACGAGGCCGCCCAGGCCGCGAAGCCGTCCATGGTCGTCGTCGACGAGGCCTACATCGAGTTCAGCCACGGCGACTCCCTGCTGCCGCTGCTCGAAGGACGGCCGAATCTCGTCGTCTCGCGCACCATGTCCAAGGCATTCGGCGCCGCCGGACTGCGCCTCGGCTACCTCGCCGCGCACCCGGCGGTCGTGGACGCGGTCCAGCTCGTCCGGCTGCCCTACCACCTCTCCGCTGTCACCCAGGCGACCGCCCTGGCCGCCCTGGAGCACACCGACACCCTCCTCGGCTATGTCGAGCAGCTGAAGGCGGAGCGGGACCGGCTGGTCGCCGAGCTGCGCGCCCTCGGCTACGACGTCACCGAGTCCGACGCCAACTTCGTGCAGTTCGGGACGTTCGACGACGCGCACGAAGTGTGGCGCAAGATCCTCGACCGGGGCGTCCTGGTCCGGGACAACGGCGTACCGGGGTGGCTGCGGGTGACCGCGGGAACCCCGGCCGAGAACGACGCGTTCCTCGACGCGGTACGTGAACTGAAGAAGGAGCAGAGCGCATGAACCGCGTTGGACGCGTGGAGCGGGTCACCAAGGAGACGTCGGTCGTCGTCGAGATAAACCTCGACGGCACCGGCCGCACCGAGATCTCCACCGGGGTCGGCTTCTACGACCACATGCTCGACCAGCTCGGGCGCCACGGACTGTTCGACCTCACCGTGAAGACCGACGGCGACCTGCACATCGACTCCCACCACACCATCGAGGACACCGCCCTCGCGCTGGGCGCCGCCTTCAAGCAGGCCCTCGGCGACAAGGTGGGCATCTACCGCTTCGGCAACTGCACGGTCCCCTTGGACGAGTCCCTCGCCCAGGTCACCGTCGACCTCTCCGGCCGCCCCTACCTCGTGCACACCGAGCCCGAGAAGATGGCGCCGATGATCGGCGAGTACGACACCACGATGACCCGGCACATCCTGGAGTCCTTCGTCGCCCAGGCGCAGATCGCGCTGCACGTGCACGTGCCGTACGGGCGCAACGCCCACCACATCGTCGAGTGCCAGTTCAAGGCGCTGGCCCGCGCCCTGCGCTATGCCTCCGAGCGCGACCCGCGCGCGGCCGGCATCCTGCCCTCCACGAAGGGCGCGCTGTGAACAGCCTTTCGACCATCCTGATCGTCGTCGGTCTGTTCCTGGTCGGCGGGATCATCTCCTTCGTCAAGCAGCAGATGCCGAAGGGCCTCATCGTGCTGCTCTCCCTCGCCGCCGCGATGTGCCTCGTCGCGGGCGTCATGAGGCTGGAGGTGTGGAATTGAGCACCGGGAACGCGGGACCGGGGACCACCGCGACCACCCCCGCCAAACGCGTCGTCGTCTTCGACTACGGCTTCGGCAACGTCCGCTCCGCCGAGCGCGCCCTCGCGCGCGCGGGAGCCGACGTCGAGATCACCCGTGACTTCGACACGGCGATGAACGCCGACGGGCTGCTGGTGCCCGGCGTCGGCGCGTTCGCCGCCTGCATGAAGGGACTGAAGGAGGCGCGCGGCGACTGGATCATCGACCGCAGGCTCGCCGGCGGACGCCCCGTCATGGGCATCTGCGTCGGCATGCAGATCCTCTTCGCCCGCGGCATCGAGCACGGCGTGGAGACCGAGGGCCTCGACGAGTGGCCCGGCGCGGTCGAGCCGCTCCAGGCCGAGATCGTGCCCCACATGGGCTGGAACACCGTCGACGCCCCGGCCGGCTCGGAGCTGTTCGCCGGCCTGGATACCGACGCCCGCTTCTACTTCGTGCACTCCTACGCCGTCCACGACTGGTCCCTGGAGACGCACAACCCGAACATCACCGCGCCCAAGGTCACCTGGGCGACGCACGGCAAGCCCTTCGTGGCGGCCGTCGAGAACGGCGCCCTGTGGGCCACGCAGTTCCACCCCGAGAAGTCCGGCGACGCCGGAGCCCAGCTGCTGACCAACTGGATCGGAACCCTGTAGACCATGGCAAAGCTCGAACTCCTCCCCGCCGTCGACGTCCGCGACGGCCAGGCCGTCCGCCTCGTGCACGGCGAGTCCGGCACGGAGACCTCCTACGGCTCCCCGCTGGAGGCCGCCCTCTCCTGGCAGCGGGCGGGCGCCGAGTGGCTGCACCTGGTCGACCTGGACGCCGCGTTCGGCACCGGGGACAACCGTGAGCTGGTGGCCGAGGTCACCCGGGCCATGGACATCAAGGTCGAGCTGTCCGGGGGCATCCGGGACGACGCCTCCCTGGAGAAGGCCCTCGCCACCGGCTGCACCCGCGTCAACCTCGGCACCGCCGCCCTGGAGAGCCCCGAGTGGGTCGCCAAGGTCATCGCCGAGCACGGCGACAAGATCGCCGTCGGCCTGGACGTCCGCGGCACGACCCTGAAGGGCCGCGGCTGGACCCGCGACGGCGGCGACCTCTACGAGACGCTGGCCCGCCTCGACAAGGAGGGCTGCGCCCGGTACGTCGTCACCGACATCGCCAAGGACGGCACGCTCCAGGGCCCCAACCTGGAGCTGCTGCGCAACGTCTGCGCGGTCACCGACCGCCCGGTCGTGGCGTCCGGTGGCGTGTCGTCCCTCGACGACCTCCGTGCCATCGCCGAGCTGGTACCCCTCGGTGTCGAGGGCTCCATCGTCGGGAAGGCCCTGTACGCGAAGGCGTTCACCCTGGAAGAGGCCCTGGAGGCTGTGTCGTCATGACGTCCGATGCCGTGCGGCGGGTGCAGAGCGGGAGTCCCTGGGAGGAGTCCTTCGGCTCCGCGCGAGCCGTCGCGGCGGGCGACCGCGTGCTGGTGGCGGGCACCACGTCCTTCAAGGGCGACGTGCTCTACGGGGAGGGCGACCCGTACGAGCAGGCCAAGGTGGCCTTCACCAGCGCGGTCGAGGCGCTCGGCGAGTTCGGGCTCGGCGCCGAGTCCGTGATCCGGACGAGGATGTATCTGGCGCACCTGCGGGACGTCGACGCGGTCGGGCGGGCCCACCGGGAACTGTTCGAGCCCGTGCGTCCCGCCGCGACCCTGCTGGTCGTGGACGGTTTCTTCGACCCGCGCATCCTCGTCGAAGTAGAAGTCGAAGCATTCAAGGGCCTAAGGCCCTCCTGAAGGAGCCGTGGAATTCATGACCCTGGCGGTCCGAGTCATCCCCTGCCTGGACGTGGACAACGGCCGGGTCGTCAAGGGAGTCAACTTCCAGAACCTGCGTGACGCGGGCGACCCGGTCGAGATGGCCAAGGTGTACGACACCGAGGGCGCCGACGAGCTGACGTTCCTCGACATCACCGCGTCCTCCGGCAACCGCGAGACCACCTACGACGTGGTGCGCCGCACCGCCGAGCAGGTCTTCATCCCGCTGACCGTCGGCGGTGGCGTCCGCACCGCCGAGGACGTCGACAAGCTGCTGCGGGCGGGCGCCGACAAGGTCGGCGTGAACACCGCGGCGATCGCCCGCCCCGACCTGATCCGCGAGATCGCCGAGCGCTTCGGCCGCCAGGTCCTGGTCCTGTCCGTGGACGCCCGGCGCACGGAGTCCGGCTCCTTCGAGGTCACCACCCACGGCGGCCGCAAGGGCACGGGCATCGACGCCGTCGAGTGGGCCCACCGGGCCGCCGAGCTGGGTGCCGGGGAGATCCTGCTCAACTCGATGGACGCGGACGGCACGAAGGACGGCTACGACCTGGAGATGATCACCGCCGTCCGCAAGCACGTCACGGTCCCCGTCATCGCCTCCGGCGGCGCGGGCAGGCTCACGGACTTCCCCCCGGCCATCGAGGCGGGCGCCGACGCCGTCCTCGCCGCCTCGGTCTTCCACTTCGGCGACCTCCGCATAGGCGAGGTCAAGAACGCGCTCAGGGAAGCGGGCCACCCGGTGCGGTGACCCCGGCCGCGGTCCATGGCGAGCTGAGCCCCGGTCACTGGGTGGCCGGGGCTCAACTGTCGGCACCGCCGCCGGGACGGAGCCCGGTCAGATGCCCAGCTGCTTGGTCTCGTGGAGTTTGGCGATCGCTTCCTTCTCGCCCTCCAGTTCCACGTCGGCGACCTGCTGGCGGCCGTAGAGGAACAGGAGCAGCTCCGACGGCTCGCCGGTGACCGTGACGACCGGGGTCCCGCGGTGGGCCACCGCCGTACGGCCGTCCGGGCGACGCAGGACCAGACCAGTGGGGGAGCCCCGGCCCATGAGGCGGGCGGTGCGCTCCAGCCGGGACCACAGGGCGTCCTGGAACACATGGTCGAGTTCGCGCGGCGACCAGTCGGGCTGGGCGCGGCGGATGTCCTCGGTGTGGACGTAGAACTCGATCGTGTTGGACGCCTCGTCGATCTGCTTGAGGGAGAAGGGCGAGAAACGCGGCGGGCCGGTACGGACGAGCTGGATCAGCTCCTCGTACGGCTTCGCGGCGAACTCCGCCATCACCCGGTCCAGGCGGGAGGCGAGCTGCTTGATGAGGATGCCCCCGGCGGCGTCGGGACGACGCTCGCGCACCACCACATGCGCGGCCAGATCCCGGGTCGTCCAGCCCTCGCACAGGGTGGGGGCGTCGGGGCCCGAAGTTTCCAACAGGTCGGCGAAGAGGAGCCGTTCACGCTTGGCATGGGTCGACATGCCGCCAGCCTACGACCCGCCGCCCCCGCCGGCCCAGGGCAGGCCCCGTCGACGCGCGAGGACCGGGACGGCGAACGGGGCGGCCGCTCGCGCGGCGCGGCCGTCAACGCGGGAGTCGTTCGTACGACGATACGGTCCGGCCTGTGGACAACGGGCGGGGCCGATCGCCGCGGCGCGGCACAATGGCACGCATGACCAGCACGCCGTCCCCCAGCAGCCCCAGCGGTCCCGGAGCACCGAGCGGCCCCGGCGCTCCCAGCGCGCTGGACCCCGAGCTCGCCGCGCGCCTCAAGCGCAGCGCCGACGGGCTCCTGCCCGCCATCGCCCAGCAGTACGACACCGGCGAGGTGCTCATGCTCGGCTGGATGGACGACGAGGCGCTCCACCGCACCCTCACCACCGGACGCTGTACCTACTGGTCACGCAGCCGCCGCGAGTACTGGGTGAAGGGCGATACTTCCGGCCACTTCCAGTGGGTGAAGTCGGTCGCCCTGGACTGTGACGCCGACACCGTCCTCGTCAAGGTCGACCAGGTCGGCGCCGCCTGCCACACCGGCGCCCGCACCTGCTTCGACGAGGACGTCCTCAAGGCCGTCGAGGGCGGCGCCGATTCCGGCGTACCGCCACTGGATCAGTAAGGTCAGCCGCCATGGACCTCGAGACGTTCCGCAAGCTGGCCACCGACCGCCGTGTCATCCCTGTCAGCCGCAAGCTCCTCGCCGACGGCGACACCCCGGTCGCGCTCTACCGCAAGCTCGCCGCCGAGCGCACCGGCACCTTCCTCCTCGAGTCGGCGGAGAACGGCCGCTCGTGGTCCCGCTACTCCTTCGTGGGCGTCCGCAGCCACGCCACCCTCACCGCGCGGGACGGCCAGGCGCACTGGCTCGGCACCCCGCCGGTCGGCGTCCCGGTCGACGGCGACCCCCTCGCCGCCCTGCGCGCCACCATCGAGGCGCTCCACACCCCGCACCAGGAGGGCATGCCCCCCTTCACCGGCGGCATGGTCGGCTACCTCGGCTACGACATCGTGCGCCGCCTGGAGAAGATCGGCCCCGGCGAGCAGGACGACCTGCGGCTGCCCGAGCTGACCATGCTGCTGACGAGCGACCTGGCGGTCATGGACCACTGGGAGGGCTCGGTCCTGCTCATCGCCAACGCCATCAACCACAACGACCTGGACACGGGCGTCGACGAGGCCTACGCCGACGCCGTCGCCCGCCTCGACGCCATGCAGGCCGACCTCACCCGGCCCGTCGCCCAGCCCCCGGCGGTCCTCCCGCCCTCCGAGCTGCCCGAGTACACCGCTCGCTGGGGCGGCCCCGACTTCCAGGAGGCCGTCGAGGACATCAAGGAGCGCATCCGCGCGGGCGAGGCCTTCCAGGTCGTCCCCTCCCAGCGCTTCGAGACCCCCTGCACGGCGAGCGCCCTCGACGTCTACCGCGTCCTCAGGGCCACCAACCCCTCCCCGTACATGTACCTGTTCCGGTTCGACGGCTTCGACGTCGTCGGCTCCTCGCCCGAGGCCCTGGTCAAGGTCGAGGACGGACAGGCCATGGTCCACCCCATCGCCGGCACCCGGCACCGGGGCGCCACCCCGCAGGAGGACCAGGCCCTCGCCGACGAACTGCTCGCCGACCCCAAGGAGCGCGCCGAGCACCTCATGCTCGTGGACCTGGGGCGCAATGACCTGGGCCGGGTCTGCGAACCGGGCTCGGTCGAGGTCGTCGACTTCATGTCGATCGAGCGGTACTCCCACGTCATGCACATCGTGTCCACCGTCACCGGCCGCGTCGCCGCCGGGCGCACCGCATTCGACGTGCTCACCGCCTGCTTCCCCGCGGGCACCCTCTCCGGCGCCCCCAAGCCGCGCGCGATGCAGATCATCGACGAGCTGGAGCCCTCCCGCCGCGGCCTGTACGGCGGCTGCGTCGGCTATCTCGACTTCGCGGGCGACTCGGACACCGCCATCGCCATCCGCACGGCCCTGCTGCGCGACGGCACGGCGTACGTCCAGGCCGGCGCCGGCATCGTCGCCGACTCCGACCCGGTCGCGGAGGACACCGAGTGCCGCAACAAGGCGGCGGCCGTGCTGCGCGCCGTGCACACGGCGAACCGGCTCGGACAATAGGGCGCTTCTCACGTGAACCCCGGGTGACAACCCACCCGGGGGTCAGGCGATAGTGGAGTACGTGACCGCAGTACCTCACCCCCGTTCCGAGCCCGCGTTCGTCCGCTCCGGCCGGCGCAGCCTCGCCCTGGCGTTGCTGAGCGGCGCGCTCGGCGCCGCCGTCGCGCTGCTCGCCACCCGCCAGCGCTGGTCGGAGGGCACGGCGTCGGTGGCCGGCGGCGCCTTCCCGCTGACCGCCAAGGGCAGCGACGTCACGGGCGTGCCCGCGGCCCTCGCCATAGTGGGCCTCGCCGCGCTCGTCGCCGTCTTCGCCGTCCGCCGCTCCGGACGCGTCCTGGTCGCCGTGCTGCTCGCCCTCTCCGGCGCGGGCACCGTCGCCGCGGCGCTGTTCGGCGCCTACGACAGCTCGGCCCTCGACGACAAGGCCGCCGAGGCCTCCGGCGACACCTCCGCCACCGTCGACGCGCTCAGCCACACCGGCTGGCCGTACGTCGCGGCGGTCGGCGGCGCCCTCATCCTGCTCGCCGGGCTGCTCGCCCTGCGGTACGGACGGCTGTGGCCCGGGATGTCCGGCCGCTACGAGCGCGACGGCACGCCCCGGCCGCGCAAGGCCAAGCCGGTGGACCCCGACCGGCCCGAGGACATGTGGAAGGCCCTGGACCGGGGCGAGGACCCCACAGGACCGGACCCGAGCTAGGGGGCGGACCCCCGCTCAAGGCACCCGTGGGCGTACGGGACAATGGACGCCGAGCGTCCGACTCACCACCGGCATCGAGCGCCACGCATCAAGCGGCACGCATCGAGCACTCGCACAGAGCAACTGAGCAACGAGGAGCAAAGTCATGGCGGGCAGCAGCCACGGCCACACCCCGGCCGCCTGGACCGGCGTCACCATCGCCTTCATCGGTTTCTGCGTCTCGGGCGCCTACATGGTGATGGCCGAACCGCTGGGATTCTGGGCGGGCATGGTCATCGTCCTGCTCGGCGGCGTCGTGGGCATGATCATGAAGGCGATGGGCCTCGGCCAGGCCAAGTCGACGCACGGCGACGACTGGTCCGGTGCCGCGAAGGCGGAGGCCAAGGCCATCAGCGGCGAGCCCGTCCCCGCCAAGGGCTGACGTTCCGCACAGGGCGGTCAGGTCCGCCTCGGGCCACCGGCCGTCCGGTCCACCTCGGGGCACCCGGCCGTCCGGTTCGCCCCGGGGGTGCCCGGCCGCCCGCACGCGCGCGTGGGGCGCCCGCCGGGCACAATGCGGTGTGTGAACGCCGATCCCCAGCCAGTCGCGCCGCCCCCGCACGCCGTTCGGGCCGTCCCGGCCCAGGGCGGTGCGCTGCGAAGGCTTTGGATCCCTGCCGCCGCGCTCGCGGCCGTCGGTGGGGCCTTCGCGTATGTCGCGGCCGTGGATCCGAACGAACCCGGCCACTACCCCGTGTGCCCGCTCTGGCGGTTCACCGGCCTGTACTGCCCGGGCTGCGGCGGGCTGCGCAGTGCCCATGCCTTCGCCCACGGGGACGTGGCGACCGCCTTCACGGACAACGCCCTGGCCGTGGTCGCCTTCGTGACCTGTGCGGTGCTGTGGACCGTATGGGTGGTCCGGGCGGCCCGCGGACGGCCGATGAGACTCGAACTCCGGCCCGCGGTCCTGTGGGCGCTCGGCGCGTCGGTGCTGGTCTTCACGGTTGTCCGGAACCTGCCCTTCGGCGCCTGGCTTCACCCTTGATCGAACGGGGAACGTCCAGGATGGGGGCACCTTCCGCCCGAGCCGAGCGAAGCTGGTTCGGGGGTGGGGGAGGGACCGCCGTCAACCGGATGCGAGAGCTGTGCCCCGGTCCGGCTACCATCGCAGTGAACCGCCAGGACCGTGTGAAGCGCCCGTCAGCCGAAAATCGACTGTCGACCGTTGTCACCGACCGCAACCGTCTGAAAGGGGGCCGCTCGCGTGAGTGTGCTCGACGAGATCATCGACGGAGTCCGTGCCGACCTTTCGGAGCGGCAGGCCCGCGTCAGCCTCGAAGAGCTCAAGGAGCGCGCGGCCAAGGCTCCCGCTGCCAAGGACGGCGTGGCCGCCCTGCGCGGTGACGGCGTCAAGGTCATCTGCGAGGTCAAGCGCTCCAGCCCCTCCAAGGGTGCGCTCGCCGCGATCGCCGACCCGGCCGGCCTCGCCGCCGACTACGAGGCGGGCGGCGCCGCGGTCATCTCCGTCCTCACCGAACAGCGCCGCTTCGGCGGTTCGCTCGCGGACCTGGAGGCCGTGCGGGCCCGCGTGGACATCCCCGTGCTGCGCAAGGACTTCATCGTCACCTCCTACCAGCTGTGGGAGGCACGGGCGTACGGCGCCGATCTGGCCCTGCTGATCGTCGCCGCCCTCGACCAGCCCGCCCTGGAGTCCCTCATCGAGCGCGCCGAGTCCATCGGGCTCACCCCGCTCGTCGAGGTGCACGACGAGGACGAGGTCGAGCGGGCGGTCGACGCGGGCGCCCGGGTGATCGGCGTCAACGCGCGCAACCTCAAGACCCTCGAAGTGGACCGCTCCACCTTCGAACGCGTCGCCCCCGAGATCCCCGACCACATCGTCAAGGTCGCCGAGTCCGGCGTCCGAGGCCCCCACGACCTCATCGCCTACGCCAACGCCGGCGCGGACGCGGTCCTCGTGGGCGAGTCCCTCGTCACCGGCAAGGACCCGAAGACCGCTGTCGCCGACCTCGTCGCCGCCGGTGAGCACCCGGCGCTGCGACACGGCCGGAGCTGACCGCGCACCATGACCGACCGCACCACCGCCGCCGACCGGTCCGGGCACGTCCCGGCCGGGGCCGCGGGGTGCGTACGGGCGGCCACGACGGCCTCGCCCATGGCGGGTACGACCGAGCCCGGCATCCCTCACACGGGTGAGATCGGGCCGGTAGGCTGTGCCCCGATGTTCTCGCTCACCATGACCACCAGGGACCCCTACGCCCGCCTCGCGCGCGGGTGCCGTCCCCGTGGCTGCCGGGCGCCCGCGCGCCGGGTCCACGGGCGCCGGGTCCGCTATGTCATCGGTGACGAGCCGGGCCAGGTGAACGGCATGCGATGGCCCCGGCCCGTGTCACCCGCGGTGAGCTGAGCCGATCTCCGCTCCGCACACCGGGTGACGCCTGTCCACCGGAGGACCAGTACGGCCCCGGCCGGTTCGGTACCGCCGCACACGCGGCCGTCCGCCGCTGCCCCGCGCCCCTCGTCCCCGGTGACGTCCCTGTATGGGCCTCTCATCGTCCGTTCGACATCGGGGCCGTTGCCCCTGTGAGGTAAGCGCATGTCCAGCGAGTTCTTCATTCCCGACCCCGAGGGTCAGGTCCCCAGCGCCGAGGGGTACTTCGGCGCGTACGGCGGCAAGTTCATCCCGGAGGCGCTGGTCGCCGCCGTGGACGAGGTCGCCGTCGAGTACGACAAGGCCAAGGCCGATCCCGAGTTCGCGCGCGAGCTCGACGACCTGCTCGTCAACTACACCGGCCGGCCGAGTGCGCTGACCGAGGTGCCCCGGTTCGCCGAGCACGCCGGTGGCGCCCGGGTGTTCCTCAAGCGCGAGGACCTCAACCACACCGGTTCCCACAAGATCAACAATGTCCTCGGGCAGGCTCTGCTCACCAAGCGCATGGGCAAGACCCGGGTCATCGCCGAGACCGGCGCGGGCCAGCACGGCGTCGCCACCGCCACGGCCTGCGCCCTCTTCGGCCTCGACTGCACCATCTACATGGGCGAGATCGACACCCAGCGCCAGGCCCTCAACGTGGCCCGCATGCGCATGCTGGGCGCTGAGGTCGTCGCCGTGAAGTCCGGTTCCCGGACCCTCAAGGACGCCATCAACGAGGCGTTCCGCGACTGGGTGGCCAACGTCGACCGCACCCACTACCTGTTCGGCACGGTCGCCGGACCGCACCCCTTCCCCGCGATGGTCCGCGACTTCCACCGGGTCATCGGCGTCGAGGCCCGGCGCCAGCTGCTGGAGCGCGCCGGTCGGCTGCCCGACGCCGCCGTCGCCTGTGTGGGCGGCGGCTCCAACGCCATCGGCCTCTTCCACGCCTTCATCCCGGACGCCTCGGTCCGGCTCATCGGCTGCGAGCCCGCGGGCCACGGCGTCGAGACCGGCGAGCACGCGGCGACCCTGACCGCCGGGGAGCCAGGCATCCTGCACGGCTCGCGGTCCTACGTCCTTCAGGACGAGGAGGGACAGATCACCGAGCCGTACTCGATCTCGGCCGGTCTGGACTACCCGGGCATCGGTCCCGAGCACTCCTACCTCAAGGACAGCGGTCGCGGCGAGTACCGCGCGGTCACCGACGACGCGGCCATGCAGGCGCTGCGTCTGCTGTCGCGCACCGAGGGCATCATCCCGGCGATCGAGAGCGCCCACGCGCTCGCCGGAGCCCTGGAGGTCGGCAGGGAACTGGGCAAGGACGGGCTGATCGTGGTCAACCTGTCCGGGCGCGGCGACAAGGACATGGACACCGCGGCCCGCTACTTCGGTCTCTACGACGAGGGGACCGACGCCGAGGTCGCCGCCAACGCCGCCGACACCGCCGAGATCGAGGGGGACGCCAAGTGAGCGGGAACATCCAGCTGTTGAGTGACACCCTCGCCGCCGCGAAGGCGGAGGGGCGGTCCGCGCTCATCGCCTATCTGCCGGCCGGGTTCCCGACCGTCGACGGCGGTATCGCCGCCATCAAGGCCGTCTTCGAGGGCGGCGCCGACGTCGTCGAGGTCGGTCTGCCGCACAGCGACCCGGTCCTCGACGGTCCTGTCATCCAGACCGCCGACGACATCGCCCTGCGCGGCGGCGTCAAGATCGCGGACGTGATGCGCACGGTGCGGGAGGCCTTCGAGGCGACCGGCAAGCCCGTCCTCGTCATGACGTACTGGAACCCCATCGACCGCTACGGCGTCGAGCGCTTCACCGCCGAGCTGGCGGAGGCCGGCGGCGCGGGCTGCATCCTTCCCGACCTGCCCGTCCAGGAGTCGGCGCTGTGGAGGGAGCACGCCGAGAAGCACGGCCTCGGCACGGTCTTCGTGGTCGCGCCCAGCAGCAAGGACGCCCGCCTCGCCGAGATCACCGCGGCGGGCAGCGGCTTCGTCTACGCCGCCTCGCTGATGGGCGTCACGGGCACCCGGGAGTCGGTCGGCGCCCAGGCCCAGGACCTGGTGGAACGCACCCGGGCCACCGGCTCCGGGCTGCCGGTCTGCGTCGGCCTCGGTGTCTCGAACGCCGAGCAGGCCGCCGAGGTCGCCGGGTTCGCGGACGGGGTGATCGTCGGCTCCGCGTTCGTGAAGCGGATGCTGGACGCCCCGGACGAGGCGGCCGGGCTGGACGCCGTACGGGAGCTGGCCGGCGACCTCGCCAAGGGCGTGCGCCGGAGCGCGTGACCGGCGCGTCAGCCCCGGCGGAGGGGGGCGCGTGACGTTCACCCGTTTGTCGTACGGGGCGGGCGGGACGTAACGGGTCATCCGCTCACTCGAAGGGGTGGAAGTGGGATCGGGGAGGCGCGGTGCGCCTCCCCGGTTCGTTCTGCGGGATGTGAGCGAGAAGAACCGTGAGGGAAAGCGCACCGCCCGTGAGCGGCTGGCGGAGGAGCGCGAGAAGCAGAAGGCTGCCGAGAAGCGCCGTCGGGCGTTGATCGTGGGTGCCTCGGTGGTGTGTGTCCTGGGGCTGGCCGCCGTGATCGGCATCGTCGCGGCGAACGCGGGCAAGGACGACGGCGGCGACGCCTCGGGCCCGGTCGTGGCGCCCTCCGGGGCCAACGGCGAGAACAGCCTGGCGCTCCCCGTCGGGGACGCCGGTGCCGAGTCCACCCTCACGGTCTGGGAGGACTTCCGCTGCCCGGCCTGCAAGTCCTTCGAGGACGCGTACCGCTCGACGATCCACGAACTGACCGAGGCCGGTCAGCTGAAGGTGGAATACCGCCTGGTCACCCTGATCGACGGGAACATGGGCGGCAGCGGCTCCCGCAAGGCCGCCAACGCCGCCGCGTGCGCGCAGAACGCCGGCAAGTTCCCGGCGTACCACGACGTGCTCTACGAGAACCAGCCGCCCGAGACCGACGACGCCTTCTCACGGAACAGCACGCTGATCGACCTGGCGGAGAAGGTCGACGGCCTCGACACGGACGCGTTCCGCACCTGCGTCGAGAAGGGCACCCACGACGCCTGGGTCGCCAAGTCCAACGAGGCCTTCCAGAAGGGCGGCTACGGCGGCACCCCGAGCGTCTTCCTCAACGGCACCAACATCTACGCCGACCGGTCGATGACCCCGGCCAAGCTGAAGCAGATGGTGGAGAAGAACGCCCAGGGGTGAGACCACGGGGGCGCCCGGGGCCACGGGAACCCCTGTGGCGTCCGGGAGTTCATGGGGCGGCGTTATGGACCCGTTGCCGGGCTGCCTGCCGTCGGCCGGGCCCGGCAGGGTAGCGTCGACCCTGCCATGGAACTTGCCTACATTCCCAGCCCGTCGCGCGGGGTGCTGTACCTCGGTCCCGTCCCGCTGCGCGGCTACGCCTTCTGCATCATCATCGGTGTCTTCGTAGCCGTCTGGCTCGGCAACAAACGCTGGGTCGCCCGGGGCGGGCGCGCCGGCACGGTCGCCGACATCGCGGTCTGGGCCGTTCCCTTCGGCCTGGTCGGCGGCCGGCTCTACCACGTGATCACGGACTACGAGCTGTACTTCAGCGAGGGCCGTGACTGGGTGGACGCCTTCAAGGTGTGGGAGGGCGGCCTCGGCATCTGGGGCGCGATCGCCCTCGGCGCCGTCGGCGCGTGGATCGGCTGCCGCCACCGTGGCATCCCGCTGCCCGCTTACGCCGACGCCGTCGCGCCGGGCATCGCCCTCGCCCAGGCGATCGGGCGGTGGGGCAACTGGTTCAACCAGGAGCTGTACGGCAGGCCCACGGATCTGCCCTGGGCCCTGGAGATCACGTCCTCCACGGACGGTCGGATGCCGGGCACCTACCACCCGACCTTCCTGTACGAGTCGCTGTGGTGCATCGGTGTCGCGGTGCTGGTCATCTGGGCCGACCGGCGCTTCCGGCTCGGGCACGGGCGGGCGTTCGCGCTGTACGTCGCCGCGTACTGCGCCGGGCGGTTCTGGATCGAGTACATGCGGGTCGACGACGCGCACCACATCCTGGGCCTGCGGCTCAACAACTGGACCGCGCTGTTCGTGTTCGTGCTCGCCGTGATCTACATCGTGCTGTCGGCCCGGAAGCGGCCGGGGCGCGAGGAGATCGTCGAGCCGGGCACCGATGACGGCGACGACGATTCCACCGCCCTGAAGAAGGACGGGGACGACGGGGACACGGAGTCGGAGAAGGACGCCGAGGAGGCGACCGGCAAGAGCCCCGCGAAGACCGACGAGAAGACCGACGAGAAGGCCGCCGACAAGGGCTCCGGGAAGGCTGCCGACAAGGCGACCGAGTCCGGGAAGCCCACGGAGAGGTCTTCCACGACCTCTGTCGACAAGTCCGAGCAGAAGAAGGACGCGAAGGTCTCGGACGCCGCGCCGCAGGCTGCCGAGAAGAGCTGAGGCCCCGCTCGCCCGCTGCGACCCGCCGCCCCGCGACGGACGTCGTGAACGCCCACCCGCCGGATCAGGCGGGTGGGCGTTCGGCTTCTCGGAGGCGGCGGGCCGGACCCGGCGTCGGTCAGGATCTCGCGGCGCGGTGCGCGAGGGTCAGGGTGCGGCGGGCCTGGGCCAGGATCGCCGGGTCGATGAAGTGACCCGTGGGGAGCGCCTGGGCACCGGGTCTCGCGGTGGCGGCCTCGACGATGTGCTCGGCGGATTCGATCTCCGCCGCGGTCGGGGCGTAGGCGCGTTCGATGACCGGGAGCTGGCGGGGGTGGATCGCGGCCCGGCCGAGGAACCCCAGGGCGCGGCCGTGCGCGCAGGAGCGGGCCAGGCCGTCGAGGTCCTTGGTGTCCGGGTGGATGGACTGCGCCGGCGAGGGCAGCCCCGCGGCGCGGGCGGCGACGATCACCCGGGAGCGGGGCCAGTCGAGCGCCCGGTCGTCGCGGACGGCGAGGTCGGCGCGGAGGTCCGCCTCACCGAGCGCGATGCCCTGGACCGACGGGTGGGCGGCGGCGATCTCGTACGCCCGTTCCACGCCGAGCGCCGACTCCAGCAGGGGGTGGAGGGGGAGAGCCCCTCCGTCGGCGGGGGCGGCGCGCTCCGCGACGCGCACCACGTCGGCGCCAGCCGAGATCTTCGGCAGTCGGAGGGCGCCCAGGCCGGGGAGCGGGGCCAGTGTCTTGAGGTCGTCCTCGGCGTACACGGTGTCCAGGGCGTTCACCCGGACGTGAACGGGGACCGGCGGGGGTTCCGAGAGCAGTTCGGCGGTGGCGGACCGCGCGTACTCCTTGCGGTCGGCGGCGACCGCGTCCTCCAGGTCCACGATCACGACGTCCGCGCCGGAGACCAAGGCCTTGACCACCACCTCGGGGCGGTCCCCGGGGACGTACAGCCAGGTCAGCGGGACGGAGGCGACGGGATGGGGGGTCACAGGACGCCCTCCTCGCGCAGGGCCGCGATGTCCGTGCCGGTCAGACCCAGCTCGGTCAGGACCGCGTCCGTGTCCGCGCCGTGCGGGCGGCCCGCCCAGCGGATGGCGCCCGGTGTCGCGGAGAGCCGGAAGAGGACGTTCTGCATACGCAGGGGGCCCAGCTCGGGGTCGTCGACGGTGGTGACGGTGTCGAGCGCCCGGTACTGGGGGTCGGTCATCACGTCCCGCACGTCCTGGATGGGGGCGACCGCCGCCTCCGCCTTCTCGAAGGCCTCGATGACCTCCTCGCGGGTGTGGCGGGCGATCCACGCGCCGACCGCCTCGTCCAGGATGTCCGCGTGGCGGGCCCGCTCCGCCCCCGAACCGAACCACGGCTCGTCGATCAGCTCCGGGCGCCCGACCAGGCGCATCACCCGCTCCGCTACGGACTGGGCGGAGGTCGACACGGCCACCCAGGAGCCGTCCGCCGCGCGGTAGGTGTTGCGGGGCGCGTTGTTCGCGGAGCGGTTGCCCGTGCGGGGCTGGACGTGGCCCAGCTGGTCGTACCAGAGGGGTTGGGGGCCGAGGACGGTGAGGATCGGCTCGATGATCGCCATGTCCACCGTCTGCCCCTCGCCCGTGCGGTCACGCGCGGCGAGCGCGGTCATCACCGCGTACGCCGTCGCCAGGCCCGCGATCGAGTCGGCGAGGCCGAACGGCGGGAGCACCGGCGGGGCGTCCGGCTCGCCGGTGATCGCGGCGAACCCGCTCATCGCCTCGGCGAGTGTGCCGAAGCCGGGGCGGCGCGCGTACGGCCCGAACTGGCCGAAGCCGGTCACGCGGGCCAGGACCAGGCGCGGGTTGACCGCGGACAGCTCCGGCCAGCCCAGGCCCCACCGCTCCAGGGTGCCGGGGCGGAAGTTCTCGATGATCACGTCGGAGGTGGCGGCGAGCCGGAGGAGGGTGTCCCGGCCGCCCGGCGTCGAGAGGTTCAGCGTCAGGGTGCGCTTGTTGCGGCCGAGGAGCTTCCACCACAGGCCGACGCCGTCCTTCGAGGGGCCGTGGCCGCGGGACGGATCGGGCTTCGTGGGGTGCTCGACCTTGATGACCTCCGCGCCGAAGTCGCCGAGCATCGTGGCGGCGAGGGGGCCGGCGAAGAGCGTGGCGAGGTCGAGGACGCGCAGATGGCGGAGCGGGGGGTCGTACGCCTGGGTCATGAGCGGCGGATCTCCCGGTGGGTGAGGTGGGCCAGGGCGTCGAAGCCGATGCCGTTGAAGTCGGCGACCGAGGTGGCCAGGCGGTTCTTGAGGGGCGCCGTCCACCGGTCGGGGAGCGCCCGGGGGGAACCGGCGAGGAGGCCCGCGATGCTGCCCGCCGTGGCGCCGTTGGAGTCGGTGTCCCAGCCACCCGACACCGCTCGGCAGACGGAGGCGGTGAAGTCGCCGTCCGCGTGGGTGAGGGCGGCCGTCAGCAGGGCCGTGTTGGGGAGGGCGTGGACCCAGTGGTGGTCGGCGTAGGTGGTGTGGAGTGCGTCGACGATCCGGTCGAAGTCCCGCTCCTCGGCGGCCAGTCGCAGGGCGTGGCGGATCGCTCCCGCCAGGCGGGACTGCTCGGGGACGACGGTGAGGCCGGTGCGCAGGCAGTGGTGGATGTCATGGGCGCCGGTGGCGGCCTCGGCGATGACGGCCGCCACGAACATCGCCGCGTACACGCCGTTCGCGGTGTGGGTGAGGGTGGCGTCGCGGTGGGCCTGTTCGGCCGCGGCCGCCGGGTCGCCCGGGTGGGTCCAGCCGTGGACGTCGGCCCGGATCAGGGCGCCGATCCACTCGCGGAACGGGTTGCGGTGGCGTGCCGTGCGGGGTGGCTCGATGCCGCTGAGCAGGTTGCGGTAGGCGACGCGTTCGGCGGTGAAGGTGCGGCCCGCGGGGAGTTCGTCGAGCCAGAGGGCCGCCACGTCGGCGGTGGTGAAGCCGGGGCCGTGCCGCTGGAGCAGAAGGAGGTTGAGGAGCGGGTAGTTGAGGTCGTCGTCCTCGGGCATGCCGTCGATGTTCTCGGCGAGGGAGGTGTGCGCCGAGCGGCGGTTCCACGGGTGGGCCCGCAGCAGGTCGTCGGGGACGCCCCGCGCGGTGAAGTACGTGTTGAGGGGCCAGTTCCCGGCGGTCTGGGCGAGCTGCCGGATGGCGGTGAGGGGCAGCTTCTCGACGGGTTTGCCGAGGAGACAGCCGACGGCTCGGCCCAGCCAGGCGGCCTCCAGCGCCGCCGGGTCTCCGGCCGCCCCTTTGGCGGCGCTCCCGCGCGCGGTGGGCCAGTCGGGGCACAGGGCCTTGATCCGGTCGAGTTCCGTCGGCTCCCGGTGCGCCGACCGGCTGGGCAGGTCCTCCAGCTCGTCCAGCAGGTCCTCGGCCAGCAACCGCAGGTAGCGGGAGGCCGGTTGGGGGGAGGCGCCGGCGCGGACCGGGGCCGGGGGGCCGCCCGCGTTCTTCCAGCGGGCGGCGATGGCGGCGGGCGCCCGGCCGTCCTGGGCCGCCTGCTGGAGCTCGTGGCCTAGGAGGTCCTCGGGCTGGACCCAAGTGAGGCGGAGGGCGGTCATCGGGTGCCCGCCAGGGTGGTGAAGGCCGCCTCGTGGGCGCGGCGGCGGTGTACGTCCTGCTCGTGGATGTGCAGGGCGACCTCCGTCAACGCCGTGGCCGGTGCGTGCAGATCCAGGCGGCTCGCCTCGGCGACCGTCTTCGCCCAGTCCGCGGGGACGTCCGAGCCCAGCGCCCCGGCCAGGGCGCCGGCCATCGTGGCGATGGAGTCGCAGTCGCGGCCGTAGTTCACCGAACCCAGCACCGCGTGGCGGTAGTCGCCGCGGGCCACCAGCAACATGCCCAGTGCGACGGGGAGTTCCTCGATGGAGTGGATGCGGGAGGGACGGCGGGCGCCCAGGGAGGGGGTGCGGTAGTCGGGGCCGACCGTGTCGAAGGGCGTCACGGCCTCCCGCAGCGGCTTCAGCGCCGACTCGAAGTCCGCGTGCCGGGACGCCACCTCGCACACCGCCTCGATCGCGGCGCGCGTGCCGTCCTTCGCCAGCCGCACGCAGGTGTCGACCACCGAGCGCGCGGTGGCGCCCGGCGCGCACGCCGCCGCGATGGCCGCCGCGAACACGCCGGCCGCCTCCCTGCCGTACGACGACTGGTGGGCGCCCGCGATGTCGAGGGCCTCGGCGTACGCGCCCCTCGGGTCGGCCGCGTTGACCAGACCGACCGGCGCCATGTACATCGCGGCACCGCAGTTGACGATGTTTCCGGTGCCGGCCTCGCGGGGGTCGACATGGCCGTAGTGCAGCCGGGCCACCAGCCACTTCTCGGCGAGGAAGACCCGTTGCAGGGGGAGGGCCTCCGCCTCCAGCTCCGGGATCCAGCGCGGGGTGGTCATCATGTCGGGGACCAGGTGCTCGGCGATCGCGTACGCGTCGAGGTGGTCGCGGACCCGCTCGTAGACCCGCACCAGCGCGTGCGTCATCAAGGTGTCGTCGGTGACGTGGCCGTCGCCCTTGTGGTACGGGGCGATCGGGCGGGCGGTGCGCCAGTCGTCGCCGTTCCAGGGGCCGACGATGCCGTGGACGCGGCCGCCGTGACGTTCGAGGATCTGCTCCGGGGTGTAGCCCTCGACCGGGCCGCCGAGGGCGTCGCCGACGGCGGCGCCGACCAGGGCGCCGGTGATGCGTTCCTCCAGACCCGCGTCGGTATGCGGCACTGCGTGTCGATAGGGTTCCATTGGGGGCGTCATGCCCCGAATCATCCTCCAGGGGAGGCGAGTTCCGTGGCTGCGAGAAGTTCGGCGAGGTGTACGAGATCCGTACCGGTGAGGCGGGGCAGGGCGCAGCCGGAGAGGGTGCGGCAGGCGTCCCGCCAGGTGTCGGGGATGGCGGCGCCGCCGCCGAGCGCGCCGGTCAGGGCGCCGGCGAGCGCGGGCGCGGAGTCGGCGACCCGGGAGAGGCAGGCGGCGGCGGGGACGGCCTCGGCGATCCGGCCGCGGGCGGCGGTGGCCAGGGCGAGGGCGACGGGGACCGTCTCGGCGGCGGCGATGCCGTAGCTGTAGACGTGGTCGACGATCTGGTGCTCCAGCAGCGGCACGAGAGCGAATGTTCCTTCTCTTTTGTGGCGGTGGGCCAGGTCCAGGGCGTGGCGGGTGTTGCGCCCGATCTCCGTCTCCGCGGGGAGTTCGCCGAGGGCCGCCGCCGCGCACGCGTCGACGTCCGCGCCGGCGAGCGCGAGCGCGAGGGCGGCGGCCATCGCGCGGGCGCCGTGCACACCGTCGCCGTCCTGGGTGTAGCGGGCGTCGAACTCGGCGAGTTCGGCGGCGCGTCGGGGGTCGCCCGGGTGGGCCACCGCGAGCACGCAGGCGCGTACGCAGGCCGCGTCGTCGAAGTAGTGCGGGTTGTCGTGGCCGGTCGCGGGCGGGCGCAGGCCGGTGGCGAGGTTGCCGAGTCCCGCGCGTACGGAGATGCGGGCGCGCAAAGGAAGCACGGCGGACTCGACCTCGGGGGCGCGTTCCGCCGCCGCGGCGATCTCGCTGGCGACGGTGTTCCAGGACAGGTCGATGGAGGCGCGGGTACGGCGCTCCAGGCTCAGGTCGCCGAGCGCGGCGGCGTCCCCGGCACGCAGCAGCGCCTCGGCGGCGAACGCCGCCCATTCCGCGTCGTCGGAGGGGCCGAGGCGGAGCGGCTCGGGGGGCTGGTTGAGGGCGATGGGGACGGGGAGGGTGGTCGTCGCGTTCTGCTCCGCGAAGGTGTCGAGTTCGCGGGTGAGGCGGCGGGTCCACTCGGGCATACGGGCGGCACGGTGCCGGGCGGCGGGCCAGCCGGCGGCGTCACCCGCGGCGAGGCCGAGGAGGAGACCCTCGATTCTCGGCCGGGTCCCGGCGGGGGGCGGTGACTCCGCGGGTTCCTCGGACGGCGTCGGCGTGGGCGGCGTCAGGGTGAGGGGCGTGCCTGTCGGGCCCTCGTCCCAGGGGCTCGGGGGGTTCATGGGTGGGTCTCCTCCTCGGGGGCCAGGGCGTACGCGGACGGAGTGGGCCAGGTCGGGGGGAGGGGGCCGGTGATCCACTTGGCGCAGTCGTCCGGGGTGAGAAGCTCGGCCACGTCCAGGACGTGATGGCCGGCCATGGAGGGGAGGCAACTGCCCTGTGCGGGGCCGATGGGCGTCGTCCACTCCGCGGGGATGGACGAGGCGCCGCGCGTGGCGCCGGCCAGGGCGCCCGCCACGGCCGCCGTCGTGTCCGCGTCGCGGCCCATGTTCACCGCGGTGAGGACGGACTCCGTGAAGTCGCCGTCGGCCGCCGCGTACGCGCCGAACGCGAGGGCGACCGCCTCGGGGGCCAGGTCCGTCCACGGGTAACCGCCGACGACCACGGCGGAGCGGACCGCGCGCTCGCCCCGGTGGGCGACGGCGACCGCGCGGCGCAGCGAGCGCGCGGTCCAGGAGTCGTCCGGGACGACGGCCAGGGCGGAGGCCACGACCGAGATGGTCGGCGCGCCCGCCATGGCCGCCGCCACGCCCGCCGCGACCGCCTGACCTCCGTAGATGCCCTCTCCGTCGTGGCTGACCGAGCCGTCGATGGCGACCAGCCGGGCGGCCTCGGCGGGGCGGCCCGCCGCGAAGACGCCGAAGGGGGCCGCGCGCATCGCCAGACCGTCGCTCCAGGCGTGCCGGTGCTGCGCGGAGATGGGGGCGGCCAGACCCCGGCGGAGGTTCTCCAGGGTGCCGCGTTCGCTGAAGCCGGCGCCCCGGAACGGGCCCTCGTCCAGGTCCGCGATCCACTGGTGCCAGGCCGTCTCCACATGCGTGACGGTGAGCGCCGAGCCGTGCCGGGCCAGCAGCAGCCCGGAGAAGATGGCGTACTCGGTGTCGTCCGTGCCCGCGGGGTTCTCGATGACGTAGCCCGTGATGCGGCCCCAGCGGGCGCGGATCTCGGAGGGCTTCATGTTCTCCGCGGGCGCCCCCAGCGCGTCCCCGACGGCGAGCCCGAGCATGGCGCCGCGCGCCCGCTCACGGAGACCGATGGCGTCCCCCAGCGGGGCCGGGGGGACGCAGGCGATCGAAGGCATAGGACGCCTCTCTGGCCCGAGGGCCGGTCCAGCGGATCGTGTCCGAGGGGGTGGGGAGGAGCGGGGGATCGGCGCGGCTGCTGGGTCGGATGGGGCGGCGGTGTGCGGGCCGCTGCTTGGCGGTGTGGAGGGGAGGGCGGCGTCTGGGCCGCGGTGCCCTGCGGCGGCCTGGTGGTGCCGGTGGCTCCTCGGTGCCCCGTGCGTGCTCCGACCGGTGGGTCCCGCGCGGCACTGTGGGCAGTTGATCCGTTCTGACGATTTCTCTGTGAAGATCTCTGCCACATCGCGTGCCCGACCGGGCCCCGGAACGCAGCGGTATCACCCGGTCGACATCTGTGCGGGGCCTTGTACGAATGAGCGGCGACGATTCCTCGAACACTTCCGAAGCGCACCTGGACGCCCATCGGTACCCCCGCCCGGTTGCCCTCGAACTCCCCTCGGCCGCAGGTAAGTACGGCCTTCCTTGCTGGCAGAAGCGATTTTCCGAGCGTACGTTCGACGTATGGCGATCATTGACACCGAAGCAGCGCTCCACGTGGCGCACCGCGACAACCACACCCACCGCGACGTGAACGGCGGCTGGCTGCGGCCCGCCGTGTTCGGCGCGATGGACGGGCTCGTGTCCAATCTGGCGCTGATGACCGGTGTGGCCGGCGGCACGGTCGGCCGGGAGACGGTCGTCGTGGCCGGGCTCGCGGGACTGGCCGCCGGGGCCTTCTCGATGGCGGCCGGCGAGTACACCTCCGTGGCCTCGCAGCGCGAACTCGTCGAGGCGGAACTGGACGTGGAGCGGCGCGAGTTGCGCAAGCATCCCAAGGACGAGGAGGAGGAGCTGGCCGCCCTCTACGAAGCGCGCGGCGTCGAGCCGAAGCTCGCCCGCGAGGTCGCGAGACAGCTCTCGCACGACCCCGAGCAGGCCCTGGAGATCCATGCCCGCGAGGAGCTGGGCATCGACCCCGGCGACCTCCCCTCGCCCACCGTCGCCGCCGTGTCGAGCTTCGGCTCCTTCGCGCTCGGAGCCCTGCTGCCCGTGCTGCCCTATCTGCTCGGCGCGAGCACGCTGTGGCCCGCCGTGCTGGTGGCCTTGCTGGGACTCTTCGCCTGTGGTGCCCTGGTGGCGAAGGTGACGGCCAGAAGTTGGTGGTTCAGCGGGCTGCGTCAGCTGGCCCTCGGGGGTGCCGCGGCCGGTGTGACGTACGCCCTGGGCACGCTGTTCGGTGCGGCCGTATGATGCATCGGATGGCTACGTATGCGTGAGGCCGCATAAATAGTCGTTACTACGCGGTTTCGAATGCTTAACCGCTGGGCATGAGCCGTAAGCGCCGCCGGCAATGACGCCTGCACCGCACCTTGCCGCAGGGAGCGACGACGCCCCCCGCACATCGAGTCGAAGGACATGGATCTGTCCGGAAGGCTCCCCTTGCTCCCGCCGCCGTGCGACGCACCCGCTCAGCGCCGCGGCGTCCGCATGTTGGAACGAACTATCCCGGTTCCCGAGAATCGCTCCATCATGTAACCTGCACGAAATTTTGCACTCCACGCAGAGGGCCAACGTCGTCCCTCGGCACTTGCATATGCCACATGACGACGACGGGAGAGCCGATGCGTACGCCGCGCCAGCCGTCCCAGCACTCCACGAATGGCCAGAAGTGGTCGTTCATGGATGCTCGCCCTGCTGCGCAGGGTATGTACGACCCCCGCAACGAGCGCGACGCCTGTGGCGTCGGCTTCGTGGCCACCCTCACCGGCGAGGCGAGCCATGCGCTGGTCGAGCAGGCGCTCACCGTTCTGCGCAACCTGGAACACCGTGGTGCCACCGGCTCCGAGCCGGACTCCGGCGACGGCGCCGGCATCCTCTCCCAGGTGCCCGACGGCTTCTTCCGTGAGGTGGCCGGATTCCAGCTGCCCGAGGCCGGCGCGTACGCGGTCGGCATCGCCTTCCTGCCCCAGGACGGCGCCGACGACGCGGCCGCCCGCATCGAGGCCATCGCCGCCGACGAGGGCCTGACCGTCCTCGGCTGGCGCGAGGTGCCCGTCGCGCCCGAGCTGCTCGGCGCCACGGCCCGCTCGACGATGCCCGCCTTCCGTCAGATCTTCGTCGCCGACGGCGCCGCTGAGCCGGCCACGGACATCGACCTCGACCGCAAGACGTTCGTGCTGCGCAAGCGCGCCGAGCGCGAGGTCGACGTCTACTTCCCCTCGCTGTCCGCGCGGACCATCGTCTACAAGGGCATGCTGACCACCGGCCAGCTGGAGCCCTTCTTCCCGGACCTGTCCGACCGCCGCTTCGCCTCCGCGATCGCGCTCGTGCACTCCCGGTTCTCCACCAACACGTTCCCGTCGTGGCCGCTCGCCCACCCGTACCGCTTCGTCGCCCACAACGGCGAGATCAACACGGTCAAGGGCAACCGCAACTGGATGGTCGCCCGCGAGTCCCAGCTCGCCTCCGACCTGTTCGGCCCGCAGGACAAGCTGGAGCGGATCTTCCCGATCTGTACGCCGGACGCCTCCGACTCGGCGTCCTTCGACGAGGTGCTCGAACTGCTCCACCTCGGTGGCCGTTCCCTCCCGCACTCCGTGCTGATGATGATCCCGGAGGCGTGGGAGAACCACGACTCCATGGAGCCCGCCCGCCGCGCCTTCTACCAGTTCCACTCCACGATGATGGAGCCCTGGGACGGCCCGGCCTGTGTCACCTTCACCGACGGCAAGCAGGTCGGCGCGGTCCTCGACCGCAACGGACTGCGCCCCGGCCGCTACTGGGTCACCGACGACGGCCTCGTCGTCCTCGGCTCCGAGGTCGGCGTCCTCGACATCGACCCCGCGAAGGTCGTCCGCAAGGGCCGCCTCCAGCCCGGCCGCATGTTCCTCGTCGACACCGTCGAGCACCGCATCATCGAGGACGACGAGATCAAGGCCGGCCTCGCCGCCGAGCACCCGTACGCGGAGTGGCTGGAGGCCGGCGAGATCGAGCTGTCCGACCTGCCCGAGCGCGAGCACATCGTGCACACCCACGCCTCGGTCACCCGCCGCCAGCAGACCTTCGGGTACACCGAGGAGGAGCTGCGCGTCATCCTCGCGCCGATGGCCAAGGCCGGCGCCGAGCCGATCGGCTCCATGGGCACCGACTCGCCGATCGCCGCGCTGTCCTCCCGCCCCCGGCTGCTGTTCGACTACTTCACCCAGCTGTTCGCGCAGGTCACCAACCCGCCGCTGGACGCAATCCGCGAGGAGCTCGTCACCTCGCTGCGCTCCTCGCTGGGCCCCGAGGGCAACATCCTGGAGCCGAGCGCCGCCTCGTGCCGCAGCGTCACCCTGCCCTTCCCGGTGATCGACAACGACGAGCTGGCCAAGCTCATCCACATCAACGCCGACGGCGACATGCCCGGCATGAAGGCCGCGACCCTCTCCGGCCTGTACCGGGTCTCCGGCGGCGGTGACGCCCTCGCCGCGCGCATCGAGGAGATCTGCGCCGAGGCCGACGCCGCCATCGAGAACGGCGCCCGGCTGATCGTCCTGTCGGACCGCCACTCGGACGCCGAGCACGCGCCGATCCCGTCGCTGCTGCTCACCGCGGCCGTCCACCACCACCTCATCCGCACCAAGCAGCGCACCCAGGTGGGCCTGCTGGTCGAGGCCGGTGACGTCCGCGAGGTCCACCATGTCGCCCTGCTCATCGGCTACGGCGCCGCCGCCGTCAACCCGTACCTGGCGATGGAGTCCGTCGAGGACCTCGTCCGTGCCGGCACGTTCCTCTCCGGTATCGAGGCCGAGCAGGCCATCCGCAACCTGATCTACGCCCTCGGCAAGGGCGTCCTCAAGGTCATGTCGAAGATGGGCATCTCCACCGTGGCCTCCTACCGCGGCGCCCAGGTCTTCGAGGCCGTCGGTCTCGCGGACGACTTCGTCGAGAAGTACTTCAACGGCACGGCCACCAAGATCGGCGGCGTCGGCATCGACGTCATCGCCAAGGAGGTCGCCGCCCGCCACGCCAAGGCGTACCCCGCCTCCGGCATCGCCCCGGCGCACCGCGCCCTGGAGATAGGCGGCGAGTACCAGTGGCGCCGCGAGGGCGAACCGCACCTGTTCGACCCGGAGACGGTCTTCCGCCTCCAGCACTCCACGCGCGCGGCCCGCTACGACATCTTCAAGAAGTACACCGAGCGGGTGAACGAGCAGTCCGAGCGGCTGATGACGCTGCGTGGTCTGTTCGGCTTCCAGTCCGACCGGCAGCCGATCCCCGTCGACGAGGTCGAGCCGGTCTCCGAGATCGTCAAGCGGTTCTCCACCGGCGCCATGTCGTACGGCTCCATCTCCAAGGAGGCGCACGAGACCCTCGCCATCGCCATGAACCAGTTGGGCGGCAAGTCCAACACCGGTGAGGGCGGCGAGGACCCCGACCGCCTGTACGACCCGGCGCGCCGGTCGTCCATCAAGCAGGTCGCCTCCGGCCGCTTCGGTGTGACCTCCGAGTACCTGGTCAACGCGGACGACATCCAGATCAAGATGGCCCAGGGCGCCAAGCCCGGTGAGGGCGGCCAGCTGCCCGGCCACAAGGTGTACCCGTGGGTCGCGAAGACGCGTCACTCGACGCCGGGCGTGGGCCTGATCTCCCCGCCGCCGCACCACGACATCTACTCCATCGAGGACCTGGCGCAGCTGATCCACGACCTCAAGAACGCCAACCCGCAGGCCCGCATCCACGTGAAGCTGGTCTCCGAGGTCGGCGTCGGCACGGTCGCGGCCGGTGTCTCCAAGGCCCACGCGGACGTCGTCCTCATCTCGGGTCACGACGGAGGCACCGGTGCCTCCCCGCTGACCTCGCTGAAGCACGCCGGCGGCCCCTGGGAGCTCGGCCTCGCCGAGACCCAGCAGACCCTGCTGCTCAACGGTCTGCGCGACCGCATCGTCGTCCAGACCGACGGCCAGCTGAAGACCGGCCGTGACGTGGTCATCGCCGCGCTGCTCGGCGCCGAGGAGTTCGGCTTCGCGACCGCGCCGCTGGTCGTGTCCGGCTGCGTCATGATGCGCGTCTGCCACCTCGACACCTGCCCCGTCGGCATCGCCACGCAGAACCCGACCCTGCGCGACCGGTTCTCCGGCAAGGCCGAGTACGTCGTGAACTTCTTCCGGTTCATCGCCGAGGAGGTCCGCGAGCTGCTGGCCGAGCTGGGCTTCCGCTCCATCGAGGAGGCCGTCGGCCACGCCGAGGTCCTCGACGTGCAGCGTGCCGTCGACCACTGGAAGGCGCAGGGCCTGGACCTGGAGCCGCTGTTCCACGTGCCCGAGCTGCCCGAGGGCGCGGTACGCCACCAGCTGATCGAGCAGGACCACGGCCTGGAGAAGGCGCTCGACAACGAGCTGATCAAGCTCGCCGCGGACGCCCTGGCCGCCTCCGACGCGACCGAGGCCCAGCCCGTGCGCGCCCAGGTCAAGGTCCGCAACATCAACCGCACGGTCGGCACCATGCTCGGCCACGAGGTGACGAAGAAGTTCGGTGGCGCGGGCCTGCCCGACGACACCATCGACATCACCTTCACCGGCTCCGCGGGCCAGTCCTTCGGCGCCTTCCTCCCGCGCGGTGTCACGCTGCGCCTGGAGGGCGACGCCAACGACTACGTCGGCAAGGGCCTCTCCGGCGGCCGCGTCATCGTCCGCCCGGACCGGGGCGCCGACCACCTCGCCGAGTACTCGACGATCGCCGGCAACACCATCGCCTACGGCGCGACCGGCGGCGAGCTGTTCCTGCGCGGCCGCACGGGCGAGCGGTTCTGCGTCCGCAACTCCGGCGCGCTGGTCGTCTCCGAGGGCGTGGGCGACCACGGCTGCGAGTACATGACCGGCGGTCACGCGGTCGTCCTCGGCGAGACGGGCCGCAACTTCGCGGCCGGTATGTCCGGCGGCGTCGCGTACGTCATCGACCTCGACCGCGACAACGTCAACGTCGGCAACGTGAACGCCGTCGAGGCGCTCGACGACACCGACAAGCAGTGGCTGCACGACGTGGTGCGCCGCCACGCCGAGGAGACCGGCTCCACGGTCGCCGAGAAGCTGCTCGCGGAGTGGGACGAGGCCGTGACCCGCTTCAGCAAGATCATCCCCAGCACGTACAAGGCAGTGCTCGCCGCCAAGGACGCCGCCGAGCGAGCCGGTCTCTCCGAGACCGAGATCACCGAGAAGATGATGGAGGCGGCGACCAATGGCTGATCCCAAGGGCTTTCTCAACCACGGCCGCGAGGTCGCCAAGTCCCGCCCCGTCGACGTCCGGCTGAAGGACTGGAACGAGGTCTACGTCCCCGGTTCGCTGCTCCCGATCATCTCGAAGCAGGCGTCCCGCTGCATGGACTGCGGCATCCCGTTCTGCCACAACGGCTGTCCGCTCGGGAACCTCATCCCCGAGTGGAACGACTACGCCTACCGCGAGGACTGGGCGGCCGCCTCCGAGCGCCTGCACGCCACCAACAACTTCCCGGAGTTCACGGGCCGCCTGTGCCCGGCCCCGTGCGAGTCGGCGTGTGTGCTCGGCATCAACCAACCGGCCGTCACCATCAAGAACGTCGAGGTCTCGATCATCGACAAGGCGTGGGACAGCGGCGATGTCGCGCCCCAGGCCCCGGAGCGCCTGTCCGGCAAGACGGTCGCGGTCATCGGCTCCGGCCCGGCGGGCCTCGCGGCGGCGCAGCAGCTGACGCGGGCCGGTCACACCGTCGCGGTGTACGAGCGCGCCGACCGCGTCGGCGGTCTGCTCCGCTACGGCATCCCCGAGTTCAAGATGGAGAAGCGGCACATCAACCGCCGCATCGAGCAGATGCGCGCGGAGGGCACCCGCTTCCGCACCGGCATCGAGATCGGCCGCGACCTCAAGGCGACCGACCTGAAGAAGCGGTACGACGCCGTCGTGATCGCCGCCGGTGCCACGACCGCGCGCGACCTGCCGGTGCCCGGCCGTGAGTTGAACGGCATCCACCAGGCCATGGAGTACCTGCCGCTGGCCAACAAGGTGCAGGAGGGCGACTTCGTGGCGCCCCCCATCACGGCCGAGGGCAAGCACGTCGTGGTCATCGGCGGCGGCGACACGGGCGCGGACTGCGTGGGCACCGCCCACCGCCAGGGCGCGGCCTCCGTCACCCAGCTGGAGATCATGCCGAAGCCGGGCGAGGACCGGGCCCCTCACCAGCCGTGGCCGACCTTCCCCATGCTCTACAAGGTCACCTCGGCGCACGAGGAGGGCGGCGAGCGGGCCTACTCCGTCTCCACCACCCACTTCGAGGGCGACGAGGACGGCAACGTCCAGTGGCTGCACCTCGTCGAGGTCGAGTTCGTCGACGGCAAGCTGACGCAGAAGCCGGGCACGGAGCGCAAGATCCCCGCCCAGCTGGTCACCCTCGCGATGGGCTTCACCGGCACCGACCGGGAGAACGGCCTGGTCGAGCAGTTCGGCCTGGAGCTCGACGAGCGCGGCAACATCGCCCGCGACGCCGACTTCCAGACCAATGTGCCGGGCGTCTTCGTCGCCGGTGACGCGGGCCGCGGCCAGTCGCTCATCGTGTGGGCGATCGCGGAGGGCCGCTCGGCCGCCCGCGGCTGCGACCGCTTCCTGACGGGCGCGAGCGACCTGCCGGCACCGATCCGCCCGACGGACCGCGCGCTGACGGTCTGACGACCGCACCGACCACACCCACCGGGTGACCTCCGGGTCACCCTCCATACGTCCCGTACAACGGCGTACGGAACACCTGATGGCGCCTGCCCGCCAGTCCCCGACCGGACGACTGGGCAGGCGCTGTCGCATGTGCGGACGCGGTGGGGCGGCCGGGCGGCGCCCCCTGGGGCTCTTCTGATGGATCTCCGCGGCGTCGCGACGCCCGGCACTCCCCCAAGCTCTCCGAGCAGGGGGTACCCCCAGAGCACGCACCGAACGCCGTTCCTTCTCCCACGGAGATCCATCAGAAGGGCCCCAGCGCTCAGCTCGTCATCGCCGCGACCTTCGCCACCGCCAGCACCAGCAGGAGGGCGAGGACCACCGCGCAGGCGCTCGCCTGGACGAGGACGCGACGGCGGTCGCGCGGGGCGTACGCGTAGGCGAGGGCGATGAGGCCGCCGGTGAGGAGGCCGCCGAGGTGGCCCTGCCAGGAGGTGACGACCGCCGAGAGCACCAGCCAGATCAGCAGGCCCGCCATGAAGCGGTTGATGCCCCTGGGGTCGGCGCCGAGGCGGCGGGCGATGACGTAGTACGCGGTGCAGACGCCGAAGAGCGCGCCGGAGGCGCCGACCGTGCGGGCGTCCGGCGCGAGGAGCAGGACGAGCACCGAACCGCCGAGGGCGGACAGGAGGTACAGGGCGAGGTAGCGGGCGCGGCCCAGCTGGGCCTCGACGACCCGGCCGACGTTCCACAGCGTGACCATGTTCATCACGATGTGGAGGACGCCGAACGTGCCCTCGGTGGGCGGGAGATGGAGGAACGCCCCGGTGAGGAGGCGGTACCACTCGCCGTCGATGACGCCCTCGGGGTGGAAGCCGGACGGATAGACGGCCTGCCAGACGTAGTGCATGCCGTCCGGGCCGGTGAGGCCCCGGCCCAGCACCGCGAAGTCGTCCACGACGGAGGGGCGAACGAGTTCGGCCACGTAGGCGAGGACGTTGAGGCCGATGAGGACGTACGTCACCAGCGGCACCGCGGAGATCCGGCCGCCGAAGGCGGTGCGGGCCTGACGGACGGTCCGGGCGCCCTCCTTCACACACTCGGGGCACTGGTGGCCCACGGCCGCCTCACGCATGCAGTCCGGGCAGATGAAGCGGTCGCAGCGCGTGCAGCGGACGTACGCCTCCACCTTGGGGTGCCGGTAGCAGGTGGTGACGGCTGGCTCGGACGACGACGGCGACTGGGGTTCCACGGCCGGCTCCTTGGGGGTGCGGACTGATGACGAGCCGGTGAGGACGGCGGCGAACAAAATAGCGAACGATCGAGGGGGAGAGGGGACGGGGAGGCGTATGGGAGTGCGGGCGGGGGTGTGGGAGGGCGTCGGGGGGTGATCCCGCCACCGGTGACCCGCCGACGCCGTAGCCTCGGGGGCCCGTCGACCCCGTACGCCAGGAGGGCCCGTATGCCCGCTGTCAGTCTCAGCAAGGTGCGGGAGACCGCCCCCGCTCTCGTGGACCTCTACAAGGCCGCCGGGGTTTCCCTCGACAAGCACGGGCTGCGCGGACAGCGCGCGGCCGTGTACCTCGTCGTCGACCACAGCGGCTCCATGCGGCCGTACTACAAGCACGGCAGCGTGCAGGCCCTCGCCGACCGGGTGCTCGGGCTGTCCGCGCAGCTCGACGACGACGGGATCGTGCCGGTCGTCTTCTTCTCCACCGGCGTCGACGCGGTCACGGAGATCGGGCTCGCCGACCACCAGGGCCGGATCGAGCGGATCGTGTCCGGGCTCGGACACATGGGGAAGACCGACTACCACCTGGCCATGGACGCGGTCATCGACCACTACCTCGACTGCGGTGCGCAGGACCCGGCCCTCGTCGTCTTCCAGACGGACGGCGGGCCCACGAGCAAACTCGCCGCCGAGCGGTATGTGTGCAAGGCCGCGCGGCTGCCCCTCTTCTGGCAGTTCATCGGCTTCGGGGACCCGGACAGCCGGCAGTTCGACTTCCTGCGCAGGCTCGACGAGCTGGCCGTGCCCGGCAAGCGGGTCGTCGACAACGCCGGTTTCTTCCACGCCGGTTCGGATCCCGGCGCCCTGTCCGACGGGGAGCTGTACGACCGGCTGCTGGGCGAGTTCCCGAAGTGGCTGGTGGAGGCGCGGGCGCGGGGGATCGTCGGGTAACCGCCCCGGTGGGGGAGTGGCCTGGGCCGAGTCCGGCCGGGGAGGGAGACCGGGGCCGGGTCCCGGCCGGGATGTCACATCGGCCGGCCCCGGCTCGTCGCATGGGAAACGGCAGCCGACGGGCAAAGTGGGGAGTGCTCCCCATTTACAAGCGGGGGCCCGGCTGCCACTCTTGGACGAGCCAAGGGGAGGGCGACGCATGGACGGCGCGCGAGCGACAGGAGCGACAGGGGTGGGCGGCGGCAAGGGGGAGCGGGTCGCCGACTGGGCCGACGGGCGGCTCGGGCTGTACGGGCTCGCCAGGGCCAATCTGCGCAAGGTGTTCCCGGACCACTGGTCCTTCATGCTCGGCGAGATCTGCCTCTACAGCTTCCTCGTCCTCATCCTCACCGGCGTCTGGCTCACCCTGTTCTTCGAACCGAGTGGCGTCGAGGTCGAGTACAACGGTACCTACGAGCGGCTCAACGGCGTCCTGATGACCCGCGCCTACGAGTCCACGCTGGAGATCAGCTTCGACGTGCGCGGCGGCCTGCTCATCCGGCAGATCCACCACTGGGCCGCGCTCGTCTTCGTCGCCGGGATGCTCGTGCACATGATGCGGGTCTTCTTCACGGGCGCGTTCCGCAAGCCCCGCGAGATGAACTGGCTGTTCGGCTGGACCCTGCTGTTCCTCGGCATCATCACCGGCCTGACGGGCTACTCACTCCCGGACGATCTGCTCTCCGGCACCGGCCTCCGCTTCGCGCAGGGCGCCATCCTGTCCGTCCCGGTCGTGGGCACGTACCTGTCGTTCTTCCTGTTCGGCGGGGAGTTTCCCGGGCACGACATCATCTCCCGGCTCTTCCCGATCCATGTGCTGCTGCTGCCCGGGATCATGCTGGCGCTGGTCGTCGCCCATCTGATCCTTGTCTTCCACCACAAGCACACCCAGTACCCGGGGCCGGGGCGGGACCAGAAGTCCGTGGTCGGCATGCCCTTCATGCCCGTCTACCTGGCCAAGGCCGGCGGCTTCTTCTTCCTGGTCTTCGGCGTCCTGACCCTCATGGGTGCCATCGCCACCATCAACCCCGTGTGGGCCTTCGGCCCCTACCGGGCCGACCTGGTCACCACCGGCGCCCAGCCCGACTGGTACCTGGGCTTCTCCGAGGGCCTGATCCGGGTGATGCCTGGCTGGGAGATCAACGCCTTCGGGCACACCCTCAACCTCGGTGTCTTCATCCCGTTCTCCCTCTTCCCGCTGATCATGCTGGCCATCGGCGTCTACCCCTTCGTGGAGGCCTGGATCACCGGCGACAAGCGCGAACAGCACCTCCTCGACCGGCCCCGCAACGTCCCCGTGCGCACCGCCCTCGGCGTCGCCTGGCTCAGCCTCTACGGCGTCCTCCTCATTGGCGGCGGCAACGACATCGTCGCAACCCATCTGCACCTGTCCATCAACGCGATCACCTGGGCGGTACGCATCGGCTTCTTCGTGGTGCCCGTCGTCGCCTTCGTCGTCACCCGCCGTGTCTGTATGGGCCTGCAACGCCGGGACCGCGACAAGGTGCTCCATGGCCGGGAGACCGGCGTCATCAAGCGACTCCCGCACGGCGAATACGTCGAGGTCCACGAACCGCTCACTCGGGCGCAGCTGTTCACACTCACCCAGCACGAGCAGCCGCCGCCCTACGAGACCGGGCCGCTCGTCGACGCGAACGGCGTCCGGCGCCGCGTCCGACCGGTGGACCGGCTGCGCGCCCGCCTCGCCCACGCCATGTTCGGCCCCGGCACCCACGTCCCGAAACCGACCCCGGAGGAGTACCGGCGGCTCACCGGTGGCGATCACCACTGAGCACCGCTTTCCGGCAGTCGTCCGGCGAGCCCCACGCCGAGCGCAGCGCCCGGGCCTTGGTCAGCCACAGCGACAGGTCGTACTCCGCGGTGTAGCCGATCGCGCCGTGCGACTGGAGCGCCGTGCGGGCGGCGCGGTACGCCGCCTCGCAGGCCATGACCTTGGCGGCGGCCACGTCCGCCGGGTCCAGGGTGACCGCCGCGCCGAACACCAGCGGTCGCGCGAACTCCAGGGCCACCTTCGCGTCGGCCAGCCGGTGCTTCACTGCCTGGAACGAGCCGACGGGCACCCCGAACTGGGTGCGCTGCCCGACGTACGCCACCGTCCTGTCCAGGAGGGTGAGACCGACGCCGAGGGCCTGCGCGGCGACCGCGAGCCGCGCCCACAGGACCGCTCGGGCGACGGGCGGATCGGTGGCGAGGAGTTCGCCGCCGGGGGAGAGGGGCGTCGGTCGGCGGGCCGGGTCGAGGGAAGGGCGGACCGGGCCATGGCCCGGGGACAGCCGCAGTTCGGCGCCACTCAGGGACAGACGGATGGTCGCCGCGTCCCCGTCCAGCGCGTACGGCGACCCCGGCGCCGTGACCGTGGCCATCGCCTCCCCCGACACCAGCGCCGGGAGCAGCCGCTTCGCCGGGCCCGGGTCGTCCAGCCCCGCGAGGAGCACCGTGGCCGCGACCGTCTCCACGAGCGGGCCCGGCACGGCGTGCCGCCCCAACTCCACGAAGGCGACCGCGAGTTCGACGGACAGTGGGCCCACTCCCTCGTACGCCTCCGGCGCCGCCAGCGCGAACACGCCGGCCCGCGCGACCCGCGCCCACAGCGCCCGCCCGGCCGCACGCTCCCCCCGGGCCCAGGCCCGCACGACCGCAGGGGTGTCCGCGGCCGTCAGCATCGCGTCCAGCGACGCGGCGAACGCCCGCTGCTCGGCGTCGAGGAGGAAACGCATCAGCGACGCCCCCTCGGCAGCCCCAGCAGGCGTTCGGCGACGATGTCCCGCTGGATCTCGTTGGTGCCGGCGTAGATCGGCCCGGCGAGGGAGAAGACGTAGCCCTCGGACCAGTCGGTGTCCGCGAACTCGCCCTCCTTGTCCAGGAGTTCCAGTGCCGTCTCGTGCAGAGCGATGTCGTACTCCGACCAGAACACCTTGTTGAGGCTGGACTCGGCGCCCAGGGACTCGCCGTCGAGGAAGCGGGAGGCGCTCGCCCAGGTGAACAGCTCGTAGGCGCGGGCGCCGATCAGGGCGTCGGCCACCCCGTCGCGGGCCGTCGCCGGGCGGCCCCGGGCCTCCCACAGGTCGCGCAGCCGCTCGGCGGAGGCGAGGAAGCGGCCGGGGGAGCGGAGCGTCAGCCCGCGTTCGTTGCCGGCCGTCGACATCGCGATCCGCCAGCCCTGCCCCGGCTCGCCGATGACGTCCTCGTCCGGCACGAACACGTCGTCCAGGAACAGCTCCGCGAAGGCGGGCTTTCCGTCGAGGCGGCCGATCGGGCGGACCGTCACACCGGGCGCGCGCAGATCGAACATGAGGTACGTCAGCCCTTGATGCGGCTTCGGGGCGCCCGGCTCACTGCGGAACAGCCCGAACGCGCGGTCCGCGAAAGCCGCGCGCGACGACCAGGTCTTCTGGCCCCTGAGCAGCCAGCCGCCGTCCGTACGCACCGCCCGCGAGGTCAGGGAGGCCAGATCCGAACCGGCCTCCGGCTCCGACCACGCCTGCGCCCACACCACCTCACCCGAGGCCATCGGCGGCAGCACCCGCGCCCGCTGCTCCCGCGTGCCGTGGTCGAACAGGGTCGGAGCGAGCAGGTTGACGCCGTTCTGCCCGACCCGGCCGGGGGCGCCCGCCGCGTAGTACTCCTCCTCGAAGATCAGCCAGCGGGTCAGACTCGCGTCCCGGCCGCCGTACGCGGCCGGCCAGTTCACCACCGACCAGCGGTCGGCCGCCAGTTCGGCCTCCCAGGCGCGGTGGGCGGCGAAGCCCTCCTCGGTCTCCAGGGAGGGCAGCGGGACGGACGGCACACGAGCGCGCAGCCAGGCGCGGGCCTCCGCGCGGAACGCCTCGTCGGCGGGGGAATGGGCGAGGTCCACGGGGGTCACCTCTTTCCGGGCAAGCACCCAACCTTCCCTAACAAGTGTTTGGTAGGTTAGCGTGCCCTCATGACGAACGTCGAGCCTCCGACCTACGTCCCCGCCCACGGCCTCCTCCGCGGCCGTACCGCCGTCATCACCGCGGCGGCCGGCGCGGGCATCGGCGGTGCGACCGCGCGCCGCTTCCTGGAGGAGGGCGCCCGCGTCCTGATCAGCGACGCGCACACCCGCCGCCTCAAGGAGCACGAGGCCGAGCTGGCCGGGGAGTTCGGCGCCGACGCGATCGCGGCGACGGCGTGTGACGTGACCGACGAGGACCAGGTGCGCGCCCTGTTCGACACGGCCGTCCGGCTGCACGGACGCCTCGACGTCGTCGTCAACAACGCGGGACTCGGCGGCACCGCGGACCTCGTCGACATGACCGACGAACAGTGGTCGAAAGTGCTCGACGTGACCCTCAACGGCACCTTCCGCTGCACCCGGGCCGCCCTGCGGCACATGCGGGAGACCGGCGCCGGTGTGATCGTCAACAACGCCTCCGTCGTCGGCTGGCGCGCCCAGGCCGGGCAGGCGCACTACGCGGCGGCGAAGGCGGGCGTGATGGCGCTGACCCGCTGCGCCGCCGTCGAGGCCGCCGCGTACGGGGTGCGCGTCAACGCGGTGTCACCCAGCCTCGCCATGCACCCCCACCTCGCGAAGGTGACCACCCCCGAACTGCTGGCGGAACTCACCGAACGCGAGGCCCTCGGGCGGTACGCCGAACCCTGGGAGGTGGCCAACGTGATCGTGTTCCTCGCGTCCGGCTACTCCTCGTACCTGACGGGCGAGGTCGTGTCCGTCAGCAACCAGCACCCTTGAGGACAATGAACAGCGTGCCGACCAAGAAGAAGCCCCAGGTGACCGCCGCCCCCGCCCGCCGTCGTGAACTCCTCGACAGGGCGGCCGAGGTCTTCGCCGAGCAGGGGTACAACGCCACCACCGTCCGCAGGATCGCGGACGACGCGGGCATGCTCGCGGGCAGCCTCTACTACTACTTCGACTCCAAGGACGCGATGCTCGAGGAGATCCTGCGGACCTTCCTCGACGAGCTCTGGGAGCAGTACGACACCGTCCTGGCCGCCGGCCTCGGGCCCAGCGAGACCTTCCGGTCCCTGGTCACCGAGTCGTTCCTGGCCATCGACCGGCACCGCGCGGCCGTCGAGATCTACCAGAACGAGGCGAAGCAACTGATCGCGCAGGAACGCCGGTTCGGGTTCCTGGAGGTGTCGCAGCGCAAGTTCGAACAGACCTGGCTGTCCACGCTGGAACGCGGGGTCGCCGAGGGGGAGTTCCGGGCCGACCTCGACACGAAGGTCACCTACCGGTTCGTGCGCGACACCGTGTGGGTCGCCGCCTCCTGGTACCGGCCCGGCGGGCAGTACAGCCCGGAGCAGATCGCCCGGCAGTACCTGTCGATGGTGCTGGACGGGATCGCCGTACGTACCTGACCACCAACTCAAGCGCAGAGTCCGGGAGTCGCCATGGCCGAGGCCTACATCGTCGAAGCGGTCCGTACGCCCGTCGGGCGGCGCGGAGGAGGGCTCGGCGGCGTGCACCCCGCCGACCTCGGCGCACATGTGCTGAAGGCGCTCGTCGCGCGCGCCGGCGTGGACCCCGCCGCCGTGGAGGACGTCGTCTTCGGCTGCCTGGACACCGTGGGGCCGCAGGCCGGTGACATCGCCCGCACCAGCTGGCTGGCCGCCGGGCTGCCCGAGGAGGTGCCGGGCACCACCGTCGACCGGCAGTGCGGCTCCTCCCAGCAGGCCGTGCACTTCGCCGCCCAGGCCGTCCTGTCCGGCACCCAGGACCTCGTCGTCGCCGGCGGCGTCCAGAACATGACGATGGTCCCCATCGCCTTCGCCTCCCGCCAGGCCGCCGTGCCCCTCGGGCTCACCGAGGGCCCCTTCGCCGGCAGCGAGGGCTGGCGCGCCCGGTACGGGAACCGGCCCGTCAACCAGTTCGCCGGCGCCGAGATGATCGCCGCGAAGTGGGGCATCAGCCGCCGCGACCAGGAGGAGTACGCGCTGCGCTCCCACCGGCGGGCGGTGCGGGCCGTCGACGAGGGCCGCTTCGAGCGGGAGACCGTGCCGTACGGGGAGGTGACCGTCGACGAGGGGCCGCGCCGGGACACCACCCTGGAGAAGATGGCCGCGCTGAAGCCCGTCATCGACGGGGGCACCGTCACCGCCGCCTGCTCCTCCCAGGTCTCCGACGGCGCCGCCGCGCTGCTGCTCGCCTCCGAGCGGGCCGTCGAGGAACACGGGCTGACCCCGCGCGCCCGCGTCCACCACCTCTCCGTGCGCGGCGAGGACCCCATCCGGATGCTGACCGCGCCGATACCGGCGACCGCGTACGCCCTGAAGAAGGCCGGCCTCTCCCTCGACGCCATCGACCTCGTCGAGATCAACGAGGCCTTCGCACCCGTCGTCCTCGCCTGGCTGAAGGAGACGGGCGCCGACCCGGACAAGGTCAACGTCAACGGCGGCGCCATCGCCCTCGGACACCCCCTGGGCGCGACGGGTGCCAAGCTCATGACGACCCTCCTGCACGAACTGGAACGCACCGGCGGCCGCTACGGCCTCCAGACCATGTGCGAGGGCGGCGGCCAGGCGAACGTGACGATCATCGAGCGGGTGTGAGGGGCGGCCCGGGCCGACGGTGAAGCCGCTGGGAGCGAACCGGGCGGGGGGCCGGGGCCGACGTATCCCGGCGGCCTGGCGGCCCGTGGCGCGGTGGCTTGTGGCCCGTCGCCCCACACCTCTTTCCGGGGGTGCCGCTCTGGCTCCGATCCGGTTCCGGGTGGCCATCGCCGCCTGAGCCCCCGGAGGGCCCTCCCGCCGCACAGAAGACCGCCCCGGGCACCGAGCACCCGGGGCGGTCTTCTATGTCCAGGGAGAGCGACGGAGACCCCACGACGGGCCTACGCGGCCATGGGCGGCTCCTCGTCGTCCGCCCGGGGCGGCTGCTCGGGCCTCTTGAAGCGCTGCCACGAGTCGCGAGCGCGTCCGGCGGAGTCGATCACGTCCGGGACCTGGTCCAGCAGACCCTTCAGAGCGAAGAGCAGCACGGAAGCCACGCCAGCGATGGCGAGAATGATGATGATGGCGGTGCCGTCCACCGATCCTTACCTTCCCTGTCATGGGTCGGATCGGGTGCGCAGGCAGCCTCGATCCGAACCCTACGGTTCGGACCGAGACACCCGCGCTTGACGCACTTAGCGCAAATGTTCTCGGGTGGGCTGATCGCCAGCCCGGTCTTGCAGGTGGTTCCATCCTCAGCGGCCAAGCCCCGTCTTCAGTGCTCTGTGCGTCGAAACCCTCGATCATAGAAAGGGGTTCTGAAGCTCCAACGGGGCTTGCATCGTCCTGGTTCCTGGCGTGTTCGCCGGGTCGCCCAGGTGCGAAGGGCCGTATGCGGCCCTCAAGGAGGGATGATAGTGCACACCGATAAGCAACGCGTCAAGGCACAACTGAGCCCCACCCCGGTCGAGTTGGGGTGGGGCTGATGTTGGGTCAGGTCAGCGCCGGTCGGGGGTGCCGTTGCCCTGGCATCGGTGGCACTGGCACAGGGGCCACCGGTCGTCGATCAGCGGTTGGTTCGGCATCTTGTCGACCGACCACTCGCGCGTTCTGACCTCGCGTATCTCCTTGGTGGTGGCGTCGTACTGGTACACCCGAATGCTTAACGCGGCCATCGAGGCCCCCTCGCCGCTCTGACCAGTAGGTATCGCGGTATCGCACCTTACCGTCGCGATATCGCATAAGACTGCGGTAGCGCGGGTTACTGCGTGATCGTATGGTCGAAAAATGAGCGTCGATCTTGACCGTTCTCGTCCGGTATGGCGTCAGGTGGCCGAGGTCATCAGCAAGCGCATCGCCGACGGGACCTATCCGCCGGGCAGCCGCGTGCCGGGCATCGTCGAGCTGAGCGCGGAGTTCGGCATCGCGGCCAGTACCGCTCAGAAGGCGTTGGCGCACCTGCGCGACACGGGCGACGTACGCACCGAGTTGGGTTTGGGCACCTTCGTCGCCGACGCCGGGTGAGAGTCCACGCGGTCAAGAAGGTCAGAGCTGGACCCTCCGTCAGTTCAAGCTTGACGACGGAGGGTGCGCCGCCTGTCTGCGCCGCTACGCTGAGGGGAGTTGGCGATGCGGCGGCAGGCGTGAGCGGGGGCAGGCATGTCGATGAGAAGGCGCGGCAGGCAGAACAAGGGCGTGGCAGCAGCAGGCGGCGCTATTCAAAGTGTCGCCATTGGTGAAAATAGCTCGGTTGTTATCAATACGGGTGACGTTAGGCTTCCGGGCCGAAGCGGCTCCCGCCTCGCCGAGCAGAGGCAGAAATTCCATTTCGACTTTCTGAACCACGCGCTGAAGCAGGCTGAGTGGACGTTTCGCCTTAGCGTGTGGTTCATGACCGGTGGCGCGCTGGTTATTCTTGCGGGTGGTGTGCTGGCCCTGGTTCATGCGGGGAACCCCGACCTCAACTATTTGCCATACGTGACGGCCCTTACCGGTGCGTTAATTACCACCGGCGGCGGCGCGTTGGCGTTGCACTCCAAGCGCACGATGGCCACCCTGACCAAGGCGGCCGAGGACAACGAGAAGAAGATCGACATCGACCACAAGCTCGAAGTGGCGACGACGTTCATCGACCGCGTTACGGATGAGAAGCAGAAGAATGGTCTAAACACTGCTGCGGCAATGAAGGCGTTGGGCATGGACGCGGCGCCTGAGACGATGGTCAACCGTCTTCTTCCAGAGCAGCCCAAGGAGATCGAGCCGGGTAGCTCGGCTAACTGACCGCAAAGCGAGAGGGCACACCTGGATGGTGTGCCCTCTCGATGTCGTGCCGTTTACCCAGCTTCAGCCACGTGTACCACTGCGTTGGCGACACTTGCGGTAGCCATTGCTGTCAGAAAGATACGCATCCGACCACCGCCATTCTTCTTCTTATTGTTTTCACTTACTCGACGTGCCTTACGGTTATCCCTAATCCGCTGAACCAATTCGAACAAGTCCCAGAGTAGAAAAATTACCGCAATTGGCGCCGCTGCCGGATTTGAACCGTGAAACGTGGCTGTAGCTTGGCGAACGGACCAACTCTTAAGAGTATAGCATCACTTGAAGAACTGACACAGCGTCAGCTACTTCGAGGAAGGGCCCATCTGATGACTCTGAGTGTGGCTTCTCAGGGTTGCAATGCTATGGCAGGAGCGTAGTCCCGGAGGTCGTCGCCTCCGGGACTAACGGCCTTTCATGCCGAGTCGCTCGATAGCACGCCGAGTGAGCCTAGCACTGTCACGAAAAGCGTCATGACGCCGATGAACACGCCGCCCCCGAAGAGAACGGCGTCACGGTGGCGTGCCCCTGGCTTGTGGCTCATGTAACCAGCCACGCTGCCGATGATGACGGAGATCAGGGCGCAGATGACGACGATCAGCATCTTGACGCCGAGAGAGAGGTTCAACGGTCCGAGTACCTTTCCGGTGATCGGACCGGGTGTCAGACCTCAGCCCGACCACCACGTGACACACGTGTGGTCTTGCTGAGGCCCACCGACGTTTTAGGCTCTCTGTGCCCTGCCAGGGCTGTTGTGGACGGCTCCACCCTCTTTGACCTAGTTCCAACAGTCCTACGGACTGCGCCTCACGACACGACCCGGGGCCAAAAGGGAGCCACGCAGAGCCGATCTACCCGGAACGTCGGCACCGGGCTCATGAGTTCATGTACGGCGTCAACTGTACCGGAACCGGACCGCGTTGACGGGTCGCCAGGCCCGAGGCCCGGGACGGTATCTCTCGTGGCCTCGTGCGGGCGGGTACGGTCGGGACGCCCCGGGCGGGGGCTCCAGGCCGCCGGAGACCCCACGGGAGGCCGCCGCTGGGTGTGCCCGTGCCCGCTGGCTGGAGCGCCGGACGGCTGGGCGTCATGTTGAGACCCCGGGCGCTCGCCGGCCTTACCTCCCGTGATTGATCTCAATACTTCTCGTTACTGGCGCTCAGGGGGTCGCCGACCCTCCAGCTACTTGCGCCATACGCAAATTGCACGGGGCTGAACCCCCGTGCTCTCCTGGTACCAGCCGGGCGGCACAGCCCCCGGTCAGGGCCCCGCTTCGGCGGTGCGGCCCGAGGTTCCCCGCCGTGTTCGGCACGTCCTGCCACACCTCAGACGGGAACTGCCATGCCTGCATTCGAGTTCGACCCCGCTGCGGTCCGGGAAGTCCGGCGCGAGCGTGGAGTAACCCAGGTCGAACTGGCCGGTGCTATCGACCGCAGCCACACCGCCGTGTCGATGTACGAGAACGGCCGGTCCACGCCGCCGGTCGAGACCCTCGCCACCATCGCCAGCGTCCTCGGCGCACCGATGGAGCGCTTCATCAAGGCGGTGGCGTGATGGACCTCAAGGACGCGCGCCCCATGACGGAGTCCGAGCGTAAGCGGCTCCTCCGTCTCCTCTTCGACAAGCAGACGCAGAAGTAACCCCACCCCAAACATGCCTGAGCCCCCGGAAGGCGACCAAACCAAACCCGAGGGCTCCAACAAGAAAGCGGTGCTGCCATGACCACCACGACTACGGAAACACGGGATTTGGCCCCTGCGCAAGCGGCCAGCGCGATGCCCTCCAACCTGCGCGATCTGTGGGCCGACTACGCGGCCCAGGGCCTTACCGTCTTCCCGCTCAAGCGGGGCGGAAAGAACCCCGGAACGGACTTCAGCATCAAGTGGGTGGAGGACTGGGCGAAGCCCGGCCGACCCACGTTCCCGGCTCTCTGGGACATCTTCAGTACGGGCACGTACGGGCTGTGGCTCGCCACCGGTCAGTGCTCCAAGCGCGTCGTGCTCGACCTGGACTCTCCGGAGGCCGCTGAATACTGGCGCGATCGTCTTGGCGAAGCGGTGTTCAACCGCGCCCTCAAGGTCACGTCTCGCCGAGGCCACCACCTCCACTTCCGCATCCGCGCCGATGACTACCGGCCTTGGCTGTGCCACTCCGACGAGGAGAGTTCATGTTGCAGCAGTACGCGGCCATCGCCGAGATGGAGTACAACCTCATCCGCGAGCGCACCCAAGGCGGGTTGCAGAAGAAGGCGGAGGCGGGCGGGTGGCCCGGGGGTGCTCCGCCCTACGGCTACCGCATCGAGGGCAGGGCAAGCGCGGTTCCTCACTGGTCATCGACGAGCACGAGGCCGCCATCCTCAAGGCCGCTTGGAAGATGGTTGTAGAGGAGGGGATGAACGGGCGCGAGATGGCCGCCCGGCTGAACGCGCTGGGCATGGTCACCCGCTCGGGCAAGCCCTGGTCTCACTCCAACCTGCGCGCCAAGCTCACCAACGAAGCGACCGTGAGCGCGAGCGTCACCTTCCGCAACCCGAACCGGGCGCACGCCGGGCACGGCGCTGCCCTCAACAAGGACGGCACGGCCAAGCACGGCAAGACGGTCGTCATCAAGCTCGATCCGATCTTCACGCCGGGCGAGCTGGCCGCCCTCGCCGCAGGTCTCGGCCAGACGTCCAAGGGCAAGGGCAAGCTCCAGCCGAAGCCCTATCCGCTGTCGAAGCGACTGTTCAACGAGCGCACCGGCTGCAACTCGCACCACGTTGGCATGAAGCGCTCCGGCCGTGAAGGTCGCTGGTACCGGTGCAGTGGCCTCGCCTCGAAGTACCCGGGCGGTGTGACCTGCACCTGCAAGATGGTCGACGCCGACGCGATGGAGTCGGCGGTCTGGGGCGAGGTCGTCAACCTGCTGGGCGACCCGGAGCGGCTCAAGGCGATGGCGGCTGAGTGGGTCGGCATGGCGGTTGGCCAGAAGTCCAACCACGCGGCACGCATCGCCGACCTGGACCGCCAGATTGCCGAGCGCGAGCAGGCCATCACCACCACGGTCACCGAGTACGCCAAGGCAGGGCTTCCGGCGGTCGCCGTGACCGCAGCCACCCGCGCGCTGACCGAGGAGCTGGAGCAGCTTCAGGCGATGCGTGGCGAGGCCACCGCGTGGCTTGAGGAGACCGAGGCCGCCGAGCGTCGCGCCAAGGACCTTGCCGCCCTGGCCACGGTCGCCCGCGAGCGGCTGGCCGACATGGACCCCGCCCACCAGGCCGAGGTGCTCGGGCTGCTCGACGTGCGGGTCACGATCACCGGTCCCGTGCCGAAGCCCCGCGTCGGTCTCGTGTGCTCGATGGCGGAGTGGTTCAAGGCGAATGACCGCCTGGTCCCGGACGAGCTGACCGACGAGGCATGGGCCATGGTCGAGCCGATCGTCAAGGCATGGGAGCCACCGAACCACCGGATGCGCCCCGGGCGCGTGATGCTCGATGCGATGTTCTACAAGGCGCGCACCGGGTGCCTGTGGGAGGAGCTGCCCGAGCGGTTCGGTCTATGGAAGGGCATCCACTCCCGATACAAGACCTGGCGCAACTGCGGTGTGTGGGACGAGATCCTCGCTGCCCTGCCCAACACGGGTCAGCCGGTGTGGACCCCGCCCCTGGTGCCACCGTTCCGGGTGGAAGGCCGAGTTGACCCGCGCGTCCTGACCGACGCCGACAACGTGCAGGAAGAAGCGGTGTCCGGAGGCACAGGACTCCCGTCGCCTGTCGCCCGTCGCCCGGCGGCTGGTGGCCCGGCAGCCCGGCAGCCCGGCAGCCCGGCGGTTTGTGGTCCGGTGGCTTGTTGCCTGGCGGCCTGGCAGCCCGTGGTCCGGTGGCCCGGCGGGCCCGTGCTCCCGATGCCTGGTGGCCTGGCGGCCCGTGGTCCGGTGCCCCGGCGGTCCGTGGTCCGCTGGCCCGGCGGCCCGTGGCCGGGTGGAGCCGAGGCGGGGGTGTGCCGGTGGCCGGTGGTCCGCGGTCGAGGGGCGGGCGGCTTCCAGTCGCCTGGCACCGGGGGGTGGCCGGTGGGCTCCGGGGCGCCGTCAGCTCTCGGGGGCGAGTCGCCCCGGTGCCGTCAGCCTCGTCATCGTCTCCTCCGCCTCCTTCATGATCCGGGCCACCAGCTCCTCGCAGGACGGCAGGTCGTCGATGACTCCGGTGATCTGGCCGGAGGCCATGACGCCGACGTCCGTGCGGCCGTCGACCATCGCGGACCTCAAGAGCATCGGGGTGTTGGCGGCTAGCAGGACCTGGCTCCATGTGAGGTCCTTGCCGTGCTTCATCGCGAGCCCGTCCCGGATCATGCCGCGCCAGGTGAGCCCCGAGATCCGGCGGAAGCCGGCCGCGTGGCGCGCCGCGTGCAGCAGGGCGCGGACGCGGCCGGACCTCTCCAGGGCGTCCACGAACTCCGTGCGGAGCATGCGGTGCGGCAGCCCGTCCACGGCCCTGGTGACGGTGACGTCCTTGACGGTAGCCGCGAGATAGCGCGCCTTGACCGCGTCGGGCACCGTCGAGTCCGACGTCAGCAGGAACCGTGTGCCCATCGCGACACCGGCCGCCCCGTAAGCGAGCGCGGCGACCAGCCCCCGCCCGTCGTGGAAGCCGCCCGCGGCGACGACGGGGATGCCCACCGCGTCCACGACCTGCGGCAGGAGCACGGTCGTCGCCACGTCACCGGTGTGCCCGCCGCCCTCCCCGCCCTGCACGACGACCGCGTCCGCACCCCACGCCGCCACCTTCTCGGCATGCCGCCGGGCCCCCACGGACGGGATGACGACCACCCCCGCGTCCTTCAACTCGGCGATCAGCTCCCTGGACGGCGCGAGCGCGAACGACGCCACCCGGACGCCCTCCTCGACGATGATCCGCACCCGTTCCCGCGCGTCCCCGGCGTCGGCCCGCAGATTCACCCCGAACGGCGCGTCCGTGCGGGACCGCACCTCCCGTACGGCGTCCCGGAGCCGCTGCGGGCTCATCGTCGCGGACGCCAGGATGCCGAGGGCGCCCGCCTCGGCCGTGGCGGACACCAGGCGGGGGCCGGCGACCCAGCCCATCCCGGTCTGCACGATCGGATGGCGGACGCCCACGAGCCGCGTGAGGGCGGTGTCCATCACCCCTGGACCTCCCGTGCGCGGGCGTTCCCCGGATCGAGCACCTCACGGATCAACCGCAGCTCCTCAACCGACGGCTCCCGTGTGTACGGCACCTCCTCCGGTACGGCCAGCGCGAACCCGGTGGCCTCCTCGACCTGCTCGACGGTGACCCCCGGGTGCAGCGAGGCCAGCCGCATCGAGCGGTCCGGGGTGGCGAAGTCGAACACCCCGAGGTCGGACACGACGCGGGGGAGCCGGTGGAAGCGGGCCGTCCCGGGATGCGCGGCGGCGCGGTCGTACCCCACCCCGCACACCATGTCGACCTTCGCCACGAACACCCGCCGGGAGTGCCGGGGCACCCAGTAACTCGTCGCGTTGTTCAACGTGTTGACCGGCGCGCCCCGCACCCCGAGGAGCTGACGCCGGGGGAGGGACCAGTCACCGACGCAGGAGATGTTCTGGTTGCCGTACCGGTCGATCTGGCTCGCGCCCATCATCACGTGCCGTCGGCCACCGGTGACCAGGGCCAGGTGCTGCCGGTAGGGCAGCCACCCCTCGACGGTGCCGTCCGGGCCGACGAGCAGCGCCTCCCCGTCGGTGAGCAGCAGATCCGGGGCGAACGTTCGCCGGGCGAGGCGTGCGCCCAGCGACGGGACGAGCCCCATGGGGCTGGCGAGGATCTCCCCGGCCCCGCGCCATGCCTCGGCACACGCGATCACGCAGTACTCGGCGCGGGTCGCCCCGCCCCTACCGTCTCCGCTCATGCCTCCTCCTCGCGCCAGGCCCGCACGGCCGCCTGGTAGGCGTGTTCGTCGCCGGTGAGGAACCGTTCGGCGAACTCCGGCCACGCCGTGCCCGCGTACCGCTTCTGGAAGGGCTCGTCCCGCGCGTAGTCCGGCGCGCAGGACGTGAAGTGCGCCCCGTTCGGTGCTTCCACCACCCCGGTCACCACATGTCGCTTGATCAGCAGCGACTGCGGCGGCGCCTCCTCGGTCAGCTCGGCCGTGTCCACGATCCGCTCGCAGGAGACGTACGCGGTGTCCGCCGCCTCGCAGAACAGGTCGTCGAAGTAGGGATCCGGGCCGAGGTACTGACCGTTGCCGAGCCGGTCGGCCCGGTTGACGTGCACGAACGCGGCATCCATACGCAGGGCCGGCATGGCGACGAACGTCTCCCCGTCGGCGTAGGGCGAGGTGACGGTCCGCAGGGAGGGATTGACCCGCATCACGTCCGAGCCGATGCCCGCCCGCACCGGCAGGAAGGGCAGCCGGTTCGCGGCGGCGTGCAGACCCCACATGAACATCGCCTCGTCGACCTCCATCAACTCGAACGCCCCGCGTTCGCGCGCCGCGCGGAAATGCGGCTCCAGAGGGATCGAGTCGAGGGTGGCGAACGCGGCGACCAGTTTCCGGATCCGTCCGGCGGCGGCGAGCATCCCCACGTCCGGGCCGCCGTACGACACGACGGTGAGATCAGTGATCTCCGTACGGAGCAGCGCTCTCACCAGGGCCATCGGCTTGCGCCGGGAGCCCCAGCCGCCGATGCCCAGGGTCATCCCGCTCTCCAACCGCGCCACGGCCTCCTCGGCGGTCATGGTCTTGTCACTCATCCGCGCCCACCTCCCTGCCCTTCCTGCCTTCCCTGCCGAATGTGCCGCGGATCTCGTCGGCGACCCCGCTGAGGTTCGCCTCGAAGGTGAAGCCCTGCTCGAAGCGGTAGCTGCGCCGTACGTCGACGGGGTCGATGCCGTTGATGGCGGCCTTGGCCAGCCGGATCAGCCGCCCGTCCTTCGCGGCGATCTCCGCCGCCAACTCCAGCGTGGCGGCGCGCAGTTCGTCCCGCGGCACCACCCGCCACACCGAGCCGTGCGCCCGCAGCTCGGCCGCGGTCGCCGTGCGCGAGGTGTAGTACAGCGCCCGCATCAGGTGCTGCGGCACCAGCCGCGCCAGATGCGTCGCCGCCCCGAGCGCCCCCCGGTCCAGCTCGGGCAGACCGAACGTCGCGTCCTCGCTCGCCACGATCGCGTCCGCGTTCCCGACCAGACCGATCCCGCCGCCCAGGCAGAACCCCTGCACCGCCGCCACCACGGGCACCTCGCACTCGTACACCGCCGCGAAGGCCTCCGCGCAGCCCTGGTTGGCGCCGATCAGCGCGCGCTGCCCCGCCGCCTGGATCTCCTTGATGTCGACGCCCGCGTTGAACCCGCGTCCCTCCGCCGCGAGCACCACACACCCGACCGCCGGATCACGCCCCGCCGCGCGCACCGCGTCGGCCAGCTCGAACCACCCCCGCACCGGCAGGGCGTTCACCGGAGGGAAATCGACCGTGACGAGAACCGTCCCCTTTTCCGGGGACGAGGTGGAGACACCCATGGGAGCATCAGCTACCTTCCACCTAACGTTTGTTTGGTGGAAGGTAGCAGCGGATGGAGCTCAACGGGAAGCTCGCCGTCGTCACCGGCGGCACACGCGGCGTCGGCGCCGGCATCGCCCACGCCTTCGCCGAGGCGGGCGCCGACGTCGTGATCTGCGCCCGCCGCCCACCCGACACACCGCTCAAGGGCGCCGAGTTCCTACCGGTGGACGTCCGTGACCCGGACGCCGTCCAGGCCCTCTTCGACGGCCTGCCCCGCGTCGACGTCCTCGTCAACAACGCGGGCGGCACGCCCTACCGCCCACTCACCGGCACCGGCACCGACCCCGGAGCTGCCACCGACCCCGGCGCTGCCACCGCCGCCCGCCGGCACGCCCGCGTCATCGACCTCAACCTCACCGCGCCCCTGACGGTGTCCCTCGCCGCCCACGCGCAGCTGAGGCGGTCACGGGGCTCGATCGTGATGATCGGCAGCGTCAGCGGCAGCCGCCCCTCGCCCGGCTCCGCCGCGTACGGCGCCGCCAAGGCCGGCCTGGAACACCTTGCCCGCTCCATGGCCGTGGAGTGGGCCCCCGACATCCGCGTCAACACGCTCGTCCTCGGCATGGTCCGTACGGAGCTGTCCCACCTCCACTACGGCGACGAGCACGGAGTCGCCGCCGTCGCCCGCACGGTCCCCCTCGGCCGCCTCGCCGACCCCTCCGACGTCGGAGGAGCGGCGGTCTTCCTCGCGTCCGACGCGGCGGCGTACATCACCGGGGCGTCCCTGCTGGTCCACGGCGGCGGGGAGCGCCCGGCGTTCCTGACGGCGGCGACACCGGACCGGGACGCCGGGGGCGACAACGACAGTGACGGAACCCGAGGAGGCGGACGATGAGTGGACGGCGACTGTGCGAGGAGCGCGTGGTGATCGTGACCGGCGCGGGGCGCGGACTGGGGCGCGCACACGCCCTCGCGTACGCCGCGGAGGGCGCCCATGTCGTCGTCAACGACCTCGGCGTGGGACTGGACGGCACCCCGGACCCCGACAGCCCCGCCGCCCGGGTCGTCGACGAGATCCGCGCCGCCGGAGGGGAGGCGGTCGCCCACGGCGGGGACGTCGCCACGACCGACGGCGCCGCGTCCCTCGTCCGCACCGCGCTCGACACGTACGGACGCCTCGACACCCTGGTCAACAACGCCGGATTCCTGCGCGACCGGATGCTCGTCAACCTCGACGAGGACGACTGGGACGCCGTCCTCCGCGTCCACCTCAAGGGCCACTTCCTCCCGCTGAAGCACGCCGCCCTGCACTGGCGCGCCGAGGCGAAGGAGGGCCGCCGCCCCGAGGCGCGCGTCATCAACACGAGCAGCGGCGCCGGCCTCCTGGGCTCGGCCGGCCAGGGCAACTACAGCGCGGCCAAGGCGGGCATCGTCGGCCTCACGCTGGTCGCGGCGGCGGAACTGGGCCGCTACGGCGTCCTCGTCAACGCGATCGCCCCCGCGGCCCGCACGAGGATGACCGAGCGGGTCTTCGCCGAGACGATGGCCGCGCCCGGCACCGGCTTCGACGCGATGGCCCCGGAGAACGTCTCCCCGTTGGTGGTCTGGCTGGGCTCCGCCGCGTGCACCGGAGTCACCGGCCGCGTCTTCGAGACGGAGGGCGGTCGCATCACGGTCATGGAGGGCTGGCACCCCGGCCCCACAGCCACCCGCCCTTCCCGCTGGACCCCGGGGGAAGCAGGCGAGGCCACCCTGAAACTCCTGGCAGAAGCCCAACAGCCCGCCCGCACCTACGGCACGTAGCCCCCCGGGGGTTCACGGGGTCGCGGGGAACCGCACCCTTCCCACCATCCCCGCACCCCACCTCCCCAGGGGCGCGGGGAACCGCGCGCCCAGCCCCCACGCACGCGCAGAGGATGCAGCCCCGCCGGCGACCGGCACTCTTCCCACCATCCCCGCACCCCACCTCCCCAGGGGCGCGGGGAACCGCGCGACCAACCCCCACCCACCCGCACCCGCCCACGCACCCGGCGGCCCCCACCCCCCTCACCGCGCCCGGCCCCAAAACCTACGTGTCGCACTCCAGCACCGTCCGGCACAACCCACACCGAGCCCGCACCCGCCCCCGAACCGGCACCCGGATCCGCTGATGACACGTCGGACAGGGAAACGACACCCGCAACCCCCCACTCCCACTCCCACCGCCCCCAGCGGCACGCGCCCCCGCCCCCGGCGCCCCCTCCGCCGAGAAGACGTACGGCGCCCCCCGCTCCACCCCACCCGCCCACGGCTCCCGCGGCTCCCGCGCCCGGCGCCGGTCCCGCGCGTACCGGCGCCGCCCCGCCCACCCCGCCGCGGACAACGGCGGCTGCTCCTCGTCCCGCCGTGCCCGCCCCCGCCCCTCCATGTACGCCGTGTACGCCTGCGCGCTCGTGAACCACACCGACGGGTCCTCCCCGAACACCCGCGCCCGCTTGGCCAGCACGTACCCGAACTCCTCCGGCGTCAGGTACCCCAGCTTCTGCGACGAGGCCCCGTCCTCCCGGTACGCGTCGAGCAGCAGCCAGCCCGCCCCCAGATACGTCGCCGCCGTGTCCGTGAGGATCTCGTTCTCGCGGACACCGGGGAACGACAGCCCCAACCGGTGCAGATAGACGTGCGTCACCTCGTGCGCGAGAGCCGCCCCGATGTCCCGTCGGTGCGTGCGGAAGCGGTCGTTCAGCTCGACGAAGTACTCGGGCCCGGCGGCCAGTTCGACGTTCGCCGCATGGGTCATCTCCCGGAAGCCGACGATCAGCCGGGCTTCCGGCAGCCGAAAGTGCCGCACCAGCTCACGGGCGATCCTCTGGGCGCCCAGATGGAGATCGTCGGTGTCGCAGAACGCCACGTCGACGGGGACGACGCTCGTGTCGAACGCCTGGATCGTGTCGTACGACAGCCGCTTGTACAGCGCGGTGATCGACGCCCGCACGACCTCCAGGTGCGGGTATCCGTGCTCGACCGGTCCGCCGTTCGCCACGTCCGCACCCCCAAAGACGCCTCGACACGTTCCACTCTAAGCCGGTGCGGGCCGACGCCGACCGGTGTCCGCGGCGTCCGAAGCCGCCGCCCTGTGCCCTCGGGGCACACCGCCCGCGGCGTGGGACGGCGGACCGGGCCGACGTAGGGTGACGACCATGACCACCAGCGACACCAACGAGGCGAACAACGGCGCGGCGGCCGGCGAGGTCGACGCCGAGGTGCGGGCGGAGCTGACCCGGCTGCGGGACAGCATCGACAACATCGACGCCGCCGTCGTCCACATGCTCGCCGAGCGCTTCAAGTGCACCCAGCGGGTCGGCCACCTCAAGGCCGCGCACCAGCTGCCCGCCGCCGACCCGGCTCGCGAGGCCCAGCAGATCAACCGGCTGCGCGGCCTCGCCGAAAGTGCCAAGCTGGACCCGGCGTTCGCGGAGAAGCTCCTCAACTTCATCATCGCCGAGGTCATCCGGCACCACGAACGCATCGCGGACGACGCACTGAACGGCACGACCACCGACAACGGCACGACCAGCGACAACGGCACGACCGACGCACTCGGCAGCAACGGCACCACCACCAACGGTGCCGGCGCGGGCCGGCGGTGACCACGGGGGAGTGACATCCCGCCCTCCAGCGGGCATCCTGCGTGAGCACTCTTCGTCAAACAGTGACTACATGCAGTGAGAAACTCGGATCAAGGCGCCGCCGACCGCGTGCCGCCGAGCCGAGCGAGGGGACACGGGCCATGCCGTCGGAAGCCAAGATCCTCATCGTGGACGACCACGAGGACACGCTCTACGCCCTGGAGAGCGCCCTGGCCCCGCTGGGTTACCACCTGACCCGCGCCACCAGCGGCGACGCGGCACTCAAGGAGGTCCTGCGCGGCCAGGTCGGCCTGCTCCTCCTCGACGTGCGCATGCCCGGCGTCAGCGGACTCGACGTCGTCCGCTACATGCGCGGCGTCGAACAGACCCAGCACATCCCCGTCCTCCTCCTCACCGGCTTCGGCCCCGACGCCGAACTGACCGCCGCCGCCTTCCGCCTCGGCGTCGCCGACCTCGTCATGAAGCCCATCGACCCCTGGGCGCTGCGCACCAAGGTCCGCTACCTCTTCGACGCCCACGAACGCTCCCACGCCCTGGAACGCGAGGTCCGCGAACTACGCGCCCGCCTCAAGGACCACCAGGACCGCGACGACCGCGCGGACCGCAAACACGACGACACCGGCGGCCACGTCCCCGCCCAACGGGAGCGCACGGACGACGACGCGCGGGACGGCGCGAACGACCGGGCATAGGCCGCATACGACCGGGCGCGCGGCGCATACGACCGGACATAGGTGGCGTACCAGGCCCGCCCCTGTCCCGTGCCCTGGGCATCAGGCAGCATGTCCCTCATGTCCGTACTGACGCGCGACGAAGCGCATGCCCGTGCCCGACTCCTCGACGTCCACCGCTACGAGATCACCCTCGACCTCACGCGCGGCGACGAGACCTTCGACTCCCGCACCGTCATCCGCTTCACCGTACGGGGAAAGAAAAAGGCCGCGGACACCTTCGTCGAGCTCAAGCCCGCCGACCTGCGCTCCGTCACCCTCGACGGCAAGCCCCTCGACCCCGGGGCCCTCGACGGCAACCGCCTGCCGCTCACCGGCCTCACCCCGGGCGAACACGAACTGCGCGTCGACGCCGCCATGCGCTACTCCCGCACCGGCGAGGGCATGCACCGCTTCACCGACCCCACCGACGGTGAGACCTACGTCTACACCCAGCTGTTCATGGACGACGTCCAACGCGTCTTCGCCGCGTTCGACCAACCCGACCTCAAGGCCGTCTTCGACCTGACCGTCACCGCCCCCGAGGGCTGGACCGTCCTCGCCAACGGCATCACCGCCCAGCAGGACGACGGCACCTGGCGCGCCGCCACCACCCCCCTCATCTCCACCTACCTCGTCGCCGTCGCCGCCGGCCCCTGGCACTCCGTCCGCACCGAACACCGCGGTCTGCCCTTCGGCATCCACTGCCGCCGCTCCCTGGCCCCCTACCTCGACACCGACGCCGACGAGATCCTCGACGTCACCCGCGCCTGCTTCGACCGCTACCACGAGAAGTTCGAGGAGCCGTACCCCTTCGACTCCTACGACCAGGCGTTCGTCCCCGAGTTCAACGCGGGCGCCATGGAGAACCCCGGACTCGTCACCTTCCGCGACGAGTTCGTCTACCGCTCCGCCGTCACCGACACCGAACGCCAGACCCGCGCGATGGTCATCGCCCACGAGATGGCCCACATGTGGTTCGGCGACCTCGTCACCCTCAAGTGGTGGGACGACATCTGGCTCAACGAGTCCTTCGCCGAGTACATGGGCTATCAGACCCTCACCGAGGCCACCCGCTTCACCGAGACCTGGGTCGACTTCGGCGTCGCCCGCAAGGCCTGGGGCTACGACGCCGACCAGCGCCCCTCCACCCACCCCGTCGCCCCCGAGAACGTCGACGACACCGCCGCCGCCCTCCTCAACTTCGACGGCATCTCCTACGCCAAGGGCGCCTCCGCCCTGCGCCAGCTCGTCGCCTGGCTCGGCGAGAAGGACTTCCTCGCCGGCATCAACGCCCACTTCACCCGCCACCGCTTCGGCAACGCCACCCTCGCCGACTTCATCGACAACCTCGCCGGCGCCACCGAACGCGACGTCCACGCCTGGGCCGACGCCTGGCTGCGCACCACCGGCGTCGACACCCTCACACCCAAGGTCACCCGCGGCACCGACAGCACCTACACCCTCACCGTCGACCACGCCGGCACCCGCCCCCACCACATCACCGTCGGCATCTACGACCAGGACCTCGGCGACGACCAGGGCCACCTCACCCTCCGCGAGAGCCTCGCCCTCGACATCCCGCAGACCGGCGAACAGCCCATTGGCAAACGCCCCGCCCTGCTCCTCCTCAACGACGGCGACCTCACCTACGCCAAGGTCCGCTTCGACCCCGACTCCTTCACCACCGTCACCGGCCACCTCAGCGGACTCCCCGACCCGCTCACCCGCGCCGTCGTCTGGAACGCCCTGCGCGACGCCGTACGCGACGCCGAACTCCCGCCCACCGCCTACCTGGACGCCGCCCGCACCCATCTGCCCCGCGAGACCGACCTCGCCATCGTCCAGGGCGTCCTCACCTTCGCCACCACCCAGGTCGCCGACCGCTTCCTCACCCCCGAGCAGCGCCCCGCCGGCCTGACCACCCTCGCCGCCCTGTGCCGCGACCTCATCCGCCGCACCGAGGACGGCGACAACCCCGGCCTGCGCCTGACCGCCGTACGCCACTTCATCGACGTCGCCGCCCACCCCGACACCATCGCCGCCTGGCTCGCCGAGGGCACGGTCCCCGGCGGCCCCGAACTCGACCCCGAGCTGCGCTGGCGGGTCCTCGGCCGGCTCGCCGTCCTCGGCGCGGTCGACGCCGACGCGATCGCCGAGGAACTGGCACGCGACCCCAGCGCCACCGGCCAGGAGGGCGCCGCCCGCTGCCGGGCCGCCCTCCCCGACCCGGAGGCCAAGCAGGCCGCCTGGGAGGCGATGTTCACCACCGACGACCTCTCCAACTACCTCTTCACCGCCACCGCCCAGGGCTTCTGGCAGCCGGAACAGACGGAACTCCTCCAGGAGTACGTCGACCGCTACTGGGACGACGCGGTCGCGCTGGCCGCCCGACGGGGCCCGGCCATCGCGGAGGCCGCCGGACGCTGGGCGTTCCCCGTCCACACGGTGGACGCGAAAACCCTCGCCCTGGGCGAACGCTGCCTGACCGAGGCCGCCCCCATCCCGGCCCTACGCCGAAAGCTGGTCGACCAACTCGACGACCTGAACCGCGCCCTGAAGGTCAGGAACGCGTAACCGCTCCCCGGAGAACGCCGTCGGCCCACCCTTGGGCCGACGGCGTTCCAAGGCCACGCGAAGCAGGTACCACCCCCGAGGCTGCGCGTAGCCGGGGGCAGGGCCGGCGGAGGCGGACGGCACCCCGAGCCGACGACGGCCACGGGGCCACGCGCGACGGGGCCGCTAGAGGCGCCGCCCCGCAGTCCCACTCGGTCGAGGCCCCCAAGCCCCCGCCTGGCCGGTCGGACTCTGCGGGCCGCGGGGGACCGGCTCGCAAGGCCCCCACCGCCAGGCCACACCGAGCGGCCGTCACCCGGTGCCTGGCTCGATGCCTTGCACCCTGCGGGTGCCCGCCGCTGTGTGCTCGCGCGTGTGGCCGGGCGTGGTCCTCGGGCCTTGCGTGGCTGTTCGCGTTCCGCGGGTGATGCGGGGCTGGTCGCCCGGTCCCGGTCGGTGCGTCTCGCGTGGCCGGTGGCCCGGTGCCTCGCGCCTTGCGGGTGCCCGCCGCTGTGTGCTCGCGCGTGTGGACGGGCGTGGTCCTTGAGCCTTGCGTGGCTGTTCGCGTTCCGCGGGTGATGCGGGGCTGGTCGCCCGGGCCCGGTCGGCGCGTCTCGCGTGGCCGGTGGCCCGGTGCCTCGCCCCCTGCGGGAGCCCGCTGCCGTGCGCTCGCGCGCCTAGCCGGTCGAGGTCCTCAGGTCGCGCTGGGCCAGCCGCGGTGCACGGCCCGTGCAGTACCCGGCGCCAGGTCCCCGCCGACACGCTGCGCGGTCGGTCGGGGCACCCCGGCCGTACGCGGCCGGGCGGCCTGGTGCTCCGCCACCCCGCGGCGGTCCGGGGCGGCGCCGTACGCTCTTTTGGTGGTATTCGGCGGCCTTTTCGGGGCCGAGCACCCAATCGGCGTACAAGATGGGACTCCCGCGCCCCGGAGGAACCCATGACCAGCCCGCCCCTCGCCTCAGGCCCCCAAGGCCCCGACGCGCTGCGGTCGTTGGTCGAGGTCGTGCTCGGCGCGCTGCGGGACGGGGCCCGTGCGAGGGGCGGGCCGCTGCCCGCCGGTGGGCCGGAGGCGGTCGCCGCGGCCGTGCGGGACGCGCTCGGTGACCCGCTGCCCGCCGAAGGGGACCCGCAGGCGCTGCGGCGGCTGGTCCTCGCCCTCGCCGCCGGAACCGCCGACCCCGCCGACCCCCTGTGCGCGGCCCACCTGCACACCCCACCCCTGGCCGTCGCCACCGCCGCCGACCTCGCCGCCTCCGTACTGAACCCGTCGCTGGACTCCTGGGACCAGGCCCCCGCCGCCTCCGCCCTCGAAGCCCTCGTCACCCGGGCCCTCGCCGCCGAGACCAGCGCCGCCGACGCCCTCGTCACCACCGGCGGCACCGAGTCCAACCAACTCGCCGTCCTCCTGGCCCGCGAGGCCCACACCGGAGTACGGCTCGTCTGCGGAGCCAACGCCCACCACTCCCTGCCCCGCGCCGCCTGGCTCCTCGGCCTGCCCGAACCCGTCATCGTCCCCACCCCGGCCGGCACCCTCGACCCCGCTGCCCTCGACCACACGCTCACCCGGCTCCAGGGGCCCCTCCTCGTCGCCGCCACCGCCGGCACCACCGACGCCGGACTCATCGACCCGCTGCCCCACATCGCCGACCTGTGCGCGGCCCACGGAGCCCGCCTCCACATCGACGCCGCCTACGGCGGAGGGCTCCTCTTCAGCGCCCGCCACCGCCCCCGACTCACCGCCCTGGACCGCGCCCACACCGTCACCCTCGACCTGCACAAACTCGGCTGGCAGCCCGTCGCCGCCGGACTCCTCACCGTCCGCGACGAAGCCGACCTCGCCGTACTCGGCCACCGCGCCGACTACCTCAACGCCGACGACGACACCGAAGCCGGCCTCCCCGACCTCCTCGGCCGCTCCCTGCGCACCACCCGCCGCCCCGACATCCTCAAGATCGCGGCCACCCTCAAGACCCTCGGCCGCACGGGACTCGGCGCCCTCGTCGACCAGGTCTGCGACCTCGCCCACGAGTTCGCCGCACTCATCGACGCCCACCCCGGCTTCGAGCTGTACGACCGGCCCACCATCAGCACGGTCCTGTTCCGGCCCGCCCGCGCCAGCGACGACACCGTGGCCGCCATCCGGCGAAAACTCCTGCACGACGGCCGCGCCGTCCTCGGCCGCGCCGCCCTCGACGGCCGGCTCTGGCTCAAGACCACCCTGCTCAACCCCCACGCCCGGCCCGGCGACCTCACCGCCCTCCTCGCACTCGTGGAACGCACGGACCCCGCCGCTGCCGCGGACCTCCCCGAAGGACACACCCCGACATGAGCACGCCCCCACCCACCCCGAGCACCCCGCCCCCCGCCCCCGAAGCCCCCCGCGACGTCGTCGGCGTGGGCATCGGCCCCGCCAACCTCTCCCTCGCCGCCCTCGCCCACCCCCTCACCGAACTCGACGCCGTCTTCTACGAACAACGCCCCCGCTTCGACTGGCACCCCGGCCAGCTCATCGAGGGCACCACCCTCCAGGTCCCCTTCCTCGCCGACCTGGTGACCCTCGCCGACCCCGCCAGCCCCTGGTCGTTCCTCAACTACCTCAAGACCCGCGACCGGCTCTTCCCCTTCTACTTCGCCGAGCGGTTCCACATCCAACGCGCCGAGTACGACGCCTACTGCCGCTGGGTCAGCGAGAACCTCCCCGGCCTGCACTTCGGCCACCAGGTCGACTCCGTCCGCTGGAACCCCGAACGCGACCTGTTCGAGGTCGACTTCACCCGCCTCGACACCGAGGGCGACGCGGCCCTCGGCCGCACCTACACCCGCAACGTCGTCCTCGGCGTCGGCACCGAACCCTTCGTGCCCGAACCCCTCAAGCCCCTCGTCGAAGCCCCCGGCGTCCCCGTCCTCCACGCCGCCGACTACCTCGGCGCCCGCGACCGCCTCCTCACCGCCGGACACGTCACCGTCATCGGCGCAGGCCAGTCGGGCGCCGAGATCTTCCTCGACCTGCTGCGCCACCGGCCCGCCGGCCGCGAACGACTCCACTGGCTGGGCCGCACCGAGGCATTCGCCCCCATGGAGTACTCCAAGCTCGGCCTGGAACACTTCACCCCCGACTACACCCGCTACTTCCACACCCTCGCCGAAACCACCCGAGACCGGCTCGTCGCCGCCCAATGGCGACTCCACAAGGGCATCGGCACCGACACCATCGCCGCCATCCACGACGAGCTCTACCGCCGCACCCTCGACGGAGGCTGGCCCGACACCGTCCTCACCCCCGGCGTCCACGTCCGCACCGCGGGCCGCCTCGCCACCACCAAGGTCGAACTCCACCTCGAACACACCGAGCAGGGCACCCGCTCCCGCCTCACCACCGATGCCGTCGTCCTCGCCACCGGCTACCGCGAACGCCCCCTCGACCGCCTCCTCGCCGGCCTGGACCCCTACATCCGCCGCGACAGCCACGACCGCCCCAGAGTCGACGAACACTTCCGGATGGTCCTCGCCCCGTCGGTCACCGCCTCCGGCTGCCACCTCCACATCCAGAACGCCGACCTCCACACCCACGGCGTCGGCACCCCCGACCTCGGCCTCGCCGCCTGGCGCAGCGCCACCATCCTCAACACCCTCACCGGCAAGGAGACCTACGCCCTGCCGAGCCGCACCGCCTTCACCACCTTCGGCCTCGAACCCCGGCCCCACATCCCCCGCGCCAGGGACGAGCGGACCACGGGCCCCCTCACCCCCCTGGTCGACGTGCGCTGACCGCCACCGGCACGGCCCCAGCACACACCGAACACACCGACGGCGTCGGCGCACCCATCGTGCGCCGACGCCGTCGACCTGCCACTCCCGCGAACCGGGAGCCGAACCCCTGGCCGAATCCCTGGCCGAACCCCTAGAAGACCGGCGTACCGTTCCGGGTCAGCTTCCAGTCCACCGACGCGAACGCCGCCGGGTCGATCGACCCCTTCGCCTTCACCCACGCGATCATCGTGTTACGGATCTCGTCCGAGTTCGACCACAGCATCGGCGCCGCCGCCACATGCGGGAAGTTGCCGCCACCGTTGGCCCGGTAGTTGTTCACCGCGAACACGAACTTCTGGTCGTCCGCCAACGGCGCACCCTCGAACCGCACGTTCTTGATCCGCGAACCCGCCGGCTGCGCGATGTCGATCTCGTACGACAGACCGCTCACCGCGTCGTAGTTGTAGTCCGGCGTACCGTTCGCGTTCGTCAGCTTCGCCGGGTCCACCACCGCGTCCGGCGCCGTCTGCGCGAAGTAGTTCGCCGAGAACTCCAGATACGCCTTCATCTGCGCACCCGTCATCAGACGCGCCTCCAGCGTGTTCTCGAAGACATACAGACCGGCGACATCCCGGATGGTGACGTTCCCCGCCGGGATCACCGCGCTGCGGGAGAACGCGGCGGCCTGCGACAGCACCGGCAGCGACGCGTACTCGGACGACGCGAGCGCCTTCTTCACCGTGTCCGCCTGGATGTGGTTGATCAGGTCGATGATCGGGACGTCCTTGTACGGCGCCTCCTCCGACCGCATCTCCGCGGCGTTCGTACCGATCACCTGGTTGACATACGTCACGACCTTCGCGTGCTCGTCCGACAGCAGCTTCACGATCTTCGGGTCCTCCTCCACCGCGTTGGAGTTGAGGACCTTCGAACCGACCTTCTCGACCTTCCAGCAGCCCCGGCTCCACACCAACTCGAAGTCGAACAGCGTCAGCCGCTGACCCCACTTGAGCGGCTCCGACAGCACGACCTGCTTGCCGGTCTTCTTGTTGGTGACGAAGTACTCCGGGATCTCCGTGTGCGCGTGCCCCACGAGGATCGCGTCGATCCCCGGCACCTGCTCCGCCACCAGCCCGGCCGCGTTCTCGATGTACGGCAGCTGGTCACCGTACGACGACGTCCCCGACGAACCGCTGTGCGCCGACACGATGACGACGTCCGCGCCCATCGACCTGAGCCTCGGCACCCACTTCGCCGCCTGCTCCTCCAGACCCGGGAACGTCATCTTCCCCTGCACGTTCGCCTTGTCCCAGATCGCGATGCCCGGGTTCGTCAGACCCAGCACCGCCACCTTCACATCACGGCCGAACGGCGTCCGCAGCCGATGCATGCTGAACGGCGGGAACGCCGGGCGCAGCGTCTTCGCGTCCAGCGCGTTCGCACCCAGCAGCGGGAAACGACACTGCTCCTGGAACTTCCGCAGCACCGGAATGCCGTAGTTGAACTCGTGGTTCCCGAGCGCCGCCGCGTCGTAGTCGATCGCGTTCATGGCCTGCGCCATCGGGTGGACGGGACCGCCCTTGGCCGTGATCGGGTCGACCTTCGCGTAGTAGTACGACAGCTGCGTGCCCTGGATGGTGTCACCGGCGTCGATGAGGAGCGTGTTGCCGCGCCCCTTCTCCTTGCGGACCTGGTTCACCAGCGTCGAGATCTTCGCGAGGCCGACGTCGTTGTGCGCCTTGTCGTCGAACTCCTTGTCCGTGAAGTAGTCCCAGTTGAAGACGTTGCCGTGCAGGTCCGTCGTCCCCATCACGGTGAACCGGTAGCGCTTCGGGGCCTTCTCCTTGCCGCCGGTCGCCTCGGCCGCCTCAGCGTTCGGCGCCAGAGCCGAACCGGCGATGGCCACCCCGGCACCGGTCACGGCTGACTTCTTCAGGAACTTCCGGCGGTTCAAGGCCATATCGGTACTCCTCGGGAGGAACGGGATCTCAACGCGCGTAGACCAGCGAACAAGAAAAAAGGCCACACGCGATAACGCGCGTAGATTCTGACCCGTACATTCCACACAGCAACAGTCCCTCCAGGTTGCGATCTGGTGACCGGCTCACCGCGGCCCCCGACGCCAACCGGACCCGCGGTGACAGAGTGGGACGTATGACCGACACCCCCGCACAGCCCCACCCCACCGCCCTCCCCTACGGCACCCCCGACGCCCCCCGCATCGCCGTCCGCGGCGACGCCCACCTGGAGGTCGACCCCGAGATCGCCCGCATCGGAATCACCGTCACCGCCCGAGGCAAGGACCGCCGCACCGCCCTCGACGACCTCACCCGCCGCAACAACACCGCCCTCGACCTCGTCAAAAGCTACGGCGACGCCGTCGAACGCCTCGAAACCGGCACCTTCTCCCTCACCCCCCAACTCAAGGAGAAAGGCCGCGGCGAACGCGTCCACGCCTACCACGGCCGCGTCCACATCACCGCCGAACTCACCGACTTCACCGCCCTCGGCGAACTCGCCACCCGAATCGCCGACCTCGACCTCACCCATGTCGACGGCCCCACCTGGTCCCTCCGCCCCGACTCACCCGCCCACCGTGAAGCCCGCCAGAAAGCCGTACGCGAAGCCGTCCAGCGCGCCCGCGAATACGCCGACGCGCTCGGCACCACCCTCGCCGCCCTCGTCGAACTCGCCGACCTCGGCACCGAGACCCCCGAACCCTTCCGCCCCGCCGCCTACGCCCGCACCATGGCCTACGCCGCCGAGGACGCCGCACCGGCCCCCCTCGACCTCGAACCCGAACGCCAGCACATCCACGCCCAGGTCAACGCCCGCTTCACCCTGCACCCACCCACCCTGTGAGCGCCCCCGCCACGCCCGGCGCCCGGCTTCACTGCTTGACGCCACCTTGACGACGCCTCGACAACTACTGACGACATCTGATGACTGCTTGTCAAATACCCTTCACCCAAAGGCCGTTGAGTAGTCACGTGCCTCCAAGTCCCTACCAGCGGGTAAGCCCTAGGCTCGAACCATGCGCCGAGCAAAGATCGTCTGCACCCTCGGGCCGGCCACCGACTCGTACGACCAGATCAAGGCACTGGTCGAAGCCGGAATGGACGTCGCCCGCTTCAACCTCAGCCACGGCGACCACGCCGAACACGAGGAGCGCTACCGACACGTCCGCAAGGCCTCCGACGAAACCGGCCGCAGCGTCGGCCTCCTCGCCGACCTTCAAGGCCCGAAGATCCGCCTCGGCCGCTTCACCGAAGGCCCCGTACTCCTCGAACGCGGCGACACCTTCACCCTCACCGTCGAACCCGGCGTCGAAGGCACCCACGAGATCTGCGGCACGACCTACGACGGCCTCGCCACCGACGTCACGACCGGGGAACGCATCCTCGTCGACGACGGCAAGGTGACCCTCCACGTCACCGCCGTCGACGGACCCCGCGTCCACACCGAGGTCGTCGAAGGCGGCATCGTCTCCGACCACAAGGGCCTCAACCTCCCCGGCGTCGCCGTCTCCGTCCCCGCCCTCTCCACCAAGGACGAGAACGACCTCCGCTGGGCCCTGCGCACCGGCTTCGACATCGTCGCCCTGTCCTTCGTGCGAACGGGACGGGACATCGACGCCGTCCACCGCATCATGGACGAGGAGGGCCGCCGACTCCCCGTCATCGCCAAGGTCGAGAAACCCCAGGCGGTCGACGCCCTCGACGACATCGTCGCCGCCTTCGACGGCGTCATGGTCGCGCGCGGCGACCTCGGCGTCGAAATGCCCCTCGAACAGGTCCCCCTGGTCCAGAAGCGCGCCATCGCCCTCGCCCGACGCAACGCCAAACCGGTCATCGTCGCCACACAGATGCTCGACTCGATGATCCACCACCCCCGGCCCACACGCGCCGAGGCCAGCGACGTCGCCAACGCGGTCCTCGACGGCACCGACGCGGTGATGCTGTCCGGCGAGACCAGCGTCGGCAAACACCCCGTCGAGACGGTCCGCACGATGAGCCGCATCGTCGCCGCCGCCGAGGAGAACCTGCTCGCCGACGGCCTCCCACCCCTCACCGAGCACAACAAACCCCGCACCCAGGGAGGCGCCGTGGCCCGCGCCGCCGCCGAGATCGGCGACTTCCTCGGTGCCCGGTTCCTCGTGGCGTTCAGCCAGTCCGGCGACACCGCCCGCCGCCTGTCCCGCTACCGCTCCCCGATCCCCCTCCTCGCCTTCACCCCCGACCCGGCGACGCGCTCCCAGCTGAGCCTCACCTGGGGCGTCGAGACGTTCCTCGGACCGCGCGTCGACTCCACGGACGCGATGATCGGCCAGGTCGACGAACTGCTGCTGGAGTACGCCCGCTGCCGCAAGGGCGACACGGTCGTCATCACCGCCGGCTCCCCACCGGGCGTCGCGGGCACCACGAACCTGGTCCACATCCACCACATCGCCGAGGACGACGCGCCGAAGGCGTAGCGGCTCGCAGATGTCAGTGCTTGGCCCCGACATGGGCATCCATCAGCGCGACGGAGGCCTTACGGGCGACGGAGATGTTGTAGGGGGCGCCGTGACGGGTGCAGTGCGTCCACTCCAGGCCCAGCCTGTCGAGGGTGTCGGTATAGAGCCGCCGGATGTCGTCCGACTTGTTGGTGAAGAAGTACCGCGGATACTCGTACCGCTTGCGCTCACCGCCGACGAGGCGGGTGGTCCAGTTGGTGACACGGCACCCGTCGGAGTGGATGAGCCCCCGCACGAACTCCCAGGGGTGAGCTTCGACGATGGCCTGCTGCCAGGGTTCCAGCACGATGCGACGCTCGTGCTTCTTGCCGGGGCCGTGTTGGGGGAACAGGGCAGGCCAGTGCGGGTAGTAGCTGGTGACCATCACGCAGCCCTGCTTCTGCTGTGCGTACACGCCGACGCCAGGTCGTACCTGCGCGATGGCCTCCCGGCACAGTCGGACCAGCCCTGGCCACGCGTCGGCGCAAGCGATGCGGAGGTAATGGCCGCCCCGTGGGTGGGCGCTGAGGCAGCCGTCACCGAGGTAGAGGCCGAGCAGGTAGGAGTACGCGGGGTCGTCTGCTGGTGGCCCGGGATCCGGCGTCGTCATGCGGGGGAGTGGTTCGACCCTCTCCTGCCATGAGCGGATCGCGGCCCGGGAGACGCCGGTTTCGCGGCTCACGGAGTTCAGGCTGCGCCCCTGCGCGACAAGTGCCAGGGCTCGCCGACGTGTGCTGGTGTCGTACATGCGGTCACTCTGGGCGACTGCTCGCTTCTGGGTGCAGCAAAAAGCGGATGTTCACGAGAACGTGTACATCCGCATCTGGTGGTGACCTTGGAAACGAAGGAAAAGTGCCCCGGGTGGGATTCGAACCCACGCTGTCGGTGGTTTGAGCACCGTGTCTCTTCCGCTGGACTACCGGGGCTTCCTCTAAAACGAAGGTCAGCGGCCACCCGCCGTGCCCCCACCTTACCGCAGCTAGGTACCCTCTTGTCAGCAGTACCCCTGCCCTGAACAAGGAGCCCACGTGACCGCCCCCGAGTCGCCCCAGCCCCTCGACGTGCCCGACGACGACAAGTCGCACGTGCCTCCGCTCACGACCCGTGTCGTCATCGCCGAGGACGAGGCACTGATCCGCCTCGACCTCAAGGAGATGCTCGAAGAGGAGGGCTACTCCGTCGTGGGCGAGGCCGGTGACGGCGAGCAGGCCATCGAGCTGGCCCGGGAGCACCAGCCGGACCTGGTGATCCTTGACGTGAAGATGCCGAAGATGGACGGTATCTCCGCCGCCGAGAAGATCGCCGAGGAGCGTATCGCCCCGGTGCTGATGCTGACCGCGTTCTCGCAGCGCGACCTGGTGGAGCGGGCGCGGGACGCGGGCGCGATGGCGTACCTGGTGAAGCCGTTCAGCAAGAGTGACGTCGTGCCGGCGATCGAGATGGCCGTCTCGCGGTTCACGGAGCTGAAGGAGCTGGAGAAGGAGGTCGCCGACCTCACGCTCCGGCTGGAGACCCGCAAGCTGGTCGACCGGGCGAAGTCGATCCTGCAGACGGAGTACGGGCTGACGGAGCCGGCGGCGTTCCGGTGGATCCAGAAGACGTCGATGGATCGCAGGATGTCGATGCAGCAGGTCGCGGAGGCGGTCATTCAGGACGCCGACGAGAAGAAGGCCGCGAAGGGCTGAGGGCGGCCCGGTCGGCCGCGTAGGCCGCGTCGTACGTGCGAGGAGGCCCGCACCCCCTGGGAAGGGGGGTGCGGGCCTCCTCGCGTGTCGGTCCGGTGGCTGGTCCGCTAGTCCTCGCCGAGGTACGCCTTGCGGACGGATTCGTCGTGCAGCAGGTCGGAGCCCGTGCCGGAGAGGACGATCTTGCCGATCTCCATGACGTGGCCCTGGTCGGCGAGGGAGAGCGCCGCCTGGGCGTTCTGCTCGACGAGCAGGATCGTGGTGCCCTGGGACTTCAGCTCGGCGATGGTCGCCATGATCTTCTGCATCATGATCGGCGAGAGGCCCATGGAGGGCTCGTCGAGCATGAGCAGCTTCGGCTGGGACATGAGCGCGCGGCCCATGGCCAGCATCTGCTGCTCGCCGCCGGAGAGGGTGCCGGCGGCCTGCTTGCGACGTTCGCCCAGGATGGGGAAGAGGTCGTAGGCGCGCTGGATGTCCTTCTCGATGCCGGGCTTGTCGCTGCGCAGGAAGGCGCCGAGGCGGAGGTTGTCCTCGATGCTCATGCGCGGGAAGATGTGCCGCCCCTCGGGGGAGTGGGCGAGTCCCAGCGAGACGATGTCGTGTGCGGGGACCTTCTTCAGCGACTTGCCGTTGAACTTGATCTGGCCGCCGACGGGCTTGAGGAGGCCGGACAGGGTGCGGAGCGTCGTGGTCTTGCCGGCGCCGTTGGTGCCGACGAGGGTGACGACTTCGCCTGCGTTGACCTTGAAGGAGACGCCCTTGACGGCTTCGATCTTGCCGTAGGCGACCCGGAGGTCCTCGACTTCGAGCAGTGCGGTCATCGGTCGTTCTCCTTGCCGGGCGCGGCGTCGGTGGCGGCCTCGGCGTGTGCTTCGGCGGCTTCGACTTCCGCGACCTCGTCCTTGCCGGGAGCGTCTTCGAAGGGTTCGCCGAGGTAGGCGGCGACGACGCGTTCGTCTCCCTGGACGGTGGCGCTGTCGCCCTCGACGAGCTTCTCGCCCTGGACGAGGACGGCGACGCGGTCGCAGAGGTTGAAGATGAACCGCATGTCGTGCTCGATGACGAGGACGGCTATGCCCTTGTCGCGGATGGCGAAGACGAGTTCCTCGGTGGCTCGTGTCTCCTGCGGGTTCATGCCGGCGGTGGGCTCGTCCAGGAGGAGGAGGCCGGGTTCGCTGGCGAGTGCCCGGGCGATCTCCAGCTTGCGCTGTTCGCCGTAGGGGAGGTTGCGGGCGAGGTGGTCGGCCTTGTTCTCCAGGCCCACGAACTCCAGGAGTTCCATGGCGCGTTCGCGGGACTTGGCCTCGGCCTTGTGGAAGCTGGGCAGCCGCAGTACGGCCGACCAGAAGCCTTCCTTGGTCCGGGTGTGGCGGCCGACGAGCACGTTCTCCAGGACCGTCATGTTCGCGAACAGGCGGATGTTCTGGAAGGTGCGGGCGATGCCGGCCGCGGTGACCTTGAAGGACTTGGGCGGCAGGACGTTGCCCTTGTAGCGGACTTCGCCCTCGGTGGGGATGTACAGGCCGGTGAGGCAGTTGAAGAAGGTCGTCTTGCCGGCGCCGTTGGGGCCGATGAGGCCGACGATTTCGCCTGCGTTCACGGTGAAGTCGACGTTGCGGACGGCGGTGAGGCCGCCGAAGCGCATGGTGACGCCGCGGGCGTCGAGGACCGTCTGGCCCGTGGTGCTCGGGGTGATGGTGTCAGTCGTCATGGTGGTGTCAGGCCCCCGTCTTGGTGAGCACTGTGGGCGGTTCCGCGTCTTCGTGGAACTCGAGCTGGCGGCGCCGGTTGGGGATCATTCCCTCCGGGCGGAAGCGCATCAGCAGGATGAGTGCGAGGCCGAAGGCGAGGAGCTGGTAGTCGCCGAGGAACTGGAGCTTGTTGGGGATCAGGAAGAGCAGGGCCGCGCCGATGAGGGGTCCGCTGATGGTGCCCATGCCGCCGAGGACGACCGCGGCGAGCAGGAAGGCGGAGTTGGGCGGGATCACACCGGCGAAGAGGTACTGCTCGGGTGTCACGGTGTAGGTGACGTGGGCCTGGACGGTTCCGGCGAGGCCGGCCAGGGAGGCGCCGACGGCGAAGGCGATGAGCTTGACGCGGAAGCCGTTGATGCCCATGGCGAGCGCGGCGGTCTCGTCCTCGCGGATGGCGACCCAGGCGCGGCCGATGCGGGAGTCACCGCTGCGCCGGAAGACCAGCACGACGACGGCGGTGATGAGCAGCATCAGGAAGAAGTAGTTGGCGAAGCGGCCGATGGTGAAGCCGCCGATGGTGTGCTGGAGGCCGAAGTCGAACCCGAGGATGTTGAGGTTCGGGATCGAGGAGATGCCGTTGGAGCCGTTGGTGAGGTCGGGTCCGGAGGTGCCGTCGAGGTTGTTGGCGGTGATCCGGAAGATCTCACCGAAGCCGAGGGTCACGATGGCCAGGTAGTCGCCGCGCAGTCGCAGGGTCGGGGCGCCGATGAGGACGCCGAAGACGAGCGAGGCGAGGGCTCCGACGAGGACGGCGGCCCAGAACGGGAAGTGCACGTCGAAGGGCGAGCTGGGGGAGCCGGAGACCAGGGCGGCGGCGTAGGCGCCGACGCCGAGGAAGGCGACGTATCCGAGGTCGAGGAGGCCGGCGAGGCCGACGACGATGTTCAGGCCGAGGGCGACGGTGGCGAAGATCAGGATGTAGACGCCGATGGTCGCGTACTGGTCGTCGGTCTGGGTGAAGGGGAACAGTGCCGCCGCGACGAAGGCGCCGCAGATGGTGATGTTCTGGTGCTTGGCGGTGATCTGGGAGGCCTGGGCGATGAGGCCGGCCTTGTTGAGGGCGCCGAAGCCGAAGCCGGCGGTGATCAGGAAGCCGATGAACAGCTCGTCGTACTCGGTGCCGATGCCGTAGGTGAAGACGGTCAGGCCGAGTGCGAGGACGGCGACGATGATCAGGATCTCGACGTACGAGGGGAGCGTGCCGAGGCGGCGGGGGGTGCCGGTGGCGAAGGCCGCCTTGAAGGTGGCCCACTTGCTGCCCGCGCGGTGCTTGAACAGCTCCCAGCCGGTGTCGTCGGGGTCGAACGGGTCGGGCTCGGGGCGCTCGAAGGGCAGTGCCAGGGCGCCGAGGAGGGCGGCGAGGCTGGCGAGGGCGACGAGGTAGCCGCCGGGTTCGAGGTTGACGAGGCCGCCGAGGTCGACGCTGATGGCGAGGACCGTGTACCAGCTGGTGGCGAAGGTGGCGAGGGTGGCGAACTTGATGGCCGCGTCGGCGCCGGCGGGCACCAGCCAGCCGAGGCCCTGCACGCCGTAGCGGGCCAGGCAGAAGAGCGTGGCCAGGGCGCCGCCGATGAGGACGAGGACCTGCAGGCCGCCCGGGTAGCCGTAGACGGTGAGGTCGCCGGGGAAGGCGGAGGTCCAGGTCCAGGCGAGGAACGTGGAGACGATGGTGAGGACGCTGCCGCCGAGGGCGAGCGCGAGGCCGGTCTTCTCGGGGAGGCCGATCAGGCCGGCGGGCTTGCCGGAGGCGGGGGTGGGGGTTTCGGGTGCTGTGGTCTGTGTGGTCATCGGTGTCACGCCCTGTCCGCGACGCGCTCGCCGAGCAGACCTTGTGGTCTGAACAGCAGTACGAGGATGAGGAGTACGAAGGCCCAGACGTCGGCCCAGGACTGGCTGCCGAACTGGTCCATGCCGGGGATGTCGGCGATGTAGGCGGTGGCCAGGGTTTCGGCGATGCCGAGGACCACGCCGCCGATCATGGCTCCGTAGATGTTGCCGATGCCGCCGAGGACGGCTGCGGTGAAGGCCTTCAGGCCGAGGATGAAGCCCATGCGGAAGTCGATCTGGCCGTACTTCAGGCCGTAGGCGACACCGCCGACCGCGGCGAAGATCGCGCCGAGGGCGAAGGCGACCACGATGATGCGGTCGGTGTTGATGCCCATGAGCTTGGCGGTGTCCGGGTCCTGCGCGGTGGCCTGCATGCCGCGGCCGGTGCGGGTCTTCATGACGAAGTAGGCGAGGACGGCCATGCTGATGGGGGCCGCGATCAGGAGGAAGACGTCACCGGTCTGGATGGTGACGCTGCCGATCTCGAAGGGGCCGCCGGGGATCTCGGGGAAGGTCCGGGCGGACTTGGCCTCGGGGTACCAGGCCCACACCGCCTGCTGCAGGGCGAGGGAGAGGCCGATGGCGGTGATGAGGGGGGCGAGGCGTGGGGCGCTGCGGAGGGGGCGGTAGGCGAATCGTTCCGCTCCCACGGCGATGGTGGTGGAGACCAGGGCGGCGCCGATGAGCATCAGCGGCAGGGCGATCCACATGGACGTGCCGTCGGGCAGGACGTACACGTAGATGGTCAGAGCGCCGAACGCTCCGGTCATGAAGATCTCGCCGTGGGCGAAGTTGATGAGCTGGACGATGCCATAGACCATTGTGTAGCCAATGGCGACCAGCCCGTACATGGATCCCAGTAGCAGGCCGTTGACCAGCTGCTGCGGCAGTTCGTTCACCGCATGTCCTCCGAGAGGGTTTCGGATGTTTCGACGGGGGGCCGGATGCGAGTCCGCGCGGGGCGCCAGTGGAACAGCGCCCCGCGCGGCTCAGGAATGGTGCGGTTGTGGAGGATCAGCCGGAGTAGGTACCGGACTTGACGGCCTTCCAGGCACCGTTCTCGACGGCGTAGACGGTGAGCTGCTTGTTGGTGGCGTCACCGTACTCGTCGAAGGAGACCTTGCCGGTCACCCCGTCGAACGAGACGTTCTGCATCGCGGCCGTGACCTTGGCGCGAGCGTCGCTCGGGAGCTTGCCGTTGTTGTCCTCGACGACCTTCTTCACGGCCTCGATGATCGCCCAGGCCGAGTCGTAGGAGTAGCCGCCGTAGGCCTCGAAGGCCTCCTTGTAGCCCGCGGCCTTGTAGTTCGCCACGAACTCCTTGGCGGAGGGGAGCTCCTCGACCGGGGCGCCGACCGAGGTGGCCAGGTCGCCCTTGCCGCTGGCGCCGGCCAGCTTGATGAAGTCGGCGCTGTAGATGCCGTCGCCGCCGACCACGGGGATCTTGGCGCCGGCGGCCTTGATCTGCTTGCTGAGCGGGCCGGCCTGCGGGTATTCGCCGCCGTAGTAGACGACGTCCGCGCCCGAGTTCTTCACCTTGGTGGCGACCGCGGAGAAGTCCTTGGTGTCGGGGTTGATGTGCTCGGTGCCGGCGACCTTGCCGCCGAGCTTCTTGAACTCCTCGGTGAAGGTGGCGGCCAGACCGGCGCCGTAGGTCTTCTTGTCGTCGATGACGAAGACCTTCTTCTTCTTGGCGTCGTTGAAGACGTACTGCGCTGCGAACGGGCCCTGGATGGCGTCCGTGGTCGCGGTGCGGAAGTACGACTTGTACGGGCGGGTCTTGGTCTTCTGCCAGTCCGTGCCCTGGGTCAGGGCCGGGTTGGTGTTGGCCGGGGAGACCTCGACGAGCTTGGCGTCGTCGAAGACCTTCTGCATGGACTCGGCGACCGAGGAGTTCAGCGGGCCGACGACGCCGAGGACGTCCTTGTCGGCGACGAGCTTGGTGGCGTTCTGCTGGCCCGAGGAGGGCTGCGCCTGGTCGTCGAGGGCCTCGACCTTGAAGGTGACGCCTTCGACGGTCTTCTCCTTGTTGGCCGTCTTGGCGGCCAGGTCTACGGAGTTCTTGATGCCGAGACCGAGGGCCGACAGGTCGCCGGTCAGCGGTGCGTCGACACCGATGACGACGGTGGTGCCGCCGCCGCTTCCTTCGGAGTCCGAGCCGGCGCTGTCGTCGCGCGAGCCGCAGGCGGTGAGGGTGAGAGCTCCCGCCGCCAGCGCGGCGGTGATGGCGATGAGCGAGCGTTGACGCACGATCAGTCCTTTCCGTGGCACGGCCCGCTCCTGGTTGAGCGGGCCGAGTCGAGCGCTGGGACGAAAATGACTTCGAATCCGATGGCGCGGTGACTGGGCGTGACTCTAAGCGTGTGATGGGAACGTGGAGGAGGGTCTGAGGGAGGCTGTGACGCTCTTGTTATGACACGACGTAATGCAGAGCGGTACTCCGTGGGTGGATGCGAGGAATTAAGGCCGATTCGCCCTGTCCACATTGTGAGAAGCCGCAGGAAGTGCGTCGGCGTTTTCAGGAGTGTTCTTAAGTTTTGGTAGTGACGCCAAGTCGTTGCTGCAGGCGACCTCAATCGCTTCGGAGAGGTCGCGGGCATAGCCTTCGCCGAGGATGAAACTGTGGTCCTCTATTGCGCGCCTATTACGCAGAGTTACGTCCAGGAAAGGCAGTCCGGCGTTCCTCGGGACTTTCCCGCAATCCGTCACCCGCATGGTGATGACGACGGTGAGGGCGCCGTCGGCCGGGCCCCGGAAGGGCGGTCGCGGCGTGGAGGTCAGGGTGAGTCCGGCGGACGGCTGGGAGATCCGGGTCACGGTGACCGGGGGTCCGTCGCGCGTGGTGACCGCGATGCCGAAGCGGAAACTCCCCGCCGGAAGGTCGGCGGGCCGGGGCTCGGGCCCGAGGTAGGTGAACCCCACGGCCTGGGACGGGTACGGGGGAGGGGCCGGGGGCTCCGGCCGGGGGCGGGTCACGTAGAGGAGGCCGCCCGTGAGGACGAGGGCGGCCGCGCCGGCGGCGAGCGCGGCGCGGCGGTGACGGGTGTACAGCGGGGCGAGGCGTCCGCGCGGTGACGGGGCGTCCTCGGCGTGGGTCCCCTCGCCCGCTTCGACGGGTCCGACGCCACTCAACTCCACGGCCCCCCGGTCGGGTTGCCGTCCCGGTACAGCTTCGCGCAGCGTGTGCGCGCCTCCTCGTCGACGAGCCGCTCGGCCGCCTTCCGGCCGGCGCGCTCCTGCTCGGCGCGGGCGGCGTCGACGACCTCGCGCAGGATGTCGTACTGGCCGTTCGACATCCCCATGGACTGGTAGTCGCCGTAGCCCTCGCCGTCCAGGGCCTCCCGCGACCAGTGGGAGACGATTCGCGCGCACAAGCGCTCGGGCGGTGTGGCCGCCGCTGACGGCGACGCCGAGCCGCCGGCCGCCGGTCCGTTGTTCGCTTCCGACGCTCCGCACCCGGTGACCAGGACGCCGATCAGCAGCGCCGGTCCCAGGGCGGCCCCCCACCCGGAGGCTCCTCCCGATCCCATGCCCCGAAAGCTAGACCTCTCCCGCCGTCGTCCGCCAGCGCCGGGCGCCCGCGGGCTCGCCGACGGGTCAGCCGCCCGTGACCCGCTGGGCGTCGGCCGGCAGGACGTCGCGCAGCAGACAGGTCAGCCGGGCCGTGCACACCCGCTTGCCCGCCTCGTCGCTGATGACGATCTCGTACGTGGCGGTCGAGCGCCCCCGGTGCACCGGTGTGGCCACCCCGGTGACCAGCCCGGACCGCACGCCGCGGTGGTGGGTGCAGTTCAGGTCGACGCCCACCGCGATCTTGGAGCTGCCCGCGTGCAGCATGGAGCCGACCGAGCCGAGGGTCTCCGCGAGCACGGCGGACGCGCCGCCGTGCAGCAGCCCGTACGGCTGGGTGTTGCCCTCGACCGGCATGGTGCCGACGACGCGGTCCGCGGACGCCTCCACGATCTGCACGCCCATGCGGGTGCCCAGGTGCCCCGCGGAGAACATCGCGACCAGGTCGACGCCGAGTGCCGCGTACTCGTCGATGACCTCTTGCGGGAACGTGACGTGGTGCTGCTCGCCCATGGGGCTCCGTTCGTCGTCGACCGCCGCGTGCCGTCGGCGGTCGTATACCGGCCTCACTGCCTGAGCAAACGCTCAGTCGGTGGCCGATTGTTCCAGACGGACCACGACGGACTTGCTGGCCGGGGTGTTGCTGGTGTCCGCGGTGGCGTCCAGCGGCACCAGGACGTTGGTCTCGGGGTAGTAGGCGGCCGCGCAGCCGCGGGCCGTCGGGTAGTGCACCACCCGGAAACCGGGCGCCCGGCGCTCGACACCGTCCTTCCACTCGCTCACCAGGTCCACGTAGGAGCCGTCGGCGACCTTCAGCTCCGCGGCGTCCTCAGGGTGGACGAGGACGACCCGGCGGCCGCCCGTGATGCCCCGGTAGCGGTCGTCGAGGCCGTAGATCGTGGTGTTGTACTGGTCGTGCGAGCGCAGGGTCTGCAGCAGCAGACGGCCCTCGGGCAGCCGGGGGAACTCCACCGGCGCGGCGGTGAAGTTGGCCTTGCCGGTGGCGGTGGGGAAGCGGCGCTCGTCGCGCGGGGCGTGCGGCAGCGCGAAGCCGTTCGGATCCGCCACGCGCGCGTTGAAGTCTTCAAAACCGGGCACCACGCGCGCGATGCGGTCACGGATCGTCGCGTAGTCCTTCTCGAACTCCTCCCACGGTGTGCGGCTCTCCTCGCCGAGGACCCGGCGGGCGAGGCGGCACACGATGGCCGGCTCGGACAGCAGATGCCGGCTCGCGGGCTCCAGACGGCCGCGGGAGGCGTGGACCATGCCCATGGAGTCCTCGACGGTCACGAACTGCTCGCCGCTGCCCTGCAGATCACGCTCGGTGCGGCCCAGGGTGGGCAGGATCAGCGCCCGCGCGCCCGTGACCGCGTGCGAGCGGTTCAGCTTCGTCGACACGTGCACCGTCAGCCGGGCGCGCCGCATCGCCGCCTCCGTGACCTCCGTGTCGGGGGACGCCGACACGAAGTTGCCGCCCATCGCGAAGAACACCCTCGCCTTGTCGTCGCGCATGGCCTTGATGGCCCGTACGACGTCGTAGCCGTGCTCCCTGGGCGGCGCGAAGCCGAACTCCTTCTCCAGGGCGTCCAGGAACGCCGGGGCGGGCCGCTCGAAGATGCCCATCGTGCGGTCGCCCTGCACGTTGGAGTGACCGCGCACCGGGCAGACGCCCGCGCCGGGGCGGCCGATGTTGCCGCGCAGCAGCAGGAAGTTGACGACCTCGCGGATGGTGGGCACCGCGTGCTTGTGCTGGGTCAGGCCCATGGCCCAGCAGACGATCGTCCGCTTCGAGGCGAGGACCATGCGCAGCGCCTCGTCGATCTGCTCGCGCGTCAGACCGGTCGCGGTGAGCGTCTCCTCCCAGTCGGCGGCGCGGGCCGCCTCGGCGAACTCCTCGAAGCCGTGCGTGTGCTCGCGCACGAACTCCTCGTCGACCGCTCCCTCCGTCTGAAGGACCAGCTTGTTGAGGAGACGGAACAGGGCCTGGTCGCCGCCGATGCGGATCTGCAGGAACAGATCGGTGAGGGCGGCGCCCTTGAGCATGCCCTGCGGGGTCTGCGGGTTCTTGAACCGCTCCAGGCCCGCCTCGGGCAGCGGATTGACCGTGATGATCTTCGCGCCGCCGGCCTTGGCCTTCTCCAGGGCGGACAGCATGCGCGGGTGGTTCGTGCCCGGGTTCTGCCCGGCGACGACGATCAGATCCGCCTTGTACAGATCCTCCAGCAGGACGCTGCCCTTGCCGATGCCGATCGTCTCGGACAGCGCGGAGCCCGACGACTCGTGGCACATGTTGGAGCAGTCCGGCAGGTTGTTCGTGCCGAACTCGCGGGCGAACAACTGGTACAGGAACGCCGCCTCGTTACTGGTGCGCCCGGAGGTGTAGAAGAGGGCCTCGTCGGGGGAGCCGAGGGCGTGCAGCTCCTCGGCGACGATGTCGAAGGCCCGCTCCCAGGACACCGGCTCGTACCGGTCGCCCCCCTCGGGCAGGTACACGGGGTGGGTGAGCCGGCCCTGCTGGCCCAGCCAGTAGCCGCTGCGGGTGGCCAGGTCCGCCACGGTGTGCGCGGCGAAGAACTCCGGAGTGACCCGGCGCAGCGTGGCTTCCTCGGCGACCGCCTTCGCGCCGTTCTCGCAGAACTCCGCCGTGTGCCGGTGCTCCGGCTCCGGCCAGGCGCAGCCGGGACAGTCGAAGCCGTCCTTCTGATTGACCCGCAGCAGTGTCAGCGCGGTCCGCTTCACCCCCATCTGCTGCTGCGCTATCCGCAGGGTGTGCCCGATCGCGGGGAGCCCCGCCGCCGCATGCTTCGGCTGCGCGACCTGCGGCGCGTCCTGAACCGGATCACTCTTGGGCGCCTTGCCGGCCATCGCTGCTCCCCATTCGCGTACGTGTGCTGTCGAGCCTGAGGTACGCCCCCGATCCTCGCACGTGTCACCGGCCCCGATCGAGATCGGTGCACGGGGACGATCCGCCGTGACCGGGCGGGGACGGGTACGGGGATGTGTCCGCTTCGACGCCCGGGGGCGGGGTGGGGTCGGGGGCCGGTGCGAGGGCGCGGGGCGGCGGGCGTGGTCCGAGTGTCAGTGGCACGTGGCAGGATCGGGTGCGTGGCAGAGACAGCATCGAAGAAGACCGACACGACCACCGGCGGCAGCCGTCCCCGGCTCATGCTCATGGACGGGCATTCGCTGGCCTACCGCGCGTTCTTCGCGCTCCCCGCGGAGAACTTCACGACCGCGACGGGCCAGCCGACGAACGCGATCTACGGCTTCGCGTCGATGCTGGCGAACACGCTGCGCGACGAGGCGCCCACCCACTTCGCGGTGGCGTTCGACGTCTCCCGCAAGACCTGGCGCTCCGAGGAGTTCACCGAGTACAAGGCCAACCGCTCCAAGACCCCCGACGAGTTCAAGGGGCAGGTCGAGCTGATCGGCGAGCTGCTCGACGCCATGCACGCCGTGCGCTTCGCGGTCGACGGCTTCGAGGCCGACGACATCATCGCCACCCTCGCCACCCAGGCCGAGGCGGAGGGCTTCGAGGTCCTCATCGTCACCGGTGACCGCGACTCCTTCCAGCTGGTCTCCGAACACACCACCGTGCTCTACCCCACCAAGGGCGTCTCGGAGCTGACCCGGTTCACCCCGGAGAAGGTGTTCGAGAAGTACGGCCTGACGCCCGCCCAGTACCCGGACTTCGCGGCCCTGCGCGGCGACCCGTCCGACAACCTGCCCGGCATCCCCGGCGTCGGCGAGAAGACCGCCGCGAAGTGGATCAACCAGTTCGGTTCGTTCGCGGATCTGGTCGAGCGCGTCGAGGAGGTCAAGGGCAAGGCGGGGCAGAACCTCCGTGACCATCTGGAGGCCGTCAAGCTCAACCGCCGCCTCACCGAGATGGTGCGCACGGTCGACCTGCCGAGGACGGTCACCGACCTGGAGCGCGCCCCGTACGACCGCAAGGCCGTCGCGATGGTCCTGGACACCCTGGAGATCCGCAACCCGTCGCTGCGCGAGCGGCTGCTGGCCGTCGACCCGGGGGCGGAGGAGGCGGACGCCGGGCCGCAGCCCGCCGCGGGCGTCGCCGTGGACGGCACGGTCCTCGGCTCCGGCGAGCTGACCGGCTGGCTCACCGAGCACGGCACGGAGGTCCTCGGTGTCGCCAGCGTCGACACCTGGGCGCTCGGCACGGGCTCGGTCACCGAGATCGCGCTCGCCGCCGCCGGGGGAGCGGCCGCCTGGTTCGACCCGACCCAGCTCGACGAGACGGACGAGACCACGTGGGCGGCCTGGCTCGCCGACCGGGCGACGCCCAAGGTGTTCCACAATGCCAAGGGCGCGATGCGGGTCTTCGCGGAGCACGGCTGGATCATCGAGGGCGTCACCATGGACACCGCCCTCGCCGCGTACCTGGTCAAGCCGGGCCGCCGCTCCTTCGACCTGGACGCGCTGTCCCTGGAGTACCTCGGTCGGGAGCTGGCCCCCGCCGCCACCGCCGACGGCCAGCTGGCCTTCGGCGCGGACGACGGCGCCGAGGCCGAGGCCCTCATGGTGCAGGCCCGCGCCATCCTCGACCTGGGCGAGGCGTTCGGGCAGCGCCTGGAGGAGGTCGGCGCCGCCGAGCTGCTGCGGGACGTGGAGCTGCCGACGTCGGCGCTGCTGGCCCGCATGGAGCGGCACGGCATCGCCGCGGACCGAGCCCACCTCGAAGCCATGGAGCAGATGTTCGCCGGTGCCGTGCAGCAGGCGGTGAAGGAGGCGCACGCGGCGGCCGGGCACGAGTTCAACCTCGGCTCGCCCAAGCAGCTCCAGGAGGTCCTCTTCGGCGAGCTGGCCCTGCCCAAGACCAAGCGCACCAAGACGGGGTACACCACCGACGCGGACGCCCTGGCCTGGCTCGCCACCCAGACCGACAACGAACTGCCGGTCATCATGCTCCGCCACCGCGAGCAGGCGAAGCTCCGCGTCACCGTCGAGGGCCTGATCAAGACCATCGCGACGGACGGCCGCATCCACACCACCTTCAACCAGACGGTCGCCGCGACGGGCCGTCTCTCCTCGGTCGACCCGAACCTGCAGAACATTCCCGTCCGCACCGACGAGGGCCGGGCGATCCGCCGCGGCTTCGTCGTCGGCGAGGGCTTCGAGTCGCTGATGACGGCCGACTACAGCCAGATCGAGCTGCGCGTGATGGCGCACCTCTCCGAGGACGAGGGCCTCATCGAGGCGTTCACCTCCGGCGAGGACCTCCACACCACGGCCGCGGCGCAGGTGTTCGGCGTCGAGCCCGATGCCGTCGACGCCGAGATGCGGCGCAAGATCAAGGCGATGTCGTACGGCCTCGCGTACGGCCTGTCGGCATTCGGCCTTTCCCAGCAGCTGAACATCGACGCGGGGGAGGCCCGCGCCTTGATGGACGCGTACTTCGAGCGCTTCGGCGGGGTCCGGGACTATCTGCGCCGGGCGGTCGACGAGGCGCGGGCGACCGGGTACACGGCGACGCTCTTCGGCCGCCGCCGCTATCTGCCCGACCTCAACAGTGACAACCGGCAGCGCCGCGAGGCCGCCGAGCGGATGGCGCTCAACGCGCCCATCCAGGGCACGGCCGCGGACATCGTCAAGATCGCCATGCTGAATGTGGGCCGCGCCCTGGAGGACGCCGGCCTCACGTCCCGCATGCTCCTCCAGGTCCACGACGAAATCGTCCTGGAGATCGCCCCCGGCGAGGGTGCCCGCGTAGAGGACCTCGTCCGCCACGAAATGTCCAACGCGGTCCATCTCCGAGCCCCCCTGGACGTCTCAGTGGGCCAAGGCCCGGACTGGGAATCAGCAGCACACTGACCCCCGACGATGGGCCCGCCCACACCCGGGCCCCTCCGGAGGGGCGGCTCCTCCCCGCTGTCCGCTTACTCGGCCGCGACGGCGCTCCACCAGGGCAGCGCACCGTCCCCTTACTCCGCCGCGACGGCGCGCTGCCTGGCGGTGCCGAGCGGACCGGCCGGCTCCGCCGCAACGGCGCTGCCGAGGGAACCGGTCGCCCGTCGTTCCTGTGCACCTCTAGAGCGCTGTTCTTTCCTTCCACCCTCTTTACTCCGCCGCGACGGCGCTTCGCGACGATGGCGCTGTCCGGCGGTGCCGTGCGGACCGGCCGGCTCCACCGGAACGGTGCTGCCTGGCGGTGCCGTGCGGACCGGCCGGCACCGCCGGAACGGTGCTGCCGAGGGAGCCGGTCGCCCGTCGTTCCGGCGTCCCTCTCGAGGGCTGGTTCCCCTGCCGCCCCCTTAACTCCGCCGCAACGGCGCTCTGTCACGATGGTGCTGTCCGGCGGTGCCGGGCGGACCGGCTGGCCAGCGGCGCTCCCGTGCCCCTTGGGAGGGGCTGGTTGTCCCTCGCCCGTCGTTTCGACGCCCCTCTCGAGGGCTGCTTGCTGCCGCCCTCTTCATTCCGCCGCGACGGCGCTTCGCCACGATGGTGCTGTCCGGCGGTGCCGAGCGGACCGGCTGGCCAGCGGCGCTCCCGTGCCCCTTCCGAGGGGGCTGGTTTTCCCTGCCGCCCTCGTTACTCCGCCGCAGCGGCGCTTCGCCACGACGGCGCTGTCCGGCGGTGCCGAGCGGACCGGCTGGCCAGCGGCGCTCCCGTGCCCCTTCCGAGGGGGCTGGTTTTCCCTGCCGCCCTCGTTACTCCGCCGCAGCGGCGCTTCGCCACGACGGCGCTGTCCGGCGGTGCCGAGCGGACCGGTCGTCCCCTCGGTCCTTCGGTGCTCGCTCAGGGGCCGGCCTCTGCCGGTGCCGCCCGCCTCTGCCACAGCGCCACCCCCCTCAGCGGCGCTCCCCGGCACTCTCCCATCCGCCCCCGCGGCGCGCCCCCGGTGTCACCCGGCTGGACCCCGTCGAGGGGCCCGGCGGGGCGGGGCGGCATGAGGATGCCCGCATGGGCATACGCACGCTCCGCCGCCGTACCGCGACAGCTGCCGGCCGCCTGCCACGGGCGCTCACCCGCCTCTCCAGGGTGCAGCCCCACTTCCCATGGGCGCCCCACCGCCGCTGGGCGCACACACTGATCCCCTGGAGGCTCACCCACCCCGTCCCGGCCCTGCTGGGCCACGTCCCGCCATACGCCCCCGGCGCGGCCAGACCCCGTATCCCCCGTGGGGCCCCCGTGCGCCGCCGTCCGGTGCTCAGCGGCGGACCGAGCTGTCCGCCTCCGCGTCGGCTGCGATCACCGCAGCGGAAGCCGGGCGCCAGATCCTGACGCCTACGCCGTACAGCACCACGCCGACCATCAGCCCGGCCCCGGCCCCGAAGCACACCGTCGGGATCACCTCGTACGGTTTGGCGATCGAACCCCAGGAGGCCCACCAGCGGGCCACCCGCTGCGCCGTCGCGATCAGCGCGCACCCCCCGATCACGGCGCCCGCCACCCACCGGTCGGCCGAGGAGAGCACCGGCACACCCACGGGCTCGCCCACCGGCTGACGGCGCAGCGCCAGCACCAGGAACACGGCGATCACGACCGCCGCGACCGCCGAACCGCCGTACTGGAGGTACCAGTACAACGGCGAGCCCGCGAACTCCTCACCCAGCACCGGAAACAGCCGCATCCCCCACCGGTCGAGATGCGTGAACGCGTCCCAGACGACATGGGTGAGCGCACCCAGCACCGCGGAGACGTACCACCACAGCACCAGCGACGGACCCACCCGCCGCACGCCGGCCCCGCACCGCACCAGCGAGGCCACCCGCGCCCGCCGCGTCCTCGGCAGCAGCGCGACGAGCGGCTCCCGGAGCACCAGCCACACGCCCACCAACGCCCAGGTGAACAGCACGTCGACGGTGAAGACCCCGGCGAAGGAGTGCGTGACGTCGCCGAATTCCATCGCCCCCGGCAGCACACTCGCCGCGTAATAGGTCAGATCGGGCGCGAACGAACCGGCGACGAGCACCGACGGTACGAGTCGCCCCCGCGCGCTCCCGTCCCCGCGCAGCGCGGGCAGCACGGCGGCCGCATGGCTCAGCGTGAAAGGCAATTCGTCCCCCTGGAGCGGATTTTGTGGCATTGTGCGTGAAGTGTCCGTGGTGGACCTCCGGCGCGGTCGGCCGGTCCGGCGATCACCGGCGTCAGTATGCGCGACGCCCGCCGCCCCCGGCGTGCGCCCGCGTGACAGCGAACGGGCAGGGGCAACCGGCGGAAATCGGGCACGAACGGGTGTCCGGGCGACGGAAGTTGCCGTAGGGTCGCCTGGGCCGCCGCGTCGATGCGTGCGGGGGTCATCGGAAATCCGGAGAAGGAAACGCCGTAACAGGGCAACCAAATCCGGAACTCCGTAGTCGGTGTAGCAGAGCGGGAAGGCCGCTCCGGAGAAAATCCGGAGAAGTCGCCCGAGACAGTGTCAAAAGGGAAGAACGCCAAGGCGATCGACCACCGGGGAGGGTTCACTCAATGGCGGCGCAGTTCGGATTGAGGCTCCGCAAGGGGGCGGCCACCACCGCCCTGGCCGCGGCCACGGTAGCGGCACTGGCCGCGTCCCAGGCTCCGGGAGTGACCACCGACAGCGCCGGGAGACAGACCGCCGAGTCACCCTCGCCGGAGGCGACCACCTACTCCGAGGACACCGCGTCGGGCGACGGGCGCTACTACACGGACCTCCCGCCCCTCGACAGCCCGAAGCCCTCACCCGGCACGGGCGACGACTCGCCCACGGTCGGCGGCGGCGAGCGGGGCATCCCCGCGACCGTCCTCGACGCCTACAAGAAGGCCGAGGCGTCCCTGCGCGACTCCAAGCCCGGCTGCAACCTGCCCTGGCAACTGCTCGCCGCCATCGGCAAGGTCGAGTCCGGCCAGGCGCGCGGCGGCCGTGTCGACGCGAGCGGCACGACGATAGGCAAGATCCTCGGCCCCCAGCTCAACGGCAACGGCTTCGCGAACATCAGCGACACCGACAACGGCGCGTACGACGACGACACCACGCACGACCGGGCGGTCGGTCCCATGCAGTTCATCCCCTCCACCTGGGAGTGGGCGGGCCGCGACGGCAACAGCGATGGCGCCAAGGACCCCAACAACGTCTACGACGCCGCCCTGGCCGCGGGTCACTACCTGTGCCGGTTCAACTGGGACCTGTCCGACAGCGCGAACCTGCGCAGCGCGATCCTCAGCTACAACAACTCGACGGCCTACTACAAGACCGTCATGTCGTGGCTGGAGTACTACCGCAAGGGCACCCACGAGATCCCCGACGGCACCGGCTCGCTGCCCCGCACCCCGAGTGGCAACGGCGGCGGAACCACCGGGAACGGCAACACCGGGAACAAGGGCGGCTCGGGCGGCACGAAGCCCAGCCCCAGCCCGACCCCGCCGAACAAGGACAAGCCCGGTGGCGGCAAGCCCGGCGGCGGCTCCACGCCCAAGCCGCCGACCCCACCCACCCCGCCGACGAAGCCGCCCACCAACACCGACACGGTGCACCACCTGGAGGCCGCGGGCCCGGCGAAGCTCACCGCCACCGCCGGCGCCACCTTCACCGACCGGATCGCCGCCCGCACGGAGACCAAGGCCGGCAAGGCCGTCGCGAAGGTCAGGGTCCGCTTCACCGTCATCGGCGACACGGACACCACCTTCACCGGCGGCGAGAAGGTCGCCACGGTCGTCACGGACAGCACCGGCAAGGCGACCGCCCCCGGGCTCGTGGCCGGCGAGAAGACCGGCGCCGTCACCGTCCGCGCCACCGTCGTGGGCCGCACCGTGGCCGCCCTCGACTACACGGCGACCGTCACCGCCCGCCGGGCCGACGCCCTCGCCCGCACCACGACCACCGAGCTGACCTGCGTCGCGAACGGCGAGTTCGCCGAACAGGTCGCGGTGAAGGCCACCTACAAGGGTGCGGTCGCAGGCAAGGTCGCGGCCACGGCGACCCTCATCAAGTCGCCCGTGGACCCCACCGAGAACGACAAGGGCCCCTTCTTCAGGAACCCCGCCGACGGCAAGCCGCTCCGCACCCTGACGGGCCTGCAGACCGACAAGGACGGCCTGCTCACCCTGCCGAAGCTGTACGCGGACGACGCCCCCGGCACCTACCTCCTCCGCATCGAGACCGAGGGCGGCGCGACCCTCACCGTCGAACTGAAGGTGGAGGCCGCCCCCACGGAGGCGACCCCCACGGAGTCCCCCTCGCCGAGTGCCGGCGCCTCGCAGTAACCACCACGCACACGCCACCACGGCGCCCCTCTTCCGGAGGGGCGCCGTCGTTGTGTGTGCAACGTGTTCTCATCTCGCCCGGCCGTTGCTACGGTGCCGGACCTGACGATGTATCAGCTCCCGCTTGTCGGCGGGCTCACCGGTCGGGAGGTTCCGTATGCGTGCCCTGATCGCCGCCGCGACCGGACTCGCCCTGGCGTTCGCGCTGGTCCTCGCACTCACCGAGCTGGGCACACCGACGGGGGAGACATCCCCGAAACCCCTGCTGACGACGGTGCCCCCGCACCCGTAGCCGAACGACCGACGCCGACCGCGCCGTCCGCGCCGACCGCGCCGACCGCGCCGTCCGCAGTTCGACGGCCGAGGGAACCGCACATCCACAACCGCCCGGGAGGGAGGCCGAGATGCACCGCAGGGCCGGTCTGATCCTGCTCGCGTTGGCCGTGTTCTTCGCCGCGCTGTCCCCGCTGACCCGCTGGTACGCCTTCCCCCGCCTGGCCAAGATCCCCGCCGACCAGTACCAGGACATGGTCCTCGTCGCGAAGGACGCCACCCTCCTCGACTACGGCACGATGACCGAACGCAAGGTCCCCCAGGTCACCATCGTTCAGACCCTCAAGGGCAACGTGGAGGCCTCGGAGCGGATCGAGAAGACGGCGGGCCGCGACGTGGTCGTCTGGGACGGCCTGTCCTATGTCCAGGGGCCCGACGGCGAGATGGTCTCCAAGATCCCCGAGCGCTACATCTTCGACGCCCACACCCAGGAGCCCGTCCACGCCAGGGGCGAGATGGTCGACGGCGACCCCGTCCGCCGTGAGGGCCTGGAGTTCAAGTGGCCCTTCCTCACCGAGCCCCGCGACTACGAGTACTTCGACGCCCAGGCCCGTGTCACCGCCCCCATCCACTACAAGGGGACCCAGGACTTCCGCGGCGTGGAGGTCTACTACTTCGAGCAGACCATCCCCTGGACCGAGGTCCCCTTCCCCCGGATCATGCCCGTCGAGGGCATCACCCGTGAGACGGTCGCGAAGACCGGCACGACCCGCTGGTACACCACGGTCCGCAAGTTCTGGGTGGAGCCGGTCACCGGGGCCCCCGTGTACGGCGAGGAGATCCACAAGGAGGAACTGCGCGGCGGCACCCTCCTCGGCGACCGTAAGAAGGTGACCGCGTTCGCCGGCCACGTGAAGATGCGCGAGGACTACATCGAACACACCGTCGACCTCGTCACGTCCCAGCGCGTCGTCGTGCTCCTCATGACCTCCTACCTGCCCTGGGGCTTCCTGGGCCTGGGCCTCCTGCTCCTGGCCCTCGCCCTCTCCATCGAGGCCCGCGGCCGCAGGGCGGGAGGATCCGGGGTCGAGGAACCCGTCACCTCCGAGCCGGTCACCGCCTGAGTCGCGCGTTGGTGAACCGGGTCGGCTCGGCCGCCGCCGGGTCCTCCGGCCACGGATGCTTGGGATACCGGCCGCGCAGCTCCGCCCGCACGGCCCGGTACCCGTCCTTCCAGAACGAGGCGAGATCGGCGGTGACGGCGGCGGGCCGCCCGGCGGGCGACAGCAGATGCACGAGCACCGGCACTCCGGCGAGTACGGGCGACTCCTGGAGCCCGAACATCTCCTGCAACTTCACCGCCAGCACCGGCTGCTCGGGCCGCGTGTAGTCGACCCGTATCCGCGACCCGCTCGGCACCTCGATCCGCTCGGGTGCGAGCTCGTCCAGCCGTACGGCGTCCCCGGTGGCCCACGGCAGCAGCCGCCCCAGCGCCTCCCCGGCGTCGATCCGCCCGAGATCCGCCCGCCGCCGGGCACGGCTCAACTCCGGCTCCAGCCAGTCGTCCACGCGCGCGTGCAGGGCACTGTCGGAGACATCGGGCCAGGGCTCACCGAGACGCGCGTGCAGGAAGGCGAGCCGCTGCCGCAACGACACGGCCCCCTCCGACCACCGCAGCAGCCCCAGCTCCTCGGTCCGCAACCCCTCCAGCAACGCCGCCCGTACGAGCCCGGACCCGGGATCCCGGAGCGGCCGTACCGCCAACTCCACGGCCCCCAGCCGCTCCACCCGCCGCGCCACGACATCCCCGTCGCTCCAGCGGACCTCCTCGCCCTCGCCGTGCAGGGCGGCGGCCGCCGACCGCGCCACCTCCTCGTCGACGACGGCCCCGAGCCGCACGCGCGCGTGCCCGGCACCCACCGGCCGGTCCGCCACGGCCACGGCGAGCCACGGGGCGTTCCGCAACCCGGACCCCTCCCCGACCTGCGCCCGAGTCCCGTTGACCATCAGATGGGCCCCCTGCACCGCCTTGGCGACCCGCTCGGGGAAGGCCAATGCCGCCACGGTCCCCACGAGCCGCTCGTCGGAGTCGGCGGGATGCGGGCGGCCGCCGCCCGAGGCGTGCCCGTCACGATCATCGGCGGACTGCGCGCGGTGGGCATCGGCGGGCGGGCGGGACGGGCCGGACGCGTCCCGCTTCGAGGGCGGCGTCGCGGCCGTCCGCAGGCGTCGCACCTCCGCACGCCAGCGGCCGGCGTAGGCGTCACCGCCGCGCCGGGCCGCCCGCAGCGCCGCCAGGAGGTCGTCGCCGTACTCCCGTGGCGGCTCCTCGCTCAACAGCGCCACGACCTCCGCGGCCCGGTCCGCCCCCACCAGGGGCGCCGCGTCCAGCAGGGCCCGCCCCAGCCGGGGATGCAGACCCAGCCGCGCCATGCGCGCACCGCGCGAGGTGGCCCGCCCGGCGGCGTCCACCGCGCCGATCGCCGTCAGCACCTCCCGCGCCGCCGCCATCGCCCCACCGGGCGGCGGGTCGAGCAGCGCGAGACCGGAAGCCTCCGGATCGCCCCAGCAGGCCGCCTGAAGGGCGAACGCGGTGAGATCGGCGACCCTGATCTCCGGCGCCGGGAACCGGGGCAGATGGCCGTCCTCGGCCTCGGCCCAGCACCGGTACACCGCCCCCGGCGCCTCACGCCCGGCCCGCCCCGCCCGCTGCCGCCCGGCCGCCTGCGACGCCCGTACGGTCGTCAGGGCGCTCAGCCCGCGCGCATGGTCGACCCGCGGCTCCCGGGCCAGCCCCGAGTCGACGACCACCCGGACCCCCGGAACGGTCAGCGACGACTCCGCCACCGCCGTCGCCAGCACCACCCGCCGCCGCTCCCCGCCGGCCAGCACCGCGTCCTGCACGGCCGCCGACGCCCGCCCGTGCACCTGGAGGACGTCGACGCCGTCGACCTCGCCCAGCTGCCCGGCGACGCGCGCGATCTCGCCCACACCCGGCAGGAAGCACAGCACGTCCCCCGACCGCTCGGCGAGCGCCCGCCGCACCACCGAGGCCACATGCGCCAGCAGCGCCGGATCCACCCGCATCCCGTGCGGCGGCCGCACCGGACGCGACGGCGGCGCCCACACCACCTCGACGGGATACGACACACCCTGCGCCGCCACGACCGGCGCGCCGCCCAGCAGCCGCGCCCAGCCCTCCGCGTCCGTCGTCGCCGACGCCGCCACCAGCCGCAGCTCGGGCCGCAGCGCCTCCCGCACATCCAGTAGGAACGCCGCCACCGTGTCCGCGTCCAGATGCCGCTCGTGGCACTCGTCGAGCACCACCACGTCGACCCCGGCGAGTTCCTGGTCCCGCTGCAACCGCTGCAGCAGCACACCGGTCGTGACGACCTCCACGCGTGTGTGCCGCCCCACGACCCGCTCGCCGCGCACCGTGTGGCCGACGCTCTCGCCGGGCTTCTCGCCCAGCAGCCACGCCATCCGCCGCGCCGCCGCCCGCGCGGCGATCCGCCGCGGCTCGGCCACGACCACCCGCCGCGCCGGCCCGCCGCCCAGCAGCCCGGCCAGTGCAAGCGGCACCAGCGTCGTCTTGCCGGTGCCGGGCGGCGCGACGAGAACGGCGGTGCCGTGCCCCTCCAGGGCGTCGTTCAGACCGGGCAGGGCACCGCGCACGGGCAGCGCGTCCAGAGCGTCGTAACGGATCACGCCCTTCAGTGTCGTACGTCCGGGACGGCACCCCACGCGCGCGTGAGCCGGTACGGCGGGTGAGCCGTCACGCGCGCGTGAGCCGGAGCGGCGGCCGTGTGTCTCAGTCCCGGCTTCAGTCCCGTGCGCACACGAAGATCGCGGTGCCCGGGATCAGGTTCCCGCGCAGCGGCGACCAGCCGCCCCACTCCGAGCTGTTCCAGGCGGGCCACTCCGGCTCGACCAGGTCGACGAGACGGAGGTCCGCCGCGACGATGTCCCGGACGCGGTCGCCGACCGTCCTGTGGTGCTCCACGTACACGGCCCGCCCCTCCTCGTCCTGCTCGACGTACGGCGTGCGGTCGAAGTACGACGCGGAGACCGACAGACCCTCCGGGCCGGGCTCGTCCGGGAACGCCCAGCGGATCGGATGAGTCACCGAGAACACGAAACGGCCCCCGGGCCGCAGGACGCGACGGACCTCCCGCAGCACCCGCACGGGGTCCGCGACGAACGGCAGCGCCCCGTACGCCGAGCACGCCAGGTCGAAGGAGGCGTCCGCGAAGGGCAGGTCGCCCGCGTCGGCACACACCAGGGGAAACGATCCGCCGATCCGCAGGGCGTGCTGGAGCTGACGGTGCGAGAGGTCCAGGGCGACGGGCCGGGCCCCCTGCGCGACGAGCCAGCGGGAGCACTGCGCGGCCCCCGCGCCGATCTCCAGGACGTCCTTGCCCTTCAGCTCCTCCGGCGGCCCGAGCAGCTCCGCCTCGACCTCGTCGAGCCCCTCCGGGCCCCAGACGAACCGGTCGTCGCCGAGGAACGTGCCGTGCTCGACCTGGTAGTCGTCCGCGTTCCGGTCCCACCAGCCCCGGTTGGCCCGGGAGCTCTCCGCCACCCCGGCCTCGCGCCGGGTGGCCTCGGGCTCGTCGGCATCGGGGGAGCCGGCGGTCGCGGGGGCGGTGGAGATTTCGTGGACATCGCGCTCTTGGATGATCGGCTCCCTCGTCGTACTCTTCCGTAACCCGAGTGGCGCGATGGCCTCAGAATCGCGTCACGGAAGGTGTGTCCCAGGCCTGCGTGGCCTCACGGGACGGGATTTGTGCCGGGTATGCGGCGTTCCGCCCCGGGTGGTGCGCCTTCGCGCATTGACCCTGCCTGGCTGCCCCCGTATGCTACAAGTTGCGCTGCGGGCCTGCGCACCTCAGACGTAGCAGGCTGCGCTCGCATCTGTTGTATGTCCCCTCGGTTGTCGAGGCGCCACCAGCGGTTTTGTGTGGCGCTTCCTTGGCTGTCCGGCTTCTGCAGAGCGAAACGGGCTCCCGGCGTAAGCAGTACCTACGACTTCAATGTCCGTACCGGAGCCCTTTCCCACATGACGAGCAGCACCGAGACCACCGCCACCACCCCGCAGGTAGCGGTCAACGACATCGGTAACGAGGAAGCCTTCCTCGCCGCGATCGACGAGACGATCAAGTACTTCAACGACGGCGACATCGTCGACGGCGTCATCGTGAAGGTCGACCGGGACGAGGTCCTGCTCGACATCGGTTACAAGACCGAAGGCGTTATCCCGAGCCGCGAGCTTTCGATCAAGCACGACGTCGACCCCAACGAGGTCGTCGCCGTCGGTGACGAGATCGAGGCCCTGGTCCTCCAGAAGGAGGACAAGGAAGGCCGCCTGATCCTCTCGAAGAAGCGCGCCCAGTACGAGCGTGCCTGGGGCACCATCGAGAAGATCAAGGAAGAGGACGGGATCGTCACCGGTACCGTCATCGAGGTCGTCAAGGGTGGTCTCATCCTCGACATCGGCCTCCGCGGCTTCCTCCCGGCCTCTCTCGTCGAGATGCGCCGCGTCCGCGACCTCCAGCCCTACGTGGGCAAGGAGCTCGAGGCCAAGATCATCGAGCTGGACAAGAACCGCAACAACGTGGTCCTGTCCCGCCGTGCCTGGCTGGAGCAGACCCAGTCCGAGGTCCGCCAGACGTTCCTCACGACCCTCCAGAAGGGTCAGGTCCGTTCCGGTGTGGTCTCCTCGATCGTCAACTTCGGTGCCTTCGTGGACCTGGGTGGCGTCGACGGTCTGGTCCACGTCTCCGAGCTGTCCTGGAAGCACATCGACCACCCCTCCGAGGTCGTCGAGGTCGGCCAGGAGGTCACGGTCGAGGTCCTCGACGTCGACATGGACCGCGAGCGCGTCTCCCTGTCGCTGAAGGCGACCCAGGAAGACCCGTGGCAGCAGTTCGCCCGCACCCACCAGATCGGCCAGGTCGTGCCCGGCAAGGTCACGAAGCTGGTTCCGTTCGGTGCGTTCGTCCGCGTGGACGAGGGCATCGAGGGTCTGGTCCACATCTCCGAGCTGGCCGAGCGCCACGTGGAGATCCCGGAGCAGGTCGTCCAGGTCAACGACGAGATCTTCGTCAAGGTCATCGACATCGACCTCGAGCGCCGTCGCATCAGCCTCTCGCTGAAGCAGGCCAACGAGTCCTTCGGTGCCGACCCGGCCTCGGTCGAGTTCGACCCGACCCTGTACGGCATGGCCGCGTCCTACGACGACCAGGGCAACTACATCTACCCCGAGGGCTTCGACCCCGAGACCAACGACTGGCTCGAGGGCTACGAGAAGCAGCGCGAGGAGTGGGAGCGCCAGTACGCCGAGGCGCAGACCCGCTTCGAGCAGCACCAGCAGCAGGTCATCAAGAGCCGCGAGGCCGACGCCGCTGCCGCCGCCGAGGGTGGCGACGCCGCGGGTGCCGCTCCGGCCGCGGGTGGCGGTTCGTACTCCTCCGAGGGTGCGGACACCTCCGGTGCGCTCGCCTCGGACGAGGCGCTCGCCGCTCTGCGCGAGAAGCTGGCCGGCGGCCAGAGCTGACCGCTCGCCGCTGAGGCACAGCCGATAACACGCCGGGCCCGCATCCCCTCCGGGGGGTGCGGGCCCGACGTGTGTGCGCCGCCATCCCCGCTCCGGCGCGCGCGAACCGCACTTCTCCAACCGGCTCCGGGAATGCCGGGCCCCCGTACGGCGTTGGGACGTACGAACACGAGGAGGAGCGGTCACAGTGCTTGATCCGCAGGGTTTGTACGCATGGGAGCCGAAGGGCCTGGCAGTCGTCGACATGGCGCTGGCCCAGGAGTCGGCGGGACTTGTCATGCTCTACCACTTCGACGGATACATCGACGCGGGCGAGACCGGCGACCAGATCGTCGACCGGCTCCTCGGCTCGCTGCCCCACCAGGTCGTCGCCCGCTTCGACCACGACCGGCTCGTGGACTACCGGGCCCGGCGCCCGCTGCTGACGTTCAAGCGCGACCGCTGGACCGACTACGAGGAGCCGAGCCTGGACGTGCGCCTCGTCCAGGACGCCACGGGGGCGCCCTTCCTGCTGCTGTCCGGCCCCGAGCCCGACGTGGAGTGGGAGCGTTTCGCGAAGGCCGTCCAGCAGATCGTGGAGCGGCTCGGCGTCCGCCTCTCCGTCAACTTCCACGGCATCCCCATGGGCGTGCCCCACACCCGGCCCGTCGGCCTCACCCCGCACGGCAACCGGGCCGAGCTGGTCCCCGGACACCGCAGCCCCTTCGAGGAGGCCCAGGTCCCCGGGAGCGCCGAGGCCCTCGTGGAGTACCGCCTCATGGAGGCCGGCCACGACGTGCTGGGCGTCGCCGCGCACGTTCCGCACTACATCGCCCGCTCCCCGTACCCGGACGCCGCACTGACCGTCCTGGAGGCCGTCACCGCCGCCACCGGCCTGGTCCTGCCGAGCGTCGCGCACGCCCTGCGCACGGAGGCCCACCGCACGCAGACCGAGATCGACCGGCAGATCCGCGAGGGCGACGACGAACTGGTCGCCCTCGTCCAGGGCCTGGAGCACCAGTACGACGCCGCCGCGGGGGCCGAGACACGGGGCAACATGCTCGCCGAGCCCGTCGAGATCCCCTCTGCCGACGAGATCGGCCTCGAGTTCGAGAAGTTCCTGGCGGAACGGGAGGGCGAGGGCTGACGCCCGCTCCTCCACCAGCCGTGGGAGGCTCGCGCGGACCGGGCCTCCCACAGTTCTGTGCGGGGCTTTCACCCACCCCCTAAGCTGCCGGGCATGCTGAAAGTGGGTCTGACCGGCGGTATCGGCGCCGGCAAGAGCGAGGTGTCCCGGCTGCTCGTGGAGCACGGGGCCGTGCTGATCGACGCGGACCGGATCGCGCGCGAGGTCGTCGCCCCCGGCACCCCCGGGCTCGCGGCGGTCGTGGACGCCTTCGGCGAGGACGTGCTGGCGCCGGACGGCAGCCTGGACCGCCCCAAGCTGGGCTCCCTGGTGTTCGCCGACCCGGACAAGCTCGCCACGCTCAACGCGATCGTGCACCCCCTGGTCGGCGCCCGCTCCCAGGAACTGGAGCACGCCGCCGCGCCGGACGCGGTCGTCGTCCACGACGTCCCGCTCCTCACCGAGAACGGCCTCGCCCCGCTGTACGACCTGGTCATCGTCGTGGACGCGCCCACGGAGACCCAGCTCGACCGCCTCGTCCGGCTGCGTGGCATGACCGAGGAGGACGCCCGCGCACGGATGGCCGCCCAGGCCACGCGCGACCAGCGCCGCGAGATCGCCGACATCGTCATCGACAACGACGTACCCCTGGAGGACCTGCGGCGACGCGTCCGGGACGTCTGGGCCGACCTGGAGCGCAGGGCACACCAGCCCCGGGAGCGGTCCGAACACGCACAGGAATAGCCCACCCCCAGGGGGCGTTGAACCGTCGCAGCAAGGGAAGGACTCAGCCGTGCCCGAGACCAGCGGTTCCACCGGACGTACCCCGGAGACGCACGTCATCGACTTCCGCGCGGCCGAGCGGCTCCTCACGGCGAACGACCCGCAGGGCGCCGTCAAGCTGCTCGACCGGGTCATCGCCGAACACCCCGAGAACACGGCGGCCCGTCTGCTGCGCGCCCGCGCCTTCTTCGCCGCCGCCCAACTACGCCCGGCCGAACTGGAGTTCACGATCGTCCTGGAGCGTGAGCCGGACAACGCGTACGCGCACTACGCGCTCGCCCGCACCTACCAGCGGCAGGCCCGCCCCGACCAGGCCAAACGCCACTTCCGGCTGGCCGCGGCGCTCGATCCGAACCCGCAGTACCTGGAAGCCGCCCGGTTCGACTCCTGACGGCCGCCGGAGCGCGTGACGCGCCGCCGCTACGGGTGGCGCGGGTCCGGCGGCTGGTACGGCGGGACGTCACGGCCCGGCTGGTAGTGCGCGCCCTCGCGTATATGGCGCACGATCACCATGGCGTCGACGGCGGCGATCAGGAACACCGCACCGCAGACGGCCGCCCAGCCGGGGCGGCCGACGACTGCGAAGGCCACGGTCCCCAGGACCGCCCAGATCACACCCCACACGCTCATCCAGAGCCGCATCCGCAGCGGACTGCGCGCCGTCCTCGGTTCACTGCCCGTACGCATCGGAACCACCGCCTCCCGCTCCCGCCCTTTTCGCTCTTCCGTCCTTCTGACCCTCCTGCCCCTGTGCGTCCTCTTGTCTGCGCTTGTCCGGTTCGTCCTACTCGGAAACGTACTCTTCGGCTCGTGCGTTCTCCAGGAGACGGTGTGGAGTGACGGGGGAGGCCGAAGGTGCTCTGGGATGTGGTGCGGGCGGACGAGAGGCTCGCCGAGTGGCTCAAGGAGCTGGAGGAGAACGACGAGGAGGCGCCGGGCAGGCCCCGCGCGTGGCTGCCCGGCGCCGAGGAGCTCCCGGACGTCCTGCAGGACCTGGCCGTGCCGTACGAGGACGTCAACGACCTGGTCGCGCTGCGCCGGACGCTGATGGACGACGAGGAGGCGACCGCGCTCCTCGGACGGTGCGTACGGGGTCTCGTACGGGACATGGGGAAGATCGGCAAAGGGCTGAGACTGCGGCCGTTGCCGCTGGAGTCCGGTTCGCTGGGCCGATACTTCCCCGTGTACGTCCTCGTCGCCGCCCTGCCGTACGTGCGGGCGTACCACCGGGAGCGGGGCATCCCCGAGGACATCTCCCGGCGTACCCTCGCGGACGTGGGCCGGGGTCTCGTGCTGCACCGCCGGAGGTACGGGGTGGGCGGGCTCGTGGCGCCCGGCTGGTTCTCGCTCCACTTCCACGGGGAGCTGTTCCAGCTCGGGCGGCTGCAGTTCCAGCGGACCCGGCTGGGCGGCCGGGAGGGCGTCGCGCTCGCGGCGGCCGGCCTGGCGCTGCGGCCCGGGGAGCACTGCCTCGACCTGCACATACCCGACTACGCGGGCCCTCTGACACCGGAGGCGTGCGACCGGTCGCTCGCGCTGGCCCGGGAGTTCTTCCCGAGGCACTTCCCGACGGAGCGCCACACCGCCGCCTGCTGCCACTCGTGGCTGCTCGACCCGCAGCTGAAGCGGTATCTGCCGGCGGACTCCAACATCGTCCGCTTCCAGGAGCGGTTCCACATCACCTGCGGAAACAGCGAACCGAAGGACGGCCTGCCCCTTCGTTTCGTGTTCGGCGACCCCGACCTGCCGGTGGAGACACTGCCGCGCCGGACACGTCTCGAACGGGCCGTCGGAGACCATCTGCGGGCCGGGGAGCACTGGTACAGCGGGCACGGTTGGTTCAGGTTCACCCCATCGGGTGAGGGATGAGCGGAACGGCCCGTGTCCGCCCGGCCGTTGAACGGATATGAGCATCCAGACGCGTGAAGGGTTTCAGGGGACGGGGCCGGGGGCGATCACCCCGGACGGCTGCGCGGTCGAGGTGTACACACGACTGCCGGTGGGAGACGAGCCGGAGGTGATCACCGCCGCCGCGCCCGCGGGGGCGAGCATTCTCGAACTGGGCAGCGGGGTGGGCCGCATGACCCACCCCCTGATCGAACGGGGCTTCACGGTCACGGCCGTGGACGAGTCGGCGGAGATGCTGGAGCGGGTGCGCGGGGCGCGGACGATACGCAGCCCCATCGAGGAACTGGACCTGGGCGAGAAGTTCGACGTGGTGCTGCTCGCGTCGTTCCTCGTCCACACCGGCGATCGCGAGCTGCGGCGCGGACTGCTCGCCACGTGCCTGCGGCACGTCGCGGACGACGGCATCGTGCTGATCCAGCGCGAGGGGGAGAACTACCACACGGATGTGCCCCGGGAGCGGGTCGACGCCCGTGGTTTCACGGTCCGTATCGCGTCGAGCGAGTCGGTGGGGGACGGGGTCCGCTCGGTGCACGCGGAGTACCACTTCCCGGACGGCGAGTGGACCCAGACGTTCCGGGTGCGGCCGATGACGAGGGAGCAGTTCGAGGAGGCGCTGGGAGAGTCGGGGCTGAAGGTGGACCGGTATCTGACGGAGGACCGGACGTGGGTGCGGGCGGTGCCGGTGGGGTGAGAGGGCCCGCGCGGGTGGGACGGCTGACGGGGCATGTGGTGAGACGGCTGACAGGGCGCGCGGGGTCTGAGTGGTTTCGCGTGAAAATCCGCTCGGGACCGATGAGTTCGGGAGAGGTCGCCGGTCTGTCTCTGTGACAGGCACGACGCACCGCTTCCGCCAGGAGACCTCATGTCCGAGACCACCGCTCCCACCTCCCGAGCCGCCACCTCTACTGCCCCTGCCCCTGCCCCTGCCCCTGCCCCTGCCCCTGCCCCTGCCCCCGCCCCCGCCACTGCCGCGGTCACGGCCTCGGCTTCCGGCACGGGCACGAAGGGCCGGGCGCGCAGCCGGCGGGCCCGGATCTCGCTGGGCGCACTGCAGATCGTGCTCGCGTTGTTCTTCGCGGTCGCGAGCGCGCTGCCCAAGCTGATAGCGCACCCGTCGGCCGCCGAGTCCTTCGAGACGCTCGGCTGGGGCAGCGCGGGTATGTACACCATCGGCGCGCTCGAACTGGCGGGCGCGATCGGGCTGGTGATCCCCGCGCTGGCCTCGGTCGCCGGGGTGTCGTTGAGCGCGCTGATGGTGGGGGCGTTCATCACCCAGGTCGCCGTCTTCGACGGGGAGTACGCGGCGACCCCGCTGATCCTGATGGTGCCGCTGCTCGTCATCGCCTGGGCACGGCGGGAGGACGTGGCCGGACTGACGCGGCTGCCGCGACGGACGGCGTGATCAACGGGGCACGGCGTGCCGCGGTGGAGCCGGGTGCCGCTCGGCCGCCGTCAGTCGTCGCGGCGGGCGCGGGCGGCGTTCGCGGAGTCGGTGAGGCCGCGGAGGCGTTCGAGGTCCCGGCGGTCGCGCTTGGTCGGGCGACCGGCTCCCCGGTCGCGGATACCGGCGGGGGCGATGGCCTCGCGAGGCGGGGGCGGCGGCGAGTTGTCCACGTAGCACTCGGCGGCGACAGGCGCGCCGACCCGCTTACGGATCAGACGCTTGACCACGACGATCCGCTCATGCCCACCGGCCTGGCGGAGCCGTACCTCGTCGCCGACACGCACCGCGTACGCCGGCTTGACCCGCTCGCCGTTGACGCGGACGTGCCCACCCCGGCAAGCCGTCGCCCCCATGGAGCGGGTCTTGACCAGGCGGACGGACCAGATCCAGCTGTCGATGCGCACGGTCTCGCCGCCCGTGGGCCGCGCGGCCTCGGCGGCGGCCGCCGCGGCGCCGGGATCCCGGTGCGTGGTGCCAGGGCCGTCCGTCCGCTCGCCCGTTCCTTCAGAAGCCATGCATCGACCTTAGCTTCCTGGTGCCGACGGGGGAGGAGATCACCGGCCGTACCGTGGAGACATGCGCAGCGGTGAAGGCGGCGGTGGCGGTGGCCGGGATGATGGCGGCGACGGTGGCCGGGATGGTGGAGGCGTGGGCGGAGGGCACCCCGGGTTCGGTGGTGGGAGCGGGCTGGACGCGCTCGACGCCCGGATCACCGGATGCCGGGCCTGCCCCCGGCTGGTCGCCTGGCGGGAAGAGGTGGCGCGGACCAAGCGGGCCGCGTTCGCCGACCAGGAGTACTGGGGTCGTCCGGTGCCCGGCTTCGGACCGTCCGACGCGGCGCTGCTGATCGTCGGGCTCGCCCCAGCCGCGCACGGCGCGAACCGCACCGGGCGGATGTTCACCGGCGACCGCTCGGGCGACGTGCTGTACGCGGCGCTGCACGACGTGGGCCTCGCCTCGCGCGGCACCGCGGTCGGCGTCGACGACGGCCTGCAACTCCACGGCGTACGGATCACCTCACCCGTGCACTGCGCACCGCCCGCCAACAAGCCGACCCCCGAGGAACGCGACACGTGCCGACCGTGGCTGGTCAGTGAGCTGGAGCTGCTGCGGCCCTCGTTGCGGGCCGTGCTCGTCCTGGGTGCGTTCGGCTGGCAGGCCGCGTTGCCCGCGCTCGCCGAGGCGGGCTGGCGGGTACCCCGGCCCCGACCGGTCTTCGGCCACGGCACCCGCGTACCGCTGGACGGGCTCGATCTCTTCGGCTGCTTCCACGTGAGCCAGCGCAACACGTTCACCGGCCGGCTGACCCCGGACATGCTCCGGGACGTCCTGCGCACGGCTGCCGGAGCGGCCGGGCTGAGCGTCACCTCGTAGGGGCGGGAGCGGGCGACGGCGTGGGCGTCCGCCGGGTTTGACCGGGCCCCGCTCCGGGGCGGCGGAAAAGCGGCTGCCGATGGTGTCGTGCGCCCTCTAGGGTCGCGCAATGCCTCTCTATCCCGAGATCGAACCGTACGACCGCGGCATGCTCGACGTCGGTGACGGCAACCACGTGTACTGGGAGGTCTGCGGGAACCCGCGGGGCAAGCCCGCGCTGGTGCTGCACGGTGGGCCCGGATCCCAGGCGGGCCCCTGGTTCCGGCGCCTGTTCGACCCCGACGCGTACCGGATCGTGCTGCTGGACCAGCGCGGCTGCGGGCGTTCGACACCGCCGGCGAGCGCGTACGAGACGGACATGAGCGTCAACACGACGCCTCGTCTCCTCGCCGATCTGGAGCTGCTGCGACGGCACCTCGGGATCGAGCGATGGCTTGTGTGGGGTGTGTCGTGGGGGTCGGTGCTCGGGCTGCGGTACGCGCAGACGCATCCGGGTGCCGTGTCCGAGCTGGTGCTGACGGGGGTCGCATCGGGCTCCGACGCCGAGGTCGCCCTGCTGACCCGGGGCCTCGGCCGGCTCTTCCCGGAGGCGTTCGAGCGGTTCCTCGCGGAGCTGCCCGAGGGCGAGCGGGACGGCAACCTCGCCGCCGCCTACAACCGGCTGCTCGAATCGCCCGACGCGGAGGTACGGGCGCGCGCCGCGAGGGCCTGGACCGACTGGGAGACGGCCATCGCGGCACAGCCACCCCGCTCCGTTCCGCGCTACGAGGACCCCGTGTTCCGCTACGGCTTCGCCCGTACCGTCACCCACTACTGGGGCAACGGCCACTTCCTCGATGAGGGCGGCGGGGGCAGTGCGGGCGTTGACGGTGTCGTGCTGCGCGACGTGCGAGTGCTCAAGGGCATCCCCGGCACCCTCGTACAGGGCAGCCTCGACCCCGGCAACCTCCTCGGCATCGTCTGGCGCCTCCACCACGCCTGGCCCGGCAGCGAGTTGGTCCTCATCGACGACGTGGGCCACAACGCGGGCGCGCCGGACATGACACAGGCGCTGGTGGACGCGACGGACAAGTACGCCAAGGGGTGAGATGGCGGGGGCGGGAGCGGGAGCGGCGGCGGGAGCCGGGGCGCGCCCCTCGGCCACGCCCGTCCCGCCCAGTCCCCTCTGCCATCTGCCACCACCTCGGTCGCCCTAGCCTTCCCCTCCGCCTCCGCCTCCGCCCTCGCCCCCCATCTCGTCCTCCTCGAAAAGGTGCCGCACGGTGGAGCGGTAGTTGGTCTGGACGTGGGTGAGGGCGTGGCTTCGGGCGCGGTCGGGGTCGCCGGAGGCGATCGCCTCGTACAGCTCGCGGTGTTCGGTGAGGAGCTGCGGCCACTCCGTGTTCTGGCGGGTGAGCCAGCGCAGACGGCCGTCGACCGGCTCCATGACGGAGATGAGCAGGCTGTTGCCGGCCATGGCGAGGACACGATCGTGGAAGCGGGTGTTGATGTCGGTGATCGCCTCGGCGTCACCGGCACGGGTCGCGGCCGCCGCCTGGTCGAGCAGGGCCGACAGCTCGGTCAGGCTCTCCGGCGTGGCGCGGGTGGCGGCGAGTCCGGCGGCGTACACCTCCAACGCCTCGCGCAGTTCGAAGAGTTCCGCGACGTCCGCCCTGGTGAGACGACGGACCACCGTGCGCCGCGGTGTCTCGAAGAGGACGAAGCCCTCGGCGACCAGCGCGCGGATCGCCTCGCGGACCGGGACCCGTGAGACCCCGAAACGATCGGCCAGCTCGCGCTCGACCAGCCGGTCGCCCGGACGGAGCCGGCCCGCGATGATGTCCTGCCGCAGGGTCCCCAGAACCCGCTCGCGCACCGCACCGAGAGGACCGAGGGTTTCGATCTTCGCTCCTTCAGGAGCCAGGGAGCTCATGAGGCCATCCTCGCCGACGCCCGAGGCGTTTTACGGGTCGTTAACAACAGCGACATCGGTCCGAACGGTTGACGGCGGACCATGGCGGGAGTTTGGTATACCAAAACTCCTGCGCGCGGTCCGCTCCCTCCCCGTCTCCTCCTCTCGCTCCCGGAGGCCCCGTGTCCCTCGCCGATCCCGCCGAAGCAACCACCACCACCGCGTTCGTGCCCGACCCCCGCCTCACCAACGAAGACCTCGCCCCCGCCGACAAGCGCAACTGGAAGGTCTTCGACCTCTTCGCCCTGTGGATGTCCGACGTCCACAACCTCGGCAACTACACCTTCGCCGCCGGACTGCTCGTCCTCGGCATGAACGTCTGGCAGGTCTTCACATCGCTGCTCGTCGGCTTCGTGATCATCTACATCGGCATGAACTGGATGGGGAAGATCGGCCAGCGCCACGGTGTGCCGTTCCCCGTCGTCAGCCGCATCAGCTTCGGTGTCTGGGGCGCCAACATCCCGGCCATCATCCGGGCCGTGATCGCCATCATGTGGTACGGCATCCAGACCTATCTCGCGTCCGTCGCCGTCAACATCATGCTGCTGGCCGCCTGGCCGGGCCTGGAGTCCTGGACCCACGGCTCCTTCCTCGGCCTGCACCAGCTCGGCTGGATCACCTTCGTCGCCCTCTGGCTCATCCAGGCGGTGATCATCAGCCAGGGCATGGAGTCGGTGCGGAAGTTCCAGGACTTCTGCGGCCCGGCGATCTGGCTGGTCATGATCGCGCTCGCGGTGTGGATCCTCGCCAAGGCCGACTGGACCATCTCCCTCACCTCCACCCCGCACCCGGTCTCCGTCGGTGAGCAGTGGCGGCAGTGGTTCGGCGCGATCGGCCTGGTCCTCGCCACCTACGGCACGCTGATGCTCAACTTCTGCGACTTCTCCCGCTTCGCCCCCGACTACCGGACCGTCAAGCGCGGCAACTTCTGGGGACTGCCGATCAACTCCACCGCCTTCGTGGTGGTGTCGGTCATCGTCACCGCCGGGTCCATCGAGGTGTTCGGCAAGGCGATCACCGACCCCGCGTACCTCGTCGCGGAGATCGGCAACACCTGGATCCTCGTGCTGGGCGCCCTGACCTTCGCCATCGCCACCATGGGCGTCAACATCGTCGCGAACTTCGTCTCCCCCGCGTACGACCTCGCCAACGTCTGGCCGCAGAAGATCAGCTTCAAGGTGGGCGGCATGATCAGCACGGTCGCGGCGCTCGTCGTGACCCCGTGGAACCTCTTCTCCAACCCGACCGTCGTCAACTACTTCCTCGGCGGTCTCGGCGCGTTCCTCGGCCCGCTGTTCGGTGTGATCATGCTCGACTACTTCTGGGTCAAGCGCGGACGCATCGACGTCGACGAACTGTTCAACGCGCAGCCCGGCTCCCGGTACTACTACCGCAAGGGCGTCAACCCCAAGGCCCTCTGGGCGTTCCTCCCCGCGGCCGCCGTCTCCGCCGTCCTCGCGCTGGTGAAGGACTTCAGCGCGGTCGCCCCGTACTCCTGGTTCATCGGAACGGCGCTGGCCGCCGGGCTGTACGCGGTGCTGTGCCGCGACGAGCGTGCCGCGAAGGGGGCCACGCAGACCGAGCCGACCGTCACCGTGGAGGTCTGAGAAGCGTGCGGATCGTCGTCACCAACTGCAACACCACGCAGGAGATGACCGAGGAGATCGTGCGAGGTGCCCGGGCCGCGGCAGGCCCGGGCACCACCGTGACCGGGCTGACCCCGGCGTGGGGGCCCGAGTCCGCGGAGGGCTGGCTCGACAGCTATCTGTCGGCCGCGGCCGTGCTCGACACCCTGCGCACGTACGACGAGCCCTACGACGCCGTGGTCATGGCCGGGTTCGGTGAACACGGGCGCGAAGGGGCGCGGGAACTGCTGGACGTGCCCGTCGTCGACATCACCGAGGCCGCCGCGCACCTCGCGTGTCTGCTCGGGCGGCGGTACGGGGTGGTCACCACCCTGGAACGGTCGTGCGGGCAGATCGAGGACAGCTTGGAGACGGCCGGTGTGGGGCGCAACTGCGTGGGCGTGGTCGGGACCGGGCTGGGCGTCCTCGACCTGTACGACACCGACCGCACGGTGCGGGCCTTCGTCGACGCGGCAGGGCGGGTCCGGGACGCCGGTGCGGAGGTGCTGGTACTGGGGTGCGCCGGCATGACCGGGTTGCAGCAGGTGGTGGCGGGGAAGGTGGGCGTTCCCGTGGTGGACGGGGTGGGGGCGGCCGTGAAGCTGGCGGAGGCGTTGGTGGGGCTGGGGTTGGAGACCAGCCGGGCGGGGACGTACGCGAAGCCGCTGGCCAAGCAGCGGGTGTGGGGGAGGGGCGGCCGGGGGTCGGCATGAGGGGCGCGCCGCGCCGGTCCCCGCGGCTGCCCCGCCGTACGCCGGGCCGTCGTCCTGGCCTGCCGTGGACCGGGCCGCCGTCCTGGCCCTGCCGTCGCCCGCCCCCCGGATCCGCTACGACTCCGGCACCACCGCGGTCGCCGTGATCTCGACCAACTGGCCGGTGTAGCCCAGGCAGGCCACGCCGAGGAGGGTCGACGAGTGGGGGCCGATGCTGAGACCGGAGGCCTCGACGACGTCCCAGACCGAGGAGAGGACCCGGGGCTCGCTGCTCACCACATAGACATCGGTCGCCACGACATGGGCGAAGTCGCTGCCCACCGCGCGCAGTTGCTCCCCGAGATTCGCGAGCACCTGCTGCGCCTGCCGTACCGGATCCCCCTCACCGACCAGCTTCCCGTCGGCGTCCAGCGGAACGGAACCGGCGAGGAACGCGAGCCGTGTACCGGCCTCGACGACCGAGGCGTGCGAGTAGACCGGCGGCTGGAAAAGACTGGGGACGGTGACTCGTTTGATCATGAAGGGCTCCGGTGCGCTGGTGGGAGTGCTGGGGCAACCTGTCGATGATGCGAAGTACGGCACGCGAACGCATCTGAAATTCCTGGCTGTTCGCCACATCGCGCCGCCTCACCGGCCGCCGTGTGCTGAGCCCACGTCGATAATCGCTCGACATCTCGGCGCCCGGCGGCCCATGCTCCGTCCATGTCTGTACGCATGCGCGCGAAGCCCCTGGGGCGCTTCACGGCGGCTGACGTGTAGCGGGCCGAGCCGGAGATTCCGGCGAGCCCCCGGAGGTCAGCCATGTCACGCACCGTGCACCACATCCGCAGCCGGCACCGGGACATCCCGGCGTACTGGGCGGCCGGACTGCCGGCCCCCTGGACCGCGCACACCCTCACCGGGCTCCGCTACTGCGGGGCCGAACTGAGCCGCGCGCACTGGGAGGGCCGCCGCCCCCGGCCGACCCGAGTCGTCCGTGCGTTCACGTCCTACCGGTACGCCCGGGCCGTGAACCAATGCTTCTGGAACCCCTACGAATCCCGGGCCCGCGCCGCCCTGCGCACCTTCCGCACCACGGCACGCAACCACCTGCGCGCAGCCCGGCCCGGCGACCTCGTCACCGTGGCCGAAACCCTCGACCATCCCCCGACCCGCCACCGTCACCGCAACCTCTGGGAGGCGTGACGCAGAAGAGGGCGTATCCCTCCGGGAGGAATATCCCTTCGAAGAAGCCCGTACCCGGCTGCTACCTTCCAGGCGTGGCGAAACTCAATCAGATCATCGCAGTGGAGAAGGGCGTCAAGGCCAAGTCACAGCAGGACCTGACGGCCGCTCATCATGGGCTCCAGAAGCCTGCCCTGCTGGCCGGAATCGCGCGTACGTATCAGCCGAAGGACGAGGAGGGCGAGCAGTTGCCGCCCGAGTCGACCCGGGTGCAGGTGCGGGCGGAGGACGTGCTGCGGGAGACGGCGGGGATCCTCACGCGGCTGTTCGATGTGACCGCCACGAAGGACTGGGCCAACTGCACGGCACGGGCGGACGTGACGGTCGACGGGCGGGTACTCGTCGCCGAGGTGCCGGTGGCCTACCTGCTCTTCCTCGAGAAGCAGCTCGGCGAGATCAACGCGCTCGTGCGGAAGCTGCCCGTGCTCGACGCCTCCGAGGCGTGGGTGCAGGACCCCTCCACCGACGCCTGGAAGACCGAGCCGGTGCGGACGGTGCGGACCAAGAAGGTGCCCCGCAACCACGTGAAGGCGGAGGCGACCGACAAGCACCCCGCACAGGTCGAGGTGTACTACGAGGACATACCCGTCGGGTACTGGACCACCGTGAAGTTCTCCGGTGCGCTGCCCGCCCGCCGGGTCCGGGAGATCCTCGACCGCGTCGAGAAGTTGCAGCAGGCCGTGAAGTTCGCGCGCGAGGAGGCGAACGGCGTGGACGTCGTCGACCAGCGGGTCGGTGACGCGGTGTTCGGCTACCTGTTCGGGTAGCCTCACAGACTCCCCGCCCGATGTTTCGGGCGGGGTGCGCGAGGAGCGCAAAGCTGAAGCTGAGGCTTGTCGTGACGGAGCGGACCGTACCCGCCGAGGATTTCAGGGACGGGCCGCGTTCAATCTCAGACTATTGCTCCAGACTCAGTATTCGCCGCCGATCGTCGCAACGACCGGACCCAGGCCCCGGGACGTCGAAATGCCGGTTCAAGTCCGGCCCGCACAGCTCGATGTGCGGTGGTCCAAAGGCAGGACGCGACGACATGACGACTGACCTGGGTTCTCAACCGTAGCGGCGTGCCGAATGGGCGGCATCACAGGGCCCGGGGGCCGGCTACGCCCCCGGGCCCGCTTCCTTTCCCGAAGGTTCCCGCACGTTCCCGGAAGTTCCCACCGGTTGCCGAAGGTATTCGGCGTGGATCCGTGCACGGGCCGCGCGAGTTCACGCAGCAATTGCGTTCATAAAGAACATGGCCTTTCCAAGTATCGTCACATCGCGGTAATACCAGCGTTCCACAACCTCCTGATCCGGGACCTACCGTGGACACCACGGCCGAACGGCACCACCCCGTCGATCGGCCCTCACCGGTACCACGCCCCACCCGCGCCCCGGCCGCCGTCGCCCGAAGGCACACCTCCGCCTCCCCCGACGACAGGAGCCCCGTGTCCCGCCCCGCACTCCGCACCGCCCTGCCGCCCTGGCTCGCTCATGCCCTGCGTGCGCAAAGGGGGCCGGTGCCCTGGAACGCGGTGGTGCGCGGAGCGCTCGCCGGAGGACCGCTGCTCACCCTCGCCCTGCTCGCCGGACACCCCTCCCTCGGCGTCGTCGCCGCACTCGGCGCCATGCTCGCCGGGATCAACGACCGGCCCGGCAGCCGCCGGGTCTCGGTACAGCGCCTCGGCGTGCCCGCCCTCGCCGGTGCCCTGGGACTGCTCATCGGCACGTATGCCGGGCAGTACGCCTCCGCCTACGCGGACCGCCACGCCCCCGGCGGCCCCGGACAGTACGCCGGCGCCGTGGCCCTCACCCTGCTGCTCACCTCGCTCGGACTGCTCGCCGGCGGCATGAGCGCCGTCGGACCCGTCGCCTCCGGCGCCGGCACCCAACTGCTCGTGGCCACCGCCATCGGGGCCGGCATGCCGTTGCCGGAGCCGGGGTGGGAGCGGGCGCTCGGCTATCTCGCCGGGGCCGGATGGCTGCTCGCCCTGCGCCTCGTGCTGCCCACCCCCAGCGCACTGACCGGCGGCGACTACCGGTTCGACGGGGAACGGGACGCCGTGGCCGCCGTCTACGACGCCATCGCCGCGCTGCTCGACGCCGTCGGCACCCCGGACGCGACCGCCCGCCGCGCCGCGCTCACCGCCGCTCTCGACCACGCCCAGGACGCGCTCACCGGACCCCGACTGCGGCGGTACGCCAGCTCGTCGACCGAACGGCGGCTGCACGCCCAGTACACGGCAGCCCTGCCGCTCGCAGAGGCCGCGACCGCGCTGGCCTGGACCGGCGACCACATCGACGGCCGGGCCTCCGCGGGACCCCGGCGGCTCGCCGAGGCCGTACGCGGCAACACCGCCACCGGGCCGCTGCCCGCGCCCGCCCGCTCAGCGCCCGCGCTGCGCGCCCTCGACGACGCGCTCCTGCACGCCGCCGAGGCCTTCGACCGGGGCGACGCGCGCACCCTCCCCACCCGGCGCCGTACCGTCGGATCGCTCCTCCGCCTCGCGCTCGGGACCGGCGGCCGCGAGTACGGCCTCCGCGTCGCCCTCTCCTTCGGCGCCAGCGCCGCCGTGGCGCAGGCACTGCACCACGAGCACTGGTACTGGCTGCCGGCGACCGCCGTGTTCCTGGTCAAGCCCGACCTCGGGCCGCTCGTGTCGCGTGTGCTGTGCCGGGCCGCGGGAACCGTGTTGGGCGCCGTGCTGTTCGCCGGCTGCGCCGCCGTACTGCCCCGGCCGGAGGGCCTCGTCGTCCTCGTCGCGGTCAGCGGCGCGCTCATCCCCGTCGCCACACGGCACTTCGCCGCCCAGACCGCCGTCGTCACCGTTCTCGTCCTCGCCCTCGTCATGGTCGGCGGCGAACCCCAGGCCTCCTGGAGCCGGATCGGCGAGACGCTGCTGGCCTGCGCCATCGTCCTGATCGTCGGCCATCTGCCGATACCGAAGGGCCAGCGCGGCGGAGGCGTCCGCGCCCGCCTCGACGAAGCGGCCGCGGCCGCCCACCTCTATCTCGCCCATGTGCTGGAGTCCGACGACCGCGCCGCCCGCTGGACCCTGCGCCGCGAGGCCTACCGCACCCTCGCCCGGGCACGAACGGCGATCGCCCTCGCCGGAGCCGAACACCCCGCCCTCGCCCGGCACAGCGAGGGCACCGACGAGATCGCCGCCGTCCTCGAACAGCTCGTCGACACCACCACCGCCTGCGCGGTCCACCTCGACGACACCGGAGGACTCGGCCGTCACCACACCGAGCAGCTCACCGCCCTCCTCGACCAGCTCGCCCGCCATCAGCGGCACACCGGCATCAGCCTCCCGGAAGTGCCGGACGGGCCGGACGGGCCCGACGCGCTGGACATGCGGGAAACGCCGGGTGGGGCAGGTGCGTCCGGTACGTCGGGTGTGTCGGGTGCGTCGCGTGGGGCAGGCGGCGCAGGTGGGACTCGGGCCGGTGGAGCGGAAGGGCGCAGGGGCGCAGGGCGGCCTCGGCTCACGGCCTGAGCCGGTGCTCCCCACCCGCCCGGATACCGCCGCTTCCGGGCCCGCCCCCGTCGTACCGTGACCGCATGACGCCGCCTCCGCCCCCGTCACCCACGCCCCCTCCCTCACTGTCCTCCTCGCCCGCCGATCTCGTCATCACCGGCTGCACCGCCCTCGTCCACGACGAGCACGAGGGCATCGCCTTCGTCGAGGACGCCGCGATCGTCGTGCGGGACGGGGTGATCGAGAGCATCGGGCCGCAGTCCGAGACGGCCGTCGTCGCCACGGCCGAACGCATCGACGCCCGGGGCCAGGTCGCGATGCCCGGGCTGATCAACTGTCATACCCACACACCGATGGTCGCGCTGCGCGGCATCGCCGAGGACATGCCGGCCGAGGAGTGGTTCAACGACGTCATCTGGCCCGTCGAGTCCAATCTGACGGCCAAGGACGTGGAGTTGGGGGCGCGGCTGGCCTGCGCGGAGATGATCCGGGGCGGCGTGACCTGCTTCGCCGACCACTACTTCTCGATGGACACGGTCGCCGGTGTCGTCGCCGAGACCGGTCTGCGCGCCCATCTGGGGGAGGCGTTCTTCTCCTCGCTCGGCGTCGAAGGGCGGGAACGGTCGCTGGAGTTCGCGCTACGGCACCGGGACGCGGCCGATGGTCGTATCACCACCACACTCGCCCCGCACGCCCCCTACACCGTCGACGAAGCCGACCTCGCCGCCACCGCCGAACTGGCCCGCGCGCACGGCCTCCCGGTCCATCTGCACGCCGCCGAGAGCCGCGACCAGACCGACAACAGCCTCGCCCGGCACGGCGTCACCCCCATCGAGGTCCTGGAGCGCACCGGGCTCCTCGGCGTCGAAGCGGGCGTACTGATCGCGCACGGCACCGGCATCGTCGCGCGGGACCTGCCGGTGCTGGAGCGGGCGACCGGGCCGGTGGCCGTCGCGACGGCGCCCCGCGGCTACCTCAAGTTCGCCTGGCCCACCACACCGGTGCGGGAGCTGCGGCGCATCGGCGTCCCCGTCGGGCTCGCCACGGACGGTGCCGCCTCCAACAACTCCCTCGACGTGTGGGAGTCCATGGCGCTCACCGCGCTCGTGCAGAAGTCGACGGAGGGCGATCCTCGCTGGCTGACCGCCCGGCAGGCGCTGCACCACGCCACGCTGCAGAGCGCGCGGGCCGTCGGGCTCGGGGAGCGGATCGGCAGCCTGGCGCCCGGCCGGCGCGCCGACATCGTCCTCGTCGATCTCACGGGCCCGCACACCCAGCCCGTGCACGACCTCGCCGCCACCCTCGTGCACAGCGCCCGCTCCGCCGACGTCCGCACCACCGTCGTCGACGGCCGCGTCCTGATGCGGGACGGCGAACTGCTCACCGTGGACGTGGCGGCGACCGTGCGTGAACTGGAGGACCGGCTGACCGCCCTCACCGACCGCAGCCACGGCGGACGTATCCAGGACTACGACGCTCCTCCGGCGTGAGCGCCCGCATGCCCGGACGCCGCATGCCCGCACGCCGCACTCCCGCACGAAGCGACCGGAAAGGCCGCATGAGGTGGGCCGGTTCCGGTTACCCGACGTACGCGTTGACCATGAGTGAACCGCCGCCCGCGCACGGTGAGAGGAGCCGCCGTCACGACGCGTACGGGAGATGCCACGGAAAGTCACCGGAACGTGTGGTTTTTGCGAGGTATCTCTCGCTCCGGCGTTGACCGCGTGTCAACTACGTCTCAGTAGCGTCACTGGAAGAGTCGTTCAGGCCATGGTTGGCGTTTAACTCTACGAGGACAGCGCTAAACGGAGGTGCAAGGTGGACGTGCGAACGGTGCTGGGACGCTTTCCCGCCGGTGGGCCGCGAGGCTCGTGGCCGGCGGAGGAGTTGGCGCACGCTGCCCGCGAGGAAGGGCAGCAGGCGGAAGTCGTGATGGACATAGCGACGGACATGTTCCTGGTCATCGTGCGCGGCGCCGGCACCGCCGCGGCCGCCCCCGCCTGAGTCGTACCGCCTGGGTCGTCAGGCCTGCGTCGTACTGCCCGAGTCGCACCGCCTGCGTCACCCCGCCTTCGGAGCGGGCACCTTTGCCGTCGGGACCTCGACCGCGAACTGCTCCGCCTGGAGGGCGTACAGCTCCGCGTACACCCCGCCCCTGGCCAGCAGCTCCTGAGGGGTGCCGGACTCCACGAGTCGGCCTTGGTCGAGGACGTGCACCAGGTCGGCGTGGCGCACCGAAGCCAGCCGGTGCGTGATGAGGACGACGGTCTGCCCGGTTCCGGCCAGGGCGCGGATCTTCTCGAAGACCTCCAGCTCGGCCCGCGCGTCCAGGGCGGCGGTCGGTTCGTCCACGATGAGGATGCGCCCGCGCCGGTACGCGGCCCGCGCGATCCCCAGGCGCTGCCACTGGCCGCCCGACAGCTCGTGCCCGCCGCTGAACCCGCGCGCCAGCAGGGTGTCGAGGCCGCGGGGGAGGTCCCCCACCACGTCCTGCGCCCCCGCCTCGGCGACCGACGCGGCGAGCCGTTCCTCGGTGAGCGGTGCGGAGGGACGGCCGATCGCCATGTTGACGCGGGCGGTGAACGGCCATCGCTTGAAGTCCTGCGCGACCATGGCGATGCGCTCGGCGAGCTGGTGCCGGTCGGCGGCCGCCGCGTCCACACCGTCCCACAGGATCTTGCCCCGGTCCGGGGTGTACAGCCCGGCCAGCAGCTTGACCAGCGTCGTCTTGCCCGAGCCGTTCTCGCCGACGAGCGCCACGATCTTGCCGAGCGGCACGGTCAGCGTCACGTCGTCGAGCGCGGGCCGGGTGGACTTCCCGGGATAGGTGAACGTCACGTTCTCCACGCGGATCTCGTGCGGGTCCTCGGGCAGCGGGTCGCCCCCCACCGGGATCGCGCGCTTGGCGGCCTCGACGTACAGGCGTTCCATGTCGCCGACGAAGAGGGCTTCCTCGTGCAGGGAGTTCACCTCAAGGACGAGCGTGTCGAGGCTGGCGGAACCGGTGCGGATCGCGATGACCGCCGTACCGGCCACGGACAGCGCCATCATCCCGCCGAGCAGCAGACCGCCCAGCGTCGCGTACGTCGCCACGGTGGCCAGCCCGGTCCACACGGCCGCGTAGAGCCCCGTGCGGGCCGCCAGCCGGGCCAGGCGCGCCTGCTCGGCCTCCGCGGTCTCCGACATGGAACGGAAGTGACGCAGCAGGAACGGGCCCACGCCGTGCACCCGGATCTCCGGGGCGGCCTCCGGCTCGATCAGCAGGGAGCCGATCAGATAGCCCGCGCGCGCGTGCTGCACCCAGGCGTGGAACGACGCGTAGCGGCGGCGGGCGATCGTCAGGGCGCTCCACGCGCTCGGCAGTGTCATCGTCACGAGCAGCGGCAGCAGGGCGGGATGCAGCACGGTCAGCACACCGGCCGCGGCGATCAGGGAGATCAGCGCGTTCACCACGCGCGCGGAGTAGCTGATCATGCGGCGGGCCGACTGGGCGCCGTACTTGGCGGTGTCCAGCAGTTTGTGGAAGCCGTCGTCCTCGATGGCCGACAGCTCCACGGCCGCCGCCCGCTCCAGGTACAGCTCCGTCGCGACCCGCTCCACCTTGGGTTCCAGACGGCCCGTGGCATACGTCGAGGCGGCCCGCAGCAGGGTGGCCACGAGGGTCACGGCGGCGATGGTGATCAGAGCGGGAGCGGCTCCCCGTAACCGCTCCTCGACCGTGCCGTCCGCCATCAGCCGGGCGAGGATCGTGTTCACCGCGAGGAGGCTCACCGCCTGGGCGAGGCCGCGGCCGGTCTCGGCGGCCAGCACGGTACGGGCGGCGCGTCGGTCCGCGCGCCAGGCCAGGCGGAAACTCGACGCCAGCAGCGACGGCAGCCGGCGCACCATCCCGCGGAAGTTCAGCTCCAGGAACGCGTCCGCGTGCTGCGACCAGCCCATGTCGTAGCGCAGCGGCCCCCCGAACAGCAGCTGCTCCGACTCCGACGTCTCCGGCTTCACCCTGTCCCGCGCCTTCCGCACCCGCGCCCTCCCCGGAGTCGTCGCCGACGGCCACTATGACCCCCAGCCCCGCCCCGAACCAGGGCGCACGGGAGCACCTCCCTGTCCCTCCGGAGCACGCAGGGCGCTCAAAGCCAGAAGAACGCGCGCCGCCAGAAACTCGGAAACTACGGCTCGGGAGGGGCCCCGGGTGAACCATGAGAGGCCCCGGCGGGCCATGAGAGGGCACTCGCGCCGGAACGCGAGATGACTCGCCGGAACACGAGAGGGCTCGGCGGGCCGTGAGAGGCCTCGGCGGCCGGTGAGAGGGGACGCGCAGCGGAACGCAAGAGGACTGGCCGGAGCGCGAGACTGCTTGGCGGGCCGTGATTCGGGCTCGGCGGGCCGCGAGAGGACGCTGCGGGCTGTGAGAAAGGAATTGCAGCGGAACGCGAGAGGGCTCGCTGGAACGCGAGACTGCTTGGCGGGCCGTGATTCGGGCTCGGCGGGCCACGAGAGGACCCGACGGACCGCAAGAGGGCTCGGCGGGCCACGAGAACCCGGCGGTACGCGAGGGGGTTCGGCGGACCGCGAGAGGAGTGGGCGGGCTGTGAGGGATTCGGCGGCTCGGCGGGAAGGGCCTGGCGACCCCGAGGAGGGCCGAAGGCCCTCCAGGGGCGCGGGGAACTGCGCGACCAGCCCCACCCCACCCGCACCCGCCCACGAGCCGACACACCCCACCCGGAAGGCGCACTCGGCGCACAACAGGCGCAGCCGCGGGCAAAAGGCGAACCCCCGCAGCCTCTAATCCCTCAAGCCGTCATGGTCCGCGACCACGCCGGCGTAGTCCCCGTCACCCGGCACACCGCCAGGTACAGAGGTATCGGCGGTGTATAGGGAATCGTCCCCTCCGGCCGGTGGATCAGCGCGGCCGAACCGTCGGAGACCAACGCTCCGGTGGTGTACCGCGCCGGCTCCGGCCACTCCAGCGCATAGTCGGAGTCGGCCGGAACGAGCCACCACCAGTGCTCCCGGTCGGCGTAGACGCAGCCGACGCGGGGCAGCCGGGGCAGTACCAACGGGCCGATGTCCGCCGGGACGGCGACGGCGTCGCAGCCCATGGGTGTGGTCATGCCCTCGGGCAACGGGATGGGGCGGGGCGTCGCGACGGGCCGCTGGGCGCGGCGCAGGCGGGTCAGGGTGTCGAGGCTCACCACGCGGGCCACTCTGCCCCCACCGGCGGCACCGGTGGGGCCGATCGACGCGCTCACACCCATTCGGCCCCCGTCCTGCCCCGTTCGGCCCCCGTCCTGCCCCGTTCGGGCATCGCACTGCCCCGATCGGGCATTGAACGGTCCTCGATCCGCGGCTCCCCGCGGTGGCCGGCGTCCGCCTCGCCGCCGCGGTCGTCGTTCGGCGGCTTCTTCGCGCCCCAGCCCAGGTCGGAGCGGGCCGCGGTGGCCGCGTCCAGCACGCCACGGGGGACATCGGCCCAGACCAGCAGGCCCAGGCCGGCGGGCTGGGCGCCCCAGGAACGGCAGAGGGACTCTATGAGCAGCAGTCCCCGGCCGTGTTCCTCCTCGGGCCGCTGCGGCGAGGGATGCGGCTCGCCGGGAGCGCAGCCCTCGTCGCGTACCGCTATCCGCACCAGGTCGTCGCCGTCCTGCAGCTCGCAGACGATCTGGGCGCTCGCGGTGTGCACGATCGCGTTGGTCACCAGCTCGGACACGACCAGGGCCGCCGTGTCGCAGGTGTCCTCGCACAGGGCCCAGCCGGTGAGCTGGGTACGTGTCACGCGCCGGGCCTGTGCCACGGCACCCGGGTGCGCGGCCAGCTCGAAGCGAAACCGGCGGTCGGCGGTGGTATCGGGGCGCGCCCCGGCGGCCGGACCAGGACCGAGGCGGTCACCGGCGGCGTCTGTTCCTAACGGCGCAGGGGGCGGAATCACGCTTGCCACTATCGCCGCGCCATGAACACTTGGCAAGTGTCACTCTGAAAATTGCAGAGTGCCGTATGACTCTCTGAACGGTCATGGCACACTGCACGCAACAGCACGTGTAGCGGCGCCAGTTGGAAATCCCTCGCACAACGCTCACATGTACGCACAGTGTCCGTATGTATGCGGAAACGGATGTGAGCTGCGGACTTCCGTATGGCGCCGCCGGGCTGTGGGGACCAGGTGTACGGGGTTCGTGTCGGGCTTTTTCACGGTCGGATGGAGTTGCGAGATGAGCGAGCCGCGGTCCGCGCCGACGGTCGGCCAGGTGGTGCTCGGCCGGCGTCTGCTGGATCTGCGTGAGCGCGCGGGCATCCGGCGGGAGGACGCCGCGCGCATCCTGCATGTCGCGCCGGCCACGGTCCGCCGTATGGAGACCGCCGAGGTCGCCCTCAAGATCCCCTACCTCCAGCTCCTGCTGAAGGCGTACGGCGTCGGCGACGAGGAGGCGGAGACCTTCGTCCGCCTCGCGGAGGAGGCCAACAAGCCCGGCTGGTGGCAGCGGTTCCATGACATCCTGCCGAACTGGTTCTCCATGTACGTCAGCCTGGAGGGCGCGGCCGGCCTCATCCGCAGCTACGACCCGCACTTCATCCCCGGCCTGCTGCAGACCGAGGGCTACGCGCGCGCGGTGATGGTCTCGGGCGCCATCGGCCAGACCAGGCCCGACGACATCGAACGACATGTGGCCCTGCGCATGCAGCGGCAGGAGCTGCTCACTCGTAAGGACGCCCCGCGGCTCTGGTTCGTCATGGACGAGACCGCACTGCGCCGCCCCGTCGGCGGACCCGACGTCATGCGCGCCCAACTCGACCGACTGCTGGAGGTCACGGAGCTGCCCCATGTGACGGTGCAGGTCACCACCTTCGACACAGGACCCCATCCCGGCACGTACGGGCCGTTCGTCCTGTTCCGTTTCACCATGCCGGAACTCCCGGACATGGTCTACAGCGAGTACCTGACCGGCGCCGTCTACCTGGACGACCGCTCCGAGGTGGCGACCCACCTCGAGGTCATGGACCGCATGGCGGCGCAGGCCGCCACGGCACAACGCACTAAGGAGATCCTCCGGGATCTCCGCAAGGAGCTCTGAAGACACCGAAATGGATCGCATCAAGGAAATGGATCGCATCAAGCCGCAGTCGCGCACGCACTCGCAGTCGCACATCCGCGTCTACAACGGAATGCCCGCCCGGGAGCTGGGCAGCGAAGGCTGGCACAAGCCCTGGAGCGGCGGCAACGGCGGCAACTGCCTGGAGGCGATGAAGCTCGCCGACGGCCGTATCGCCGTCCGGCAGTCCACCGACCCCGACGGGCCGGCCCTCATCTACACGCCCGACGAGATGAACGCCTTCATCGAGGGGGCCAAGGCGGGGGTGGCCGACTTCCTGCTCTCCTGACTTGTTGCGTACTCCCTGTTGTTCAGCCGATCCCCCTATGTTGGCCCTGAATTGATCATTGACTGCTGCGGAACCTTATGGAGTTCGTCATGAGCGGGCGGCCCCCCGTCGAGATCGACACGAGTAGACCCCACCCCGCGCGGATGTACGACTGGTACCTCGGAGGCAAGGACAACTACCCGGTGGACGAGGCGATGGGCCGGCAGATGCTGGCCCTCGACCCTCGCGTGCCGGTGATGGCACGCGTCAACCGCGCCTTCATGCACCGGTCCACCCGGTGGCTGGCCCGGAACGGGGTACGGCAGTTCCTCGACATCGGCACCGGGATCCCCACGGAGCCGAACCTCCACCAGATCGCCCAGGAGGTCGCCCCCGACGCGAGCGTCGTCTACTGCGACAACGACCCCATCGTGCTGGCGCACGCGGCGGCGCTGCTGCGCGGTACCCCGGAGGGGCGGACCGAGTACCTCCAGGCCGATGTGCGGGACCCGGACGCCGTCATGGAGGGCGCCAGGAAGGTGCTGGACTTCGGCCGGCCCGTCGCGCTCTCCCTGATCGCGCTGCTGCACTTCGTCTCCGACGAGGACGGCGCGCACGACCTGGTCCGGCGGCTGACGGCCGAGCTGCCCTCCGGCAGCTACCTGGTCGTCACGCACGCGACCGGCGACTTCACCCCGGAGGAGTCGAAGGCGGCCACGGAGAAGCTCAAGGCCGCGGGCGTCACCCTGGCCCTGCGCTCCCGAGAGGAGTTCACCCGCTTCTTCGACGGCTTCGACCTGGTCGACCCCGGCGTCGAGGTCCCGCACCAGTGGCACCCCGAGCTGGGCGAGCCGGTACCCGGCCAGGACGACGGAGTCATTCCCGGGTACGGGGCGGTGGCACGCAAGGTCTGAGACGGGCGCGCGGCCTGAGACGGGCGCGCAGGCATGCGTAACGCGGGTCATGTGCAAGGGGCGGTCGCTCACTGCGACCGCCCCTTGCACATGACCCCATGACCCCATGGCCCTGCGGGCAGGGCCGCAGCTGCGGGGGCCAGCGGGGGCTTACAGGTACGACCAGATACGGCGCGGCGCGTCCACGAGTCGGCTGAGGGTGACCACCGACAGCGGCGGCTTCTCGGTCGCCCGCTCCCGCTCCAGGTTCAGCCCGTAGTAGATCTGCTCGATCGACGGCGGCCCGACCGAGAGGTTGCGCCAGACCGCGCCCTTGGCGCCCTCCTGCCCGGTCTTGACGAGGTACGCCGCCGCCATCGTCCCCGTACGGCCGACGCCGGCGCCGCAGTGCACGAACACCGGCCGGGAGCTCCGGGACACGGTGTCGAGCAGCCGCTGCACCTGCTCCGGGCTCGGCGTCTGCCCGTCCCGCACCGGCAGGCGTACGACGTCCAGCCCCGCCTCGCGCGGCTCGGCGAGCTGTGCCGCGGACAGGTTCTCGGCCCGCAGGTCGACGACCGTGGCGAAGCCGAGGTCGGAGAGCGCCCGGTAGCCGGCGGGGGAGGGGGCCGCCCCTCGCCACAGCTTGCCGGCCTTGCCGACGGGCTGGAAGTTGTGGATGCCCTGCACGGCACGGGTACCGGCGGGCGGCGCGGTCGACTCGCGCGCGACGTACGACATGGCCAGGATCCCGAGCGTGCCGGCGGCCCACAGGACGAAGTAGCCGAGCAGGACGCCGACGACGATGTGCGCGGGGAGGAGGAGGCGGATCGAGCACCGAGTCGACCCGGCCCGCCAGGGACGACTCCTCCGTGTCCTCCTGCGGCGAGGACGACCGGACGACGAGAGGACGCGTACCACGCCGGGACAGCTCCACCCACGCCTGCGCGACGGCGACGGAGGCGATGCTGTCCTCGGCGTGGGAGGCACCGATGTCCTCGTGGGCGGGCCGGGGGTCGTGGTGGGCCGACGGCCCCGCTGACACCTCGAAGCCGGGCGGGAGCACGAAGCCGGGCAGCACCGGAAGCCCCGCGCGGGCCGCTCGTGCGAGAGGGGCCGCTTCGGAGCCGGTGAGCGGGCGCAGCGGGGCCGTCGGCTGGGTCAGGGAGACGAATGACAGGGGCTGGGCGCCGACGCGCGCGGCCGGAGCGTTCACCCCGGCGGCAGCACCTCGCACAGCGCCTCCACCGCCGCCGCGTACGCGTGCTCCGGGGGCGTCGCGTACCCCACGACCAGGCCGTCCGGCGCGTCCCTGCCGACCGCCCGCGGGTGCCGGAACTCGGCCAGCCCGTCGAGCGCGATGCCCTGCCAGGTCGCCGCCCGCACCGCGGACCGCTCGGTGCCCGGCGGCAGCCGCAGCACCGCGTGCAGCCCGGCCGCGATCCCGGTGACCTCGATGTGCGGCGCCTGCGCGGCGAGGGCGGCCACCAGCCGGTCCCGCCGCGCCCGGTACCGCTGCCGCATGCGCCGCACATGACGGTCGTACGACCCCGAGACGATGAAGTCCGCCAGCGCCAGCTGGTCCGGCACGCTCGCCCACGCCTCCCGCTCGCCCTTCGCCTCCAGTGCGGCGTCGACGTACCGCCCCGGCAGCACCATCCAGCCCAGCCGCAGCGCCGGCGACAGGCTCTTGCTGACCGAACCGATGTGCACGACCCGCTCGGGATCCAGCCCCTGTACGGCGCCGACGGGCTTGCGGTCGTAGCGGAACTCCCCGTCGTAGTCGTCCTCCAGCACCAACCCGCCCCGGGCGCGTGCCCAGTCGACGACGGCGGCCCTGCGGGACGGATGCAGCGTCCCGCCGGTCGGGAACTGGTGCGCGGGCGTGAGCAGCACGGCCCGCTCCCGGTCCAGTCCGTCGACCCGCGCCCCGTCCTCGTCCAGCGGCAGCGGAATGGTCCGTACGGACGCCGCGGCCAGCAGTTCTCGGTGGAACCCGAGGCCGTACGACTCGACGGCCAGCGGGCCCCGCAGCACCCGCCCGTGACCCGCGCCGCTGACGTCACTGTGGAAGAGCAGCCGCAGGGCGTGCGCGAAGCCCGAACAGATCACGATGCGTGAGGGCTCGGTGCGCACCCCACGCGCGCGTGCCAGATACTCGGCGAGCGCCTCGCGCAGCTCGATACGGCCCGCCGGATCACCGGGCCCGAACGCGTCGTTGGGCGCCTGCGCCAGCGCCCTGCGGTACGACGCCCCCCAGGCCGCCCGCGGGAACGACGACGCGTCCGGCGTGCCCTGCCGCAGATCGTGCCGTGGCCCACGCGCGCGTGCCGACGCCTTCTTCGGGACGCGCGCGGACGCGTCCAGCGGCGCCGCCCGCTCCGCGACCCGGGTGCCCGAGCCCTGCCGCGCCGTCAGCCACCCCTCGGCGACGAGCTCCGCGTACGCGTCGGCGACCGTGTTCCGCGCGACCCCGAGATCCGCCGCGAGCGAGCGGTACGGCGGCAGCCGGGTGCCGGGCGCCAGCCGACCGCCGCGCACCGCGTCCCGCAGGGCCCGGATGAGGGCGGCGCGTCGGCCCCCGGCGGCTGACAGCTCCAGATGCAGATCGGCACCGATCCGCTCCGCGGAATTGACCCACGAATCCTCCATGGAAATGCACCCTACGGCAGGTCTTTCCGGCCCCTAGATTCATGGTCATGACGACGAACACGAGCATGAACACGAGCACGGACATGGTCACCGGCGCGGGCCTGAACGCGAGCACGAACGCGCCGGCGAGCACCGCGCCCCAGCCCCGCCGCGTCGACTTCGCCAAAGCGGCCCGGCCCGTCTTCCGTGCGCTCATCGGCCTCGACGCGGCGGCCCGCGAGGGCCTCGACCCCGCCCTCGTCGAACTGATCCAGATCCGCGCCTCCCACCTCAATCACTGCGCCTACTGCCTGCACATGCACACCAACGACGCCCGCAAGGCCGGCGAGAGCGAGGACCGCCTCCACATGGTCCCGGTGTGGCGCGAGGCCCGGCACTTCTTCACCCCACGCGAGCAGGCGGCCCTCGCCCTCACCGAAGCGGTCACCCTCGTCGCCGACCGAGGCGTACCCGACGACGTCTACGCCGAGGCCGCCGCCCATTTCGACGACACCGAACTGGCCCACGTCCTGTCCGTGATCCTCACCATCAACACGTGGAACCGGATCGCCCTGGCGACGGGAAAGGTGGCGGGCACGGACGGACGCTAGAGCCAGCCGGCACCGATCAATGCCGGGAGCCGGCGGGCACCGACCAATGCCTGGAGCCGGCGCCGGCGGTGGCCGCGCGGAGCCGCCCGCGTCACGCCGTCATCGGTCGGTCGTACGGGCCTATCGGCGTCGGCAGTCGCTCCATGCCGGTGAGCCGACGGTCCACCGCGGCGGCCACCGCCCGACCCTCGGCGATCGCCCAGACGATGAGGGACTGCCCCCGGGCGGCGTCCCCGGCCGCGTACACGCCGGGCACATTGGTCTCGAAGTCCGGCCCGCGGGCGATCGTGCCCCGCGGTTCGACCGCCAGCCCCAACTGGTCGATCAGCCCGTCATGGCGGTCGGGGCCGGAGAAGCCGAGGGCGAGCAGGACGAGGTCGGCGGGGAGGGTCCGCCCGGTGCCCGGCCGCGGCCGGCGCCGCTCGTCCACCTCGACCAGGTGCAGCGCGCGCACATGACCCGCCTCGTCCCCCGTGAAGCGGAGCGTGGACGCCGCGAACAGCCGCGCGTCCGCGTCCGCGGCCGGCGCGGTGCGCAGATCGCGCGCCTCTTCGTGCGCCGCCGAGAGCCGGTAGATCTTCGGATACGTCGGCCATGGCTCGACGTCCTCGTCCCGCTCCGCCTCCGGCAGCGGATAGATGTCCAGCTGGGTCACCGACGCGGCCCCCTCCCGCACCGCCGTCCCCAGACAGTCCGCCCCCGTGTCGCCGCCCCCGACGATCACCACATGCTTGCCCGCCGCCGACAGCGGCGAGACCTCCAGATCCCCCTCGCACACCCGGTCGGCCAACGGCAGATACTCCATCGCCTGATGGATCCCGGCCAACTCCCGCCCAGGAACGTCCAGTTCACGCCACGCCGTGGCACCTGTCGCGATCACCACGGCGTCGTACCGGGCCCGCAGCTCGGCGGCCCCGATGTCTTCGCCGACGCTCGTCGACGTTCGGAACTTCGTGCCCTCCGCCCGCATCTGTTCCAGCCGCCGGTCCAGATGCCGTTTCTCCATCTTGAACGCCGGGATCCCGTACCGCAGCAGACCCCCGACACGGTCCGCCCGTTCATACACGGCGACCGTGTGCCCCGCCCTGGTCAACTGCTGAGCGGCCGCCAGACCCGTGGGCCCGGAACCGATGACGGCCACCGTCTTCCCGGTCAGCCGGTCGGGCGGCCGGGGCGGAGTGAAACCGTCCTCCCAGGCGCGGTCGGCGATCGCCACCTCGACGTTCTTGATGGTCACCGCGGGCTGGTTGATCGCCAGCACGCAGCCCGCCTCGCAGGGGGCGGGGCACAACCGCCCCGTGAACTCGGGGAAGTTGTTCGTCGCGTGCAGCCGGTCGCCGGCCGCTCGCCAGTCCTCCCGCGAGACGAGGTCGTTCCACTCCGGGATGAGGTTCCCCAGCGGACACGCGTCGTGGCAGAACGGGATCCCGCAGTCCATGCAGCGGTCGGCCTGCTTGCTGATGATCGGCAGCAGCGCCCCCGGAACGTACACCTCGTTCCAGTCCCGCACCCGTTCCGGCACGGGCCGACGGGGCCACTCCTCGCGCGGGGTGGTCAGGAAACCCTTGGGATCGGCCATCGCCGTCTCCCTCACCTATCGCATGCGCGTACGGGCACGGCCGTACATCGGCGGACTCGGGGCGCTGGGAGGTCGTCCGTCTTCGGGCGGCACCCGTCTCCCGCCACGATACGACGCGCCCGGCGCGTACGCCTCAGGCGAGCGCCAACAGATACGCGTACGCCTCAGGCGAGCGCCAGCAGATACGCGTACGACTCAGGCGAGCGCCAGCAGATACGCGTACGACTCAGGCGAGCGCCAGCAGATAGCAGAGCGCCGCGCCGACCGAGGCGGCCGTCCTCACGTGGTTCCACATGGTCCACTCGCTCACATACCGCTGCCAGTAGGCGGCCGCCTCCCGCGTGCCCGGGTCCAGCGTGGCCAGGGTGTCGTTGCGCGGCACGTTCGCCACCATCGTCACGCCGAAGCAGCCGACCAGATACAGCGCGCTGCCCAGCAGCAACGCGACCGTGCCCTCGTCCGGCCACAGCACGAACGTCACCACCGCCAGGACCGCGCACAGCACCGCCGTCCCCACGAAGACGAGCATGAACGCCGGTGTCACGGCACTGATGTTGATCGCCTGCATCGCGGCGGCCCCCTGCGCCGGCGGCAACGACGACAGGCCCTTCATCACAAAGGTCGAGAACCCGCAGAACACGCCCGCCACGACCGCGGTACCGAGCAGCCCCAGCACCACCAACACGAAGTACGGCCCGTCGATCATGTGCGCTCCACCTCGTTCCCCCGAATCCGAAGAGCCTGCCCCGGCCCTCGCCGTCACCACAAGTGAACGCCCGCACGGACAGCGTCACCATGGCCGAGAAGCGCACCCCCATCAGCGAGCGTCCAAGGTGGGGCCGCACGGCACATTCACCCCGTACCCCGCCACTCCCGCAGCCTCGTCTCGACGGCTCCCGCGATGCGGCGCCGGGCCTCGTGGCGCGCGACCCCGTTCATCAGGAAGCGGTCGTACGGCGTGTCCACGTGCCGTACGGACGCGATGACCGCCGAGGTCACCGCCATCTCCGACAGGGCCCGCCCCGCCGCGCTGCGCCCGACGCGTCCGCTGCCGCGCACGGAGGCGTGGGCGGCGATCTCCCGCGCCCGCTCGGCCGGACACGCGGGGAACAGCCGCCGTATCTCCGCCGCGAACGCGTCCGTGAACCGCACGTCCTCCGCGGCCCGCCGCCGCGCGTCCCGTACCCGGCGGCGCCTTCGTGCCTCGGCGTCGGCCAGGCACCGTTCCTCCGCGCGGGCGAGCGCCGCCTCCTCGACCAGGACGCCCTGCCGCTCGTAGCGGCTCTTGCGTCGGTTGAACCGCACGACCACCGCCGACAGCGAACTCTCCTCCCTGGCCCGGCGGGTGAGCGCGGTGTCGCCGCGCGGCAGGAACACCAGATGCCCCAGGTCAGCGCAGTCGAGGCAGCGTGGCGCCCCGTTCTCCGGCGCGAGCAGCGCCACCGGCCCGCCCCGGCACTCGGCGCAGTGCTTCCTCCTGAGTGCCTGCACGACGACAAGTCCGGTACGGGGCGGGGGAGTAGCGAGCGCTGCCATACGCGGTTCATTCCCCCCGCCGACCGCATGGTCACGTGGCAGATGGGCCGGTACCGCGGCCGACTCGGGAGGGGCGTGCGGGGCGCGGCATCATGGAGCGTGTGCGATTGGAAGCGATCACCTGGGAGAGGCTCGGCGATCTCCTCGCCGACCGTCTCCTCGACCTGAAGCCGGACGACGGTTCCCCCTGGCCGCGCATCGCCTTCGACGGCGCCCCCGCCGCCCGCCCGGGCGACCTCGCCGCACGGGTGTCGGACGCGCTGCGCGTGCGCGGCCGGTCCTCGCTCGTCGTGGGAACCGAGGGCTTCCTCCGGCCGGCGTCGCTCCGCTTCGAGTACGGACACCAGGACGTGGAGGCGTACTACAACGGCTGGTTCGACACGGCTGCCTTGTGGCGTGAAGTCTTCGGTCCGCTCGAACCCGGCGGCACGGGTCGTGTCCTGCCCGACCTCTGGGACCCCGACACGGACCGCGCGACCCGCAGCCCCTACGTACAACTCCCCTCCGACGGCCTGCTGCTGCTGCACGGTCCCCTCCTTCTCAAGGACTGGTTCCCCTTCGACCTCACCGTCCACGTCCTCCTCTCCCCGGGCGCCCTGCACCGCCGCACCCCGCAGAGCGAGCACTGGACCCTGCCCGCCTTCCAGCGCTACGAGACCGAGACGGACCCGGCCGCCACGGCTGATGTTCTGGTCCGCGCCGACGACCCACGGCATCCGGCCTGGGGCGGCTGACGGCCGACCGTCAGCTCGACCCACCGCCCCACCTCTCTGCCGAGGCGGCACGGGAGGCCGGTCAAGCGGGGGGCGACTACCTCGGCGGCGTCTTCCTCCGGGTGCGACCGCCGTCGGGCGCGGTGAGAATGAGCAGCGCCGGGACCAGCGGTGCCGTCCGCGCCGCGTCGGGACCAGCGGCGCCTCCCGCGCCGCGCCGGCCGCCCGGCTTCAGGAGGTACCGCATGACCACCGCCGGAGACATCATGCACCGGGGCGCCCAGTGGATCCCCTCCCACGAGACCCTGGACCGCGCCGCCCAGCTGATGCGCCAGCTGAATGTGGGGGCGCTCCCCATCAGCGACGAGAACGAACGCCTCTGCGGCATCATCACCGACCGCGACATCGTCGTGGGCTGTGTCGCCATGGGACACGACCCGTCCCGCGTCACGGCGGGCGACCTGGCGAAGGGCACACCGCGCTGGATCGACGCCGACGCCGACATCAGCGAGGTGCTCGAAGAGATGAAGGAGCACCAGATCCGCCGGCTTCCGGTGATCCACAACAAGCGCCTCGTCGGCATGATCAGCGAGGCCGACATCGCCCGGCATCTCCCGGAGGACCAGATCGCCGACTGGGCCGAGAGCGTGTACGCCCGGACCGCCGCACGCTGACCCGGCCGAGCCCCGTCCGCCGCTCCTGTCCTCTCCTTGCCGCTGCCGCTGCCGCTGCCGCTGCCGCTGCCGCTGTCGGCGCCGGCGCCGGTGCCGGTGCCGCTGCCGCTGTCGGTGTCGGTGCCGGTGACGGGCGCCGAGCTCAGAGCCAGCCGTTGCGCTTGAAGCCCCGGTACAGGACGACGCAGGCCACGGCTATGACACCCAGGACCAGCGGGTAGCCGAATTTCCAGGTCAGCTCCGGCATGTACGTGAAGTTCATGCCGTACACCCCGCAGACCATGGTCGGCACGGCGATCAGCGCCGCCCACGCGGTGATCTTCCGCATGTCCTCGTTCTGCGCGACGCTGACCTGAGCCAGGTGCGCCTGGAGGATCGAGTTGAGCAGTTCGTCGAACGCGGCGATCTGCTCGGTCGCCCTCAGCAGGTGGTCGGAGACATCACGGAAGTAGGCCTGTATCTCCGGCTCCACCACCCGGATGGGCCGTGTGGTGAGCTCCAGCAGCGGCCGGGCGAGCGGGGCCACCGCGCGTTTCAGTTCGAGCAGTTCCCGCTTGAGCTGGTAGATCCGACCGGGGTCGACGCGCGCGCCGTTCGCCGCGAACACGTCTGTCTCCACCTGGTCGATGTCCGCCTGCACGGAGTCCGTGACCGTCAGATAGTCGTCCACGACATGGTCGGCGATCGCGTGCAGGACGGCGGCCGGGCCCTTGGCGAGCTGCTCCGGGTTCGCCTCCAGTTCCTCGCGCAGCGGGCCGAGCGAGCCGTGGCGGCCGTGGCGCACCGAGATCACGAAGTCGGGGCCGACGAAGACCATGATCTCGCCGGTGTTCACCACCTCGCTCGTCGCGGTCAGTTCCGTGTGCTCGACGTAGCAGACGGTCTTGAACACCGCGAACAGCGTGTCGCCGTACCGCTCCAGCTTCGGGCGCTGATGGGCCTCGACCGCGTCCTCGACCGCCAGCGGGTGCAGGTCGAAGAGCTCGGCGATGCCGGCGAACTCCCGCTCCGTCGGCTCGTGCAGCCCGAGCCAGACGAAGCCGTGGTCGGCCCTGCGCACCTGCCTGAGGGCCTCGACGACATCGCGGCCGCCGGGGGCGCGCGCCCCCTTGTGGTACGTCACGCAGTTCACCACGGAGGTGCCCAGGGGGGAGCGGGCCGGGTGGCTGAGGTCGACGCGGGCGCGACGCCGTGCCAGCCGTGCCACCTTGCGCAGGCCGCCGACCCTGTCGAGGCCGGTGACCTTCCGCAGATTCCCTGCCATGGACATCTGGATCTCCTTGCGTGGATCCCCTCGCACCGCACTTCGTGCCTTGTCGCGCCAGTGTGCCAGGCGTCTTTGAGCTGCGGGTAAGGCTGTGGGAACGGAACGCTCCACTTCGCTTGTGGTCTCTCCGGGCACCTCGGTGCGGGCGGTGCCGGGTGGTCCGGGGTGACGATCGGTACCGTCTCGGCCCGCCGCCGGGGCGGTCCTGGGGGACTGTTGGAGCGTCGCGAAGAGTGATAAGTCGGGTAAATGGGATGATCTCGGCATGATGCGAACCGACGGACATCTCCTCGACCACCGGCAGGGCGAGACGGGGCAGCGCTCCGACGCCTTCGCCACCCTCTTCGACCGCACGACGTTCCGGCACATGGAGGGCTTCGGCCTCGGATCCGGCTGGCGCTGCTGGGAGGTCGGCGCGAGCGGGGCCTCGGTCGTCTCCTGGCTGGCCAAGAGGGTCGGGCCCACCGGGAAGGTCATCGCCACCGGCATCGACCTCTCCTGGGCGGTCCCCTCGGTCACCCGCCCACCGGTCGAGGTCCTCGTCCACCACGTGGGCGTCGACCAGCCGCCGGGCGACGGATTCGACCTCGTCCACGCCCGCCTGGCCCTGGTCCACGCCCCGGACCGAGAGCGGGCCGTGGTGTCGATGATCAAGGCCCTGCGACCCGGCGGACGCCTGCTGATCGAGGACGCCGACCCCGCGCTCCAGCCCCTGGCGTGCCTTGAGGAGACCGGCCCCGACCAGCAGTTGGCCAACCGGCTGCGGCAGGCCATCCGCGCTCTCCTCGACGAGCGCGGGGTGGACCCGGCGCACGGCCGCAGGCTCCCGCGTCTGCTGCGCGGGGCCGGGCTGCGCGGTGTGGAGGCCGATGTGTACTTCCCCATCGCCTCGCCCGCCTGCGCCGCTCTGGAGACCTCCACGATCCAACGGCTCCGTACGGCCCTCGTCACCGCCGGTCTCACCACGGACGAGGAGATCGACCGCCATCTGGCCAACCTGTCCTCCGGCACGATGGACATCGCCGCCACACCGCTCGTCTCGGCGTGGGGGAGGAAGCCGTAGGCGTGGCGCGCGAGAGCCACCACGGGGCCGACGTCACGCGGAACGGGTACGGGGCTGCGACGCGCCCCGCACCCTCTCAGTCCACCGGTGGCCGCCCGCCCACCTTCCCCACGGCCAGCGCGCCCGCGCGGCACCCCCGTGCCGCCGCGTCCTCCGGCTCCGCGCCCGCGAGCAGGGCGGCGAGGAACGTCCCGGTGAACGCGTCGCCCGCGCCGGTCGTGTCCCGGGGCACGGCGGGGGCCGCCGGAACCCGCGCCCGCACGCCGCCCCCCTGGGCGATCAGGGCGCCCTCGGCCCCCTGCTTGGCCACCACCAGCGGGAAGAGGCGGCTCAATTTGGCCGCCGCGTCGGCCGGATCGGGCAGCCCGGTGAGCAGACACGCCTCGTCCCTGCTGGGCAGCAGCACATCCACTCCCTCGACGAGTGCGAGGAAACGGTCCACGCCCAGCTCCGTCAGGAACCCCGCCGAGGCCGGATCCACACTCACCGGCGCCCCACGCGCGCGTGCCGCCGCGAGGGCCACCGAAACCAGCGCCCGGCTCGGCTCCGAGAAGAACAGGTAGCCCGACAGATGCAGCCGGACCACCCCGTCGAGCAGATCCGACGACCAGTCGTCCGGGTCCAGCCGCAGTGAGGCACCGCTGTCCGTGAGGAACGTGCGTTCGGCGGCGGCGCCCGTGTCCACCAGGCAGATCACCGTGCCCGTCGCGGCCTCCGGGTCGACGACGAGGTGGGGGCGTACCCCCGAGGCGCGCAACTCCTGCTCGTGCCACCCCGCCGCGTCCGTGCCCACGCGTCCGAGCAGCCGCACGTCCGCACAGCCCTGATGGGCCGCCCAGCAGGCCACATTGGCGCCCGCGCCGCCGGGCAGCGTACGGATCGCGGACGCCGTGTCGGTGCCCGGCGCGAGCGGCCCGTGATGCCGGGCGACCACATCGGTGACGACGTCGCCCACGACGAGCAGTGCCCCACCCGTCTTCTCGTCGGCGCCCGTCCCGTCGGTGCCCGGCGGGTTCATCGCACCGCCGGCCCCCTGCCCGCCCCGCCCGGCCATGTCACGCCCCGGCCCAGGCCGCCGCGATCCGCGCGGCGAGCCGTACGTTCCCCCGGACCGCCGCCAGGTTGGCACTCAAGGAGGCGCCGTCCGTGTGCCGTACGAGATGGCTCAGCAGGAACGGTGTGACCGCCTGCCCCGTGATCCCCTCCTCCTCGGCCGCCCGCAGTGCCTGGGCGAGCACACGCGCGTGGAGATCGGGGTCGAGCTGCTCCTCCTCGGGCACCGGGTTGGCGACGATCAGCGCCGACTCCGGCCCGTCGAGCGCGTCCTGGGCCCGCATGACCTCGGCGACCTCGCCGGGCGACCGGAGCGTCCACTCCACGGGGTGCCCCGAGTCGGAGAGATAGAAGCCGGGGAAGCGGTCCGTGCCGTACCCGGCGACCGCGACACCCAGCGTCTCCAGGCGCTGCAGCGTCGCCGGCACATCCAGGATCGACTTCACGCCCGCGCACACCACCGTGATCCGAGTGCGCGCCAGCAGCCCCAGGTCGGCCGACTCGTCCTGCGTCGTCGTCCACTCCCGGTGCACCCCGCCGAGACCGCCCGTCGCGAACACCCGTACGCCCGCCAGGGACGCCAGCTGGGCGGTCGCCGACACCGTCGTGGCGCCGCTCACCCCGGAGGCCACCGCGAGTGGCAGGTCCCGGTGGCCGAGCTTGCGGATGCCGTCCTCGTTCGCGACCCGCTCCAACTGGTCCTTGTCGAGGCCGATGTGCGGCCGCCCGTCGAGCACGGCGATGGTCGCCGGTACGGCGCCCTCCTGCCGTACGACGTCCTCCAGCTCCCGGGCCACCTGCAGATTGCGCGGCCGGGGCAGGCCGTGCGCGATGATCGTGGACTCGAGCGCCACCACGGGTTGACGCGCGTCAACCGCGTCCCGCACCTCTTCCGACACCACCAGCACGCGCTTGCCTCCTGTCAGTCGTTCCTCCCTCATCACTGGCGGCCGATGCGCCCGGCCAAACCCTTGCGACCTGTGGTGAGGGACACCAGCCTGGGGAGCATGACGGACACCACGACACGTCTCGACCACGTCGTCCTCTGGGTGCGGGAACCTGTCGCCGCGGCCGACTTCTACGAGACGGCCGTGGGTCTGGCACCCGTACGCCTCGCCGAGTACTCCGAGGGAACGGTTGCCTTTCCCTCCGTACGCGTCAACGACGAGACCATCCTCGACCTCATGCCGCTCAGCTCGGCGGAGCGCATGAGGATGCTGCCCGGCGCCGCCGACAGCGCCGGCCACCCCGTCAACCATGTGTGCCTGGCCCTGCCCGGTGACCGCTTCGAGGAACTGCGGTCCCGGCTGCGGGAACGGGCGGTCCCGGTCTCCGACCTGTCGTACGACTCCTTCGGCGCCCGAGGCGCGGCCCGACGCAGCTTCTACTTCCGGGACCCGGACGGCAACATCGTCGAGGTCCGCCACTACGAGTAGCGCGGACGACCGCACACAGGGTGCGGCTCAGAACAGCGGCTCGGGCAGCACTCCTTCCAGCGCCAGCAGCTTCCGCTTGGTCTCCAGCCCGCCGCCGAACCCGCCGATGCCGCCGTCGCTCTCCACCACCCGATGGCACGGCACCACCACCGGCAGCGGATTCGCCCCCATCGCCATGCCCACCGCCTGGGCCGCGCCCGGCTGCCCGACCCGGCGGGCCAGGTCGCCGTAGCCCACGACCGAGCCGAACGGGACACCGACCGCCAGCTCCCGCAGCACCTGGCGGTTGAAACCGGAGACCAGCGACCAGTCCAGGGGCAGCTCGAACACCTGCCGGTCACCCGCGAAGTACGCGTCGACCTGGCGTATCGCCTCGGCCAGCTGCGGGGCACCGGGCGCCTCGACGGGCTGGGTGCCGAGCCGGGACGCGAGGCGGTCGAGCGCCTTGTCGCGGACCGAGTCCGTGGCGCGGAACACGACGTTCACCAGGCCGTCGTCCGTCGCGGCCAGCAGCAGCGGGCCGATGTCCGTGCCCACGACGGCCCACACGACCTGATGCTCGTACTGCCCGTGGCTGTTCATGCGACCACCGTACGGCCCGCCACTGACAACGCTCGCGGCGTGCGCCGCGCCGGCCGCGGCCCCGACCGGCGCCGGGCCACCGGACGCACGCCCCGTGTGAAGGTCACCCCTACCGGTCGCGAGCGGTCAGTCCCGTGTGGCCTCCTCGACCACGTCCGGCTTGTTCGTGATGATGCCGTCCACGCCGTACTGGGCGACCTTGCGCGCGTTCTCCGCGTCGTTCACGGTCCAGGTGAGCATCTGCAAAGGCTTGCCGTGCGGACCCTCGAAGGCGTGGATCGTGGCGACGTAGAAGGGCGAGATCGTCGTGTAGGAGGAGTTGATCTGGTCGGCGAAGGACGCGTACTCGGGCAGGTCCGCGATGTCCGGGGTGCCGAGGAAGCCGGTCTTCACGCCGGGGCTCAGCTCGTGCACCCGCCGCACCGTGTCCGCGCTGAAGCTCTGCACCACCAGCCGGTCCCGGAGGTGCAGAGGCGTCAGCCAGCCCTCGTTGGCCAGCACCTTCAGGGTCTGCTGTTCGATGCCCGGGTAGAGCTGGGGATTCTTGATCTCCAGGACGAGCTTCTGATGATTGCGGGACAGTCGCCTCACGTACTGCTCCAAGGTCGGCACGCGCGCGCCCGCGTAGCGCGTGTCGAACCAGCTGCCCGCGTCCAGACGGGCGATCTCGGCGACGGTGAAGTCGCGGACGTTCCACGGCGCGCGGTCCGGAAAGACCTGCTCGACATCGGTCGTGCGGGCCAGCGTCGCGTCATGGACGACGACGAGCGCGCCGTCCTTGGTGCGCTGGACGTCGTTCTCGACCCAGCTGAAGCCCATCTCGTCGGCCTTGTCGACGGCGGCCAAGGTGTTCTCGGGCGCATAGGCGGAAGCCCCGCGATGCGCCACGACCATCAGATTGTCAGTGTGCGAGGCCGCCTCGGCGGCCGAAGTGGGGAGCAGGAGGCCGACGGCCCCCATGAACGCGGCGGCCGCGGCGGCAACTGCGCGCACATGCATGCGTACTCCTCGCGTCGATTCGGTCACGGTCAGCTCAAGCGTGACAGCAGCGAGTCAACGGGAGAGGGGGTGCAGGATGGCCATGAATTGAATGGAGTTGCCCAAGTCCGCACACGGGCGCCGCACAAGTGGGGCAAGGCCGTGTTTCTTTGCCGGAAAGTCGTTCGACCATTCCGGTGGGGGTCATACTCTCTGCGACAACCCTGACCGTTGTGGCGGACCCGGGGGCGGGGGCAGTACAGGGAATCCAGGGACGCGACAGGGCGGGAAAGGCAGCCGCGGATGCAGGGCACCGTCGACGGCTTCAGCTACGGACTCGTCACACCGGTGGCGGCCTACCTCATGGCCTGCCTGGGTGGCGCGCTCGGCCTGCGCTGCACCACGAGATCGATGCTGGTCGACGGCCGCCTGCGGATCGGCTGGCTGGCGCTGGGCTCGGCCGCCATCGGCTCCGGCATATGGACCATGCACTTCGTCGCCATGATGGGGTTCAAGGTCCTGCGGACCCCGGTCCACTACGACCCGCTGATGACGTTCGCGAGCCTCGCCGTCGCGATCGTCATGGTCGGCATCGGCATCTTCATGGTCGGCTCCAAAGGAGCGACCGGGGCCGCGCTCTTCACCGGCGGCACGATCACCGGCCTCGGCATCGCCTCCATGCACTACCTCGGCATGGCCGGAATGCGCCTCAACGGCACACTCGAGTACAACACCGTCACCGTCTCCGTCTCCGTCGTCATCGCCGTGGTGGCCGCGATCGCCGCCCTGTGGGCGGCCGGACAGGTCCGCGGCTTCCTGTGGAGCGTCGGCGCGAGCCTGGTCATGGGCGTCGCGGTCAGCGGCATGCACTACACGGGCATGGCCGCCCTCAGCGTCCATCTGCACGGCGCGGCCGACGCCGCCCCGGCCGACGGCTCGTCGTCCGCGGTCCTCCTCGCCCCGCTGATGATCGGCCCGCTGGTCTTCCTGCTCCTGGCGGGCGTCGTGGTGATGTTCGACCCCTTCATGATCATGGGAAAGTTCCACGGCAGCCCCGCCGAACGGCGGCCCGGAGTCCCCACCCACGCCTGCGCGCACACCGACCGGCGACCGCTCGCCGACGCGGGCCGCCCCCTGCTCCGCGCCGAGCACGAAGATCGCGCACCCCGCTCCCGCACCCCGCAGAACCGCTGACCCGACCCCGTTGTCAGTGCGGGGTCGTACGGTGGATTCCATGCGGCCCGTTTCCAAGATCGAACGCACGGTGGCGCCCTTCGAGGTCGTCAGTCCCTACCAGCCGAGCGGTGACCAGCCCACGGCCATCGCCGACCTGGCCCGGCGCATCGAGGCAGGTGAGAAGGACGTCGTCCTGCTCGGTGCGACCGGCACCGGCAAGTCCGCCACCACCGCGTGGATGATCGAGAAGCTCCAGCGCCCCACCTTGGTGATGGCGCCGAACAAGACGCTGGCCGCGCAGCTGGCCAACGAGTTCCGCGAGCTCCTGCCGAACAACGCGGTCGAATACTTCGTCTCGTACTACGACTACTACCAGCCCGAGGCGTACGTCCCCCAGTCGGACACCTACATCGAGAAGGACTCCTCGATCAACGAGGAGGTGGAGCGGCTGCGCCACTCCGCGACCAACTCGCTGCTCACCCGACGCGACGTCGTCGTGGTCGCCTCCGTGTCCTGCATCTACGGCCTCGGCACTCCCCAGGAGTACGTGGACCGCATGGTCCCCCTCAAGGTCGGCGAGGAGATCGACCGGGACGAGCTGCTGCGCCGCTTCGTCGACATCCAGTACACCCGCAACGACCTGGCGTTCACCCGCGGCACCTTCCGCGTCCGCGGCGACACCATCGAGATCTTCCCGGTCTACGAGGAGCTCGCGGTCCGCATCGAGATGTTCGGCGACGAGATCGAGGCCCTCTCCACCCTGCACCCCCTGACCGGCGAGATCATCAGCGACGACGAGCAGCTGTACGTCTTCCCCGCCTCCCACTACGTCGCCGGACCTGAACGCATGGAGCGGGCCGTCAACGACATCGAGAAGGAGCTGGGGGAGCGCCTCGCGGAGCTGGAGAAGCAGGGCAAGCTCCTGGAGGCCCAGCGCCTGCGTATGCGCACCACGTACGACATCGAGATGCTCCGCCAGATCGGCTCCTGCTCCGGCGTGGAGAACTACTCGATGCACTTCGACGGCCGAGAGCCCGGCTCCCCGCCGAACACGCTGCTCGACTACTTCCCGGACGACTTCCTCCTCGTCATCGACGAGTCCCATGTGACCGTCCCGCAGATCGGCGCGATGTACGAGGGCGACGCCTCCCGCAAGCGCACCCTCGTCGACCACGGCTTCCGCCTGCCGTCCGCCCTGGACAACCGCCCGCTGAAGTGGGAGGAGTTCCAGGAGCGCATCGGCCAGACGGTCTACCTCTCGGCCACCCCCGGCCAGTACGAGCTGTCCCGCTCCGACGGCCAGGTCGAGCAGATCATCCGCCCCACCGGCCTCATCGACCCCGAGGTGGTCGTCAAGCCCACCGAGGGTCAGATCGACGACTTGGTGCACGAGATCCGCAAGCGCACCGAGAAGGACGAGCGGGTCCTTGTCACCACGCTCACCAAGAAGATGGCCGAGGACCTCACCGACTACTTCCTGGAACTCGGCATTCAGGTCCGCTACCTGCACAGTGACGTCGACACCCTGCGCCGGGTCGAGCTGCTGCGCGAGCTGCGCGCCGGCGAGTACGACGTCCTGGTCGGCATCAACCTCCTCCGCGAGGGCCTCGACCTGCCCGAGGTCTCGCTGGTCGCGATCCTCGACGCCGACAAGGAGGGCTTCCTGCGCTCGGGGACCTCCCTCATCCAGACCATCGGCCGCGCGGCGCGCAACGTCTCCGGCCAGGTCCACATGTACGCCGACAAGATCACCCCGGCGATGGAGAAGGCCATCGACGAGACCAACCGTCGCCGGGAGAAGCAGGTCGCCTACAACAAGGCCAACGGCATCGACCCGCAGCCGCTCCGCAAGAAGATCAACGACATCGTCGCGCAGATCGCCCGCGAGGACGTCGACACCGAGCAGCTGCTCGGCACGGGCTACCGCAAGGGCGGGAAGGACGGCAAGGGTGCCAAGGCCCCGGTGCCGTCCCTCGGCGGCAAGGCGGCCAAGTCCACCACGAGCAAGGGCAAGGGCAAGGCCAAGGAGACCGTCCCCACCGACCGCCCGGCGGCCGACCTCGCCCAGCAGATCGAGGACATGACGGAGCGGATGCGCGCGGCAGCCGCCGACCTGCAGTTCGAGATCGCCGCCCGGCTGCGCGACGAGGTGTCCGAGATGAAGAAGGAACTGCGGCAGATGAAGGAGGCGGGGCTGGCCTGACGGGCCCGAGGGGCGCCGGGGGAAAGCGGTGCCCCCGGCGCGGCGCGCTGTGTTGCAAGACCGACACAAAGTGCGACACAGGCTGCGGCAATGTCAGTGCCGCTGCGTAAGGTGCTGCACATCCGCGGAGTCCGCGGCAACAGGGGACAGTTCGAGAGGGGAATCGGCGCGTGACCGTCAACATGACCAAGGGTCAGGCCATCAGTCTGCAGAAGAACGACGGAGGCAGCCTGACCGCGGTCCGCATGGGTCTCGGCTGGCAGGCTGCCCCCCGGCGCGGCCTGTTCGGGTCCCGTACCCGTGAGATCGACCTCGACGCCTCCGCCGTGCTGTTCGCGGACAAGCAGCCCGTCGACGTCGTGTTCTTCCGCCACCTGGTGAGCGACGACGGCTCCGTCCGTCACACCGGTGACAACCTCGTCGGCGGTGTCGGCGCGGGCGGCGACGACGAGGCGATCCTCGTGGACCTGGCCCGGGTCCCGGTCCACATCGACCAGATCGTCTTCACCGTCAACTCCTTCACCGGCCAGACCTTCCAGGAAGTGCAGAACGCGTTCTGCCGTCTGGTGGACGAGACCAACGGCCAGGAGCTGGCCCGCTACACGCTCGCGGGCGGTGGCCAGTACACGGCCCAGATCATGGCCAAGGTGCACCGTTCGGGTGCCGGCTGGCAGATGACGGCCATCGGCTCGCCCGCCAATGGCCGCACCTTCCAGGACCTGATGCCGGCGATCCTGCCGGTCCTGTAGGCAGCCCGACGCATCACGCAGCAAGCGACACAGGGGGACGAAGTCGATGACGGCCGAGCTGGTCCGGGGGCAGAACCATCCACTGCCCGAGGCCCGACTGGAGATCCGCGTCTCGGCCGGCACGCCGATCGTCGCCGGGGCCACCCTCGGCGACGAGCACGGCAAGGTGCACGGCGTGGAATGGGTGGCGCACCCGGGCGCACCCACCCTGCCCGGACTTGAGGTCTCCAAGCAGGCGGCGGCCGACCACCGCCTCGCGGTGGACCTCGACGCGCTGTCGCCGTCCGTGCACCGGGTGACCGTGCTGCTCGCCCTGCCGACGGGAACCGGCGGTCCGGCCCGCTTCGGCGCGGTCGCCGCCCCGTTCCTCGCGGTCACCGGCCTCGACGGCAGCGAGGTCGCCACGTACACCATCATCGGCCTGCAGACGGAGACCGCCGTCGTCGCCCTGGAGCTCTACCGCAGGCAGGGCGCCTGGAAGGTCCGCGCGGTCGGCCAGGGCTACGCGGGCGGCCTCGCGGAACTGCTCGCCGACCAGGACCTGCCCGAGGCGCGGCAGCTCGCGGCCGGCATCCACGAGGCGGTCGCCCGTGGCCTCGCCCGCTCGGTGGCGGCACCCCCGCCCCGGGTGCCGGACGCCGACCGCCCCCGGCAGACCCCCGCCCCCGCACTGGGCCCGGACCAGACCCACGGCGGCTCCGGCACGGCACCCCAGGGAAGCCCGCCCCCGCCCGTCGGCGGCTCGCACGGCGGCGGCACCGCGCCGCACGACCCGTCCGCCGACACCCAGCCCACCGCCCCCATGGTCGGCGGGCCCGTCAACTACGCCCACCCCGGTCGGCAGACCACCGCACCGCCCCCGCCCCCGCCGACCGCGCCCCCGGCACAGCCCGGTCAGCCCGCGCAGCCCGTCGCCGGGGACGCCACCGGCTGGTCCATGGACGAGCGGCTCTACAACCAGGTGTGGGGCATGTTCGAGGACCTGGCCCGCACCACCGCCGCATACCGCAGCGCCGTCGACTTCGCCGAGTCGCGTATGGAGCAGGAGCTCGACCGGGTCCTGTCCGACCCGCGCAGCCGCATCAGCGGTCAGGGTGACGCCGCGCGCGAGGCCGCCCGCGCCAAGCACGCCCAGCTCGTCGACCAGGCCCGCGCCGCCCTCGACCGTGACCTCGACCAGCTGCGGGCCGAGGCCGACGTCGTGGAGCCCGCGCTGCCCATGGCGTACGCCCGCTGGGACAACCCGGTGTGGCACGGCTACCGGGTGCCGATGGAGGTCCCGATGGCCCTGCGCCTGGGCGACCTGCGTCTGCCGGAGAGCGACGGGCTGCGCATCCCCATGCTGGTCCGGCTGCCGCTGGAGCGGGGCCTGTGGATCGACGCCGGCCCTTCCGGTGACTCCTTCGCCGACTCCGACGAACTGCGCCGTCTCGCCCTGGACACCGCCGTGGCGCTCGCCGCGCGGCTCCTCGCGGTGTACCCGCCGGGGGAGTTCAGCGTCCATGTCATCGATCCGGCCGGCGCCGGAGCGACCACGCTGGCACCGCTGACCCGGCCGGGCGTCCTCGCCGGACCGCCCGCCGTCGGCGCCGCGGGCGTCTCGGACGTCCTCGGGCGGCTCACCCAGCGGGTGGACCTCGTGCAGATGGCCGTGCGCGGCGGAGCCCCGGACGCGCTGCCGCCCGGCTTCGACACGGCCGAACAGCTCCTGATCGTCAACGACTTCCCGCACGGCTTCGACGACCGGGCCGTGACCCAGCTGCGCTACCTCGCGGACGAGGGCCCCGCCGTCGGCGTCCATCTGATGATGGTCGCCGACCGTCAGGACGCCGCCGCCTACGGGCCGTTGCTCGACCCGCTGTGGCGTTCGCTGCTGCGACTCACGCCCACCCCGGACGACCATCTGGCCGACCCCTGGGTGGGGCACGCGTGGACGTACGAGCCGCCGCTCGTCCCGCCGGGCAGCCGGATCCTCCACGAGGTGCTCACCCAGGTCGCGGACGCCCGCCGCTCCTGGAACCGCTGAGCACCGACCCGGCCCGCACCTGCATCAAGACCTAGTAAAGCCTCCCCGACCTGCGGTTTTGATACTTTCTTTGCCTACCCCTTTACCCATTCTTGGTGAATGGGTATGCTCTGATGAGCGGAGGGGAGTACTCCCTACTTGCTGCGGCGTACCCGTCAATACGGATCAGACAGATCCCGGGGCGTCGGCCCGGCGACACCAGGCGTTGTGGAACGCCTTGGAGGACCGGGTGGAAGAGACCTCCGGTAGCGATGACGCTGCAATTTGCCGTTACGTACTGCCGGAGGCGCAGTGGATGTTTCCACGACCCTGTGGGTCCTGACAGTGGTGGGCCTTGCCGCCCTCATCGCGGTCGACTTCTTCATCGGCCGCAAGCCCCATGACGTGTCCATCAAGGAAGCCGGAATCTGGACGGTCGTCTGGATCGTCCTGGCCGGCCTCTTCGGACTCGGACTGTTCGTCTTCGCCGGTGGCCAGCCGGCCGGAGAGTTCTTCGCCGGCTTCATCACCGAGAAGTCGCTGAGCGTCGACAACCTCTTCGTCTTCGTCCTGATCATGGCGAAGTTCGCGGTGCCCTCGCAGTACCAGCAGCGGGTGCTCCTGATCGGTGTGCTGATCGCCCTGGTGCTCCGTGCGATATTCATCGCCGCGGGCGCGGCGATCCTCGCCAGCTTCGCCTGGGTCTTCTACATCTTCGGCGCGTTCCTGATCTACACCGCCTGGAAGCTGATCCAGGAGGCCAGGGCCGACGAGGAGGACGAGGAGTGGGAGGAGAACAAGCTCCTCAAGGCCGCCGAGAAGCGCTTCGGTGTCGCCGACCGCTACCACGGCACCAAGCTCTGGATCGAGCAGAACGGCAAGCGCGTCATGACGCCGATGCTCGTCGTGATGCTCGCGATCGGCACCACCGACGTCCTGTTCGCCCTGGACTCGATCCCGGCCATCTTCGGCCTGACCCAGGACCCGTACATCGTCTTCACGGCCAACGCGTTCGCGCTGATGGGCCTGAGGCAGCTGTACTTCCTCATCGGCGGGCTGCTGAAGAAGCTGGTCCACCTGTCCTACGGGCTGTCGGTCATCCTCGGCTTCATCGGCGTGAAGCTGGTCCTGCACGCGCTGCACGAGTCCGGCGTCCATGTACCCGAGATCTCCATCCCGGTCTCCCTCGGTGTGATCGTCTCGGTCCTGATCGTCACCACGATCACCAGCCTCCGCGCTTCCAAGAAGCAGGCGGCGGCCGAGGCGGAGACGAAGAGCGAAGGCGCCGAGAAGGACAGCGTCGAGGCCTGACGCGGCCACCGCACAGCACAGCAACGATCGAAGGGGCCCCGCCCACCGAAGACGCGCATCCACGGCGTCGACCGGTGTGCGGGGCCCCTTCACGTCTGAAAGGATCACCGCATGCTCGCTCGACTCCGGTCGCTCACGGCGCGATGGACCGCCGCCGTCCCGGTGGCCGCGGTCGTCCTGCTCGTTCTGACCTGGGGGCGTGATCTGCCCGGGGTGCTCGTCGCCGTGGTCACGCTGGTGCTCGCGGGGGCCGTCCTCTCCGCCGTCCACCACGCCGAGGTCGTCGCCCACCGCGTCGGCGAACCGTTCGGATCGCTGGTCCTCGCGGTCGCGGTGACGATCATCGAGGTGGCGCTGATCGTCACGCTCATGGCCGACGGCGGCGACAAGAGTTCCACCCTCGCCCGGGACACCGTCTTCGCGGCGGTGATGATCACCTGCAACGGCATCCTCGGCCTGTGCCTCCTCGTCGGCTCACTGCGTCACGGACTCGCCGTCTTCAACCCGGAGGGCACCGGCGCCGCCCTCGCCACGGTCGCGACCCTCGCCACGCTCAGCCTGGTGCTGCCCACCTTCACCACGACCAAGCCCGGCCCGGAGTTCTCCACGGCTCAGCTCACCTTCGCGGCCCTGGCGTCACTGCTGCTCTACGGCCTCTTCGTGGCGACCCAGACCATGCGCCACCGGGACTACTTCCTGCCGATCACCCGGCAGGGCGAGGTGATCACCTCCGACGACCACGCCGAGGCGCCGACCGCCCGTACCGCCGCCGTCAGCCTCGGACTGCTCGGCCTCGCGCTCGTCGGAGTGGTCGGCCTCGCCAAGGGCGTCTCGCCGACCATCGAGTCCGGTGTGCAGGCCGCGGGGCTGCCGCACGCCGTCGTCGGTGTGGTCATCGCCCTGCTCGTGCTGCTCCCCGAGACCATCGCCGCCCTGCGCGCCGCCCGCCGCGACCGCGTCCAGACCAGCCTCAACCTCGCCCTCGGATCCGCGATGGCGAGCATCGGCCTGACCATCCCGGCGGTGGCCCTGGCCTCGCTCTGGCTCTCCGGTCCCCTTGTCCTCGGCCTCGGCGCGACCCATATGGTGCTGCTCGCCCTGACCGTCGTGGTGGCCTCGCTGACGGTGGTGCCGGGGCGGGCGACGCCGCTCCAGGGCGGGGTGCACCTCGTGATCTTCGCGGCGTACCTGGAACTCGCGGTGACCCCGTAGACCGGGCGCCCCCGACCGCTGGCAGGGACGCCCCCAGCACCCCCGTCGGCTCACCCCGCCGTGGCCTCCGCCGCCTCCGTCGTGGCCCTCGGGACCGGCCGGGTCTCCGGCAGCAGCGCGAAGCAGCCGAGGCTCAGCAGGGCGATCCCCGTCAGATAGGCGCCGACCCCCCAGGGCACCCGGCCGCCCTGGGACACGGCGGTGGCCACGATCGGGGTGAGGGCACCGCCGAGAACCCCGCCGAGGTTGTAGCCCACGGCGGCTCCCGTGCAGCGCACCCGGGGCTCGTACAGCTCCGGGAGATACGCGGCGATGACGGCGAACATCGTGACGAACGCGAGCATCGCCACCAGGAAGCCGAGGAACATGAGCAGGGGCTCGCCGGTCGACAGCAGTGCGACCAGGGGGAACATCCACAGCACGGTGGCGGCGCACCCAGCCAGGCACAGGGGGCGCCGTCCGTATCGGTCGCCGAGCAGGGCCGCCAGCGGGGTGAGGGCGCCCTTCACGACCACGGCGCCCATGACGCACGTCAGCATGACGGTACGGCTCACCCCGAGCCGCTCGGTCCCATAGGCGAGGGACCACGTCGTCACCGTGTAGAACACCGCGTACCCGACGGAGAGCGCCCCGGCCGTCAGCAGGACGAGCCGCCAGTGGTCGCGCACCACCTCGGCGAGCGGCACGCGCGCGTGGTCGTCGATCTCCAGGAACCGCGGGCTCTCCACGAGCGACGCACGCAGCCACAGCCCGGCCACGGCCAGGACGCCCGCCGCCCAGAACGGCACCCGCCATCCCCAGGAGGCGAACTGGGCGTCCGTCAGTGTCGCCGCCAGCGCCAGCATCACCCCGTTGGCCAGCAGGAAGCCCACCGCGGGGCCGACCTGCGGGAAGCTCGACCACAGCCCGCGCCGCTCGGCCGGCGCGTGCTCCGCCGTCAGCAGCACCGCCCCGCCCCACTCCCCGCCCAGCCCGAGCCCTTGCAGGAAGCGCAGGACGAGCAGGAGGAAGGGGGCGGTGACACCGATCGAGTCGAAGGTGGGGACGCAGCCGACGGCGACGGTCGCGCCCCCGGTCAGCAGCAGGGACGCGACGAGGACCGGGCGCCGCCCGTGCCGGTCCCCGATGTGCCCGAAGAGCACGGAGCCCAGCGGCCGGGCCACGAAGCCGACCCCGAACGTCGCGAAGGCCGCGAGGGTGCCCGCCAGCGGCGAGAACGTCGGGAAGAACAACGGCCCCAGGACGAGGGCCGCCGCCGTCCCGTAGACGAAGAAGTCGTAGAACTCGATGGCTGTCCCGGCGAGCGAGGCGGCCGCGAGTCGCGGCATGGAGGGTGGTCCTCCGTTGCGTGCACTGTGCATGCAGCGTCAACTACCCGCCGTGACACCTGGTTACGGGGGCGTGCGGAGGCCCGCGCGACGTGCTGCGTCCCGGGTGGCGTCAACCGAGGTCAGTAGCTCACGGTGATGCGCCGGGCGGGACCGTCGACCCTGACCGCACCGCCGTACGGCATGACGACCTGCGGATCGGTGTGCCCGAGGTCCACGTCGAAGACGATCGTGGTGTCCGGGGCGTACACCCGCATCGCACGCAGCACCGCCTCCCGCTGGCCGGAGGCGTAACGCTCCGCTTCCTCGGGGCTGTTGGGCTTCTCGAAGGACCAGGTCTTGGGGCGGCCCATCAGGAGCGCGGAGAAGCGCCCGAGCAGCCCGCGCTCACCCATGTTCCGCAGCGTCCGGAAGACCTCCTCGCCGCTGGGCAGTTCCTCCGAGGTCTCCAGGAAGAGCACGCCCCCGTCGAAGACGGACAGGTCGTGCGGCACCTCGCGGTCGGCCATCAGCAGCCAGCCCAGGATCTCCAGACAGCCGCCCCAACTGCGGCCCTCCACCACCCGGTCGGCGTTCACCCAGGTCCATCCGGCGCCGGGCCGGCTCCCCGGCTCCGCGTCGAAGGTCGCCGGGTCCGCCCAGTCGCGCTCGATGTCGTTGAAGCGCTCGGCGGGCCGCAGTTCGTACGGCCCCGAGGTGAACAGCGCGGCGCGCAGCGACTCGGCGGTCACCGCGTGCAGGGCGCCGGGCCTGCCCAGCGCGGTCATCACGGTCCCGCCGTGGTAGCCGACGATCCCGGCGTTGTACAGGAAGGCCAGCAGGTTGGTGTTGTCGCTGACCCCGAAGAACGGCTTGGGGTTGGCCCGGATCAACTCCCGGTCCAGCAGCGGCAGGACGGTGATCTGATCGTCGCCGCCGATGGAGGTGAACACCGCCTTGACGTCCGGGTCCGCGAAGGCCGCGTGGACGTCGTCGGCCCGTTCCCGAGGTGTCGAACCCATCCTTCGGGTCGTCGGGTACTCGACCGGTTCGAGTCCGTACTCCTTCCGCAGCCGCTCCAGTCCGAGTTCGAAGGGCCGAGGGAACAGTCCGGGCAGACCGGCGCCGGGTGAGACGACGGCCACGTGGTCGCCGGGCGACGGCTTGGGGGGATGCATGGGCATGGTCATGACGGGAGGCTAGGGCCTCTCACCAGGGCGTCGCATCGTGATAAACCGGGTCCGAGCAGCGGCCCCGGCGGGCCGCCCACCCGAACGGACCGGAGGAACCGTGCCCCGCAGCCTCGCCAACGCCCCGATCATGATCCTCAACGGGCCCAACCTGAACCTGCTGGGCCAGCGGCAGCCCGAGATCTACGGTTCCGACACGCTCGCCGACGTGGAGGCCATGTGCGCCAAGGCCGCGGCCGCGCACGGCGGCACGGTCGACCTCCGGCAGTCCAACCACGAGGGCGAGCTGGTCGACTGGATCCACGAGGCACGGCTGAACCACTGCGGGATCGTCATCAACCCCGGCGCCTACTCGCACACCTCCGTGGCGATCCTGGACGCCCTCAACACCTGTGACGGCCTGCCCGTACTGGAGGTGCACATCTCCAACATCCACCAGCGGGAGACGTTCCGGCACCACTCGTACGTCTCGCTGCGCGCCGACGGTGTCATCGCCGGCTGCGGGGTGCAGGGCTATGTGTTCGGCGTGGAGCGGGTGGCCGCGCTGGTGGGCGCGGGGAAGGCCGACGCCTGACGACCGCGCGTCCGTCGAGGACGGCGACCCCCGCCTCACCGCGGGCCCGACGCCACGAGTCATCACCTCACAGGCGGCCCGACTCCACGATCCGCCGCAGGAAGCGCCGGGTGCGCTCCTGCCGCGGGTCGCCGAAGATCTCCTCGGCGGTCCCGCGCTCCAGCACCACCCCGCCGTCCAGGAAGCAGACCTGGTCGGCGACATCGCGGGCGAAGCCCATCTCGTGCGTGGCGAGGACCATGGTCATGCCCTCGTCCTTCAGGTCCCTGACGACGGTGAGCACCTCGCCCACGAGCTCCGGGTCGAGGGCGGCGGTGATCTCGTCCAGGAGCAGCAGCCGGGGCCGTACGGCCAACGCGCGGACGATCGCCACGCGTTGTTGCTGCCCGCCGCTCAGCCGGTCCGGGTACTCGCCCGCCCTGGCGCCGAGCCCCAGCCGGTCGAGCAGCTCACGGGCCCGCTCCTCCGCCTCCGCCCGGCCCACACCGTGCACCCGGCGTGGGGCGAGGGTGATGTTCTCCAGGACGGTCATGTGCGGGAACAGGTTGTACGACTGGAAGACCACACCGATACGGCGCCGTACCGTGTCCTGGTCCACCCGTGGGTCGGTGATCTCCTCGCCGTCCAGCCAGATCGCCCCGTCGTCGATCTCCTCCAGCAGGTTGGCGCAGCGCAGCAGCGTCGACTTGCCGGACCCGGAGGCGCCGATCAGCGCCGTCACGGTGTGCGGGGCGACCTCCAGGTCGACGTCGCGCAGAACGGGCGCACCGCCGAAGGTCTTGCGGACGGACTCCATCCGCAGCACGGGGGCGTCGGGCAGCTCGGGCAGCCCGGACACTTCGACCGCCTTGGGAGCGTCGCTCATATCGTGCCTCCCTGGGCCCGCCGCCGGTCCATCCGGGCCGTGACCCAGTCGGTGAGGCGGGTCATCGGGATGGTCAGGGCGACGAAGACCAGTCCCGCGACGATGTACGGCGTGTAGTTGAGGCTGCGGCCCGCGATGATGTCGGCGGCGCGCACCGCGTCGATCGCACCGCCGATCGACACCAGACCGGTGTCCTTCTGGAGCGACACCAGGTCGTTGAGGAGCGGCGGCACCTGACGGCGCACCGCCTGGGGCAGGACGACGTGCCGCAGCGCCTGCCGGTTGGTGAGGCCCAGCGAGCGGGCCGCCGCGCGCTGCGAGGGGTGCACGGACTCGATGCCGGCGCGGAACACCTCGGCGACGTACGCCGAGTACGTCAGGGTCAGCGCGGTGCCGCCGAGCAGGACCGGGTCGACGGTCACGCCCTGGAGGCGGAGCGCCGGGACCCCGAGGACGACGATCATCAGGTTGATGATCAGCGGGAGACCGCGGAAGAAGTCGGTGTACGCGGCGGCCAGCGCCCGCACCGGGAAGAACACCGGGCCGCGCAGGGTCCGTGCGATGGCGATGAGCATGCCGAGGACGAGCACGGCGGCACCGCACACCAGCAGCAGCCGCACATTGAGCCAGAGCCCTTCGAGCACCTCGGGCAGCGCCTCGCGCGCGTACTGCGCGCTGAAGAACGTCTCCTTGGTGCGCGGCCAGCCGGGCGCGTTGACGACGACCACGTAGAGGACGACGGCCGTGACGAGGGTCGACAGGGCGGCGATGCCCGTGGCGCGCCGGGACCGGGCGCGTTTGTACCGCTCCCGGTCGAGCCGTCGCGCGGAGGGGACGTAGCCGTCGTCCCCGCCGGGCATGCCGCCGTCGTCGTCCGCGCCGTCCCGGCCCGGCTCCTCCTTCACGACGGTCACTTGAGTACCGGGGCGTCGATGGCGTCGGAGAGCCACTTCTGCTCGATCTTCGCCAGGGTGCCGTCCTCGCGCAGCGCGTCCACGGCCGCCGTCACGCACGGCGTCAGGGCGCTGCCCTTGTCGAGGACCAGGCCGAACTGCTCAGGGGTGCCGCCCTTGTTCTCGAACTGGCCGACGATCGTCGCGTCCGTCACCTCGGCGGCGGTGATGTAGAACGCGGTCGGCAGGTCGACGACGATCGCGTCGATCTGGCCGTTCTTCAGCGCGGACTTGGCCTGGTCGTTCTTGGCGTAGGCGGCGGGGTCCTGGCCGGGCTTCACCACGTCGTCGATGTAGTCGAGGCTGGTCGTGCCGACCTGGGCGCCCAGGTGGAGGCCCTTGAGGTCGGCGATGCTCTTCGCCTTCGCGGCCTTGGAGCCCTTGAGGGCGATGACGGCCTGGCGCACGTCGTAGTAACCGGACGAGAAGTCCACGGCCTTCTTGCGCTCGTCGCTGACGGACACCTGGTTGATGTCGAAGTCGAAGGTCTTCTCACCCGGCGCGTACGCCTTGTTGAAGGGCACGGACTGCCAGACGACGTCCGCCTTGTCGTAGCCGAGCTGCTTCGCCACGGCGTACGCGACCGCCGACTCGAAGCCCTCGCCGTTCTTCGGGTCGTCGTCCTTGAACCAGGGCTCGTACGCGGGGGAGTCGGTGGCGACGGTCAGCTTCCCGGACGCCTCGGTGCGCAACTCGCCCTTGGCGCACGACGCTCCGGTCGCCGAGGCGGAGGCTTTGCCGGACGGGTCCTCCTCCGGCTGCGGGGCGCACCCGACCGCGACCGTGGCGAACAGGGCGACGGTGGCGGCGGAGACGGTGCGACGGGACGGGCGCGGGGCTCGAAGGGCAGGACGCATGGCGGGAGACTGACAGCGCCACGACCCGTTTGTCGAGGTCACGTCGGCAATTGTCCGCATAGTGGGAACGCGTGTTGCAATCCTGTGAACCTGGGCGGGGCCGCCGGCCGAGGGCGGGGATTGGGAGGCCGGCGGCCCATCCGCGCGGGAGCCGTCATCCCATGCGGACCTGTCCTCCAGTGGACTACGCCAGGGCGTGCGCTGGGAGCGCGCGCGTGACACCGGCGTGTGCGTTCGATTCACACGGGGCGCGTGAGAGCGCGCCCCGTGCCCCCGGCGTACGGCTCGGCAACTGCCGTGCGGCGCGCGGGTGTTCACCGACCCGCGCGTGCCACTCCGGCAGATGAGCGACCTGTGCACGTTCTCCCAGGAGAACCCCCTGGGAGGCCGGCGGCGGGTACATCGGGAACGACGTTTCCGCCCACTCGGGTGAGGAACGCCCCGAGTATGACGCCGCGACTCTCCTGAGGGCGCCAGCTCCGAACCCCCGCGCCAGACCGGTCACGCCTGCTGAACGACCATGATCGTTCTCGCCGGGATTCCGGTGCCCCAACCACTCTGACCCGGAAACGTCACCGTTCCGGCATCCTCGCCCGTCCTGTCCTCCCTAGGTCCACATGCGCGCCGCAGGGGATTGGTGTACTTGTCGAAGGGAGAGAAACGCACCACGCTCGGCCCGCCGGCGACGTCCGGACGGCTCGCCCCCGGACTCGTTCACCGTCATGTCCAGTTTCGTACGAGACGGAGGCCCCCGCCATGCAACCAGTCGTCACCGTGGGCCTCGACGGCTCACCGGAGAGCCTCACCGCCGCCCGCTGGGCCGCCGACGAGGCCGATAGGCGCAAGCTCACCCTGAGGCTGCTGCACGCGTGGCCGATGCTGGTGCCGGAGCCCCTCCGCGGGCCCTCCGAAGTCGACCAGAACTACTGGGCGAAGCGTCTGGTCCACACCGCGCAGTCGGAGCTGCAGACACGCCATCCGGGCCTGACGGTCGTGGGCAGCCTGGTCGCCGAGGACGCCCGGGAGGCCCTGCTGCGGGCGGCATCGGATTCCGAGATCCTCGTGCTCGGCTCCCGGAGGCTGGAGACCTTCTCGAGCTACTTCCTGGGCGACGTCAGCCTCCCGGTCGTGGCACGCGCCGACCGGCCCGTCGTCGTGGTCCGCACGGTCCCGGAAAAGGAACACCCGCCTCCGGCAACCGCGAGCCGCGTGGTCGTGGCGGTGGAACCGCACGGGTCCAGCGACGAGTTGCTCGACTTCGCCTTCCACGCCGCCGCCGTGCGCGGCGCTCCCCTGCTGGCCGTCCTCGGCCGCAGCGTGCCGCTCCACGCCCGCACCCCCTGGGGTGTGGACCACGACGTCACCGAGGAGATGACGAGGAACGGCAAGAAGGAACTGGACAAGGCGCTCCGACCCTGGCAGGAGAAGTACCCGGGGGTGGACGTGTCCGACAGTGTCCGCCTCACGAGCCCCGCCAAGGCCGTCGTGCAGGCCACCGCGGACGCCGGGCTGCTGGTCGTCGGCCGGCGCGTGCACCGACACGCGCACACGGGGCCGCTGCTGAGCCACGTCGCTCACGCCGCCCTCCATCACGGACGCTGCCCCGTGGCTGTCGTCCCCCATACCTGAGCCGGACTCACCGCTCCTCCCGCCGCTCGCCGTCCTGGGCCACCGGTGCGGCGGTCCGGTGGCCCCCGGTGGGCGCCGACAGATCGTATGGGCGACCTCGTCGCGCCGATACGCCGAGCTACCAGCCCCGCTCGTGCCACGCGCCGAGGTGAGGCCGCTCGGCGCCGAGCGTGGTGTCGTTGCCGTGGCCGGGGTAGACCCACGTCTCGTCGGGCAGGGTGCCGAAGATCTTCGTCTCCACGTCGTGGATGAGGCTGGCGAACGCCACCGGGTCCTTGCGGGTGTTGCCCACGCCCCCCGGGAAGAGGCAGTCCCCGGTGAACACATGGGGATGCCCGTGCGGGTCGTCGTAGACCAGGGCGATCGAACCCGGCGTGTGGCCCACCAGGTGGCGCGCGGTCAGCTCCACGCGCCCCACCCGGATGGTGTCGCCGTCGTCGACGAGCACATCGGTCGGCACCGGGATGCCCTCGGCGTCGTCCCGCCCCGCGTACGTACGGGCACCCGTGGCGGCCACCACCTCGGCGAGCGCCTGCCAGTGGTCGCCGTGCTGATGCGTGGTGACGACGGACGTGATGCCGTCGTCACCGATCAGCGTGAGCAGGGTGCCGGCGTCGTTCGCGGCGTCGATCAGCAACTGCTCGTCGGTGGCCCGGCAGCGCAACAGATAAGCGTTGTTGTCCATCGGTCCCACCGCGACCTTGGAGATCATCAGGTCCGGCAGCTCGTGCACATCCGCAGGGCCGCCGACCTTCACCGCTCCGCTGTACGTCATGGCCGTCAGTCTAGGGCGCGGGGGCGCCCGCGGCCGCTACAGCGCGGGCAGGGACGGCAGGGTGCCGCCCTCGACGCGCAGGGCGGTGCCGTCGCGTCGTCCGGCGAGCCAGCCGAGGAGGTCTGCCTGGCGGCCGGTGACCATGAGCGTGTGGCTGCCGCTCTCGAGCTGCTCCGGGGTGAGTCCCTTCACGGCTCCGGTGAACAGGAGCCGTCCGTCGTCCTGCTTGATCGTCACCGCGGGGACGGCGGGGTGGTCGCGGAACCGCTCCGTCAAGAAGTTGATCTCGCGTTGCGTGAATTCCTCCGGCAGATCCTCCAGCTCGTAGCCGATGCCGAGGTCCACGTGGTGCAGCTCCACCTCGATCCAGCGCCGGAACGGCACCCGCGACGCCTCGTCCGTGACGCCGTTGCGCAGCTCGACCGTGCGCGACCAGTCCGCGGGGACGGCGGCGGCGTCCTGGAAGCGGTTCGCGCTGTCGCGCAGGTCCGCGAGCTGGGCGTCCAGGGGCCGGGGCGCGTCCCGCTCGATGTCGGCGTCGCGGGCCTCGCCGGACACGTACATGGGACGCCCCTCCAGGACGTTCACGATCGCGTCCGCGTTGCGGGCGAGGTGGGCGAGGACATGGCCGCGGGTCCAGCCGGGCAGCCGTGACGGCTGGGTCACAGCCGCGTTGTCCATCTTGGCGACTGCGGTGAGGAGCCGCTCGGTCGCTTCCCGTACAGAGTCCAGGTCACGCGCGTGAAACTTCATGACGCCGACCCTAGCTCCGCCACTCCTTCGGGTGAAGGCGGTGGACCCCGGACCGAAATCGAATGCACGTGCTATATGGTCGAGTCCTGCGTCGGGCATGCTGGAAGGCCCGGGATTGTTGTGGAACGGGGAAACAGGACCGGCGCTGTCAGTGGCTCCCCCTAGTCTGAGAAGGACTGGGGGCTCCGCTCCTGTCACTTCACTCAAGAAAGGTGCGGACCGGCGTGGCCGACCGTCTCATCGTCCGTGGCGCGCGCGAGCACAACCTGAAGAACGTCTCGCTCGACCTCCCACGCGACTCGCTCATCGTCTTCACGGGCCTGTCGGGGTCGGGCAAGTCCTCGCTGGCCTTCGACACGATCTTCGCGGAGGGCCAGCGCCGGTACGTCGAGTCGCTGTCCTCCTACGCCCGGCAGTTCCTCGGGCAGATGGACAAGCCGGACGTCGACTTCATCGAGGGTCTGTCCCCGGCGGTCTCCATCGACCAGAAGTCGACCTCGCGCAACCCGCGCTCGACGGTCGGCACGATCACCGAGGTCTACGACTACCTCCGGCTGCTCTTCGCGCGCATCGGCAAGCCGCACTGCCCCCAATGCGGCCGCCCCATCACGCGCCAGTCGCCGCAGGCGATCGTCGACCGCGTGCTGGAGCTGCCCGAGGGCAGCCGCTTCCAGGTGCTGTCCCCGCTGGTGCGGGAGCGCAAGGGCGAGTTCGTCGACCTTTTCGCGGACCTCCAGACCAAGGGCTACAGCCGCGCGCGGGTGGACGGCGAGACCGTCCAGCTGTCCAACCCGCCCACCCTGAAGAAGCAGGAGAAGCACACCATCGAGGTGGTCGTCGACCGCCTCACGGTGAAGGACTCCGCCAAGCGCCGGCTCACCGACTCCGTGGAGACCGCCCTCGGCCTGTCCGGCGGCATGGTCGTGCTCGACTTCGTGGATCTCCCCGAGGACGACCCCGAGCGCGAGCGCATGTACTCGGAGCACCTGTACTGCCCGTACGACGACCTGTCCTTCGAGGAGCTGGAGCCCCGCTCCTTCTCCTTCAACTCGCCCTTCGGCGCCTGCCCCGACTGCACCGGCATCGGTACGCGCATGGAGGTCGACCCGGAGCTGATCGTCCCGGACGAGGACAAGTCGCTCGACGAGGGCGCCATCCACCCCTGGTCGCACGGCCACACCAAGGACTACTTCGGCCGCCTCATCGGCGCCCTCGCCGACGCGCTGGGCTTCCGGACCGACATCCCCTTCGCCGGTCTCCCGCAGCGCGCGAAGAAGGCCCTGCTGTACGGCCACAAGACGCAGATCGAGGTCCGCTACCGCAACCGCTACGGCCGCGAGCGGGTGTACACCACGGCTTTCGAGGGCGCCGTCCCCTTCGTGAAGCGGCGGCACAGCGAGGCCGAGAGCGACGCCAGCCGGGAGCGCTTCGAGGGCTATATGCGCGAGGTGCCCTGCCCCACCTGTGAGGGCACCCGTCTGAAGCCGATCGTCCTCGCGGTCACGATCATGGACAAGTCGATCGCCGAGGTCTCCGCGATGTCCATCAGCGACTGCGCGGACTTCCTGGGCGAGCTGAAGCTCACCGCCCGCGACAAGAAGATCGCCGAGCGCGTGCTGAAGGAGGTCAACGAACGGCTGCGGTTCCTGGTCGACGTCGGCCTGGACTACCTCTCGCTGAACCGCGCGGCCGGCACCCTCTCCGGCGGTGAGGCCCAGCGCATCCGCCTCGCCACCCAGATCGGCTCGGGACTCGTCGGCGTGCTCTACGTCCTCGACGAGCCCTCCATCGGTCTGCACCAGCGGGACAACCACCGGCTCATCGAGACCCTGGTCCGGCTCCGCGACATGGGCAACACGCTCATCGTCGTCGAGCACGACGAGGACACCATCAAGACCGCCGACTGGGTCGTCGACATCGGCCCCGGCGCCGGTGAGCACGGCGGCAAGGTCGTGCACAGCGGCTCCCTGAAGGAGCTGCTGGCGAACACCGAGTCGCAGACCGGGCAGTACCTCTCGGGCAGGAAGGCCATCCCGCTGCCCGACATCCGCCGCCCGCTCGACCCGACCCGCCGGCTCACCGTGCACGGCGCCCGGGAGAACAACCTCCAGGACATCGACGTGTCCTTCCCGCTCGGCGTCTTCACGGCCGTCACGGGCGTCTCGGGCTCCGGCAAGTCCACGCTGGTCAACGACATCCTGTACACCCACCTCGCCCGCGAGCTGAACGGCGCGAGGAACGTACCGGGACGGCACACGCGCGTGGACGGCGACGACCTCGTCGACAAGGTCGTGCATGTCGACCAGTCGCCCATCGGCCGCACCCCCCGGTCCAACCCGGCGACCTACACCGGCGTCTTCGACCACATCCGCAAGCTGTTCGCCGAGACCACCGAGGCGAAGGTCCGCGGCTATCTGCCCGGCCGCTTCTCCTTCAACGTCAAGGGCGGCCGCTGCGAGAACTGCGCGGGCGACGGCACCATCAAGATCGAGATGAACTTCCTCCCGGACGTCTACGTCCCGTGCGAGGTCTGCCACGGCGCCCGGTACAACCGGGAGACCCTGGAGGTCCACTACAAGGGCAAGTCCATCGCCGAGGTGCTGAACATGCCGATCGAGGAGGCGACGGGCTTCTTCGAGGCCGTCCCCGCGATCGCCCGCCACCTCAACACCCTGAAGGACGTCGGCCTCGGCTACGTCCGCCTCGGCCAGGCGGCGACCACCCTGTCCGGCGGTGAGGCGCAGCGTGTGAAGCTCGCCAGCGAGCTGCAGAAGCGCTCCACCGGCCGCACGGTCTACGTCCTGGACGAGCCGACCACCGGTCTCCACTTCGAGGACATCAGCAAGCTCCTCAAGGTGCTGTCCGGCCTGGTCGACAAGGGCAACACGGTCATCGTCATCGAGCACAACCTCGACGTGATCAAGACCGCCGACTGGATCGTCGACATGGGTCCCGAGGGCGGCGCCGGCGGTGGTCTCGTGGTCGCCGAGGGCACGCCGGAGCAGATCGCCGGGGTCCCGGCCAGCCACACCGGCAAGTTCCTGCGCGAGATCCTCGGCGCCGACCGGATCAGCGACGCCACACCGGTGAAGGCGCCGCGCGGGGCCACGGCCAAGAAGGCGGTCGCCGCCGGGGCGACGGCCAAGAAGACGGCCACCGCCCGCACGACGAGGAGCACCGGCTCCACGGCGGCCAAGAAGACGGCCTCGGCCACGAAGAAGGCGGCTCCCGCGAAGAAGACCACGCGGGCCCGCAAGGCCTGAGACCACGCGGGCGGGCAAGGCCTGACCCTGCCCGACCCGGACGAACGGCGTGCCCCGCGGGAACCTCCCCGCGGGGCACGCCGTTCGTTCCGCCACCACCGGGGCGGATCAGTCCCCGTCCACCTCGGACGCGTACGGCGGTTCCGCGCCCGCTCGGGAGCAGGTGACCGCGGCCGCGCGGGCGGCGAAGCGGAGCAGTCCGCCCCAGTCCTCGGCGGTCAGGGCCGCGAGCGAGGCCGTGGACAGGGCGTCACGCGCGGACAGGCCGTGCAGGAGGGCCGCGTTCACCGTGTCACCGGCACCGATGGTGTCGACGACATCGACCTTCTCGCCCGGCACACGGTGCTCGGCGCCGTCGCGGGTGTAGGCGGTCAGCCCCTCCCCGCCCCGGGTCACCACGACGGCCGCGGGGCCGCAGGCCAGCCACTGCTCCGGGGTGCCGCCCAGCCACTCGGCGTCCTCCTCCGACAGCTTCAGCAGCGACACGGAGGGCAGCCAGCTCTTGAAGCGGGCGCGATGGGCGGCCGGGTCGGGGATGAGGCCCGGCCGGATGTTGGGGTCGAGGGCGGTGAAGACCCCGCGCGCGGCCGCGCCGTGCAGCAGCTCCTCGTACGCGCTCGCCCCCGGCTCCAGGACCAGGGAGCAGGTGCCGAAGGAGACGGCGCGGGTGCCCGCGGGGAGCCGCTCCGGGGCTTCGAACAGGCGGTCGGCGCTGCCCTCCACGTAGAAGGAGTAGCGGGCGGAGCCGTCCTCGCCGATCGAGGCCAGCGCCAGCGTCGTCGGCTCCGGGCCGCGCTGCACCGATGTCACGTCCACACCGGCCTCGCGCAACCCGGTCAGCAGGGCCTCGCCGTAGACGTCGTACGACACGCGGGAGCAGAACGCCGTGGGGGAGCCGAGACGGCCGAGGGCGACCGCCGTGTTGTACGGCCCGCCGCCGCGCGCCGGCCGCAGATCCACGAGCGGACCCGAACCCCTCGGGACCAGGTCGATCAGGGCTTCACCGGCGACGACGATCACGAAGGGGTCCTTTCTGGGATGTCTCCGCCGGAAGGTACCTCAGAGGTTTTCGCCCCGCGACGGGCGGCCCCGACCGAGGTCCTGGAGGAGGACACGCCGGCCCGCGCGGCACGGAGGAAGGCACCCCGGCCCGCGCCCCCGACCGAGGCCCTGGGGAGGGAACCCCGGCCCCTTCGCCCTCACTCCCAGTCCCAGCCGATCCCGAGGACCCCCGTGCGCACCCGGGGCTCCACCAGGTGCACCGAACGGTGCAGTCCGCTCAGGGGGAGGGCCTGCCGCCCTCCGCGCGGGGAGGCCTGCGAGTGCTGGCTGAACCGGTGGCAGCGCACCGGCAGCGCCCGCTCGTCGAAGCGCACCTGGAGGGCGTACTGCCCGCCCCCCGACCGGAAACCGCGGACGTATTCGGTGCACACCCCGGCCGTCCCGTCGTCGACGCCGTAGCGGAACAGGAACGTGTCGCCGCTGCGCAGCCGGGTGTCGAAGAGGAACTCGGCGACCAGCACCCCCGTGTCGTCGTCCCAGCGCACCCGGCCCCGGCGGCAGTTCTCCAGGGCGCGGACCGCCATCCGCTCCGGGGCGCAGCCCGGGTCGCCGTGGTGGACGGCCACATAGCGGTCCACGCCGTCCCGGTGCGCCCGCACGATGTGCTGCGACTCGCGGCCCAGCAGCTCCCGGTGCGCGCCGACACGCACCCGCTCGTGATGGCCGATGGTGTGCACCCCGCCGTCGAGCGGCGACCCCAGCTCGCCGAGGAGCCGCTCCAGGACACCCGAGGCCTCCATGAAGGAGCGGTAGGAACGGCCGGCGCCGCGGCCCGGCCCGGAGGGCTCCTCGGACCGGGCCAGCAGACGGATCAGCGACTCGTCCGGCAGTTGCAGGATCTCCTCCAGGGCCCGCACCGCCCGCAGCGACTCGGGGCGCTGCGGGCGCCGGGCGCCCTGCTGCCAGTAACTCAGGCTGGTCACCCCGACCTTGACCCCGTGGCGCGACAGATGGTGCTGCACCCGCTGCAACGGCAGTCCGCGCGCGGCGATCGCGGCGCGCAGCGCCACATGGAAGGGACCACCCCGCAGGGCCGACTCCAGCTCCGCGGTGGCGACGTTCGCGATCGCCGCGACGTCGGCGTGCTCTGTGGCGTGCCGCATGGAGGAGCCTTTCTGTGAGGTGCGCGTCGGCTGGTCGGACCACGCGTGGGCCGGTCGGGGCGCCCCGCGGACGCGCGGGGCTCTCGGCGACCGTCCGTCTTCACATCCGTACGACGGCGTTCCCCGCCCTGAGTTCCCCCGCATTGAAGCGTGTTGACAAAGTCCCGACAACACCCGGGACGGGACATGGCCGGACACCGACGGCAAGATCCTCAGTGCTCCGGGGACCCCTGACCGGGCCCCAGCAGGTCGCGCAGCGCCTGTCCCGAGAGCCTCGACTTGTGAAGGAATCCGCGCACCGGAGCGGCCGCGACCAATTCCCGGACGTCCTCCAGGGGATGCGCGGACGTCAGGACGATCACGGCCGACGGTGCTGCGCGTGCGAGCGTCGGCGCGAGGTCCAGTCCGCTCTCGCCGCCGAGGTCGAGGTCCAGCAGGACGACGTCCGGCGCCAGTTCCGCGATCCGCGCCAGCGCCTCACCGCCGGTGGACGCCACGCCGACGACCCGGATCCCGTCGTGTTCGAGGAGGGCCCGGGCGGCCTCCAGGAATCGGGCACTGTCGTCGACGATGAGACAGCGCGTGGACATGCTGACAGCCTCCCCCGGCCGGTGACGGAACCACATCCCGGTCAGCCGGAAAGTGTCCTCCCGGCGCGTGCCCCGTTACGTGGAATGTGCTGATGTCCCTTGCCGATTCGATCCGTTCCCACTCACCGAGGGAATCGAACAGGCCACGGGGAGTAGCATGTCGCTGCCCTGGGGGCCGAGTGGCCCGGTCGAATGGGAGTACTACGCGATGAACGCGTCGCACAACGGCGTCGGGAGACGTCAGATCCGTCGTGCCCTGGTGGCGGGAATGGCGGCGGTGGCACTGTTACTGGCCGGATGCAGCGCCGGTGACGAGGAGGACCGGCAGGGCGCGGACGGCAAGGCGGCGAGTGACACGACCTGCGACGGCAGGATCGACGGCACCGCCCACATCACCCTGTGGTTCCACGCCGGGCAGAGCGGTGAGCAGAGCACCCTGCGCAGCCAGGTCAAGGAGTTCAACAAGGCCCAGCGGCAGGTGCGGGTCGAACTGGTGACCCTGCCCGAGCAGCGCCCGTACACCGAGCTCGTCCTGTCCGCGGCGGCCAGCGGAGACCTCCCGGACCTCCTCGACTTCGACGGCCCCAACCTCTACAGCTACGCCTGGTCCGGCAAGCTGAAGCCGATCGACTCCTGTGTGCCCGCCGGGGTCCGCAAGGACCTGCTGCCCTCGATCCGCCAACAGGGCACGTACGACGGCCGGTTGTGGGGGGTCGGAACCTTCGACTCCGGGCTCGGTCTGTACGTACGGCCCTCGGTGCTCCGCAAGGCCGGGATCCGGATCCCCAAGGGCACCGGGGACGCCTGGACCGCCGACGAGCTGACGGGGATCCTGCGCAAGCTGCGGGCCGAGGGGTACGAGGCGCCCCTCGACCTCAACTTCGTCGACTCGGCGAGCCCCGACGAGTGGAACACCTACGCCTTCGCCCCGGCCGTGTGGTCGGCCGGCGGCGACCTCATCGACCCCCAGGGGTTCCGCACGGCGGACGGCTTCCTCAACGGCCCCGAGTCGGTGAAGGCGCTCACCACCCTGCAGAGCTGGGTGACGAAGGGATACGTCGACCGGGACCGGAACAAGAACGCGTTCGTGAAGGGACGCACCCCCCTGTCCTGGATGGGGCACTGGAAGTACGGCGAGTTCAGTGCGGCGCACCCCGGGGACGTGGCGATCGTGCCGCTGCCCGACTTCGGCGCCGGCACCGCCACCGGGATGGGCTCCTGGCAGTGGGGCATCCCCTCCGGCGGCGCGGACGGCGACGCGGTGTGGCGGTTCCTGGAGTATCTGCTGCGGCCGGAGCAGGTGTTGAGGATGAGCGAGGCCAACGGGGCGATCCCCGGGACGGAACGGGCGGTCGGCCTCTCCAAGAAGTTCGACGAGAACGGTCCGGAGCGGCTGTTCATCGAGCAACTGCGCGGCGGTGTCGCCCGGCCCCGGCCGCAGACCCCCGCGTACCCGGCGATCACCAAGGCGTTCTCCCGCGCGGTCGCCGACAGCGTCTTCGCGGGGGCCCCGGTCGAGAAGACGCTGGACGCGGCGGTCGAGGACATCAACAAGGACCTGGCCGCTCACGATGGTTACCCGCAGAGCGAGCCGTGACCGCCGGGGCGCCGAGGGTGCCTGGACCGTCGCCCGGATCAGCGGGATGCTGAGGACACCGAGCGCCCCCTCCCGGGGGCCGCGCGGTGCCGGGCGGCGACCTGATCGAACGTTTCCCCGTCGAGCGGCCGACGGGGCGCGCCTGGTCGCGGGCGGCCCGAAGCACGGACGACGCCGCCGAGCCTGCAAAGGCGGACCACATGTACGCGACCGACGACTCCGCGCCGGCCCACCCGGACAACACCCCCACCCCCCAGCACCCGTGAGCCCCCCCATGCGCCGCACCCCCTCCCCGAACCGGTCCCCCGACACCCCCGAGCCGACCTCGCCGCCCACGGACCGCGCACCGGACGCACCCAGCGTGTCCCCGGCGGCGCACATACCGGTCGCGCGCCCCACATCCCCGGCGGACCGTTCCCCGGCGGACCATGCCTCGGAAGGGCCCGCCTCGGCAGGCCCCGCCTCGGCAGGGCGTCCCGAGGGGCGCGTGCCCAGTCCGCGTCGACCGGCGCGCTCGGCCGATCCCGCGTCCCACCCGGCGCCGGAGACCCCTGGGCCGGACGGGACGGTGGCGTCCCGCCACGTCCGGGCGGGCCGGCGGTGGGGGAGGGGTGTGCCGGGGGTGCCGTTCCTCGCCCGGCTGAGGGTCGGCGCCAAGCTGATGCTGCTCGTGCTGCTGCCGGTGACCGTGCTGCTGGTGTTCACCGTGTTCGCCGCCATGTCGCACTGGGAGAAGGGGCGGACGCTGCGCGACTTCGACACGGCGATCGCGGTGTCGTTCGCGACCGGCGACGTCTCCGATGCCGTCGCGCGGGAGCGGATGGCCGCCGTGAAGGCCCGGCTGCACGTCGAACCGGGCACCGCCCGCGAGCGCGCCGCCGCCCAGCGCGCCACCGACACCGCGCTGCGCCGGGCCGTCGGGCAGGCCACCGGCCGGCCGGTCCCCGACGTCGCCGGTGTCCTCGACGCCGTGCGCCGGCAACTGCACGCGCTGCGCGTGGAGGCGGGCACGAACTCCCTGGACGCGCAGACCGTCGCCCAGCGGTACGACGGCATCGAGGACGTCCTGCTCGACACCGTCGCCACCCTGGAGTCCGGACGCCCCACGCGGGCCGCGGGCCGCGCCGCCGACGCCCATGTGGCCCTGCGGAAGGCCATCGCCGCCGCCGAACGGGAACGGGCCGAGCTCGCCATCCTGTTCGGCGTCCCCGCCGGCCAACGCCCCACCGCCGCCGGCCGCTGGACCGAATTGGAGAAGGCCCAGCTCCGCACCTTCGAGCAGAACACCTCCGCGGCGCTCTGGGCCCAACTGCACAGCACCATGTTCCAGGCCCCCGGCCGAGCCGTCCGCAAGGTCCGCGACCTGCTCGACGACTCCGACACCCGGCCCGCCGACTGGCCCTCGTACGACGCCTGGCTCGCCGACTCCGGGCAGTACGTCGACGATCTGCGGCACATCCAGGACCGGGCCATGCGGGAACTCGCCCGCACCGCCGACGACGAACTGCGGGCCACTCGCACCCGCGCCTACAGCGACCTGGCCCTCTTCCTGACCGTCCTGTGCGCCGTCACCGTCCTCGCGCTGGCCCTGCGCCGCTCGATCACCCGCCCCCTCGGACAGGTCGCCGAGGGCGCGCGGGCCCTGTCGGAGGGCGACCTGTCGTACGACATCCGCTACGCGGGCCGCGACGAACTCGGGGACGTCGCGGACACGTTCCGGGAGCTGCGGGTGACCACGGAACGGCTGGCCGGCCAGATCCGGGCCATGAACACGGCGATCGACGCCGGCCGCCTCCAACACCGGGCCGACGTCGACGCCTTCGACGGCACCTGGGCCCAGCTGCTGGGCGGCATGAACGACACCATGGCGTCCTTCGCCGCCGCCCACGGCCGCCGCAGGCGCGCCGAACAGGAACTGGAAGGCATCTTCAACCTCTCCCTGGACCTGCTCTGCATCAGCGGACTCGACGGCTACTTCAAACGCGTCAACCCGGCCTTCGAACGCACCCTCGGCTATCCCGTCGAGACCCTGACGGCCAGGCCGCTCGTCGAGTTCGTCCACGAGGAGGACCGCGACAGCACCCGCGAGGCGATCGCGCTGCTGGCGAGCGGCGCCGACGTCGCCGAGTTCGAGAACCGCTACGTGCGCGCGGACGGCACCGAGTGCTGGCTCCAGTGGAGCGCCCGGCCCGTCCCCGAGGAGGGCCTCATCTACGCCGCCGCCCGCGACGTCACCGAGAGCCGCCTCGCCGCCCGGGAACAGGCCGCGCTGCGCCGCGTCGCCACCGAGGTGGCCCGCGGGGTGCCGCCGTTCGACGTGTTCGCGAAGGTGGCGCAGGAGGTGGGCGCCCTGCTGAGCACGTCCGCGGCCGTCCTGCGCTACGGGAGCGACGGCGACGTCACGGTCCTCGGCATCGCGCGCGAACACGCCGACGACGGCGGCGGAGCGCCGCCACTGACCCGGCGTGAGGTGGCGCGCACGGTGATACGGGAGGTGGCCCGCACACGCGGCGCCGCCCGGTCCGGCACCGCCGCGGGCGCCCCCATCGTCGTCGAGGGCCGGCTGTGGGGTGTCGTCGTCGCCGCCTCGCTGCTCGACCCGCTGCCCGAGGGCACCGAGTGCCGGCTCGCCGACTTCACCGAACTCATCGCCACCGCGATCGCCAACGCCGACAGCCGCGCCCAGTTGGCCGCCTCACGCGCGCGTGTCGTCGCCGCGGGCGATGCCTCCCGGCGCCGTATCGAACGCGACCTCCACGACGGTGTGCAGCAGCGCCTGATCTCCCTCCAACTGGAGCTGCGGATGGCGCAGACCCTCGTCGAGGAGCGCGGCTCGGAGCTCGGCAGGCAACTCGCGCACCTGGGCAAGGGCCTCGACGACACGTTCCAGGACCTGATCCAGGTGGCCCGCGGCATCCACCCGGCCATTCTCACCAAGGGCGGCCTCGGCCCCGCCCTGCGTTCCCTCGCCCGCCGCTCCGCGATCCCCGTCGAACTCGACCTGCGGCTCTCCACGCCCCGCTTCCCCGAGCCGGTCGAGGTGGCCGCGTACTACGTGACCTCGGAGTGCCTGACCAACGCCGTCAAGCACGCGCGCGCGAGCGTGGTGACCGTCACGGCCGAGGACACCGGCGGCGTCCTGGAGGTGGTCATCCACGACGACGGCGCCGGGGGAGCGGAACCGGGCGGGGGCTCGGGACTGATCGGGCTCATCGACCGGGTGGAGGCGATCGGCGGCCGGCTGACCGTGACCAGCCCTCCGGGCAGCGGGACGACGCTGGGTGTCCGCCTGCCGCTGACACCGCCCCCGGACACCGGGGACGGCGTCGTGCCCCGTTCATGACCGCCCGAAGCGTACGCGGCGAGACCCTTCAAGGGGGGGAGTACGGGGCTCGGTCGGGCGTACGTTCGGGCGGCCGTGCCGGACGGTGAAGACGGCCGCCCGGCCCAGCACGCGGGAGAGCGGCCGATCCGTCTCCGCCGAGACAACCGGCCACCCGCGACTGCACTCTTTCGAGCATGACGTGCCGCCCTCACGGTGTCGCCCCGGCTCTCCCCCAACTAGGCTTCCAGCTAGCCGTAAGACCGTGTTCGGGCAGGCTGCCATGGAGAAGAGTGAACGGGTCGGGCAGGGGGAGGCCGAGACCAATGCACGCCGATCAGCATCCGGCGCTCGGACGGGTGGTGCTCGCGGACGACGACGTGCTCCTGCGCGAGGGACTGGCCAGTCTGTGCGAGCGCGTCGGATACGAGGTGGTGGGCCAGGCCGGCGACGGCAGTGGGCTCATGGACCTCGTCGAGTCGCAGGTGCCGGACATCGCGATCATCGACATCAGGATGCCGCCGACCCAGTCCACCGAGGGCCTGAAGGCGGCCCGGGCCATCCGCGAGCGGTACCCCTCCGTCGGGATCCTCGTCCTGTCGGCGTTCGTCGAGGTCGAGGACGCCCTGGAGCTACTGGCCGGCGGGCGCAGCATCGGCTACCTGCTCAAGAGCCGGATCACCGCCGTCGACGAGTTCCTGGAGACGCTCGACCGCATCCGCCGGGGCGGCTGTGTGGTGGATCCCTCACTCGTGCAGGAGCTGGTCGCCGCGCAGCGCCGCGACGATCCGCTCGCCATGCTCAGCAACCGTGAGCGCGAGGTGCTCGGCCTCATGGCCGAGGGGCGCTCCAACGCGGGCATCGGCAAGCGGCTGTGGGTCACCGAGGGCACCGTCGAGAAGCATGTACGGAGCATCCTGGGCAAGCTGAGGCTGCCGGAGGAACCGGACGACCACCGCAGGGTCCTGGCCGTCCTCACGTTCCTGGAGACGCGCTAGCCGACGGGGCGGGCAGCCGCCCTCCGAGGGCTGCCCGTGCGCCCCGCGCTGTCACTCCCCGCCAGTAGGGTGTGGAGTATGGCCGATCCCTCCAGCTACCGCCCCAGCCCGGGACAGATCCCGGACTCTCCCGGGGTGTACAAGTTCCGTGACGAGCACCGCCGGGTGATCTACGTCGGGAAGGCGAAGAGCCTGCGCCAGCGCCTGGCCAACTACTTCCAGGACCTGGCCGGCCTCCACCCGCGCACCCGCTCCATGGTGACCACGGCCGCCTCCGTGGAGTGGACGGTGGTGTCCACGGAGGTGGAGGCGCTCCAGCTGGAGTACTCCTGGATCAAGGAGTTCGACCCCCGGTTCAACGTCAAGTACCGCGACGACAAGAGCTACCCGTACCTCGCGGTCACGATGAACGAGCAGTACCCCCGCGTGCAGGTGATGCGCGGTCACAAGAAGAAGGGCGTCAAGTACTTCGGCCCCTACGCGCACGCGTGGGCGATCCGCGACACCGTGGACCTGCTGCTGCGTGTCTTCCCCGTCCGCACCTGCTCGGCCGGCGTCTTCAAGAACGCGGCGCGCACCGGCCGCCCCTGTCTGCTCGGCTACATCGGCAAGTGCTCCGCCCCCTGCGTCGAGCGCATCACCGCCGAGGACCACCGGGAACTGGCCGAGGAGTTCAGCGACTTCATGGCCGGCCGCACCGGCACCTACCTCCGCCGCCTGGAGCGGCAGATGACGGACGCGGCCGAGGAGATGGAGTACGAGCGGGCCGCCCGGCTGCGCGACGACATCGAGGCCCTGAAGAAGGCCATGGAGAAGAACGCGGTCGTGCTCGCCGACGCGACCGACGCCGACCTGATCGCGGTCGCCGAGGACGAGCTGGAGGCCGCCGTCCAGATCTTCCACGTCCGCGGCGGACGCGTACGCGGCCAGCGCGGCTGGGTCACCGACAAGGTCGAGGCCGTCACCACCGGTGACCTCGTCGAGCACGCCCTGCAACAGCTCTACGGCGAGGAGACCGGCGACTCGGTGCCCAAGGAAGTTCTCGTCCCGGCGCTGCCCGACCCCGTCGAACCCGTCCAGGAGTGGCTCACCGGGCGCCGCGGCTCGTACGTCTCCCTGCGCATCCCGCAGCGGGGCGACAAGAAGGCCCTCATGGAGACCGTGCAGCGCAACGCCCAGCAGTCGCTGGTGCTGCACAAGACCAAGCGCGCCTCGGACCTCACCACCCGCTCCCGTGCACTGGAGGAGATCGCCGAGGCCCTCGACCTCGACAGCGCCCCGCTCAGGATCGAGTGCTACGACATCTCCCACCTCCAGGGCGACGACGTCGTGGCGTCCATGGTCGTCTTCGAGGACGGGCTGGCCCGCAAGAGCGAGTACCGCCGCTTCCAGATCAAGGGCCGTGTCGGGGACACCCAGGTCTGGCACGGCGAGGGCCAGGACGACGTCCGGTCCATGCACGAGGTCATCGCCCGTCGCTTCCGGCGCTACCTCGCCGAGAAGGAGAAGACCGGCGAGTGGGCCGAGGGCGAGGACGCCTTCACCGAGGAGGACGGCCGCCCCAAGCGCTTCGCCTACCCGCCGCAGCTCGTCGTCGTCGACGGCGGACAGCCGCAGGTCGCCGCCGCCCGCCGCGCCCTGGACGAGCTGGGCATCGACGACATCGCCGTGTGCGGCCTCGCCAAGCGCCTGGAGGAGGTCTGGCTGCCCGGCGAGGACGACCCGGTGGTCCTGCCCCGCACCAGCGAGGGCCTGTACCTCCTCCAGCGCGTCCGCGACGAGGCCCACCGCTTCGCCATCACCTACCAGCGCACCAAGCGGTCCAAGCGGTTCCGGGCGAGCCCCCTGGACGACGTGCCCGGCCTCGGCGACACCCGCAAGCAGGCCCTCCTCAAGCACTTCGGGTCGCTGAAGAAACTGCGCGCCGCGACGATCGACCAGATCTGCGAGGTCCCCGGCATAGGCCGCAAGACGGCCGAGACCATCGCCGCGGCCCTGGCACAGGCGGCTCCGGCGGCACCCGCCGTGAACACCGCCACTGGGGAGATCATGGAGGAAGAGGAGCCCGGCACGACGGCGGACACCTCCGAGGAGCCCGTGGCGGCGTTCACCGCGGGGCCCCCGGACCGGCGACGAGGGCAGGAGACATGACCGAGCACCAACAGCGCCCAGAACCCCACGAGCGCCCCGAGCGTCCAGAAGAACAGCACCAAGATCACACGGCGGAGCGCGGACAGGCCCCCAGCGCGGTGGGCGACCACGCCTCCCAGCACCCAGCGCCACAGGAAGACGGAGCACACGTGAGTACGGGCATCGAAACAGCCGGGGTCCCCGAGGCGGCCATCCCCGAGCTGGTCATCATCTCCGGCATGTCCGGCGCCGGCCGGTCCACGGCCGCCAAGTGTCTGGAGGACCTCGGCTGGTTCGTCGTGGACAACCTGCCGCCCGCGCTGATCCCCACCATGGTGGAGCTCGGCGCCCGCTCCCAGGGCAACGTGGTGCGGATCGCGGTCGTCGTCGACGTCCGTGGCCGCCGCTTCTTCGACAACCTCCGCGACTCCCTCGCCGACCTGGAGACGAAGAACGTCACCCGCCGGATCGTCTTCCTGGAGTCCTCCGACGACGCCCTCGTGCGCCGCTTCGAGTCGGTGCGCCGCCCGCACCCCCTCCAGGGCGACGGCCGCATCACCGACGGCATCGCCGCCGAGCGGGAGCTGCTGCGCGAGCTGCGCGGCGACGCCGACCTGGTGATCGACACCTCCAGCCTGAACGTGCACGAGCTGCGGGCCAAGATGGACGCCCAGTTCGCCGGCGAGGAGGAGCCCGAGCTGCGGGCCACCGTCATGTCCTTCGGCTTCAAGTACGGCCTCCCCGTCGACGCCGACCTGGTCGTGGACATGCGCTTCCTGCCCAACCCGCACTGGGTCCCGGAGCTGCGCCCGTTCACCGGCCTCAACGAGGAGGTCTCGGCGTACGTCTTCAACCAGCCCGGCGCCAAGGAGTTCCTCGACCGCTACGCCGAGCTGCTCCAGCTGATCGCCGCCGGGTACCGTCGCGAGGGCAAGCGGTACGTGACCATCGCGGTCGGCTGCACCGGCGGCAAGCACCGCTCGGTCGCCACCTCCGAGAAGCTCGCCGCCCGCCTCGCCTCCCAGGGCGTCGAGACCGTCGTCGTGCACCGCGACATGGGCCGCGAATGACCGGACGTGCTGCTCTGCGGCTGAGCAGACTGCGCCGGACCACCCCGGAAGGACGCACGACCGGCCCCGCCGAGGTCCGCGGCGGCCGGCCGCGCCGTCGTGGCGCCCAGCCCAAGGTCGTCGCGCTCGGCGGCGGCATGGGCCTGTCCGCCTCGCTCGCCGCCCTGCGCCGGATCACCGGCGACCTCACCGCCGTCGTCACCGTGGCCGACGACGGCGGCTCCAGCGGACGCCTGCGCGACGAGCTGGGCGTGCTCCCGCCCGGCGACCTGCGCAAGGCGCTGGCCGCGCTGTGCGGCGACGACGACTGGGGCCAGACCTGGGCCCGCGTCATCCAGCACCGCTTCACCTCCCAGGGCGACCTGCACGACCACGCCGTCGGCAACCTGCTGATCGTCGCCCTGTGGGAGCAGCTCGGCGACCACGTCCAGGCGCTGGACCTGGTCGGCAAGCTGCTCGGCGCGCAGGGCCGTGTGCTGCCCATGTCCGCGGTGCCCCTGGAGCTCCAGGCCCTGGTCAAGGGGCACGACCCGGCCCGCCCTGATGACGTCGACACCGTCCGGGGCCAGGCGACCGTCGCGCTCACCCCGGGCGAGGTGCAGTCCGTGCACGTCGTGCCGCACGACCCGCCCGCCGTGCCCGAGGCGGTGGCGGCCGTCCTCGACGCCGACTGGGTGGTGCTCGGCCCCGGCTCCTGGTTCTCGTCGGTCATCCCGCACCTGCTCGTGCCCGAGCTGCTCGACGCCCTCACCGAGACCAAGGCCCGGCTGGTGCTGTCGCTGAACCTCGCCCCGCAGCCGGGAGAAACCGATGGCTTCTCCCCGCAGCGTCATTTGGAGGTTTTGGCACGACACGCCCCTAAACTCGCCCTGGACGTGGTGCTGGCCGACGAGGCCGCCGTGCCCGACCGTGATTTGCTCACCGAGGCCGCGAAGCGGTTCGGCGCCGCGGTCGAGCTGGCGCCGGTGGCCCGGCCCGATGGATCTCCGCGGCATGATCCGGAGCTGCTGGCCGCCGCGTACGACCGTATTTTTCGGATGCATGGAAGGATCGGCCCATGGCGATGACGGCAGCGGTGAAGGACGAGATCTCTCGGCTACCCGTCACCCGGACCTGCTGCAGAAAGGCGGAGGTCTCGGCGATCCTGCGGTTCGCGGGCGGGCTGCACCTGGTGAGCGGCCGCATCGTGATCGAGGCGGAGCTGGACACCGCGATGGCGGCGCGCCGCCTCAAGCGGGACATCCTGGAGATCTTCGGCCACAGCTCCGAGCTGATCGTGATGGCGCCCGGCGGACTGCGCCGTGGCTCGCGCTATGTGGTGCGGGTCGTCGCGGGCGGCGATCAGCTGGCCCGTCAGACGGGACTGGTCGACGGTCGCGGCCGGCCCATCCGCGGGCTGCCCCCGCAGGTGGTCTCGGGGGCCACCTGCGATGCCGAGGCCGCCTGGCGCGGGGCGTTCCTGGCGCACGGCTCGCTCACCGAGCCCGGCCGTTCGTCGTCCCTGGAGGTGACCTGCCCGGGTCCGGAGGCGGCCCTCGCGCTGGTCGGCGCGGCCCGCCGGCTGTCGATCGCCGCGAAGGCCCGTGAGGTGCGCAGCGTCGACCGGGTCGTCGTCCGGGACGGTGACGCGATCGGCGCGCTGCTGACCCGGCTCGGCGCCCATGAGTCCGTGCTGGCCTGGGAGGAGCGGCGGATGCGCCGCGAGGTGCGGGCCACGGCCAACCGGCTCGCCAACTTCGACGACGCCAACCTGCGCCGCTCGGCCCGTGCCGCCGTAGCCGCGGGTGCCCGGGTGGGCCGCGCCCTGGAGATCCTCGGCGACGACGTGCCCGAGCACCTCGCCGCCGCCGGACGGCTGCGCATGGAGCACAAGCAGGCCTCGCTGGAGGAGCTGGGCGCGCTCGCCGACCCGCCGCTCACCAAGGACGCCGTCGCGGGCCGTATCCGCCGACTGCTGGCCATGGCGGACAAGCGCGCACAGGACCTGGGCATCCCGGGGACCGAGTCGAGCCTCACCGAGGAGATGGCCGAAAACCTCGTGGGGTGACCCTCCGTCACCCGAACGCCGTATCGACGAACTCGCCGGTGCCGACGCCCTGTTGGGCTGTCGGCGCCGGCTTTCCGGCGACGGGGTGAATTCCTTGTGTGGCCTGTGCGGCACCCTTGACGTGACCCCGATCTGACATGAGCCTGGCGTCTGTTCGCCACTGGGGCGAACCCACGCAAGGGGGGCTCATGAGACGAAGAGCGAGATCGATCCTCGCGGTCGGCGTGCTCCTGCTGGGTGGCGGCGCGGGGCTCGCGCCGTTCGCCCAGGCGGCCGAGAACGACGGTTCCGGCGATGCGGAAGCGGTCAAGGTCTTCCGCGCCGAGGTCACGAAGAAGCAGATACCCCTGCTTCTGGCGGCCGGGCAGGACGGTCACGAACTCAGCGAGCAGGCACCGGAGAAGGGCACCGCGTCGGTCGAGGTCTACCTCACCGACAAGCAGGCGAAGGCCCTGGAGGAGCAGGGCGTCGACCTCAAGGAGCACAGGCTCACCCGCAAGGCGGAGGCCCGGGTGGACGCCGCGGGCGACGGGGTCTACCGCCCGTACAGCGGCGCCGGCAACATCAAGGAGGAGATCCTCCGGACCGGTCAGGAGCACCCGTCCCTGACCAAGGTGGTCTCCATCGGCAAGTCCCTCCAGGGACAGGACATCCTCGCGCTCAAACTGACCAAGAACGCGAAGAAGACCAAGGACGGCGCCAAGCCCTCCGTCCTGTACATGTCCAACCAGCACGCCCGTGAGTGGATCACCCCGGAGATGACCCGGCGGCTGATGCACCACTACCTGGACAACTACAAGACGGACAAGCGGATCAAGAAGATCGTCGACACCACCGAGCTGTGGTTCCTGATCTCCGCCAACCCGGACGGCTACGACTTCACCCACAAGGCCGACGGCAACCGCCAGTGGCGCAAGAACCTGCGCGACATCAACGGCGACAACGCCATCACCGTCGGCGACGGCGTCGACCTCAACCGCAACTTCGCCTACAAGTGGGGCTACGACAACGAGGGTTCGTCCCCGTTCCCCACCAGTGAGACCTACCGCGGCGCGGGCCCGGGCTCCGAGCCCGAGACCAAGGCCCTGGACGCCTTCGAGAAGCGCATCGGCTTCGAGTACGGCATCAACTACCACTCCGCCGCCGAACTGATCCTCTACGGCGTCGGCTGGCAGGTGGCCACCCCCACCCCGGACGACGTGCTCTACAAGGCGCTGGCCGGTACCCCGGAGAACCCCGCGGTCCCCGGATACCACCCCCAGCTCTCCTCGGAGCTGTACACCACCAACGGCGAGGCGGACGGCCACGCGGGCAACGTCAACGGCACGGCCATGTTCACCCCCGAGATGTCGACGTGCCAGACCGCGTCGAACATCGACCCGGCCGACGCCTGGAAGCCGGAGGACTGCGCCTCCGTCTTCACGTTCCCGGACGACGAGAAGCTGATCAAGCAGGAGTTCGAGAAGAACATCCCCTTCGCGCTCTCCGTCGCCGCGTCCGCGGCCAAGCCCGACCAGCCGAAGTCCTCGGTCGGCCTCGACGCCCCCGACTTCACCCCGGCGTCCTTCACCACGTCGTACTCGCGCGGCGCCGACCAGGAGATCTCCGTCGTCGTCCGCAAGTCCGTGCGCGACAAGGAGCTGAAGTACCGGATCAACGGCCGTGGCCGGACCTACGACCAGACGCTCAGGCCCTGGAAGGGCGGCGAGACGTTCGGCGGTGAGGACAACCTCTGGTTCGACGAGTACCGGGCGAAGGTCCAGGACGGCGAACCCGGCGACAAGGTCGAGGTCTGGTTCACCGGCGAGACCAAGAACGGCAAGCCCACCCGCAGCGAGCGCTTCACCTACACGATCGCCGAGCGGCCCAAGGCCGACACCCTCGTCGTCGCCGAGGAGGGCGCGACCGCGACCCAGACCCAGACCTATGTCGACGCGCTGAAGGCCAATGGCAAGAAGGCGCTCGTCTGGGACGTCGCGACCCAGGGTGCTCCCCACGCGCTGGGCGTACTGAAGCACTTCAAGCATGTCGTCCACTACACGGGCGCCGTGCGCCCCGGTGTCGCCACCCAGCTCGCCCTGCGCGCCTACCTCAACGAGGGCGGCAAGCTGATCGAGGCGGGCGAGAGCGCCGGCGGCTCCGTCGACCTCGGCGGCGGCACCCTGTCCAACGACTTCAGCCAGTACTACCTGGGCGCCTACAGCCGTACGTCCCTGCCCGACGCCACGTCCTTCGCGGGCAGCGGCAAGCTGGCGGGCTTCACGGGAACGCTCGGCGACGCGCCCGGCAACCCGCTCAACACGGCGGGATCGTTCGGCCTCACCTCCGACGCCCTGCCGGCGGACGCCTTCCCGCAGTTCGCGAGCGCCGGGGCGGGCCAGTACCCCGGCACCGTCAACCCCTACGGCCCGTACGAGGGCGCGTCCATGGCGGCGGTCACGCACTCCGACTACGCCTGGAACCGGCTCACCCGCACCATCGACCTCACCTCGGTGACCGCGGCCGACAAGCCCACGCTGCGCACCCGGATCCTGTGGAACACCGAGGAGGGCTACGACCACGCGGTCCTGGAGGCGCACACCGCCGGGGCGGACGACTGGACGACGCTGCCCGAGGCGGGCGGCGCCACCTCCACCGCCGTGCCCGTCGAGTGCGAGGCCGGGTACTTCATCCAGGCCCACCCGGCGCTGAAGCGGTACCTGACCCTGGGCTCCGGCGGCTGCACGCCGACCGGCACCAGCGGTGCCTGGAACAGCTTCACCGGGGCCTCCGACGGCTGGAAGCAGGTCGAGTTCGATCTGTCCGCCTACGCGGGCAAGTCGGTCGAGGTGTCGTTCAGCTACATCACCGACCCCGGCTCCGGCGGCCGTGGCGTGCTGCTCGACAACACCACGGTGGTCACCGGCGGCACCGCCGGCGCGACCGAGGGCTTCGAGACGTCGCTCGGCGCGTGGAAGACCCCCGGCCCGCCCGCGGGCAGCCCGGCGGTCGTCCGGGACTGGGGCCTGTCCGGCGAACTGTTCAAGACGTTCGGCGGGGTCACCACGGAGGACACCGTGCTGCTGGGCTTCGGCCTGGAGCAGGTGCCCGCGGCGGCCGACCGCACGGCTCTGCTCGGCAAGGCGCTGGCGGCGCTCAGGAAGTGAGCGCCGACTGCGCCGAAGGGCTGATGGCAGGCCCTGGAGAGGCCACCCCGAACGTCTGAAATCAGATGATCGGATGGCCGCTCAAAAGGTAATCAGCTTGTAAAACCCGGGCGGTCCGTACCCCTACTGGCGGGTACGGATCGCACCGGCATGTATAGGGCATCTCGATGTCACTCGACGGGCCCCGGGGAGGTAGGGTCGTAGGCGGTCGGGGACATCCCATACAGCTCGCCGGCACTGAGCCGGCGTACCAACGAGGAGATCGGTTCGTGACGATCCGCGTAGGCATCAACGGCTTTGGCCGCATCGGTCGTAACTACTTCCGCGCGCTGCTGGAGCAGGGTGCAGACATCGAGATCGTGGCTGTCAACGACCTGGGTGACACCGCGACCACCGCGCACCTGCTGAAGTACGACACCATCCTGGGCCGTCTCAAGGCCGAGGTGTCGCACACCGCCGACACGATCACCGTGGACGGCCACACCATCAAGGTCCTCTCCGAGCGCAACCCCGCCGACATCCCGTGGGGCGAGCTGGGCGTCGACATCGTCATCGAGTCCACCGGCATCTTCACCAAGAAGGCCGACGCCGAGAAGCACCTGGCCGGCGGCGCCAAGAAGGTCCTCATCTCGGCTCCGGCCAAGGACGAGGACATCACCGTGGTGATGGGCGTCAACCAGGACAAGTACGACCCGGCGAACCACCACGTCATCTCCAACGCCTCCTGCACCACCAACTGTGTGGCGCCGATGGCCAAGGTCCTCGACGAGAACTTCGGCATCGTCAAGGGCCTGATGACGACGGTCCACGCGTACACCAACGACCAGCGCATCCTGGACTTCCCGCACTCGGACCTGCGTCGCGCCCGCGCCGCCGCCGAGAACATCATCCCGACCACCACCGGTGCCGCGAAGGCCACCGCGCTGGTCCTGCCCCAGCTCAAGGGCAAGCTCGACGGCATCGCGATGCGTGTCCCGGTCCCGACCGGCTCGGCCACCGACCTGGTCGTGCAGCTCCAGCGCGAGGTCACCAAGGACGAGGTCAACGCCGCGTTCAAGAAGGCCTCCGAGGACGGCGACCTCAAGGGCATCCTGTTCTACACCGAGGACCAGATCGTGTCCTCGGACATCGTCAGCGACCCGGCCTCCTGCACCTTCGACGCCTCCCTGACCATGGTCCAGGAAGGCACGTCGGTGAAGATCCTCGGCTGGTACGACAACGAGTGGGGCTACTCCAACCGCCTCGTCGACCTGACGGTCTTCGTCGGCAACCAGCTCTGATCGACGGAAACAGGCACGTGAGGTGACGGCAGGGCTCGGGCGGCGCAGTGACGCGCCGCCCGGGCCCTGACTCACGTGCGAAACGGCCCTCTTACGATCACGAGCACCACAAGTCCTCTCCGGGAGTCCCCTCAATGAAGACGATCGACGAACTGCTCGCCGGCCCGGTCGCCGGAAAGCGGGTCTTCGTCCGCGCCGACCTGAACGTGCCGCTGTCCGGCACCACGATCACCGACGACGGCCGTATCCGCGCCGTCCTGCCCACCGTGAAGGCCCTCGCCGACGCGGGCGCCCGTGTGGTCGTCGCCTCGCACCTGGGCCGCCCCAAGGGCGCCCCGGACCCGGTTTTCTCGCTCGCCCCGGCCGCCGCCCGCCTCGGTGAACTCCTCGGCGCCGACGTGGCGTTCGCGACGGACACGGTCGGCGAGTCCGCCGAGGCCACCGTCACGGGCCTCGCCGACGGCCAGGTCGCCGTGCTCGAGAACCTGCGCTTCAACGCCGGCGAGACGTCGAAGGACGACGCCGAGCGCGCCGCCTTCGCGGACCGGCTCGCCGGCCTCGCCGACATCTACGTGGGCGACGGCTTCGGCGCGGTGCACCGCAAGCACGCCTCCGTCTTCGACCTTCCGGCCCGGCTGCCGCACTACGCCGGCCACCTCATCGCCACCGAGGTCGGCGTCCTCAAGAAGCTCACCGAGGACGTCAAGCGCCCCTACGTGGTCGCGCTCGGCGGCGCCAAGGTCTCCGACAAGCTCGCCGTCATCGACCAGCTGCTCGGCAAGGCCGACCGCATCCTCATCGGCGGTGGCATGGCGTACACCTTCCTCAAGGCCCAGGGGTACGAGATCGGCAGCTCCCTCCTCCAGGAGGACCAGCTCCCCGCCGTCGCGGAGTACCTGGAGCGCGCCGAGAAGACCGGCGTCGAGCTGGTCCTGCCCGTCGACGCCCTCGTGTCGTCCGCGTTCCCGGACCTGAAGGCCAAGGCCCCGGCCCACCCCACCTCCGTCGCCGCGGACGCCATCCCGGCCGACCAGATGGGTCTGGACATCGGTCCGGAGACCCGCAAGCTGTACGCCTCGAAGATCGCCGACGCGGCCACCGTCTTCTGGAACGGGCCGATGGGCGTCTTCGAGCACCCCGATTTCGCCGAGGGCACCAAGGCGGTCGCCCAGGCTCTCCTCGACTCCGAGGCGTTCACGGTCGTCGGCGGCGGAGACTCCGCCGCGGCCGTGCGCATCCTGGGCTTCGACGAGAACGCATTCGGCCACATCTCGACCGGTGGCGGCGCCTCCCTCGAATACCTCGAGGGCAAGACGCTCCCCGGACTCGCCGCACTGGAGGACTGACCCTCGATGACTGCTGTTGAAAACGGCCGCCTGCCCCTGATGGCGGGCAACTGGAAGATGAACCTCAACCACCTCGAGGCCATCGCCCACGTCCAGAAGCTCGCCTTCGCCCTGGCCGACAAGGACTACGAGGCCTGCGAGGTCGCGGTCCTGCCCCCCTTCACCGACCTGCGGTCCGTGCAGACCCTCGTCGACGGCGACAAGCTCAAGATCAAGTACGGTGCCCAGGACCTGTCGGCCCACGACTCCGGCGCCTACACCGGCGAGATCTCCGGCTCGATGCTGGCCAAGCTCAAGTGCACCTTCGTGGCGGTCGGCCACTCCGAGCGCCGCCAGTACCACCACGAGACCGACGAGCTCGTCAACGCCAAGGTCAAGGCGGCCTTCAAGCACGGCCTCACCCCGATCCTCTGCGTCGGTGAGGAGCTGGAGGTCCGCGAGGCGGGCAACCACGTCTCCCACACCCTCGCCCAGGTCGAGGGCGGCCTCAAGGACGTTCCCGCCGAGCACGCCGAGACCGTCGTCATCGCCTACGAGCCCGTGTGGGCCATCGGCACCGGCAAGGTCTGCGGCGCCGAGGACGCCCAGGAGGTCTGCGCGGCCATCCGTGCCAAGCTGGCCGAGCTGTACAGCCAGGATCTGGCCGACCGGGTCCGCATCCAGTACGGCGGCTCCGTCAAGGCCGGCAACGTCGCCGAGATCATGGCCCAGGCCGACATCGACGGCGCCCTCGTCGGCGGCGCCTCCCTGGACGCGGACGAGTTCGTCAAGATCGTGCGCTTCCGTGACCAGTGAGCCGTCGGGACGCGACACCGGATCAGAGCGTCCCGACGGCGATCAGGGAAAGGTGAGTAGGCGCTAGCGACGTAACGTCGTAGTCTTGCGGGGGCATGGCTCAGCCGCCATGCCCCTGTCGTCCATCCAGATCCGAGGAAGTTGGTCCAGCCGTGGTTATGGGGTTCTCGATCGCCCTGATCGTCTTCAGCGGGTTGCTGATGCTGCTGGTGCTGATGCACAAGGGCAAGGGCGGCGGCCTCTCCGACATGTTCGGTGGCGGCATGCAGTCGTCCGTCGGCGGCTCCTCGGTCGCCGAGCGCAACCTCGACCGGATCACCGTGGTGGTCGGTCTGCTGTGGTTCGCGTGCATTGTCGTACTCGGCATCCTCATGAAGGTCAACAACTGACCCTCGGGTCCGCGTAGGACAACGCGTCACGGACGCACCAATCCGCACGTAAAGCCCCATGCTGGGTACGCGACTTCGAGCGCGGCCTATCATGGGGCTTGCGTCTGGGATGGGATGTAACTCCAATCACTGGACGCGCGTTGGGCCTTACGTAGACTGAGGCGCTCGCAGCGAAGCGAAACGCCGACTCGCTTCGCCGCACCATCACGCAGGGAGTTACGACCGTGGCAAGTGGCAACGCGATCCGAGGAAGCCGGGTCGGGGCGGGGCCGATGGGCGAAGCCGAGCGCGGCGAGTCCGCACCCCGGCTTCGCATCTCCTTCTGGTGCTCCAACGGACACGAGACCCAGCCGAGCTTCGCAAGCGACGCGCAGGTCCCCGACACCTGGGACTGCCCGCGCTGCGGCTTCCCGGCCGGACAGGACCGGGACAACCCGCCGGACCCACCGCGCACCGAGCCCTACAAGACGCACCTCGCGTATGTGCGGGAGCGACGCAGCGACGCGGACGGCGAGGCGATCCTCGCCGAGGCGCTCGCCAAACTGCGGGGCGAGATCTAGGAAGTGCGGCCGGCCGGGCACCCCAGGGTGTCCGGCCGTAGTCGTTCGCCGGGCACCGCTTTCCCTCCTGTTCGCCTCCTGTCCCTCGACACGCTGACACCGGTGCGCACGGCCGACGTATCTCTTGTCGAGCCGGACCACGGCGGGACGACTCGCTCGTGTCGCCTCGTGATCAATTAAGTTGGGACCGGCAGCGGGGCAAGGTACGCAGGACCAGTAGGAAAGAAGGCTGAAGTCCGAGATGAACGCAGAAAGCCGTACCAGGCTCAACCAGACGCCCGAGTGGACCGCGCTGGCCGAGCACCGGGAGCAGCTGGGCGACGTACAGCTGCGGGAGCTGTTCGCGGCCGACCCCGGACGCGGCGCCGGGTACACGCTGGAGGTCGGCGATCTGCACGTCGACTACTCCAAGCACCTGGTCACCGACGAGACACTGCGGCTGCTGCGGGAGCTGGCCGCCGCGACCGACGTGTTCGGACTGCGGGACGCCATGTTCCGCGGCGAGAAGATCAACACCACCGAGGACCGCGCCGTCCTGCACACCGCGCTGCGCGCCCCGCGTGACGCGGTGATCGAGGTCGACGGCGAGAACGTGGTGTCGGCCGTGCACGCCGTCCTCGACAAGATGGCCGGCTTCGCCGAGAGGATCCGCTCCGGCGAGTGGACCGGACACACCGGCAGGCGCATCAAGAACATCGTCAACGTCGGCATCGGCGGCTCCGACCTGGGCCCGGCCATGGCGTACGAGGCGCTGCGCTCCTACACCGACCGCGACCTGGTCGTCCGCTTCGTGTCGAACGTCGACGGGGCCGACCTGCACGAGGCCGTACGGGACCTGGACGCGGCGGAGACGCTGTTCATCATCGCCTCGAAGACGTTCACCACGATCGAGACGATCACCAACGCGACCTCCGCCCGCGACTGGCTGCTGACCGAGCTGAAGGCGGGCCCCGAGGCCGTCGCCAAGCACTTCGTCGCGCTCTCGACGAACGCCGGGAAGGTGTCGGACTTCGGTATCGACACCGCCAACATGTTCGAGTTCTGGGACTGGGTCGGCGGCCGCTACTCGTTCGACTCGGCGATCGGTCTGTCGCTGATGATCGCGATCGGCCCGGACCGCTTCCGGGAGATGCTCGACGGCTTCCGGATCGTCGACGAGCACTTCCGCACCGCGCCCGCCGAGTCCAATGTGCCGCTGCTGCTGGGCCTGCTCGGCATCTGGTACGGCAACTTCCACGACGCCCAGTCCCACGCGGTCCTGCCGTACAGCCACTACCTGTCCAAGTTCACGGCGTACCTCCAGCAGCTGGACATGGAGTCCAACGGCAAGTCCGTGGGCCGCGACGGCCAGGAGGTCGAGTGGCAGACCGGGCCGGTGGTGTGGGGCACGCCCGGCACGAACGGGCAGCACGCCTACTACCAGCTGATCCACCAGGGCACGAAGCTGATCCCGGCGGACTTCATCGGCTTCGCCGAGCCGATCGCCGACCTCGGTGAGCGGTTCAGGGCCCAGCACGACCTGCTGATGGCGAACTTCTTCGCCCAGCCGCAGGCGCTGGCCTTCGGCAAGACACCGGACGAGGTGCGGGCCGAGGGCGTGCCCGAGGAACTGGTGCCGCACAAGACGTTCAAGGGCAACCACCCCACGACCACGATCCTGGCGAAGGAGCTGACCCCGTCGGTCCTCGGCCAGCTGATCGCGCTGTACGAGCACAAGGTGTTCGTCCAGGGCGCCGTCTGGAACATCGACTCCTTCGACCAGTGGGGCGTCGAGCTGGGCAAGGTCCTCGCCAAGCGGGTGGAGCCCGCCCTGACCGAGGGCGCCGAGGTGCCGGGTCTGGACGCGTCCACGCGGGCCCTGGTCGCCAAGTACCGGGAGCTGCGCGGCCGTCGGTAGTGGATCGGGTGGGGAGGGGGGAGGCTCTCCGAGCCCCTCCCCACCCTGCTCTCGGGCCCCTGCGGTGTCGGGCCCGCCGGGCTCAGCGCCCGGGCCCGGCGGGGGTGACCGGCCTCAGTGCCCCAGGCCCGCGCCTCCGTCGACCGGGATCACGGCGCCGCGCACAGAGCCGGCGCCGGCCAGGAACGCCACCGCGTCGGCGACCTCCTCGGGGTGGGCCGGCCGTCCGGCCGGGGTCTGCCGCAGCAGCTCTTTGCGCTGCTCCTCGGTGAGCGCACGGGTCATGTCCGTCTCGATCAGGCCGGGAGCCACCACGTTGCAGGTGATGTCCCGGGGGCCGAGCTCCTGGGTCAGTGACCGTGCGAAACCGACCAGACCCGCCTTCGCCGCCGCGTAGTTGGTCTGTCCGGGGTGGCCGTGCAGGGCCGCCGTGGAGGAGATCAGCACAATACGGCCATGGCGTTCCCGGAGCATTCCGCGCACCGCGCGCTGGGCGACGCGGAAGGCCCCGGTGAGGTTGGTGTCGATGACGGAGGTGAAGTCCGCTTCACTCATCCGTATCAGGAGACGGTCCTGGCTGGTGCCCGCGTTGGCGACCAGGACGGTGACCGGACCGTGGGCCGCCTCGGCCTCCTTGAAGGCCTGGTCCACCTCCTGCGCGTCCGTCACATCGCACCGCACGGAAAGAAAGCCTTCGTCGCCGGCTGGTGCCTCACTGCGGTAGGTCACCGTGACCAGGTCCCCGGCAGCCAGGAAGCGGCGGGCTATGGCCAGCCCGATTCCCCTGTTTCCCCCGGTCACCAGGACCGAGCGGGGCGTTGCCTCAGCCATCGTGCCTTCCTTCCCTTTCCTGTCCTGTCGTGGCCTGTCGCGTCGCGTTGTCGGCGTCCGCGGGATCCCATGCGCGCAGTGCCCGGTCGACCAGCGCGTCGGCCGCCCCCGTGTAGCGGGCCGGGTCGAGTAGTCCCGACAGCTCGGCGGGGGTGAAGCGCGCCGACAGCTCGGGGTGGCCGGACAGCACCTCGTTGATCGTCCGCCCCGTGTCGGCCGCCTCGGCCGAGGCGGCGGTCAGCAGCTTCTTCGCCCGCACCTTGCCGAGCACCGGGGCGAGGGCCACCGCCAGCCGCTCGGTGACGAGAGCGCCCCCGGTCAGTTCGAGGTTGGCCCGCATCCGGTCCGGGTGGACGATCAGCCCCTCGGCGAGTTCGACGGCGGTGTGCGCGGCCCCGCCCGCCAGCCGCAGTGCCTCCCGCAGGGGCTGCCACTCGGCGTGCCACGCCCCGGCGGGCCGCTCGTCCTCGGCCAGCAGACACTGGGCAAGGACGAGGGCATGGGCGGGGACCTGACGGGCGGCCGCCACGATCAGGGTGGCGAGCGCGGGGTTCCGCTTCTGCGGCATGGCGGAGGAGGCTCCGCGCCCGGCGGCCGCCGGCTCGGACACCTCACCGATCTCGGTACGGGACAGCGTCTGCACATCGAGCGCGAACTTCCCGAGCGCTCCGGTGACCAGCTGGAGCACCGCCCCCAGCTCGGCGACCGGCGTACGGACGGTGTGCCAGGGCAGTACCGGCTCGGCCAGCCCCAGCGCCTCGGCGAACGGCCCCAGCAGCTCCACCCCGCCGCGGTCAGAGGCCCGGCCGCCGGTCTCCCCGCGGTCAAGGGCCGCGTACTCGCGGTACGCGGCGAGCGTGCCCGCCGCGCCGCCGAGCTGGGCCGGGAGGGTGGACCCGACCGCCCGCACCCGGGCCAGGGCGTCGGCGACCAGCCGCAGCCAGCCCGCGGCCTTCAGGCCGAACGTGGTGGGCACCGCGTGCTGGGCCAGGGTGCGCCCGGCCAGAACGGTGTGGCGATGCGTGTCGGCCAGTGCGGCCAGGGCGGCGGCGGTGCGGTCCAGATCGGCGGCGATCAGGCCGAGTACCCGGCGGGCCACCAGCATGGCCGCCGAGTCGAGGATGTCCTGGCTGGTCGACCCCCGGTGGACGTACTCGGCGGCGGCCGCGTCCTTGGCCGCGACCACTTCGGTGAAGGCGGTGACCAGCGCCACCACCGGGTTGGCGGCGGCCCGGGCCGCGTGGGCCAGGGCGACCAGGTCCAGCCGGTCCGTACGGGCCACCGAGGCGATCGCCTCCACCGCGGCGGCGGGCGTCAGCCCCACGGCGTGCTGGGCCCGTGCCAGCGCCACCTCGGCGTCGAGCATGGCCTGCAGCCACGCCTCGTCGGTCGCCTCGGCCGCCACGGGTGTGCCCGCCCAGGTGGGGGCGAGCAGACCCGCGTCGGTGCCCACAGACATCCCGTTCACGCTCCCAGACCTCCTCTGCCCTCACGCCTGACGGGTCGTCGTGACACCTGCGCCCACCGGTGGACCGGCCTCGGCCGACCCGAGCACGGCCCGCGCGATCGCGTCCGAGTCCTCCAGCGTCACCGAGCCGACGCCCGGCCGGACGCCGACCGCCGTCACCCAGCGCACGCCCTCCGTGGGCACCCCGAAGGCGAAACGGCGCGGATGCGCCCGGCCCGCCGCGTCCACCAGCCGGGGCGGGCTCCCTGTCACCGCGAGCCCGCCCGTCTCCCAGCCGTTCAGCCGGTACGGGGCGCACCGGCCGGCGGAGAGCAGCCCACGCAGCAGCGGATCGGCGCTCCGCCGCAGATCGACAGCGGGCAGCCGCGCCTCCACCAGGGCGCTCACCAGCACCGGCGGCGCCGACACCAGCTCCGCGTCCACCAGGAACCCGCCCTCGGACTCGGAAGGCCGTACCCGCATCCCCGGACCGACCACATGCAGTACCTCGGCCTCGATCAGCGCGATCAGCTGCTCGATCCGGAAGGCCGGGGGACCGATCGAGGTGAAGGCGTTCAACGGCGTGTACCAACCGTCCAGTTCGTCCCGGTACGACGCGCCGGAGACACCGCCGTGGTCGACCACCAGCCGGATCTCGTTGCGCAGATCCCGCAGGGCGTCCAGCGCGGACTTCAGCGGTCCGGTCACATTCCCCCGGCGGGCCTCGGCGACATCCCGCCGCAGATACCCCAGCAGCCAGTGCCGGAAGTCGTCACGGTCGGCGAAGGTCCGGTCGCCGTAAGGGCGTTCGATCCGCTGCCAGTCCCACCGCTCACCGGGTGGCACCGCGTACCGGTCGAGGAGGGCCGCCGCGTCCTCCCCGGCCAGACACGCCCGTACGAACTCCGCGGCGGCCCCGGGCCCGTGGGCGGCCCGGATCCACGCCTCGTGGAAGACCGTGCGGACCTCCCGGTCGATCAGCGGCCAGATGTCGTCGCGAAAGCCGACGGGCCGGCCGCCGTCCGCCCGGCGCCGCAGCCCGGCGATGACCTCCGGTGTGAGGAACCGCGGGTGGTGGCGGCCGAGTGCGCCCTTCTCGTTCTCCCCCCGGGCGTGGTACGGCACTCCGCGCCGCGAACCGGCGTACAGGACCGGCTCGTTGCCGCTCGGGATGTACACCGGACCGGACTGGCTCTCCTTGAAGGTGCCGCCGCGGCCCTCGGTGAACAGCGCCACGAGGTCGAAGAAGTTCAGCCCCAGTCCGCGCAGCGCCACCCGTGTGCCTGGCCCGATACCGCTCAGATCGGCGTCGGCCGGGTTGCCGGGCCCCACGAAGACACCGCCGTGCCGTTCGGCGAAGGAGCGCAGCTCCCGCTCCTCAGGGCCGGGCTCCAGGTCACCGTGGCCGAGCGCCAGCACCAAGGCGTCCAGTCCGGCCAGCCGACCGCCACCCTCCAGTACGACCGTCTGCCGCCCGTCCGGGGTGTCCTCCAGCGCGACCGCGGTTGCCCGGTGCGTGTGGACCGTCACCTGGTGAGGCGCCGTGCCCAAGACGTACCGGAACACCCACTCCAGGTAGGAGCCGTGGAACGCCCGGGTCGGGTAGGTGTCCGGGCCGAGCCGCCGCGCCTCGTCCAGGAGCCGGGCCGGGTGATCCCCGGTAACCGTGCCGTCGCAGAGCATGCGCGCCCACTCGTACAGACTGGGACCCGGCACGGACGGTCCGGCGCAGTCCACGCTGTCGTCGGTGAACAGGGTCACCTGGGAGGCGACCGTGTTCATCAGCAGCTCACCGGGCTGGTCGGTCCGCCACACCGCGCCCGCGCCGGGCGGGTGAGGGTCGACCAGGTGGACCACGATCCTGCGGTGAGCCCCGTCGCCGGCGTTGGCGCAGATCCGCTCCAGTACCGAGAGCCCGCGCGGACCGGCACCGATCACACCGACGGCGAGAGAGTCACTGGCTCCGGTCATTCCCGGCCCAGCCCGTCGCGCCAGCTCGGCCGCAGCGGCTTCCAGCCCAGCGCCGTACGGGCCCGGTCATTGGCCGCGCCGTGCGCCGCGGTCATCTGATGGGCCACGAACCAGCCGAGCAGCCGGGGCGCGAGCGCCGCCGGGACGGTACGGGGGGACGGCCCGCCCAGCACCTGTGCGTAGTGCGGCAGCCACTGGGCGGCCGGGGCCGGCTCGTCGTCGGTCACATGGAACACCCCGGTGGCCTCCGATTCGACGGCCGCGACCGTGGCCCCCACGGCGTCCTCCACGTGCAGGAACGACGTGATCCCGGCACCGTCCCCGGGCAGCGGGAGCTGTCCGGCCAGCACCGCCTGGGCCGCCCCGCCGTCGCGGGCGTACAGGGTGCCGGGGCCGTACAGCGTGCCGTACCGCAGCACCACCCCGGCGAGCGGCCCGCTGTCCCGTACCAGCCGCTCCAGCTCGGCGACGGCCCCTACGGTGGCGGCCCAGCCGGGATCGGGCGCGTCCACGTACAGCGGCGCGTCCTCGTCGAGGACCGGCTCCCCGGCCGGGGCGGCGGCGAAGGCGATGGACTGCGCGACCAGCCGCCGCGCACCGGCCGCCCGGGCCGCCTCGACGAGGTTGGCGGTGCCCTCGGTGCGCAGCCGCGCGGTGAGGGTGAAGGCCGCCACCGGGTCGTCGTCCAGCAGCCGCAGCGCCGTCATCTGATGGACGACCACCTCGGGCCGGGCGGCCGACACCGCCGACAGCAGGGCCTCGCGGTCGAGGGCGTCGGCGACCACGACGCCGTCCGCCTCCGGAGCCCGCTCCCGCGACTCCGGGCGTACCAGCGCGCTCACCTCGTGGCCCCGGGCCCGCAGTGCGCCCACCAGCGGGTGTCCGATCACTCCGGTGGCCCCGGCGACGAGAATACGCATGGTTCAGTCCTCCGTTTCGGTGGAGAGGGGAGTGGCGACCCGCATGAGCAGACGGCACGCCTTGTCGCCGTCCCGCAGACAGCTCTCGGCCCGGTTCTCGGTCAGGGTCACGCCGAGCCCTTCGGCCCAGCCGGCGTGGATGTCGGTGCACGGGCACTGGTAGCCGTCCAGGGAACCGGCCATCCGCAGCATGGTGATGGCGAAGTTCCGCGTCAGCGTGCGCACGATCAGATCGTCGCCCTCCACCTCCGTGGAGGCGTTGCGCAGTTCGCGCGGGAACATCCGGTCACCGCACTCGTCGTACCGGCGGCGCAGCTCCGCGAGGTCCTTGCCCGGGTCACCGCTGTCGGGGAGCACGCCCCACTGCCGGGCGACGCGCTGCCCGATCTGGAACGCGACCTTGCGAATCGCCTCGGCGTTGATCTCGTTCGCGGCCTCCTGCCCGAACCGCTTGGCCACCCCCTGGTACCAGTGGGCGTCGTGCTGCCACCACAGCCGGTAGGCCTCCACCGTCTGGGCACGGTGGTTGACCTCGCTCGTGCTCATGCGTGCTCCTTGGTGGCGACCGTGCCGGCCGCGTCAGCGGCGAGCCGGTCGCGCATCACTCGTTTGAGGACCTTTCCGGTGGCGCCCTTGGCCACGTCGTCGCCCTTCATGGGCAGGGCGTGGGTCACCGGGGGGAATCCGGCGTCCGCCAGGATCGCGTTGACCCGCTCGGTCCACGCCTCGTCACCGTCGACGCCGGTGCCGTCGGCCGCGTCGTCGTGCGCGAGCTGGAGCAGCACACGCGCCTCGGCTTCCCCGTCGCCGTCCCAGTCCGCCCGTACGCCTTCCGGGGCGATGCCCACGACGGTGCAGTCCACGAGCTCCGGGATCTCCCGCAGCAGCAGTTCCTCGGTGCGGGTGCTGAACAGGACGCCGCCCCGGGTCCGGATGGCGTCAGTGGCCCGGTCCAGGTGGTAGAAGTTGCCCTTCTCGTCCTGGTAGGCGAGGTCGCCGGGGAGCCAGTAGCCGCCCAGCCGCATCCGGTTCCAGGTCAGGGAGTCGTTCCAGTAACCCGGCGTGAGCGTGGGTGACTTCAGCCCGAGGCGGCCGATCTGCCCGGGCGGCAGCGGGGTGCCGTCCTCGGCCAGCACGGCGGCCTCGGCGTAGCCGACCACCTTGCCGACGCAGCGCGAGTACGCCGAGGTGTCCTTGGTGTGCACGATGCGGAAGACCGAGTTGCCGAGCTCCGATGTGCCGAGGCCGTCCACGAAGACCGAACCCTCGACCCGGGTGAGGCGCAGGTCCCGGCCCATCTTCTGGTGGTGGCCGTACTGCACCAGGGTGCGGATGTGCGCCTCGTGCGCCGCGTCCCCGGTGTTGAACCACGACCGCACGCTCGACAGGTCGCGGGCGGCGAGGTCCTCGGCGGCCATCTCACCGAAGGTCCCGGCGAAGGCCAGCACCGTGGTGGGCCGGAACTCCTCGATGGCGTCGAGCACGTCGGTGCCGCGCTGGCTGGAGAGCAGCTTGATGTCCGCACGCAGCAACAGGCATTTCAGCAGCGTCGAGATGGACGCGTTGTGCGGTCCGGGCAGCGCCACCAGTGTGCGCTCCATGTCGGCCCCGGTGGAGTAGCCCAGGCTGTGCAACTGGGAGTACAACAGCGTCCGGTGGGTGTGCGGCACGCCCTTGGGCATGCCGGTGGTGCCGGAGGAGTGCGTGATGATCACCGGATCGGTGGGGTCGTGCCGATACGGGTACGACTGCGGGAGCAGTTCGCGGTGCTTCGGCCGGATGTCGACGGCGGTCACCGAGAAGCCGAGTCCCGACTCCGAGAACACGTCGTGGTGCTCGGCGTCCGTGAACACGCCCACCGCGCCCTGACGGCGCACGTACTCCCGAGCGATGTCCGGGCGCAGATTGCCGTTGACGAGCGACGGGATCGCGCCGAGGGACGTCAGGGCCAGGTAGTTCACCGCGTTCTCCGCACTGGAGTACGAGTGCACGGCGACCGGGTCGCGCGGCTTGACACCGTGGGCGGCGTACCAGCCCGCGTACGTTTCGACGACCACGTGCAGCTGTCCGAGCGTCAGTACCTCGGGACGGCTGCCGTCCGGTGCCTGCCAGGTGCCGTCCGTCCACAGGGCGGGCTCGTCGAGCGAGCGGTCGTACGCCTTCAGACGGTCCAGGACGTTACCGGCGCCGAGTTCCGTGTCGGCGCAGATCCGCGACCGCTCCTGCTTACTGATGAGCATGGCTCTCCGTCTCGTTCGTTCCGGGCGCATGCGCGGTGAGGGTGAACGCGGCCGGGCCGTGCCACTCGGCCGGGTCCGTGGCCAGCAGGTGGCTGCCACCGTGCCGCAGCAGTCGGCGGTGGGCGGCGGCCAGGTCGAACAGGCCCTGGATGCTCCCGGAGTGCCCGGCTGCCCCGGGGTTCTCGGCATGGTCGGCGACGTCGTACGGTTCGGCCGGCCGGACCGACACGGGTGCCTCGGCGCCCGGCCGGCCGAGCAGCACAGCCGCTGCCAGACCGGCGGACGCGGGCGTGTCCGGCTCGGGGCGGCCGGTGCCCGCGGCCAGTTCCCGGTGCACGGCGGCCACACGCTCGCCGCCGCCCAGCTCCACGCCCAGCACCAGCACGCGGTCGAGCTCCGGGTCCTCCAGGAGCAGATCCGCCATGGCCAGCAGTTCGGTCACCGGGTCATCGAGGGTGGAGAGGCTGAACATCTGCGCGGTGATCCGGAACTCCCGGCTGAGATAGCCCAGTACGGAGTTGGCGGTGGCCTGCATGAACAGCAGCGGGTTGTGGACCCGACCGGCGACCATGCGCTGACCGGCCAGATCCTCGGTGGTGGTGTCACCCTGCAAACTGGCCAGGACGACCGCGGTGCGTGAGCCGTCTCCGGGCCGTTCGGTCAGACACCGTCTGCTGACCTCGTACGCCAGCGGGCTGAAGACCGACTCCACGAAGCCGGACAGTCTGGGCAGCGGGGTGTCGTCGTCCCCGCCGGTGCCGTGGGTCGCGGTGGCGGTCGCGAGGATGCCGAGGGGCGAGCGGAGCACCGCTTTTTCGGCGTTCTCCGCCTTCTCCGCCTTCTCGGCGTTCTCCGCCTCCCGTGCTTTTCCGGCCTCGCCGGCCTTCTCGACGCTGTCGACGTTCCCGGTCGTCATGGCCGCTCCAGGACGAGTGCGGTGTTGGCGCCACCGAAGGCGGCGTTGATGGTCAGGGCCCGGCGCAGGTCGGCCGGGCGCGGTGAGTTCGGCACGTAGTCCAGGTCGCACTCCGGGTCCGGCCGGGTGAACCCGGCGGTCGGCGGCAGTACGCCGTCCATCACGGCCAGCATCGTGATCACGAACTCCACGACGCCGGCCGCCTGCAGGAGGTGGCCGGTGGTGCCCTTGGTGGAGCTGACCGGTATCGACTCGGCCCGCTCCGGGAAGGCGGCCCGCAGGCCACGGGTCTCGGCCGCGTCGTTGTACTTGGTGCCGGTGCCATGGGCGTTGACGTACCCGAGGGTGGAGCCGTCCGCGTCGCCGGCGAGCCGCAGCGCCTGGCGCGCGGCCGCCGCCAGCCCGGCACCCTCGGGGTGCGGCTGGGCGATGTGGTGGGCGTCCGTGGCCGCGCCCCAGCCCACCACGTTCACCAGCGGCCGGGCACCACGGCGCCGGGCGTGCTCGGCGGACTCCAGCACCACGACGGCCACCCCGTCGCCGAGCAGCAGTCCACTGCGGTCGACGCTGAACGGGCGCACCATGCCGTCGCGGGACAACGCCCGGCCGGAGTCGAACTTGCCGAACGTCGCCTCCTCCACCAGATAAGCGCCCGCGCAGACCGCCACGTCGATCCGGCCGGAGGAGATCAGCCGGCAGGCGTGGATGATCGCGGCGGCGGAGGCGACACAGGCGTTGGTGAAGGTGAGCCGGGGCCCGGTCAGTCCCAGCCCCCCGGCCAGTTGCTCGGCCAGGTGTGCGGGCACGGCGTCGGCGGCCCGCTCCATCGCCTCGCCCGCGCCCGGTGCGGAGCCGGCGGCGGCTTGCCAGTGGTGGGTGATGCTGGTGGTGTCACCGACGGTGCCGAGCAGGACCGCTGCCTCCGTGCCCGAGGGCAGGCCCGCCATGTCGAGGCCTTCCGTTCCGCACTCGGCGAGCGCGTGGCGCAGTGCCCAGCCCTCGACCGCGTCGGGTCCGTCCGGGGCGGCGGCCGCCATCGGCGTACGGTACGGGCCGGTGTCGAACCTGGTGGTGGGCGTGAACGCGGGGACTCCCGCGAAGACCCCGCGCCGCAGGGCGTCGGCGCCCGTGCCGAACGCCGTGCGGACGCCGAATCCGGTCACCGTCACTTCACCGCTCATCGCCGCGACCTCCCCTTCCGTCCTCGTCCCCGGCCATCTCCCCGTCCCCGTCCTGCTGACTTTCCGGGTCCTGCGCCCGGGCGGCGGTGTTCAGGTAGTCGGTGATCCGCCGCAGCGAGGTGAGTCCGGCGATGTCGGCGTCGGTGGGTTCGACGATCAGGGCGTAGCGCTCTTCCATCTCGTGCAGCAGCCAGATCAGGCCGAGCGAGTCGAGCACCAGTTCCGCGTCCTCGTCGAGGTCGGTCGGCAGCCCGGGGAAGATCTTCGGGTCCGACAGCAGGTCCCGGATGGTTTCGGTGGTGAGGAGAGACATGAGGGATGTGGGGGAAGTGGGGGATGTGGGGGGCCTGGAGGACATGGGTGTCAGCGCGGAGGTTCCGGAGTTCATGCCTTCGCACCGCGTCGGACGACCTCGGAGACCAGTCCACCGAAGGTCAGGGAGGCCAGGGGCTCGATGTCGGTGTCCGGGATCTCGACGCCGAACCGCGCCTCCATGCGCAGAGTGAGTTCGATCAGGCTCAGCGAGTCCAGTTCCAGCCCGCCGACAGTCACCGGGCTGTCGTCCGTGATGCCGTCGCGGCTCATGAGGATGTTCATCTCGTCGATGACCGTCGTCAGGACGAACTCACGGATCGCGTCTTCCAGGGCTATGGACATGCTCATGGGTATCTCCGGGGGGAAAAGTCATACGGAAACGGAGGGAAAGTGCCCTGCCGTGTCAGGCGTCTGTCGTGGTTCCACGTAGGTGCGCGGCGTGGCGGACGAGCTTGCCGTTGGCGGTGCGCGGCAGGGCCTCCATCAGCCGGATCACCCGGGGGAGCTTGTAGTCGGCCAGCCGTTCGCGGCACCAGCGCAGCAGTTCCTCGGCGGACGGCTGCCGGTCCCCGTCGGTGACCGCGACGTAGGCCTCGGTCACGTCCTCGTGGACCAGGACCGCCTGCTCGACCGCGGGATGCTCGCGCAGCACGTTCTCGACCTCGATGAGGTCCACTTTCAGGCCACCGATCACGACGAGGGAGTCGGCGCGGCCCTGTACCCGGACCGTGCCGGCGGTGTCGATCGTGGCGCGGTCCCGGGTGTGCAGCCAGCCGTCGGCGTACTGGGCGCCGCCCGAGTCGAAGAGGTACGGCGACTCCTCCAGCGCGACGTCGAGTTCGCCCTTGTGCGCCCGTACCACCACACCCGGTGCCGCGCGGCCGACCGACGGCCGCAGCGTGCCGCGGGTGTCCATGGCGACCACACCGGTCTCGGTGGTGCCGTAGGACTCGCCGACGGGCACGCCGTAGGTCTCGGTGAAGCGCGCGGCGACCTCCGGGGGCATCAGCTCGCCGCCCGACACCGCGATCCGCAGCTCGGGCAGTGCGGGCGGATCGACGGCGGCGGCGAGCAGCTCGTAGTGCATCGGCACGCCGAACAGGGCGGTGATCCGGTGGTCCACCGCGGCCGCCAGGATGTCGCGGGCCGAGACCCGGGGCGCGAAGACCACGGAGACACCGGCCGCGAGGGAGTGCAGCAGCCCACCGACCAGACCGAAGCTGTGCGCCGTCGAACTGAGCAGCAGCAGCCGGTCGCCCCCACCCGGCATACCGGGGATCCGGGTGAACCGCTCCACCTCGGCGGCGAGCGACCGGGCGGTCCTGCCGATCACCTTCGGCCGTCCCGTGGAGCCCGAGCTGAACTGGACCAGCCGGTGCCCGGTGGTGGCCGGTCTCCCGGTTCTGTGGCACTCGGTGGCGACCTCGTACTCGGGCCGGAAGCCGAAGGCCGCCCGGACGTTGGTACCGGCGCTGACCATGAACTGTGGCCGGCAGGAGACACAGAGCGCCTCCACCTCGGCCGGTTTGAGCCGGAAGTCGAAGAGCATCACCTGGGCGCCGAGCCGCCACAGCGCGAGCAGCACCTCGACCTGGGTGAAGCTGGGCGGTGTCCGCAGTCCCACGGTGCTGCCCGGACCGATGCCGTATCCGGCGAACACCGCGGCCTGCTTGGCCACCCGTTCCCGCAACTCGCCACGGGTCACGGTGTCCTGGCGGTGTGTCAGATACGGCAGTCGGTCGTCCTCGGCGTCGAACAGCCGCTGGAGCAGGGAACTCATCCCGTCCTGCGCTTCCGCTGCAGGCTCGCCCATCCGGCTCAGACCTCCTTGCAGAACTCGCCGATGGGAAGGCCCACATGGCGCTTGTCCGTGGCCAGGTAGCCGAGCAGTTCGTCACCGGTCTGCAGCTCGGTGACGTTGAGGACCTTCCCGCCCGGGCCGAGCACCCGTACGTGCCAGTCGTCCTGCACAGTCAGGCTGACCAGCCGTCCGTCCTCGGCGTGGGTGCGGATCTCCAGGAGCGGCCGGGACTCCAGCTTGGCGCGGCCGACCACGACCCGCCGGGTACGGCCGTCGGCGCCCACGGCCAGCAGGGCGCTGCCGGAGCCGACCTCGCTCAGGTAGTTGGTGCGGTTGTCGGGGCCGAGCGTGTACGAGTGCAGGGCTCCCGCGTTGACCCGGAACGGCCTGGTGGGCATGTACGGCAGCGGGTGGGTCTCGCTGCAGCACAGGACGAACCCGGAGGAGTACGAGCCGACGAGGATGCCCTCGTCCTCCTCGAAGTGCGAGCAGGTGTCCACGCAGACCCGGTCGCCGAGCCCCACGTGCCGGATGCTCTCCACGGTCAGCGTGCACAGCTCCAGCTGGGGCGTGGTGGCCTCCAGCAGCCGTGCCAGGGCGAACACGTCGTCGGCGCTGCGGGGCGTGAAGAGGATGCCGTCCGAGCCGCGCTCCAGCACGTCGAAGACGATGGCAGCCTCTTCCAGGTCGCCGACCACGGTCACCAGCTTGCCCTCGGCGGACTCGGCCGCGGCGAGGACGATCTCCAGCGGGATCTTGGTCGGGTCGGCGAAGTGGATGACGGTGTACGGCAGCACCATGGCGCCCGCGCACGACAGCCGCAGGGTGCGGTCGTCCCGTACGTCGATGAAGCCGGCGACGGGCGTGGCCCCGGTGGCGCGGTTGTCCGCGGCGAGAGCGTCCAGCTGATCCTGGGCGGTGAACGTCCGCAGCAGGACGTCGATTCCGGCGTCGGCCGAGGATCCGGTCGCGGCAGAGGGCTTGGCGTCGGAGGCGGGCCTGGTCTCCTGCTGCTCCTTGTCGCCCTTGGCGCCGGGCTTCTTCGCGGCGGTAGGGGCCGGGCCCCCGGGGACCAGCACCCGGGTGACGGTCGGTGGCAGCGTCGCGAGCAGCTCGGCATCGGCGGCCAGCACCCCGGCCATCCGGGTGTGGATGGCCGCGTCGACCACCGCCTGGAGCTGCGGCCGGGGGACTTCACGGAGATCGATCCACGCGAACCTCATACGACACCTGCCACAAAAGTCGAGTAGTTAGTCATGTTCATGTCGTTAGCCTGGCTGTCCGCGCCGCCGGCCCTGCCGGCATGCGTCCCGTGGACGACCGCGGCGAGCCGGGACACCAGGGAGGCGGGGGAGGGGGACGAGAAGATCCGCCGGCCGACGGCCAGCCCCGCGCAGCCGGCGGCCATCACCGCGGCGCCGTACTCGATGAGGTCCGATCCGTCCGGAGGCCCGCCTGCCGCGAGGACGGGAATGGGGCTGTGGGCGACCACTTCGGCCATCCGGTCGATCGGCAGGGTGACGGAGGTCTTCACCATGTCGGCCCCCAGGTCCGCGGCCACATTGACCAGGTGCGCGAGGAGGGCGGGATCGCGGGGGTTCTCGATGCGGGGGCCCCGCGGATAGATCATCGAGATCAGCGGTATGCCCCAGGTGTCACAGGAGCGGGCCACCGCCCCGAGATCGGCGAGCTGCTGCCGCTCGGTGTCCGACCCGATGTTCACATGCACGCTCACCGCGTCCGCGCCGAGCCGCACGGCCTCCTCGACATCGCCGACCAGCACCTTGGCGTCGACATCGGCGGAGCAGGCGGTACTGGCGCTCAGATGCACCACCAGGGCGCAGTTCTGGAGGATGTCCGGCGGAAGGGTGCGGGCGCGTCCCTTGTGGACGATGATCCCGTCGGCCCCGCCGGTCACCAGCGCCCGCAGCAGGTCGTTCCACTGACCCGTGGGGACGACCGGGCCGTCCGAGACGCTGTGGTCGAGGGGGACGAACAGGTGCCGGTCGTCGCCCGCCAGCGACAGTCTTCTTAATCTCAATGGCTTGCCAGTTCTCAGCATGGGTAATGAGCCTTCCGCGAGGCCGCATTTCGGAAAGCCGAAAGCGGTCGTCCCGCTGCGGTCTGCATGTCCGAAAATAGAGGGTTGTAGAACTTTCAAGTTCCGCCCCGGCACAGCATTCCGTGCGTGATCGGCTGTTGGCAAGGCGTAATCGCGTGTGAATTTTTATACAGTAAACGGAAAGAATATTGACAGCTGCTTGATAGCTTGCTCGGGGTTGACGCTGTCGATGGGTCGTGTTCGTGGGTAGTTATGCGGTAAGGGGGGAGGTGGTTGTTGCGGAGGGTCTGGGTGACCTATGGAGAACTGTCCGGTTCCATAGGGGTGTGCATGCTTTATTTCTCTTGCGAGGGGTGAATGCCCTCGGGTCTGAAATAAGGGTTGCTTATTTAGGTGGGCCTTCCTTGTGGGAATTGAATTCCCGGGCCTAGGGTGACTGGCGCACTCCGGACAAGCCGTCTCCGTGCCGAAGAGGTCCCAGATGACGACAGAAGAAGGGGCCGCGGCCGCCCGGCCGGCCCGCTCACCGCGTCTTTACGCTCTCGATGTCGTCCCGGGCGGCGTGCACCGCATAGACCCGGACGACGGCACCGTGACGGACATAGCCCTCGGTATCACGGAGGCGCCGGACGGCATCGTGGTGGACGAGGTCGAGGGCTATGCGTACATCACGCTCATGGGAACGCCGGACACACCGCCCCAACCCGGCGCGGAGCCACCGTTCACCCAGCGCAACGGCTCCGTCCAGCGCGTGCCCCTCGCAGGGGGCGCCCCGCAGATCGTCGTCCCGCGTGGCACCTTCACCACCGGCAAGCAGCTCACCACGGACCCGGCGACCGGACGGCTGTACTGGTGCGACCGGGAGGGCCGCGGCGTCTACCGCGCCGAGCGGGACGGCTCCGGACTGACAGCCCTCATCCTGACCGCCGGTCACGGGCCGACACGCGCCGAGGAGGAATGCGTCGGCATCGCGGTCGACACGGTGCGTGGCTGGCTGTACTGGACCCAGAAGGGTCCCAGTGACGGCGGCAGGGGCCGCATCCTTCGCGCCGGGCTCGAACTCCCGGCAGGAACCTCGCCCGACGACCGCGACGACATCGAGACGCTGTGGGACGGGCTTCCCGAGCCCATCGACCTCGAGCTCGACCCGAACGGCCAGGTTCTCCACTGGACCGACCGCGGCGCCGGCCCGCTGGGCAACACCCTGAACCGCGCTCCCGTACCGCCGCCCGGACGGCGGGGCGACCCGCCCACGATCATCGCCGGCGACTTCCACGAGGCGATCGGACTGGCCGTCGACCACGCGAACGGCACCGTCTATGTGTCCGACCTCTCGGGCGCCGTGTACGGGATCACTGTCGCGGACGGTGACAAGTGGCTCGTCACGAAGTTCCCCGGCCCGGTCACCGGACTCGCACTCGTGCGCTGAACCCCCAGGTCCGGGCAGCTGTACCAGCCCGTACGGCCGCCTACTCCAGTCCGTACACCCGTCGCGCGTTGTCCGCCGCGATCAGTGCGGCCACGCGCTGCGCGTCCGTCAGGGACCAGGCGCCCTCCGCGACCCAGGTGCCCAGTACCCGGGCCAGCGCCTCGCGGAAGAGGCGGGCGCCGACGACGTGCAGCTCGGGCAGGCCGTGGGCGCCGCTGGAGAACAGGAGCTTGCCGAAGGGGGCGAGTTCGAGGACCTCGGCGAGCACGGCGGGGGCACGCGCCCCGGTGCGGACGAGTTCGGCGCCGAGGTCTGCGTAGACGTGCGGGAAGACACCGGCGAGGTGGGCGGCGTGGCGGTGGTACGGGTAGCCGTGCAGCAGGACCAGGTCGGTGCCGAGGCCGGCCGTGGCACGGACGAAGTCGGTGAGCAGGACGGGGTCCGTGCGGTCGATGCGCAGGCCGGGCTCGCCGAGTCCGGCGTGGAGCTGGAGGGGGCGCCCGGAGGCGATGGCGATCCACAGCAGATGACGCAGGAGCACCTGGTCGGTGAGGGTCCCGCCGACGGGCCGGTGCGCGAGCCAGCGTCCGGCGGCCCCCCGCACCTCCCCGGGGCCGGGCGGCTCGGGTGCGAGCGCCAGACCGTGCCGTACGCCCGCCACCGAGGCGAAGGCCACGGCGTGCGCGGCGGCCCCGTGCACCGACTCGGCGAGATTGGCGAGGAACGACTCCACGGTGCCGGAGGTGTCGGCGACCTGTTCGGCGAGGAGTTCGAGCCGGACGATCTCATGGGCGTCCGCGTCACCCGTGGAGGCCATCTCGCCGGGCCCCGTGAGATCGCCGGGCAGCCCCGTGTCGACGAGGTAGGTGGTGATGCCGCTGCCCCGCAGCAGTCGGCGGCCCGCCTCCAGGACGCCCAGTTCACGGCGGCGGGCGAGATAGCGGGCCGGCGGGCAGTGCGGTTCGAGGCCCAGCAGGGGCGGGCACCAGCGGCGCACGGCGAAGCCGGTCTGGGTGTCGAAGTAGGTGGTGCCTGGCGCCGGTGGTCCCTCACCGCGGGCGAGGTGGGCCTCGAACGTGCCGAGGCCCAGCTCCGTTCTCAGTACGCCGTGGCAGTACTGATCCACGAGGGACGGCGTTTCGATCATCCGGACTCCCCGTCGCTGGACCGGTGTGCTCCCACAGGTCCTAACGGGTGAGTCGGGCTCAGGTGTTGCTGTTGGCCGGTCCGCCGACCTGGATTCCGGCCATCCGCGACCACTCGTACGGGCCGGTGCGCACCTTGGCGGCGAACTCGCCGTCGAAGTCCTCGTGCACGGTGACGCCGGCCTTGCGCACGGCTTCCTCGGCGATGGCGTGGGTGGCGGCGACGAGGTCGCCCCAGCCGCCGTCCTCGCCCACGAGGACGATGCGGGAGCCGCGCTCGCCGATGTAGGCGACCTGGGCCTCGGCGCCACCGTGTGCCTTCGCGAAGGCGCCGATCTGCTTGGCGAGCTTGGCCGCCTGGCGCTCGGCCTTGGCTGCGGCCTTGGTGTCCTTGGCCTCGTCGGGCTGCTTCGTGTCTGCCATGGCTGGATGCTACCGATGAGTAGGGCGGTGCTGCGACGGTGGGGGCCAGTGGGGTTGGCCACTCGCCGTCGTGCGTCGCGGTGAGGGGCGCGTGCGGGTGCGTTGTGCTCGTTCGCGCCCGCGCGGCGGAGCCGCGGATGGGTACAGCCCCGCGCCCCTTGGCTGCGCTGCTGCGGACGTCTCTGCAGGGAGGGACCCTCAGCGCAGGAAGGGGTCCACCGCCACGGCCACGAAGAGCAGGGAGACGTACGTGATCGACCAGTGGAAGAGGCGCATCTCCTTGAGCTTGGCGCCGGTGGCGCCGCTCTTCGCGCGGTTCTGGAGGGCGTGGGCCTCCCAGAGCCACCAGCCGCCGGTCACCAGGGCGACCGTCGTGTAGAACCAGCCGGTGTAGCCGAGGGGCGTCAGCAGCAGCGAGACGGCGACCATCACCCAGCTGTAGAGGACGATCTGGCGGGCGACGACCCTGTTGGAGGCGATCACCGGCAGCATGGGCACGCCGACGCGGGCGTAGTCGTCCTTCACCTTCATGGACAGCGGCCAGTAGTGCGGCGGGGTCCAGAAGAAGATGACCAGGAAGAGGATCACCGCGGCCCAGGACATCGAGTTCGTCACCGCGGACCAGCCGATGAGGACCGGCATGCAGCCGGCGATGCCGCCCCACACGATGTTCTGCGCCGTACGCCGCTTGAGGATCATCGTGTAGACGACGACGTAGAAAAGGAGCGCTCCGAGCGACAGCCACGCGGACAGCCAGTTGACGAGGACGCCGAACCAGGCGGTGGAGACGACGGCGAGGGTGATGCCGAAGACCAGGCCCTCACGCGGGGTGACCATGCCGGTGACGAGGGGGCGCTGCGAGGTGCGCTCCATGAGGGCGTCGATGTCACGGTCGATGTACATGTTGAGCGCGTTGGCGCCGCCCGCGGAGAGGTAGCCGCCGATACAGGTGGCGAGGACCAACCAGAGGTCGGGCACGCCCTGCTCCGCGAGGAACATCACCGGAACGGTGGTGATCAGCAGCAGTTCGATGATCCTCGGCTTGGTGAGGGCCACGAACGCCTTGACGCGGGCCCCGAACGGCCGCTGACCCCGGATGCTGCTCGTGCTGTTCGCGCCCAGCACTCCCGGTGGACGGGATTCGACGGCCGTCACGCACACCCCTGACAGAGACTCCCAGCGAGCACCACGGATGTGAACTCCCCGTAACGGCTCGCGCGTACCACGCCACTGTAGACGTTGCCCAGAGCCAGCCTTTCAAGGGGGTCGGGTCGTGTTGGACGGCCTGCCCGGACGAGCCGAACACACTTCGGTTGAGCAGTCGGATGAGCGGCTGCGTATTCAGATGTCGAGCGACCGAACCCGCTGGTCTCACCATGCGGAACGACCGGTCGGGAGGCGGATCCGGGACGGTCCCGGCAGTCTGGAATGACTCGAAAAAATGCGCGTTGTTACGGGGGTAGGCTCGACTGCGGCCGGCGCCCCGAGAACGCCGGCACCGGACATGTGAGAGGAGCCCTGACCCAGGGTGAGCACCAAGCCGACCACTACAGACCTCGCGTGGACCGAGTTGGACCAGCGGGCCGTCGACACCGCCCGCGTCCTGGCCGCCGACGCCGTACAGAGGGTCGGCAACGGCCATCCGGGTACGGCCATGAGCCTCGCGCCCGCGGCGTACACCCTCTTCCAGAAGGTGATGCGCCACGACCCCGCCGACCCGGACTGGGTGGGCCGTGACCGGTTCGTCCTGTCCGCCGGCCACTCCTCCCTGACGCTGTACATCCAGCTGTACCTGGGCGGCTTCGGTCTGGAGCTGGAGGACCTGGAGTCCTTCCGCACCTGGGGCTCGAAGACGCCGGGCCACCCCGAGTACGGGCACACCAAGGGTGTGGAGACGACGACCGGGCCGCTCGGCCAGGGGGTCGCCAACGCCGTCGGCATGGCCATGGCCGCCCGCTACGAGCGCGGTCTGTTCGACCCGGAGGCCGCCGTCGGCGAGTCGCCGTTCGACCACCACATCTTCGTGATCGCCGGTGACGGGTGCCTCCAGGAGGGCATCTCCGCCGAGGCGTCGTCGCTGGCCGGGCACCAGAAGCTCGGCAACCTGATCATGCTGTGGGACGACAACCACATCTCGATCGAGGGCGACACCGAGACGGCCGTCTCCGAGGACACCGCCAAGCGGTACGAGGCGTACGGCTGGCATGTGCAGCGGGTGGAGCCCAAGGAGAACGGCGACCTCGACCCGGCCGCGCTGTTCGAGGCGATCGAGGCCGCGAAGGCCGTCACCGACAGGCCGTCGTTCATCGCGATGCGCTCCATCATCGCCTGGCCCGCCCCGAACGCGCAGAACACCGAGGCCGCGCACGGCTCGGCGCTCGGCGAGGACGAGGTCGCGGCCACCAAGCGGGTCCTGGGCTTCGACCCGGAGAAGCACTTCGAGGTCACCGACGAGGTCATCGCGCACACGCGCGGCCTGGGCGACCGCGGCCAGGCGGCCCGCGCCGTGTGGGAGAAGTCCTTCCAGCAGTGGCGGGACAACAACCCCGAGCGCGCCGCCGAGTACGAGCGCGTCGCGGCCGGTGAGCTGCCCGAGGGCTGGGAGGCGCACCTGCCGGTGTTCGAGGCGGGCAAGGGTGTCGCCACCCGCGCCGCGTCCGGCAAGGTCCTCCAGGCGCTCGGTTCGGTGATCCCCGAGCTGTGGGGCGGCTCCGCCGACCTCGCGGGCTCGAACAACACCACGATCGACAAGACGTCGTCCTTCCTCCCCGCGGACAACCCGCTGCCCGAGGCGAACCCCTACGGCCGCACGATCCACTTCGGCATCCGCGAGCACGCCATGGCCGCCGAGATGAACGGCATCGCGCTGCACGGCAACACCCGTATCTTCGGCGGCACCTTCCTGGTGTTCTCCGACTACATGCGCAACGCCGTCCGGCTCTCCGCGCTGATGCACCTGCCGGTGACGTACGTGTGGACGCACGACTCCATCGGCCTCGGCGAGGACGGCCCGACGCACCAGCCGGTCGAGCACCTGGCCTCGCTGCGCGCCATCCCCGGCCTGAACATCGTCCGGCCGGCCGACGCCAACGAGACGGCCATCGCCTGGCGCGAGATCCTCAAGCGCTGGACCAAGGAGTGGGGCAAGGGCGCTCCGCACGGCCTCGCGCTGACCCGTCAGGGCGTACCGACGTACGAGCCCAACGAGGGGGCGGCCAAGGGCGGTTACGTGCTCTTCGAGGCGGAGGGCGGCGACGCCCAGGTGATCCTGATCGCCACCGGCTCCGAGGTGCACATCGCCGTCGAGGCCCGCGAGCAGCTCCAGGCGCAGGGCGTGCCGACCCGAGTGGTGTCGATGCCCTCCGTCGAGTGGTTCGAGGAGCAGGACCAGGGGTACCGGGACAGCGTCCTGCCGCCGTCCGTCAAGGCGCGTGTCGCCGTCGAGGCCGGGATCGGGCTGACCTGGCACCGGTACGTCGGTGACGCGGGCCGCATCGTCTCGCTGGAGCACTTCGGCGCTTCGGCCGACGGCAAGGTGCTCTTCAAGGAGTTCGGTTTCACCGCGGAGAACGTGGCCGCCGCCGCGCAGGAATCGCTCGCGGCCGCCCAGCGCTGACGCTCACATACGACACGTAGGAGATGTAATTCCATGACAGACGCACTCAAGCGCCTCTCCGAGGAAGGCGTGGCGATCTGGCTGGACGACCTGTCGCGCAAGCGCATCACGTCCGGCAACCTCGCCGAGCTGATCGACCAGCAGCACGTCGTGGGCGTCACCACCAACCCTTCGATCTTCCAGAAGGCGATCTCCCAGGGTGACGGCTACGACCAGCAGCTGTCGGACCTCGCGGCCCGCAAGGTGACCGTGGAGGAGGCCATCCGCATGATCACGACGGCGGACGTCCGTGACGCCGCCGACATCCTGCGCCCCGTCTTCGAGGCGACCGACGGCCAGGACGGCCGGGTCTCCATCGAGGTCGACCCGCGGCTGGCGCACCACACCAAGCCGACGGTCGCCGAGGCCAAGCAGCTCGCCTGGCTGGTGGACCGCCCCAACACCCTGATCAAGATCCCGGCGACGATGGGCGGCCTGCCGGCCATCACCGAGGTCATCGGCCTCGGCATCAGCGTCAACGTCACGCTGATCTTCTCGCTGGAGCGCTACCGCCAGGTGATGGACGCCTACCTGGCCGGTCTGGAGAAGGCCAAGGAGCGCGGCCTCGACCTGTCGAAGATCCACTCGGTGGCGTCGTTCTTCGTGTCCCGCGTGGACACCGAGATCGACAAGCGCCTCGACGCGCTGGGCACGCCCGAGGCCAAGGCCGCGCGCGGCAAGGCCGGCGTCGCCAACGCGCGCCTCGCCTACCAGGCGTACGAGGAGGTCTTCAGCGGCGAGCGCTGGGCGGCCCTGGAGAGCGCGGGCGCGAACAAGCAGCGTCCCCTGTGGGCCTCGACCGGCGTCAAGGACCCGGCGTACAAGCCCACCCTGTACGTCGACGAGCTGGTGGCGCCGAACACGGTGAACACCATGCCGGAGGCCACCCTGGAGGCCACCGCCGAGAGCGGTGAGATCCGCGGCAACACGATCGCCGGGACCTATGAGCAGGCCCGTGCCGACCTGGACGCGATCGAGAAGCTCGGCATCTCGTACGACGAGGTCGTCCAGCTGCTGGAGGACGAGGGCGTCGAGAAGTTCGAGGCGTCCTGGAACGACCTGCTCAAGTCGACCGAGGCGGAGCTGAAGCGCCTCGCACCCTCGGAGGGCTGAACACCTTGTCGAGCAGCAATCCGCTGCGTGACGCCGCGGACCGACGGCTCCCGCGTATCGCGGGGCCGTCGGGCCTGGTCATCTTCGGTGTCACAGGCGACTTGTCACGCAAGAAGCTGATGCCTGCCGTGTACGACCTCGCCAACCGCGGACTGCTGCCGCCGGGCTTCTCGCTCGTCGGTTTCGCGCGCCGTGAATGGGCGCACGAGGACTTCGCGCAGGAGGTCCACGACGCGGTCAAGGAGCACGCCCGCACCCCCTTCCGCGAGGAGGTCTGGCAGCAGCTCATCCAGGGCATGCGGTTCGTCCAGGGCACCTTCGACGACGACGTGTCGTTCGAGCGGCTGCGCGACACGATCCAGGAGCTGGACAAGGCGCAGGGCACCGGTGGCAACTTCGCCTTCTACCTCTCCGTGCCGCCGTCGGCGTTCCCGGTCGTGATTCAGCAGCTGAAGAAGCACGGCCTGGCCGACCAGTCGAGCGGTTCCTGGCGGCGCGCGGTCATCGAGAAGCCCTTCGGCCACGACCTGAAGTCGGCCGAGGAGCTCAACGCGATCGTCCACGAGGTCTTCGCCCCGGACCAGGTCTTCCGCATCGACCACTACCTGGGCAAGGAGACCGTCCAGAACATCCTGGCGCTCCGCTTCGCCAACACGATGTTCGAGCCGATCTGGAACCGGTCCTTCGTGGACCATGTGCAGATCACCATGGCCGAGGACATCGGCATCGGCGGCCGCGCCGGCTACTACGACGGCATCGGCGCCGCCCGTGACGTCATCCAGAACCACCTGCTCCAGCTGATGGCGCTGACCGCGATGGAGGAGCCCGCCTCCTTCGACGCGGACGCGCTCGCCGCGGAGAAGACCAAGGTCCTCGGCGCGGTGCGGCTGCCGAAGGACCTGGGCCGCGACACGGTGTTCGCGCAGTACGCGGCCGGCTGGCAGGGCGGCGAGAAGGTCATCGGCTACCTCGAAGAGGACGGCATCGACCGCAAGTCGAAGACCGACACATACGCCGCGATCAAGGTGGAGGTCGACAACCGCCGCTGGGCGGGTGTGCCGTTCTATCTGCGGACCGGTAAGCGCCTCGGCCGCCGGGTCACCGAGATCGCCGTGGTCTTCCAGCGGGCGCCCCACTCCCCCTTCGACTCCACCGCCACCGAGGAACTCGGCCAGAACGCGATCGTCATCCGCGTCCAGCCCGACGAGGGCGTCACCGTCCGCTTCGGCTCCAAGGTGCCGGGCACCTCGATGGAGATCCGGGACGTGTCGATGGACTTCGCGTACGGCGAGTCGTTCACGGAGTCCAGCCCCGAGGCGTACGAGCGGCTGATCCTCGACGTCCTGCTCGGTGACTCGAACCTCTTCCCGCGCACGGAGGAGGTCGAGCTGTCCTGGAAGATCCTCGACCCGATCGAGGAGTACTGGGACAAGCACGGCAGGCCCGCCCAGTACCAGGCCGGTACCTGGGGCCCCGTCGAGGCGGACGAGATGCTCGAGCGAGACGGACGGAGCTGGCGCCGGCCATGAAGACAGACCTCACGGACACCACCGCCAGCAAGATCAACAAGGCGCTCGTCAAGGCCCGCCGCGCGATCGGCACCCCGGCCGTCGGCATGGTGCTCACGCTGGTCATCGTCACGGACGAGGAGAACGCGTACGACGCGCTGAAGGCCGCCAACGACGCGTCCCGCGAGCATCCCTCGCGCACGCTCGTGGTCATCAAGCGGGTCTCGCGCGGCCCCCGGGACCGGACGAAGTCCCGCCTCGACGCCGAGGTGCGGGTGGGCGCGGATGCGGGCGCCGGCGAGACGGTCGTCCTCCGGCTGTACGGCGAGGTCGCGGACCACGCCCAGTCGGTGGTGCTGCCGCTGCTGCTGCCGGACGCGCCGGTCGTGGTGTGGTGGCCGGTCACCGCGCCGCTCGACCCGGCCCGTGACCCGCTGGGCGCGCTCGCCCAGCGACGGGTCACCGACAGCTACTCCGCCGAGAAGCCGATCGACGAGCTGCGGGCCCGCGCCGACAACTACGAGCCCGGCGACACGGATCTCGCCTGGACGCGGATCACCCCGTGGCGTTCCATGCTGGCCGCCGCGCTCGACCAGGTGGACTGCGAGGTCATCTCCGCGGAGGTGCACGGCGAGCAGTACAACCCGAGCGTGGAGCTGCTGGCGATGTGGCTCGCGGACCGGCTGCACGTCCATGTGCGGCGCGGGGTGTCGGCGGGCCCGGGCCTGAACGAGGTGCGGATGCTGACCAGCACCGGCCCCATCCGGCTGTACCGGCCCTCCGGTGGTCTCGCCCTCCTCACGCTGGAGGACCAGCCGGACCGGGCGGTGGCGCTGAAGCGCCGCGAGACGTCCGAGTTGCTGGCGGAGGAACTGCGCCGACTGGACCCGGACGACACGTACGCCTCGGCGCTGCGGTTCGGGGTGGACCGGCTGGGCGGCTCCGCGGGGAGCGCGCTGCCGGGCGGGACGACGTCCGAGACGGCGTCGGCTCCGGTGTCGGCTTCGGCGTCGGGTGGGGGCGCGGCTTCTCCGGGGGGCGCCGGGTCGGCCCTGCCCTCGGGAAGCACGTCGTCCTCGGCGGCGGATGCCTCCGGTGCGGGCACGGCTTCGACGGCCGCCTCCGGTGGGGCTTCCGGCTCGGCTTCCGCGTCCGCTTCGAGTTCGGCGTCGGCGTCGGCTTCCTCGTCCGCTTCGGTGGCCCTGCCGGCGTTGGCGGCCGGTGATGACGGCGAGGGCGAGCGGCCCACGCCGGCGCAGATGCCGCCCGTGAAGAAGGCGGCCTCGTAGTGAGTACTCCTCAGCTGGTCGTGCACCGCGACAAGGAGCTGATGGCGCAGGCGGCGGCCGCCCGGCTGATCACCAAGGTCGTGGACGCGCAGGCCTCGCGCGGCTACGCCTCGGTGGTCCTCACCGGGGGCCGCAACGGCAACGGTCTGCTCGCCGCGCTGGCGGCGGCGCCCGCGCGGGACGCCATCGACTGGGGCCGCCTGGACCTGTGGTGGGGTGACGAGCGGTTCCTGCCCGAGGGCGACCCCGAGCGGAACGTCACCCAGGCGAGGGAGGCGCTGCTGGACTCGGTGCCGCTGGACCCGAAGCGCGTGCACGCGATGCCCGCGTCGGACGGGCCGTGGGGCACCGATGTGGACTCGGCGGCCGCCGCGTACGCGGAGGAGTTGGCACGGGCGGCCGGGCCGGAGAACCACGGTTCGGTGCCGACGTTCGACGTGCTGATGCTGGGCGTCGGCCCGGACACGCATGTGGCGTCGCTGTTCCCGGAACTGCCGGCCGTACGGGAGACCGAGCGGACGGTCGTCGGGGTGCGGGGCGCGCCGAAGCCTCCGCCCACTCGGGTCACCCTGACGTTGTCGGCGATCCGGGCGGCGCGGGAGGTGTGGCTGCTGGCGGCCGGCGAGGACAAGGCGCGGGCGGTCGCGATCGGCCTGTCCGGCGCCGGTGAGATCCAGGCGCCGGTCGCGGGCGCGTACGGAAGGGCCCGCACGCTGTGGCTGCTGGACGCGGCGGCGGCGTCCCAGCTTCCCCGCTCGCTGTACCCGCCGGCGTCGCCCTGACCCCTTGGGTGGGGGCTGCCGCCCCCACCCACCCGCTTCGGCCCTGAAGGGGCTCGTCCTCGAACGCCGGAGGGGCTGGATCACCCAGCCCCTCCGGCGTTCGCGCGCGGGGGCGCCTACGCCCGCGTGGCCACTCTCTCCGCCGGCGGTCCCGGTACGTCCGCCGTGGCCTCCGGTCGCTCCCGCAGGGACAGCAGGACCCTCAGGGTGGCGATCCACACCAGGCAGGAGCCGAGCATATGGGCGCCGACCAGGACCTCGGGAAGGTCGGTGAAGTACTGGACATAGCCGATGACGCCCTGCGCGAGCAGGACCAGGAACAGGTCCCGGGTCCGGCGCAGCGGGTCGCGGGGCGCGTCGACCGCCTTGAGGACGAACCACAGGGCGAAGGTCAGCGTCACCACGATCCACGCGAGCACGGCGTGCAGCTTGGTGACCGTCTCCCAGTTCAGCGGGATGCGCTCGACCTCGCTGGAGTCACCGGCGTGCGGACCCGCGCCGGTGACGACCGTGCCGACCGCGATCAGCAGCACCGTGACGCCCACCAGGATCCACACCAGCTGCCGCACCGCCGTGCCGACCAGCGGACGCGGGGCGCCCTCACCCTCCCGGGTGCGGTGCCACATCACCGCGGCGACGGCGATGAGCGCGGTCGACAGCAGGAAGTGCGCGGCCACCGTGTACGGGTTGAGGCCGACCAGCACGACGATGCCGCCGAGGACCGCGTTGCCCATGACCACCCAGAACTGCGTCCAGCCCAGCCGGGTCAGGTCGCGCCGGTACGGCTTCCGGGAGCGCGCGGCGATGATCGCCCAGCCGACCGCCGCGCACAGCACGTACGTCAGCATGCGGTTGCCGAACTCGATGACGCCATGGACGCCCATCTCGCGTGTCGCGGTGAGCGAGTCGTCGGTGCACTTGGGCCAGGTCGGGCAGCCGAGGCCCGACCCGGTCAGCCGCACGGCGCCACCGGTCACCACGATGACCACCGCCATGACGAGGGCGGCCAGGGCTGCGCGCCGGACCGTCCGGGGATCGGGGGTCCAGCGGTCGGCGATGAAGGCGAGCGGGTTGCGCGCTGCGGAGACGAGGTCGTCGCGGGTCACGTTCGGCACGCGCACCATGGTAGGCCGCCGCTTGTGCACGCGTTCACGAGGGGGCGCACCGCTCCCGGACCACCGCTGTGACCTGCTGTTACTCCCAGCGGAAGAACCGGGCGGCCGCGCCGAGCCCGAGCACCGCCCACACCGCGAGGATCCCGAGGTCCGCCCACGGCATCCCGGCGCCGTGCTGGAGGACGTCGCGCAGTCCGTCGGAAAGCGCCGCGATCGGCAGCAGCCCGAGCACGCTCTGCGCCGCGTCGGGGAACTTGTCGAGGGGCACCACGACGCCGCCGCCCACGAGCAGCAGCAGGAAGACCAGGTTCGCGGCGGCGAGCGTCGCCTCCGCCTTCAAGGTGCCCGCCATCAGCAGACCGAGGCCCGAGAAGGCCGCCGTGCCGAGGACCAGGAGCAGCAGGACGGCGAACGGGTTGCCGTGCGGGGACCAGCCCATCGCGAACGCGATCACCGTCAGCAGGACGACCTGGAGGGCCTCGGTGACCAGTACGGACAGCGTCTTCGCGGCCATCAGGCCCCAGCGGGGGAGCGGGGACACCGCCAGCCGCTTCAGGACGCCGTAGCGGCGTTCGAAGCCGGTGGCGATGGCCTGCCCGGTGAACGCCGTCGACATCACGGCGAGCGCGAGGACACCGGGTGCCAGGAAGTCGACGGCCTCGCCCTTGCCGGTGTCGACGATGTCCACGGACCCGAACAGCACCAGCAGCAGGGTGGGGATCACGACCGTCAGCAGCAGCTGCTCGCCGTTGCGCAGCAGCATCTTCGTCTCCAGGGCCGCCTGCGCCGCGATCATGCGGGGCAGTGGGGCGGCGCCGGGCCGGGGCGCGTAGGTACCGCTGGTGGTCACGAACGCAGCTCCTTGCCGGTCAGTTCCAGACTGTGCCTTCCCGGGGGACGACCCCCGGACCCCCAGCCGATCCGCTTGTGGGCCCGGATCATGTGCGCAGCTCCTTGCCGGTCAGTTCCAGGAAGACGTCTTCGAGGGTGTGCCGTTCCACCGAGATCCGGTCCGGCATCACCCCGTGCTGGGCGCACCAGGACGTGACGGTCGCGAGGAGCTGCGGGTCGACCTTGCCGGTGACCCGGTAGACGCCCGGGGTCAGTTCGACGGCGCTGGAGTCGGCGGGCAGCGCCTTCAGCAGGGAGCCGACGTCGAGGGCGGGGCGCCCGGTGAAGCGGAGGGTGTTCTCGGCGCCGCCGCGGCACAGCTCCTCGGGGGTGCCCTGGGCTATGACCCGGCCGGCGTCGATGATCGCGACGTCGTCGGCGAGCTGCTCGGCCTCGTCCATGTAGTGCGTGGTCAGGATGACGGAGACCCCGTCGGCGCGCAGGTCCCGGACGAGGTCCCAGGTGGCGCGCCGGGCCTGCGGGTCGAGGCCCGCGGTCGGCTCGTCGAGGAAGACCAGCTCGGGGCGGCCGACCACGGCCATCGCCAGGGCGAGCCGCTGCTGCTGTCCGCCGGACAGACGGCGGTACGTCGTACGGCCGCAGCCGCCGAGGCCGAGGCGCTCGATGAGGGCGTCCACGTCGAGCGGGTGGGCGTGCAGCTTCGCCACATGGCGCAGCATCTCGTCGGCGCGGGCGCCCGAGTAGACGCCGCCGGACTGCAGCATGACGCCGATCCTCGGCCGCAGCTCGGCCGACTGCCCGACCGGGTCGAGGCCGAGGACGCGTACCGTGCCGGAGTCCGGCTTCCGGTACCCCTCGCAGGTCTCGACCGTGGTCGTCTTACCGGCCCCGTTCGGGCCGAGCACGGCGGTCACGCCCTCCCGGGCCACCAGGTCGAGGCCGTCCACCGCGGTCTTCGTGCCGTACCGCTTCACCAGGGCCTGGATCTGGACCACGGGCTCACATCGCATGGCCCCGAGTCTAGGGAGGCGCTCGCCGCCCGAGACCGGCGGGTGGGTGCGCTCCCCGTCCGCAGCCCTTCGCGAGCGCTCCTTCTCCGGGCGGCCGCGCCGCCGGGGCCAGGGGTTTTCGTGCCGGGCGCACATCGGGGCGAGAACAGCGATCTCGCGCGTTCTGGGCTGTTCGGGTGAAGCGGTCCTGTCTCGCATATGCCGATCTTCTGACGGTGCTTCACTTGCCATGGTCTGCCCCGGGCGACAAGTGGACCCCTTCTCCCTTCCCCTGAAAGGCAGTTGACCCGTGATCGGACGTTCCTCGCTCACCCGGCTCAGAGCCACGGCCGCACTCGTCGCCTGGGGCCTGCTGTGCACGGTCCTCGTGGTGCTGCCCGCCCCGCGTGCCGTGGCCCAGCCCGTGGTCGGACCGCAGCTCTTCGACGACCTGAACTACAGCACCCACCTGGATCCGCTCCTCGTCCAGCGCGGCTGGACCCTTCGGTCCGGCCAGGGCGGACCCGGCGTGCCCGGCGCCACCTGGCTGCCGCAGAACATCACGTTCGCCACCGAGTCCGGCGCCTCCGTCATGACGATGCGTTCCGGCACCAACGGCACGGCGGTCGGTACCGAGCACACCGAGATCTACCAGCAGCGCAAGTTCCTGCACGGCACCTATGCGGCGCGGGTGCGCTTCAGCGACGTGCCGATCTACGGACCGGACGGCGACCGCATGGTGCAGACGTTCTTCACCATCTCGCCGCTGAACTACTCGATGGACCCCGCCTACAGCGAACTCGACTTCGAGTACCTGCCCAACGGCGGATGGGGCATCCCCGGCAGCGCGCTGCTCGCCTCCTCCTGGGAGACGTACTCGGAGGACCCGCCCCAGGAGGAGCACGTCACCACCCAGGAGCGCGCCGGCTTCTCCGGTTGGCACGACCTGGTCATCACGGTCGACGGTACGGCCGTCACCTATTACATCGACGGCCGGTTCTTCGCCACGCACACCGAGCCGTATCTGCCCGAGTCGACGATGAGCATCCGCTTCAACCACTGGCTGATCAACCTGACGGGGATCAGCAGCCGCAAGAAACGGGCGTACGAGCAGAAGGTCGACTACGTGTACTTCGCCCAGGACCAGGTGCTGAGCCCCTCGGAAGTGGAGGCCGCGGTGGCCGACTACCGGTCGCGGGGGGTGACCTTCGAGGACACCGTCTGAGCGGCCGGCGGATGACGGGGCGGTCTCAGCAGGAGGCCGCCCCGTTCTCGCCGGTGATCGGAAACCGGGCGGTGAAGGTGGTGCCACGGCCCTCCTCGGAGCGCACCTCCATCTCGCCGCCGTGGTTCGCCACGATGGTGTGGACGATGGTCAGCCCCAGACCCGTGCCCGGAATGGCCGCGTCGGTGGCGTTCGAGGCCCGGAAGAACCGCTGGAACAGCCTCTCCTGCTCGGCCGCCGGAATGCCGATGCCGTTGTCGCTGACGGTGAGGACCGCCTCTCCGTTGCGGGCGTCGGCACCTACGGTGACCTTCCCGCCCTCCGGGGTGAACTTCACGGCGTTGGACAGCAGGTTCATCAGGACCCGGTCCAACTGGTCGCCGTCCGCCTCCAGGACCAGGGGGCCAGAGGGGCAGTGCGTCTCCAGGGTCACCGAGGCGGTTTCGGCGGCCGGGCGGATCGCGTCGGCTGCCGACGCCACCAGACCGTGCAGGTCCACCGGCTTCTTCATGGAGCCGAAGGTCCCCGACTCGATACGGGAGAGAGTGAGCAGATCCTCGATGAGCGCCCGCAGGCGGTTGGCGTTGCGGTCGACGACGTCCAGCATCCGCCGCTGCGGCGGGGTCAGCGACCCGGTCTCCTCGTCCTTCAGCAACTCGACGTAGCCCACGATGCTGGTCAGCGGGGTGCGCAGCTCATGGGAGACGGTGGACAGGAAGTCGCTCTTGGCTTTGTCCAGGGCACGCAGCTTCTCGACGAGACGCGTCTCCTTCTCGTACAGCAGGGAGGTGTGCAGCGCCCGGCCCACACCGCTGGCCATCGACTCGGCGATCTCCACCTCCACCGGACGCCAGGCGCGGCCGCTGGTGCGGGCCACGCACACGGCGCCGATGGGTTCCTCGCCGACTCCGATCGGTGTGACCACCGCCGACTCCAGGCCCAGCGCCGCCGCGGCGGCGCGGTTCTCGGTCGGCATGCCGACCTTTCCGAAAGAACCCGGGGCGCCCGCGATCGGCGTGTTGGCGGACAGATACCGGGGCAGGTCGGCGACCAGCCAGACCGTTCCCCGCCGGTAGTGGTCGCGGACCACGTCCGCCGGGAGCGACGGTATGGCCCGGGCCTCCGCGTCGGGCAGCAGACCCCGCTCGGCCGACCACACCCGGGCCAGGGGGAAGGCGGAGCCGCCCTCCTCGGCGAGCAGGACGAAGACGTAGTCGGCGGCGAGGATCTCGCCGATGCCGCCGCACGCGGAGTCGAGGACGTAGTCCACGTCGAGGCGGTCCCTGATCCGGATGCCGAGTTCGCGCGCCGCCTGCGACAGGCTCGTGCGTTCCCGCTCGACCCCGCGCAGCCGGTCGCTCTCGTCGGCGAGCACGTTGACCGACCGCGCCACCGCCCTGATCTCCTCCGGCCCCGTCTCCCGAGCCCGAGCCGAGTGCTCGCCCGCCGCCAGCCGGCCGAGCGTCTGAGCGGTGCTTCTGAGCGGCCTGGTCAGGGCGCGAGTGGTGTGCACGGACATCAGGACGGCCACCCCTCCGCCCACGGCGAGCAGGACGCCGATGCCCACGATGCTGGTCCGCAGGATCGTGTCGGCCCGCGCCTCCAGCCGGTTCATCTCACGGGTGAGGCTCAGCTCGAGACGCCGGTTGGTGGCGTCGAAGGTTGCGAACCGCCGGGCTGCCTGAACGGTCAGCCGGTTCGCCTCGTCGCTGCCGGGAGTGGCCTTCGCCTGGCGGTCGGCGACGGTCACATAGGCACGTAGCTCTCGGTGCTGCGCCGACAGGTTCCGCCGGACCGCACTGGTGGTGTCCCGGCGGGCGGCGGCAAGGGCGGCGAAGGACTGCTCACGTGCTCGTTCGTAGCCGACGAGCTCCGTCTCGTCGCCGGTGAGGAGGTAGGTGCGTACGGCACGGTGCATGCGGTTCGCGCGTTCGCGCACGCGCAGGTTCTCCCGCACCTCCGGCTCCAGTTCGGTGAGGACCCGACGCTGCAGCCCGTTCGCCATGGAAGTGACGGTGAGCGCCCCCGCCCCGACGATCAGCAAAAGTGTGATCAGCAGTGCGAAGGTCAGGGTGAGCCGGCGTGCCACGCGGACGCCGTGCCGCTGTGGGGCCGCCCTCATGCCCGCTCCCCGCCTTTCCGGATCTGCTCGGAGCCGAATCCACTGCGTGCCATCGAGCCCCACACCTGCGGCGCCCGGTTCAGCACGTCCCACATGCCCCGCAGCCGCCACCACGCCGTGAACTGGCGGTAGCCGACGTTCTCGACGACGACACCGACGAAAGCGCCCCACACGTCACGCCAGCGTGAGAACCGGTGGTACGCGTACTCCTCCACCGCGACCGACACCAGGCTGACGATCATGGCGTAGACATACGCGGCGAGCAGGAAGCGCCCCAGGAAGGCCACGTCGACCGCGCCGAGCAGGACACCGAGGGGCACCAGGACCAGCCCGGCGAGCTCCACCAGCGGCGCGGCCAGCTCGAAGATCACGTAGAACGGAATGGCGATCGTCCCGACGCGGCCGTACCGCGGGTTGCCGATCATGCGGCGGTGCTTGAGCAGGATCTCCGCCAGCCCGCGCTGCCACCGCCGCCGCTGGCGTCCCAGGACCCGCAGCTCGGAGGGCGCCTCGCTCCAGGAGATCGGCTCCGTGACGAAGACGATGCGGTAGTCGCGATTCCCACGGCCTCGTTCCCGCATGTGCCGGTGGAGGCGGACGACGAGCTCCGCGTCCTCGCCGATGCAGTCCGGGTCCATCCCGCCCACCGCCACCACCGCATCCCGCCGGAACAAACCGAAGGCCCCGGCGATGATCAGCAGTCCGCCGACCCTGGACCATCCCGTCCGGCCGAGGAAGAAGCCGCGCAGATACTCGACGACCTGCACCCGGCCGAGGAGGTCGGTGGGGACGTGCGCCTCGACCACGCGTCCCGCCTCCACGGTGCAGCCGTTGGCGATCCCGACCACACCTCCGGTGGCGATCACCCGCAGCGGATCGTCGCTGAACGGTTTGGCCACGGCGAGCAGCGCCTGCGAGTCGAGGATGGAGTCGGCGTCCACCATGCACAGCAGCGGGTACCGGGCCAGGTTGATCCCGACGTTCAGCGCGTCGGCCTTGCCGCCGTTCTCCTTGCGGGCCACCACCAGCGGCACCGGACCGCCTCTGGGCAGATGCAGCGAGACGACCGGGCCCCGCATGGGGACGTCCTCCGGGACGGCATGGTCCACCTCGGCGAGGTCGAAGGCTTCGGCGAGGGCATCGAGGGTGCCGTCGGTGGAGCCGTCGTCGACGACGATGACCTCGAAGACCGGGTAGTGCAGCAGCAGCATGGCCCGTACGGCCTCCGTGATGCCCGCCGCCTCGTTGTACGCGGGCATGATCACCGAGACGGGCGGGGTGAAGGGGCTGACGGCGGCGTCCTCGTGCCCCGCGAAGGGCTCCCGGCGCATTCTCCTGGCGATCTCCCCGAGGGCGAGGAGGTTGAGCACCAGATGCCCGGTGTTGAGGGCCACGAAATAGAGGATGACGGCGGTGTCGCACACCGCGATCACGTCGTACAGGGCACCCAGCGGTCCCTCCCGGCCCCCGATGGCCGTGAAGTTCACAGACCCACCTCCACCAGGACGTCATGGCGTATGCCGCCGACGGCCGCCTCCGCGAGCACGGCCCTGGCCTGGGCGGCCGCCCGCGCGTCCGGGCGGTCGCCGACGGCCCCGCGCAGCGCCGCCTCGCCCGCCGGGCCGAGTCGCAGCAGGG
>NZ_JAMGBG010000269.1 GCF_023516595.1 Streptomyces neyagawaensis | reverse complement strand
GTCCAGAGCGGCGGGATCGCTGGTCACATCGGCGAGGCCGGTGGCGACAAGGTTGCCGAAGCGGGCGAGAGGAGGCAGGTCGGACACGCAGTCGAGTCTAGGACGGGCGCCCGCCGGGCGGCCCCGGCCGGGTGGCGGAGAGGACGCACCCCAGCACGCTGCACAAACGCGTTTTTGTGCTGGCCCCGGAATCCGCTAGAGTTCAACTCGTCGCCGGGACGCGAGAGCGAACCGAAACGACAAGCGGACGTAGCTCAGTTGGTAGAGCGCAACCTTGCCAAGGTTGAGGTCGCGAGTTCGAGCCTC
>NZ_JAMGBG010000268.1 GCF_023516595.1 Streptomyces neyagawaensis | reverse complement strand
TTGAGGGCCTCGGTGTCGTGGGACGGCTTGAGGGTCTCGGCGATGATGTCGGCGACCTCGGTGAAGTCGGCGGCGGTGAAGCCGCGGGTGGCGAGGGCGGGGGTGCCGATGCGCAGGCCGGAGGTGACCATCGGGGGGCGGGGGTCGTCGGGGACGGCGTTGCGGTTGACGGTGATGCCGACCTCGTGGAGGCGGTCCTCGGCCTGCTGCCCGTCGAGGTCGGAGTCGCGCAGGTCGACCAGGATCAGGTGCACGTCGGTGCCGCCGGAGAGCACGTTGACACCGGCCGCGCGGGCGTCGGGCGCGGTCAGGCGCTCGGCGAGGATC
>NZ_JAMGBG010000267.1 GCF_023516595.1 Streptomyces neyagawaensis | reverse complement strand
GAAGGACTTCAAGTCCGATCAGGAGGTGCGCTGGTGCCCCGGCTGCGGTGACTACGCGATCCTCGCCGCCGTCCAGGGCTTCATGCCCGAACTCGGCCTCGCCAAGGAGAACATCGTCTTCGTCTCCGGCATCGGCTGCTCCTCCCGCTTCCCGTACTACATGGACACCTACGGGATGCACTCCATCCACGGCCGCGCCCCCGCCATCGCCACCGGCCTCGCCACCTCACGCCGCGACCTGTCCGTCTGGGTCGTCACCGGCGACGGCGACGCCCTCTCCATCGGCGGCAACCACCTCATCCACGCCCTCCGCCGCAACGTCAACCTCAA
>NZ_JAMGBG010000266.1 GCF_023516595.1 Streptomyces neyagawaensis | reverse complement strand
CCAGGCGGGTGTGGGGGAGCCGGTGGCGGTGGTGGGGATGGCGTGTCGGTTGCCGGGTGGGGTGGTGTCGCCTGCGGGGTTGTGGGAGTTGGTGGCTGAGGGTCGGGACGGTGTGTCGGGGTTTCCGGTGGACCGGGGTTGGGATGTGGAGGGGTTGTTCGATCCGGATCCGGATCGGCCGGGGACGTCTTATACGCGTCATGGCGGGTTCTTGCATGATGCGGCGGAGTTCGATGCGGAGTTCTTCGGGATCTCGCCGCGTGAGGCGTTGGCGATGGATCCGCAGCAGCGGTTGTTGCTGGAGTCGTCGTGGGAGGCGGTCGAGTCGGCCGG
>NZ_JAMGBG010000265.1 GCF_023516595.1 Streptomyces neyagawaensis | reverse complement strand
TGGTGGAGGAGTTCGGTGGCGGTGTGGCGGCCGGAGCGGACCGCGCCGTCCATGTAGCCGTTCCAGTAGGGGGAGAACTCGGCGCCCGCCCAGTGCACGCGGTGGTGGGGGCGGTCCCTCCACTGGCCGAAGTCGGTGAGGACGCCGGGGGCGGCGACGGAGGTGGGGCCGCCCTGGGTCCACTGCTCGGCGGTCCAGTCCTGCTCGACGTATTCGACGGTGTCGAAGGCACGGTCCCCGACGACCTGGGCGAAGCAGCGCAGCACCGCGCCACGGCGCTCGGCGGCCGGGCGGTGGGCCCACTTGCGCCATTCCCTGCCGCCCAGGAAGCCCATCAGCACGCCCGG
>NZ_JAMGBG010000264.1 GCF_023516595.1 Streptomyces neyagawaensis | reverse complement strand
GCCTTGTCCAGTTGGTCGGCCATCTGTGTGTCGTAGACGGGCCGGTCGATGGAGCGGAACACGCCGATGGGGGTGTGGTGCAGGGTGTCGGGGTCGGCGAGTCGGGAGAGGGCGAAGGCGGTGGTGGGGGAGGGGGTGTGGGCGTCGTGGACGAGGATGCGGGCCTCGTTGTCGGGGGTGACGGTGACGACCTTGAGGTCGCCGGTGGTCTCGTCGCGGATGACGCCGCGGGCCCCGTCCGTCCCGAAGCGGATGGGCCGGCCGTGTTCGAGGCGGATGACGGCTTCTTCGGCCTGTTGGCGGTCTTTGAGGATCTCGAAGGCGCCGTCGTTGAAGATGTTGCAGTTCTGGTAGATCTCGACGAGTGCGGTGCCGGGGTGGGCGGCGGCCTGGCGCAGGACGTCGGTGAGGTGTTTGCGGTCGGAGTCGACGGTGCGGGCCACGAACGA
>NZ_JAMGBG010000263.1 GCF_023516595.1 Streptomyces neyagawaensis | reverse complement strand
GGATCGAGGCGTTCATCAACCAGCTCCCCGACGTGGCCCGCCTCCTGGCCAACGCCACGGCGGCCGGTCTCGCCCTGCGCACGGCGCTGGCGATGGCGGCGGAGGAGCTGGAGGCCCCGGCGGGGGAGGAGCTGGCGCGGGTCGCGGACCAGCTGGCCCTCGGCCGTTCCGTGGACGACGCGCTCGGCGAGCTCGCCGAACGCCTCCCGTCCCGCGAACTGGTCGTCCTCGTCACCACCCTCGTCCTGTCGAACAAGGCGGGCGGCACGGTCGTCAGTTCGCTCCGCAATCTCACCCAGACCCTGGAGGACCGCAAGGAGACGCGACGCGAGGTCCGCACGATGCTCTCGGAGGTCAACGCGACGGCGTTCACGGTCCCGTTCCTGGGCCTGGGCTCCCTCCTCCTGATCAACTCCTCGAACGAGGGCGCGCTGGCCCGTGTGACCGGCTCGCCCCTC
>NZ_JAMGBG010000262.1 GCF_023516595.1 Streptomyces neyagawaensis | reverse complement strand
GACTCCGCGGGCGGTGGCCCGAACGACATGCTTCCCCCTGTTCCGCCCCAACTGCTGGACAGTCTGTGTGGGCCTGTCCGGCCGGGCCGTATCCCTTCTGGCGACCGAACCCCTTCCGGCCGACCGAACCCCTTCCGGCCGACCGAATCCCTTCAGCCGCCAACCGCCCGAATGCCCTCCGGCCGGCCGAAGTCGGCTGCTGTACAAGGGCAAAGGCACGGCGTTGCAGCCCTCAACACACCGATGCGATGATCGCACGCATGTCTGATCACGGGGCAGCCGGTGGCGCGTCGACCGGCGTACGCCGGTCGAGGATCGCCGACTACGCGGAGTTGACCACTTCACCGGAGCCGGTTCCGGCCTCCCTCGACGGCCTTGCCACGTCCCCCGCCTCCGGCGACGTCGCCGCCGACGAGGCAGCCCTCGTCCGCCGCCGTCGGCGTGAAGGCGCCGCGCTGC
>NZ_JAMGBG010000261.1 GCF_023516595.1 Streptomyces neyagawaensis | reverse complement strand
CCACGATGTCGCAGGTCAGCGTGCACTCGACCGTCCCCGACACAAGTGGCCAGACCTTGCTGGCCGTCCACCCGCGGGCCGTTGGCCGAGGCGCCCGCATCGTGGATGAAACGCACTGGGACGGCCTTCCCACCGGCGCCGGCCGCCGCGTCACCACCGGCGACGCTCTGCCCTCGCCCCGCCACGGCCAGGCAGTCGGGCTCGAGGCCGGACCGCTGCAGGCTCTGCTGAACCGGGCCGCCGCCGCGAACGTCGAGGTCGGCCGCCGTCCGCTGTCGGTCTACGACGAGCTGACCGGCACCCGCCCCTTCACTGCCAACTCCGCCACCAAGGAAGCCCGTTGAGCGAGCTGACCAGCACCCGCATCCGCACCACCGCCACCAAGCTGGGCCTGCCGCACCTGGCCGAGGCCCTGACCCGGTACATCCAGCGGGCGGGCGAGGCAAAGATGGGCTACCTCGACCTGCTCG
>NZ_JAMGBG010000260.1 GCF_023516595.1 Streptomyces neyagawaensis | reverse complement strand
TTCTCGCAGCTTCTATCAGGGTTCTATTTTTTCTTTCTACAACTCCATTTTGTTCAGGAGTCCTAGCTGAAGAGAAGTTTTGAGAAATGCCCTTGTCAGCACAAAAGGATTCTAGAGTTACATTTCTGAACTCCGTCCCATTGTCACTTCTGAGCTGACAAACCTTCTTAGAGAATTTGAGTTCCATTTGCTTAATGAAGGAGATGATTTCAGGAGCAGCATCACTTTTAGACCTGAGAAATATAACCCAAGAAAAACGAGAAAATTCAACAACAATAACAATGGTATATTTCTTACCAGCAGGTGTCTGAACGTTGACTGGACCAAAAAGATCCATATGAAGCATGTATAACGGTTCAGTCACTTGGAAGTTTTGCTTCGTCTTAAAGCTTGCACGATGTTGTTTCCCCATCTCACATCCTGAACATGGCTTAGTTTTACTGAACGTTAGAAGAGGTATCCCATCAACAAGACTTTT
>NZ_JAMGBG010000026.1 GCF_023516595.1 Streptomyces neyagawaensis | reverse complement strand
CCCAGGCCCTCCTCCGCCTCGCCCGGCAGCGCATCAGCGTCCTGTTCGCCATGCTCCGCGACGGCACCTTCTACGAATCACGGCTCCCCGAAGCAGCCACCGCATGACCAGCCGGGCCTTGACGAAGGACATAGAGGCACCCCCCCGAGCGGCAGACACCAAACCCACCCCCCCCGCGAACAGCAAAGGGCCCCGGCGGCACAACGCCACCGGGGCCCTTCGGCTGAACCTAGCGGAGCGCCTCCGCGTCCTCGGCCGCGTCGCTGGCCTCCCCCTCGACCGCCACCTCGTCCCGGGACTCGCGGGGAGAGGGGATCTCGTTGGCGAGGCGGGATTCCATACGGACCCGGCGGTCGTCGGCCTTGGCGCATAGCGTCCGGACGGCCGCGCCGAACCGGACGATGGACGGCGGGTCCGACGGACCGAGCAGCTGCTCCTTCAGATCGGCGCGGGCCTTGGTGAAGTGGTCCTTCTCCGGGTTGCGCACCGCGTCCAGCAGCCCCGGCACCTCGCGCGCGTCCGGCGCGATCACGACACCCGCCGACACGGTCGGGAACGCCGCGCGGAACGCCGCCTCCGGCAGCCCGGACGTGTTGCCCACGGCGTACGGCTTCTCGCTGGACAGCCAGTCCGACACCACCGACGAGACATCGCTGATGAGCAGATCGGACGCGTTGAAGCAGGCGAAGATCGCCGGCCGGGCCTCGGTGATGACGAGGTGCTCCCACTCGGGGAACGACGCCCAGTACGCCTTTTCCCAGGCCAGCGTGGCCTCGGCGATGGCCGCCTCACGGTCACCGCTCGGCGTGCCCTGGAGCAGCATCCGCTCCATCTCGTCCGCGCTGGGCCGGAACGACGTCGACGTCAGCCTGTCCAGCTCGGTCGTGCGGCGCGCCAGCTCCTCGGCGGCGTCGGCACCCGGCCGGGCCCCCGACCGCTTCGTGTTGGCCTCGCGGATCATCGCCTTGATGCGCTCGTTCGCGGCACCCGCGCGCGGGTCGACCGAGCCGGTCATCGGGTGCGGCTTGTACAGCAGCCGGACCTTGTCGTCGGCGAGCAGCGCGCGGACGATGTTCTCACCGGCCAGGACCACCGAGGTGTTGCCGGGGTTGCCGTCCCAGCCCTCCCAGGTGGGGGCGTACAGGACGGTCGTGTACGTGCCGGTCGGCGGGCCCGCGTACGGGCGGATCGGGGCCAGCTGTGGGCGGCCCACCTCGACGATGTCCTTGTCCTCGACACCGACCTCGGCGAGTGCGTACCGCTCGCGCGCGGCGGGACCGGCGACCCACACCTCGTCGTACGCCTTCGCGTACGGGTTGCAGGAGGACAGCTTGTCGCTCTCGCCGTGGTTGATGAAGGCGTGCTTGATGGTGGGGATGCGCAGCACCTGGGAGGTCTTCGCGGCGTTCGCCGGGTGCAGCATCATCTTCAGGGTCGAGTTCTCCAGGGAGAACATCGTCGCGACCTTCGGGAAGCAGATGATCGGGACGTCGGTCGCGTCGATCTTCTGGACCATGAAGCGCTCACGCAGCACGATCAGCGGCTTGTCCAGCTGGGACAGCGTGGAGAGCCACATGTTCGCCTGGTACGCCGAGGTCGTGCCGCCGGAGAAGTACATGGCGACGGTCGGCTGGTAGCGCTCCAGCCACGCGTCCAGCCACTCCATGACCTGCTGCTCGCTCTTGGCCCGCTTCTTGGGCAGCAGCCAGGTCGCCAGGTACGCCGTGCCCCCGACGAGGAGGGTGAGGCCGAAGCCGAGGCCGAGACCGCCCCAGGTGGCGTCCTTCGTGGCCGCCGTGGTCAGCAGACCGGCGGTGATCGGCAGCGAGAAGGTCAGCAGGCGGTGGGCCTGGCGGCGGGCCAGGATGCGCGGCGGCGCGGCGGTCAGGCGCAGCGCGGAGGCGTCGATGTTGCGCGTGACGATCGGCAGCGTCCGGGTGCGGCGGACCAGCACGGAGACGCCCTGGCAGGCGAAGTGCACCGCGTAGAAGAGGCACAGGCCGACCAGCAGCGGTGCCTGTTCGCGCAGCGGGTCGATGCCGTCGATGCGCAGCAGGCCCACCAGGATCAGCATGTCGCGCAGCAGCTGGCGCACCAGCGCGTCGAAGCGGACCTTGCCCAGCAGCGCGAGGAGTCCGGGGTCCCGGTACTGCAGATACGTGTCCAGGACGAGGCCCGCCGCGCCGGCAGCGACGAACAGGGGAATGTTCGGCAGCAGCGCGGAGACGATCTGGACCGTGAAGAGCGCGAACATCGCGAACAGCGCGGACAGCTGCACGATGCGGCGGGGTACGAGGCCTGCGGAGGGCACGGGCGGGGCTCCTGCGGAGGATGCGACGGACGGAAGGGGGAATGAGAGTAGTGGGGGTGGCCCGCCGCGGTGCGCGCACCCCCGGGCGCCTTCCGACCCTGGAATGCCGCACGAGATGAGGAAGGCCGATCCTGACCGTATGACCTAGGGCGGTCGAGGAGCAATCTCCCGTGAGATCAGTCACCAGCAATCGGTCATATCGCCCTGAACCACGAGGTGTTTCTCACGTTCCGCCCCGCGGGGGCTCGGCGCCGGACCGGGTGGGCGCGTGCCGTCCGCCCCTCGAAATGAGGACGCGTCCGGCCCGGCAGCTCCCGTAGATTGCGCACTGCACACACCGGGCTGGTTCGGAACATTGGGGATACAGGTGTCAGCGGCAAGGCAGGGAGTGGCGGAAGCCCACCGGATCGTCGTCAAGGTGGGCTCCTCGTCACTGACGACGGCCTCCGGGGGCCTCGACGCGGACCGGGTGGACGCCCTCGTGGACGTCCTCGCCAAGGCCCGCAGCGGGGGAGAGAAGGAGATCGTCCTCGTCTCGTCCGGTGCCATCGCCGCCGGGCTCGCGCCGCTGGGCCTGCGCCGCCGCCCCAAGGACCTCGCCCGGCAGCAGGCCGCCGCCAGCGTCGGCCAGGGGCTCCTGGTGGCCCGCTACACGGCCTCCTGCGCCCGCTACGGCATCCGCGTCGGCCAGGTGCTCCTCACCTCCGACGACATGAGCCGCCGCTCCCACCACCGCAACGCCTCCCGCACCCTCGACAAGCTCCTCGCGATGGGCGCGCTGCCCGTCGTCAACGAGAACGACACCGTGGCCACGGACGAGATCCGCTTCGGTGACAACGACCGTCTCGCCGCCCTCGTCGCCCACCTCGTCCGCGCCGACCTGCTGGTCCTGCTCTCGGACGTCGACGGCGTGTACGACGGCGACCCCAGCCGTCCGGGCACCTCGCGGATAGCGGAGGTACGGGGTCCCGAGGACCTCGCGCACGTGGAGATCGGCAGCGCGGGCAAGGCCGGCGTCGGCACCGGCGGCATGGTCACCAAGGTCGAGGCGGCCGGGATCGCCACGGGCGCGGGCATCCCCGTGGTCCTGACCAGCGCCATCCACGCCGCGGACGCCCTCGCCGGCCGTGACACCGGCACCTACTTCCACCCCACCGGGAAGCGCTCCGCCGACCGGCTGCTGTGGCTCCAGCACGCGTCCACCCCGCAGGGCGCGCTCACCCTGGACGACGGCGCCGTGCGCGCGGTCGTCGAGCGCCGCAAGTCGCTGCTGCCGGCCGGCATCGCGGCCGTCGACGGGGACTTCAGCGCCGGGGACCCGGTCGAGCTGCGTGACGGCGCGGGTCGGGCCGTGGCCCGCGGGCTGGTCAACTTCGACGCCAAGGAGATCCCCCAGCTGATCGGCCGCTCGACCCGGGAACTGGCGCGCGAGCTGGGTCCCGCGTACGAACGAGAGGTCGTACACAGGGACGACCTGGTGCTCCTGCACCCCTGACCAGCCGCCCCGCGAAGGGTGCCGCAGCACGGCCCGCGCCGGTGTGCGTTCCGTAAAACCGCCCCATGGAGCCCCTGAGCCTGCTCAACTTTGTCCCAGGGGCATTCCGCACCACCCCATGCGAAGCCCGGATCGTTGCGAAGGAGGCCGTCGTGAGACGAGTGCGCCCCGGGGCCACGGCGTCCCGTGGTGGTGGTACCTCCCGTGCGGCAGGCGAGGAGCGGACGCTCACCAGCGTCACCTCCTCGGACGCGTACGAGGGCGGCGCCGAGGAGCCGCAGGACCTGCCCCGGCTGTGGCACGTCACGCTGAGCGTCTCCGGGCCCGAGGCCCCGCTGAAGGAGGTGCGGCGCGGCCTGGAACAGCTCGCCCACGACCACCCCTTCCTGCTGACCAGCCGCTACGCCAACGACCACGCCGAGATCCGCTACTGGGAGGAGGCCCGCGACCTCCACGACGCGGCCGCCGTCGCCCTGCGCCTGTGGGGCGAGCACCGCCGCACGGCCGGACTGCCGCCCTGGGAGATCGTCGGTCTGGAGGTCATCGACCGCCAGACCTACCACCTGCGCATCGCCGAGGGCTACGGCCCCCCACCGGCGGCCCGCGTCGGCGTCCACCCCTACTAGGGCGCGCCGCGCGGGGGTGCGTCCGGGGGTGTCTCGGCTTGTGGGACGGCGACTGGGGCCGTCTCCCGCGGCGCACTACCCTTCCCCTATGACCACGCTTTCGCCGTACGACTCCATGTCCCCGGTCACCCGGGCCGCCTATCGCGCCAAGGCCGCCGCCGCCGACCTCGCGCCGCTCCCGCGCGCCGACAAGGACGACGCGCTGCTCGCCATCGCCGACGCGCTGGAAGTCCGTACGAGTGAAATCGTCGAGGCCAACGCCAAGGACATCGAGCGCGCCCGCGAGGCCGGCACCAGCGAGTCGGTCATCGACCGGCTGACGCTCACCCCCGAGCGGATCCGCGCGATCGCCGCCGATGTGCGCGACGTCGCCGCGCTGCCCGACCCGGTCGGCGAGGTCGTCCGCGGCTCGACCCTGCCGAACGGCATCGACCTGCGCCAGGTCCGCGTCCCGCTCGGTGTCGTCGGCATCATCTACGAGGCCCGCCCCAACGTCACCGTCGACGCCGCCGCCCTCTGCCTGAAGTCGGGCAACGCGGTCCTGCTGCGCGGCTCGTCCTCCGCCTACGAGTCCAACACCGCCCTCGTCCGCGTCCTGCGCGACGCCGTCGGCGGCGCCGGACTGCCCGCCGACGCCATCCAGCTCGTCCCCGGCGAGAGCCGTGACTCCGTGCGCGAGCTGATGCGCGCCCGCGGCCTGGTCGACGTGCTCATCCCGCGCGGCGGCGCCTCCCTGATCCGCACGGTCGTCGAGGAGTCCACCGTCCCGGTGATCGAGACCGGCACCGGCAACTGCCATGTCTACGTCGACGCGAACGCCGACCTCGACACGGCGGTCGAGATCCTGATCAACTCCAAGGCCCAGCGGGTCAGCGTCTGCAACGCCGCCGAGACCCTCCTGGTCCACCAGGACATCGCGCCCGAGTTCCTGCCCCGCGCCCTCGACGCCCTCGCCGACGCCGGCGTCACCGTCCACGGCGACGAGCGGGTCCTCGCGTACGCCAAGGAGACCCGCGCCACGGTCGTCGAGGCCACCACGGAGGACTGGGAGACCGAGTACCTCTCGTACGACATCGCCGCCGCCGTCGTCGACTCGCTGGACCGGGCCGTGGAGCACATCCGGCTGTGGAGCTCCGGGCACACCGAGGCGATCGTGACGACCTCCCAGCAGGCCGCCCGCCGCTTCACCCAGTTGGTGGACTCCACGACCGTCGCCGTCAACGCCTCCACCCGCTTCACCGACGGCGGCCAGTTCGGCTTCGGCGCGGAGATCGGCATCTCCACCCAGAAGCTGCACGCCCGCGGTCCGATGGGCCTGCCCGAGATGACCAGCACCAAGTACATCGTCACGGGCGACGGGCACGTACGCCGCTGATATCCGGCCGACACCCGGCGCGCACGGCGCCCGGCGGGGCGTACGCGCCCCGTGGGGCGCCGGTCCGTTCCCGGGGAACGACCGGTGACCCGCTGAGCGGAACGGATGAATTTCCTTACCGTCTGCCCAAATTGACCACCCCGGTCTACTCTGGATCCGTGCCGGAGGACGTGGGGGGCACGCCGTTCCCTGACGGCTGGGAGCCCGACGACGACCACGACCGCGGAGGTATGGACGAAGAGTTCGCCTCCGTGGTCTTCGACGAGGACTTCGTACGGGCGGCCGTGGTCCATGAGCCGACCGCGGTCGAGCGGCTGCTCGCCGCCGCGGAGGCCCGTGCCGCAGCCCAGGAGGCCGAGGCCCGCCGGGCCCACTCCAGAGGCCCCCGCGGCGACGACTACGACGACGGCTTCGCCGACGGCCCGGACTTCGGCCACGACCCCGACCTCGACGATCTCGACGACCCCGAGATCCTGGAGGGCCGCTTCGGCTCCGACGGGCCCTACGGCAAGCAGACCCGCTGGCACCGCCCCGTCGCCTGGCTCCTCGCCCTGGTCATGGGCATCGGCATGGTCGCGCTGGCCTTCACCGCGGTCTACCGCGGTGCCTCCTCCAGCCGTGGCGACGAGGCCCCGCCCCCCGCCACCACCGGAGTCGAACAGGGCCCCTCGGCCGGTCCCTCGGCCTCCGCGGACTACTCCCAGTCGGCGGCCCCGGCGGCCCCGGCGGTCCCACGCCAACCCTGACAGCCGGTTCGACGAGACGTTCGAAAACCTGGTGAGAACCTGTCAGAAGTTGTCGCGCACCTCGGCGTTTATCGGAGCTCCGGCAGACCTACCCTGAAGGTATGGGCGGGCCTGGAGACCCACCTGAGGGGACACCCGAGGGCACCCCCGGCGGTGGAGGCGAGGACGAATACCGATCCGTCGTGTTCGACGAATCGTTCGTTCGCGCTGCCCGTCTCCAGGAGTTCTCCGCCCAGGAACGCCTCACCGACCACGCCCCCGCCGTCCGCCGCCGCCCGCCCGTGCGCCGCGGCTTCTCCCGGCAGGCACTGATCCTCGTCCTGCTGATCGCCGTCGCCTTCGGCACCGCCATCTACATGGGCGTCCGCCATCCGTACCAACCCCGGGCCACGACTCCCACCGAGCCGCTGCGGATGACGGTGATCCCGCTGGCCCCCCAGGCACCGGTCCCGGGCGCCGCCGACCCCGAAAAGCTGTACGAGAAAAGTCCCGCCGCCCACTTCCGCACCGGCGCCGACGGGATCACGATGCCGGCCACCCGCCGCACCGAGCACTTCTCCGACAGCCAGGTCGTGACCTCGCTGACCGTCGCCAAGGAGTACCTGGTCGCCTCCGCGCTCGACCCGCAGGTGCTCGCCGGCACCACCGTCGAGCCGGTACGACGGCTGCTCGACTCCGACCAGCTCGACCAGTTCGACCAGAGCTTCGACCACCCCACCGCCGACGGACGCCACGCGCCCACCGGCTGGCTGGTCCGCTTCGACCCCTCCCGCGCCCAGCTCGCCGACACCAGGATCCGCGTCCAGGGCACCCTCCAGGCGGCGGAGTTCGACTCCGGCACGCTGGAGGTCGTCGCCGCGCACACCTTCGTGTACGCGCTGCGCCCGGCGGGCCCCCGGGCAGGGGCCGAGGCGTCCCTGTTCACCGTGCGGCGCGAGCTGCACTTCCGCTTCGACCAGGACGACCTGCGCACCCGCCAGGCCGAGGTCGTCGTCTCCTACGTCCAGGCCGGACCGCTGGCCTGCGCCGACGACGCCACGAACCATCTGCGGCCGCTGCTCGCCGGCCAGCGGGACAAGGCCGGCGGCCCGGCCGGCACCGACCCGTACGCCACCGGCGACGCCCCCGCCCTGTGCGGCTCCCTGGCCCAGAGCACCCAGCCGAAGCTGTGACCACGAGGCCGACGGAGTGACCACGACGCAGAAGGGGTGACCACGACGAAGCGCCCGGCCCGGAGGGGAACCTCCGGGCCGGGCGCTCTCAGCGCACCGGCGGTGTCCGCCGCGTCACTCGTCGTCCGGGCGCCTGTCCTCGGCGGTGTCCGTGGTCGTACCGCCGCCCGACGCCGTGCCGCCGGCCGCCGAGCCGCCGCCGTTGGCGAAGCCGCTGAAGCCGCGCCGCACCCGGCCGCCGAGGTCGCCCGCGCCGCCCGCGATGTCCGTGACCAGCTTCATCAGCGGGTCCTTGGAGCTCTTCACATGGTTCGTGTAGTGCTCCGCCGACTCACGGAAGGAGTCGGTCACCGAGGTGTCCCTGTCCTCGCTGCGCCGCGGGTAGTGGCCGTCCATGATCCGCTGGAAGTCGCGGGACTCCGCCCACTTCTTCAGCTCGGCCGCGCGCACGGTGGTGAAGGGGTGCGAGCGGGGCAGCACATTGAGGATCTTCAGCACGGAGTCGCGCAGGTCGCCCCCGGCCTCGTACTCCTCGGCCTGCGCGAGGAACGCGTCGACGTTCATCTCGTGCAGATGGTTGCCGCCCGCGATCTTCATCAGACCGCGCATCGAGGCCTTCAGATCCTGGCCGACCAGCAGCCCGGCACGGTCGGCGGACAGCTCCGACTTGCGGAACCACTCACGCAGCGCGGTCACGATCGCCATGATCGCGAGGTTGCCGAGCGGGATCCAGGCGACCTTCAGCGCGAGGCTGGTCAGGAACAGCAGGATCGTGCGGTACACCGAGTGGCCGGAGAGGGCGTGGCCCACCTCGTGACCGATGACGGCCCGCATCTCCTCCTCGTCGAGCAGCTCGACGAGCCCGGTCGTCACGACGATGATCGGCTCGTCCAGGCCGATGCACATCGCGTTCGGCTGCGGGTCCTGGTTGACGTACATCGGCGGGACCTTCTCCAGGTCCAGGATGTAACAGGCGTCCCGCAGCATGTCGTTGAGGTGCGCGAACTGCTGGTCCGAGACCCGTACGGAGTCGGACAGGAACAGCAGCCTGAGGCTGCGTTCGGGCAGCAGACCGCTGAGTGCCTTGAACACCGTGTCGAAGCCGCTGAGCTTGCGCAGCGCCACCAGCGCCGAGCGGTCCGCGGGGTGTTCGTACGCCCGCGAGGAGATTCCCTCGAAGCGCCTGCGCTGCCTGCTCGGCACGTTCTCGTGCCCGTTCTGCTCGTGGCTGTCGTCCGGCATGTTTCCCCCATGCGTTTGATTGCCCATATTGCCCCCGAAGCGGAGACCAGCCTAGGCGGAGTTACCGTGGCAGGGCATCAACCGTAAGGAGCGATCTCATGGAGCATCTCCCCCACGTCACGGCGGCCCCCTGGTTCACCGAGGCCGCGGGCGCCGCCGCCAAGGAGCAGGGCGCGGGAAACCTGCTGCGTGTGGTGCTGATCGTGATGGTCCTGGGGTCGGTCCTGCTGGCCTGGTTCCTCCTGCGTGGATACAAGCGGGACGACTGACGGTACGGAGACGGAGCCCCGCCCGTTCATTCAGGGGCGGAGTCGGCGTGATCGCCGACGCGGCCCCCGCTTACGATGGGCCGAGTCTTTATCCCGATCCCACACGGATAGGTCCTGCCGACGATGAGCTTCCACAGCACCGCTGCCGACTTGGTCACTTTCGCCGCCGAGGGCGGCGGGGAGCACGGCGGCAACCACGAGAGCCTCAGCCCGTACCTGACCGGCGGCGGAGCCCTCTTCGCCCTGCTCCTGCTGCTGTGGATCACCACGCGCTTCAACCGGGACCGCTGATCCGCGCAAAAGGTCATTCGAACAGAGTGTGTCCGCCGGGCCGGTAGTGTCTCGACGCATGGGAGAGCAGGAACCGCCTACCGGTCCGGAGCCCGACACGGCGAACGACCAGGCGCACGAGACCACCGGCGGCCGGGCCGACAGCACCGGCTCGGCACCGGAAGACACCCCCTCGAACACGAAGCCGACGGGGCGCAGGCGCCTCGGCGTCATGGGCGGAACGTTCGACCCGATCCACCACGGGCACCTCGTCGCGGCCCAGGAGGTCGCCGCGCAGTTCGGTCTGGACGAGGTCGTGTTCGTACCGACCGGCCAGCCCTGGCAGAAGTCCCACCGCACGGTGTCGGCCGCCGAGGACCGGTACCTGATGACGGTCATCGCGACGGCCGAGAACCCCCAGTTCTCCGTCAGCCGCATCGACGTCGACCGCAAGGGCCCCACGTACACCATCGACACCCTGCGCGAGCTGCACGAACTCAACCCGGACACGGACCTCTTCTTCATCACGGGCGCCGACGCGCTCGGCCAGATCCTCACCTGGCGCGACGCCGAGGAACTGTTCTCCCTCGCGCACTTCATCGGGGTCACCCGTCCCGGCCACACTTTGGCCGACCCGGGCCTGCCCGCGGGCGGGGTCACGCTCGTTGAGGTTCCGGCGCTGGCCATCTCGTCCACGGACTGCCGTGCGAGGGTCGCGAAGGGCGACCCCGTCTGGTATCTGGTGCCGGACGGAGTGGTGCGCTACATCGACAAGCGGCAGCTGTACCGCGGCGAGTGAGCCGAGAGGGGCACCGGTGAACGACCGATACGACGCTGGCCACGGGGGCGACCAGCCGTACGAACTCGTCGGCTACGACGAGTTCGGACAGCCGGTGTACCGACAGGCGCCCACCCAGCAGGTGCCTCAGCAACAGACGTACGACCCCTACGGGCAGCAGCAGGACTACGGCCAGGGCTACGCCCAGAACTACGGACAGGGTGGGTACGGCCAGGGCTACGGGTACGACCCGTACGCGACCGGCCAGGTCCAGCAGCAGCCCAGCCAGGGCTACGGCACCGCCTACGACACGGGCCAGCAGGCACCGGCACCCGCGTACGACCCCTACGACCCGTACGGGCAGACCGCGGTCACCGACCATCAGGCCCCGGTCACCGAGCAGACCGCCCACATCCCGCAGCAGACGGGCCCGCAGGAGACCACCGAGGACGGCGGTCCCGAGGCCGGAGCGGAGGCCGGCGACCCGGAGTACCGCACCGAGCAGTTCGCCTTCGTCGACCAGCCCGACGGCGACTCCGAGGACGTCATCGACTGGCTGAACTTCACCGAGAACCGCACCGAGCGCCGTGAGGAGGCCAAGCGGCGCGCCAAGAGCCGCATGATCGCCCTCGTGGTCGTGCTGGCGCTGGTCGCGGTCGGCGGCGTCGGCTATCTGTGGTTCGCGGGCGTGCTGCCCGGCTCCTCCGCCGACCAGAAGACCGGCACGACGACCGCCGCGGGCGCCCAGAAGCGCGACGTCATCGCCGTCCACCTGCACGACACCAAGAAGGGCGGCACCTCCACGGCGCTGCTCGTCGACAACGCCACCACCAAGCGGGGCGCGACCGTCCTGCTGCCCAACTCCCTCGCCCTGACCGGCGACGACGGCACCACGACCACCCTCGCCAAGTCCGTCGAGGACGACGGCTCCGCCGGTACCCGCGAGGAACTCGACACCGTCCTCGGCACCGACATCGAGGGCACCTGGCGCCTGGACACCCCCTTCCTGAGCAACCTCGTCGAACTCGTCGGCAACATCGACCTCGACACCAACACCTCGGTACCGGACCCGCAGGCGAAGAAGAAGGGCGAGGCGCCCCTCGTCACCAAGGGCGAGAACCAGACGCTCAGCGGCAAGATGGCCGTCGCGTACGCCACCTACCGGGCCTCCGGCGAGTCGCAGGACGCCCAGCTGAAGCGGTTCGGGCAGGTCATGCAGGGCGTGCTGCGCAAGTTGTCCTCCGACGCCCAGGCGGCCACGGTCACCGTGCAGACCCTCGGCCAGATCCTCGACCCGTCGCTCGGCGAGAAGGACCTCGGCGCGTTCCTCGCCAAGCTCGCCGACCGCGCCAAGGGCGGCGACTACACGTCCGAGCTGCTCCCCGTCCAGCAGGACGGCACCCTCAGCGCCGAGGCCTCCGACGGCGTGGTCAAGAAGCTGCTCGGCGGCACCGCCAGGAGCCCCGAGGCCGGGGACACCGTCCGGGTCGGCATCCGCAACGCCACCGGCGACAAGGACGCCACCGAACAGGCCCGCGTGGTCCTGCTCAACGGCGGCTACACCTTCCTCGACGCCGGCACCGTCGGCACCGCCGAGACCACCTCCCGGGTGCTCTACTCCGACGCGGCCCGCAAGCGGGACGCCGTCGAGGTCGCCAAGACCCTCGGCCTCCCCGCGAGCGCCGTCAAGAAGGGCGAGACCACGTCCAACGCCGACGTCACCGTAGTCCTCGGACAGAACTACGAGACGACGGACCCGACGGGCACGAGCGGCACGGGCACGACGGGCACCACCGGCGCGGGTACCACGGGTACGACCGGCACCACGGGCGCCACGAGTACTACGGGGACGACCGGGACCACCGGCTGACCGTCACCCCCTCGGAACGACAGCGATCGCGATCAGGCCCCGGAGCCGCGCCTCGACGGCGGCGCCCCGGGGCCTGATCGCTTAACCCGTGGGGCTGTGTCCATGGTCCGTGAGACCCTTGTGGTAGCCCGTGAGGGTTCCTGACCGCCTACGGAAAGCCATGTAGTGACCGCCACCGACCGCTCCCTCGAGCTCATCCACACCGCCGCACAGGCGGCCGCCGACAAGCTCGCGCACGACATCATCGCGTACGACGTCAGCGATGTGCTCTCCATCACGGACGCCTTCCTGCTCGCCTCCGCGCCCAACGACCGCCAGGTCAAGTCGATCGTCGACGAGATCGAGGAGCGGCTGAACAAGGAGCTCGGCGCCAAGCCGGTCCGCCGTGAGGGCGACCGCGAGGCCCGCTGGGTGCTGCTGGACTACGTCGACATCGTCGTACACGTCCAGCACAGCGAGGAGCGCGTCTTCTACGCCCTGGAGCGGCTCTGGAAGGACTGCCCCGAGCTGGAGCTGCCCGCCGACGCGCAGGCCACCAAGGGCAAGGCCGCGGAGCACGCGAAGCTCCAGGCCGCCGAGGAGGCCGCCGAGCTGGGCGGGGAGCTGCGATGACCCCGGGGGCCGAGCAGGCCGACCGCAAGGGCCGCGGGCGCCGGATCATCCTGTGGCGGCACGGCCAGACCTCGTGGAACGTGGAGCGCCGCTTCCAGGGCACCACCGACGTCGAGCTCACCGAGACCGGCCTCGGCCAGGCCCGCCGCGCCGCCCGGCTGCTCGCCTCCCTCAAGCCCGACGCGATCATCGCCTCCGACCTTCAGCGCGCCGCGCGGACGGCCGCCGAGCTGGCCGCGCTCACCGGCCTGGAGGTCACGCACGACGAGGGCCTGCGGGAGACGTACGCGGGCGTGTGGCAGGGCCTCACGCACGACGAGATCATCGCCCGGTACGGCGAGGAGTACGGCGCGTGGAAGCGCGGCGAGGCGGTCCGCCGCGGCGGCGGTGAACTGGAGACCGAGGTCGCCGACCGTGCCGCCCCCGTGGTGCTCCGGCACGCCGACAAGCTCCCGGAGAACGGCACCCTCGTGGTCACCAGCCACGGCGGCACCATCCGCACCACCATCGGGCGCCTGCTCGGCCTGGAGCCGCGCCACTGGGAGAGCCTCGGCGGCCTCTCCAACTGCTGCTGGTCCGTCCTCGGCGAGGGCGCCCGCGGCTGGCGTCTGCTGGAGCACAACGCCGGCACCCTCCCGGAGCCGGTGCTCGGCGACGACGACTGAGCGGCCGCGCGGGGCCCCGGCGGCGGGGCCGCGGCCCGGATTTCACTTTCCGGCAGGTCGCAGGCTAAAGTTCTTCTTGTTCGCCCCGCCGAGCGGGGCGAAACACCATACGGCTTCGGCCGCATGGGGCAAGGGGCTATAGCTCAGTTGGTAGAGCGCCTGCATGGCATGCAGGAGGTCAGGAGTTCAATTCTCCTTAGCTCCACAGATCGGACAGAAGATCCCGTTCCCGGCAGGGGGCGGGATTTTTCGTGTGAGATCCGTGACCTCCTTGAGTGCGGGGCGCCCCACGGGCGTATACCTCTGCGGACGACCTTCTTTCCTGCCGCGTGTCCGGACTGGTACGAAGGCGTCGCTGACCGTATTGGTCCGGCCGTGGCAGAATCAAACGGCCGGAAGGGGGCGCGGCCCGACGGGAGGGAGAAGCGATGCCTGCGAGCATCCGCGGGAAGGTCCACGACCTTCCCGCCGCTGTGATGATGCGGAGCAAGACCACCCTCCTGTGCCCTTCCTGCGGCTCGCTCCACGTTGCCCAAGTACTCGGTGACAACGGAGGTATTTCCTACGTGTGCACGGCCTGCGGCCACAGCTGGAGCTGATCGATGGGCGCACACAGGAGGAAATGCGACTGGTGCGGCAGCGGCACCCCGATCGTCCGCGACATGGAACCCGTCAACGCCGACTACCAGTACTGGTGCGAGGAATGCGCCCGGGCGCTGATCATAAAAGGCGACCCCATCGAGACGTACCGCGAGCTCGAGGGCGAGCCGATCTACGGCCGGCTCCTCGAGGAGCACTGCACGCTCAAGCGCTTCTACTCGTTCGTGACCGCCTGACGGGCCGGGTGCCAACTCGACGCCTCAACAACGGGCGTAATGCGCTGAAATCGCCCATAAGGTGCGCCGGTCGGAAAGGATTTGGTGGTCGGCGCGGGGACCGGTAAAGTTGGCGATGTCGCCGGGGGAACCCGGCGGAAACAGCAAGGGGCTATAGCTCAGTTGGTAGAGCGCCTGCATGGCATGCAGGAGGTCAGGAGTTCAATTCTCCTTAGCTCCACAGACAAGACCCCGTCCAAGTGGACGGGGTCTTCGCGTTGTTGACGATGTTTCGGAGTGCCGGCCGCCGGCCGTACGGCGGGGCCTGAGAGCGCCTGTGACGGCGCCCAGGAGGACGGAAAAGGGCGGGCCACCCCGTACCGGGGTGGCCCGCCCTCGCGTCGCTTCAGCGGGGTCTCAGCGGCCGCTGCCCAGAGCCCGGCGGCCGCGGCCCTGGGAGAGGACCGGGAGGTTGCGGGACGGGGCGTTGCCCCGGGTGTCCTCCTCGATGCGCAGGGCCAGCGCCGGGCAGCGCCGCACCGCGCGCAGCGCCTTCGCCTCGGCGTACTGCGGGACCTTCGCCTGGGCGACCGTGGGGAAGCCGTCGGCGCCCAGCTGGAAGACCTCCGGGAGGATGTCGGCGCACAGGCCGTGGCCCCGGCACAGCGTCCAGTCGACGAAGATCTTCTGGCGGCTCGCGCCGGAATCCTCCTGGCTCGCGCCGCCCGGGAGGCCCGTCGGTCCCCTGCCGCCCTCGAACAGCGGCAGGACACCTTCCACGGGCCGCCCGCAGCCGTTGCCGAGGACATGGGCGGCGAGGTCGTCGGTGAAGGCCTTGATGGTCGACTCCAGGAACATCGCGGAGCCGTCGGGGTGCGAGCACGCCCCGCGCCGCTTGACGTTCTTGGCGACCTGCTTGAGGGCCTCCAGGGCGGCCGGTCCGCCGCCGTTGAGGATGTCCTCCATGCCGCGCGCGGCGGCCGGCAGACCGAGGTAGCAGGGACCGCACTGCCCCGCGCTCTCCTCGGCGAGCCACTTGGCGACCTGGAGCGACTCGCCGAGCGGGCAGGTGTCCTGGCTGATCGGCAGGATCGCGCCCGCGCCGAGCGCACCGCCCACCGCGTCCAGGGAGTTGCGGGAGACGACCGCCTCGTTGACCGTCGCCGCGTCGATCCACTTGCCGTGGTAGCCGCCCGTCAGCACACCCTGCGGGACCGGCGGCGCGCCGGCGAGCTGCAGGATGTAGCGCAGCGGCACGCCGGTCGGTGCCTCGATCACCATGGGCCGGGCGACCGCGCCGGAGACGGTGAGCATGACGGTGCCCGGCTCGTCGTACAGGCCGGTGTTGGCGTACCGCTCGGCGCCGATGCGGGCGCCGATGGCGAGCTGGGCGAAGGTCTCGGCGTTCGAGAGCAGGGTCGGCGCGCCTCCGACACCGCTCTTGGACGCGCTGGTCTTGCGGCCGGGCGGGATCGCCGGGCCCCCGTCGATGGAACGGATCAGCGAGGCGGCCGCGCCCGTGACCATGCGGACCGGGTTGCGCTGCACGCTCGCGCGGATGGCCGCGCCGCGCCGGTTGCCGAGGCCGCGCTCGGCGAGGGCGGCCTCCATCGACCGCTGGGTGGATTCACGTGTCACCCCGACGACCAGCTGGCGGGCGCCCAGGGCCTCCGCGACCAGCAGGGCGCCGTCCAGGATGAGATGCGGGGCACGGTTGATCAGCACCGTGTCCTTGCGGCAGGCGGGTTCGTCCTCACTGCCGTTGACGACCACGACCGGCCGGATGCCGCGCTTGATCGCCGACTCGGCGACCGAGCGCAGCTTCTTGTGGAACGGGAAGCCCGCGCCACCCCTGCCCTTCAGATTGATCCGCTCGGAGAGCTGGGCCAACTGCTCCCCGCCCATGGGTTCGAGCGGACCGTGCACCTTCAGGTGCATGGGGAGATCGAGTCTCTCGACGAGGTCGAAGCCCGAGGTGAGCTGGGGGAGACCCACCACACGGACTTCGGGGACGTCGGGAAGGGCCTCGTTCACTTAAAGCCTCCGGAAGGCGCGTTCCAGGGTTCGCCTGAGCCCGGCTGGTCGTATCCGGGCAGCGTTTCAGTGGCGGGACCGCTGTTGTACGTGTCGTTCGGGTTGTACGTGCCGTAGGGGGCGTTCGTCTCAGCGGTTCCGTAAGAACTTTCCGGAACCCCCGTGGGGTACGCCTCACCCTGGTACGTCTGGCCCGGGTACGCCTGTCCGCCGAGGGTCTGTCCGCCCAGGGGCTGCCCGGCGAAGGTGTCCTGCATCGGGTCGTACGACGACGGGGGCGCCTCGCCGACCGGCGGCGGGGACGGGGACGGCCAGCGTGTGCCCGTGGCCGGACCGTCGTCCAGACGGGGCATGGCCTGCGTGGGCTGCATGTCCAGCGGGGGCTGCTGCTGGGTCAGGTAGGGCGCCGTCGGCTCCGGGGAGCGCGGTGTCATCGACACGGCGCGGTAGGCCGCCGCGAAACCGGGGCCGTCGGCCGACGCGCCCGTGCGGGGCGGGGGGACGAGGCTGTCGCCCAGCGCGGGGCCCGGGGCCTGGCCGCCGCCGAAGCCCGGCAGGGGGAACTGCCCGGTGTCCCGCTGCGACTGTCCGGCCTCCCGCTGTCGGGACTCGCGCGGTCCGTCCTCGCGGCGCCCGCCCGGGTCCTGACGGGCGGCCCGGGACTTCACGAGTTCCTCGACCTCGGGGGGACGCTGGCCGTCGGTGCCCAGGACGGCCGTGATGCGCTCGATGAACTGCCGCTTCACCGAACGGGGGGCCGCCCGCAGCAGCAGCGCCGCGGCCACCGCGACCAGGCCCAGCGAGTAGAGGGTGACGAAGATCGGCTTGGCTTCGCGACCCGCGTAGAGTCCGTGCACGAGCGCGAAACACCAGGCCGCGTAGGCCAGCATGTGCATCGCCCGCCAGCGCGCTGCGGTCTCCGCCGGGGAGGCGAAGTTGCTGCGCAGTGCGCCGGTGATGGCGACGAAGATCATCAGGGATGCGGCGGTCGCGCCGAAGCCGATGAGCGCGCCCGTACCCGTCACGCCGAGGGCGAAGGGGAACAGGGCGATCGCGGAGACGTGGTCCAGCGCCAGCTTGACGGTGACGTGGAGGACGAGGAACGCGACCGACGCGATGGCGGTCGTCCGGTGGACGGCCTGGCCGATGATCCGCTGGCGCACGCTGAGCAGGGTGCGGTCCTGGGCGACGAGTCCCCAGAGCACCGACAGGGTCAGCGACACCAGCGAGAGGACGCCGGCGCCGAAGTCGAGGAACTCGCGGTACGCGTCACCTCCGACCAGCACACTTACGGGTATCAGCAGCAGAGCGGCAGCGGTCGCGATCCCGTAGGCCGAACGGCCGGTCTGGGGCAGCGTGCTGTTACTGCGACGAGGGTTCATGGGGGCAACTCCGAACAGTTCGGGAAAGCGGTCCCGTCGTCGAACTGTAAGTGGTGCCAAACCGAGCAGTAGGTGGTTTGAGTTATTGCGCTGTTATCAAGGGCCAATCTCACATCGGTGATGTCCCTTAGTGGTTGTTACGCGAAGTAAGATTTGAACTTTGTTCAACTTTTTTGGCCGGATCCGGTGGCTGACACACCGCTGGTCCCGCCCTGTGACGGCCGGAACCTCGTCGCGACGGCTGTGGGCCCTGGGGTACCCTGAGCCCATGCGTGCCGTACGCCTTCTGCTTAGCGAGCCGCGCTGATCAGTCCCGACCGCCGATGAACGGCGTGGTCGGAATCGGCGCGGCGTCCCCTCCTGTGCGAGGGGATTTTTCGTTTCCGGACGACACCTACCGCTGGCAGAGACGATCGATGGAGCTTTGAGGATCATGAGCGAGACGAACCCCGCTGCCGCAGGAGCGTCGGTGGATACCGCGCCGCACCGCTACACGGCCGCCGTCGCGGCCGAGATCGAGGCACGCTGGCAGGACTTCTGGGACGCCGAGGGCACCTACGCGGCACCGAACCCCAAGGGCGACCTGGCGGGCGACCCGGAGCTGGCCGCCCGTCCCAAGAAGTTCATCATGGACATGTTCCCGTACCCCTCCGGTGCGGGCCTGCACGTCGGTCACCCGCTGGGGTACATCGCCACCGACGTCTTCGCCCGCTACCAGCGGATGACCGGCCACAACGTCCTGCACACCCTGGGCTTCGACGCCTTCGGCCTGCCCGCCGAGCAGCACGCCGTGGCCACCGGCGAGCACCCCCGGGTCACCACCGAGGCCGCCATCAGCAACATGAAGTCCCAGCTGCGCCGGCTGGGCCTGGGCCACGACAAGCGCCGGTCGTTCGCCACGATCGACCCGGACTACTACAAGTGGACCCAGTGGATCTTCCTGCAGATCTTCAACTCCTGGTACGACGACGAGGCGAGGAAGGCCCGCCCCATCGCCGAACTGGTCGCCCAGTTCGAGTCGGGTGAGCGCGCGGTGCCCGGCGGGCGCTCCTGGAACGCGCTGAGCGCCGTCGAACGCGCCGACGTCCTGGGCGAGTACCGCCTGGCCTACGCCTCCGACGCGCCCGTCAACTGGTGTCCCGGCCTGGGCACCGTCCTGGCCAACGAGGAGGTCACCGCCGACGGTCGCTCCGAGCGCGGCAACTTCCCCGTCTTCAAGGCCAAGCTGCGCCAGTGGAACATGCGGATCACGGCGTACGCCGACCGTCTGCTGGAGGACCTGGAGGAGCTGGACTGGCCCGAGGCCATCAAGCTGCAGCAGCGCAACTGGATCGGCCGCTCCGAGGGCGCCCGCGTCGACTTCCCGATCGACGGCGAGCACATCACCGTCTTCACGACGCGCCCCGACACGCTGTTCGGCGCGAGCTACATGGTGCTGGCCCCCGAGCACCCGCTGGTCGACAAGTTCACCCCGGCCGCCTGGCCCGAGGGCACCCACGACGTGTGGACCGGCGGTCACGCCACCCCCGCCGAGGCCGTCTCCGCCTACCGCGCCCAGGCCGCCTCGAAGTCCGACGTCGAGCGGCAGGCCGAGGCCAAGGACAAGACCGGCGTCTTCACCGGCTCCTACGCCACCAACCCCGTCAACGGCGAGAAGATCCCCGTCTTCATCGCCGACTACGTCCTGATGGGCTACGGCACCGGCGCCATCATGGCCGTCCCGGCGCACGACGTGCGCGACTTCGCGTTCGCGCGCGCCTTCGAGCTGCCGATCATCTGCGTCGTCGAACCGACGGACGACCGGGGCACGGACACGTCGGCGTGGGACGACGCCTTCGTCTCGTACGACGCGAAGATCGTCAACTCCACCGGTGAGGGCGTCTCCCTGGACGGCCTGGGCGTCGTCGAGGCCAAGGCGCGCGTCACCGAGTGGCTGGAGCGGTCCGGCATCGGCGAGGGCACCGTCAACTTCCGCCTGCGCGACTGGCTGTTCAGCCGCCAGCGCTACTGGGGCGAGCCCTTCCCGATCGTCTACGACGAGGACGGCGTCGCCCACGCCCTGCCCGAGTCGATGCTGCCGCTGGAGCTGCCCGAGGTCGAGGACTACTCGCCCCGCACCTTCGACCCGGACGACGCCGACACCCAGCCCGAGACTCCGCTGTCGCGGAACGAGGAGTGGGTCGACGTCACGCTGGACCTGGGCGACGGGCCGAAGAAGTACCGGCGCGAGACCAACACCATGCCCAACTGGGCCGGTTCCTGCTGGTACGAGCTGCGCTACCTGGACCCGCACAACGACCGGCAGCTGGTCGACCCCGAGATCGAGCGCTACTGGATGGGCCCTGGCGAGGGCCGGCCGCACGGCGGGGTCGACCTGTACGTCGGCGGCGCCGAGCACGCCGTGCTGCACCTGCTGTACGCGCGCTTCTGGTCCAAGGTCCTGTACGACCTGGGGTACGTCTCGTCCGCCGAGCCGTTCCACAAGCTGTTCAACCAGGGCATGATCCAGGCGTTCGTCTACCGCGACAGCCGTGGCTTCGCGGTGCCCGCCGCCGAGGTGGAGGAGCGCGACGGCGCGTTCTACTACCAGGGCGAGCAGGTCAGCCGGCTGCTGGGCAAGATGGGCAAGTCCCTGAAGAACGCGGTCACCCCGGAGTCCATCTGCGAGGAGTACGGCGCCGACACCCTGCGTCTGTACGAGATGGCGATGGGTCCGCTGGACGTCTCCCGGCCGTGGGACACGCGCGCGGTGGTGGGCCAGTTCCGGCTGCTGCAGCGGCTGTGGCGCAACATCGTCGACGAGGCGACCGGTGAGGTCACGGTCGTCGACGCCGAGCCCGGCGAGGACACCCTGCGGGCGCTGCACAAGGCGATCGACGGGGTGCGCCAGGACCTGGAGGGCCTGCGCTTCAACACGGCGATCGCCAAGGTCACCGAGCTGAACAACCATCTGACGAAGACGGGCGGTCCGGTCTCGCGGTCCGTCGCCGAGGCCCTGGTCCTGCTGGTCGCGCCGCTGGCCCCGCACATCGCCGAGGAGCTGTGGCGCAAGCTGGGCCACAGCGACAGCGTCGTCCACCAGGACTTCCCGGTCGCCGACCCGGCG
>NZ_JAMGBG010000259.1 GCF_023516595.1 Streptomyces neyagawaensis | reverse complement strand
TGGAGGCCCGTTTCCGGGTCGTAGTACTGGCCCGGGAAGCGTAGGGGTGTGTAGGTCGTGCTGTTCGTCGTCCATGTCGTCGTGCCCCACAGCGTGCTGCGCGTGCGCCACGCGATCTCGCCCTGTTCGTCGATGAGTTCGCTGGGGGTGCCGACCAGGTCCGTGACGATGGCGAAGAAGCGGGAGTCTATTTCCCTTTGGGGGGCGTCCGCCGCCGTGATGCGTTCCGTCTGGGCCATGGGGCGCAGGCCCTGGTGGTCCCATGTCAGGGTCACCGGGTTCGGCAGGGACGGGGACCTCGTCGTCTGCTCGCAGAGGGTCGTTCCGTCCCACGTGAAGTCGATCCGTTCGACCACCGTCTCGCCGTCGTCCGCCACGCGGAGTTTCGCCGTGCGGCGGCCCAGCGGGTCGTACGTGTAGCGCCAGCGCGTGCCGTCCGGAGTCGTCACCGACGTCAGGCGGTCCTCCGCGTCCCACGTGTAGCGCCACGTGTCCGGCTTGCGGGACAGGCGGGTCCTCTGGCGGAGCGTCACGCG
>NZ_JAMGBG010000258.1 GCF_023516595.1 Streptomyces neyagawaensis | reverse complement strand
AAGTCCGTTTCTGGTAGCGGCCTCGTCCGGGTTGGGTGAGGAAGCCTTGGCGGGTGAGGCGTCCGAGGCGGCTGCGGGTGATGTTGACGGATGCCTCGTCGGTGGGCATGCCGAGGAGTTCGTGCAGCTCACGGGCTCGGAACTCTTGATCGGGATGCTGGTTGAAGGTGTTCACGATGGCCTGGTAGGCGCTGTTCGTCTCGGGTGGTGCGGGTTGGCCTCCAGCCGGTGCGAGTTCGGCGATGACCTTCCGGGTGGTGGCCAGATCCGCGAGTCGCGCTTCGGTCTCGGCCAGGAGCTCGATGACGTTCACGCGGCCAGCCCGAGGGTGTCGCGCCAGGACGGAGCGGGTGTGGTGAGGCGGCGGGCCATGTTCGCGATCGAGGCCCAGTAGACGCGCGAGGCGGAGGTATCGGGCCGGTGGTCGTACTCGCGGGCCAGTCGGCGATGCAGCATCAGCGTGCCGTTGACCTGTTCCACGATCCACCTCTTCGGTTGCGGGACGAAACCTTTGCCCTGGTCGGCCGGATTGCGGCGGACGACTTCGACGCCGATGTCCAGCAGGGCACCGTGGATGAGGACCTCGTCCTTG
>NZ_JAMGBG010000257.1 GCF_023516595.1 Streptomyces neyagawaensis | reverse complement strand
CCGGTCGGAGCCGGAGTCCCTGCATGCCGCCGTCCACCGCGAGGGAGGTGCCGGTGACGGACGCCGCCGCCGGGCTCGCCAGGTAGACGATGGCGGCGGCGACCTCGTCGGGGGTGACGAGGCGTCCCATGGGCTGGCGGGCGTTGAGGGCGGCGCGCTCGGCGTCGGGGTCGTCGGCCGCGTCGAGGAGGCGGCCGACCCAGGGGGTGTCGGCGGTGCCGGGGTTGACGCAGTTGACGCGGATGCCCTCGCGGACGTGGTCGGCGGCCATGGCGAGGGTCAGGGAGAGGACCGCGCCCTTGCTGGCGCAGTACAGGGCGCGCTGCGGCAGCCCGGCGGTGGCGCCGATGGAGCAGGTGTTCACGATGGCCGCGTGGGACGAGTTCCGCAGGTGGGGCAGGGCGGCGCGGCTGGTGCGCACGATGCCGAGGACGTTGACGTCGAGGACCTGGTGCCACTGCTCGTCGGGGTTGTCCTCGATGGTGCCGATGGCGCCGATGCCGGCGTTGTTGACGAGGATGTCCAGACCACCGAGCTGTTCGACGGCGTCGCCCACGGCGGCCCGTACGGAGACGTCGTCCGTGACGTCCGCCTTGAGGCCGAGCAGCGG
>NZ_JAMGBG010000256.1 GCF_023516595.1 Streptomyces neyagawaensis | reverse complement strand
GGCATGACCGGCACGGACGACAGGGGCGCGGCGCGCGGGAACAAGGGCGACTGGCCGCTGTACGAGGTGTTCGTGCGCGGCAAGCGCGGCCTGAACCACGTCCACGTGGGCTCGCTGCACGCGGCCGACGACCGGATGGCCCTCACCCACGCACGTGACCTGTACACCCGGCGCAACGAGGGCGTCTCCCTGTGGGTGGTGCGCTCGGAGCACATCGCCGCCTCCACCCGCGACGAGAAGGACCCCTTCTTCGAGCCCAGCGCCGACAAGGTGTACCGCCACCCGACGTTCTACGACATCCCCGACGACGTCCCGCACATCTGAGGAGCAGGGCATGAGTGACGACCACGTCTACATGACCCTCGCCGAGGGACACGACGACGACACCCGCTGGGCCTACGGCACCGGCTTCGAGGACCCGCTGCACGGCGTCGACACCGGCGTGCCCGAGGGCGTCGACGTGGGGGAACTGGCCCGCGTCTGTGTGGCGTTGGCCGACGACGCCCTGGTCTCGGCCCAGCGGCTCGCCGAGTGGACCACCCGCGCGCCCGAGCTGGAGGAGGAGGTCGCGCTCGCCAACATCGGCCTCGACCTCCTCGGCCAGGCCCGCCTGCTGTACTCCCGCGCCGG
>NZ_JAMGBG010000255.1 GCF_023516595.1 Streptomyces neyagawaensis | reverse complement strand
CGGCAACATCTCCTACGACCCCGCCAACCACGACTTCATGGTCCGCACCCGCCAAGCCAAGATCGACGGCATCGACATCCCCGACGTCGAGGTCGATGATCCGCACGAGGCGCGGACGCTGGTCCTCGGCTGGGGGTCCACCTACGGTCCGATCACCGCAGCCGTGCGGCGGCTGCGGGCGGCCGGGGAGTCGATCGCGCAGGCGCATCTGCGGCATGTGAACCCGTTCCCGCGGAACCTGGGCACCGTGCTGCAGCGTTACGACAAGGTGGTGATCCCCGAGATGAACCTCGGGCAGCTCGCCATGCTCATCCGGGCGAAGTACCTGGTCGACGCCCACTCGTACAACCAGGTGAACGGCATGCCGTTCAAGGCGGAGCAGCTCGCCGCGGCTCTCAAGGAGGCCATCGATGGCTGAGACGACGACCGGTGCGACCGGCTCGTCCGGGGAAGGCACGGGCACGATCGAGGCGCTCTCGCTCGTCCCGAAGGCCGAGGCCAAGCAGTCCATGAAGGACTTCAAGTCCGATCAGGAGGTGCGCTGGTGCCCCGGCTGCGGTGACTACGCGATCCTCGCCGCCGTCCAGGGCTTCATGCCCGAACTCGGCCTCGCCAAGGAGAACATCGTCTTCGTCTCCGGCATCGGCTGCTCC
>NZ_JAMGBG010000254.1 GCF_023516595.1 Streptomyces neyagawaensis | reverse complement strand
GAGGACGTTGGGGTGGCGGGCGTTGGTGTTGCGCCAGCGCATGTCCAGGTACTCCTCTGAGTGCTCCGCCGAGTACGAAGTTATGTGCACCACTGCTCAGGCCACGTCGGTGTCCCGCTCGATGGCCTGGAGGCGGTTCTTGAGCCGGTAGCTGTTGCCGTTGATCGAGACGACTTCGCAGTGGTGCAGGAGCCGGTCGAGGTTTGCGGTGGCCAGTACCTCGTCGCCGAAGACCTGGCCCTACTCGCCGAAGGTCTTGTTCGAGGTCAGGATGATCGAGCCCTTCTCGTAATGCTTAGAGATCACCTGGAAGACCAGGTTCGCCTCGGCCCGCTCCAGCGGCTGGTAGCCCACCTCGTCGACCACGAGGACGCTGGGGCGGAGGTGGCTGGTGAGTTTGCTGATCAGCCTGCCCTGGTCCTCGGCGGCTTTGAGGTGGCGGACCATGTCGTCGAGGCTGGTGAAGTAGATCGAGTAGCCGGCCCGGGCAGGCCGCGACGGCCAGGGCGACGGCAATGTGCGTCTTGCCGACCCCGGGCGGCCCGAGCAGAGCGACGTTGGTCTTGTCCTCGACGAAGGAGAGGGTGGCCAGGTCTTTGACCTTGCGCGGGTCAAGCTCGGGCTGGAAGGAGAAGTCGTAGTCCTCCAGCGTCTTGTGGTGCG
>NZ_JAMGBG010000253.1 GCF_023516595.1 Streptomyces neyagawaensis | reverse complement strand
CGTCCTTGAGGGCCCGGTCCGGGTGGGCCGCGGTGTTCGCGAGGCCGGCGAGCGTCATGTTGACGTTCTGGTAGTACTCGGCCGGGTGGGTCAGGTTGTACGGGTCGTAGAACGTCATGCCGCGGGCGAAGGTGAGCAGGCCGGCGGTGCCCTTCACCGCGCCGCCCACGACATGCGTCAGCTCAAGGCTCGTGCCCGCCTGGTGGTCGACGAAGTTCGAGACGAGCCGGGTCAGGGGCGGGGGTTCGGCGGGCGCGTGTTCCAGGGCGGCCCTGACCGACGTGGCGGCAGTGCGGGCGGCCTCGTTGCGCTGCCTGCGGGCCTCCTTGAGGAGCTGGTGCGCGCGGGCGACGTCCTTCTCGCCGGGGTCCTGAAAGGGGGCGGGCTCGGGCCCGGGGTCCTCACCGGCCTTCACCTTGGCGTTGTACGCGTCGACCTTGGTGTTGTACGCGTCGACCGCCTTCTCGGACGCCTCCCGGCCGGCCTTGTACGCCTCGAGCGCGTCCCGCGCCTGCTCCTGGGCCCACTTGACGGTGTCGGCGTACGCGTCGAGGGCCTTGCCGGCCTTGTCGCAGGCGTCCGCCGCGTGCAGCCACTTCTTCGGATGCATCGCGAACTGCTCGCGGAACGTGTCGGCCGCCTCGCCCTTCCAGTTCGAGGAGTCGAGCTTG
>NZ_JAMGBG010000252.1 GCF_023516595.1 Streptomyces neyagawaensis | reverse complement strand
CGCAGGGGGGATTTGAAGAAGGGCGGGAGCCAGATGCAGTCGATGCCCAGCCATTGCAGGTAGTCGAGTTTCGCGGTCAGGCCCTTGAGGTCGCCGATGCCGTCGCCGTTGCTGTCCTGGAAGGACCGGACGAGGACCTCGTAGAAGACGGCGCGTTTGAACCACTCCGGGTCCCGGTCCTTCTGCGGCGTGTCCTCGAAGGTGTCCGGGATGGGCTTGTTCATCGTCATCGGGTACCGGGCCCTCCGTTCCGAGCCGAGGACCGGGCGTCGTCGGCGTGGACCCCGACGTGGAGGATGTGTGCGGGCGCCCGGCCCGGCTCCAGGCGCACGTAGTTCGTCCTTCCCCATCGGTAGGTCTCACCCGTCAGCTCGTCGTGCATCGGCGCGTTCTCGTCGGGGCCCAGGCCGAGTTCCGCCATGTCGAGCGAGACCCGGGCGGTCTGCGTGTGGTGGGGGTCGAGATTCACGACCACGAGGACCGTGTCGGGGCCGGTGCGCTTGCTGTACGCCATCACCGCGTCGTTGTCGGTGTGGTGGAAGCGCAGGTTCCTGAGCCCGTGCAGTGCGGGATGGCGCCGGCGGATGTCGTTCAGAGCGGTGATCAGCGGGGTGATGGTGCGTCCTTCGCGTTCGGCTGCTTCCCAGTCGCGGGGGCGGAGTTGGTACTTCTCGGAGTCGAGGTACTCCTCGCTGCCGGGTTTGAGGGGGGTGTTCTCGCACAGTTCGTAGCCGGCGTAGACGCCCCAGGTGGGGGAG
>NZ_JAMGBG010000251.1 GCF_023516595.1 Streptomyces neyagawaensis | reverse complement strand
CCTCGCCGCGACCCTCTCCCCCACCTGGGGCGTCTACGCCGGCTACGAACTGTGCGAGAACACCCCCCTCAAACCCGGCAGCGAGGAGTACCTCGACTCCGAGAAGTACCAACTCCGCCCCCGCGACTGGGAAGCAGCCGAACGCGAAGGACGCACCATCGCCCCGCTGCTCGGCAAGCTCAACGAGATCCGGCGGCGGAGCCCCGCGCTGCGCCAGCTGCGCGACCTGCACTTCCACCACGCCGACCAGGAAGCGGTGATCATCTATTCGAAGCGGGCGGGTTCGAACACGGTTCTGGTGGTCGTGAACCTCGACCCCCACCACACCCAGGAGGCCACGGTCTCGTTGGACATGCCGCGGCTCGGCCTCGACTGGCACGAGTCGGTGCTGGTGCGCGACGAGCTCACCGGCGAGGTCTACACCTGGGGCAGGAACAACTACGTACGTCTCGAACCGGGCCGCACGCCCGCTCACGTACTGACCGTCCTGCGACCGTCCAACCCGCAGATCGGGGGGTCACCCACACGATGATCGTCAACGAGCCCGTTCCCGACACCTTCGAGGACACGCCGCAGAAGGACCGGGACCCGGAGTGGTTCAAACGCGCCGTCTTCTACGAGGTCCTCGTCCGGTCCTTCCAGGACAGCAACGGCGACGGCATCGGCGACCTCAAGGGCCTGACCGCGAAACTCGACTACCTGCAATGGCTGGGCATCGACTGCATCTGGCTCCCGCCCTTCTTCAAATCCCCCCTGCG
>NZ_JAMGBG010000250.1 GCF_023516595.1 Streptomyces neyagawaensis | reverse complement strand
GGGCAATGTGAGCATGCGCGACGGCGACCGGATCGCGGTCACCGCCACCGGCGCCGTCCTCGGACAGTGCACGCCCCACCAGGTGACGGTATTGGGCCCCGACGGCGGGACACTCGCCGGGAACCTCGAACCGACCTCCGAACAGGCGGTGGCCGTGGCGGAGGCACACGGGGAGCGGCTGTGCCGCGCCTACGCGCTGTGGGCACTGGGATTAGACGCCTGGATACGAGGCGACAACGCCGCCGCCGAACAGTCGACGCGTGCCGGACTGGAGATTCAACGGGGGTTCAACGACCCCATAGGAAGCGCGATGCTGGTGGGCCTCCTTGCCTGGATCGCCGGCTCATACGGCGACCACCGGATGGCGGCCCGCCTGGAGGGCGCGGCACGTTCTCTGTGGCGCGTCCTCGGCACGTCCATCGGCGCGTTCGGCCCTCATATTTCCCGGTTCCAGGCCCGCTTCGAGCAGGAAACCGTGGCGGCCCTCGGCCCGACGGCGTTCGAGAAGGCCATCGCGGAAGGCGGTCAGTACGACAGTCCGGCCTGTGCCGTCGAGTTGGCCCTGGTGGCGTCGGCCGACGCCCAGTGGAGTGCCTCAGTTGGCTCGTGTTCCCTGACGCGCCGGGAACTGGAGGTGGCCGCGCTCGTGGCGGAGGGCATGAGCAACCGGCAGATCGCCTCATCGCTCGACCTGTCACCGCGCACGGTGGACCGCCATATCGAGCACATCCTGGCCAAGCTCGGATTCCGCTCCCGCGCCCGGGTGGCTGCCTGGTGGGTGGCGAATCACCACCCACCAGGCACGCTTCCGTAGCGGAGCGCGGCCGGATCGCACCCCCAGTGGTGAGTCCGTTCGATCACCCATCGCTTCAGCAGGGGCTCCCGTGTTTCCTCGCACTGGCCCGGCCGACGCCGTCGCCCGGGTGGAGAAGAAGACCGGAGGCCCCGCCCGCCTCGTCCTCACCCGTGAACACCGACGGCGGCCGGAGGAGGCG